>NZ_JRQQ01000001.1 GCF_001625325.1 Croceicoccus estronivorus
GTCGCACTCGATATGATCAAAGAAAAAGAATCGCAGTAAGGACGCGGAAATCTTGCGGCGGGCGGACACCTTCATAACGAAGGGCGGCCTGCCGCCTGAAAGCCAATCAGGGAGAGGTGCGAAATGAGCATCGAAGAAAACATCGCCGCTGTCGAACGTTTCCTCGCAGCGACCAACGCCGCCGATGTTCCTGCGATTATCGATTCCTATGCGCCCGACGGCACATTGACAACGATGGGCAGCACATTGATTTCCGGAACCTTCGACAAGGCCGCAATCTCCGCCGCGGCAGGCCGGATTTTCGAAGCCTTTCCCAACGGAATCCGTTTTACCGTCCACGCTATCACAGCACAGGATGACAGAGTCGCGGTGGAAGCGTCTTCGCAAGGAATGCACGTTTCAGGCCGCGAATATCGCAACCAGTATCACTTTCTTGCCCGGCTTCGGGACGGAAAAATCGTGTCCTGGAAGGAATACTGCGACACCGAAGCGATAACCGACGTGTTATGCGGCGGACAGAGGCCGGAACCCGGCTGAACTGTCGCCCAAGGATCAGCAATGACATTACCCCATCCCTTCCAGGCCGGCAGGGAGACGAAAGAGGATTGAATGACCGAGGTTTCCCTGCACAAGCCCTACCCCGCCGCAGAAGTGTCGCAGTGGGATTTCGAAACCGATGTCGCGGTAGTCGGGTTCGGCGCTGCCGGAGCCTGTGCCGCGGTCGAAGCCGCAGCGTCCGGAGCGAAAGTCATGCTGTGCGAACGCAATTCGGGCAGCGGCGGGGCATCCGCCCTCTCGGGTGGTGAAATCTACATCGGCGGCAATGGTGGCACCGATGCGCAACGGGCGGCCGGTTTCGAGGATTCCACCGAAGACTTCGAAGCCTATCTCAAGGCCGCAGGCGGCCCCTATGCCGATCACGCCAAGTGTGAACTCTATGCTCGCGAAGCGCTCAATCACTACGATTGGCTCAAAGCGCAAGGCGTTCCCTATCGAGGCAACTACCTGGCCGGCAAGCACATCGAACCGACCGACGATTCCACATTGATCTTTTCCGGTAGCGAACAGGCCTACCCATTCTGCGAAATCGCCAAGCCTGCGCCCCGCGGCCATGTGATCCAGCACATGGGATGGGGCGGCGGGCGGCCGCTGGTCGATATTCTGGAACAGAAAGCTCGCGATCTGGGCGTTCAGGTAGTGGTCGATGCACGGGCTGTGGCGTTGATCCGTGATGAAGAACGGATCTGCGGCGTTATCATGCGGATCGACAATCAGAACCGGTTCATAAAGGCCAGCAAGGGAGTGGTTCTTGCAACTGGCGGCTTTGTCATGAACGAAGACATGCGCCACCGTTATTGCCCCGACACTTTCAAGATCAAGAACCCGATCGGCGACAAGGACGACGGCGTCGGGATAGAACTCGGCGTTGGCGCAGGCGGCGATGCGATCCACATGGAACAGTGGTTTACGACCTGTCCGTGGACCATGCCGGAACCGCAAGCCTACGGCGTGTTCGTCAATGAAACGGGCCAACGCTTCATCAACGAGGATTGTTATCACGGCCGCGTAAGCCGCTTCGCCGTGGATCAACTTGGTCGCCGCGTATTCCTGCTGCTCGACGTCGCGCATTTCGATCAGCCGCTTGAACTGGCAGGAATCTCTATCGCCGGAACCGGGGAAACCTGGGAAGAAGTGGAACGTGAGCTGGAGATGCCCGAAGGCACACTCAGCAAAACGATGGAATTCTACAATCGTCATGCACGCGAGGGGAACGATCCCCTGTTCGGCAAACGCACCCCGATTCTGACGCCGTTGGACCAGGGACCGTTCGTGGCGCTGGAACTCAATTTTGAACACTCCTATTTCAGTTTCTTCACACTGGGTGGTCTCCGGACTTCAACGGACGGCGAGGTACTCGACCGGACCGGCGCGCCAGTTGCAGGCCTTTTCGCAGCAGGCCGTTGTACATCCGGGCTGCCTGCCTGGGGACATGGATACAGCTCCGGGATGAGCCTTGCCGACTGCACATTCTTTGGGCGTCAGGCAGGGAGAAAGGCCGCCGCGGGATAGAGCGGAGAGCCGGATATGCGCACGGGGAGAGACGATAAGTGCTGCTGAAGGACAAGGTTGTTATCATTACCGGCACCGGCCCTGGAATGGGACAAGCCATGTGCCGGGGCGCGGCGCGCGAAGGGGCGAAAGTCGTCATCTCCGCACGCTCGGTCGATGCAATCAATGCCATCCGGAACGATATCGAAGATCAGGGAGGCGAAGCGATTGCCATACCCTGCGACGTGTCCGCCATGGACCAGTGCCGCAACCTTGCCGACCAGGCCCTGGCAAAATGGGGGCGGATCGATGGTCTCGTCAATTCCGCCTACTATCATCCGCCCTGGGGTCCCCTCCACGAAGCCGACATGGGGCGATTGGCCAAAGTGATGGACGTCATTGCCCTGGGCGGATTGCGCATGGCACAATGCGTCATCCCGACGATGAAGAAACAAGGGGCAGGAGCGATCGTCAACATTTCGACACTCGCCACTCGCCGGCCCAGTCAGGGTGAAGGCGGTTACGCCATGGGTAAGTCTGCCCTCAACCAGATGACGCGCCAACTTGCCAGCGAACTCGCGGGCACAGGAATCCGGGTCAATACAGCCCTGATGGGCTGGCTCGATGGCGTTCCCCTCGACAGTTTCTTCGCCTCAATGGGTAAAGACGGCGAAGCCCTTCGCAAACAACGTGCCTCGGAAATTCCGATCGGGCATATTCCCGTGGACGCGGATTGCGCGAAAGCCGTTTATTTTCTGCTGTCCGATTATGCGAGCGAGATCACAGGCGCTTCGCTCGACGTCAATGGCGGCGACTACATAGCGCCTTAGAGGAGATTACCTGATGGAAATGCTCGACTGGATGAAACAGTCCAAGACCCTGGCCGAAGATCCCGTCAATGGTTTCGATCCCAATGCGGTGACCGAAAGTGCGACAGTGGACATAGCTGCCCCTGCCCGGATCGTGTGGGATATCCTGTGCGATATGCCGCGCTATAACGAATGGAACCCGTTCTGCATTCGCGCGGTATCCGAGCTCAAGATGGGCTCGGCTGTTGATATGACGCTGATAAACTATGCAGCGCCTGGGCCGACGGTGCCGAACTGCGAATACATTTGCGCACTGGAGCCGGAACGGATGATCTCATGGGAGATGAAATATACTCCCGAATGGCCGTACCCCGCACGGCGTGATCAGGTCATTACGCCGACCGGTCCGGATTCCTGCCGCTATTATTCGACCGATGCCTTCCTCGGTGAAACAGGCATTCACGTTTTCCGTTTCGCAGGCCCATGGGTCAAGAGGGCTTTCGATCACAGCGCGCTGGCCCTGAAGGCCCGCGCCGAAGCCTTCTTCGCTGCCGAAAGCTAAGACACATAGGAAGCCCGGCGAAACGGCCGGGCTTCACCTTTTACGGGTAACTCTGGGCATACGCCTTGCCTGCGGCTCAAATGCTGCGCGAAAAGCCGTTGCAGCAGTTGGGCTTCCAATCGGACAGTCGCTTGATAAAGTCAGGCTTCCAGTGCCTGACGGACACTTTCGATTGCCAGACGCACACGTTCAGACACCGGAACACCTGCCTCCAGCGCCGCATTGCGTGGCAGTTCGACACTCATCGGACATCCCTCGGGCAAGGCCTCAGCAAAGCCCTTCAGATCGAATACCCCTTCCCCCGCCAGAAGGCGTTCGGACGATGCCTCGTAATCGCGTTTATCTTCCGGGCAACTTTCCGCACCGTCGCACAACTGACCATAGAGGATGTAACCTTCAGGAGCCGCTGCCAGTTCTTCAATGGTCCCTCCCGACCTCATCAGGTGCAGCAAGTCGGCATTGATACCAACTTCGCCCGGACGGCCAATCTGCTGCACCAGTTCCAGTGCCTCGGCCAGCGACCTGACCTGCGATACAGGGTAGAATTCCACGCCGACCCTTAGCCCGAAGCTTCGGGCAAGATCACAAAACTGTCCGAATGTATCAAGCTTCCGTTCCGGATTGCGGTCATACATCAGGGCATTGAGCAGTTGCGCATCCAGTTCGGCCGCACATTCCATCGCCCGCTTGAAGCCATCCACCTCGGTGCGGCCCGCAAGCGTGAAGGGGTAAGCCAGATCCAGCGCAATGCCGAGATCCTTCATTCGCTGGCCGAATTCCCTTCGCTGTCCCAAATCGCCATAAATGTCGAACTGCGGCAAATGCGGCAGAACTTCCATCGGTTCCATGAACAGGCAAATGCCGCGGCATTCTGCTGCATGAGCGGCTTCGGCAAGCTGGACGGGGGTGGTGTCAACAGCGGTGATATGATCGAGTGAAAGTGACAGCATAACAGCGCTGCCCCTATCGGAAGTTACAGCCAGTTGCCATAATGTAACGGCAGCAATTCCGCGGCGGTCCATAGCACTTGCCTTGCCGGACCAATCAATGCATCGGTCGCTCGACTGACAGACTGCCCGGCCAGTCTTCGCCGGCATCATTACATCCAGACAGGAGAACTCCCGCCATGCCTTGTTATGCTTTTCAGGGGATCGTTCCTGTGGTCGATCCGACCAGCTATGTTCACCCTCTTGCTTCGCTGATTGGCGATGTCATTGTTGGCCCAGGCTGCTTCATTGCTCCAGGCGCATCCCTCCGGGGAGATTTCGGGCGAATTGTGGTGGAAGGCGATACAAGCATTCAGGACTCGACCACGGTCCATGTCTCTTCCTTGCGCGACACAATAATCCGGCGCGGCGCGACTATCGCTCACGGCGCAATCATCCACGGTTGCGAAATCGGTGAAAACGCTTTGGTAGGAATGAACGCTGTCGTTCTGGATAATGCGATAGTGGGGGATGAGTGTCTGGTCGCGGCTTTATCACTCGTCAAATCGGACATGGTCATCCCACCACGCAGTCTTGTCGCGGGTAACCCCGCCAAGATCGTGCGAACGTTCGAACCTCATCAGGTGACGTGGAAAAATGACGGTATGGGCGAATATCAGCGACTGGCCCGCGAATCCTTGACCGACCTCATCCCAGCCGAACCGTTAAGCAAGGTGGAAGCTGATCGCCCGAGAGTCAAAGCCAAGGCCATCGCCGTGCGCATCAGTGGCGAGATCGCCCGGGAACGGGAACGGCTGATGGCAGAGAATGGCGGCAAAGGCGCAGGGTGACACGCTCGGTCCAGTAACGCCGATCACGTCTCTGGAATCGGGCATTCAATTGCACGAATTATCGTGAGAAATCCTTGGTAAGTGGCAGCTTACAACTTGCCGCCACCATGGCCGGCTGCTATTCATAATTCGCATGTTTGAGCACCGATGCAAAGGTGCTGAACCAATATCAAGCCTTCCCGAAACAAGAGAGAGGTGCATTGTTATGGCAACCGCAGCCAAGGAAACCCCCGGCCGCAGCATGGGCCATCTGGCCCTGCATTACGGCAATGCCGAAGATGGTCCGAAGGCCGCAAAATTGCTGGCCCTTCTGGGCTTGGTGGAAACGCAGGTGCTGCCCTTCCCCAACGGCAACTTTTACCGCTTCGTCGTCGATGACCAGCATTTCGCGCGTGGCGACGGGATTATGTACCTTTCCGCCTTGCCCGAACCACAGTTGAAGCTGATCGAAACCATCCATGAGGCGTTGCGCGTTGGCACCAGCGACGAACACGAAGCCGTAAAGGGTATGCGGCAGATGATGGACAACGATTTCGAGGCGAGTTTCCACTTCGGCTTCCTGCTGAATTCGCTGGAAGACCTTGAACGCATCATTCTGGATCTCAAAGATCGCGCGGAAAACGACCCTGATCTCAAGGGCCGGATCAAGATCGGGCTTAACCGCGCACGCAAAGGCAATCCGGAAATCGACGCCCGGCTTGATGCCTCCCCTCTTTATGGCGATGTCACCCGCTTCGCCTATGGCAGCAACGGGGTGCAGGCTTTCGTCGAAACAGACTTGCTCAAGGCAGGACAACTGGGCGACGCCATGGTGATCGAACTCGACTACGTTTTCCCCGGCTATGACCAACACGTCCTTTCCGTCGTGGAGATGTAAATGAATTCCCCCCTTCCCTTTCGCGTGGAGGGAAGAGGTGCTTTGAGTATCGCAAATTACAAGGAGCCCGCGCCATCCTTCAGGACAGCGCGGGCTCCTTCGTATCCAACATCCGGGAAATAGCAGACCCCAGCTTCAGATCTGTCATTTTCGATGAGTTACCTGCCCAGCCGTTATAGACAGGCGAAAATTGCACCTGTCATTGATCGGCACGTGCAGGTCAGCCGCCTGGCCTGTTCGCTATCCCGCCACTTGACCGCCATCGATGGAGAAGAGAGCTCCGGTAACTTTCCTGGCCCTGTCGCTTGCCAGGAAGGCAAACATTTCGGCCACATCGGCAGGATCGCACATCCCATCAAGCAGCTTGGGCGAATTGCGCATTACCAAAGACCAATCGACATCATCGTTTTGGGGTGGTGGCGTCGCCGCCAGCGGTGTGTCCACATGGCCCGGGCAAATCGCATTGATGCGCACACCCTTGGCGGCAAATTCAATGGCCAGCCCTTTGGTGATCGCGGCAACCGCATGCTTCGACGCGGAATAGGCAATCGTATAAGCGATACCTTGCAAAGCAGCCGCGGAGGCGGTGTTGACTATGTTACCCTTGCTTTCGATCAGATGAGGCAATGCAGCCTGGCAGAGGACGAAGATGCTGGTCGTATTGACCTTCATCACCTGCTCGAAATCCTCCACCGAAAAATCGAGCGACGGCCCCCATTTCATCATCCCTGAAATGTTGCACAGCACATCCAGCCCGTCTGTTGCAGCAGCCGCCACCAATGCCCGGCATGAATCAAAATCGCTGGCATCGTAAGGAACGACATTCGGACTGGCGGCCATCATTCCAGCTGTCTCTTCAAGCCCAGCCGCGTTGATGTCACCAATAGTGACTTGTGCCCCCGCCGCTGCAAAATGAATGGCAGTCGCCCGCCCGATACCCGAAGCAGCCCCCGTTATCAGGACCTTCTTGCCGTCGAATTCCACCACCCTCTCCAATCTTTTTCTAGCAATAGGTAAGCGGGACGGGGCTTCCCCCATCCCGCTAACACACTAACTAGAATTTCACGCCGACGGTCATGCCGTAAGTACGCGGATCCGGAAAGTAACCAACAGTCAAACCGTTAAAGCCTGCACCGAAGTCGATGAAGTTGGTCGCATCATCTTCCTTGGTGAGATTACGGACCCAGAAAGAAACCTCTCCGCTGATGTTACCGAGCGGAATTTCGGTTACATTGGCGCGAAGGTTGACGATCGTGCGTCCCTTGGATTGCGTGTCGTATGCATCCTGCTGGCCCACGTACTCGTTGGGATCAAGTGCATAGGGATAGGTGAAATACTTCGACACATAGCTCAGGTCCCCGTTAAGGTTGAGCTTGCCCCAATTCCCTTCAGCAACGCGCAAGTCCGCACCCAAGGATGCCGTGTAATGCGGCGTGTGCGGGAAAGCGCGGTTCTTGGAAACATCCGTGTCGACGCCATTCACAGCCTCAATGAAGCTCTTGTACTTGGCATCGAGGTAGGCGAACGAACCGTTGATGGTCAGCGCGTCAACCGGGCGGATGACGGTTTCCACTTCGATGCCGCGGATGCGAGCCTTGGCAGCATTGCGGACGACCGACGACGCAGCGTTATCGGCAGTGAACACCGAAAGCTGGATGTCCTTGTGTTCATCCCAGAACGCCGCAACATTGAAAATCACCTTGCCATCGAAAAGACGGGTCTTGGCACCGATTTCGTAACTGTCGACCTTTTCCGGACGATAGGGCGCGCACAGCTCGACAAGAGGGGTCGCACACTGAGCAGTCGGAGCTCCGAATGTGCCCGTTTCGCCGTTGAACCCGCCTGATTTGAAACCACGTGCCCAACGCGCGTAGAAGTTGAAATTGCGGTTCGCTTCATAGGATAACGTCACCGCAGGGCTGAAATTCTTGTATTTTGCATCCGGAACGTCGCCATAGGCAACATCTGCGGCCACAACCAGCGGAGAACCACTCGTCCCCGTCGCCAGATACCGCATGATATCTTTCTTTTCCTCGGTATACCGGCCACCGAGTGTCAGCTTGAGCGGATCGGCCAACTTAATATCCGCCTGAGCATAAATTGCCCATGCGCGCGTGTGCGAACCATAGTCGGACTGATATACTGCGTCGTTACCCGGCCCATAGGCACCAAAGAAGCGCTGCGGTCCTTTCGTCTCACCCTTTTCCTTGTAGTAGAAAAGACCGGCGACAAAATTGACGCGATCATTCCACGCCGTTCCGGTTGCCTGCAGTTCTTGGCTGAACGAATGGAACTTGGTGTCACGGCCCGTGTAGGCGATATCGAAAGGAGAGCCGTCGAGATCGAGACGGTCGTTCCACTTGAGGTTGCGGTAGGCCGTAATCGACTTGATAGTGACATCACCCACATCGACTGCAGCGGTCAGCGCATGGCCATAGGACCGCGAGCGTTCATAAAGCGGCGAAGCATCCAGGCTCGCTGTCGATTGACGCTTGGAGTTGGCGTAAAGGGAGAGCGGAACACCGTAAAAGTCCTGATCGACACTCACCAGCTGGGCATAATCAGGACGTTGATTGAACTTGGAATAGTCGAAAGTGTAATCGAGCGTCACAGTGTCTGATGGCTCTGCACGAACCTGGATCATCCCACTCTTGCTGTCGATGTCGTTGGTCCGCCCCTCCAACGGTGTCGAGGCCAGCGCCCCATATTCGGGATAGGGATTATCCGTGAGCTTGATGAAACCATCGCGCTTCTGGATCTGACCGGAAAGCTTGACAGAGAATATACCGAATGACGGAAGGTCGAGGATCGCCTTGCCCTTCCATGCATCGAAATTACCGTAGCTGACCTCAGCCGAACCACCGAGTTCTCCACTCGGCTTCTTGACGACGAGGTTCACAGCACCCGCCAACGCATTGCGACCATAGAGAGTGCCTTGTGGGCCACGCAACACTTCCACGCGTTCAAGATCAGCAATATCGAAAATCGACCCTTGCGCCTTCGCGATATAGACCCCGTCGAGATAAAGGCCGACAGCAGGTTCCCAGGTGATAGCGGGATTGATCGTGACCGAGCCCCGGATCGAGATCTGCGAGATCGTCTTGTTGGACGGCGCACGCTCAATCTTCACGTTAGGTGCAATCGCGCCGAGGCTATCAATTGAGGTGATGCCACGCGATTCAAGATAGTCGCCAGACACCGCAGAAATTGCGATTGGCACGTCCTGAATGTTTTCCGCGCGCTTCTGCGCGGTAACGACAATTTCTCCGATACCCGGGCTGGTATTGGTCGTGTTATTGGTCTGGGCGAGAGCAACACCAGGCATCGCCGCAAAAATGCAGGACCCGCACAGTGCCGTAGTAGCCAGAAGCTTTTTCATGACATCCCTCCTCTGAGAATTGCACACTTGCCACACGCGCAAGTTTTATGGCGCTCTGATGCAGATTTCGGCCTTGCTTTGCAATAAGAACTACCATTATCGTTACCAAATCAGGTGTCGATTACGCAGTTGCGTTGCCAAAACGCAACTATCACAAGAATGATCGATATGGGGAGATGAAGGCATGTCAGAAGGTACAGCATACGCGGCCCTCACGTATGATCCGCATAAGAAGCCAGCCCCGCCCGTGCCAAATCCGGGCGAGGCTATTAACGACTGGGGGCTTGCGATCGATGCCCCTCTGCGCCTCGAAGATCCCGATACCCATGCCTGGGACGAAACCGCCGACATGGTCATTGTGGGTCTGGGTGGCGCAGGCATTGCCGCTGCGCTTCAGGGCCTCGAAGACGGGCTAAGCGTTGTTGCCGTCGATCAGTATGACGGCGGCGGATCTTCTGCTGCCAACGGCGGAGTCTATTATGCCGGTGGCGGCACATCGATTCAGCGCGAAGCCGGTGTGGATGACGATCCGGAACGGATGTACGCCTATCTCAAGAACGAGACCGGCGATATTGTATCCGACGAAACGTTGCGTGATTTCTGCGAGACAAGCCCGGCCACGCTCGACTGGTTGCGCGCTCACGGTGCTCCCTTCCAGGCAAGCTATCATCCCGAAAAGACATCGTACCCCCCAATCGACAAGTTCCTCTATCACCCCGACAGCAGCCTGAGCGCACCTTACCGCGACGAGACTGCACCGGCTGCACGTGGCCATCGCGTCCATTTCCGCAATGGCAACAAGCCGTGGGGCGTGGGGGCCGGGATGTATAATCCCCTGCGCGAAGCAGCATTGGCCAAAGGCATGGTATTCCATTCCGGTACGGAGGCCCGGCAGCTTGCTCTGGACAGTACCGGGCGGGTCATCGGCGTACGCGTCGAACGCTTTTCCGATCCAGCATTACGTGCCAAACATTCCAAATATATTGCCAAGGCCAATTCCTGGATATCAATGTTGCCGGGAACTTTTCCCGGATCACGCGTGACTATTGCGATCGGGTATCGCTATCTGGCCAAGGCCCGGGCACTCGAAGGGCGCCAGCGCCAAAGTACGTGGATCCGTGCGAAGCGAGGCTTGGTACTCAGCGCTGGCGGCTTCATCTGCAATCCGCCGATGGTGAAGCATTTCGCGCCCGAATACGCGCCCGGCCTGCCGAACGGGACGCTGGGTGACAATGGCAGCGGGATCATGCTGGGCGTTACCGCTGGCGGCAAGACAGCCTTGATGAGCCGGGTTTCCGCCTGGCGCTTCCTTTCACCGCCAAAGGCATGGGGGCAGGCAATGCTGGTGGATGGCAAGGGCGAACGGTTCGTCAATGAAACTTGGTACGGCGCTCGGATCGGCGACGAGATGGTCGAACGCCACGAAGGGCGCGGCTACATCATCCTTGACCGCAAACTGTTCAAGAAGTCCCTGGGCGATGCTTTCGGGCACGGAGTACTCGGATTTCAGCGCGACATTACTCTGGTCAACTGTCTGTTTGCCGCCACTCGCGGCAAGACTCCCGCCGAATTGGCTCGCAAGATGGGCTTCGATCCCGCGCGCTTCGACGCGACGATCCAGGCCTACAATCGCGCGGCGCGCGGCGATGAACCGGATGCCTTCCACAAGACCCCGGAAGAAATGATACCGCTGCAAGAGGGCCCCTATTACGCCATCGACGCCTCCGTCGATGCGCGAATGTTCCCCATCGCCTGCATGACGGTCGGTGGCCTTATGGTGGACGAAGCAACCGGCGCAGTACAAGGCGAGGCCGGCGGAACGGTGCCCGGCCTTTACGCCGCTGGACGCAACGCAGTGGGGCTTTGTTCCAATCTCTATGTCAGTGGGCTGTCTTACGCCGACTGCATCTATTCCGGGCGGCGGGCAGCCCGCGCGATGGCACGAGCATAAATCCCGCAGCCAGTTTACTGCGTCGACAAGATAGGTTTGTATAAGACAGCTTCGTTCCGACGCCATAATCGGAACAGTGTAGGAGGGGTTTCTGATGAAGGCAGTGTGGTTCGCCGGGTTGCTTGCGTTGGGCAGTGCCGCCGTCTGGGCAGGACAGCCCACCGACAATGCGGCAGCGGAAATCGAAAAGTTCCTCGCCAACGGAGCGCGTATTCCATCGGGCTATCTTGATCCCACGGCGCTGCCCGACAGTATTGCCCTGCTCCCCCCTCCACCTGCTGAGAATTCGGCGGCCCTCGCGCGGGACGAAGAAGCATCCGGCCGCGGCCTTGCCCTTCATGACTCTCCCCGCTGGAAACTGGCCACCAGCGATGCCGATCTGTTCACCCCGGAGGCGACCGAAGCATTTTCCTGCGCGGCAGGCTTTGCCATCAATCCCCAGAGCAGTCCGGCTACCAGCCGTCTGCTGCGCCGTGCCATGGTCGATCTTGGCATGGCGACAGGGGGCGCCAAGAAGAAGTATCAGCGCACCCGCCCCTTCATGGAAAATGGCAATCCGACCTGTTCTCCATCATTCGAAAGCTATCTGCGCAAGGACGGCTCCTATCCATCGGGCCATAGCGCGGTCGGATTTGGCTGGGGCCTGATCATGGCTGAGCTGGTACCTGCGCGTGCAACTGAACTGGTTGCGCGAGGACGCGCCTTTGGCGACAGCCGCCGGGTCTGCAATGTCCATTGGCTGACCGATGTCGAAGAAGGCCGCATGGTCGCGGCAGCCACTCTGGCAAAATTGCATTCGGTTCCGGCTTTTCAGCAGGATCTGAAAGCAGCCCAGGAAGAAATTGCCGCAGGAGATCTGGCTGCTCCGCAACGTGATTGCGCTGCGGAGGCCAGCTCACTGGCTGAAAACTAGACCTTCAGGCCAATTCGGTAAGAAATTCGCGCATCAGCCGGGTAACATCGTCTGATCTTTCAAGCTGGATAAGGTGACCAGCTTTCGGCAGCATCTCGATGCGGCGGACATCGGCATGATGATCGTGAATCGCTGCCAGCGGATCTTCGCCATGCCAGGCTTCCAGATCCACATCCTGCTCGCTACCGATGAAGTAAAATGGGGCCTGCGTCTTCTGATCGCGCCATGGTTTCCTCTGATGCCAGCGGATGTCCATCGCCCGGTACCAATTGAGCCCTCCGGTAAAGCCGGAGCGTTCGTAATCGGCGATGATCACGTCCATCTCCTGCTCTGACAGCCAGGTCCATGGAAATGGCGGCGCCTCAGGCAAAGCATCGATGTATGTCGTTCCGGGAGGGTGCTTCCACACATCCAGATAATGGAAATCACCTGACAACGCATGGAACACGCCTGTCAGAAACCTGCGTGGCGCAGCGGCGAGATCAGCATCGGCCACACCCGGTTCGCGAAAATATTCAATGTGAACGAAGTGCTCTTTCGCCCATTCGGCAGCTTCCTCCAGCGGGGTCACATCCGGGCGGTCCGGATAGTGCGGATTTTCCAGAGCGATAATCGCCCTCACCCGTTCGGGGTGAAGATGCGCAAGGTCATATATCGCGAAGATACCGAAATCGAGCCCGGCGAAAACCGCCTGTTCTTCCCCGAGGTGTTCGACCAGTGCGGCCAGATCGCCTGCGGTTTGAACGCAATCGTACCCCTCGGCATCTTGCGGACCTTCCGTCTGACCCATGCCACGCATGTCGGGCACCACCACCCGCCAACCGGCCTCGGCCAGTGGGCCAATCTGGCGATGCCAGCTGTACCAGGTATGCGGAAAGCCGTGGCACATGACGAGCAAAGGGCCCTGCCCTTGCTCGACATAGTGCATCTCTATGCCGTTGATGACGGCGCGATGGTGTACTGGAGACGTCATATTTCAAACGCCTACCAGACGCAGCCCACCTTCTCAAACCCCGCCAGGACTTCATCGGCCCGGGCACCGAACCCGAGCCGATGATAGTGTCCATTTATCAAAATGCGGCCTTTATTTCGGCGCCGATTACACGCGGTTCAGAATAGGGAGCGGTGCGGGAGAAATATCCTCCGGGGCCCGCGAGAGTGTCGATCTGGCTACCAATCCCGACAACGAATTCACGAGAGCGCCGATCGAGCAGATTGTTGACGAACACTGCGAAAGACACATCCACATCGCCGACCGGCTGTTCCCACACCAAGCGGGCATTCACCACTTTGCGAGCCTGATTTTTCCAGAGCTCACGCCCCGGAATATCGGGCCCCGCGACCGAGGATGTATAGACCGAACCCTGGTAAGCGAATGAAGCGAATGCGGTGAGAGTGCGTTCTCCATCATCGAACGCGACCCAGTCGCCCGACACAGTCAAAGAATGGCGTGGCACGAACGGCAACGTGAAGTAGTTCGTAACATCATCCCCGACCGACACCGGAGAATTGGGGTTCAGCGCGGGATCGAACGTGGTGCCTGTCGGCGCGACAATCGATTTGAGGTTTGGATCGAGATAGGCATAGGATGCGCGCAGGCTCAACCTGCTGGTCGGGCGAATGCCCAGTTCGACTTCCGCGCCCTTTACGGTCGCGCGCCCGGCGTTGACGGTTGCGACCTTCGTCAGATCGACCGGATCGACACCGAAATCGACCTGCAGATCCCTGAACTTGTTGTAGAACAGCGACGCGTTGAAAGTGACCTTCCGATCAAGGAATTCCGACTTGAGGCCCAATTCCCACGCCTCGACTTTTTCAGGCCCGTAAGTGGCCGTGAAATCGAGCCCGCCTTCCGCCGATCCACCTGCCTTGTAGCCTTTGGAATAGCGGACATAAGTCATCACATCCGGCGTCCATTGCATGGCGAGGTTAACCGACGGGCTGAAGTTATGGAACTTCTGGCTGTTCTTGACGTCGGTTTCGAAGTTGTAACCGAAATACCATTGGTTACGGGTCGCGCGGCGCTTGTCCTCGGTATAGCGCCCGCCGACGGTCAGCTTGAGACGTTCCTCAAGGATCGGCGGTGTCAGAGTTGCCTGAAGATAGGCCGCCTTGGATATCGACTTCGCTTCAACCAGCCGCTCGGTATCGACATAGCCACCCACCAGCGTGCCAGTGAGCTGTTGCGCCTGATAGTGTGATCCCGTTTCCTTGAAGTAGTAAAGGCCGCCAGTGTATTCGATCAGGTCTCCGATCGAGCCGATGATCTGGAATTCCTGCGTATACTGCTTCGCCCGGTATTGATGCTGTTGCACTGTCGTCAAATCACCGCCGGGAATCGGATAGGCTTGGCCCACGCCGTAATTGACGTCCTGATAGGCATCCGTCTTGCGGTAGGATGAAAGAGAACGCAGCGTCAGAGCATCCGACACATCCCAGGTCAGCGTCAGTTGATGATCGGTGAAATGCGCTTTGCTCTGCCCGATGTCGAGCGGCGCATAGGTGTGATCCTTGTCCGCGGTATAGCCGGGAATCGTCGCTTCAAGATCTGGATTGATGTAATAGGGTTGGGTCGATGTGACCCGGCCACGGTCGAACGCGTAATCCAGCGTAAAGCTGTCGGACGGGGTCCAGCGTGCGGCCACACGCCCCGCAAGTTGCCCCATTTCGTGATAGTCGTGCAGCGACCCGAAATTTTTCACGTAACCATCCTGGTCGGTGTAGAGGATGGTTCCCTTGACTGCCAGATCACCGAAGGCCGGTAAATTTATGGTGGCAAGACCGCGTACATAGTTACGGCTGCCATATGACAAACTGGCATTTCCGCCCCATTCGCCGGTAGGCTTGCTCGAAATGATATTGACCGCGCCCCCAGTCGTATTCCGGCCATACAGCGTGCCTTGGGGGCCGCGCAGCACCTCGATCCGCTCGGGATCACCAAGATCCAGCAAAGCTGCCTGAGGGCGCGAAATGTAGAAACCATCGACATAGAGGCCCACACCACCGTCCTTGGTGATCTGCCCCGCATCAGCCACGCCCTGGCCGCGCATAGTGAGCGAAACGGTGTCCGAAGAGTTGGGGTAAATCGCAATGTTCAGGCTCGGCGCCAATTGCGAAATACCACGCAGATCGGAGGTACCGTGATTGGCAAGATCCTCCCCACTCGCCGCCGTAATCGCCAGCGGCACTTCCTGCAGCTTTTCCTCGCGCCGCTGAGCGGTGACGACAATTTCGCCGCTGTCGGCAGAGGCTGCGGCAGTTTCCGTATCCTGTGCGAACACGGTAGCCGGAGTGGTCAGGATCGCTCCCCCCATAGAGACTGCAAGCGCGAATCGGGAACACAGACAGGACTGACGGAAACGCATTAGACCCCTCCCAGAGTATGGAATTCTTGAGAATTGCACTGCTGCTTATGCAGCGGGTGCAATTACGATACTAACAGTTTCGATGTTATCGAGCAAGTGGGGGCGGACACCACTTTTCCGTGGGAATATCCCAGCAATCTCCCGTCGCCAGCCTTGGGCGCGCAAGGAGCAGAGCCATCTCGGACAGCCTCTCACCCCCGGTATCGATCACAAGGCCAAGCCACACCCACTCCACATCCGGCCAGTCTATATTGGCTTCCACATGGTCAACTTTGCCGGAAAGGACCACTTCCGCTCCCGGACAGATCGAACGGCGCATCTTCAAGCGCCAGCGCGCAATCCGCCCGCCCGGTCCGGCCCAATCCATGGCATAGGCGTGAAACCAGCCTGTCTGCGTCGGAGCGTTCATAATGATATCGGGAAGGTTCATGCTCCGGGCATAGGCAATGTCGTGATGCTGTCGCTGCCAATCCCTGCTGGCTGCGGCGCCCATAACGATATCACGGGCGGAAACCTTGCGCTTCACGGGCGCGAACCATTCACCTGCACCGTTCATGTATCAGCTTCCCTGCCATAGCCGAAGAAACGCATCGTCTCCGCGCCGAAAAACGCCCCTGTGGCAGCACAGCGATATTCGACCCTGATCGTCCAGTAGCGCCCCTCGCCCAGCCGGGTCGTGCATGGTTCCCCAACGTCCACAAGGACCTGTTCGCACTTTACACGCACGCCGGGCCGGATCGGGTCCGCCAATTCGGTTTCGGTCTCCGCCACGACAGCACGCGGGAGCCCAAGCTTGCGCTTGAGCAGGAAGTGCAGCGCAAGCCCTGACCCTTCCCCTTTTCCTTCAGGCGCCCACATCAGAGAACGGTTCCAGGCCGACAGCAAGGCAGGTGGGGCCAGCATATTATCCGCTTCGTCTGTCCAAAACGCCGGGAAGCCATCCTCCACCGCCGCTGCGAACGACCGGATTGCCCCGGCTTCGACCTGACAGTCGCTGACTTGCGGGAAACAGGGCTTACCGATCAGGTCGACAACATCTTCAGGAATGGCGTTCATCGCTTTGCCGCTCCGTTTCCCTATCGCAACGGCAGGCCGAGCCCGCGCCTGGCAATGATGTTCTTCTGCACTTCAGAGGTTCCCCCGCCGATCGTGTCGAGCGGGGTCGTCTGGTAGAAATGTTCCCACACACCATTGTCCACCGCACCATCAGCACCAGCCCGCAAGAGGCCCGTTGGGCCAAGGTGATCGAGTACGAAATCGGTAAGGACCTGCCCCAGATGGGTGGCGAAAACCTTGTACATCGCGGCCTCAACGGCCGGGACTTCCCCCTTCGCAGCGGCATTGACCACCCTGCGTTGAAGCATCTTGGCAGTTTCAATGTCGGCGCCGAGCCGACCGACCTGCCGCCTCACCCCGACATCTTCAGCCAGCGGAACACCGTTTCGCACTATCGTGCGCAGTGCATCCAGCGCACGTTCGAATTTCTGGAGCAGAGGATTTACGGTGTAGAAAGTGAACCGTTCGAAATCGAGCGCCTCACAAACATAGGTCCATCCCTTGTTGGCTTCTCCGACGAGAGTTTCCGGCCCGACCCGGACATTGTCGAAGAACACTTCGTTGGTGCGGTGATGGCCCATGGTCTCGATCGGACGCACTGTCAGGCCCGGGTGATCCATCGGGATGAGAAAAACGCTGATGCCCTTGTGCTTCGGTGCCTCGGGATCGGTGCGGGCGGCAACCCAGTACCATTCGGCAAAGTTCGCGGAAGTGGTCCAGACTTTCTGCCCGTTAAGTACCCAGCCTTCACCATCCCTTTCGGCCTTGAGCTTCAGGCTGGCAAGGTCGGAACCGGACCCCGGCTCGGAATAGCCAAGCGCGAATTCCACTTCGGCATCGAGGATCAGTGGCAGAAAGCGCTGCTTCATTTCTTCGGAGCCGTGGCGAATGATCGTCTTGCCCACGCAGCCGACCCCCTTGCCGATCAAGGGCGCCCCCCTCAGCGCGAGTTCCTCGTTCAGGAGATACTCGAAAATTCCGGCGATCTCCTGGCCGCCATAGTCCTTGGGCCACGACATACCGAGATACCCCTGCGCGCCCATGCGTTTGCAAAAGGCACGCCGCTCCGGGCTGTTGGCAAGCTGCGAGTGAGCGTCACGGTCCGGCGCCATGAATTCGCCCGCGTCGGGATGATCCGCTTCCTTATCGAGAAATGCACGGACTCCTTCAGCGAATTCCCGTTCTTCGGCGGACAGTTTGAAATCCATTTTCGACCCTATGCCTCTTCCAATGCGGCAACAGCTTCCGCCACTTCGATGCGAACCTGCTCCAGCTTCGCTTCTTTCACCACGCCGTAGCCTTTCACCCCTTGATAGGCCCCGGCAATAGCCGCCACGTTCGCAATGTTTTCCGGTGTAATACGGCCAAGCAATCTTTCGATCAGTGCTTCGTATTCGCCGCCCAGGGCACGTTCCGTCTTTCGGTGCTGGCTGTGCCCAAAGATATCGAACACCGTGCCTCGCAAACCCTTCAAGCGTGCGAGAATACGGTACAGGCCGAGAACCCACGGCCCGAATTCACGTTTCCTTTCCCGCCCGTCCGGGCCGCGTCGTGAAATCAGGGGTGGCGCGAGATTGAACCGGATTTTCAGATCCCCGTCGAACGTCTCCGCCAATCTCCGCTGCAGCGAACCGTCGCTGAACAGCCGGGCTACTTCATATTCGTCCTTGTAATAGAGAGCCTTGGCATAGGCCTGCGCCACTGCCGGAGTCAGCAGATCGAGATTACCGCTCAATCCGCGCTCCGCCTCCGCTACGCGGGCGATCAAAGCACGATACCGGTTTGCCAGATCGTCTCCGTCGAACCGGCTCAACAACCCAGCCCAATCGTCGATCATATCGTCAAGACTGCGCGCTTCCCTGCGCGTTTCCCCTCCGTCAGACACCCACTTTGCCGAAGCCTCAGGATCAATCGCAGCGATCCGGCCTAGCCGGAATGCAGTGAGATTGAGATCGACCGCAGCACCGTTCAGCCGGATGGCCGTTTCGAGCGCATCCAGCGACAGCGGGATAAGGCCTTTTTGCCAGGCGTGCCCCACCATCAGCATATTGGCGCCAATAGCATCGCCTAATTGCGCAACGGCAATCTTCGTCGCGTCGATCCCACTGAGCGCATCATCGCCTACCTTGCTGGCGATTACATCGGCCAACTTGTCCGCGCTGAAATCGAGATCCGGATTGGTCGCGAAGCCCGATGTGGAGGCAACGAAGCTGTTATAGACCACTTTCGTGCGCACACGCGCCATCTTGGAAAGGCTTTCTGCCGAAGCCGAGACGACAAGATCACAGCCCAGCACGACATCGGCCCGCCCCTCCGGAATCCGCGGCACATGGCCAGTGGATTCGCCGCGCGCCAAGCGCACATGGCTGGTTACAGGGCCATTGCGTTGCGCCAGACCCGAAAGGTCGAGCACCGTCACACCCAGTTGATCGATATGCGCCGCCATCCCGAGGATCGCACCGACTGTCACCACACCGTTGCCGCCAATCCCGGCAACGATAATCGAGTGGACACCCTCAATTTCCGGCAGCGTCGGCAGCGGCAGGTCGTCGTCCCGCCCAATCGTTTCCCGCTTGCCGCCCTGCGCCTTACGGGGCGTGCCACCCTCAATCGTAATGAAGCTGGGACACAGGCCTTTGACGCAGCTGAAATCCTTGTTGCAAACGGACTGGTTGATCCGGCGCTTTCGGCCAAACCTTGTTTCCTCCGGTTCGATGGCAACGCAATTCGACTGAATGCCGCAATCCCCGCAACCTTCGCAGACGTCGGGATGGATAAACACCCGCTTGTCGACATCCGGAACCTTCCCGCGTTTGCGCAAGCGCCGCCGCTCTGTCGCGCAGGCCTGATCGTAAATGATCGCCGTCACGCCTTCCACATCGCGCAGCATGCGCTGTACTTCGTCCAGCGTATCGCGATGATGGAACGTGACCCCTTGCGGGAAGTCTCTGGGGTCGTGCCGGGCCGGATCGTCGGCCACGACGGCGATCTGCTTCACACCTTCGGCATGAAGCTGCCCGGCCACGTGCGGTGCCGAGACGCTACCGTCGAAAGCTTCGCCCTCGATCGGCTGTCCCCCGGTCATCGCGATCGCGCCATTGAGCAGGATCTTGTAGGTAATGTTGACGCCAGAGGTCACACACGCGCGGATCGCCAGCAGGCCCGAATGGAAATAGGTTCCATCCCCAAGGTTCTGGAAAATGTGATCCATTTCCATGAAAGGCGCCTGCCCGATCCAGGCCGCCCCTTCTCCACCCATGTGATAGAGCGTGATGGTGTGCCGATCCGGCAACCATGTGGCGAGGCCGTGGCACCCTATTCCGCCCATCGCGAGCGAGCCGTCCGGCACCCGGGTTGACGTGTTGTGTGGGCATCCGGCGCAGAAGCTCGGCATACGCACCAATCCGGCAGCGGCGGCAGTTACCTCTGCTGTCCCGACTTCAGGCTCGTTGGTTGCCAGCAGACGGTTCAACTCTTCATCGAGATCATGCGCCATAAGGCGCTTGCGGACCGCTTCCATGACTGACGCAGGCGCCAGCTCACCCACCTGAGACAGCAACGGCGCGCCAGACGTGTCTCGTTTCCCGGTCAGGATCGGGCGACGATCGGCAGGCAGGTTGTAGAGGATATGCGCCAGTTGCTCTTCAATGACCGGGCGTTTTTCCTCGACTACCATGATTTCATCGCAGCCGTCGGCGAAGCCCCTGATCCCTTCGGGTTCGAGCGGCCAGCTCATTCCGACCTTGTAAACCGCAATACCCGCCGCTTCGGCCCGCCCGGAATCGAGACCCAGTGCTTCGAGTGCCTCCACCACATCGAGTGCGGCCTTGCCGGTCGTCACGATGCCCAGCCGCCGCCTTCCTTGCCCGCCCAGTGTTTGCCGGTCGATCCTATTGGCCCGCGCGAAAGCTTTCACGGCTTCCAGCCGATGCTCGATCTGTTTGACTTCCGCCATCAGCGGCATGAGGCCGAGTTGAATGTTCAGCCCGCCCGCAGGCAGAGCAAAATCGTCAGGTACGCGGAAGGCCAGCCGTTCTGGCGAAACATCGACGCGTGCCGAAGATTCGATGGTGTCGGTAATGCACTTGAACCCGATCCATGCGCCGGACCAGCGCGACATCGCGATACCGGCAAGGCCGAGATCGAGATAGTCCTGCACATGGGCCGGGTTGAACACCGGCATTCCGAAATGGATCAACGCGTGATCGCTTTGATGGGCAATCGTGGAAGAACGGGCCGCATGGTCATCTCCACACAGGGCCAGAACGCCGCCATGCTTCGCCGCGCCGGCAAAGCTGCCGTGCTTCAGCGCATCACCGGAACGATCGACGCCCGGCCCCTTGCCGTACCACAGAGCGAACACGCCATCGTATTTCGATTTGCCGATCAGTCCGGTCTGCTGGGTGCCCCAGATAGCTGTCGCCGCCAGATCCTCGTTGATACCGGGCTGAAAGCGAATATCGTTCGCGTCGAGGAAGTCCCGCGCCTGCCACAGGGCCAGATCGTAGATCCCGAGTGGGGAGCCGCGATAGCCGGAGATGAACCCTGCCGTATTAAGGCCCGCTGCACGATCCCGGATGCGCTGCATGATAGGCAGGCGCACCAAAGCCTGATTTCCGGTCAGATAGACATGACCACGTTCTGCGCGATACTTGTCGTCGAGGCTGACAGTCATGCCGGTGCCGTTTCCATCAGTTCCACGGTTACGCCCTGTCCGTCCAGAATATGGACGGCGCGTACGCCTGGACGGATCTCCCGCGGATCGAAGGGTACAATATAGCCCGATGAACGTGCCGTCTGGACCAGGGCATCGAGATTGGTCACGGTCAGGACCACATATCGCAGCCCGGTCTCCGTTTCGAGGCTGCCGGGACTGGCTTTACGCTCGACCTCTTCGTCAGGAATACACAACCGCAGTATCGCATCGCCTGCCTTGAGCCGCACGATGGTGAGGCCGGGAAAGCTGACTTCCCCCTCTATCGGAAAACCAAACAGCCCGTTCCAGAAGGCCAGAGCGCCTTCGCGATCATTGGTGACGATTCCGACATCAATGTGCGGCAAAGCCAGATCAGCGGCCATTATACTCTCCGTCCCGTTTCCTCGATATTTTCCGCAGTGAGGCCGTGATGCCCCCAGATGTCGCCCGGCCCACGATACCGCGGCGTCCAGTCCGGGCCGACCTTGATCGCGCCCCACCCGATCTCGATTTCCACACCGGATGGCGATGCAACGTAGAAAGACACAATCCGGTCGTTGGAGTGCCGCCCCAAGGAAGCCGTGATCTTGCAGCCAGCGGCCATGACGCGATCCAGCGCCTCGCCCACCATGTCCAGTTCGGTCGTTTCGAACATCAGGTGATGCACGGCGTCGACATCGGCCACTTTCATGATCCCCACCGTGTGATGGCGCGCATTGACGTGGAAGAAATTGACGGTCTGGTCCGGGCCGACATGGTAATAATCGGTGAGCCGAAAACCGAGCATGCGCGTGTAGAAGTCGGCACATTCCTCATACCGGCTGACGAACAGGTTGATATGTCCCATGCCCATATCACCGGTCAGGAATGTCATGCCGCGCGAGTTGCGATAGCCGTTCGTCACCAGCGGACCGTAAAACAGCTCGATCGCATTGCCGGAAGGATCCTGCGTGAAGCCCATCCCCGTTACTGCACGTGCGCCACACTCCGCCGCATTTCCCGCCCGGGCTGGAAAACCTCCAGCCTCCAACTCCGCCAACGCCGCGGCCAGTTCGCGCGGCCCAGCCACTTCGAGACCGATATATCTCACCCCCGGCCTGCCCGTCGCGGGATGGACCGCCAGACGCCAGGACCACTCATCCATCCGAAAATAGGCCGATCCATCCGCCCCCCGCCCTCCGCTGTCGTCGGGAAGATAGGCACCCGCCCCCGGCGCGCGGCCAAGGTCGAGCCCGAGAATATCACGACCGAAGGCCAGCCATGCCTCCGGATCGGGAACATCGAGCCCGACATAGCCCAAACCGAGAATATCCATCCGCCTCTCCCCTCCAGATTTCTTTGCGATACTATTGGTACCGTTATTTGAAGTCAATATGCCCTCTGCCGGGGCAACCACAGGTATGGTAGGGCTAGACAGTCCGCAAAGTTATAGGTAACGATAGTTTCGTTAATGACGGATGCCGAAGTTCGGAAACGATCCGGAATCGGGTGGGAGACGGATAATATGGATTTGAGTCTCACCGGGGAGCAGGAGGCGTTGCAGCATTCCGTGCGCTCTCTGTGCGAAGACCACTTCACGACGGCGATGGTGCGGGCTTGCGAGGATGACGCTGCGCAGGCGGCCGCAATCTACGACCTGCTGTTTGCCATGGGAATTGGCGGGATCGCCATTGACGAAGCAGCCGGTGGCCTTTCGCTCGGCCTGACCGAACTGGTAGTGGCCCAGTCCGAACTCGGTCGCGCGCTGGTGCCCATGCTGTTCACCGAAAGCACTGTCATGGCGGCGCGCATACTCGCCAATAGCGGAAATGACGCAGCCAAGGCCCTGCTTGCCTCTCTGGCAGCGGGTCAGACTTTCGCGAGCTGCGCCTGGCAGGAAGACGGGCGGCCAGCTCTGGATGCACCGCAGGCAGTGGCAGCTTCGGGCCAAGCCAGCTCTCTCGTGCTGAATGGAACGAAAACCTTTGTCCCCGAGGCTTCCCGTGCCGACATCCTGCTCGTCCACGCCAGCGACCCGACGGGTGTGCTGCTTCTCTGCATTGTCGAACGGGACGCGAGAGGCATTTCCTTCACCGAGCTGCCCAACATGGCCGACCTTTCCATGGCCAGTGTCACATTCGACAACACACCGGTCATGATTACCGCTGCGAGCGGGCAAGAGGCAATCGGCGCCTGGGAAGCCGGGCTCACCGCGATGAAGATCGCAATCGCCGCGCAGGCGGTGGGCGGTGCGCAAAGGATCCTGGAAATGACCCGCGACTATGCCTGCACCCGCCATCAATTTGGCCAACCCATCGGCTCCTTCCAGTCGATCGCTCATTATCTGGCCGACGCGGCTGTCAATGTGGAGGGCGCACGCATGCTGACCTATCGCGCTGCGGCAGCGGCCGATGATGGCGACCCGGCAGCGACCTGGGCCGATCTCGCCAAGATGAAAGCCACACAGGTTTACCGCGACGTCTCCGCACTTGGCATTCAGGTCCATGGCGGCATCGGCTTTACGCTCGAGGCCGATCCGCAGCTGTTCTATCGTCGGGCCAAGCATCTCCAGCTGATGTACGGCGAACCGCTCGATTTGCAGGAACGGGCAGGTGCGGCCCTGATCGCCGGGACACACAAGGTGCTGGAAGCATGAGCGCGCGCCTGCTGGAAGGCCGCCCGGCAATCGTCACCGGTGCCGCAGGAGGTATTGGACGAGGCCATATCCTCCACCTCGCCGCCGCCGGAGCGCCGGTGGTGGTAAACGACATCAATGGCGAAGCTGCTGCTGCTCTTGCAGACGAAGTCACGGCAACGGGTGGCAAGGCACTGGTTTCCACGCACGATATCGGCACCCGCAAAGGGGCGGAAGGACTGATAAAGGCCTGTATCGACGCCTTCGGCAGCATCCGCATCATGGTGAACAATGCCGGGAACCTGCGCGACCGCACTCTTCTGAAAATGTCGGACGACGATCTCGATGCGATCCTGACCGTGCATGTCAAAGGCACCTTCTGGTGCGCTCAGGCCGCAGCCGCCGCGATGGTCGAGCATGGCCGGGGCGGCGTGATAATCAATACCACCTCAGGGGGGCATTTCGGCAGCTTCGGCCAGACCGCCTATTCCGCGGCCAAGGGTGCCATCGCCTCCATGACATATACCTGGGCGCTCGAACTGGCCCGTTATGGCATCCGCGTGAATGCGATCGGCCCGCTCGGCACCACGGCGATGTCCAAGACATACCGCGATGCGGACGGCAACCCCGGCCCCGAATTCGACCCGACATTCAACGGGCCTGCCGTAGTCTATCTGTGCAGCGACGAGACCGAAAACGTGTCGGGCCAGATTTTCGGCACCGGGGGACAACGGCTCTCGCACATGGTCCAGCCGCACTATGGCAAGACTCTCGTCAAGGCCGATGGCTGGGATATCGATTCCATCCGTCAGCACTTCCAGACGCAGATGCCCGGTGAATTCGGCGCGTTCGGCATCCTCGGCAAGCCTTACCCGTTCCATGCCGGCGTGCGTGCGCCGGAAGCGAAGGGCGATTGATATGACCATTGGTGCCGACGCCGGCATTGTCGATTGGGGAGTCTATATCGCCACCCATCGGCTGCCCACCTCAGTTCTGGCAGGCCGCAAGGCCAAGGGGGGACCGGAACGGGCGATCGCCTGGGCGGATGAAGACAGTGTAACGATGGCAGTCGATGCCGCGCGCCGCTGTCTCAAGGACCGGCCACGGGACAACATCGACCTCGTGATCTTCGCCACAACCACTTACGCGTTCGATGAAAAGCAGGGTGCCGCCCTTATTTCCGCAGTGCTTGGCTTGCCGAAGAGCTCACGCACTGCCGACATCGGCCATTCGTTACGTGCCGGAGCCGATGCCTTGATGCTCGCCAACGATGCAGTGGCCAGCGGCAATGCCCGCAATGCACTGGTCATGATCGCGGACTGCCGCCTTGGCGCACCGGGCAGCGAATTGGAGCGCAGTGGCGGAGATGCCGCGGTTGCGTTTCTGATTGGCCGGGAAGACGTGGCCGCGCGACTGACCGCCCAAGCAGTACATTCAGAAGAGATTGTCGATGTCTGGCGGCGTAATGGCGACCGCTTCACCCATGGTTGGGAAGACCGCTTTATCTCGCAATACGGGTTTCAGGAGCCTTCAGCCGCCGTAGCAGCCAAGCTTCCCTCCGCAGCCGAAAGCATGAGCCGTACGTGGGCCCTGAGCGCACCGAACAGGCGTGCTCTCGGCGGGCTGGCCAGGACACTGGGCATAACACCGGACCAATTGATCACCAATCCATACGACACGGTCGGCTATTGCGGGGCCGCCCATGCCCCCCTGCTGTTGGCCGCTGCGCTCGACAATGCCCGCATCGGGCACGAGATCGCCATGGTCGCCCATGGGGATGGCGCTTCCGCCCTGCTCTACACCGTTGCTGAAGAACGCGGGTCCCGCGCCTTTGCCGACGCGGTTGCCGATCGGATAGAAGTCACTTCACAGGCAGCCTATCGCCGGGCCCGGCGGCTCGATCCGGTCGAATACGAGCCTGCCGACGATCAGGGCATATCAGCCACAATCCACTTCCGCGAACGGGCCGAAGACCTGCGTTTGCAGGGGCAACGCTGCCAGTGCGGTGAGCCGCAATTCCCCAAACAGCGGGTCTGCATCCGCTGTGGTGCCAGGGACTGTTTCATTGCCGAAGATTTCGCGGACCAGGCCGGTGCGCTCGTCACCTATACGCTGGATGCGTTTTTCCCTTCCCCCACACCGCCAACGGCTGTCGGCGTGGTCCAGGTCGAAAACGGGCCGCGCATCTACATGCAAATTGCCGGATTGGCCAAAGGCAATCCCACACTGGGCATGAAACTGCGTTTTGCATTTCGCCGCATTCACGATGCCGGGCGGCGGCCCAACTATTTCTGGAAAGCCCTCCCTGAAAGGAGCCGCTCATGAGCCTCAAGGACAAGGTCGCCGTTGTCGGCGTCGGCTGCTCCCAGTTCATGGAAAACTGGACAAGCAGCGCAGACGATATGATCGTCGATGCGGTGTTCGAGGCATATGCGGACGCCGGGATCGAAGATCCCAACCGCCAGATCGACGCCATTTATTGTGGATCGCTCTATTCGGCGATGGGCCCTGTCGACGTCTCGGAAGCGCTCAAACTCTATAAGCCACTCACCTCGGTCTATAATTATTGCGCAACTGGCACGGAAGTAGTGCGTGCGGCCTGCATGGCCATCGCCGCCGGAGTGTACGACACGGTTCTGGCTGTCGGATACGACAAGCCAAAGGACCGGGGCGTATCGGGGCCACCGGTGGCTTTCCGGGGCGTGCGCGATTTACCGGCCACACCCGCCGGCTGGTTTGCGCTTGCCGCAGCACCCTATTTCGAAAAGTTCGGCGCCGGACGTGAAGATCTGGCGCGGATCGCGGTCAAGAACCATCACAATGGGACGCTGGCGCCCAAATCCTTCCTCAAAAAGGAAATCACCATCGAGGACGTGCTCAACGCCCGGGTGATTTCCTGGCCCTTCGGTCTTTACGATTGCGCCGCGCAGACGGATGGAGCCGCTGCTGTAATCGTTACACGCGCCGATCTTGCAAGCGATTTTCCGAAGCAACCGGTCCTGGTGAAGGCGATCACTTCGCACTGTTCGCCCAATCCGCATACCGATCCGGACCATGACTTTCTGCGGTGGAAAGCAACCGAATATGCCGCACGCGATGCCTATCGGATGGCCGGGATCGACGATCCCTTCAATCAGATCGACGTCGCCCAGGTGCATGATTGCTTCACGATGACCGAACTGGTTTCCTACGAGGATCTCGGCTTCATCGAGAAAGGCGCCGCCAAGGATCATATTGCCAGCGGAACCTTCGAACTGGGTGGCCATCTACCAGTGAATACCGACGGCGGGCTCAAGAGTTTCGGCCATCCCACCGGAGCCACCGGCGCGCGGATGATCGTGGAGAACGTCCTGCAATTGCGCGGCGAGGCAGGCCCTCGTCAGGTGAAGGACGCGAAGCTGGCATTGAGCCACAATATCGGCGGCTACCCCACCGGCTGTGCCGTCAGCATTCTGGGGGTCGAATGAGCGGGGCCTACGAAACGCTGGAGATCACGGTCGCCGGCCATGTCGCGGTGCTGACGCTCTCCCGCGAAGCGCGCCACAATGCCATTTCCAGTCGGATGAACGTGGAACTGCCCGTGGCATGGCGACAACTGGAAGACGATCCTGCCATCCGCGTTGTCGTGGTCACCGGCGCAGGGGTGAAGGCTTTCTGCACCGGTGCAGATCTTGCCGATCTCCCGCGAACGGAAGACCCCGAATTCGCGCAGCAACTTGCTTCGATAGGCTGGACCGGTCGCCAGTGCGGCGTCACCAAACCGGTAATCGCCGCCATCAACGGCCTGACTGTTGGCGCGGGACTTCATTATGCGGCCGATTCCGACATCGTCCTGGCCGCCGACCATGCCCGGTTCGTCGACAGCCACGTCGCAGTCGGCCTGATCGCCGCTCTCGAACCTGTCAGCCTGGTACGCAGAATACCGCTTGGCGCAGTCATGAAACTGGCGCTGACCGGCGGCGATGAAAAGATGACCGCGCAAGAGGCTTATCGTATCGGGATGGTCGACGAGATCATGCCACTGGACCAGTTGATGCCCCGCGCAATGGAACTGGCTGCCAGCATTGCGCGGCATTCCCCGACCGCCGTGGCCCGCACCCGCGCTTCCATCTGGGCCGCAAAGGAAATGGGTCTGGGCGATGCTCTCGAAAAAGGGTGGCATTACATTCTGGCCCAGACCCAGCACCCGGATGTCGAGGAAGGCGTGGCCGCGTTTCTGGAAAAGCGCCCGCCCGCATGGCGCGACCGTGAACCGGGAGATCTCGATTGAGCTACGGCACTCTCGCGATGACCCGGCAAGGGCACGTCCAGTTGATCAAACTGATCAGCGATGATGGCATGAACTGCTACACGCCGGAAATGGGCGAAGATCTGGTCGAGGCCCTGCGCGCGGCCGCGTCTGACGATGATGTGGCTGCCATCGTTCTGACCGGCAGAGGCCGTGCGTTCTGCGCCGGGGCACATCGTAGCGTGTTGACCGGCAAGACAGGCCCGTCCGGCCTGACGATCGGGCAGGAGCATTTCATTGCCGGGTTCGCTCCCGAATTTGCCGCTATCCCGAAACTGACCATCACCGCATTCAATGGGTCCGCCGCCGGGATCGGCGTCACCATGAGCCTGCTTTGCGATCTGCGGCTCGCCGTGCCCGGCGCGCGGTTGCGCCCCAATTTTGCGGAGCTGGGGATCATGCCCGGCCTCGGTTCTACCAAGACGCTGGTCGATATCGTGGGGCTGCCAGCCGCGAAGAAGCTGCTGCTGTGCGATCGCATGATTGCAAGTGAGGAAGCCGCCCAAATAGGATTGGTGGATGAAATCGTCGCGGCAGAGGACCTGTTGCCCCGCACCGTCGCGTTGGGCGAAGCAGTGGCAGGCGGCCATGCGAAAGTCATCGGCGAAATCAAGGCCGCCCTCAACGCGGCACACGAAGGCACTGTCGCAGATGCTCTGGTGCGCGAAGCGGAAGCAGCCGCCCGGCTGCGAGGCGCCCCATGAGCCAGGACATCAGCTACGACGACTTCGACGCACTGGCGGCAATCGAAGCACGCGGTTTCACCCCTTGGGGGCCACCGCTCACGATCGGGCTGGAGGCCGTGAAGGCATTCCAGGATGTGACCGGAGCGCAATCCGAAAACGGGCATATCCCCGGCGTGATGTTACAGGCAATGTTGCCACGACTGGTTCCGGCACTCGACTGGTCCGTGACCGGCCATAGCGGCGCAATCAACCTCGGCAGCCCCTCCATCCGGTATCCTGTAAGAATCCAATGCGGCGCCCAATTGTGCGGGCGTAGCCGACTGGCATCTGCCAAAGCCCATCCCAAGGGGACGCTGATCGCGCTCGAGTTCGAAGTGCGCGGGCAGGACACGCAGAAGCCTTGTCTCAAGTCGACAATCGAGTTGCTCTACCTCGAGGCAAAACGATGACCATCGCAGGCAAGGTCGCGATTGCCGGGATCGGGCAAACGCAGTTCGGGCGCGGGCTGGCGGAGTCCGAACGCGAGCTGGCCTACATGGCCATTGACATGGCTCTCAAGGATGCCGGGATCGAACCGTCGGAAATCGACGCGCTAAGCAGCTATACGATGGAGGCCACCCCGGATTTCGAGATCGTCCGCAATCTCGGCCTCGGTCCGCTCAGCTATTTCTCTCAGGCACCGCACGGTGGAGGCGCGGGGCCCGCAGCGATCGGCCATGCAGCGATGGCATTGGCCACCGGCCAGGCAAAGGCGGCCGTCGTCTGGCGCGCACGCAAACGGTCCGCTGCCGGCACACGCGTCTGGGCGCAATCCGTGCCTGTGCTGAACGATCACTGGAAGTGGTCCCGCCCGTCTGGCCTGCTGCGCCCGGTGGATGAAGTGGCCATGATCGCGCGCCGATATGCCCACCAATATGGGGACATCGCCCCCGCGCTTGCGGAAATCGCGGTAACCTTGCGCCGCTACGCCTGCGCCAATCCGGCAGCCACCATGTATGGCAAACCCATGGACGAGGCAGATTACCACGCCTCACGCATGGTGGCCGATCCGTTGCGCCTGTTCGATAATTGTCTCGAAACGGATGGAGCGGTGGCATTGGTCCTGCTGCCCGCAACCAGAGCGCGCGATGCCCGCCAGCCCCCGGTGCTGATAGAAGCTTTTGCCCAGGGTCTGGTGCCCGGTCATCAATCGATGGCCGATTTCCATCGCGCTGACGCATTGACGGGCAGCAGCGCCGTTACAGCGGAGCATCTCTGGCAAAGGACGGCCTTCACGGCGGCTGATGTCGATGTTGCGCAATTCTACGACGCGTTTTCGCCCATGATCCTCTTCTCCCTTGAGGCATATGGATTCGCCCCGCGCGGAGAAGGCGCACGTATGATCGTGGAGGGCGCACTGCGGCCCGATGGCGCTTTGCCCACCAACACCGCTGGCGGAGGTCTGTCGGAAGCATACCTGCACGGCATGAATCTGGCGACCGAGGCAGTACGGCAATTGCGCGGTACGGCGACGACGCAGATTGCCGATGCCCGCCTCGCGCTCGTTACCGGTTGCGACGCCACGCCAAACGGGGCGCTGCTTCTGAGGAGGGACGGATGATCGACGGCATTCCCCTGCCCGCTCGCGACGGACCGTTCGAAGCCGGTTTCTGGCGGGCGCTGGAACGCGGCGAACTGGCCCATCAAAATTGCGCTGACTGCGGGGTATGGCATTTCCCCCCCCGCTGGCGCTGCCATTGTGGCCAGCCGCTTGCCTATCGCGCGGTATCCGGCAACGCGCGTTTGTGGTCATGGACAGTAATTCACCCGCCTGTCCTTCCGGCCTTCGCACCGTTCGCCCCCTACCCTGTAGCCATCGCGGAACTGGCCGAAGCGCCTGGCCTGCGCATGGTGGGCCCGCTCGTACAAACGGCGGGCGATCCGATAAACCATGTCGATCCCTCGCGGTTGACGATCGGCATGCCACTGCAAGCCTGCATCGTTGAACTGGCCGAAGGCACGCCCTGGCCTGCCTGGAAAATCTGAACGCGTACTGTGGAGAATGCCAAGTGGCAGCCGATTACGATCCCTTTTCGACCGAAGCCATGAGCGATCCACATCCGTTGTATCGCGAACTGCGAGCTGAAGGATGCCCGCACTTTGTCGAGGCGCGCCGGGCATGGGCGCTGACATTGTATGATGATCTGAGAAAGGCCAGCCTGACTCCCAAATGGCTGGACTTCCGCGCGGGCCAGACGCCAGCGCAACTCATGCTGGGCGAGCCCGTGCCGCACACTTTCATGACAATGAACGCACCGGAAAACCGCAAATGGCGTGGATTGCTTGAACCGTTCTACGCCGCCAGTGCCGTAAACAGGGAAGTGCCCCGCCTGAAAGGTATCGTAGACAGCGAACTCGCTGCGTTGAAAGGGCTCGAAACATTCGACGCCTATCACGATTTCGCCAATCAGGTGATGTGTATCAATGCAGGATACAACCTTGGCATCCCGCGCGCCCAGGCCATCCATGCCCGCGATCTGATTGATCGGATGATCCTCAATCGCGTTCCCGGACAAGTCGGCGCTTCCACCCCGGACAGTCAGCAGGCCGCAGGCGAACTGATGCAGTTGCTTGCCGCCCACGTACAACAGATGCGTGCCGATCCCGAAGCAGGCGGCCCGCATGGGCGGCGTCTGCGCGATGCGGAAGTGGATGGCCAGCGCCTGACCGACGAGAACCTGCTATCCTATCTGTTCAGCCTGCTGGTGGTCGGATCGGAAACCACTCCGATGGCAGTCGCAGGCACGCTCTATTACCTGGCACGGCATCCAGATCAGAAAGCCATGGTTCTCGCCGATCATGGCTTGCTGCACGATGCCTTTCGCGAAACCTGTCGCTACGATCAGCCCACAAACATGCTTGCCCGGCGTGCCGCGATGGACTTCGAGCTCAATGGGGCCAACGTGAAACAGGGGGACAACCTGCTGTTCATCTACGCCTCTGCCAATCGGGACGACGCACGCTTCCCCGACCCCGATCGCTATGACATCACCCGCCCCAACGAAGGCGATCTCAGCTTCGGCGTCGGTTCACATTTCTGCCTCGGTGCCTACCTCGCGCAAACGGCGGCAGGCCTGATGCTCAACGCGATCTTCGATGCGATAGAGGATTATGAGGTGATCGAGGACGCTTGCGAGCGTGCCTATGGCGAGCACCTGAATGGCTTCATCCGGATGACTGTCAGTCCCCGCTGGAAGTAGCCGGGCCCATCGTCTTCAGCCCGGCGATGATGATTTTCGCCATCAGGCTGAAATCCTCGTGCTTGAAGTTATCCGGCTCGAAAAAAGACCGCTGGACCATGGGGCCAACCATCAGTTCGTGCGCCAATGCGGGGTCCGTGCCTTCGGGCAGTTCACCCCGGTCGATTGCCCGCTGGATCATCGCGATGCCGGATGCCCGGCGGCGATCGACCGTTTCATGCAAACGCTCGGCCAGTGCCTCGTTATGCATGGCTTCACTGACCAGAGCAGGCAATACGCTTGGTAGCGGCGTCGTCCGCAGGAATTCGTAATATTGATCGATATAGCCCAGAATCTCGCTTTCGAGATTGCCGGTCTCCGGAACCTCGATCAGGGGCAGCAGGTCGAAGGCCGCGATTGCCAATTCTTCCTTGGTCGCCCAGCGACGATAAATCGTCGCCTTGCTGACTTTCGCCCGTGCGACGACCGCATCGACTGTCAGGCCGGAAAAGCCAAGCTCGCCCAGCAAGGCCAGCGTTTCGACCAGGATGGCCTTTTCACGGCTTGCGTCGCGCGGTCTGCCCGGCGAGCGGCGGGGGGCGGTCGTAGTTCTTTCAGTCGTCAATAATCGGGCCTTTGCAGGATCACACAAAACCTTGCGCTCCTTCAACGGATAGGCGGGGGTCTTCGCATGTTCAAGCCCACCGTCCCGCGGTGGCAAGCTGTCAGATCGGGCGCGATCGGATCATACGAATTCTCCTTAATGGACAAAGAGAACCCGATTGGACCAGAAGCACAAAATTCCGGGCTGAGGACATTGCGAACTGGTGCATCTTGCCCAAGCAGCGGAAACGAAAATGGATGCTTTGGGCAGAGGCCGGATAATGACCGCAACCGAATTTGATTATGTAATTGTTGGCGCAGGGGTCGCGGGGTGCATCCTTGCGAACCGGCTTTCAGCCGATTCCGGAAACTCGGTGCTGCTGCTGGAGGCAGGCGGCAAGGATTCCAGCCCGCTAATCGCCGCGCCCGGCGGGCTTTTGCCGATCATGATGTCAGGCAGCCACGCATGGCCTTACATGTCCGCGCCGCAGAAACATCTCGACGACCGGGTGCTGTATCTCCCGCGAGGCAAAGTGCTGGGCGGCGGCTCGTCAATCAATGGCATGGCCTACGACCGCGGAATGCACAGCGACTATGACCGTTGGGCGCAGGCCGGCAACACAGGCTGGTCGTTTGCCGAAGTCCTGCCGTACTTCCGCAAGCTGGAAAACTATCTCCCTCACGACGATATCTGGCATGGTAAGGGAGGCCCGATACAGGTCACTCGGGCCGACCAGACCCATCCATTCGCCCAGGCATTCATCGAAGCAGGGCAACAGGCTGGATACCCGCACAACCCGGATCTGAATGGTGCATCGCGCGAAGGCTTCGGTGCGGTTGATCTTACGGTTGGCCGAGGGAAACGCTCCAGCGCTTCCGCAGCCTATCTGCGCCCGGCAATGAACAGGTCCAATCTGACAGTCCTGACCGGGGCACAAAGCCGAAAGGTCTTGTTCGAGGGCAAACGGGCAACAGGCGTGGCTTATCGCCATCAAGGAGAAGATCGCGTCGCCCACGCCAGACGCGAAACAATCCTGAGCGCGGGCGCGATCAACACGCCCCAGCTGCTGATGCTGTCCGGTGTGGGGCCTGCCGCGCACCTTGCAGAACATGGCATCTCGCTGGTCCACGACATGCCCGGCGTCGGCCAGAACCTGCAGGATCACCTCGCCGTGCATGTAAAATACAAGGCGACAAAACCCCTATCCATGCTGCGTTATCTCAATCCGCTGCGTGGTGCGCTGGCTCTGGGGCAGTATCTGCTGTTCAGGAGTGGTCCTCTCTCTCAGACCGGGATGTCAGTGGCCTGTTTCATGAAATCCGATCCGGCACTGGAAGAACCCGACATCAAGATGCTGCTGGTGATGGCACTGATGGGGCACAACGGTCAGAAATTGGTGCCGATGCACGGGTTCTATGCCCATACCAACGTCGCTCGGCCGGAAGCCACCGGATCGGTCACTTTGGCAAGCGCCGATCCAGACGCAGCCCCGGTGATTGACCAGAACTACCTTGGCACGGAAAACGACCGGCGTGTTGCCCGCGCAGCCGTGCGGGCCGCCCGCGAGATATTCTCCCAGCCAGCGTTCGATCCCTATCGCGGCGAAGAGCTGGCCCCCGGCGCCAGTGTCCAGAGCGACGAGGAAATTGACGCCTATATCCGCGCCAAGGCGGAAGCAGACTACCACTCCGTCGGCACGGCAAGGATGGGCAATGATCCGATGGCCGTGGTCGACGCGCAGCTACGTGTGCATGGAATGGGAGCGCTGCGCGTGGTCGATGCGTCCATCATGCCGCATTTACCCGGCGCCAATACCGGTATTCCCGTCGCCATGATCGCAGAGAAGGCGGCCGATGCCATCCTTGGCAATCCTCCGCCGCCGCCTGTCCAGCTGCCCGGATAGAGGCGAGCCCCCTCCCGGTCGGATCAGTTGCATTGCTGTGGCCCGCACTGACCCACGCAAGAGAACCAGTGGCACCCTCTCACAGTCGGGAAGGTGCCACCAGCTCGCCGATACCGCGAGTTACGCGTTACTGCCGGTCATGTCGCGCGCGGCGATATAGCCGAAGGTCATGGCAGGACCGATCGTTACACCCGCACCAGGGTAGCTTTCACCCATGGCCGAAGCGGCATTGTTGCCGATTGCATAGAGGCCCGAGATCGGTTTGCCGTCTTCGGCGAGCACCTGGGCCTTGGCATTGGTCAGCAAGCCGCCGTTCGTACCGATGTCGCCCGGATAGATCGGCATTGCATAAAACGGCGCCTGGGTAATCGGCCGCAGGCAGGGATTCGGCGTGTTCCGCGGGTCGCCATACATCTTGTCGTAAGCGGCCTGGCCGCGATGAAAATCTGGGTCCTCGCCCTTGCTCGCATGTTCGTTGAAATGAGCGATCGTGGCGGAAAGACCCGCCGGATCGACACCCATCTGCTCTGCAAGTTCCTCGATCGTCCTGGCTTTCTTGAGGATCAGCTTGACCTGTCCGCTCTGCGCCCAATCGGGAATCAGCGGATAGAGCGGGCCCATCGGGAACTGATGGCGATAACGGAAATCGAAGACCATCCAGCTGGGGCTCGCGTCGCCATGTTCCGCCTCACGCTTCGCCATAAGCTGGCCAGTGACGTGATAGGAAGCCGCTTCGTTGAGGTAGCGCTCGCCCTTCTGGTTGACCATGATGCAACCGGGCAGCGCCCGCTCAATGGTACAAAGCCGCCCGCGATCCTCACCCGGCACGTAGAATACCGGTGCGGCCCACGCCGACTGCATATTCATCGTCTTGGCACCGATCGTTTCGCCAGCCTGGATTGCATCGCCTGTATTGCTGGAGACGCCCCCGGAAATCTGTGCGGTCGGGTAGAGCGGCGAATTCTTGTCGCGCATGCCCTGGTTCTTGTCGAAGCCGCCCGCAGCAAGGACGACACCTTTGCGCACACCGATCCGCATCGGTTTGCCTGCGTGCTCGATCACCGCACCGGTCACACGATCTCCGTCGCGGACCAGATCCTTCAGAGGACTTTCCAGCCAGAGCGGGACATTCTGCTCATTGAGCGCCAGGCGCAGGCCACCGGTCAGCGCATTGCCCAATGTCAGGCGACGATCCTTGCGCGATGTGAACCGGAACGGCCAGTCCAGCCAATAGCGGGCCATGTTGATGCAAAGATGCGTGAACCAGCCCTTGGTCCGATAAAGCAGTTCCGTCGTTTCCGCGAAAGTCCATTGAAGGAACCCGAACAGGCTTGCCGCCGGTGACGGAAACCGCTGCGTCCTGATATCGGACGTGGGCAGTTGCCTGCCATCGAACTCCAGCGGCAGGTGTGTGCGGAACCCCTGCGGAGAGCCGCCCGGATTTTCCGCATGGTAATCGGGATACGGGGCAGCGATGTAATTGATCTGCGTATTCTCCGTCACCCAACGCAGCATAGGCGCCGCATTGTCGACGTAGGCACGGATATTCTCATCCGGCACATTGTCCGCCGAAAGTCCCCGCAAATAGGTGAAGGCATCGTCGAGATTGTCTTCAAAGCCCGATGCGCGCGCCTGGTCGCTCCCCGGAATCCAGATCCCGCCACCGGACGTTGCGGAGGTGCCTCCCCACAGCTTGTCCTTCTCGACGATCAGCACATCGGCGTTGTTCCTGGCCGCGACCAGCGCGCTGAGCATACCGCCCGCGCCCGAACCGACTACGAGAACATCGACTTCCTTATCCCACTTTTCGCTCATACATCCTGATCCACGAGAAAGAATTGAGGCGCTTTCCGCTCCAGAATCTGCTGGTTTCTGGCGGAGAATGCCGGTTCCAGTACCTCCGGCTGCGGGAAAATCCAGTATTCGCCACGCTCAACCGCGTCGAGGACGAGCGGTGCGAATTCGTCACCGGTCAGACCGTGTTCCTCCAGCATGTTGGTCATAACCGTATGGAACTGCGTCGCCTGTTCCGGCGGTTCCTCCCGGAAAATGCCCGATTTCACCGGGCCGGGAGCCAGCAAAGACACCGCGATGGAAGTACCCAGCGCCTGCAACTCCCCAGCGAGGCTTTCCGTAAGCGCAACCACTGCAAATTTGGTCGCAGAATAGGGCGCCATCAGCGGAGATGGCAGAAAACCACCGACTGACGCGGTGTTGATAATGCGCGCAGGCCGCTCGGCAGCAATCAGCCGCGGCACGAAAGCCCGCAAGCCGTTCAACACGCCGTCGACATTAACCGCCCAGGACTGACGCCATTTTTCCGGCGGAATTTCCCAGCTGTTCCCGGTTGCCAGAACGCCGGCATTGTTGAACAGCAAATCGACTTGGCCGTGCGCGTTGTAAGCCTTCTCCGCCAGAGCTTCACAAGCATCAGCATCCGTTACGTCGGTTGGAACGGCATAGGCGGCGTTACCGATACCGCGCGCGACTTCGCGCAGCGCGTCCTCGTCCCGATCGGCCAGCACAACCTGCATTCCACGACGAGCAGCCTCGCGCGCCAACCCGGCGCCGATTCCACCCGCGGCGCCTGTAATCACGGCGACGGTCATCCTCTCAACTCTCCTTTGTTCGGAAGATATGGCGGCAAGGATTTGCCGCCGTCAACGAAGAGCATTCCCCGCTCTGGATGCCCGCCTCCACAACGGGATACCTCTCCGTCAATCCGATAACGCAACTGTGGACGCGCTTGCCAATTTGTCAACTCCATGCGTAGAATACCCCGCAATTATCTACGAATAAACGAAGGATGGGAACGGATGACCGATCTTGGCGGAAAAGTTGCACTTATCACTGGCGCTGGCCAGGGCGTTGGGCAGGGAATCGCCTTCGCTCTGTCGGCTGCGGGTGCCAGTGTCGCGCTGGCCGGGCGCACACTTGAAAAGGTGGAAAAAACGGCAACGGAAATCACCAATCGCGGCGGCAAGGCCATCGCGATGGCATGCAACGTAAAATCCGCGGACGATCTGGCCAAGGCCGTCGAAACGACCGTCAAGGAGCTCGGCGGACTGGATATCCTCGTGAACAATGCTCAGGAAGTTCCTCTCGGCAAACTTGAGGATGTGACTGACGAAGCGTTTCTCGCCGGGTTCGAATCGGGCCCCCTCGCCAGCATGCGGTTGATGAAGCTTGCGCGTCCTCACATGCAGGCGCGCGGTGGCGGGACGATTTTCAACTTCGCATCTTCCGCTGGTATCCGCTGGGACATGACTGGCTATGGTGCATATGGCGCAGTCAAGCAGGCGATCCGTTGCATCACCCGCGCCGGTGCCGCGGAATGGGGTGGCGACAACATTCGCGTACTGACCATTGCACCTCACGCGGAATCTCCGGGCCTCAAGGCCTGGTTCGAGGCCAACCCCGAGGAAGCGGAAGCATTTTTCCGCACAATTCCGCTGGGCCGGATCGGTCGGCTTGAAGAAGACATTGGCCGCGCCATCGTCGCCTTGTGCGGTGCTGATCTCAACTATCTTACCGGCGCGACAATCCCGCTCGACGGCGGGCAGGCCAATTTCGACTAAGGATTTATCCCAGCATGGAAAAGATCATCTACGCCCTGTGGGCTGCCGAAGGTGAAAGCCGCGAAAGTTTCAACACGCGCCTTCTCTCCAGCCTGCCCGAAGCCCTTAAGAAGACCGGCGCGACCCGGATCCGTTTGAACGTGCGCGACGACACTGTGGGTCCGGCCGCCCCGCTCATCCAGCAGTGGCAGGAGCCGCAACAGGATGCCGTCGTACAATTGTGGCTGCCTTCGTCGAATGCGATGTTTCGGGGTGATACGGATGCGGCAATCGCCAGTCATTGCGACCGTTTCGCCGCATGGTTGGTCGCGGAATCGGCAATCATTCCCAACACGGAACATCCCCCAGTTGACGGGCAGCGTACCTGGGGCTGGTCTCAAGCCAGCTTCATCTCGTTTCACGCGGACATGCCATGGGAAAAAGCCATTGCGCACTGGCATAAGCATCATGCCCGGGTTGCAATCGATACGCAGTCCAATTTCGAGTACATCCAGAACCTGATCGTCAAACCGCTGACAGACGATGCGCCGGGTTACGGTGCGTTCGTGGAGGAGTGCTTCCCGCTCGAAGCGATGACCGATCCCAATGTATTCTTCGACGCAGTGGGAGACGACGCGAAATTACAGGCCAATGCCAAGGCCATGGCCGACAGTTGCGAAGCCTTCATCGATTTCCATCGGATCGACATCATTCCGACCAGCCAATACGATTTCAACCCGTAACGCTGGCTCTGCGCACACCCGATGGATTTCACGCCGACAGTCCTCAACCAGCAGACGGTCAGAAATGGCCGGATAGAGCTGGTTGAGTGGCTTTGGCCGGATATGATCGATTACCGGCGCAGCGAATCCGAGCTGATGCTGGAAATGTCCGTTCCGCCATTCGCAACGGATGCTTCCAGCTGTTTTCCCGAGATCGCGCCCGATCGATATTGCTTCATGGGCACTCTGTTTTCGCGCTATCCCGGCATCACATTGCAGGGCCGCTCCGAAGGGGGACGCATTCGCGTGATCCGGTGCATTTTCGCCCCGGAGGCCGCGGGGAATATCCTGCGCCACAAACCGGAACCACCACTGGATTTCCTCCAGTCTCTGCTCAACATACGCAATGACACGCTGCGCACCCTGATGCGTCTGGTCCATCGCGAAATCATCAATCAGGTCGATCGGTCGGCAGACGCACTCGACGCGTTGATGAATGTCATCGTCGTGGAGATGGAACGGCTGTTCGAGCGCCAGCGCGACAGCCAGTCCAGCGGAAGATTGGCAGGGTGGCAGTATCGCAGAATTCGCGACCGCTTGATCAATTCCGACGGGCAGCCGACAGTGGCGGAGCTGGCCAGCCTGTGCGGCATCAGCACTCGCCACCTGCATCGGCAATTCCTCGCTCTCACAGGAAAAACGATCTCCAAATACATCGAAAATTTCTGGATCGAACAGGCAAAGGAAATGCTGGCGCGGCAGGACAAGTCGATCAAGGAGATCGCCCTGACATGCGGCTTTTCGCATGCCAACAGCTTCTCTCGCGCATTTCGCCGCGTAACCGGCCTGTCGCCTCAGAAATTTCGACAGCGGACGGGCGACGGCTCCAGCGGTATCTGACCCCTGCTCTGGCATGGGCGCCGAAGCAATCGAGAGGAAAGGCATAATTATGACGGACAGAAAAGTAGCTCTGGTCACCGGTGCAAGCCGCGGAGCGGGCGCTGGTATTGCAAGGGGCTTCGGTGAACTGGGCTATACCGTCTATGTCACCGGCCGGACCGTGACGCCGGGCGAAGCCAAGGGATGGGACGGCTCCGTCCTGCCGGGCACGGTCGCTGAAACCGCAGCCAAGGTAACCGAACTGGGCGGCCAGGGCATTCCGGTGATTTGCGACCATACCGATGACGCCCAGGTCGCAAAGCTGTTCGAACAGATCGAACAGGAACAGGGGCGGCTCGATATCCTGGTCAACAATGCGGCCTATATCCATCATCAGCTGATCCAGAAGAAGCCGTTCTGGGAAAAGGAGCTAGACGCTCAGAAGATTCTCGATGTCGGGCTGCGCTCCGCCTATGTCGCAAGCTGGCACGCGGCACGCATCATGGTACCGCAAGGCAGCGGCCTGATCGCCATGGTCTCTTCCTTCGGTGCGACCTGTTACATGCATGGCCCCGCCTATGGCGCGCAGAAGGCCGGGCTCGACAAGATGGCCCATGACATGGGGCACGATCTGGAAGGAACAGGCGTGGCAGCCGTGTCGATCTGGCTCGGCCCGCAATTGACCGAACGCGCAAAGATTTCCGCCGAAGTGGAACCTGAACAGTACAAGGATCTGATCGCGATGGCGGAAAACCCGGAATTCACGGCGCACATCCTCGATGCCATAGACCGGGCACCCAATCGGAAAGACCTGTCAGGGCAAACCTTGATCGGTGCCGAAATCGCCAGGGAACTGGGCATAACCGATCGTGGCGTCGACCGCCCTTCGCATCGCGAAATGCTCGGCAGCCCTCGCCCCAAGAACCCAGCGGCAATCTACTGATTCCGCCGACGGAATTACCAAGGAGAGATTTATGGCAATCCGGGTCATCTACGAAATGACTGCCCAAACGGACCAGGGCGATGCGTTCACTGCGGTCCTCGCCGATCTGGCCACCACGATCCGCGGACTTCCCGGATGCGAAGGGGTCGATGTGCTTCGTCGGCAAGACAATCCAGACCAGTTCCTCTTCATGGAGAAATGGCCTTCCGGCGAAGTCTATGACGAAGCTGCCAAGATGGTGCCAAAGACAGCCTTCGCGCCGCTCAAACCCCTGCTTGGCGGTCCGCCAGCGCGATCCGTACACGAACTGCTGGAAAGCTAACGCTCTTTGCAGGGACGGAAGGGTCACCTTTCAATACAAAACGCATCACTTTTCGATACTCCGGCAATCGTTGGATCTGGCGCAGTATCGAAGCAAGAGTAGTATCCGCTCAAAGAACAAAGGCGCGGCAAGAACCGCGGCCTGATCTGCGGAGAATGCGTCATGGCAACTGCAACCCTTCCGCCTCTTGAGGGCGGTGCCCCGTTCATCGGCCACCTTGCCCAATTCTTCAGGGATCCTGTCGCAGTTCTGAAACAGGGTTACCGCACCAAGGGAAAGCTCTTTTCTTTCAAGATCATGGGCCGCCGCATGAATGTCATGCTCGGGCCGGAAAACAACAAGTTCTTTTTCGAGGAAACGGACAAGCTGCTCTCCATCCGGGAGTCGATGCCATTCTTCCTCAAGATGTTCTCGCCCGACTTCTATTCCTTCGCCGAATCGGAAGAATATCTGCGCCAGCGCGCCATCATCATGCCGCGTTTCAAGGCCGCCTCGATGAAGCAGTATGTCTCCATCATGGCGGAAGAAAGCCTCAACCTCGTCAACCAACTGGGGGACGAAGGGGAATTCGATCTGATCCCGACACTCGGCCCCGTGGTAATGGACATTGCCGCGCACAGCTTCATGGGGCGGGAATTCCACGAAAAGCTGGGGCACGAATTCTTTGATCTGTTCCGCGATTTTTCCGGCGGGCTCGAATTCGTTCTGCCCTTGTGGCTGCCGACGGGAAAACAGATCCGCAGTCAGCGGGCAAAGCGCAAGCTCCACGCCATTCTACAAGGCTGGATAGACAAGCGCCGCGCCGAGCCCCTTGAAGAACCGGATTTTTTCCAGACGCTCATCGAAACCACCTACCCGGATGGCAGCCCGGTGCCGGACGAAATCATTCGGCACCTCATCCTGTTGCTGGTCTGGGCAGGCCACGAAACCACCGCAGGCCAGGTCAGTTGGGCTTTGGCCGACCTCTTGCAGAATCCGGATTATCTTGCCGTGATCCGTGGCGAACTGGCCAGCGTGATGGGTGGTTCGGACGGACACGACCTGAGTTGGGAACAAGCCGTCGCGATGCAGAAGATGGATCTCGCGCTGCGTGAAACGGAACGACTGCACCCCGTGGCCTACATGCTGTCACGCAAGGCCAATGCCGATATCGAACGCGACGGCTATCGCATCCGCAAGGGTGACTTCGTATTGCTTGCCCCAGCCGTCACTCACCGGCTGGATGAGACCTTTACCGATCCGGACCGCTATAACCCGGAACGCTTCAACGCCGAACGGGAAGACGCGCAGATTCAATCCAACAGCCTGGTGGGCTTTGGCGGTGGCATGCACCGCTGTGCGGGGGTCAACTTCGCGCGAATGGAAATGAAGATCCTGCTGGCCGTTCTGCTGCAACACTATGATATGCAGCTTCTGGACGAGGTTCGCCCGATAGCAGGGGCCAGCACCTACTGGCCTGCTCAACCTTGCCGCGTGCATTATCGCAAGCGTGAACGAGGCAATGCAGCGGGGGCCAATGTCGCCGCGTTGGCGAAGGCCGCAGGTTGCCCCGCACACGGCTGAATTCCTCCGACACGACAGGAAGCGCATGGCAAAGATCACTTATATCCAGCCTGACGGCACGGCGCGGACCTGTGTCAACTTCGAGGGTATGACCCTGATGCAGCTCGCCATCGGCAACCTTGTCGATGGCATCGATGCCTTGTGCGGAGGCATGCGGCAATGCGGCACCTGTCACGTCTATATTCCGCCCGAATGGGTCGACAAGACCGGACCCGCCGGTGAAGAGGAGCAGGTGATGCTGGAAGCGCTGGAAGGCGTCGAAGTGCGCCCTACCAGCCGCCTGTCATGCCAGATCCAGTTGAGCGAGGAACTGGACGGTCTGGTGGTTGAAATTCCCGCGGACCAGCCGGGCGTATAGCAGGTTTGCCCTCTAACTGCGCCCGGTGCGAGCGAGCAAGGCGCGGGTTGCCGTCATCAATATTGCACCGCGTTCCTTTGGCGACAGCCTCTCATCCGCCACGGAAGGTGCCTCTACTGCAATTCGCGCGGTTGCAGGAAGAATGGGGACAAGCGTATCGAGGTCAAATTGCCCCTGTCCCGGAGGAAGCCGCCCTCCGACCGCCTCTTCGCTGAGATCGGCAGGAGCGCACACCGGGCCGTCACTCAGCTGGACATGAAAAATGCGTTCGGGCGGCAAAGCGGCAATATCGGACCAGCGCCCACCGGTACGCATGACATGCAGCGTGTCGATCGTTAAACCGACATCGTCTCCACTCGCTTGCGCCAGTGCCAAGGCGTCCGCCGGCGTCCGAATACTGGACATCGAAAAAGCCTCGATAGTCATCCGCGTTCCGGCCTCGCGAGAGATTTCCGCCAGGCGAGCCATGGAATCCTGCTGACGCGACGGTTCGCTGTCGAATGCCAGAGCATTGACGTCCCCGCCCAATTCCGCAGCCAGTGCCGCAGTACGCTCCATTATGCTCCAGTCAGGCGACGCGTCGAGCATGAAGGGCTCGACGACCCCGACCTTCAATCCATTCGCCCGAAGCGCAGCGATTACCTCCTGCCGTGCGGGCAGATCATTCACCAGATCGCGATAGGGTCCAAGCGGCAAAGGCAGCACAAACAAACTGACGGCCTCGCAATCAAGACTGCTGGCCACATCGATAAGGTCGAGAGCGGATATATCGCAGAGCGAAAGATGGTCGAAGCAGATACCTGTCATCTCCTCTGCTTCAGCCCTCCCACTGCTCGCGTCAACACCCTGTCCCCACAAAATCGAGTCGCGCGCCAGCCCATCATTTTCATTGTGCAACGCGGCAACGGGCGCCCCGGATAACGCATAGCGTTCGCTCATTCCGCCAGCTTTACGAAGGCATCATTATCTGACCCTTTGAGTATCACTTTTCGCTACAATTCATGGTTCCGATTTTGCCGAATACAGAGGCGGAGGTTACTCTCCGCGCACTGGCTGGGGCATGCCAACAGGGCAGCCCGGCCCGAATATATTTTGGGAGAGTTTTGAATGAACGACATGCTGATCAGGAACGGTACCGTTGTGGACGGCACTGGTGCCCCAGCTTTCAAGTCGGATGTGCGTATCCGCGACGGCGTTATTGCCGAAGTGGGCGAAGGCCTAGAACAACATAAGGGCGAACGCGTTTTCGATGCGACGGATTGCTACGTCACGCCCGGCTTCATCGAAAGCCACACGCACTATGACGCCAGCATGTGGTGGCAGCCCGACCTCGATCCCCTGCCCGGCTACGGCGCTACGACCATGATCCTGGGCAACTGCGGCTTCACCATGGCCCCGCTTCATCCGACGCAGGAAGCCAAGGACGAAGTAATCGGGATCTTCTCGTTCTTCGAAGACATTCCGCTTGAACCATTCAAGCAGAACGTGAGCTGGGACTGGAGCACCTGGTCCGAATATCGCCAATCGTTCGAAAAGAATGTCCACGTGCCGCTCAACTATGCCAGCTTCGTCGGCCACATTCCGCTGCGCATTGCGGCGATGGGCCTCGATGCATGGAACCGCGCAGCAACGCCGGAAGAAATCGCCAAGATGGCCGAATTGCTCGACGACGCTCTGGCCGCCGGTGCCCTGGGCCTGTCGGACAACATGCACGACCATGACGGCAACGATCGTCCCGTCCCCTCGCTGATGGCCGACGATGCCGAATTCACTGCTCTGTTTGACGTAATGGATCGCTATCCCAACACCTGCTATCAGGTAATCGTCGATACCTTCATGCGGATGACCGGACCGGCCAATCTCAAGCGGCTGGAAAAATTGCTCGCAGGACGCAATATCCGCGTCCAGATTGCCGGGGCTATCCCGACACTCGAATTCCAGAAGCAGATCCTTCCTGCCATGCAGGAAAGCGTGAAGTCCATGCGTGACGCCGGCATCGACGTGTGGCCCGGCTATGCCCACGTTTCCCCCACATCGACGCTCAGCCTCGTGAAATCGCTGATCTTCGCCCAGTCGAACGACTACGTCTGGCACGAAGTGGTGCTGGCCGATTCACATGACGAGAAGCGTCGCCTGCTGGCTGACCCCGAATGGCGCGCGCGCGCTCGTGACAGCTGGGACAACCAGGCCTGGGATCACTCGCCGATGAAGAACCCGCAGGAACTCTTCCTGCTCGATAGCGAGAACGGCACCGGCCCGACCAACATCACGCTCAAGGAATATGCCGACAGCCGTGGCCTGCACCGTAGCGATGCCATGGCCGACTGGATCCTCGAAAACGGCACATTGTCGACCGTTCATATGGCACCGTTCCCCAAGGACGAAGAACTGACTGTCGAACTGATGCGCGACCGGAAGACGGTCGGCAACGTTTCGGACGCCGGCGCGCACCTGCAGATGCTGTGCGGCGGCGGCGAAAACGCCTTGCTGCTGACGAAATACGTTCGCGAAGAAAAGAAGATCACGCTGGAAGAAGCTATTCACGTGATGACGGGCAAGCTCGCCCAGCACTTCTTCCTCAACGATCGCGGCGTGATCGCGCCCGGCAAGCGGGCCGACATCGCCGTGTTCAACTTCGACGAGATCGAACGTGCCCAGATGGAGAAGGCCTGGGATATGCCGGATGGCAAGGGTGGCACCATGTGGCGCTTCACCCGCAAGCCGATGCCGACCCGGCTGACGCTGGTGAACGGCGTGCCGACGTTCGAGAATGGAGCCTACACCGGCACCAAGCCGGGCCAGTTCCTCTCACCTGCAAATGAAAATGCCGCAGTTGCGGTTGCCGCGGAGTAAAATCGATGGACACGCAAGCACAAGTTGGTGAAGGTGAACGCGCCTATTTCAACGGCGCCATCCGCAAGATCGAAACGGATAGTTCGGTCCTTATCAGTTCGTCCAAATACCTGAACAACCCGGAACTTCGTGCGCTGATCGCGCAGGAAATGCTCCGGCGGAACGGTGGTGATCTGCCCAACACAGCGTATATCCCGGAAGTGGTACAGATCCTCCAGAACTTGGAAGACATGCCTGCGATCATGCAGCTGTTCGAAGAAGAAAAGGCTCGTTTGCCTGAATTCCGCGAATGGTTGGGAAACCGCAATCTGGCCAATTTCACCAAGGATGAAGTGAAGGATTGCGCACCGGGCACGCTCGGCGCGATGCTGCACCATTTCATGGTGGAAAGCGGTTACGAACTCGACATCTTCTATCGCGAAGTTCAGGTGGTGAACGATTTCACCTTCTACCTGCGCCAGACCGCTCTGACCCACGATATCGAGCACATGATTACAGGGTTTGGTCCGAACCATGGCGGGGAAATTGCCTTGCTCAATGCCAATCTGCATGCGCGGATGCGGTATTTCCGGCCTGAGCTGGCATCATACTTCAACCGCGTGCAGACCTACCTCAAGGCCAAGACGATCATGAAGGACGGCCTGCACTATCCTGTATCCTCGGCTCTCAATCTGGAAGCCGAATATCAGGGTGCGGTTCAGGGACGGAACTGGAAAGTGCCGCTGATGATTGTCGACTGGCGCAAGTATGTCGATTGGAAGATCGAGGACATCCGCGAAGAACTCGGCATCTTCCCCGTCATTCCGGAAGGTATGTGGGACGATACGAACAAGCTGTGTGACGAGGGTAACCCGGACTTCGAACAGCCGGCCATGATGGTTGCGGCCGAATAACACCGCACAAGAGCCGTACGAAATGAAAGGGCGGGCCGCCGGTTCGCCCTTTTTTCGCGGGCTGCACGCAAAAATTCCCGCACCTGGGAGCAGCGATCCAGAACCAGCGCCTGCAACGTCCTTGACGAACATGGGGATATTGCGTTTGTCTGACTGGTCGCGAAACCCAACAGTGCATAGTTTATAGCCGACTCAGGTTTGCCGCTGTGCAGGTCTCTAACTGAAAACAGCCAGGCATACGGAGGGGCATGACACAGAAGTTTAATTTCGACGCGACTGACCGGTCAATCGTGGAACTGCTGCGCCACAACGGGCGCGCTACGAACCAGCAGATCGCGGAAAAACTTGGCCTTACCGCAACCACTGTTTCATCGCGCATAAAGCGGATGGAAGACGCCAATCAGTTGCGCGTCGTCGCCGTGTCGGATTTCGCAGCGCACGGGTTCAGCTTCCTCATGGAGGTGGCGATCGAGGTTGATGGCCGCCCGGCGTCCGAAGTCGCGCAGGAACTTGCCGCATTTCCCGAAGTCTTTGCCGTACACCTCGTAACGGGGCGGTACGAAATAGACATGCTCGTCGCACTGAGAGATTTTGACGATCTGTCCCATCTCCTGCTGGACAAGTTTTCGCAAATCCATGGGATACGCTCCATGACCCCGGCAATTGTCGTCGATATCATCAAGTATCAGTTCGACATCGCTCCCATCGAGGCTTGAGAGGCGGCATATGGCAACGATTCAACTCGACGACCTGGACCGCCAGCTGATCGAACAGCTGGGCCGCGATGCACGGGTGTCCAATCGCAAGATTGCGGCCGAACTCGGCGTGACAGAAGGCACCGTTCGCGGACGGATCAAACGGCTGCAGCAGGAAAGACTGATTGCTTTCACTGCGATCACAGGCCTGGAAATGGAAGCGAAATCACGGCTCGCTTTCCTCAGCATTCAGGCTGATGTCGATAACGTGCGCGCTATCGGGCGGCAGATTTCGGAGTTACCCCTCATCAATGGGGTCATGATCACTATGGGCCAGTTCAACATTCTGGCTATTTGCCTGTTCGACGAACTGGATTGCCTGGTAAATGTGGCATCTGACAAGATCTTGTCCCTGCCCGGCGTCCATCACGTGGAAACCTCAATTGCGGTCAAGACCTTCAAATACAACACACGCGTCGCCCGCATTACGGAGGACGGCCTGATAACCGGCCTCAACCGCTGATCCCTGCTTTGGCCTGTCCGAAGGGCAGGAGTGAAAGCGCACTCCCGCCCTTCCGCTCCGATCAGAATACAGTCGCACCGCCATCGACAACCAGAGGCAGGCCAGTGACAAAGCTTGCTTCATTCGAACATAGCCAGACAACCGCGGCTGCGATTTCGCTCGCTTCCCCCATCCGGCCCATCGGCGTCATTCCCTCGATAATCTGCCTGACGGCCGGGTCGGCCGCGGCCTCTGCGCTCATCGGTGTGTCGATCACACCGGGGCAAACCGCATTGACCCGAATACCATTCTTGGCCCACCGCAAGGCCCCATGGCGGGTCAGCCCGACGACGCCATGCTTGGACGCCGTGTAAGCAGGTTGACCGCCGTTTCCGACCAAGCCGTTGATTGAGGCCGTATTCACAATGGCCCCGCCACCGTTTTGTAGCATGACCTCAGCCTCTTCACGCATGCACAACATCACACCAGTCAGGTTGATCCCAATACTGAGATCCCAGTTTTCATCTTCGTATTCATCTGCCCCAGGGCGATTGATCCCGGCATTGTTGAACGCATAATCCAGGCGTCCAAAAGTCTTCAAAGCCGCTGCAACCATGGCTTTGACCTGATCTCCGTCGCTCACGTCGCAATGCTGGAACGCCGCTTTGCCACCCTGCGCCTCAATCAAGGCGACCGTCTCCGTCCCATTGCCGTCATGGACGTCACTGACCAGCACAGCAGCCCCGGAATGGGCGAAGGCCAATGCAGTCGCGCGGCCGATCCCGCCGCCGCCGCCAGTCACGAGCGCAACCTTGCCATCCATTCCATAATTGATCATGCATTCTCTCCAGTGAATCGCGAAGAACCGGGATTAATCCGGTGCGCAAATTGCGGCAATTGGCAAAATTTTCTTGGGAATACGGATGACAGATAAACTTTTCTCTCCGACCTCATTCGGCGCGTTAACGCTTTCCAATCGTATCGTCATGTCACCCATGACACGCGATAGAGCGGGGCCGGGCGATGTACCGACGGCCACGATGGCGGAATATTACCGGCAAAGAGCCACTGCCGGGCTGATTGTCACCGAAGGGACGCAACCCTGCCCCGAAGGTAAGGGCTATTGGCGCACGCCGGGCATCCACAGCGCGGAACAAGTGGATGGCTGGGGCCGCGTGGCCGAAGCCGTCCATGCCGAAGGCGGGCTGATCTCAATGCAATTGATGCATTGCGGGCGTGCTGTTGTCGCGGACAATCGCGGTTTTAAGGCAGATGTCGTCGCACCGTCAGCGCTTCCCTGCCCATCCTTGATTCCCGGGCCGGATGGCGTGCCCGTCACCCCTTCGATGCCGCGCGCCCTCCGCACGGAGGAGCTACCCGCCGTAGCGGAACAATATGCACAAGCGGCCCGTAACGCTCGCGCTGCAGGCATAGATGCTGTGGAACTCCATTGTTCGAGCGGTTACCTGATAAATACGTTTCTAAATCCCGCCAGCAATCACCGGGAGGACGAATTCGGCGGCAGTCCGGAAAACCGTGCCCGCTTCCCGATAATGGTCGTGAAGGCCATGGCTGAGGCCATTGGTGCCGATCGTGTAGGTGTCCGCATATCCCCAGGGAACCCATATAATGGAATGGATCCATCCGATCCGGCGCCGGTCTTTGCCGCCCTGCTCGATGGAATAGACGGGCTTGGCTGTGCCTATCTCCATGTGCTCGACATGCAATCGCCCGATTTCGACACACTGCAATTCGTGCGCCGCCATTGGTCGGGGCCGATCGCGGTAAACAACATGCTCACGCTGGAAAAAGCCCGCACATTATTGGCAGGCGGCCAGGCGGATGCCGTGTCATTTGGCCGTGCCTTCATTGCGAACCCCGACCTGGTCGCGCGTTTTCAGGCAGGCGCACCACTCGCGCAGGCTTCCCTAGAACACTACTATGTCGGGGAAGAAAAAGGCTACACTGACTATCCCACTTACACAGCGGCCTGAGCGGCCCCCAGCAGGAAAAGGGATGCGTGGCCCCGGCACGCATCCCACCCCCCTGCCCCAATCAAGCAGCCTTTGCAGGAATCTTCCGCCGATCGGCGGTTACATGCACGCCGTTGACGCGTTTCTGGAACTCGTGTGCCCGCTCACGAGGGTTGTAGAACTGTTTGTACCAGATGCGCTCCTTGTGGAACGGGCCATCATCTGGAACCTGCAGGATGGAAATTGCGGGCTCCTTGTATTTCCACAGTTCGAAATCCTGCGCGAAGGCTGCAAGTCCCGCTTCATGATAGGCGCGCGCGATTGCCTCTTCTTCACGTGTCGGCTCGTGATTGTCGGCAGTCTTCGCCATTACGGCGAACCACACACGCACTTCGCCATCCTCGACCGGGGTATTGCAGATCATCATGAGGGATGGATGTTTGCCGGCCATGCGCGACAACAGAATACCGGGGCCGGTATACCACGTGTCGGTTTCAAGCATCACATCCGCATCGACCAGCGTACGGTGCCCTGATCCGAAACGCTGACGCATGATCGGCCCTTCGAATTCATTTTCGAAATAGGCATTGCCAGTGCTGCCATGAACCGGCGTGAAGTGGGCATAGTCGGTCATGTTGTCGACAATTTCCTGAGGATGGATCGGCAATGTGCCGAGATGGTCCACCTTCCATCGCACCCAGCCCTCAACGGTCTGACCGTATTCGGCGAATTCGGGCAAATCGTATTCGGGATCGCCGCCTTCCATGTCATGCCACATCCAGATGCAGCCCGCCTTTTCGACCACTTTATGCGACTTGATGCACGCCGCCTTTGGTATGCCGTGGGTCGAATAGGGAATATCGTCGCACTGACCTTCGGGCGTGAAACGCCAGCCGTGCGCCGGACACCGAATGGAGTCACCTTCGATCCGCGTCCCATCCTTCACGACGTAAGAGGTCGTGTTGCGCGCGATGTTCACCCGCATATGGGGGCAATAGGCATCGAGCAGCACCACACGCCCGCTCTTGCCCCGGTAAAGAGCCATTTCCTTGCCGAAGAAGCGCACCGCCTGCGGCTCTTGCGTTACTTCGTCAGCAATTGCGATCATGAACCAGCCGCGGGGAAAAGCCAGTTCGCCCAAACCATATTCGGCAGTCGTTGCCATGATACCTCTCCTTGCAGTCTGGATCAGATGAAACTGTCGGTGTTCGGAGCGCCAAGCATGACACCGCCGAAGTTGCGACCAACGGAATTGGGGTTGTTGGCGACGTGCGTCCGGCCTGTGTGAATGTCGCAGAACGTGCGCGCGATCTGATTGCCGCGATAGATGCCGTCAGCACCGCTGAGATAGAACATCCGGCTGATCAGTTCGCAGCAGCGGCCGGAAATCTGCGCCGATTGATAGCGGAACCGCAGACGGGTTTCGAGATCCGCAGCCTCCCCGCGTCGTGCAAATTCATTGAGGACGCCGAAGTTTCGGAAAAGAACGGTCTTCATTTCATCGATTGCGGATTGCGTCTCGGCAATCAGCACCTGCACATCCGGATCGCCCGAAACGCTGGCCAGCGTATTGTTGCTCTTGCGCTTCGCACCCGTCTCGAGAAACGTGTTGAGCGCACCCTGCAAGGCCCCGATGGAAGACGATGAAACTGCACGCACAAACACCTGGCCGAACGGCAGCTTGTACAGCGGCGCCGGATTGACCTTCGCGCCCGGATTGGTCGATGCGAACCCGTCCTTCGAGCGGTGCGTACGATAGGCCGGAACATAGGCATCCTCGACAGTCACGTCGTGACTACCGGTTCCGCCCAGCCCGATCGTGTTCCAGATGTGCAGGACCCTGAAATCTTTCCGCGGGACCAGGAAGGTCCAGAAATCGGGCACGCCCGTTTCGGGATCTTTGACCAGACCACCAAGAAACGCCCAGTCGCAGTGATCGACACCACTGGAGAAGCCCCAGCGACCGCTTATTCGATAACCGCCCTCGACCGGGGTGACGTCTGCGCGCGGCATATAAGAGGATGAGATCAACGTCGTCGGATCCTGCCCCCAGACGTCTTCCTGAGCCTGCGGGTCGAACAGGGCGAGCTGCCAGTTGTGGACGGCCACCACACCCAGCACCCAGGCAGAGGACATGCACCCTTCCGCAACCTTCATCTGCACTTCATAGAAGGTTTCCGGATCCATCTCGTACCCGCCGTAACGCTTCGGCTGGAGTATTTTGAAAAAACCCGCCGCCTGAAAATCCGCGATGGTCGCGTCAGGAACCTTGTTTTCCGCTTCGCACTGATCGGCCCGTTCACGCAGCGTCGGGATCAGAGCCTCCGCCCGTGCGACCAGATCTTCTGTCGTGGGTGCCATGATTGCTTCCGCAAGAGTCATTATCCGTCTCCTGATTCAGGCCGCATTGGCCATTTGCTGTTTCTCGTCAGCTCCAAACCCGACACTGAAATCGTGTCCCCACAGGCTGACCGAGGTGCTTTCAAAGACGGTGTGACGGTCCCAATCGACGGTCCTTCCGCCAAAGCCGTATTCCAAAGCAAAGCCACCGGGCGTGGCCATGTAGAAGCTGGTCATGCGATCGTTGGTATGCTTGCCCAGCGTTGCCATCAGGCGCGTGTCCGTCGCCAGCATGCGATCATAGGCATGGCCGACTTCATCCATCGTCGGCACTTCCACCATCAGGTGAACGCAGCCGGACGGGACTTCGCCTTCGAACAGGGCAATGCTGTGGTGACGACCGTTGGCACAGTGCATGAAATCGATGCGCTGCTCCGGCCCATCCGGCCCCATCGGCCGATGCATCATGAAATCCGCCACCCCGAAACCCAGTACATCCATCATGAATGCGCGGGTTTCCACGATCTTCGGCGCGGGCAACACCATATGGCCATAGCCGAGGTTTCCGGTCACGAACGACTGGACGCCCACCGGCGAAACGAAGCGATCGAAATGGGAGGTATATCCGCAGGCGAGTTCATGCCGATTGCCGGAAGGGTCATGGAACCAGACCATGTCGACGACATGGCGTAATGCCCGTTCCTCTGCCGTGGCACGATGAAACTCAACACCGTGGCGCTGCAGTTCTTCCAATGCCATGGCGAACTGGGCTTCCGACCGAATTTCCCATCCACTTGCGAAATAGCAGTCCCTGCCGCTTTTCTCGATGAAGAGCCGACCGGCACGCTCATCCATACGAAGGGCAATACCGCCGGGAGCCTGATGCGCCGAAAAGCCGGCCACATCCTCACCGAACCGAACCCATTGGTCAGGCTCGGTCGAATGGATGACACTGTAAGCCAACGCCGCGATGTCCATTATGGACTCCTTTCCCTAGACTTCGCAGCTATCTTGCAGCGCGCGGCGGCGGCTGAAATTGACCTACGTCAAACTTCCCCTGGATATATCGTTAGGAATCCCCCTATTATTGCCGCGATTTTGCCACAGGATTCAATTTCTGGATGATTTTGCGTATTTTTATGGCGTAAATAATACGCATTTCTGAATTTCTGTGTTGATTCGAGAGAACGTTTGAGCCCCGCGACGGAGCGCAGATATGCAGGACTGCCGGAGCATAGGCTCCGCTCAAAGAGCGGCAGCGAACCCCTTGAGGAAAATTGCTGCGGCATGTGCGGCGGCCTGCCGCGCTTCATCGGAAGAAAGGGCCTCTCCTCCGGCGATCACCCGATTGCCACGAAGGGACAGGACCAAAGCCTGACGAGCATACCAAGAGGTATCGCCAACCCGCACTCTATCTGCCGAGCGGAGGCTTTCCAGCCAGATGATGAGCGCATCCAACCAGGGTTTGCGCAGAATTGCATAGACATCGCGTGCCAGCGCCGGATCCCGGCGGGATTCAGCAATGACCGTCCGATGCAATGCAATCGACCGTCTTCCGCCCAGAACCAGCAGGCAAGACTCCAGAAAGTGTGCCAAAGCCGCCTGAGACGCATCCCCGGCGGGCAACGACGGAGGAGCCACTCTGGCCAACTCCCACGCCAGATCGCGCATTGTCGCCGCGAACAGCCCCGCCTTGCTGCCGAAATGACGATAAAGAGTGCCGCGTCCAACGGCCGCCTCCGCGCCGATCACATCCAGACTCGCCCTCTGGTAACCGCTTTCCAGAAAATGGGCAGCGGCGACATCGAGCAGGTTCCGGATGTGGGTAGGAGGATCGAAAGGTGCCTGCGGAACAATGACCCTCGATGAGACTTCAGCCGCGCTTTCATCTTCAAACGCCAGAATGCCGTATTCAAACAGCCCGGCCACTCGACACGCAATGACATCACGTTCCGCCGGTGCCGGACTTTTGAAGCCCATCAGAAGCGCAGGACTCTCCGCCGAAAGAGAGCCGAAGTCCACCGCAAGGCCGAGCGGCACCGGAGCCTTCACGCCTTTGGAACCTGCGATCTCCTCCAGAAGAATGCGCACCGGTTCGAGGCGCTCCCACTGGCCATTCCGCAGGTTATTCACGAAATCCGGCATGATGCGCGCGACGCCGATGGCGACCCAGACCTCATTCAGCAGTCCGCCGTCGACTGTGGAATCCAGAATAGCCCTCGAAAGGCCGATAAGCTCATTTTCGGGAGATGTATTGCTGAGATGCAACGCCGTCACCCTTGCGCTGAACTCCGAACCCATTGCATCGGCCGCGGCACGAAAGAGCGCTTCCTTGTCAGGGTAATAGCGGTAGATTGTTTCCTTGCTGACACCCGACGCACGCGCGATGGCGTCAATGCTCACTGCCTCGAAGCCGGCCGCAACGAACTGTTCCCGCGCCACTGCCAGCAGATGCCGCACACGTGCAGAGCGTGGCTGCGTCGATGCAGCGCCTTGGAGCCGTTCATCCGAAGCTGAGGAATGCACCATCCGAGAGGCTATAGCAGGCAACCCGACCATTGCACCCCGGTTGCAGGCCTTGACTCAAATCGAACGGGTGAATACCGTTGCTGCATAAGGAAGTTCGGGAGACGGCGTGCAGTGAATGGCAAGTCCTGGGTCGAGCGGCCGATCGAACCGTTTGGCATGGAAATAGAGGCACGGCTGGAATGGCCGCTTGCCGAAGACGTCCAGCAGCGGATGATCGCGCTGTTCGACGAACATAAGCTGCTCGTATTTCGCAACCAGAAACTCAATGAAGCCGATCAGGTCAGAGTGCTGGAAAATTTCGGCAGCGTCCTGAGCTCCCATGGCGAATATCGTGAGATTTCATCGGATGGCGCACTCGGCGCGGGTCCTCTCACCTGGCACAGCGATCTCGCCTTTACCGAAGAACCTTACAAGATCATCTCTCTGCACGCCGTGGAGGTCAACGACGGCCAAAGCTGGACGCAGTTTGCCAATGGCGCCATTGCCGCCCGCGATCTTCCCGGGGAATTGATAGAAAGACTGGAAGGCCTGCAGGCTGTGACCTCCATCGCTTCGATCCAGTCACATCGCGTGGTCGGCTACGACACACCTTCCGATATTCCGCATCAGGTCAGACCGATCCTGATGCCGCACCCCCGCACCGGAGAACCGATCCTCTATATCAGCTGGATGCAGACCTGCCGGATCGAAGGCATGGGCCGGGAAGAGAGCGATGCGCCGCTCCAGCAATTGTTCGATGAGCTCTACCGCCAGGATCGTATCTATCGGCACGAGTGGAACAACGGCGACTTCGTGATCTGGGACAACATCGCCCTGCAACATTCCCGCTGCGATCTCGAAGGCATGCTCCCCCGGCGCCTCCAGCGGATCGTCATTGCAGACAAGAGCTTTTTCGACCTTCTGCCACAGTTCAAGGTTGGCGACGAAAAAATCAGCGCCTGGGGCTCAGGCGCCAAGGAACTCACACTCAATTAGAGGAAGCCGATCATGGCCGAAGACATTCCCTATCTCTTTCGTGGCGTCATGCCGGTGGAAACGCACAGCAGCGTCCTCGTTTCGTCATCCAAATACCTGAACAACGCCCGCCTGCGGGATTGGCTGGCGATGATCCTGTTGCGCAAGAATGGCACCGACATTCCACCACCGGCCGAAATGTATGAATTCCTCGGCATTCTGGATGAACTGCGCGACTTCGATCAGGTGGAGGAGATGCTGACTGAAGAGCGCAAGGTGAACCCGGAACTCGATGCCTGGTTCAACGAAGGGTTCTATTCCACCTATGCAATCGACGATTTCAAGCAATACGATCCAGGTTCTCTCGGTGGAATCTTCTATTCCTGGATCAAGGAAGGCAATTACGAAATCCAGATCACTCCGTGGCAGGAGCCCAAGAGCCAGCTGGAATTCTATAACCTTCGTTCCGGCCAGACACATGATTTCGAACATATCCTGTGTGGCGGCGGCTTCAATTTCATGGGGGAGCTGGTCCCCTATTGGTATCGTTTGACCAACGTTTTCAAATTCATCCACAATCCGGAACTGGCAGCAGAACTGAGCCTGATCCAGATATTCGGATCGCTGCGTTATACCGTCCGGACCATGCTCCATTATCCGCAAGTCTGGCCGACCTGCGTGAATGCGATCCAGCGTGGCATGAAAGTCGGCCAGGAAAGCGACGCCCTGTTCATGAAGAAGCTGGAAGATGCCTTCCACCTGCCGCTGGAAGAGGCACGAGCATTTCTGGGCGTGCGCGGCGCGGTCGATGTGGACACTCATAACGAAGGTGCCTTCTGGGCTTCGGATGGCAAGGTCGAATTATTTCGCGAGGCGGCCGAATGATGTCTGGATGTGATCTGCTTATTCGTGGCGGCACGATCGTTGACGGCAGCGGCGACCAGCCCTTCGTCGGTGACATTGCAATCGTCGACGATCGCATCGTCTGGGTTGGCGCCCACTACGATGGTGACGCCCGTGAGGTGATCGATGCCAGTGGGCTGACTGTCACGCCCGGCTTTGTCGACATCCACACCCATTACGATGGGCAAGCCATCTGGTCGGAAGAGCTTTCCCCCTCCTCATCCCATGGCGTGACGACAGTGGTGACAGGCAATTGCGGGGTCGGCTTTGCACCTTGCCGTGCCGAAGACCACGACATGCTGATCCGTGTGATGGAAGGGGTCGAGGATATTCCCGGCGTAGTGATGGCCGAAGGGCTGGCCTGGGATTGGGAAACCTTCCCCCAATATCTCGATGCGCTGAAGGCACGCCGTCGCGATATCGACGTCGCCGCATTTCTTCCGCACAGCCCGCTACGTGTTTACGCGATGGGCGAACGCGGTGCGAAGCGCGAGCCAGCGACCGAGGAAGACCTTGAACGGATGCGCGATCTTGCGCGCGAGGCAATTGAGGCCGGGGCTATCGGCTTTGCCACTTCCCGCCTGCTGATCCACCGGACAAAGGCGGGTGAAAACATCCCCACCTATGCTGCCGACGATGCGGAATTGAAGGCGATTGCCTCGGCAATGCGCGATGCCGGTACAGGCGTCCTCCAGATGGTGCTCGATTCCCCGTTCCAGAGCTGGGAAGACGAACTGCGACACTTGATCGCAGTGGCCGAGAGTTGCGGCCGCCCGGCCACTTTCACGCTGGGCACATCGAACGGCGGAGAACCGGTTTTCCGCGAAGCCCTGCGGATCGCAGAAGAGGCGAACGCACGCGGGCTTTCCATTACCCCGCAGATTCTGCCCCGGCCCGTCGGAATGGTTTGCGGGTTTGAATTGTCGACCCATCCATTCTGCCTTTGCCCAAGCTATCAGGCAATCGCGAACCTGCCGTTGGACGAACAGCTGATCCATTTGCATGACCCCGCATTCCGGGCCACACTGCTGACCGAGCAGCCGCAGGACGGCAATCCACTGGCGATGATGACCCGCAACTGGGACTGGATCTTCCCGTTTGGAGATCCACCCAACTATGAACCGCCAGCAGAGACAAGCGTCGGGGCACAGGCACGTGCCCAGGGCAGGACACCGGAAGAAGTGGCCTACGATCTGCTGATGAATGGCGGCGACGGGCGTGGGCTGCTCTACAACGCACTTGGCAATTACTATGAAGGGCGGTTCGACGCGCTCTACGAAATGATCAATCATCCCGACACCGTAATGGGGCTGGGTGATGGAGGCGCGCACTACGCCGCAATTTGCGATGCCAGTTATCCGACCTTCCTGCTGACTTACTGGGTCCGTGACCGGAATGGGCCAAAGCTCACTCTGCCACAGGTCGTCCGATCGCTGACGGCACGACCAGCCGAAACGGTCGGGCTGGAGGATCGTGGGCGGCTGGCCCCCGGCTACAAGGCCGACGTCAACATCATCGATACCGAGAGAATGGAACTACACGCACCCACCGTGCGCCGAGACCTTCCGACAGGCGGACGCCGGCTCGACCAGGCAGCAACCGGTTTCGTCGCCACGATATGTTCCGGCACGATTATTCGCCGTCACGATCGTCCCACCGGAGCACGTCCCGGTCGCGTCGTGCGGGGCAGCCAGCCGGTGCCGGAACGGAAATCCGTTCTCGAACGCGATAACGCCTGATTACCCGATCATGCCATCGCCGCGGCATCTGTCGTGCCGCGGCGATGGCCTCGCGTCGATTACCGGCGTTACTACCTGTCAGCCAGCTTCCGTTTCCATTTCAGGCAGATCCCCCCAGGCGACGAATTTGGGCGTACCGTCTTCGCCGATAATCTCGGTCATCATCGACGTCACCCGGCTGCGTGATTCCGCAATCAACCAGCGGCCATCCTGCTTGCGATAGACATCGTCGTATTCCACCGCGAGGTGAGTGACCGCCCGACTGGCCATCAGAATCGTGCGGAAGTTCAAAGACCACTTTCCTTTGGCAGTATCCGGCCCCGTCAATTCGATCTCGGCATTGCTCGCATGATGGATGTCATAGACACCCTCCTGGCAGGCCATCTCTTCATAGACTTTGAGAAAATCCTCACGGTCGGTGAAGAGCGGGAAATTCTGATATTCGATATGCACCGGGCCCGAAAGAAACGTCTCACGCAATTCATCAACCATCTTGAGATCGCAACAACGCAGGTAACGTGCCTTGAGTTGGCGAATTGCCTCGATATCCTCCAAGGCGGTTAGACGGGCAGCAAGGTCTTCAAGACTGACGGACATAACATTCTCCTCCCAATCATCGCCCGTTTCCCGAGCGACAGTGACTTGCGCTTTAATTTCCCGACGCGCATGACGCAAACCAAACCCAACGCCGCGACATATTTCACAAACGCGCAGCATAAAGCCGGTGAATCGCAGGAAAATGCCATGAACGAATATGACACGATCCGATATGAAACCGACGCTGGCCTACTGCGCCTCACTCTGAATCGGCCGGACCATCTCAATGCCTTCACAGTCACGATGGCCGACGAACTGGAGGATGCCTATCGCCGGGCGAGCAGCGATGACGCCGTCAAAGTCATTGTCGTTACAGGTGCGGGCAAGGCCTTTTGCGCAGGGATGGACTTGTCGGTCGAAGGCAACGTCTTCGGCCTCGACGAAACGCTCTCTCCCACGATGGCCGACTTGCAGGAACGCCCCGTCCGTGACGAGATCGAACACGGTGTACGTGACACCGGTGGCCGTGTCGCGCTGGCAATGTTCGACTGCCGCAAACCCATCGTCGGCGCAATCAATGGTGCAGCAGTCGGCGTAGGCGCGACCATGACCCTGCCGATGGACTTTCGGCTGGCATCGGAAAAGGCCCGGATGGGTTTCGTCTTCGGACGGTTGGGCATCACGCCGGAAGCATGTTCCACTTGGTTCTTGCCCCAGATCGTGGGGATGCAGCAGGCACTCGAGTGGTTTTACCGCGCCGACATCTTCGATGCGCAAACCGCCCTTGAAAAAGGGCTCGTACGGTCGATCCATGCTCCGGAGGAACTGATGAACGCGGCCTGCACTTTCGCCCGCACGTTAATCACGGATCGCTCCCCGGTCAGCATAGCATTGATCCGGCAGATGACCCTGCGCAATGCCGGTCAACCGCATCCACGCATGGCTCATGACGTGGACTCGCTGGCGATGTTCTACACCAGCATTGGCGACGGCAAGGAAGGCGTAGAAGCCTTCCGCGAAAAACGCGCGCCCAGATTCACCGGCAAGGCTTCAGCGATGCCGCCATTCTACCCTTGGCAGGAGAGTTGAAGGGACTGAATCACGGGGCCAGCCACGCTCTGAGCACATAGGCCACCGCCCCCAGAACCGATACGCTTGCCACCCACAACCCCGCCATCCAGGCGAGCCTGTTCCATAAAGGTGCTTCGCCGGAACCGCAGTCCCTATGTGATGCGCGACCCCGCATCAGTGATATCCTTCGGAACCGACCTTGCCGCGAAACACCCAATAGGCCCAGCCTGTATACGCGAGAATCAAGGGCATGGTCAGCGCAACGCCAACCAGCATGAATACCTGGCTGCTATGCGGAGCAGCAGCATCCCAGATAGTGACGCTGTCCGGCACGACGTAGGGCCACATGCTGATGCCCAGCCCTATTGTCCCAAGCAGGAAAACGCCCAGCGAGAGCAGGAAAGGCGCGGCATGCTGCCTCTTTGCCAGAGCGCGGATCAGAAAGCCTGTGAGAATTGCAGTCAACAGCGGCACCTGTGCAGCAAACAGCACGTTGGGCATGGCAAACCAGCGCTGCCAATAGCTTTCCTCCAGCAGCGGCGTGTACAGGCTCACCGCCACCAGCAATACCAGAGTTGCGACCATGGCCCGGAACGCCAGCTTGTAGGCATGGCCCTGCGTGCTGCCTTCCGTCTTCCACACGAGCCAGGTTGAACCGAGCAGGGCATAACCGGCTACGACACCCAACCCTGTCAGTAGCGTGTAAGGCGTCAGCCAGTCCCACCAGCTTCCGGCATAGGCCCGGTCAGCCACCTCGATCCCTTGCAAGATAGCGCCCAGCGTCATGCCCTGCGCCATCGCGGCCACCAACGATCCACCGGCGAAAGCCATATCCCAGAACGCCCGATGATCAGGATCGCGCCAGCGGAATTCAAACGCCACACCACGAAAGACCAGGCCGAGAAGCATGGCGATGATCAATGGATAGGTGGCAGGCAGGATGATAGCGTAGGCCAACGGAAAAGCTGCGAAGAGCCCGCCGCCACCCAGCACCAGCCAGGTTTCGTTACCGTCCCATACCGGTGCGATGGAGTTCATCGCCTGATCTCGTTCCTGCCCGACGGCAAAGCTCGGAAACAGGATGCCGATCCCCAGATCGAAACCATCCATTACGACATAGGCGAAAATGCCAAAGGCAATGATGAAAGCCCAGATTACGGTGAGGTCGATTGCCATGACGCTTACTCCTCCCCGACCGGTTTTTCGGTCGGATCAGATGGATTGTGGGGCTGATTCTGTGCCAGCCCGGGGGTGATCCCGGCGGTCCGCACCGGCCCTTTCTCAGTCCGCCTGACACCCAGTTCCTGTATCTTGGGTGCGCTGTGCATCAAACGCAGGATATACCATGTGCCCGTGCCGAAAACTGCAAAATAGACGATGACAAACGCCAGCAATGATGCACCTACGGCTGGCGCATCGAGGGGGGAGGCGGAATGCGCCGTCCGCAACAAACCATAGATCGTAAACGGCTGACGCCCGACTTCGGTGACCATCCACCCTGCAATCACTGCAACGAAGCCTGACGGCCCCATCACGATTGCCGCCTTGTGCAACAGCGGCCAGTCATAAAGCCGCTTTTTCCACCGTGCGAACAGGCTCCACACCCCAAGCCCCATCATCGCAAAACCAAGCCCGACCATGACACGGAAAGCCCAGAATACCGGACCGACCGGAGGCTGGTCGCTTTCGGGGATGGTATCCAGCCCCGCGAGAGGCGCATTGAGATCGTGTTTGAGAATCAGCGAGGAAGCTTTCGGAATCTCGATTGCATAGTCGACGCGTTTCTCTTCGCTGTTCGGGATACCCGCGACAATGAAGGGCGCGCCGTCGGGATGGCTTTGATAATGCCCTTCCATCGCCATCACCTTTGCGGGCTGATGCTCCAAGGTATTGAGCCCATGCAAGTCGCCTGCGAAAATCTGAATGGGCGCGACGATCGCAGCCATCCACATCGCCATGGAAAACATCTTGCGCGCATGCGCATTCGTGCGGTCTTTCAGAAGATGCCAGGCACCGACCCCGCCAACCACGAACGCCGTGGTCAGATAGGCAGCAATCACCGTATGGACGAGCCGATAGGGGAAGCTTGCAGTGAAGATGATCGCCAGCCAGCTTTCCGGCAGATATTGCCCCTCCGGAGAAAGAACGTAGCCTGCGGGCGTTTGCATCCAGCTGTTTACCGAAAGAATCCAGAAAGCCGACACGAAAGTGCCGATTGCGACCATCAATGTGGCCACGAAATGCAGTTTCCTGCCGACCCTTTCCAGCCCGAACAGCATGACGCCGAGAAAGCCTGCCTCCAGAAAAAACGCGGTCAGCACCTCGTAGGCGAGCAGCGGCCCGATCACGGGCCCTGCCTTGTCCGAAAATACCGCCCAGTTGGTCCCGAACTGGTAGGACATGACAATCCCCGACACGACGCCCATTGCGAACGCGACGGCGAAGATCTTCAGCCAATACTTGAACAGATCGAGATAGAGTTGCTTGCCCGTCTTCAACCACAGGGCTTCAAGGACGGCGAGGTAACTCGCGAGCCCGATGGACAAGGCCGGAAAGATGAAATGAAAACTGACGGTGAAGGCGAACTGCACCCGCGCCAGGAACAAGGCGTCGAATTGATCGAACATCTAGCAGGCCTCCTGCGGCTTGGCTTGTGCCTGTAATTTCCGCCAGCGGTAGAACGTCTTTTCGGAAATGCCAACCTCGCGGCAACTTTCACACACTCCCCGGCCAGAGGAAATCAACTTTTCTATCCTGCGGCAGCGTATGTCCTTATCCGGAATAGCAACCATGACTCCCCATTTCCTCCTGCGGCATTCAGGCGAACAAGATCAGTCCGCTTTTGTATAACATGTACGTGGCAACGATCAGGATCAGTGCGGCGAAAACCGTGTTGAGCTGTCCCTTACGGGCAGAAAGGCGTCTCGATGCAGCAGTCCCGCCAACGCTCCCGACAATTCCCCCGGCAATGAAAACGCCCGCGAGCGGCCAGTCCAGCATTCCCGACACCGCATAGTTGAGCGCTGTCGTCACACCGAATGCACTGACGGCAACCAATGACGTGCCGATCGCTCGATAGACAGGCATTGCCGTTGAACGGACGAGCGCGGGCACGATCAAAAATCCGCCGCCGATACCGAAAAACCCGCTCAAGGCGCCCGTGCCGAAACCATATGGCAGGACCGTGGGCAGATTTTCGCGATTGCAGACAACACCTTTCACACCTTCATCGGTGCGCCCGCGGTACATCTGGACGCCCACGACCACCATCAGCAAGGCAAACAGGAACAGCAGCTTTTGCCCATCGAACGCCTTGCCAAGACTTGATCCGGCCAGCGCGCCGATAACGCCCGCCACGGCAAAGGCACTGCCACAACGCCAGTTGACGTTTCCAGCCCTGGCGTGGCTCAATAGCCCGGCCATGGCATTCACTGCCACGGCCAGGGCACTGGTACCGATAGCGATATGCGGGCTCTTCACGCCCACGACATACACCATCAGGGGCACGGCCAGGATCGATCCACCGCCACCGACCAGCCCTAGCGTAAAGCCGACAGCAATTCCGCTGAATGCAGCGAGCAGATAATGCAACTGATCGATCACAGCCGGCTCCTCCTGTCTCCAGTCAGATCAGATTGATCGGGATCTTCAGGTATGTGACGCCATTGCTCTCAGGCGGTGGCATGTGCCCCGCACGCATGTTCACCTGAACTGACGGCAGGATCAGCCGCGGCATGGCAAGCGTTGCATCGCGCCCTTCCCGCATAGCCACGAACTCATCCTCGCTGATGCCATCATGGGCGTGGATATTGCCATCGCGTTCTGCAGCGACGGTTGTCTCCCAGGCATATTCGCTGCGGCCCGCAGGCAGATAATCGTGGCACATGAACAACCGCGTGGCGGGAGGCAGGGAAAGGATACGGCGCAACGAACGAAACAATTTGCGGGCATCGCCGCCAGGAAAGTCTGCCCGCGCTGTGCCATAGTCGGGCATGAACATCGTGTCCCCGACGAACACTGCGTCACCGATGGCATACGCGATGCAGGCAGGCGTATGGCCTGGAACATGCAGGACACTGACTTCCAGATTGCCGAGACCGAAAGTATCCCCGTCCGCGAACAGCCGATCGAAATCGGATCCGTCGCGTTCGAATTCCGTACCGGCATTGAACAGCTTTCCAAATGTCTGCTGTACCGTGACGATATGTTCGCCGATCGCGATCTTGCCGCCGACTTTCTGCTGCAAATAAGGTGCGGCAGACAGATGGTCGGCATGGGCATGCGTCTCTAGCAACCACATTACTTTCAGATTTTCTGAACATATGAAGTCTATGACTTTATCGGCCGACGCATAAGATATGCGCCCCGACGCCTGATCGAAATCGAGTACGGAGTCGATGACAGCAGCCTCCCGCGTCGCTCGATCGTAGACCACATAAGTAACGGTTGAGGTCGATTCATCGAAAAATGAGCGGATTTCCGGACGCAACGCCTTATCCGCAAAAGCCTCCTCTATCCTGGCCGCTGTAGCAGCCAGTGGGATGTCCTGGGAATAGTGAGCCATCTTTACTCCCCTTTCCCACTTTATGTATTTATGTAAATGTATTGCGTCAAGGATTCTTTTGCGGTAGCGGATGTCCATGGAAGCCGAACAACGCCCACAGAACTGTGTTCTGAGAATCGGGGACATCGCCCCCAACTTCAGCGCGCGCAGCACGGGCGGTGCATTGGAAATGGCTGATTTCCGCGGGAAATGGCTGGTACTGTTCTCTCATCCGGCCGACTTTACCCCGGTTTGCACATCGGAATTCATTGCCTTCGCACAAGCGGCCGATCGCTTCGCAGCGCTTGACTGCAATTTGATGGCCTTGTCCGTCGACAGTCTTTACGCCCATTTCGCCTGGGTGCGGATGATCCGCGACCAGTTCGGCGTGGAAGTGCGGTTCCCGATCGTCGAAGACCCCACTCTCGTTATCGGTCGGGCCTACGGGATGATTGCGCAGGATGCCCACGACGCCTCAGCCGCACGGACGGTTTTCATCATCGATCCGGAAGGCATTATCCGGGCCATGATCTGCTACCCGGTCGAAATAGGTCGATCAGTGGAAGAAATCCTGCGGACCCTTGCAGCATTGCAGGCCGTGGACACTCATCAGGCTCTCGCGCCGGAGGGATGGCGCCCCGGCGCACCCCTTTTCGCCCAACCGGAGCCTTCTCTCGACACGGTTTTCGCCGCCAAGGACCCGATGGAATGGTTTCTCAGTAAAGACAGCTTGAAGGATGACAGCGATGGCTGAGCCACCCATCGATGGCCTCAAGGCAATTGCACACCCGCTACGCTATGCGATCCTCGCTGCGCTGTCCGGTGCCGAGTTGAATGTGGGTGAGATCGAAACGGCGACCGGCATCACCCAGCCAGCCCTGTCGCAACAGCTTTCGATATTGCGCAACGCCGGGCTGGTCACATCGCGCCGCGATGCCAAGATGGTCTATTACCGCGGGGATGAACATACATTGGGGGCGCTGGCAGCGGCTGTACACTCGATTGTTCCTGCCAAATCAAAAGTACCGGCGGATAAACCCGGCAAAAAGGTTACGGGTGCAGCGGTTTTCGCACGCTTGCGCTGATTAGCGCCACAAGAGAGCAATTCCCCTCTTTCCTAACCCTTGCACTACCCGGTTTGCTGTTGGGGCCGGTGCTCGGCAACCATGCTCCACACTGCCATAAACAGTGCCGCGATCATCGGCCCGACAATAAACCCATTGAGGCCGAACAACTGCAATCCCGCCAGCGTAGCGATCAGAACCACGAAATCGGGCATTCGGGTATCCTGCCCCACCAAAAACGGGCGCAGAAGATTGTCGATCAGCCCGATGACGAACAATCCGCAAAAAACCAGCACGACACCTTCCCAGATGGAGCCGGTGACCAATAGATAGATCGACACCGGTACCCACACGATCCCGGTGCCGACCGCAGGCACGAGAGAGAAGAAGCCCATAAGCAAGCCCCACAGCAAGGCACCTTCGATTCCAAGAGCCCAAAAAATGAGCCCACCGACCAGGCCTTGCAGCAATGCGACGACAACCGTGCCTTTCATAGTTGCGCGGACGACAACGACGAAGTGACGCAACAGGGCATCTCGCTCCGCAGTGCGCAGGGGCACTGCTGCAAGCACCTTCTTGCCCATGGTATCGCCATCGCGCAGCAGGAAGAACGTGAGGTAAAGCATGATGCCGAGCGAGGCGATGAACTTGAGCGCGCCCTGCCCGAACAGGAGCGCGCGCGAGGCGATCGCCTGCAACCCTCCGGCAACCCCGGATCCGAATACATCCTTCAGACCGTCGAAATCCGCGACTCCAGCGGATGAGACCATCCGGGAGGCCCAGTCAGGCAGCGAGGTCTGGAAGTTGCGGTACATACCCGCGAAATCCACTTGCCCGGACTGGATCTGGCCGTAGATCGCGGTTGCTTCCTGCACCAACGCAATGCCCAGCATGAATGCCGGGATGATCACAAGTGCCACGATCAGCAAAACCGTGAGCATCGCGGCCAGATTTTTCCGTTGCCCAAGCTTCGAACACAGCTTGCGATTAAGCGGCGCGAACAGGATGGCCGCAACCAAGCCCCATAATATAGCCCCGAAATATGGCGCGATCAGCCAGACGAATGCCAGGGTGACAAGCAGGACAAGAGCAATGAAGCCCACATCCTCCAACCTGAATATGCTTGGATCACCTTCATCCATGGCGCATGTGTCGCATCAAAACAGCCCAAAATCCATCACTTATGACAGGTGTCGGAATGCGTCTGGCCTTATGTGAGGCAACGTGCGCAAGATTAGCGCAATCAACCACGTCCGCGGTAATTTGCCACCCCCTGATCCGGAACCCACAGGCCCTCGGGCGCGGGGCCGGACTGCCAGAAGACATCGATCGGTATTCCCCCGCGCGGATACCAGTACCCGCCGATCCGCAACCACAGCGGCGTCATTTCGGTAAACAATCTCTGGCCGATTCCCACAGTCACATCTTCATGGAATCCGTGATGATTGCGGAAACTTCCGAGAAACAGCTTGAGTGATTTCGATTCAACTATCGTCGCTTGCGGAGCATAGTCGATAACAAGGTGGGCAAAGTCCGGCTGACCGGTCACAGGACAAAGCGAGGTAAATTCCGGAGCGGAGAAGCGAATAGTGTATAGTGCCCCTGCACGCGGGTTGGGAACATAGTCCAGCACTGCCACCTCGGGCGACTCGGGAAGAGCGCTCTGTTGTCCGAGATGGCGCGTTTCGGGCGGCTGTTCGTCATTGTTCATGCCCTGCTGATGCATCGAACGGTGTAGATACACAAGCTCACGAATTGACGCGGTAAACTCAATCGCTATTCAACGCGCCCGACGCTGTGGCGTCAAGATGGCAGGTGCTATGGTTATCAAGGTGAAGATTCCGGGAATTGCATTGGCGGCCCTCGCGGCAGCTGTGCCTGCACACGCCCAGACAACCGGTGGTGGATTGGAGGATTTCCGGCTTCCTCCGTCCAGCAAAACCACGCCCGACGTGCAAGGGCCGGTCACGCCCGATAACCCCATTATCGACCTGCCAGCGCCCAATACGCAGACTGCGCCGCACACCACACAACCTGCTCCCAAAGAGCCCACTGCTGCTCCCAGGCCGACAGCCGCCGCACCGTCTGCGCCAAAAAGCGAAAGTCCTGCTCGCGAGCCTCGGCCCACCTCTGCGCCTTCGCCGCGTACGGAGCCTGTCGCCCAGCCACAGACGCGCAATACGGCCCCTGCCCGTCAGACTGCTCCGATAGAGCCCCCCTCACCTGCTCCATCCCCCGTGGCGTCGGCGGAACCCGCGGCTAATTCCACACCGCAGGACGTCGCGCCTGCCCAGACCGAGGTCGTTACGCCGCCTGTAGTGGCGCCGCAGGCTGCAACCGCGCCAGCTCCGGTGAACAACGACCCCTGGTGGCGCTATGTCCTTCTGGGCCTGCTGCTCTTTCCCATGGGTTTTGCCGCAGGCCAGTTCTGGCGGCACAACAAGGGCATGCGCAAGAGTTCCTTCGCGCCCACGATCGAGCGTCCGAAGCCTCGTGCCGTACCGGCCAGAGCCGCTCCGGAAAACGATCAGCCCGCAGCGCCAGAACCACTTCCGGGTGCTTTCGACGAAGAGCTTGAAAGAGCGGAAGCCGCACAGTTGCCGCCTCTACGCCATGCGCTGGAAACGACCAGCCTGAGCGTGACATTGGTCAATGCCCTGTTGTCTTACCAGTTGACCCTGACCAACGCATCCCGCCAGATGATCCGCGACATCCGGATTGCCGGCGACATCGTCTCGGCGCATTCATCTCAATCCATGGAAGAACAACTCTCGGGGCCGGACGGCAACGCCGTGCTGCACACGGTATCCGGCCTGCTGCCAGGCCAGAGTATATTTCTCAATGGCCAGTTGCGGATGCCGATTGCAGCGATCCGCCCAGTGAAACGCGAACATGCCATGCTGTTCATCCCGCTGATCCGTATGCGGATCGAGGCTGAAGGGCTGGCCAGTGCGCTGGTGCAGACCTGTGTTGTCGGCCAGCATCCGGCAGGCCCCGGAGCAGGGCTGCGCCCGTTCCGGCTCGACGCCGGTCCGCGTGTCTACACCGAAATCGGGCAGCGCACCTTGCAGCCCGCGGCGCAGGCCGCAGCCTGAAACCCCCTCGACCTTGCGCCAAGGCGCGGCTAGGTCAGGTTTTGTGACAGGAAACGATAAAGGCAAAGGCACAGGCACACGGTTGGCATCTGCGGGCCGTAAACCTGACTGGACCGGCACTCCCTCCAATCCCGGCAGCGTGGTCAATCCACCTGTCTGGCGCGCCAGCACGCATCTTTACGACGATGTCGCCGCGCTGAGGGAGGGAGGAAAGAGCAATGCCGACGGCCATTTCTATTATGGCAGACGCGGGGCGCCGACCCAGTGGGCACTGGCCGAAGCTCTGACCGAACTGGAACCGGGTGCTGCTGGAACCCTGCTTTACCCAAGCGGAGTGGCCGCCATTGCCGGTGCACTGCTGGCGCTGATCAAGCCCGGCGATCATGTGCTGATGGCCGACAACGTCTATGAGCCGAGCCGCAATATCGGACGCGGTCTCCTGACCAACATCGGGGTGCAAACGGATTTCTTCGACCCCCTCGATCTCGATGGGTTTTCCGACCGCTTCACACCGAAAACCCGTGTCGTGCTGCTCGAAGCTCCCGGTAGCCTGACCATGGAAGTTCCGGACATTCCCGCTTTCGCCGCCATTGCCCGCGAGAAAGAGGCCATCAGCCTGATCGACAACACCTGGGCCAGCCCACTGGGTTTTCCGGCCCTCGAACGTGGCTGCGACATCGCGATCATGTCTTTGACCAAACATGTGGGCGGCCATTCCGACCTGATGATGGGCAGTGTCTCCGCGGGTGAATCACTCTATCGTCGGCTGCGCAGAACATATCACCAGCTCGGCCAGGTCGTATCGCCTGACGATGCCGCCCTCGCCCTTCGCGGGTTGAGAACCCTGCAGGTCCGGCTCGAACGCGCGACAGCCAGTGCGCTGGAAATCGCCGGGTGGCTCGCCACGCGGCCAGAGGTTGCCAAAGTCCTTTGCCCCATGCTGCCTGGCTCTCCCGGCCATGAGATTTGGGCACGGACATTCTCCGGTGGCTGCGGGCTGTTCAGCTTTATCCTCAAGGGCCGGACGGAAGATGCCCGCGCACGCTTCATCGACGCGCTGGACTTGTTTGGCATCGGCTACAGCTGGGGCGGGTTTGAAAGTCTGGTCGTGCCATTCGACCCCGCTGACGCACGCAGTGCCACATCGTGGCCCCCTGCGGGTATGGCCCCGACCGACAGGCTAGGCATCCGGCTGTCGGTCGGGCTCGAAGAGCCGAAAGATCTGATCGCCGATCTCGATCAGGCTTTCTCCGCAATGGAGGCGGTATGACGGACGTATCGGGCGCCGAAGGCATCAAGCAGGCGGTAACGTCAGAAAATCTGACCATCGGCAAGATCATCGACATTCTCGACAGTTACAGCCTTGATGTCGGAAAGACACACGTATCCCTGTGGGATGCGCTGGTGGTCGTTTTCGTCATCGTCAGCGTCATTGTCCTTGCCCAACTGGCGAGCAAACTTTCCCATTTCCTGCTGAAGCGGATTACCCGACTCGACGCGGCGCAAAAGCTATTGGCAGACAAGCTTGCGACAATTGCGGTCTGGGCGTTAGCCATCCTGATCGGTATCGACTTTCTCGGCATAGACCTCACCGCACTGGCCGTCTTCTCCGGCGCTTTCGGCCTGGCCATCGGCTTCGGCCTGCAAAAGACATTCGGCAACCTGATCGCGGGTATCATCCTTCTAATGGATCGCTCGATCAAACCCGGCGACGTGATCGCGGTGAGCGATATGAGCGGACGGGAAAGCTTCGGCCAGATCCGCAAGATCGGCATCCGGGCAATATCGGTCACGACGCGGGACATGAAGGAATACCTGATCCCCAACGAGAACCTGATGGTGAACCAGGTGGAAAACTGGTCCTACAGCACTCGCGATGTCCGCGTGAAAGTGCCCATCGGGGTCAGCTACGGCACCGATATCGAGCTGGCCGAAAAGCTTATGATGGAGGCGACCGAAGGCGCTCCGCGGGTGCTGAAAATACCCGAGCCGAAAGTCCTGCTGATGGGATTTGGCGAAAGCTCTGTCGATTTCGAGATTCGTTTCTGGATTACCGACCCGGAAGAAGGGATCGGGGGCGTCCGCTCAGCCGTACTGAAACGGGTGTGGCACCTCTTTCATGAAAACAATATTGAGATCCCCTTTCCGCAGCGCGATATAAATCTGAGAAATAACGAACAATTCGAACAACTTATTTCCGCAATCGGGCAGCACCTTTCAAACAATCGGAATAGCGACTGAAACGGGGCCCCGACCGGGCCTAAAGATCAGCTAGGCACCCGCCAAAGCTTTCTCGCTGGCGCACAAGACGGCGAGCGGCCATGTCACATCCCATGAATGAGTGCTCTGACATTGGAACAGTCTATCTGGTCGGCGCCGGTCCGGGCGATCCGGATCTGCTGACTCTGCGTGCGGCACGGTTGGTAATGAATGCGAAGATCCTAGTTCATGACGGACTGGTCGATCCTTCGATTCTCGAACTGGCGCGACAGGGCACGCGGATGATTTCCGTCGCCAAGCGGCGTGCGCATCACACCATGCCTCAAGAAGAGATCAACGCCCTGCTGATACGCGAAGCATTGGCCGGTCACGATGTCGTGCGGCTGAAAGGCGGCGACCCGTTCATCTTTGGTCGCGGCGGAGAAGAGGCTGAGGCTTGCCGTGCGGCAGGCGTTCCGGTGGAGGTCGTGCCGGGCATAAGCGCCGCGATGGGCGCAGCCGCAGCCGCACAGATCCCGCTGACTCACCGCGAAGGGGCAAGCATCGTCACTTTCGTTGCCGGGCAATGCAAGGGACTCACCGAACAGGATTGGGTCGGCCTTGCGGGCAAGGACCGCACCCTGGTAATTTATATGGGCGTCAAGACCGCGCCGCAAATTGCTGAAAAGCTCATGGCTGACGGTCTTGCCCCGGACGTTCCGGTAGCCGTGGTTGAAAATGCGGCCCGTTCCGATATGCGCGTGCTGCGTACCGCTCTGGCCGGACTGCCTGATCTCGTGATTCGCGCGAAGGTCAAAAGTCCGGCTCTCATCATCATTGGTGACGTCACCGCACGAGAGGATTCCGTGCTGGCCGCCGTCGCCCTGGAGGCAATCCCATGAAGATCCTGACCGGAAACGACCTCAAGACCGGGGCCGTCACATGGTGGACCGGCCAGGATTGGTCGATTCACGTGGAAGATGCTGTCGATGTCGGCGACGAAGCCGACGCTATCGCGGCGCGCGAAGAAGGCGCTCGCCGCGTCAATTCGCCTTATGCGATCGATGCCGTGCGCGAAGACAATGGCGGCATCCGTCCGGCCCATATCAAGGACCGCATCCGTGCGCTTGGCCCGACCGTGCGCCCCGACCTAACTCTCAAGCCTGCCGATCCTGAAGCCGGCAACTGGGTGATCTGATGTACCGTTATGACCAATACGACCAGGACATGGTCGATGCCCGTGTCGCGGAATTCCGCGATCAGACCCAACGCCGCATCGAAGGCAAGCTGACCGAAGACCAGTTCAAGCCCCTCCGCTTGCAGAACGGTCTCTATCTCCAGCTCCATGCCTACATGCTGCGTGTCGCCGTGCCTTACGGCACGCTCAGCAGCGCGCAAATGCACATGCTGGCCGATATCGCGGACAAGTATGACCGCGGTTACGGACATTTCACCACTCGCCAGAATATTCAGTACAACTGGATCAAGCTGGAAGACGCGCCACAGATTCTGGCTGATCTCGCCACAGTCGAAATGCACGCCATCCAGACCAGTGGGAACTGCATTCGCAACATCAGTTCGGATCAGTTTGCCGGTGCTGCGGCCGATGAAATCGTCGATCCGCGCCCTTATGCCGAACTGCTGCGCCAGTGGTCGAGCTTCCATCCGGAATTTCTCGCCCTTCCTCGCAAGTTCAAGATTTGCGTCATTGCCAGCGAAACCGATCGCGCAGCTATGAAGCTGCACGATATCGGCATCCGCATTGTCAGGAACGATCAGGGTGAACTGGGCGCGGCATTCTATGTCGGTGGCGGCATGGGCCGTACCCCGATGATTGCCCCCCTGCTGCGCGAATTCGTGCCGCTGGACCAGCTTATTACCTATTCGGAAGCGTGCCTGCGCGTTTACAACCGGTATGGCCGGCGCGACAACAAGTACAAGGCACGGATCAAGATCCTCGTCCATGAACTCGGCAAGGACGAATATGCCCGTCAGGTGGAGGAGGAATTCGCCCACCTTCAGACGCTGGGGATAGAACCGCCGATCGCCGAATTGGAGCGGATCAAGACTTATTTCACCGACCCTGCGTTCCAAGCGGGTGCTTCGGATGATCTGGACCTGTCAGATCCCGATTTTGCCCTGTGGGTGGAACGCAATTGCCTGGCCCACAAGCAGTCAGGCTATATCGTCGCGAACATCAGCCTGAAGCCGGTAGGCGGCATTCCCGGCGATGCCAGCGCCGCGCAGATCCACCTGATGGCCGATCTAGCCAAGGAATACAGCTTCGACGAACTGCGCGTAACCCACGCGCAGAACATCGTGCTCCCGCACGTCAGGAAGGCCGATCTCTACACCCTGTGGCAGAAGCTGGACGAAGCCGGACTTGGTGCAGCGAACCTCGACACTATCGAGGATATCATCGCCTGCCCCGGTCTCGACTATTGCAGCCTTGCCAATGCCCGTTCGATTCCCGTTGCGCAAAAGATCGCAACGCGTTTCGCTGAAACCGGGAAGAGCGGGACGCTGGGCGAATTGAAGCTGAAAATTTCAGGCTGCATCAACGCCTGCGGCCATCACCACGCGGGGCATATCGGCATTCTCGGCGTCGACCGTAAGGGAGTTGAAAACTACCAGCTCCTGCTCGGCGGCTGCGAAGGTGACGATACCTCGCTGGGCCAGATCACTGGTCCGGGGTTCGACGAAGACGGCATTGTGGGCGCAGTTGAAACGGCTACCGACGTCTATCTTGCCAACAGGAAGGACGGGGAGCGTTTCCTCGACACTTATCGCCGGATTGGCATGGCACCTTTCAAGGAGGCGCTCTATGGTTGATGTACTCCGCCTGCGCGACGACGATCCCGTTTCGGATCCCGCTGTCACCGTAGATTCCTTCATCGAACAGTCCAATGCGGCTGCCGTGCGGGTCGAGCCGGGCGACGATGCGCGCCAATTGCTGCCGCACCTTGAACAGCTCCGCCTGGTCGAAGTGAATTTCCCCGCTTTCACTGACGGGCGCGGTTATTCTGCGGCGCGCATACTGCGCGAGGGTGGCTACACTGGCGAACTGCGGGCAGTCGGTGACGTTCTGCTCGACCAGCTTTCGCATCTGCGGCGCTGCGGCTTCGACGCTTTCGCCCCGGAGAAGCCGATCGATCAGGCTGACGCCGAGGCGGCGTTCGGACGCTGGCCCCATGTCTATCAGGCCGCAGCGGACGATCGCGCACCCATCTGGAAACTGCGCCATGGCTGAAGCTGCGCGCCGTATCGACCGCATCGACACCTCAGCGCGCTTCACCGCTGCAGACGCCGCCGCGCTTAACGCGCGCTATGCCGGCGCTTCGGCGGAGGACGTGCTGCGTGCCGTGCTGTTGGACGGTGTTGCAGGCAGGATCGCCCTTGTTTCCAGCTTCGGCGCGGAAAGCTCGGTGTTGTTGCACATGGCCTCGCGGATCGACCCTGCGGCCACGGTCCTGTTTCTCGAAACAGGCAAGCATTTCCCCGAAACGCTGGACTACCGGAATGAATTGGCCGAGCTCCTCGGTTTGACCAATGTTCAGGACCTGACACCCGATCCGGCCGATATCGCCGCGAAGGATGAAAGCGGGCTACGCTGGTCTTGGGATCCGGATGGCTGCTGCGACATTCGCAAGGTTTTGCCGTTGGCCAATGCTCTGGCCAGCTACGACGCGTCGATCACGGGCCGCAAGGCATTCCAGTCAGCCACGCGGGCGGACCTTCCCCTGTTCGAACTCGACACCTCGGATTCCGCAGGACGGCTAAAGGTCAATCCGCTGATTTCCTGGGACAAGGCAGCGCTCGACGCCTACATGACCGAACACGATCTGCCTCGGCACCCCTTGGTCGAACAGGGATATCCTTCGATCGGCTGCTCCCCCTGCACCAGCAAGGTCGCACCGGGCGAAGATCCGCGTTCCGGCCGCTGGAAGGGGTGGGACAAGACCGAATGCGGCATTCACGCGCCCAGCAGCACATCTGACGTCCCGGATGGTGGCGGCGAACTCCCGCCGGGCTATGAGCCTGTCTTCTAGAAGCTCTGTCGGCGGCTGACAGCCTGCCGATAGTCGGCTACGCCCGAAAAATGAGAAACGTGCCCTGCATGCGATGGATGGTCAGGCGTCTGTTTTTGACGCTGCTTCTGACCGTCATCGCAACGCATGCTCTTGTTCCGCTACGCTTCAACCTCGAACCGGCGTCGGGCTCTGCCTTCAGTGCGGCAACTGCCGAGGTCGCAATCGGCAGCAACAGCCGACAGTCGTCTTGTATCAAATCTGATCCAAACGACGACAATCCGGGTCTGATCGCGCATCCACCGGAACCGATCGCACTGGATACCGTCCAACACCGGCCTTTCATGAATGAAGGGTTCGGCGCGACCGGTCCGCCGACATTTCACACCACCTGTTCGCCCCTGCACCCAAGAGCGCCGCCAGCCACATGAAGGATCGCCGGCTGCGAAATATCGCAGCCCGTTTCCCCTTCATGGAAGCTGGACAATGTTCAAAAATATTTCCGACGATCTTCCGTCGACGACAAATCGTGCGATCGCCGAAGCCATCATCATTCGTTATCCCAAAATCAGCGATGACGAGTTGAAGGCAGTGCTTCATTACTTGAAGAAAGAAGCCACTGCGATGGACAATGCACTGATCGCGTCCAATCCAGAGCTGACAGAACCCTATCGTCAGCTAAGCCACGACCATTATCTTAATCGCCTGCGCCCGATGGAAACGGCCATGGTAACAGGCTTCGTCATCCTGATTGGCCTCTCGCTATTGCTTCTAAGTGCAATCGCCAAGACGATCTGAGCAAGACAAGTTGGGCGGTCAATCGGTCATCCGATTGACCGCCCATTCTTACATTCGGAACCAGAAGAATTGCGCGATCTAATGTCGTGGCTGAACCATGCGATCAACAAACGCGATACCCAGTGCAGACAGGATAAAGACGCTGTGAATGATAGTCTGCCATAACACACCTTCACTGGTCACATTGGCGTCAGGCGTCCCGATGCGGCTCGCTTCGATGAAAGTCCGCAACAGGTGAATCGACGAAATACCAATGATTGCCATTGCCAGCTTCACTTTGAGAACACCGGCATTCACATGGCTTAGCCATTCCGGCTGATCGGGATGTCCCCGCAGGCCGAGCCTCGATACGAAGGTTTCATATCCGCCGACAATCACCATCACCAGCAGGTTGGAAATCATCACCACGTCAATCAGCCCCAATACGACGAGCATGATCTGCTGTTCGCCGAATTCATTGGCGTGGGCTACGAGATGGTAGAGTTCCTTCAGGAACAAGAAAACATAGACGATCTGGGCCACGATCAGCCCGAGATACAAGGGCAATTGCAGCCATCTGGAACTGAAGATCAGCAGCGGCAGCGGGCGAAGGGGAGAATACGATTCTTTAGTGTCCATGGCCATCCGATTAGCGTGAATTTCCAGTATCAGCCACACTCGGATTCACTGGATTGGCGTGTTTGCACGCGCCCCATGCCCCATTTGATCAGAGCCAGCCTTCCCTGCGATACCAGTCCGCTGTCGCCTTCAACCCCTCACGCGTGGAAACCCTCGGCACCCATCGCCCAGCCGGGACAACCCGATGCCGGCTGACGACCCAATCGGGATGGCTCATGTATCCGACCCGATCGGCAGTCAGCTTGGCTTTGCTCCGGCGCAGAAGCCCCTCGATACGGGAAATCCGGTTGAGCGTGGCACGCGACAGATGAGGCACCCACGGCCGCCGGCCGACCGCCCAACCAATAGCATGGGCGAGATCGTGATGGCTCCAGCCATCGTTGGCGCCATCGTCAGGCTCGAATATTTCGTGAGTCACATCCTCGCCGCCCGGCAGCAAAGCCATCAGCAGCCGCGCAAGATCGAGGACATGGATAACGGAAGTGCGGCCGGGTGGAGGCATGGGGACCACGCCCCATTTCGCAGCGCGGAAAAGGTCCAGCATTTCGGTGTCCCGCGGCCCATAGACAGCAGGAGGGCGCACAATGGTCCAGTCCAGACCGCTGGCGGACACGATTTTCTCCGCGCGGCGCTTTGACGCGCCATAGACCGACAAATGAGGCTCCCGAGCCGCAAGGGAGGAAACGTGGAGAAAGCGCGGAACCCCGGCCGCGACAGCGGCCTCCACAATAGATAGGGTCCCGGCGACGTTGCCGGTTTCAAAACCTGTGACATCGGGAGCATTCACCACTCCAGCCACATGAACGACAGCCTCAACCCCTTTGACCAGCGCCTTGAGCGCCTTGCGGTTGGCAAGGTCGCCCTTCACCCACGTCACACCTTTACGCGATGGCTGCTCGCGACGGGTCAAGGCGCGAACCTTCACGCCCCTGCGCAAAGCTTCGTCCAACAGAGTTTGTCCTACGAAACCGGTTGCCCCGGTCAGGGCTATCGTCACAGCAGCACCAGTTGATCGCGATGCACCACGGCGGAGCGAGGCGCATAGCCGAGAATCCCTGCATGTTCGGCAGAATTATGCCCGAGCAGTTTTGCACACTCAGGCGCATCATACTCAACCAGCCCCTGCGCCAGAACCCTGCCATCGCCGTCGCGGATGGAAACCGGATCACCCCGGCGAAATGTACCTTCCACAGCAATGATGCCAGCAGCGAGCAGGCTCTTGCCTGATCCCAGTGCCTCAACTGCCCCCGCATCGATCACGAGCGCACCTTTCATTCTCATGCGCCCGCCAAGCCAGGCCTTGCGGGCGGCATCCTTGCGCCGAGGCAGGAAAAGCGTGCCTCGGCCCTGGTCGATGGCCCGGGAAATAGGCCGCGTATGCGTCCCGTTGAAGATCGCAAGCGCGATCCCGGCCCGTTCGGCTATCTCGGCTGCTTGCAGCTTGGCAGTCATCCCGCCAGAGCCCAGCCCCGAACCCGAACCGCCCGTCGCCATCGCGTGAATCTCCGGCGTTACACCACGCACTTCGGACAGCATTGTCGCCCCCGCATCACGCGGATCGCGATCATACAGTCCATCTACGTCAGACAGCAAAAGCACCGCCTGTGCATGCGCGGCCTGCGCCACGCGCGAGGCCAAGCGGTCATTATCTCCAAAACGGATTTCCTGTGTCGCCACACTGTCGTTTTCGTTCACGACCGGTACGGCTCCTGCCTTGAGCAGGCGGCCCAGTGTGGCGCTGGCATTGAGGTAACGACGACGATCTTCAAGGTCCTCCAGTGTCAGCAGCAATTGCGCCGCGACGATCCCCTTGGCCCCCAGAAGTTCAGACCACAATTCGGCAAGGGCGATCTGCCCCACAGCCGCGGCGGCCTGCGCATCGGCAAGGTTTGCGCGCCCACCCTTGGGCAACCCGAGGCGCGCCGCGCCAAGCGCGATCGCACCGGAACTGACGACGACGACATCCTGCCCACGCTCACGCGCAGTGGCGATTTCGTCCACCAACCCTTCCAGCCAGGTGCGACGGGGCTCCCCTTGTTCGACAAGCAACGCCGAGCCCACCTTGATGACAAGGCGGGAACACGTGGCAGCATCTGCCAGATCCGAAAGACGGGCTATCGACATGGAGCGGGGACTTAGCCGGAGTTGCCGGGAAATAGAACTGCCTTCGTCGCCCACCCGAACCAATGGCAGGGTCGAAAAGGCTAATATGACGTCAGTTTACAAGGGAGACCATGGTTCGGCTGTCTCCTCTTCCTCAACCTCTCCATCAGGCCGTTCGGTCGCGGTCGCAGCCGGAAGATAAGACAGCACTGTGTCGAGCAGAGCCTCGATCCCTTCCCCGGTCGCTCCCGATATAGGAAACACCTCGCTCGCCCCGGCAGCCTTCAATTCCTGCGCGAAGGCCGCAGCGAGTTCTGCGTCAGCAAGATCTATCTTGTTGAGCGCCACCAAGCGAGGTTTGTCCTCCAGCCCTTCCCCGTAGGCAGCCAGTTCTTCTTCCACCACGCGCATGGCCTCAGCCGGATCCTGCCCTTTGCCAGTGCCGGAAATATCGATCAGGTGGATCAACAAACGGCAACGTTCGATATGGCCGAGGAAACGGTCTCCGATCCCCGCCCCTTCCGCAGCACCTTCAATGAGCCCCGGAATATCCGCCAGAACGAATTCACGCCCTTTGTGCCGCACGACGCCCAGTTTGGGGACCAGGGTGGTGAACGCATAATCGCCCACTTTCGCCTGCGCATTGGACACCTGGTTGATGAACGTCGACTTGCCCGCATTGGGCAACCCCACCAGACCGACATCCGCGAGGAGTTTAAGCCGCAGCCACACCCACATTTCCTGTCCGGGTTCCCCCGGCTGATGCTGGCGCGGGGCACGATTGGTGCTGGTCTTGTAGCTGGCATTGCCACGCCCGCCCAAACCGCCTTCCAGCAGAACGATCCGCTGCCCGACTTCTGTCAGGTCGGCCAAAACCGTTTCCTGATCCTCATCCGATATGATCTGCGTGCCAACAGGGACCTTGATGACAAGATCCGGCGCACTGGCGCCGGTGCGGTCCTTGCCCATACCGTGACTGCCACGCTTGGCCTTGAAATGCTGACTATATCGGAAATCGATCAGAGTGTTCAGCGCGGGCACTGCCTCAAATACGATGTCGCCACCCCTACCGCCATCTCCGCCGTCGGGCCCGCCGTACTCGATATATTTTTCGCGCCGGAAGCTGACCGCACCCGGCCCCCCTCCGCCAGAGCGGAGATAGATCTTGGCTTGGTCGAGAAAATGCATTGTTCTGTTCGTTCTTCCAGCGGCCCTGCATGGTGTTGTATCGGAGGCTCACCCTCCAATTCGATACCAGCAACGTCCGGCCGTCTATCGCACGGCTGAATAACACGTAGCAGGAGACCGGACAAAAGAAACGCAACTGGTGGAGCCGAGGGGGATCGAACCCCTGACCTCGTCATTGCGAACGACGCGCTCTCCCATCTGAGCTACGGCCCCGTTCCAGTGCATTGCCGCAAGCCATGTCCGCTCGCGGAAGCGCGCCTCTTAGCGAAGAGGTATCACGCTTGAAAGAGCAAAATTACGCCGCGTAGAATTTCACATCCACGTTACGGCGTATTCTGGATAATAGGCTGAGCATAGGTCGCGTTGGTGTATTGTACCTGCGTGTAACCGTAGGTCGGGCCATAACGCGTATCCCAATCCGCCACATCGACGCGATACCGTTCGAAGGCACGATAGAATTCGTCAAACACACCTTGCAGCTTGGTAAGGCCCTGATCCGCGAAGAGATCCAGCGAACCGGCAGGCATCATCGCCTCCTGCTGGCCAATCTGCAACACGGCATCGCAGAATTGTGGAAGGACCGGGGGCAGCGCCCAATAATTGTAGACCTGCGTGGTGTAGGTATCGCGGGCGCGCTTGTAACCGCTACCCTCGTTCTTCCGCCATTCGCTTTCGACCGTCTTGTTGATCCGCGAAAGATCACGCTCGTAAGTGGACAGGAAAGACTTGTAACCATCGAGAATTGCGGCGTGCTGCGGCTGGAGACAGTTCAGCGCCGCAACATTGTATGCCGAACGGAAATTCCAGATCCGTTGCGCTTCACTGATGTGGGCGTTTACCGTTTCACGCACGCCATCCGGCCCAACCATGGGTATTACCATGTTGGCGGCGGCGCCGCCGGGAGGCTGGGGGCGGGAAGGAATCGCTACCGGCTCCGGCGCAGGGGGCGGAGGAGGAGGAGGCGTAGCGCATGCAGCCAGCACAGCGAGACCACCTGCAGCCGCAATATTGCGTGGCTTAACAACGGAAAAACTAAGCATTCGGCGGGCCCCTCCACTTGCCGGCACCGTTCGATCCCTACCGCACGGTGCCTTTCGCCACGATGAAGCGATACCTTACGCCTTGTTAACCGCAAAGAAAATGCCCGGAGCGTGATTTTCACGCCCCGGGCACGATAAGCCGACTCGCAATTACGATCAGTCGCGCTGCCCCATGAAGGCAAGCAGGAACTGGAACATATTGATGAAGTCCAGATACAGGCTGAGCGCGCCGAGCACGACGGCCTTTCCGGCAAACTCCGTGCCAGCAACCTGATAATACATCATCTTCAGCCGCTGCGTGTCATAAGCAGTAAGGCCGGCGAAGATCAGCACGCCGATGGCACTGATAGCGAACTGCAATGCAGTCGAGCCAACGAACATGTTGATGATCATCGCCACCAGCAGGCCGACCACGCCCATGATCAGGAACGTGCCCATGCCGGACAGATCCTTTTTCGTGGTGTAACCGAACAGGCTGAGCCCAGCAAAAGCCGCCGCAGTGGAGAAGAAGGTCATCGCGATCGACGATTTCGTATAAACGAGAAAGATCGTCGACAACGACAGGCCCATGACGGCCGCGAAACCCCAGAACATCGCCTGAAGCGTCGGAGTGCTGAAGCGGTTGGCGCCAAAGCTCATCGCAAAGACAAATGCCAACGGCGACAGGATAATCAGCCAAGCGAGGGGATTACCCCCCAGCATGATCTGCGCCGCAAAGCCGGACTGCGCGAAAAGCAGCGCAATGATGCCCGACAATAGCACGCCAGATGCCATGTAGTTGTAGATTGAGAGCATGTGCCGCCGCAGGCCCATGTCGTAGGTTGCGCGGCCGATTGCCTCCCCATTCAGGCTCGGAGACGCGCCGAAGCCCGTTTGCCGGGGCTGGGGGTCGTTCCAATTTGCCATGTGTTCCAAAACTCCTTTGCCAGCCTCACGGACGGGCCGGTCGTCCTCGAATATCGCGATTACCGCACCCTTTTTCAAGGAAAACCGGAATGAATCGCTCCAAAATCGGACTCTCAAGGCATTGCCTGAAAAAAGTTCAGGTTTTGTGACCTTCCGGCATGGAAGCGCGTGCCGCAGCGGCCATTTCCGCCCCACGGTCGCGAGCTGCCCGCAAGGTTGCCTCGACCAGTTCGGCCAGCGCGTGCCCTTCGTCCAGTACCTTCAGGCCTGCAGCAGTCGTCCCCCCAGGGCTTGTCACCCGCCGGGCCAGCTCGGCCGGAGTCACATCGGACGCAGCGGCCAGAGCAGAGGCACCCTCCACCATTGCGAGCGCCAGACGATCCGCCTGAGCCCGCGGCATACCGAGCGATTCCGCACCTGACGCGAGGGCGTCGATGAACCGATAGACAAACGCGGGACCGGAACCGGCCAGAGCGGTGACCAGATCGAACAGACTTTCATCAATCCACTCGCCGCTGCCGAGTGGCCGCAGCAAGTCCTCAACCGCATGTTTGGCCGAATCGCTCACATGCTGGCCCGCGAGCCCCAGCGGCGACTTGCCGAGCGCAGCGGCAAGATTCGGCATGATCCGGATATGACCTGCCGCCCGTGGGAAGCGAGCGGCAAGACTCACCAATTCCACACCGGCCATGATCGACAGGATGACCGTCCGTTCACCTGCAAGCCGCTCTATATCCGGTGCAACCGCATCGAACAGCTGCGGCTTCACCCCAAGCATGATGGCATCGAAATCCGCATCGGGCAGCTCGCGCAGCAGAGCCACGCCAGCAGGCGCCTCCTGCAAGGCGGGGTCGACGATTGTGAAGATGGAAGGAGCAAGCCCACTCGCCAACCACCCGGCCAGCATTGCGCCGCCCATATTGCCGCAACCGACGATCAGGACCGACTGGAATGATTTCATAAACTGCTTCCGCACCCACTTCGAATTTGCCTGTGGGTGCCCTACCCACTCGGATTGGACCTGTCGAAGAAGATCCGCCGATCAGGCCTCACCCGCCGGATCCACCAATGCACTGTCAAGCGCATCTGCCGGGCTCTTGTCACCCCACAACACGAACTGAAACGCCGGATAGAACCGGTCACATTCGCTCACAGCAGCTTCCACCACGGCCTGCGCCTGACCAAGACTCAGTAAACCGTCATCACCCAACATCATCCCATGGCGGTAAAGCAGGACGCTACCATTCGACCAGATGTCGAAATGGCCGAGCCAGAGCTGTTCGTTAACGAGAGCCAACAGTTCGAACATCTCTTGCCGCTTGTTCTGCGGTATCCGCACATCAGGGAGGCAGAGCAACTGCAGCACATGGTCTTCCGCACGCCAGACGCCACGGAGCTGATAGTTGGCCCAGCTCCCCTGGATTTCGCCGGAAATCTCGTCTTCGCTGATGAACTCACACGGCCAGCCCCGTGCTTCGAACAGCTGAACAAGCATTTCGACGGGCGCCGCGTCCTCTTCATCCCGTTCGAAATCCCGTCCGCTCGTTCTCATCATAAATATCTCGTCCTTTGCCCCATGGCTGCATCGATGCGATGCATACCCCCCGGACTGCAATGGAGTGACGTCATGGTGTTGGGCAAAACTTCACAAGCCTGTTTAAAACTTGTGTACAAGCAGGGCGTATCTCCACGCTACTTCAGCGTGCGGACTTAAGTTCCTTGACCTCTTCACCTTCGTCACTTGTGAATGTGAACGCATCGACCCCAGCTTTCTTGAGATCGGTTACAAAAGCCTGGGCAGCGCCTTCATTCGGGAACGGACCGGTCAACAGGCGATTGGTGCGCCCCCAGGAGGCTATATAGGCATCCCGCCCCTTGAACAGCTTTGCCTCACCCCGGCTGATCCGGCGCCAGTCGAAACCAAGCGCCTTGGTGTCGCGCCCTGTTGCGACCTGCACCCAGTTCCGACTGGGATGTGCAGGAGGCTTGGGTTTGGGCTCCGCTTTCGGAGGTGGTGCCTCGCGACGCGGAGTGATCTTGGTGATGTCCACCGCGCCCGATGCGCGAGCAGCCGGCTCAACGGGCTGGGAAAAATCGGCAAAGACATCGACGATACGCCTAGGGGCAGCCGGAGTTTCGGGAACTGAACTTGTGGGCACAGGAGCCACTGCAACGGCAGTCTCCGCGGCAGGCTCCGAAGCCGCCGCCATCGCACTCGTCGCCGGCGGTGCCGTACTGGCAGGGATTTCTACCGGAACGGGTTTATTCAATGGCGCAGCAGCAGGGGTGCTTCGCGATGCGCTTGGTTGTGGTCCGGCCGCATAACTGGCGATCGCCGTTTCACCGCCGGGTGACATGAGAGGTGTCGGAGCCGAACCAGTTGATCTCCCCGCCTGAGTCGGCATTGCCGAGGCTACCTCTGACGTTCCGGTTCGTGAAACTGGCGGCAGTTCGCCCGATGGGGCAGCGGGTGCACTCGATGCGGCCTGTGGCAAATTCGCCTGAGCCGTTTGTGCAGGTTCCGCGCTCTTCTTCGCGCGTTTTGCTTCCTTGGCCGACTTGCCATTCGCACCCGCTGCACCGAGCGGTTCACCGCTCGGAACCAGAGCCGACTGGCTGCTAGCCGCAGATTGATAACGATTTGTCTTGCCCGAATATTTGGCGACGCGCGGATCATCTCTGCCGATGTCCGCTGCTCGCGGAAACTGCCCGAAATTGGCAGCTGCAGCCTGCTGAGCCGGGGTGAGGCGTGGCATGTAACGCAGGTACGGAGCCATCTTTGCGGCCATTTCAACCGGCATTACCCGATCGACAATATCCTGAGCGCCCTTTGCATCACTCGTTATTGCAAGCACGAAAGCGCGGGCACGGTAGGCAGCAAGATCCTGCTTCTCCAGAAGAGGTAGCAGCGCGGCCTCCGCTCCAGCCTTGTCTCCTGAAATTGCCAGACTGAGCGCCAGGCGCCTTGTCACTTCTTCATCGGATTTCGCTGCCAAAGCCTGACGATAGTACAACTGCGCTGACGAATTGTCGCCGACAAGGTCATATGCCAGCCCGCGGTCCCCGGCGAGTGAGATAGGCGCGACTCCAGCCTTTTCGGCTTCTTCGAACATCAGCAGCGCATCGTACGGATTTTCGCTGCGGACGTAGGCTGCACCCAGCCCCGCCTGCGCGCGCGCATTGCCAGGGTCTACCGCATCCGCCCGGCTGAAAAAGCCAACCGCCGCATCGACGTCACCGACATTCAGCGATGCGAAACCTGCATCGACCAAGGCACCGGCATCACGCGGGTTCGCCGCCAACCTTTGCAACGCGTTATTGAGCGCATCCGTACCTGGAGGCGGCAGTGGCTGAACCACCTCTCGTGCCACGACAGGGCTGGACTGAGCCAACGCCGCATTATCCAGCACAAGCAAGGATACTGCGGCTGCACAGGCAGCGCCAAGGCGCTGCCGTGCCCGGAAATGTCTTTCAAATACTTGCAATCGACCCTTCGCTTCCACCCCCGGCATGCCCCCGGGTGCCCGCCATAGCGCCCGAGAATGAACCGGGCGCGAACGGGCGGACTGAGCTACTGGTTATTCTGACGTCCGAGGAAACGCGGGATGTTGAGGGCCGAGCCCCCTTCATCGTCGTCATCCGTATCCTCGTCTTCCACCCGCGAACTACGTGAGAGGTTCGCCATGCGTTCGAACAGCGTACTGCCTCCGCCAGATGGCGCAGCAGCAGGAGACCGCTGCTGTTCAGGCGCGCCAGCCGCGCCTCTGTCGCCTGCCAGCAGGCTACGGCGGCGGCCACCCTGGCCTGGAGCAACCGGAGCATCTTCAGCAGACAAGCGGTCAGCATCACGCAACAACCCGTCTTCCGCCAGATCTGTCAAAGAAGCAGTCTTGCTCTCGTTACCGAGTGTTTCCTCTTCTTCGTCCTCCGCTTCCTCTTCATCGAGTGCGAAGGTCAGCTCAAACGGCTCTTCTTCGGCCGGAGGCGTTTGGGCCTGCTGAGGCTCCCCAGAGTACCCATCGTTCCGAGGCTGGCCGAAAGACGGCTCTTGCGGCTGGGCATCCACCATCCCGGTGGGGACCGGGGGCTCGTAAGGTTCCGGCATCGCTGCCGGAGCCGCTTCACCTGTTGTTCCTGCGGCATCTTCCGCCAGTTCCGCTTCCGTTGGCAGCGGCAGAACAGGGCGCTTGGGCGCACGGCCCGCGCCAAGATTAAGCGGACGGGATTCCGCCTGAACGGGAATGGCCCCCTGATCGATGCCAGTGGCAACGACGGAAACGCGGATTTTCCCTTCCAGATCCGGGTTGAATGCCGAACCCCAGATAATGTTCGCGTCCGAATCAACCAGTTCGCGGATGTGATTGGCTGCTTCGTCGACCTCAAGCAGCTTCATGTCCTCGCCACCGATGATCGAGATAATCACACCCTTGGCGCCGGTCATCGAAACACCGTCGAGCAACGGATTGGCAATTGCCCGCTCCGCGGCCTCGAGCGCGCGGTTGTCGCCTTCGCCCTCGCCAGTTCCCATCATCGCCTTGCCCATCTCGCTCATTACCGAGCGCACGTCGGCAAAGTCGAGGTTGATGAGGCCCGGCATGACCATGAGGTCGGTGATCGATCGCACGCCCTGCTGCAGCACTTCGTCCGCCAGTTGGAACGCTTCCTTGAAAGTCGTTTCCGCCTTGGCGACCAGGAACAAATTCTGGTTGGGGATAACAATCAGAGTATCGACATGCTTTTGCAGCTCATCGATGCCCGCTTCGGCGGAACGCATCCGGCGCGAGCCTTCGAACAGGAATGGCTTGGTCACCACGCCCACAGTCAGCACACCCTTGCGGCGCGCCACCTCGGCAATCACCGGAGCAGCACCGGTGCCTGTGCCTCCGCCCATGCCGGCAGCGATGAAACACATGTTTACACCGTCGAGAGCCCGCTCAAGCTCCTCAACCGTTTCCTCAGCCGCCGCGCGCCCTACTTCAGGCCGCGAACCGGCGCCCAGCCCCTGAGTGATATCAGGCCCAAGCTGGATGCGGGATTCGGCGATCGAATTGTTGAGCGCCTGCGCATCGGTGTTGGCGACGATGAAGTCGACACCTTCGATCTGGGCTGCGATCATGTTGGCGATAGCGTTGCCGCCCGCGCCGCCGACGCCGATCACCGTAATCCGCGGACGCAGTTCATCCACAGCAGGCGGGCCAATATTGATGCTCATAATGCTCCCTCCAGGAGGCGAAAGACGTGATGATCGATTTCGTAACGCTTCTGCCACAAAGCGAATCGCAGGTGCAAAGCGTAATTAGCCTTTTCCACAAGCCGGATCGGTCGAACTGCCGCGCGCCGCATCGATCAGAAATATTCCTTCAACGCGCCGAACACCCGATCGACGAGACCAAGGCCGGAATAACGGGTTGCCGACTGGTGACGCGGACCGAGCGAACGAATGTCGACCGGATCTGCTGCTGCATATAGCACCAAACCGGCAAGGGTCGCGAATCCAGGTACGGAATGCGCTTCCGGCAGGCCCCGCAAGGCAGGTGGTCGGCCAATGCGCACGGGCTTGCCCAGCGCGCCCTGCGTATAATCGGCAATGCCCGCCAGCTCCGCTCCACCGCCGGTCAGCACTACCTGATGCCCACGGGGGCCCGCGAAGCCCATCTCCTTCAGCGCCTGCGCGATTTCCTTGACCAGAATATCCAGTTGACCGGTAATGACCGAGATCAGTTCTGCGCGGGGAATGCGGTTCCGGTCGTCCGCATGGCGAGCGACCGGAGCGACCTGTTCTTCACCCGGCCCATTGATGGGAATCATTTCCCGATGATCCGCGGGGCTCGCGATGGCCGACCCGGCCACACATTTGAGGCGTTCCGCCTGAAAGCGCCGAATACCGAATGCCGAGGCTATCGCGTCGGTAATATCGGCGGAGCCGATGGGAATCGCCGTAAGGCCCAGGAGCATCCCCCCGGCATGGACGGAGACATTGGTCACTTCACCGCCAAATTCGACCAGCGCCACGCCCAGTTCCCGCTCTTCCGGACTGAGGCAGGCATATCCCGCCGACACCGGCGATCCGACCACCCCTTCTACATCCAGATGAGCATTCTGCACCGCTTCGGTAATGTTCCGGATCGGCGCGCCATCTGCCATCATTACGTGAATATCCACGCCCAACCGCTCGGCATGGAGCCCCTTCGGGTTGGAGACACCGTGGGCGCCATCCAGCGTGTAGTGTGCCGGTTGCGCATGGAGCACCATACGTCCGTCGGGCTGAATCGAATCCCTGCCCGCCGCCAGCAACCGCTCGATGTCTTCTTCCTCGATCCGCCGGCCACCAATCTCTATTTCTACTTCGGCGATGCGACTGGCCAGCCCCGCGCCGGAACAGCCGATCCAGACGCTTTGCACACTGGTATTCGCAATCCGTTCCGCACGCTCTATGGCATCGCGCACCGCATAAGTGGCAGCGGCCATATCCGTTACGTAGCCGCGCTTGATGCCCTGGGCCGCCCGGTGGCCTGACCCCAGCACAATCATCTCGCCTGTCTCGGAAAGACCGGCGATCATCGCGGAAATACGGAAGGAACCGATATTCACCGCGCCGAAAACGCGAGTAATACGAGGGGTCGCAGCCATTATTCGCTAGCCTCCGCACTTGCCTTGGCAGCAGCAGCCTTGGCTGCGGCAATCTCTTCCGTCCGCCCCGGAATCCGCATGTAGATCCGTTCGGGCGCACGCATATCGAAAATTGCCACTTTCCCGCCGAGCAGACGATTTACCCCATCAAGCCGCGCAAACGAGACCAGCGCAGTGGCCGCCGGTTTGTCACCCTGTGGCAACGCCAGCACCTGATCGGTCTTGAATGTCAAATTCCAACGCCGATTGCCGATCCATTCTGCCTCTGTGACCTGTGGCTTCAAAGCAGGCGCGGCATCCAGCAAGCGGCTCAACGAGGGCACTTGCCGGGCGGCTCCAGGACCGGAGACGATCAGCCTGCCTTTGGCGGCGGCCGCGGAAATCGGCTCCAGTTCCGCGCCAGTCCCATCGATCAGCACGAGATGTCCCGGCTTGCGCAACACCGCATGCGGTTTCCGTTCCACGATGTCGACCACCAGCGTATCGGGCAACTGACGGGAAACACGGGCATCCTCAACCCAACTGAGCTTGAGCAAATCGGCACGCACCGCGTCCAGATCGACCAGCGGCATGGCCTGATCACGCTCGCCCAGCACGCGCTCATACACTTTGAGCTCGTTCATATGTTCGACTCCGCGAACTTCCACACGGCGAACTTCAAAACCGGCATCGGCTGCCAGCAGGGCAAGCTGGGTATGCGCCATCGCCGGCACACCGGCCAGGCTGGCGACGAACAATGCAAGCGCGGCGGCCCCTCCAAGAATGACGGCAAGGAAAATACGGTGAAGCTGGTCTTCCGTGAAAGGCAGCCAACGCATGGCGGCATCGACCACCGATCCAGTGCGCGCTTTTGCCTTGTCGACCTTGCGCACGGTGCCCCGTGCGGCCGCCGACCGTCGCACGCCTTTGCCCCCGCGCTTGATCGTCTGGGCCATCAGCCCGCCCCCTTTCGATCCTGACCAGCGCCTTCCCCGTAGGCCAGCGCATCGGCAATGATCGCTTCGACCAGATCGCCGTAGTCCATCCCGCAGTATTTCGCCTGTTCCGGCACGAGGCTCAAGGGAGTCATGCCCGGCTGAGTATTGGTTTCCAGAAGAAACAGGCCGGCTTCACCCAGTTCGTCATCCCAGCGGAAATCGGAACGGCTCGTCCCCCGGCAACCCAGCACGCGATGGGCCTGCACAGCATAACTCTTGCACAATTCCGAAATATTGTCGGGGATCTGGGCGGGGCAAACGTGCTCCGTCATCCCATCGGTATATTTCGCATCGAAATCGTAGAACCCCGATTTGGGCACCAGTTCCGTCACGGTCAGCGCGCGCGGCCCATCCGGCCCGGCGATGACAGCGGTCGTCAGTTCATGGCCGCGGACGTAGGGTTCAGCCAGCAGTTCGTCGAATTCCCGCCATGGCCCTTCTGCATCCCGGCGGATCGGATTGCCGCAATTGCTGGCTTCCGTGACGATTGCCACACCGACAGACGACCCCTCGTTGACCGGTTTGAGAACATAAGGCCGTGAGAGTGGATCGCTTTCGTACAGTTCCTCGCTTTTCACGATACGGCCCCCGGGCATCGGGATACCGTGCGGCACCAGGGCCTGCTTGGTCAGTTCCTTGTCGATTGCGATCACCGACGTAGCCAGCCCGGAGTGCGTGTACGGGATCCCCATCAGGTCGAGCATGCCCTGAACCGTCCCGTCTTCGCCCGGAACGCCGTGCAGCGCATTGAACACCACATCCGGATTCGCATCGGTCAGCCGCGCGGCAACATCGCGATCCATATCGATACGCGTGACACGGTGCCCGCGCTCTTCCAGCGCCCTGGCAACGCCTTCCCCGCTCATCAGCGAGACTGGCCGTTCATTGGACCAGCCACCCATCAGCACAGCGACATGGAGTTTGGGGAGCGTCACGGTCTGCCTACTCTCTGTATTTCCCATTCCAGAGTCACACCCTGGCTTTCACCCACCCTGCGGCGTACTTCCTCGCCTAGCCCCTCGATATCCGCGCTGGTTGCATTGCCCGTGTTGATGAGGAAATTGGTGTGTTTCTCACTCACTTGCGCACCACCCAAGGCCAGCCCCCGGCAACCTGCGGCATCGACCAGGCGCCAGGCCTTGTCTCCGGGCGGATTCTTGAAAGTCGACCCCCCCGTCTTGGACCGAAGCGGCTGACTGTCTTCACGCGCTGCGGCAATCCGGTCCATTTCCGCGGCAATTGCCCGCGGGTCCCCCGGTGAGCCTTTGAAGCGCGCCGCAACCACCACTGCGCCATCCGGCAACACCGAATGGCGATAAGTGTATTGCAGATCCGCCAAAGGCAGCCTCACCAATGTGCCATCGGACAGGACAACATCGCAATCGAGCAGCACGTCCGCGACTTCGCGGCCATAGGCCCCGCCGTTCATCCGCACGAAGCCGCCAACTGTCCCAGGAATGCCGCGCAGAAACTCCAGCCCCGCAATGCCCGCATCGCGTGCGGTCGACGCAACAAGGATGCCGCTCGCACCGCCACCGCACTCCAGCACACAGTTACCCTTGTCCTCGACCTTGGCGAAAGGTTTGCCCAATCGGATAACCACCCCAGGCACCCCGCCATCCCTGACGATGAGGTTCGAGCCCAGCCCGAGAGCCATGACCTGCATGGAACCATTCAATGCAGCGAGAAACTGTGTGAGATCGAGCAGATCTGCCGGTTCGAACAGCCAGTCTGCCGCCCCTCCGGACTTGAACCAGACCAGTGGCGCCAGCGGCGCATGCGGCGTCAACTTGCCCCGCACCATCTCGGGGGACAGGTCAGGCGCAGCGACCGCGCCGCTGTCCATCAACCAGTCGTTGGGCTGAATGCTCATCCCCGGCGTCCCGCGATGGCCGGCGCAAGCCCCGATGCCCATTTCGTAATATCCCCCGCACCGAGGCAGACGATCAGATCGTTTTCCGCCACAATCGGCGCGAGAGTGTCCGCCAAAGCATCGGGACCGGCAATTTCCGCCGCCGATCGATGCCCACGTGCCTTCAACCCGGCGACAAGCGCCGCACTGTCCACCCCGGCGATGGGTTGTTCACCCGCCGCATAGACCGGCGCTGCGAAGACCATATCCGCATCGTTGAAGCAATTCTGGAACTCATCCATCAGGTCACGCAGGCGCGTGAAACGGTGCGGCTGCACCACCGCTATCACCCGGCCTTCGCGTTCACCGGAAGTGGCCGCTTCGCGAGCGGCCGCCAAAACCGCACGGATTTCCACCGGATGATGCGCGTAGTCGTCAATCACAGTGGCAGTACCGGAACCGACCGCCACTTCCCCTGCCTTGGTGAAACGACGGCGGACCCCGCCAAACTTGGCGAAGCCTCCCCGGATCACATCGTCCGGACATCCCATTTCCACGGCGACGGCGACGGCCGCCAGTGCGTTCTGGACATTGTGACGCCCCGGCATGGGAAGTTCTATACCCTCTATCCGTCGTTCGGCTCCGTCCCGATCCCGCACCGAAACATCGAAGCGGTTGCCGCCAATAAAAGGGACCACATTTTCGCCGCGAACATCGGCTTGCAGGGAAAAGCCATATGTCACGACACGCCTGTCGCGCACACGGCCGACCACTGCCTGGACTTCCGGATGGTCGATGCACAGGATTGCCGCGCCATAAAACGGCACGTTCTCGATGAATTCGACAAACGCCTTCTTCACCGCCTCGAACGAGCCGTAATGGTCGAGATGCTCGGGATCGATATTGGTGACGACAGCGATTGTTCCGTCCAGCCTCAGAAAGCTGCCGTCGCTCTCATCCGCTTCGACCACCATCCAGTCACTGCCACCTAGCCGGGCATTCGAACCATAGCTTTCAATGACCCCTCCGTTAATGACGGTCGGGTCGATCCCACCGGCGTCGAGCAGTGCCGCGATCATGCTCGTCGTGGTGGTCTTGCCGTGCGTGCCGGCAACTGCCACGGTATTTTTCAGCCGCATCAGTTCAGCCAGCATTTCCGCCCGGCGTACGACTGGAATACGATTTTCAAGAGCGGCGGCCACTTCCGGGTTGTCCCGCTTCACCGCTGTGGACGTGACGACGACGGCAACACCTTCGACATTCCCCGGCGCATGGCCGATATGCACTGTGATCCCCCGCGCGCGCAGCCGTTCGACCGACGCACTTTCCGCAATGTCGGAGCCCTGCACCTTGTAGCCGAGGTTATGCATCACTTCGGCAATGCCGGACATGCCGATCCCGCCAATGCCGACGAAATGGATCGTCCCGATATCGGTCCCCACGCCCTTCATTGCGCAACGTCCCGCGCAAGCGCTTCAAGACCGGAAGCCTGTGTCTCGCTGCTTCCCATACGAATGACATCCATCAGCGGCGGCCTGCCGAAACTTTCGACCAGATCGGCAAGATCGCGCGCTGCGTTAGGCCTGCCGCAGTTCCATGCCGCATGGGCTGCGTTGGCAAGTGTCTCTGGATGCTGCGCCATGACCTGAATCTGCTTGGCCAGTTCCTTGCCGGTAAACTTTTCCTGCCGAATGGCACGGGCACCGCCTGACTTTACCATCTCGCGCGTATTGGCGGCCTGATGATCGTCAGTGGCGATTGCCAGCGGTATAAGAATGGCAGGCCGCCCCACGGCAGTCAGTTCTGCAATGGTCGATGCACCCGCGCGCCCGATGAAAAGGTGAGCGTCGGCCAGCCGCGAGGCCATGTCTTCGAAATACGTGCCAAGCTCGGCAGGAATGTCATGTCCCGCATACCGCGCACGCACGGCTTCGAGATCCTCCACCCTGCACTGTTGCGTGACCTGCAAGCGGGACCGCAAGGCCGGGGGCAACATGGCCAACCCATCCGGCACGACTTCCGACAAGACCCGCGCGCCCTGGCTCCCGCCCGTTATCAGGACGCGCAACAGCCCTTCCTCCGTCAGCGGCGGGAAAGGCCTGTCACGCAACGCGAGAACTTCCGGGCGCACGGGATTGCCGACCAGCCGGACCTTGTCTTCATGGTTTTGGGACAGGCGTTCGACCTCGGGATAGGCAATCGCGATTGCCTGCACCCGGCTGGCGAGCAGTCGGTTAACTCGCCCCAGCACAGCGTTCTGTTCGTGAATCACGCTGGGGATCTTCGCCGATGTTGCGGCAAGGAGAGCGGGAAGCGCAGGGTAACCGCCGAAACCGATCACTGCACTCGGGCCGAAACTTTCGAATAGCCGCAACGCCATGCGGCGACCTTCAAGTATCTTGCTTAGGCCCTTTATCCAGCTCAGCGGATTCTTCGTGATGCGTCCCGCAGGCAGGACATGCGTCGTCAGCGCCTCCGGCTTTCCTGGAATAGCGGCCCCGCGTTCATCGGTAATCAGGGCCACGTGATGCCCGCGCCCGATCAGTTCTTGCGCCAATGCGAAGGCGGGGATCAGGTGTCCGCCGGTGCCACCGGCAGCCAGAACGAAATGGCGGGTGACGCCGCTCATTGCATGTCTCCACTGCTCAACGCATGTTTCCAGTCGAATTTCTCCCGGCTGAGAAAGGGATTACGCCGGGTAATCGCCAGCAGGAAACCGACAGTCAGACACAAGGCGACAGTCGATGAACCACCGTAACTGATAAGTGGCAAGGTCATGCCCTTCGAAGGAAACAGTTGCAGATTGACCAGAATGTTGATGAACGCCTGTCCCCCGATCTGGGCAGTCAGCCCGGCGGCGGCAAGGATCGTGAACAGATCTTCCTCGTTTACCAGCCGCACGAGAATGCGAACCGTAAACGCGAGATAGAGGACCACCACCAGCGCGCAAGTCAGCAGACCGAATTCTTCCCCGATGACGGAGAAGATATAGTCGGTATGCGCTTCGGGCAGCGACATCTTGCGAATGCCCAGCCACATGCCGCTGCCTGTCCATCCACCGGCCAGAAGAGTGCGGCTCGCAAGGTCGACCTGGTCGAACGCCGTACCGCCACCCAGAAATGCATCGATACGGTGGCGGGCGTTGTCGTAGAGGAAATAGGTGGCGGTCATGCAGAGGACGCCCGCCCCCATCAGCCAGCCCATCCGCTTGACCGGAATGCCAGAGAGCAGAACGAGGACGAACCAGACACCCGCGAACAGGATTGTCGATCCGAAATCCGGCTGCGCCATCAACAGCGCAGCCACCAGAGCCATGACACCGGCACTGATGCCCACTACCGGCAGATGCGGATCACGCACACGCCAGGAAAGTATCCAGGCAACGCCGATTGCAAAAGCAGGCTTGAGGAATTCGGACGGCTGAATGGTGAACCCAAAGCGTAGCCATCGTTTCGCGCCGTTTACTTCATAGCCGACCAAAGGCACCAGCACGAGCGCCACCAGCATTGCCGCGCCGAGCAGAATGCCTGCACGACGGGCGGATTCGCGCGGCAGCATCGAAGCCCCGATCATGGCGACGAAACCCAGGAACTGCCAACGCAGGTGCATCCAGAAGAAGTAAAGGTCGGGCAGTTGGACCGCCGAAGTCGACAGCCTGTGAGCGCTGGCCGGAGAGGCCACTGCCACCGCCAGTGATCCAAACCCCATCAGCAGGACCACGATCAACAACAGCGTCCGGTCAATCTCCCGCCACCAGATCCTCAACTCGGTCCTTCGGTCACGCCGCAGACCAGCCGGTTTCGCGATCCGTTCGCCCGGCCCCGGGATGTAAGGGCGGCTCCCGGCACTCATGCCGCAGACCGCCCTTGCTCGGCATACGCCGGATCGGCGCCATCCGGCACGCCGGTTACAGCGGCCACGAATTGCCGAAAAGCTTTCCCGCGCGCCTCATAATCGCGAAACTGGTCAAAACTCGCGCAGGCCGGTGAAAAGAGCACCACATCGCCCGGTTTGGCTGCGGCAGCGGCACGGCCGACAGCTTCATACAGCATCTCGCAGCGTTCCACCGGCATCACAGGCTCGAGAAGAGCGGCAAAATTGGGTCCCGCATCGCCAATGGTATAAGCGCATGCGACATTGCCAAAATGAGCCGCGCACTCCCCGAGATCTTCACCTTTGGGCAAACCACCCACGATCCAGTGCACACGCCGTTCAGGATTTGGGGGAAAGGCCGCCAAGGCTGGTGCCGTGGAAGCCGGATTGGTCGCCTTGCTGTCATTGACGAACAGGACCCCGCCAACCTCCACGATCCGTTCCATCCTGTGCGGCAACCCCCGGAAACTCGCGAGAGCGGATTGCCACTGCGCCCCGCTCACTCCCAGAGCTTCGACCATGGCGACAGCGACAGCAGCATTCTGAAGATTGTGCGGCCCCTGCAGCGATGGCCATTCCGCCTGCAAGCTGGCAAGCGCGGCGGTATTGGCCTGCAGAGCCGCATTCGCTGGCCGGCGGGCACGCTCCACATCGTAAATCGCCCGCGTCGGCTCGTCGTCACAACCGAAAACAGCAACATGGTCGGCCGATTGCATCGCAAACAATCTGGCCTTCGAGGCGGCATATGCCTCGAAGCCGGCATAGCGATCGAGATGATCGGGACTGATATTGGTCAATCCCGCTGCTTCGCAATCCAGTGAATAGGTCAGATCGATCTGGTAGCTGGACAGTTCCAGGACATAGACACCCTCTGCAGGCAGGGGATCCTGCCCCAGTATCGGCAGACCGATGTTTCCACCCATGCGCGCCGGTATGCCCGCACTTTCGAAGATATGATGGACCAACGCCGTCGTCGTCGATTTGCCATTGGTGCCGGTAATTCCAACCACCTTGTGCGACGGCAAATTCCCGCGCGCCAGCGCGAATAATTCGATATCGCCAATCACGGGCACACCGGCCAAACGCGCCCTTTCGGCAATAGGGTGCGTATTGAGCGGCACTCCCGGTGACACCACAACACCGTCGAAACCCGCCAGGTCGATCGACAAGGGATCAGCCAGTTCAGCGCGCCCGGCCAACCGGGCACGAGGCTCCTCCTGCCTGTCCCACGCAACCACTCGGGCACGACTTGCCAGCAACGTCTCGACCGCCGTCATCCCTGACCTTGCAAGACCAAGGACAGCATAACGTTTACCGGCAAAGGCGGAGGAAACGATCACCTGAGCTTCAACGTGGCAAGCCCGAGCAAGGCCAGCACAATCGACACGATCCAGAAACGGATGACGACTGTCGATTCCGCCCAGCCAAGTTGCTCGAAATGGTGATGGATCGGGGCCATCCGGAACACCCGTTTGCCCGTTCGCTTGAAGAAAAAGACCTGAATGATGACGGATGCCGCCTCAAGCACGAAAAGGCCGCCGACGATAGCCAGCACGATCTCATGATGGCTGGCCACTGCAATGGCTCCCAGCGCACCGCCCAGGGCGAGGCTGCCCGTATCGCCCATAAATACCGCAGCGGGCGGTGCGTTGAACCACAGGAAAGCGAGGCCCGCCCCCATGATCGCGGCACAGAATATCGCCAGTTCCCCTGCCCGGGGAACATGCGGAATGCCGAGATAGGCCGAATAATCGACACGCCCGACGATGTAGCAAATCAGCGCAAACGTGCCTGCCGCAATCACCACTGGCATTGTTGCCAGACCATCCAGCCCGTCGGTGAGGTTCACTGCATTTCCAGCGCCGACGATTACGAATGCGGCGAAAACATAGTAGAACGGCCCCAGTGGAATCGAGAAACCCGATACGAACGGGACATAGAGATTGGTGTTGATCTGGCTGACCACGATCCATGCGGCCACACCGGCAACGGCGAATTCGGCCAGAAGCCGCACCCGCCCCGAGACGCCCTTGTGGTGGGATTTGCGGACCTTGTCGTAATCGTCCAGAAACCCGATCAGGCCGAAGCCCACTGTCACCGCCATGCAGGCCCAGACAAACGGATTTGTCAGATCCATCCACAGCAGCATCGACAGCAGCAGCGCGATCAGGATCATCAGTCCGCCCATCGTCGGCGTCCCCCGCTTGGCGAGGTGCGTCTTGGGCCCGTCCTCACGGATCGGTTGCCCCTTGCCTTGGCGAATGCGCAGCATGTTGATGAAGCGCGGACCGATCAGCAGGCCGATTATCAACGCCGTGATCAGCGTCGCGCCCGCGCGGAAGGTCTGGTACCGCACAAGATTGGCTGGCCCTTCGAACTCAAGCCACTGCGCGATGAGGTAAAGCATCAGCCCTCCTTGCCGGAGAAATGCGCGACGAGCCTGGCAAGCCCGACCGAATTGGACCCTTTGACGAGTATCGCATCACCGTCATCCAGCCCGAAGGCAGCAAGCGCGGCGATCGCCTCATCCGTATCCTTGCAATGGGCGAAGGCAATCGCCTTGCCAAGCTTGCCATTTGCGCCTTTCCCCAGTTCGGATGCCAGCGCTTCCATTTCAGGACCGACCAGCAGCGCATATTCCGCACCGGACTGAGCCAACGGCTCAGCGAGCGCAGCGTGGAAAGCCGGGCTGAAATCGCCCAGTTCCTTCATCGCGCCCAGCACGGCGATGCGACGAGCAGCGGGGGTTTGCCCGAGTTGTGCGAGCGTCGCTCGCATCGACGCCGGATTGGCGTTGTAGCTTTCGTCGATCAGCAACGCCTTCCGTCCGTAACCGAGGAGGATGTCATGCCTTGCACCACGACCGACCAGGCCTGTCATCTCAGCCAGTGAAAGCCCGGCCGCACCGAGATCGCCACCCACCGCACGCACTGTCGCCATCACGGCCAGCGAGTTGATGATCCAGTGCTCGCCAGCGGCGGCCACCGTATAGCAGATCCGGGTATCGCCCATGTCAGCAGTGACCAGCGAACCGCCACTGCTGGCCGCCACACTATCCAGCAGACGAACGTCCGCATGTGCCGCCTTGCCAAAGGAAATGGTGTGGGCTCCCAAGGCCCGTGCCGCATTCCTCAGCCGTTCAAAATGGGGGCTGTCCGCAGGGATTATCGCGGTACCGCCCTTTTCCAATCCAGCGAAAATTTCCGCCTTCGCGTCTGCAATCGCTTCTTCGCTGCCGAGGTTCTCTATGTGAGCCGGGGCAATCGTGGTGATGACTGCAACGTTCGGGCGCACCTGATGGGTCAGCGCGGCAATCTCGCCGGCATGGTTCATGCCCATCTCGAAAATACCGAAGCGGGTACGCGCGGGCATCCGGGCAAGGCTCAGCGGGACACCGACATGGTTGTTATAGCTTTTGACCGACCGATGCGCCCCGCCACGGCTGGAGCGATCGAGCGCAGCGAAAATGGCTTCCTTGACCCCTGTCTTGCCGACCGATCCGGTTACACCGACAATTCTGCCGTCGACACGATCACGCGCCGCCCTGGCAAGTGCTTCCAACGCTTCGGTCGTATCGCGCACCAGAATGTGCGGTTGCGGGATTGGCCGATCGACCACGGCGGCAATCGCCCCGTTGGCGAACGCCGCGTCCAGAAACCGATGGCCATCGGTTGTTTCCCCCTTCAGCGCGAAGAACAAATCGCCTTCCCGTACGTCACGGGAATCGATCTCCACACCCGAACACAGGAAATCTCCGCTGGCAGTGCCGCCTGCCGCCTCCGCAATCGTCGCTGCATCCCACAGCGCCAGCGGCAGCAAATCGTCTTCCTGAACCGGCCAGGCGAGTATCGCGGGGTTGGCATTCATCACTTTTCTCCTAGGAGAGTGCCCGCGCACTCCCGCGCCACTTTAACGTCATCGAAGGGCAATATCCGGGTTTCGTTCCCGCGCCCTATGATCTGTCCCTGTTCGTGCCCTTTGCCCGCAATGAGGACAATGTCACCTTCCCCCGCAGCGGCAATGGCAGCAGCAATTGCCTCCCGGCGGTCCGGCACTTCGCGAGCCCCCGGCGCACCTTCCATCACCATCGCCCGGATAAGCCCCGGATCTTCGCCACGCGGATTGTCATCGGTCACGATGGTGAGATCCGATCCCTTCACCGCAGCCGCCCCCATCACCGCACGCTTCCCCGCATCGCGATCGCCGCCAGCACCGAAGACGGTAATCAACCGCCCCGCCGTATGCGGGCGAAGCGCCGCAATTGCCGCTTCCAGGGCATCGGGAGTGTGTGCATAGTCGACATAGACCGGCGCACCACCACTTGTAATCGCAGCCCGTTCCAACCGCCCCCGGACCGGCTGCAGGCGGGAAAGAGCATCGAACGTCATCGAGGCATCCCCGCCCGTCGCAAGCACCAGACCAGCCGCAACCAGCGCATTGGCGACCTGATAGGCACCAATGAGGGGCAACATAACAACGATCTGCTCGCCTTCATAGGCAAGCACCAGCCGTTGTCCCAAACGAGTTGGTTCGCAAGCGAGCAGGCCGATCCCATCTGCCTGCTCGCCCACGGTGAACACGCGCAGCCCCCTCCGTCGCGCATGTTCACAAGCCCTCTGCGACCAGTCACCGCCAAGTGCGATAACCGCCGAACCGCCTTCCCCCACTACTTCATCGAACAGCCGCATCTTGGCCACGAAATAGGCGTCCATCGTGCCGTGATAGTCCAGGTGATCGCGGCTAAGATTGGTGAAGGCTCCGGCAGCAACAGCTGGCCCCTCGTTGCGGAATTGCGCGAGGCCATGGCTGGACGCCTCATACGCAACGTGGCTTACCCCTTCACGCGCCAAACCGCTCATATTCGACAGGAATGTAACGATATCCGGCGTGGTCAGGCCGGTCGCAACCGAACCATCCGGGGTCGTGACGCCAAGAGTGCCAATAGAAGCAGCCCTGTGCCCGGCCATCCGCCAGAGCTGGCGCGTCATCTCGACTGTCGAGGTCTTGCCATTGGTTCCCGTAACGGCAACGACCTGTTCTGGGAAAGGCGCGAAGAATGGCGTTGCAAGACGGGCAAACGCGCGACGCGGCTCCGCATCCGCAATATGCGCGGCCCCTTCGACCACCGCCTGCTCGCCTGCTACCACGGCAATCGCCCCAGCACTGATGGCTGCCGGGATGAAATCCTCCCCATTGACCCGTGCCCCGCGAAACGCACCAAAGACGGTACCGGGGGCAACCTTGCGATGATCGATAGCAAAGCCGGTGACGGTTTCACCGCCGCCTTGCGAGACCTCGAACCCGCACAATGCTGCGAGCTCGGCCAGCTTCATCCCTCGCCCCCATGGACCAGCGGCTTGAGATCGGTGAGATCGATATCGCGCGTCTCGTCAGGCATCACGCCCAACAGCGGGCCGACGCGCGGGACCACCTTGCCGACGATAGGCGCCGCGTTCCAGGCAGCGGTACGCTGATAGGAACTGGCTGCCGTCCCCTTCGGCTCATCCAGCATCACGATCACGACATAGCGCGGCCGATCCATCGGGAAAGCCGCCGCGAAGGTCGAGATCAACGAGTGGTGGCGATAGCCTCCTGCCCCCGGCTTCTCGGCCGACCCTGTCTTGCCGCCGACGCGAAAACCGGGGGCATCAGCCTTCCGCCCGGTGCCATAGACCGCGATCATACGGAGCAACTGGTTCATCCGCGCACTTGTCGACGCCTTGAAAACTCGCCGCCCGCGCGGCGCATGGCCCGGCTCGACCTTGTAAAGCGTGGCAGGCCGCCAGATGCCACCGTTGACCATTGCCGCATAGGCGGAGGCAAGGTGCAGCGGCGTAACCGCGATACCGTGGCCATAACTTACGGTCATGGTCCGAAGGCGAGGCCATTCACCACTCGGCCAGATCGGGAAACCGCGCGCCGGCAGTTCGATATACGGCCGCTCATTCATTCCGAGGTCGGCCATGGTCCGCTTCAACGCTTTTCCGCCCAGTGCATCGGCAATCTGCGCGGTGACGATATTGGACGAATGGATCAAGGTTTCCGGTACGTTGAGCGTATCACCGATCGTGTGGCTGTCGCGGATCTTGAACCGTCCGATTTCCAGCGGACGATTGGCCTGATAGCGTTTTGAGAGGTCGGTCACGACCCCAGCGTCAATCGCGGCTGCCACAGTCAGCGGCTTGAAGGTGGAACCCAGTTCGTAAACCTGGTTGGTCACGCGGTTGAACATGTTCTTTTCGCCCGCGGCATCGATCTTGTTCGGATCGAAAGCCGGGAGAGAGGCCAGCGCCAGCACTTCGCCCGAATCCACATCAAGGATGATACCGGCAGCCCCCATGGCATCCACCGCCAGCATGCCGCTCTTCAGTTCGTCTTCCAGCGCGCCTTGCACGCGCATATCGATCGACAAGGCCGCAGGCTCACCGCGATGAGCGGGATCCCTCAAGCGCTTGTCGAGCACTTCCTCCATCCCGACCTTGCCATGGCCATCGGCACCGACATAGCCGAGAACGTGCGCCGCCATCGATCCTTGCGGATAGAAACGCTCCGTCTCCTGGGGGATTTCCAGAGCAATTTCACCGATGGCCTGCACTTTGTTGGCTTCTTCCGGAAGCAGACGCCTGCGCAAGTACCCCGGACGGCCACTGGCCAACCGTCGCGTCACATCCTGAACATCAATATCGGGGAAGATATGAGCCAGTTCGCGAGCGACTTCCGCCGGTGATTTGATTAGCGGCGCACCGCCATCGTCCAGCGCGCGGGGATTGTACCACAGGGCATAGGCCGGGAAGGCGCGGGCCAGCGGCACGCCATTACGATCTGTGATCTCACCCCGCGGGGGCAACAGCGCCTCGCTCAACGACCTGCTTTGGGGCGCATCTTCAAACAGGCCGAGAATTCCGATCCGCGCCAAGGCGGCAATGGCAACCAGAACAAAGCCTGCCACAACCCAAAGCACCCGCAAGCGGGCGGTTAACAGCGAACGCTGGCGGACGTTGACAAGGGCGACACGGCCGGAGGAGATGGCAGTGGAGACGCTGAGCGCCGTCATTCCCCTGCCTCCGCGCGGGCCGATAGGACGATCCGCGCGGCACCACGGGTCAGACGGCCTGACAGCGTCTCGTGGTTGGTGAGCGGCCCATCGTCTGCGCCTTCATGCATTTCGGCGGCAAAAGCCCTGCCAGTCAATGGCGACACCATCGCGGGGAATGAATCCGTTTCCGATTCCACATTCGCCGCGCTGGCAACCCGGATCGGCATCGGGGCGCCCACCGCACGTGGCGTACCGAGGCTGGCCAGCTGCCGCTCATTTTCCAGGAACTGGTCGGCACGAGGCGCCCGATAGCCAAATTCAACGGCATTCCAGTTGGCCAGTTGCTGTTGACTGGAACGGGTTTCAAACTCGGTCTCCAGCAGCATCTTTTCGCGTTCCAGCGACACGATCCGCCGTTCGGCAAGGCGAACCTCGCTTTTCACGGAATTGACCCGGAATGTCAGGCAGACGAACAACGCGATGCACACTGCCAGAGTTGCCGCCCAGCCGATCGAACGCAAGCGAGAGGAAGGGAACATCAGGCTGCCTCCTTCCGCGCAGGCGCAGCAGTCCGCACCGCTGCCCGCAAAGTGGCCGAACGGGCCCGCGGATTACGCGCGGTTTCCTCATCCGACGGACGGATCGCCTTGCCGACTTTGGCAAACACCGGTTCCGCCGTGTCATTTGCAGCCGGCAGGTGGCGCGAACCGCGGGGTTCGGTCCGCGAAGCCTCGCGCAGGAAACGCTTCACGATCCGGTCCTCGAGGCTGTGGAAACTGACGACCGCGAGACGTCCACCTTCGCCCAGAAGCAGCTCCGCACCATCCAGCGCAGCCTGCAATTCGTCCAGTTCCGCATTCACGTGAATGCGGATCGCCTGGAAACTGCGGGTCGCGGGGTCTTTCGGCGCGCCGGTCCTGTATCCCAGCGATTTGCGGATCACGCGGGCCAGTTCACCGGTCGTCGACAAAGGACGCGCGGCGACGATTGCACGGGCGACCCGACGCGACTGACGCTCTTCCCCCAACTGGTAGAGGACATCGGCAATTGCCGCCTCAGGTGCGTTGTTCAGGAAATCGGCAGCGCTTTCGCCTTCCTGGCTCATCCGCATATCGAGCGGTCCGTCAGAGGAAAAGGCGAAGCCACGTTCCGCCTGGTCGAGTTGCATCGAGGAGACACCGATATCCATGACAACCCCGTCGACTCGGGCAATGCCCGCTTCGGCCAAGGCGGCCACCATTTCGGAGAAACGACGCGGATGGAGAATGAGGCGTGGGGGATTTTCCACCGTTTCCGACCAGGCCCGGCCAGCGGCAATGGCGTCGGGATCGCGATCGAACGCGTGGACAGTGGCCCCGGCATCAAGCAACGCCCGGGTATATCCACCAGCGCCGAATGTCGCATCGACGATCACATCGCCCGGTTGGGGATCGAGCGCGGCTATCACTTCATCGAGGAGAACGGGGATATGCGGCGCGTTCATGCCTTTTTCCCCTTCGCCAGAGTATCTGCTTCAAGCATGCGGCAGGCCGCCTGCGCGCCTTCCCAACCCTCACCCATGCGATAGAGTTCGGCCGGGTTCCACAGCGTGAAGAAACTGCCCGCACCTTGGAAATAGACGCCTTGTTCGAGCCGCCCGAGTTCGGCGAGGTGCTCCGGCATGATGAAACGGCCGCTATCGTCGAACGGCACTTCGATGAAGCCATAGAGCTGCATCGCGCGCAGATCGCGATCGAATTCCAGATTGAGACGAATGGCCCGTTCTTCCTCACGGTCAATTTGGGCTTCGAGTTCGACGCGGCGCGAGAGGCCAAAGCCGGTCAGGCAATTCCAGCGTTCATGCTTGGCAAGGCACAGCACGCGGCCTTCGCTGGATTCCTTGACCGCCTTGCGGAAAGCAGGCGGCAGGACAAAACGGCCCTTCTCACCACGAAGCGAGAAGCCCTGACCGCTATATCCAAATGGCTGAAGCGCCGCCACTTTGCCCGTGTCCCCCGCTTGGACCAATCCCTGACCCGGACAAATTCCTCCCCGCCTGACCGCGCGCGGGCGCAGCCAGTTCATTCCATGAAGGCGGAATGCGGCCAGGAACCATGTCCGATGTACAGGTGTCATAGCCCGGACAGCGGAGGGAAAAAAGGGAAAAACACGGGAAATTAGGGGATTAATCTATAATCATCTGATTTATATAGGATTTATAAATTCGCTTGAGATGTTGCCAAGTCATTGGTTCATATAATGTTCTTCCGGAAAACCCGCAAAATCCCGCGACTCTCCGAGATAGGCCAAACGCCACCCCCATTGCGTCCCGCAATTTCCCCGAATGCTCAGCTTGTCTTGAAAACCGGTCTATCCGGTCGAGAAATATCAGCGCCCGCCGAACGCCCGCTGGATCACCGTGGACAGCGCCTTTGTGCGCTGAGCCGGGTTGGGAGCATCCCCATCGAGCAAGGCTGCATCGGCAAGGATTACCGCATGGCCTTTGCCAATAGCGCATTCAGCAGCCAGGCCCTGTTCGCCAAGTGCACACGAAACACCCTCGCTCCCACCACGAAGGACGAACTGACCGGGTAGATCCACCGGTACTTCAGCATCGTACAGGGCTGCTTGCCGTTCTCCGGCAGGTTGGGCGAAATCGAACTGAAGCTCCAACCCCCAATGGCTCAAAATGGGCGACAGGAGAACCACGTCCTGCGGCCGCCGCCTGTCACCGATCGAAAACTCCGAATGCCCCGTCAACATCGGATCAGCAAACAGCAGAAGCCGCCCACCACTACGAACCCATGCATCAAGCGCCACGTTTTCCGCAGGGGACAAGGCGCGCGGCTGGGCGAGAATAAGGTAATGCAACGACGTTAGCGCATTGCCCTGCTCACCTGCGTTCTCACCTCCATCAAGTCGATCGATTGGCTTGAGTACGAAATCTCTTTCGAGAGCGCTGCGGACCCAGTGCGGATCGTCCCGGCTGGACAGCAACGCACCGACATCGTCGGCTTCCGCCCAATAGATCGGCAAGGAGGTAAACAGGCCCAGTTCCGGCTTGTCCCGTGACGATCCGCTCAACGCCAGGCCACCGGCAGCCATGGCAAGGACCAGAACGAGTGACGCGATGGCGAGTTTAAGGCTGCGGCGCGCCATTGGCGGCGGCCTTTTGCGCCTCGCTATCCTGCTTGACCGTCGACGAAGAAGGAACATCGGGCACTACACCCGCGTCAGCCAGTGGATCCCGCACCGGTGTCGCCTTCGGTTCCGGCGCGAGTGTGGAGGCAGCCTCTGGGACCGTCGTGGCTTCCGTTTCCTTGGCGCGATCCATCACGATATTGGCAAGGCCGATCATCATCAGCATCGCAGCGAGGCCAGCCAAGCCGATCTGCAAGCGACGGATCGTCTCCGCCCGCCTGCCGCCAAGCAACGCGGCAACTGCTTCAGAATCGCTGTCCTTCTCAGACTGCAAGATGTTCTCAAGGGCCGGCATGATGAAATGAAGCTAGTCCGTGCAGGCGGACAGTCAATCCTTAAGCCAGCCGAAAACGGGAAGACCCTTGGCCTCAAGCCATTCGCGATTGTAGAGCGACGACAGGTAACGAAAGCCGGTATCGCACAGAATGGTGGCGACACGCGCGTTTGTCCTGCCCTGGGCGACCAGCTGCCTACCCAACGCAACCGCGCCGGCGACATTGATGCCCGACGACAGGCCGAGGCACAGCCCTTCTTCCTTCAGCAGCCGCCCGACCCATTCCAGCCCTTCCTCGTCGGAAATGCGGAATTGCGTGTCGATGGGCGCTCCTTCGATGTTGGCCGTGATCCGCCCCTGGCCAATCCCTTCGGCCACCGAGCTGCCTTCGGCCTTTAGCTCACCATGCGCGAAATAATTATAAAGCGCCGCACCATGGGGATCGGTCAGCGCAATCGCGATGTTCTCGTCAAATGCCTTGAGCCCCAGCCCAACGCCCGCAATCGTACCGCCAGTGCCCGCCGCACAGGTGAAACCGTCGATCCGGCCCTCCATCTGTTCCCACAATTCGGGCGCGGTCGATTCGATATGCGCCTTGCGGTTGGCCGTATTGTCGAACTGATTGGCCCAGACCGCCCCCGCCGTCTCCTGCGCCAGCCGCCGCGAAGTGTGCACGAAATGGCCCGGGTTGGAATAGGGGGCCGCCGGCACCAGCACGAGTTGCGCGCCCAGCGCACGCAAGGTGTCCATCTTCTCGCGCGACTGAGTCTCGGGCATGACGATGACCGTCTTGTAGCCCAACGCGTTACCGACCAGCGCAAGACCGATACCGGTATTGCCCGCCGTTCCCTCGACGATCGTTCCGCCGGGTTTAAGATCCCCGCGCGCTTCCGCGTCACGCACGATCCACAAGGCCGCCCGATCCTTGACCGATGCGCCGGGATTGGCAAATTCGCATTTACCGTAGATCTCGCAACCGGCGGCCTCGCTAGGCCCCTTGAGCAGAACCAGCGGGGTGTTGCCGATCAGGTCGAGCGTGCTTTGGCGAATAGGTGGTGCGGTCATGACTGCATGAGTTAGAGCCTGCCGCCTGCCGCTGCAATGCATTGCGCGCAGGCGGCCCTGCTACCCGGGATCAATCTTCGGGCGCGATCGTGACCTTGAGGCCGTCCAGATCGTCCGTCAGCGGCACCTGGCAGGACAGACGCGATGTTTCGTTGCGATGATCGGAACTATCGAGCAGGTCGTTCTCGTCTTCGCTCATTTCGGGCAACTTGCCCGCGAAAGCCGGGTCGATGAAGACATGGCAGGTGGCGCAGCTGCAGCAGCCGCCGCACAGGGCCAGCAGCTCGTCGAAACCATTGTCACGGATTGCTTCCATTACGGAAACGCCGCTTTCGGCATCAACGGTCTTTTCTTCGCCTTCACGGTTTACCACGATCAGTTTCGGCATATTTTCCCACTTCCCTCAAGAGATGTTCGCCCTGTCGGGCAGTTCGCGCGCGTGCTAGGGCTTGGCGACCCATTTGACAAGCCGGAGGTACCATGGGACTGGACGCCAGCAGACTGCAGGCCGGGATCGATTTTGCTGCGAGCCGGGAACCAGCGATGGCTGCCGCGCTGGCAAAGGCCGGGTATCCCGAGCCCCGCATCCGCGAAACAGGCTACCGCACGCTCCTGCGCACGATTGTCGGCCAACAGGTCAGCGTGGCCGCGGCGGCGTCCGTATGGGCCAAGCTGGAAAGCCGTTTCGGCCCGGACCTCGCGCCAGACGATCTGCTCGCCGCCGATTTCGACACCCTGCGTGGTTGCGGCCTCTCCCGCCAGAAGCAGGGCTATGCCCGTTCCCTGTGCGAACTCGTGTCGGATGGCTCCCTCGACCTCAGCCGCCTGCCGGAAGAAGACGAACCTGCGATTGCCGAACTGACCCGGATCAAGGGCATCGGTCGCTGGTCCGCAGAAATCTACCTGCTGTTCGCAGAAGGGCGCCCCGACATCTGGCCCGCCGGAGACCTTGGGGTGCAAGCCGGGCTGCACCGGATACTGGCACTCGACGCACGCCCCGATGAAAAAGCCGCACGGGCGCTGGGCGAAGCATGGCGACCGCACCGTGGCGCAGTCGCGATCTTCACCTGGCACTGTTACGACAACCCGGCGCTTTAGACAGTCTCTGCCCCCATCTCCCGGCGAACGCCTCCCATTCAGGCCAGCAAGGCGTCCATTGCAGTCGCCATTTTCACGTCTCGCTCGGACAGGCCACCCGCATCATGGGTGGTCAACGTCACCTGAACCCGGTTGTAAACATTGAACCATTCCGGATGATGGTCCTGCACTTCAGCCAACAGCGCCGCCCGCGTCATGAAGCCGAATGCTTCGCTGAAATCCTTGAACAGGAACGTCCGCTCGATAGCGAGGCCATCGTCCCGCAGGCTCCATTCCGGCAAGGCCGCAAGCGCATCCGTGCGTTGTTGTTCCGTCAATTGCGTTACCGACATCTCACTCTCCTTGGCAGGGTGACGCCTTTCCCCTATCCCGCTGCGCGATGCAAGCCACCCTGCCACAACCGGCAATTACCGTGACGGACCTTGCCTGCCGCCGCGGGGACAGACTGCTGTTTCGCGGGCTGCATTTCGCGGTCGGTCCGGGCGAGGCCCTGCATCTTGCGGGACCGAACGGCATCGGCAAATCCAGCCTCATTCGGATGCTTGCCGGATTGCTGAGGCCGTTTGCCGGGACCGTAACCCGCGAAGGCACCATTGCCTTGCTCGACGAACGGCCAGCGCTCGATCCCTACCTGCCCCTCGGCAAGGCGCTTGATTTCTGGTCCCGGCTCGACGGAGCCCAATCCGCACATGCAGGGGAAATTTCCGAGCGGCTGGGCTTGACCCACCTGCTCGATGTGCCTGTCCGCTATCTTTCCACCGGTCAGACCAAGCGGGCGGCCTTGGCCAGACTCGCGGGGCAACAGGCGAATACCTGGTTGTTGGACGAACCTCTGAACGGGCTCGATCGCAATGCGGTCGCGACAGTGGAAGCTCTGGTTGCAGACCATTGTGCCGCGGGGGGGACCGCCATAATCGCCTCGCACCAGCCATTCATGCTGGCCGAACTGGCCCGCTTCGAACTGGAAAGGTACGCGCCGTGACGGGCGCCTTGTGGCGGATTTTCCTGCGCGATTGCGCCTTGCTGGTCCCCGGTGGACGCGGCGGCGGGAGCCTGTTGCCATTGCTGTTTTTTCTCGCCGTCGCGATGCTCTATCCGTTTGCGGTTGGGCCTGATGCCCCGTTACTCGCGCGCACCGGAGGCGGCGTCGTGTGGGTCGCGGCATTGCTTGCGGCCATCCTTCCACTCGACCGACTGATCGCCCCCGACCTGGAGCGCGGCTTTTTCGACCAATGGGCCTTGCGCGGTATTGCCGAGGAAGCGGTAATGGCAGTGCGCATCGTCGCGCATTGGCTGAGCTTCGGCCCGCTCCTGATGCTTGCGGCACTGCCCGCCGCCGCCCTGTTGGGCATAGACGGTTCAACCCTGCGCACGGTCGAGCTTGGATTGCTGGCAGGCACGCCGGGACTGGCGGCGATCGGCGTGTTGATCGCCGCACTCACCGCTTCGCTACGATCCGGCGCAGCCCTGGCCGGGTTATTGCTGATCCCGCTGGCCGTGCCGATCCTCATCTTCGGGGCGGGGAGCCTGTCCACCGGAGGCGAAAGCGGCCTCGCGCTAACAGCCGCGATCAGCCTGGTCCTTCTGGCGATCACGCCTTTTGCAGCAGGAGGCGCGATCCGCGCTGCCCGGGATTAGCGCACATGCAAACCCACCCAGTCGGGCGGTTCATTGATAAGGCGGCTTATCCAGCCCTTTCGGGCTAAGCGTGAATATCTCGCATCCATCTTCAGTGATGCCGATGGAATGTTCGAACTGCGCTGACAGCGACTTGTCGCGTGTCACGGCAGTCCAACCATCATTGAGCAGCTTCACTCCCGGCTTGCCGAGATTAATCATCGGCTCGATGGTGAAGAACATGCCTGGCTTCAGTTCAGGCCCGGTGCCAGCCCGTGCCGCATGAATTACTTCTGGCGCATCGTGAAACAGACGCCCGACGCCGTGCCCGCAGAATTCCCGTACCACGCCATAACGGAATTGCTCCGCATGTGCTTGAATTGCGGCGCCGATATCCCCCAGCCGTGCACCCGGCCGTGCCTTTTCGATACCGAGCATGAGGCATTCATGTGTGACTTCAACCAGCCTCCGCGCTTTCAGCGATACGTCGCCGACAAGATACATCCGACTGGAATCCCCGTGCCAACCATCGAGCAACGGCGTGACGTCGATATTGACGATATCGCCCTCTTTCAGCGCCTTGTCGGATGGAATGCCATGGCAAACCACATGATTGATCGAAATGCAGCAACTATGTTCGTATCCGCGATAGCCGAGGGTTGCCGGAACCGCTCCGCCATCCATAGTCATTTCACGGACGACATCATCAAGTTTGCCAGTGGTCACTCCCGGCTGCACCAGCGGAACCATCGCATCGAGGATTTCCGCAGCCAGCCGACCGGCCTTGCGCATACTTTCGAAAGCTTCGGGCCCATGCAGCTTGATCGTGCCGTCCCGCAGCACAGTATCGTCGGAAGTAATCGTCTGGTATTGTGTCATGGCTCGCCATGTAGCGAGCATCGGCACAAAATGCGAGTATTCAGCGGCCGGTCGCGAAGCTTTCCTTGAATTCCGGCTTCACGGCCCGCAGGATCGCCGATGTGACCGGCAGTGTCACTTCGTAGCTGCCTTCGGCGTAAGGTCCCGCCGCATAAGGTGGGATAAGGAAGCCGATACGGTCGAAAGCCTTCCCGCTGGAGGAACCGAGAATCGGGATCGTATCCTCCAACCCGATACAAGCGCTCATCCAGTCGCTCTGATCGCGTACGATCTTCTTGCCTCGCTTTTTCGCGCGAGCACGGTCAAGCGCATCACACAACGCGGGCTGGACCGCCTTCGCCAGGGTCGCAGACGACGTGAAAAGAGACATGAGCTTGCGCTGCTGCCCCGCCTTCTTGTCCCACAGCAAACTGTCGAAGGTGGTGTTGCCGTGTGCGCCGCCGGTAAAGGCGTAGATCTCCGCCGAAAGGCTGAGCCAATTCGGAAGATCCGTTACCACGGCCCAGTCGGTCGACTGGGCATAAGGGCGGAATGGGAAGCCGTCCTTCTCCGCTTCGACCCGGAATTCCGCCGTTTCCTTCGCCAGGGTCGTGCGCTTCTTTTCCGCATCGGCATCGAGCTGCGCTTTCAGTTCCGGGATCTGTCCGGCTTGTGCGGGATAGGCATAGTGAAACGTGTAATCGTCATATTCGACATCGATCGCTCTCGCCCCACCCACCGGGCCGGACGCAAGATCCTTCGCCGCAGCATCCACTGCCGCTGGATCGGGAACAGCGGCATCTGCCTTGTCCGTCTCGGCAGCAACCTCTCCGTCCGGTGAAGCTGCCTTGCCTTTCGGCTCGGAACTGCTGTTGTCCGGCGTGCACCCCGCCATCATGATCGCTACCAGGCCCGCCAGCACTGGCAGGCCGCGATGCGGATTCTTCTCGCGCATATCGACTCCCTGAGGCATGAAGCAGGAATATGACGGACAAACATGCGCTGATCCAGCCCGACCGTGGGCAAAACTCCATTCCCATTCATCTCGTTACCAAGGATAATCTGGGCGACTGGCTGAAATCACTGTCCAAAGCGCAGCGTTCTGCGCTGGCAGCACAAAGGTTTGCAGGCCACAAAGGCGAAACCGCCATCGTACCGGACGGCGACACCTGGTTTGCAGTCGGAGGTGTCGGCGACCCCGCAGCGCTTTCAAGCTGGTGCCTTGCGAAACTGGCCGAAATCCTGCCTGCCGGAACTTATGCATTGGCACAGGGCGAGCCCGGCAAGGCCCTGCTGGGCTGGCAGACTGCGCAATACCGGTTCACGCGCTACCGCGAGGACAAGGAGGCCACCGGGCCGCGCATTCTGCTCACGAAAGATGCCAGGGCCGTCGGACCTGCGCTGGCCGAAGCGGCAGCGGTGAACAAGGTCCGCGATCTCGTCAACACACCTGCCGAAGATATGGGGCCCTCTGACATCGAGGCCGAAGCCGAACTGCTGGCGAAGACATATCGGGCTGAGCTCAACGTGGTCCGGGGCGACACCCTGCATCGCGACTATCCGATGGTGCATGCCGTCGGTCGCGCGGCCAGCCGCCATCACGCACCGCGCCTGATCGAACTGACATGGGGCGACCCCAAGGCCCCACGCCTCGCCATTGTCGGCAAAGGTGTATGCTTCGATTCCGGTGGCCTCGACATCAAGCCCGCATCGGCAATGCTCCTGATGAAGAAGGACATGGGCGGTGCCGCTCATGCCCTGGCACTGGCGGGACTCGTCATGGGCTCAGGCCTGAAAGTGCGCCTGCATCTGCTGGTGCCCGCAGTGGAAAATGCCGTTTCGGGCAACGCCTTCCGCCCTGGTGATGTGCTCAAATCACGATTGGGCACGACAGTGGAGATTGGCAACACGGACGCTGAAGGCCGCCTTGTCCTGGCCGACGCGCTTGTCCGGGCAAGCGAGGAAAAGCCCGATCTGATCATTGATTTCGCTACTCTGACCGGTGCCGCGCGGGTCGCGCTGGGGCCCGATTTGCCAGCGCTGTTCACACGATATGATGAAACTGCCGATGCTCTGATTAGCGCTGGCAGGGCCAGCAACGATGAGATCTGGCGGTTACCGCTGCATGAAGGTTATGCCGACTGGCTGAAATCGGACATCGCAGACACCAACAACACGCATTCCAACGGCTTTGCAGGCGCCACCATTGCAGCCTTGTTCCTCGACAAGTTCGTCGGGAAAGACATCGACTGGGCTCACTTCGATACTTACGCATGGCGGCAGGCGGCCAAGCCGGGACGCCCCAAAGGCGGGGAAGCGCTGGGCCTGCGCGCGGCGTGGAAGATGCTGCAGGAACGCTACGGATAACTTGATAGAGGGGCCTTGCGGGGCTAAGCGCCCGCTCTTCCGTTTCGAAGGGCACATGGAATTGACTGCACTGACCATCCCCACCGGCCAGTTGACCCTGTCCGGCCCGAGCGAACAGCTCGACGCCGCGCATTTGCCCCTGCGTGGGGATCTCGCGCATGTTCGCCTCGCAGGGCGTTGTTTCGTGCCCCATTATGCCGTCCCGATGGCCCGCGTCGTCATTAAGGATAACTCGTTGCTTCGAAGCATTGCCAGGACGGATGCCGAGGAACTGGCGATGCTCGCCAGCGGAACCGTCTTCAATGTGCTCGACATTGCGGGCAATTGGGCATGGGGCCAGGTCGGAGACGACGGTCTGGTCGGCTATCTTCCACTCGAAACATTGGGTGAGGCATGAGCATCACGGTATTCATCGATGGCGCGGCAGGAACCACCGGCCTGGAAATCGCCGAGCGGTTGAGCGGGCGGGATGAGATCTCTCTCCTGATCCTCGACGATGAACGGCGCAAGGATGCCAGTGCGAGACGCGATGCATTTCATGCCGCCGATTTCGCCATTCTGTGCCTCCCCGACGATGCCGCTCGCGAAGCCGTGGCATTGGCCGAAGGGGCCAAAGTGCGGATCATCGACGCGTCGACCGCGCATCGGGTGGCAGATGGCTGGACATATGGCTTTCCCGAAGTTGTGGGGCATGAAGCCGTGGCTCACGCCGACCGGGTCAGCAATCCCGGATGCTATTCCACCGGCTTCATCGCGCTGATCGCCCCTCTGGTGAAAGCCGGACTGCTGCCGGCTGACTGGCCTTACACCTGCAATGCTGTCTCCGGTTATTCCGGCGGCGGCAAGGCATTGATCGAACGGTTCGAACAGGACGGCGACATCGCATGGCGCGGTTACGCGTTGCAGCTCGGACATAAACATGTGCCGGAAATGCAGGCCCGCTGCGGTCTTGCAATAGCTCCTCTATTCGCACCTGCCGTAATTCCTGCCCATCGCGGCATGGTCGTGGAAGTTCCGCTTCCTCTTTCCGCCATGAAGGGCGCGGGCACACCTGAAGCCATGCGGGAATGGCTGGCCAATTTCTATGCCAGCAGCCCGGTCGTACATATGGGCCGGGATCCCGGTAGCGAGTTGCTGCTGCGCAAAGCCCGCGAACCTGGCGACCGGTTGGAATTGCATGTGTTCGCCTCTGACGATGGCAGCCAGGCACGGCTTGTCGCGATGCTCGATAACCTTGGAAAAGGGGCCAGCGGGGCGGCTGTTCAATCGCTTAACCTGATGGCGGGCCTGCCTGAAACGGCAGGCCTCCGTTTGTAGCCACCTGTCAGGGTGAGGCTGCCATTTTACAAGGAATGCCTAAGAATCGGGCAGCGATCTGACCAATATTTGCACACGCGTTAACCGTAGGGTGCAACGGCACTGGCCGTCGCAATCGTTTCCTGACCGCAAATGGCAGATTCCTCCCTTTTACACGCGGTCGCAATGGCCTAATCCACTGGTGAGCGCCTTGGCATGATTCTTGATTAGGAAAAGGCCAAGGATAGTGTGACATCCCGGTTTCGCTCCCTGCGGGGCCGGCTCGATGTGCGGGGGTTTTTGAAGAAGTGAAAAAGATCGAGGCGATCATCAAGCCGTTCAAGCTCGACGAGGTGAAGGAAGCGCTGCATGAAGCAGGCGTATCCGGCATCACGGTAACGGAGGCAAAAGGCTTCGGACGCCAAAAGGGCCACACCGAGCTTTATCGCGGCGCGGAATATGTCGTCGACTTCCTGCCCAAGGTGAAGTTGGAAGTCGTCGTCAGTGACGAAACCGCCGACCGGGTCGTGGAGGCGATTGCCTCCGCAGCGCAGACCGGACGGATCGGCGATGGCAAGATATTCGTGAGCCCGGTCGAGGCTGCAGTCCGTATCCGGACCGGCGAACGCGACGACGACGCAATCTAAACACCAGTTTCCGGGCCGCTTACGCCGAAGGGCGGCTCAGTGTTCAATCGGCACAGAAGGGAAATACCGAAATGGCCAGTGCAAAGGACGTCCTCAAACAGGTCAAGGACGAGGAAATCGAATGGATTGATCTGCGCTTCACCGATCCCAAAGGTAAGTGGCAGCACCTGACGATGGTCTCTTCCGTCATCGGTGAGGACGAACTGGAAGAAGGCCTGATGTTCGACGGCTCGTCGATCGAAGGCTGGAAGACCATCAACGAATCCGACATGATTCTGAAGCCGGATCTCGATGCGGTCTACATCGATCCGTTCAGTGCGACGCCGATGATGATCATTTTCTGTGACATCGTCGAACCGTCCACCGGCGAACTCTATGCCCGTGACCCGCGCTCGACCGCCAAGCGCGCCGAAGCCTTCGTCAAGGCCAGCGGCATTGGCGACACCGTCTATGTCGGACCGGAAGCGGAATTCTTCATGTTCGACGACGTTCGCTTCTACGACGGCTACAACGGCAACGGCTTCAAGATCGACGATGTCGAATTGCCGACCAATTCGGACAAGGAATTCGAGGAAGGCAACCTTGCTCACCGTCCCCGTGCCAAGGGCGGCTACTTCCCCGTTGCTCCGGTCGACAGCGCCGTTGATATCCGCGGTGAAATGGTCACCACCATGCTCGAAATGGGCCTTCCTTGCGACAAGCATCACCACGAAGTCGCGGCTGCCCAGCACGAACTGGGCCTGACGTTCGGCACGCTGGTCAACACGGCCGATCGCATGCAGATCTACAAGTACGTCGTGCACATGGTTGCGCATGCCTACGGCAAAACTGCCACGTTCATGCCCAAGCCGATCATGACCGACAATGGTTCGGGCATGCACACGCACATTTCCATCTGGGACGGCGGCAAGCCGCTGTTCGCGGGTAACGGATATGCCGGCCTGTCTGACACCTGCCTCTATTTCATCGGCGGCGTCATCAAGCATGCCAAGGCCCTGAACGCCTTCACCAACCCGACGACCAACAGCTACAAGCGTCTGGTTCCGGGTTACGAAGCCCCCGTGCTGCTGGCTTATTCCGCCCGCAACCGTTCGGCTTCCTGCCGTATCCCTTACGGCAGCGGCGACAAGGCAAAGCGCGTGGAATTCCGTTTCCCCGACGCGATGGCCAACCCCTACCTCTGCTATGCGGCTCTGCTCATGGCCGGCCTCGACGGGATCAAGAACAAGATCCACCCGGGCGAAGCGATGGACAAGAACCTCTACGATCTGCCGCCGGCAGAACTGGCAGAAGTTCCGACCGTTTGTGGCTCGCTCCGCGAAGCGCTGGAATCGTTGGCTGCCGACCATGAATTCCTGCTCGACGGCGGCGTCTTCACGGTCGACCAGATCGAAGCTTACATGGAACTCAAGTGGCCGGAAGTCATGCGTGTGGAAACCACGCCGACTGCCGCTGAATTCGATATGTATTACAGCGCCTGATCCGCGCTTTCATACGATCACCAGAGGGGCGTCCGGAAATCCGGGCGCCCTTTTTGTTTCCGCAGCCATGGTCTGAAACGGTTTTCCTACACGGCATTCTGTTCACTATATGCCCGGTCCCGCCAATTCAGCGAGACTGGACACCATGCACCGAAAACCTCTCTTCGATACCGTTCGGCACCTGTTGGGACGTGGCTTCCGGCAACACGAAGTCGCAGCACTGGATGCCGCAATCGACCTGCTCATCGAATCGGAACCCGCCATTTCCTTGCCAGAACCGCTGGCTCGCCCTCGTAAGGCCAGTGAAGGAGCGGTCACTCTCATCAAACAATTCGAAGGGTGCGCGCGTCGGCGTTCGGACGGGCAGATAGAAGCCTATCCCGACCCCGGAACGGGAGGGCAACCATGGACTATAGGCTGGGGAGCAACCGGCGCTGATATCGGCCAAGATACCGTCTGGAGCCAGAGCGAATGCGACGCGCGCCTGTCGCAGGACATTGCCCGGTATGCGGCGGAAGTCGATCAGGCGATCAGCCATGCACCGACCAGCCAGAACCAGTTCGACGCACTGGTTTCGTTCCATTACAATACGGGCGCCATCCACCGCGCGACTTTGACGCGCAAGCATTGCGCTGGCGACTACGCCGGTGCAGCCGCAGAATTCGGGCGTTGGTCAAAAGCCGGCGGACAGGTCCTGCGCGGTCTTGTCAGGCGCCGCGAAGCGGAAGCCGAACTCTACGCTCAGTAATCCTTGCTCGCCTTCACCAACATACTCTCGCGGCCCAACGTCGAGACGCTGCCAAGCAGCGATAGCCAGCTTGTCACGCGAAACTCGAGTTGGGTCGCGCTATACCCTTGGCCATCGGTCACAATTTCCACGTAGCCACGCTTACCGATATTCTTCCCGGCAGCGATGGCCGTTCCCTGCCCCCGCGCTGGATCGGAAGACACGATCCGCAAACGATCCAAACCGATGGCCGTGCGCAGGCGGTTGATCGGATCGAGACCGCCACCGCCTCTCAGGGAAGCCAGTGCTGCCCCAAGCTGTAACGCATCGGTAGCACTAAGATCGCTGACCGATCCACCGAACAGCATGCGCGCAAGCAGTTCTTCCTCGGGCATGGCCGGTGTCGAATTAAAGGCAATTTCCGGCTGGCTGGCGCTGCCTTTGACAGTCACGCGAACCGAAAGATTGTCGAGATCGGTTTCGGCCAGAATATCGAGCCTCGGATCGGGCGGCACCGTGGCATCGAAAGCAATCCTGCCTCGCGTGAGATCGAAACGCGTGCCCGCGAATTCGTAGCTTCCGCGCACCATATCCGCCTTGCCGCCAATGCGCGGATCGCTCGTTGTGCCACGAAGGGAGATATTCGCACCCCATTCGCTGTCGAGCCCCATACCACGCACGAACAGACGGCTGCTGCCCTTGGCATCGATCATGTACCGCCACGGCGCAGCAGGACGTGCGCGGGGTGCCACGTCCGCCGCAAGATTGATTTCCCGCGTCGCGATATCGGGCAGTTCAGCCACCCCGGCGGATGAACCGAGCCGCCAGTTTGCCTCTTCGATCCGCACCCGCCCGGCAATCGTTCCACCATTTCCATCCGAAACGATCCGCATCGGTCCGGTGACTCTTGCCGCCATATCCTTGCGGTCGAGCACCAGGGCATCGTGCGCGGCGAGGCGCAGATCCATCTGCGGGCCATGCTCGTCAAGCCCGCCAATGTCGATCATCCCGCTACCACTGACTTTGCCGCCGTTGCTCGCCTCTCCGGCAAAGCTTGTCAGGCGCAGGCGCGATCCCGAAAAACTGCCCCGAGCCCTGATCTTGCGCACATCAGTGCCAGTGATCGAGCTACGGAACCTCAGGCTGTCACTGGCGAGAGAGCCGCGTACATCGGGATCCGCCAGCGATCCGGTGAAATCAGCCGCCAGATCGACGGGCCCGGTAAGGTCGAAGCCATCTATCGCTGCCAGACGCCAGACTGCGTCGGCGGGCCCGGCATAGCGCAACTGGGCAAACAGAGCGCCCTGATTCAAACGCTCCATCATGCCGCCAAAGCGGGGAAGCCCACTAATCCTGGCCTGCAGACGGCCGCGCCGTTCTCCTCCCTCGCGAATGGCCGCGCGTGCCTGCAATTCCTTGGCAGAGAGCTCAGCCACCAGATAGAGGTCGACCGGGCGGGACGTAAGAACCAACCCCGAACGCGTCAGCCCTTCGACTGCCAGTTTTGCACTGCCGGAAGGCGGTTCATCCCCGCTATCGCGGTAATCGACGATGCCGGAAACTTTCCCTCCGACACTGAGATCGGTCAAGGCTATGTCGAACAGCGACAACGACATGTCCGACAGTTTCAATTCGATTTCGGTTGGGCCCCCGCCCCCGAAACGGCCTTCGGCAATGGCAATACCATCACCATAGGAAAGCTGTGTGGGGGCAAGCTTCCACCCCTCACCGGCTTTGGTCAGAACCGCACGGCGGGGCATGGCTATGTCCCGATCGGCGAATTCGCCCTTTGCCAGAAGGGTGACGCGTTCGGGCGCGCTTGTTCCTTGCAACTGCAGACTAAAGCGGCTGCCTCGCCTTCCGGCGACCGACGCGTTGAATGTTCCGTTGCCGTCAACGATTCCGGCACGGGCAGCAAAGCGCCCCACGAACAACTGCCCATGACTGATCCCTTGAGCATAAATGGAACCCTTGGCCTGCGTACGATCACCGCCCAACACACCTCCCGCCTCAATCCGGGCAGAACGGATCAGCGTAGGGGTCGCACCGGCAAAGCGGGCATTCTTGGCATTCAGCGCGACATCGAAACCCTGACCACCGCCACGCGGCATCAACGAAATCGTTCCATCGAGCCCGCCACCCGCCAGCGCAAGCTTTCCAGAAGCTCCACCGTCGCCCAGCGTAAGCGCGCCGGACAATTCGGTGCGCGAGACAGTCATTCGTTCCACCGCAAGCCGGGTCGGCTCTCCGGTGCGCATGACAAGATTTACCCTGCCATCAAATGGCCCAAGCAGGGACTGACCCCCGGTATCGATCCCAAATCCATCCGGGATCGGTGCAAGTGCAACGCGCACGTCCTTTAACCCGGCAGCAGGCAAGGGATCGGCAAATACCAGCTCAGCTCTCGGCCCGTCGCCGGCGACACTCGCTTCCACGGTGAACGGTCCGTAATCGCTGTGCTTGCCCCTGCCCGCGATTTTCGTGTGGCCATCGGCTACACTGCCGTCCAGCCGCAATTCCAGCTTGGCCGCATCCAGGGCAACATTCTCAAACAGGATCGGCCGGTCGCTGCCCAACGCAATTCCACCCCGAAAACGAATTCCGCCGCCAGTCAGCGATGCCAGGGTATCGTTGGTGATTTGGGGCATACGTCCCGCCAGATTGGCCTTGACCAGCCATCCGCCGTTTGTCGCCAGCTTGGCCAGCACTTTTGCCTGACCGTCAATCTTACCCAGATTCTGGAGCGCGAGACCACGCGCCGCAATGGGGCCGGCCAACGCATAGCCCCCCTTCGCAGTATCTCCACGCAGCGAGAAATTGCCCGTAAGGCCGGGGAACGCCAACCGCAGGTCATCCGAGAGCAGTTGCCCCTCGCCCAATGAAATCGTGCCCTGAATCTGCCCGTTGGTCAGCAGCGGATCGGCCATCGCATTGCCGGTTTCGATCTTCGCCACGGCCATATCCAGCGGCAAGGCCCAATGGGTCCCGTCATAATGCAGAACGCCCTGCTGCCGGATACCGGCAAGCTTCGTTCCGGCATCGAGCCTGTCGATGCGGAGATCATGCGGAATATCGAGATCGCGAAAAGGTCCATCCAGTCGGGCCGTCAGCCGGGCGCCCTCGATCTTCATGCCGTCGCCCAAGGCGTCAGAGCGGGTTAGCCGCCCTGCAATCACGAGGCCATCGGCCGCATTTGCAGCGAGATCGAGAGCCCCGTTCGCAGTAAGGTCGACCGCGCGGCCCTGGAGCCGCAGCCTGCCATCCACTACGCTTTCATTCAGTGTGGCACTGCCACCCAGCGATACTTTCGCGCCCAGCAGCGTTGCGGCGGACCCTTCCAGCAATTTTGACGGATAAACTTGTCCGAGCAGGCCGAAGCGGCCTTCCTTGTTGCTGAGCGTGAACGCCGCCAGCCTGTCTTTGTCTTGCCGTGCGAGGAAGGCGCCCTTCCAGTCCTTCCAACTGCCATCCCCCACGATCCGAACTGTCATATCCTGGCGCGATCCAACCAACCCAGCCAGGAATCCACCAGCCGGAGCGCGGTAATCGACATCGAGATCGAAACGGTCGCGATCGGGATCGGAATCAAGCAAGGCATGGAGCCGATCCTCTCCACCCAGCTTGCCATCCACACGCACATAGGCCCGACGAGGCTGCTTTTTCGCTTTCGCGATCAGGTCTATACGCCGTTTTTCCCCGAGAACGCCCTCGGCAACGGTAAAGTTATCGAGTTGAAAACGATCGACCCTGATGTCGAAATCCGGCAGCAGGGGCGCATCCGGATCGCCCGGTTCAAGGTCGGGCATACGCAGCAAAGTCCCGCGACGCGCAGTCAGATTACGAACGTCGAGGCCACTGAAAAACCAATGGAATGGACGCCAATCAAGTTCCGCGACCGGCACTGTCAGGAACGCCCCTCCGGGATCGGAAAGCGTTATGTCACGCAGAGTGGCTTGACCGTAGAGAGAGCCTTCGATTCGGCCGATCTGTATGCGCAACCCGCTGGCGGGGGCTATTTTCGCAATCTGGTCCGCGACGAAGCGGTGACCGATGGGCGAATTCAACACCACCAGCGCAAGGAGAACCGCTCCGACAAACAATGCGAGCGCGCGCGAAACTATGTAGCGCGTGCGGCGCCGGCGCGGGCTCACTGCTGCTTCGGGCGTATCGTCATCGCCCGTGGGGACTTCGCTGGCATCTTCCCCACTCATCAGAAAGCCTGCCCCAGACCGACATAGACGGCAACCGGCGCATCGCCCGGTCTCGGATTGATCGGAGTTGCCACATCCACGCGCAACGGCCCGAAGCCAGTCTGGTACCGGACCCCAAGACCCGCACCGAATTGGAGGCCGCTGAGGTCAGGCGTCGAACTCCGATTGACGGCGCCAGCATCGATAAACGGAACAACCGACAATGCTCCACCGAACATTCCCGTTTTCACCCGCGCCTCAAGCGAGAATTCCACCAGCGAACGGCCACCGTTCGGATCGCCCTCCGCATTGCGCGGGCTGACCTGCTGGTAGCCATACCCTCTCACGGACCCACCGCCACCGGCATAAAGGCGCCGAGACAGGGCGATATCGTCAACGGGCGCGCCCACAATCGCACCGACACGGCCACGCCCTGCAAGTACGACCTTGTCGCCCACAGGCAGGTACCCGCTAAGATCGAACTGGGTGCGCAGGTATGTCGACTTGTTGCCATTCTGCACAGAGATTTCCGGTGAAATGCGTGCGTTCGCCCGGAAACCCTTGGTTGGGTTCAGCAAGTCATCGCTGGTGTCGATCCCGGCGCTCAATGGCAGGGCACCGATGAAATAGGTCTGGCTCGGCTGTTTTACGCCATTCACTTTCGGAACGCGTTCGTCAGTTGCCAGAACTTCCACCCCCACACTCCAGGTGAAGGGCTTCTGGAACAACAATGTGCTGACCCGTTCATAGGTCGCTACCGCGGAAACGGTTTTTGCGTCGTAAGCATCCTGCCGGACCGTATTGGCGTAAGTGTCGATGGTGAGAGTCCGATCTCGCCCATGAAAATTGTTGCGCCTGAACGTGATGCCCGCCAACTGTTCACGCGTGCCCGCCACGCCGCGCAGCCGCAAGGCTCCTTCGGGTGGGAAGAAATTGCGATGCTCCCAGCTCGCTTCGGCCCGGAAACCTTCACCCGTGCCATAGCCGACCGCCCCGCTGATGGTGCGCAGCGGAGCCTTGGTCAGCTCGATATCCATATCCACCCTGCCCGGTTGATCCCCCGACGGGGCCTCCACCTCGCGCGGGGTTATCGCGACGCTGGACACCAAACCGGTCGCGATGATCGCCCGCCGCAGATCCATTTCATCGCTGCGGCGGTAAGTGTCCCCCGGTTTGAAACGGGCGATTTCCTGCAAGTGACGACTGGACAGGAATTTCGGCGATTTGCTCACAATCGAAGCGAAGCGGTACTTGCCGCCGGGCGACACCGGCAGAGTCAGGTCACCTTCCTGACGATCATGATCAACCAGCAGTTCGGGATCGCCAATCTTGGCAAATGGATAGCCACCCTCACCGAGAGCTTTATCCAGATCGAAGCTTTCCTCGACAATCTTGTCGGCAATCAAGGGATCACTCGGCCAGATCTCGAAGCTGCGCCGCAATTCGTCATAGTCGGGCGCCTGCCGCAATTGACCGAGGTCGATTGCCCCGAAACGGAACTGTGGCCCCGGCAAGATATCGAAACGGACGGCAGGCCGGTCATCTGCCTCAGGGTTTTCCGAACCGCTTACCGTGCGCAAAATCTGGCCATCGTAGTAGCCGTAGTTGCGCAGCAACCGCTCAAGCAGTTCCTGATCCTGACGCGCACGCGCGGCGATCTGGGCCAGGTTATCCTTGCTGCTGGCGAGGCCATCGACATTGGACAGCGCCTCGAAGCGATCGACAAACGCCTTGCGGAGCGGAAATTCTTCCTCGTCCTCAGGAAAGACAAGCACGAGTTCGGACGACAGCCGCTCCCGCTTTCCCCTGCGCATGGGGGCAAACGGCTCGAAAGTCTCGTTTGCCAGTACCGCTTCGTCATCTGGAGCGAGAGGTTCGGGCCGGGCAATTTCGGTTTCATCCGGCCAGGGCACCGTGACTTCCGGCATTTCAGCCAATGGCGCCCCGGCATCCAGCGTCAGCGGACCGTCAGCTTGCTGGGATACAGCGTCGCCATCGGCTGAGGCGGCCGCCCAAGTATCCGGATTGTCAATCGCACTATCGGGGATGAGGTCTTCAAGGCCTGGCGAGGCGGATCTGTCCTGCGCCCCCGCCGGAGGTGCGAGAATTGAAAGAGAGACAAGCGCGAGAGAGGCCAGCCAACCGCGACGAAAATCAGCGCTGTACCTGATACTGCCCCTGACCGCCGGGAACACCGTCTTTCCCGCTGCCGTCGACAGGAGACGCGCGATTACCACGCGCCGTAGCGGTTTCGGCAATAAGACGAACTTGCTCTTCGGGATCGAACCGCTCCCATCCGTTGGGGCCCAGCTTTTCAAGCGGTCGGTAACGGATCTTGTATTGCATCCGGACAGAGCCATCGACCCAATAGCCGAGATAGACATAGGGAAGGCCTGCTTCGACCGCGCGTCGGATGTGGTCAAGGATAATATAGTTGCCAAGGCCGCTTCGCGCATCGTGGTCCGGATCGTAAAAACTATAGATCATCGACAGCCCGTCCCCCTGCCGATCAGTAAGGCAGGCACCGACGAGCCGACCCGGCTCTTTCCCACAGGAAGGTTCGCGATACTCGATGACGGAGCTCGTCACCGGGGTATGCTCAACCATGTCGGCAAAATCGATTTCGTCCATCGAAGCCATTCCGCCGCCAGGGTGCCGGGCACCGAGATAACGCTGGAGCAGGTCAAACTGTTCCGAAGTCGCCCAAGGGCGGCATTCCGTGCCGATGAGATCCGAATTGCGGCGCTGGTCCCGGCGCTGGGTCGACGATCCCCGAAATTCGTCAGCAACGACCCGAACGGAAATACAGGCCTGACAATCCGCGCAACTGGGGCGGTAAGCCACCGTCTGACTACGGCGAAATCCAATCCGGCTCAACGCATCGTTCAATGCGTCCGCATTCGAGCCCCGCAATTCGGTGAACACCTTCCGCTCGCTCCGCCCCGGCAAATAGGGGCATGGCGCAGGGCTCGTCACGTAGAACCTGGGGAAACGAATTGGAGCCGTCACGAGACTGGGAAAGTCCTCTTTTATGCTTTCATGCGATTTCGCAATGACAGGCTTTATGCCTGCCCGACTCGCATGTTGAAAGATCCTTAACCAAGATTCATGGTTAACCGAATCTAATTTTGCACAGAAGTTAACCCTTAGGCCCGCATAAATGTGTGTCGGCGGGAAGATCGGGCGCTTTTACAGCTCAGTCGAGTTCGACCTGGCTGACAGTGTAGCCCTTCGCTCGCAATGCATGGATCAGCGTATCAAGCTGCTCCCGATCCCGCGCCTCGCACTCAATGTCCGTAACCAGGCCCTTGGCCGGCAAGGTTGAGAAAATGCGCTGGTGAGAGATCTCGATGATGTTGACGTTGTGAGCGTCGAATTCATGCATCGCATGATAAAGCGAACCGGGACGGTCCTGCAGGAATATCCGCAGCCGTGCGAGGCGGCCCTGCCGTGCAAGATCGCGCAACAGGACATTGGCCAGCAAGCGCGTGTCGATGTTCCCACCGCACAACACGATGCCGACATTCTTACCGGCGAAAATCTCGCGATTGTTCATTACCGCCGCGAGGCCTGCCGCGCCTGCGCCTTCGACAACCGTCTTTTCGATCTGAAGCAACAGCGCAAGCGCGGTTTCTATCGACGCTTCGTCCACCAGCACGAGATCATCGAGCAATCCGGCCAGCATATGAGACGTGTAGCGGCCCGGCTCCAGCACGGCGATGCCTTCGGCCAGCGTATCGCCACCGCACGGCAGGCTGGTCCCCTTCAGGCGGTTATACATCGACGGAAACAGTTCCGCCTCCACCCCGATCAGACTGATATCCGGATTGATCCCGCGCGCGGCCACACCCATGCCGGTGGCAAGCCCGCCACCGCCAATTGGGATTGCCAGCGTGTCGATTTCCGGCACGTCCTCAAGCATTTCAAGCGCGACCGTGCCTTGCCCTGCCGCGACCATCGGGTCATCGAAAGGATGGATAAAAGTCAGCCCAAGCTCCTTTTCCATACTAAGCGCATGTTCGTAGGCCTGATCGAAATTCTCACCCTTGAGCACGACTTTGCCGCCGACACTCTCTGTCTGCATCACTTTGACGTGCGGAGTGGTGCGCGGCATCACAATCGTCACCGGCACGCCAAGGCGAGTGCCATGATAAGACAGGCCTTGCGAATGGTTACCGGCAGACGCAGCGATCACACCCCGCTGGCGTTGTTCCTCGTTCAACAACGTAAGAGCGTTCAGCGCCCCACGTTCCTTATAGGCAGCCGTGAACTGGTGGTTTTCGAACTTGAGCCAGATGTTCGCCCCGGTAATGTCCGACAGCGTCTTGCTCCGCAACGTAGGCGTGCGGACAACCGCACCCTTGAGCCGTTCTGCGGCCTTGCGGACATCGTCGATCGTCAGGAGCGGAGTTCCGCTATTCTGTTCCAGGGTCGTGCTCTTTTCCATGCCAGCGCGCCCTAAACGAAAGCGCGCCCATGGGAAACCTTCATTCATGCGTGCGACAGCCCCCGCCCATCATGTTTCGCGCGCATTGACCATTTGTTTCGCGAAAAAAGCCGCTACACAGCCCCGCATGTCTGACAGCAAGAATATCGCATTTCTCGGCCTCGGCGTGATGGGAGGGCCCATGGCAGGCCACCTGCTTGACGCCGGCCACACCGTAACTGCCTATAATCGCACGACAGCGCGCGGCGAAGCCTGGCTGAGGCGCTTTGCGAATGCAGGCGATGCCCGTCTCGCCGACACGCCGGCCCAGGCCGCGCGGAATGCCGACATCGTCATCAGTTGCGTCGGCAATGATGATGATCTGGCCGCCGTCATGCGCGGCGAAAACGGCGCCTTGGGGGCACTCGCACCGGGCGCGCTGATCATCGACCATACCACTGTTTCTGCCCGGATCGCCCGCGAGCTGGCGACGGAATGCGCGACAGCCGGACTCGATTTCGTCGATGCGCCGGTATCGGGCGGCCAGGCTGGCGCCGAAAACGGGAAGCTCTCGATCATGTGTGGCGGCACAGACGCTGCCATGGCGCGGGCTGCCCCGATCATGGCAGCCTATGGTGCGCGGATAGTCCATATCGGCAGTGCCGGCGCCGGGCAGACGACCAAAATGGTCAACCAGATCTGTATCTCGGGCCTGATGGCCTCTCTGTCCGAAGCCGTCCGTTTTGCCGATGCCGCCGGGCTGGATATGGACAAGGTCCTCGAAGCCGTCTCTGGCGGCGCGGCGCAGAGCTGGCAGATGGAAAACCGCTGGAAGACCATGGCTGCCGGAGAGTTCGATTTCGGCTTCGCAATCGACTGGATGCGCAAGGACCTGGGCTATGCGCTCGAGGAAGCCGGAGCGCTGGGCGTCTCCGTGCCCGTCACTGCGCTGGTCGATCAGTTCTACGCCGAAGTGCAGGCGATGGGTGGTGGCAGGCAGGACACCAGCGCCCTGATCCGTCGGCTGCCGAAAGGCGGCGCGTAATGATGGTCAAAAAAGCCGCCGCGTTCGCGGTGTCCTGGCTCGCCCTGACGTCCCCGGCGCTGGCCGACACTTTGCTTGATAATATCAATGGCGTCACGCTCGATGAAACCGGCAAGGTCGAACACTTCACCGGACTGATTTTCGATGCAGACGGCAAGATTGTCCAACTTCTGGCCAGCAAGGACAAACGTCCGAAAAAGATCGACTATCAATTCGACGGGGCAGGCCGCTTCGTTGTGCCAGGCATCGTGGATTCCCATGTCGCATTGATGCGGATCGGCTATACCGCGTTGACCGGGGGCAAGGACGGATTGCCCCCACCCCGCCCCGAAGACCGGGATGTCGCCTTGCAGAAAGCCCAGCGCCTGCTTGCAGCACAAGGCATCACTGCCGTCTCCGACATGGGCACGACGATTGAGGACTGGCAGACCTATCGCCGTGCCGGCGACAAGGGCACCCTCTACATTCGCATCATGGCCTATGCGGCCGCGGTGGACGACATGGCATTGATTGGCGGCCCCGGCCCCACTCCCTGGCTCTATGACGACCATCTGCGTTTCAACGGCCTCTATCTCGATCAGATTACACCCGCGAACACGGGCGGCAGTGAAGCGACAGCCGCCGCCACCCAGCTACGCAACCGAATGAGCCGTGCGGCAATCGACAACTTTCAGGTAGCGGTGGCGACGCCGAACCATGCGGCTGCGGACGATGTTCTCGACGCAATCGACGAACTGACACCGACCTATCAAGGTGAGCGCCGCTGGCGGCTGGAAAATCTGCGCGAAATCGATCCCGTACAGACGGGCCGAGCCTCTGCCGACCAGGCCATCGTCTCTTTCCAGTTCGGCACGCTCGAACGCGATATGGCGGCCGCTCCTGCCAGCGCAGCGCAAATACAACCCTGGCAAAGCGTAACGGCGGCAGGCGTGAGAGCCATTTACGCGTCGGCAACGGCAACCACGCCGTCATCGCCATTCCTTGCGATGGCGATGGCCATCACGCGCGAAAATGCCGCTGGGGAGCCGTTTGGCGGATGGCAACCGCAGGAGCGCCTGACCCGCGAGCAGGCTCTCGCTGCCATGACGGTCAACGGGGCCTATGCAGGCTTTGCCGAGGGTCGCTTCGGGCGGCTGGAGAAAGGCGCACGTGCCGATTTCGTGATGCTGGATCGCGACCCGATGTTGTCATCACCTGCCGATCTGCGTGGCGTTCAGGTGGTTGAAACCTGGATTGGCGGCGCGCGAATCTATGTCGCAGGCCAGGAAGCAGCGCAGTCTTTCGGCAAGGAGATGCCCGGCTGGTAGGACCAGATCAGGATTCGGCAGCAGTTGTTTCGGCCTGTTCCTTGGCCACTCGCTTTTCCCCGAACCACATGATCAGCAGCGATCCTTCGAACAGAAGGATCAACGGTGTGGCCAGCAGCAATTGCGAGACGACGTCAGGCGGGGTGATAATCGCGGCGACAGCAAAGATCGCAACGATGACATAGCGGCGCGCGCTCGACAGTTGCCGACGTTCCACTATTCCGGCACGATTGAGCAAAAGCAGCAGAACCGGCAGCAGAAAGCTGATCCCGAATGCCAGTATGAACTGCATTACGAGATCGAGGTAATCCCCCGTCCCCGGCAACGCTTCCAGTTTGAGCCCTCCCGCGTCGCCCTGAAAACCGAGAAACCAGGTGAAGGCCGTGGGCATCACCACGTAATAGGCCATGGCAGCACCGAGCAGGAAAAGCACAGGTGTTGCGAGCAGGAAGGGCAGGAAGGCCTTCTTTTCCTTTGCATAAAGTCCCGGTGCGATGAACGCCCATAGTTGGTTGGCAATGATCGGGAAACTGACGAAGAAGGCAGCGAATAGCGCCACCTTCACTTCGACGAAAAACGCCTCGTACAACTTCGTGTAGATCAGACGCCCTTCGCCCTGCGGGAAAGCCTCCGTCAGTGGTCGCGCCAGAAAGCCGAAGATATCCTCGGCGAAATAGAGGCAAACTGCGAACGCCACGCCAAGCGCAAGCACACAGCGCAACAGGCGAGTCCGAAGCTCGATCAGATGGTCGAGCAACGGGGTCTGCGTCTCGTCGATGTCCTTGATCGAAAAAGCCATGAATCAGGGCTCACCCCGGCTGCGGGTGCCACCAAAGGGCAACTGTGGTTCAGCGGCGGGTTGTCGCGAAGCATTCTGTCCTTCAACCGGGCCATCTGCGCCTGCTTCAGCCACAGGCGTACCATCCGTGGCGGGTGAGGTTTCGTTTTCCGACCCGGCCGGTGTCTTCGATGGCGGCAGCGGCTGCATCTCCGCACCCGGATGCGCGGCCATGATCTGCTCGTTCTGCTCCCGCCACTTCTTTTCCATCTCCTCCATCTCCGCCTCGCGGATCATGGTTTCGATGCCTGCACGGAAATGGCTGGAGACACGCCGGATCCTGCCAATCCAGCGGCCTGCGGTACGCAATGCCAATGGCATGTCTTTCGGACCGATAACGACGACCGCCACGATCACGATCAGCAGCAGCTCGGACGCGCCGATGTCAAACATGGCGCCCTCTTGCTATCAGTTGGAGGTCGGCTGGTTGTCGGCCGACTTGTTGTCTGTGGTTTCGCCGGACTTCGGCGCAGTGCCCGGTCCGTCAATACGCGGTGGCGCGACCGGGGTTTCGCTACCCTCGTTCATGCCTTCCTTGAAGCTCCTGATGCCCTTGCCGAAATCCCCCATCATTTCGGAAATCCGGCCACGCCCGAACAGGACGAGGACCACCAGGGCAATAATCAGGAGCTGCCAAATGCTAAGTCCCATGGGAATTCTCTCAGTTCATGTTGGTGGCCGATATAGGCGCTTTGTAAAGCCAATGCCAGTCAGGCCGCTTCGTCTGACGAGTTTTCCGCCTGCTGGCCTTCATCCGTCTCTTCGTCGCCGGAATCCGCCCCAAGCAAGCCTTCCAGCGCCTCTTCCACCGGATCGAGCAGTCCGGCTGCGCGCAATTCATCGATACCCGGCAGGTCGCGGCGCGAAGCCAATCCGAAATGGGCGAGAAATTCCTGAGTCGTCGCATAGATCACCGGGCGACCCGGCACTTCGCGACGCCCCGCGACTCGCACCCATCCTGCTTCCAGCAGCACGTCGAGCGTACCCTTGGCCGTCTGGACGCCACGGATCGATTCGATTTCCGCGCGGCTGACGGGTTCGTGGTAGGCAACTATCGCCAGCACTTCCGTCGCCGCCCGGGAAAGGCGGCGAACCTGCTCCCGTTCCCTGCGCAACAGATGGGCCAGATCGGGGGCTGTCTGGAAATACCAACGCCTGCCCCGTTCCACCAGTTGCACACCGCGCCCCTCATAATGGCTCGTCAACTCGCGCAAAGCCGCCCGCACGTCGGCACCGCCAAGGTGAGTGGAAAGAGCCTCCACGCTCATCGGTTCTTCCGCCGCGAACAAGGTCGCTTCGACCGCTCGCAGCAAGTCGTCCGGTTCCTCACTCATGAGGCGATCCGGCGCAAACGCAGTGGCCCGAAGGTTTCCTCCTGCGCAATTTCCGCCCGCCCTGTCCGTGCCAGTTCCAGTGCCGCGAGAAAACTGGAGGCAAGCGCCGATTTGCGCAGGCGTGGATCGTGATGCACCGGCAAAAATTCCTCCAGCTGCATCCAGTTCAGCGTAAGGCCCAGCATCGACTGAACCCGCTGGATCGCGGTCTCCAGCGTCATAACCGGGCGCTCTCGCACCATATGGACGACAGGGGTGTTGCGGGCCTGGACCTGTCCGTATGCCTGAACAAGATCGAACCACTCGCACTGCCAGGCATTCTTGCGGTCGACCCGGAGCCCTTCAGGCGCGCCGCGCACAAATACGTCTCGTCCCAGCCGGTCGCGCGCCAGCAATCGGGCCGCCGCCTCGCGCATCGCCGACAATCTCTGCAACCGCAATTGCAGGCGGAGGGCCAATTCTTCCGGGCTTGGATCTTCCTGCTCTTCCCGCGGGAGCAGCATTGCGGACTTGAGATAGGCCAGCCACGCCGCCATCACCAGATAATCGGCGGCCAGTTCCAGCCGGAGCGCCTCGGCCTGCTCGATATAGGCCAGGTACTGGTCCACCAGCGCCAGGATCGAGATGGTCTTGAGATCGACCTTTTGCCGTCGCGCCAGATCGAGCAACAGGTCAAGCGGTCCTTCCCAGCCATCCAGTTCCAGATAGAGCGCCTTTTCCTCAGCCTGGGTGGAGGCAGGAGCGAGCCAGTCGTCAGTCTGGTCAGGCGACCCGAACAGGACGCCCTCATCATTCATGCCACGGCCTCGATCTGCGAGAGCAGGCTATCGCGCCGGGCAATCAGTTCTTCCTGCACGCCCGCAGTTCCATCATCGCCCACAGCAATCAGTGCGCGCTGCAACCGCATGGCGGTTTTCTCACCCATCGAGGGCAAACGTTCGGCAATCCCGACCATGTCTTCCATCTTTGCCCAGCAGTTGAGCGCAATGTCGCAACCGGCCGCAATGGCGCGTTCCGCCCGTTCCGGCACAGTGCCGGAAAGCGCCTGCATGTCGAGATCGTCGGTCAGCAACAGCCCGGCAAATCCAATCCGCTTGCGGATCACCTCCTCCACCACGAAGGGGGATAGCGTGGCCGGGTTTTCCGCATCCCAGGCGGTGTAGCGAACATGGGCCGACATACCCACGGGCGAATCCGACAACGCCTGAAATGGTTGCAAGTCGATGGCCAGCTCTTCCTCGCTGGCATCGACAGTGGGTAATTGCTTGTGACTGTCGGCCAGTGCCCGGCCATGGCCCGGCATATGCTTTATGCACCCCACCACCCCTGCGCGGGCAAGACCGGCGAGGATCGCCCGCCCCAACGCGGCCACGCGCAAAGGCTCCGCCCCGAGCGCCCTGTCACCGATAACGTCATGCGCACCTGTCTGGCGAACATCCAGCAGGGGATGACAATCGACAGTGATCCCTACCCGGGCCAGATCGATAGCAAGCGCTTCGGCATTGGCGCGTGCCGCTTCGATCGCGCTCGCAGGCGCAACATCGTACAAGCGATCGAACACTTCGCCGGGCGGGAAGGCCATCCATTCTGGCGGCTTCATCCGTGCAACGCGACCGCCTTCCTGATCGATGCAGATGAATACACGATCACGGCCGTGCAATTCGCGGAGAGAATCCGTCAGCGCCCGCAACTGGATGCGGTTTTCCACGTTGCGGCCGAAAAGGATGTAACCGGCCGGATCGCACTCACGGAAAAACGCCCGCTCGTCAGCGGTCAATATGGGGCCGGCCATCCCGAAAATCGCGGGTATCATGATAGGGAAAGTCGCAGCAAAGCCTCATCGAAGCAAGTTCAAGCCTTGCCTCGCATGTGGATTACATCCCGCCCGCTATCACGGCCTGGCGATCATTGCTTGACCTGGCAGGCCGTGCCCGCAGCCTTGAGCTTGGCGCACAGGCTCTCCGCCGAAGCGACATCCGGCGCGACTGCCTGCAAACGATAGACAGTGCCGATATCCGCCTTCCCCTGAACGATGCGATGCTTGTAACCCTTGAGCACTTCGTTGGAAGCATACAGCGTGTTCCAGCCCGTCTGGGCGCTGGCCTTGGTGGAATATGCTCCAACCTGCACACCGACACCACTCGTTGCCGGCTCTGCTGCCTCGCTGTCCCCCGCCTTGGCCTCACCCGCGTCGGGATCGGCAGGCTTCGGCACTTCCTGCGTCGCCAGCTTGCCTTCGGTGACTTCCCCTTCGCCAACCTTGAAGCTGGTGTCGCCCGTACCGGCGAATTCCTTGCCGCCCGGATCGTCCGGCCTGGATTTGTATGGCTTGTCCGGCGCTTCGATGGTGCCGCCATCTGCAACCATGTCGGGATCGGGGCCACGATTGGCCAGCCACCAGATCAGGCCGACGATCAGTGCCAGAATGGTAAATCCGATCAACGCGAAACCGACTATCCGCCCGGTATCGACGCCTTCCTCTTCATCATCTTCACCTGATTCGAGCCATGGCAGGCGCTCATCCTCATCATTGAGGGCAAGTTGCGCGGCAGTGTCCGGCCCGGCTTCCATGCCGTCCGGGCGACCGTCATCTTCGCCATTACGGTCGAATTCGCCGAACCCGCTCATACCTACAACTCCTCAACAGCCTCCACGCCCAGAAGCGCAAGACCGTTTTTCAACACTTGTCCAACCTGGATGGCAAGAAAAAGCCGCGCACCAGTCAAGGCCGGATCTTCCGGCAAGACGAAGCGCATCTCCGGCCGATCATTGCCAAGATTCCAGTATGCATGGAAGGCGGCAGCCAGATCGTGCAGGAAAAACGCGATACGATGGGGTTCGCGGGCGGTCGCAGCCGCTTCCACTGTGCGAGGGAATTGAGCCGCAAGCTTAATCAGTTCAAGTTCTTCCGCACCAAGCCGCTCGATGTTTTCGGATGAAGGCCCCAACGATTGTTCGGCTGCCTTGCGCAGGGTCGACGCGATCCTGGCGTGGGCATACTGGACATAGAATACGGGGTTGTCCTTGCTCGCTTCCACCACCTTGGCAAAATCGAAATCCATCTGCGCTTCAGGCTTGCGGGTCAGCATGGTGAACCGCACCACATCCTTGCCCACTTCGCGTACGACGTCAGCCAGAGTCACGAACGTACCCGCCCGCTTGGACATCTTCACCGGTTCGCCGTCACGCAGCAACTGAACCATCTGAACCAGCTTGACCTCGAACGGCAGCGCGCGCCCCGCGCCTTCAGTCAACGCAGCAACGGCAGCCTTGATACGCTTGACCGTCCCCGCGTGATCTGCACCCCAGATATCCACCAGGGCATCGGCGTTTTCCGCCTTCTGGAAGTGATAGGCCAGGTCGGCGCCGAAATAAGTCCAGTTGCCATCGCTCTTCTTGATCGGGCGATCCTGATCGTCCCCGAACTTGGTCGAACGGAACAGCGGCAGCTCTACAGGCTCCCAATCCTCCGGCGTCTTGCCCTTCGGCGCTTCCAGCATTCCATCGTAAACGAGATCATGCGCCCGCAACCATGCCTCGGCTTCAGCCGGTTTTCCGGCAGCCTGCAGAGCCGCTTCGGACGAGAACACGTTATGTTCGATCCCCAGCAGCTTCAGGTCCGCCCGAATCATGTCCATCATGTCGGACACTGCTTCCTTGCGGAACAGTGCCAGCCATTCAGCCTCCGGCGCGTCGAGAAACTTGCTGCCATAGTGCGTGGCCAGCCGATGTCCGACCGGGGCAAGATAGGCACCCGGATAGAGCCCTTCCGGAATAGCGCCAATCTCTTCACCCAGGGCCTCGCGATACCGCAGATGTACTGAGCGGGCGAGCACATCGACCTGTCCGCCAGCATCGTTGATGTAGTATTCACGAACAACCTTGTGCCCTGCATATTCGAGCAGTGCAGCCAGCGCGTCACCGACTACGGCGCCCCGGCAATGCCCCATATGCATCGGCCCGGTCGGGTTGGCCGAGACATATTCGACATTCACCGTGGTCCCTCCCCCCATGGTGGAACGGCCATATTCGGCACCCAAGGCAGCGATGCCTGTCATTTCAGCACGCCATGCATCATCGGAGATGCGCATGTTAATAAAGCCAGGCCCTGCGATCTCGGCACTGGTCACTTCAGGCAGTTCGCCCAGCTTCGCCACCAGCAGTTCGGCCAGTGCCCGCGGATTGGTTCGGGCCGGCTTTGCCAGCACCATCGCGGCATTGGTGGCCAGATCGCCATGGCTGGGATCGCGCGGCGGTTCCACAGCGACATTACCACGCGGCAGACCAGCAGGCAGCGCGCCATCGCGTTCGAGGGCGTCAAGCGCATCGGATACATGGGCCGCGAAGGCGGCATGAAGAGTAGTGATATCGGACATGGCCCGCGCGGTTAGCGGGTTTATGCGCCCGGGGGAAGGTATCCCTTACCGCGTGACGTTGTAGGCCAGTTGATCCTTGGTCAGTTGGAAACCGACCAACAACTCGAAGCTGGCGCGGGCAACTGCCGCCTTCACGTCGGGTTCTGTCAGCGGATCGACAGCAGCATCGGCTTCACCAGACTTGCGCCTGCGAGTGATTCGCTCGCGGATATCGTCGGGCAAAGTTGCTTCCGCCCGATTGATGTAGGCCCCGGCCTGACCGGTCGTCTGCGTACGTTCCTGTCCCGGCGCAAAATTCAGAGTAACCGTGCCGATGCGTTTGGAAACGATGGCACTGTCGCCGCGCACGACTGTGGAGAAGTACGGCAGAGTGACCGTTGCCGGGCCCTGCGTGTTGTAACGCCGGGCAACGACATCGAACGTGGCGACCGAATAGATGTCCGACCCCGAATCGTCACAGGCCACACGTACGTTGGTAATCGCCGCCGTAACTGCGAGCGCACTGGCGGTCCGCTCCTGCGAATTGAACAAGGTGATGTCGCCAGTGTAGTCGGGCACGCCCACTGCGGGGCAGACTGTCCGCAAAGCGGTGATGCCCACGCCTTCTTCCACGACGATGTCACCCTTCGACCTGCAGCCGGCCAAGGCAACGGTAGCGCAAAGTCCAAGGGCAAGCAGGCGAAAGCGAGCAGTCATTGTCGTTCCTCGTCAAAAGGTCGGCAGCAGCCCTACGGCCTGAGCAACGAAAGCGCAACGGGTCTGGTCCTGTCGCCGGGAAAGTTCGCATACCCTTCCACCGCCGCGCCCCAGGCGCTAGAGGCATGCGCATGAATGCACCCTTGCCTCGCGAAACCGCAATCGGCGGTCAACGGCCGCTGACGGTCCTCGTGGCCGCGCCGCGCGGCTTTTGCGCCGGCGTGGACCGCGCGATCGAGATAGTGGAGCGCGCGCTCGAACGGTTCGGTCCACCGGTCTATGTCCGGCACGAAATCGTCCACAACCGGTTCGTGGTCGACGGACTGAAAGCAAAAGGTGCGGTTTTCGTGGAGGAACTGGACATGGTGCCGGATGGCGTGCCGGTCGTGTTCAGCGCCCATGGCGTCCCCAAATCCGTCCCCGCCGCAGCCGAAGAGCGGGGGCTTTCCTACCTCGACGCGACTTGCCCGCTGGTCAGCAAGGTCCATCGCCAGGCCGAGCGACAGGTCCAGGCAGGGCGCCATATCGTATTCATCGGCCACCGCGGGCACCCCGAAGTGATCGGCACTTTCGGTCAGGTTCCAGACGGGGCGATGACATTGGTCGAAAGGCTGGAAGATGTCGCCACGCTTGAATTCGCGGACAACACTCCGCTGGCGTTTCTGACACAAACCACACTTTCGGTCGACGATACTGCCGCAATTGTCGCGGCATTGAAGCAGCGTTTCCCCGATATCGTCGGTCCCAAGGCAGAAGATATCTGCTACGCGACATCCAATCGCCAGGCTGCGGTCAAGGCGATTGCCCCCGATTGCGATCTCGTGCTGGTGATTGGCGCGCCCAATTCGTCGAATTCGGTGCGTCTGGTCGAAGTGGCCGAACGCAGCGGCACACCCGCGCAACTTATCGGACGGGCCAGCGACATTGCCCCTGAATGGCTGGAAGATGTCGATACCGTGGGCGTGACAGCCGGGGCCTCTGCCCCCGAAACGCTCGTCCGCGAAGTGGTCGAACGGCTGGCTTCGTGGCGGCAAGTGGAAGAACACACCCATGTGGCAGCCGAGGAACGCATGATCTTCAAACTTCCCCGGCAACTGGCGGAGTAGGCGGCAGATGGCAGTTTACACCCATCTCGGCGCAGAAGAACTCGCCGCCTTGATCCGCGAATACGATGTCGGGGCGCTCGTCTCGGCCAAGGGGATTGCCGAAGGCGTCTCCAATTCCAACTGGCTGGTGGAAACGACCGGGGCGGACGGAACCGGTGCGCGTTTCATCCTGACGATGTACGAACGGCGGATTGAGCTGACGGAACTGCCGTTCTTTCTGGGCCTGCTGGATCATCTGGCGGAAAAAGGGTGCCCAGTCCCCCGCACGATCCACGACCGCGCGGGGCAGGCATACCGGATGCTGGGCGAAAAGGCAGTGGCCCTGATCGAATTTCTGCCGGGCATATCCGTCGATCACCCGGAACCAGCGCAGGCTTGCTCGGTTGGTGCCGCACTGGCCGGCATCCACCTCGCCTCTTCTGACTTCACGGGCGAACGTGCCAACGGGCTTGGGCCCGACGGCTGGCGCGAACTGGCTGACGATTGCAGTGAAGCGGGACTAACTCAGATCGATCCCACCCTTCCGGACCTCGTAACGGAGGAACTGGGGTTCCTCATGACGAACTGGCCGCGAAACTTGCCGCAATCGGTCATCCATGCCGACCTGTTTCCGGACAATGTCCTGATGATGGGCGATAAGGTCGGTGGTCTGATAGATTTCTATTTCGCCTGCAACGACATCACCGCCTACGATCTTGCCGTGACTCATGCCGCATGGTGCTTTGACGCAGAGGGAACCTACCGGCCGACTATCGCAGAAGCACTGATCGAGGGCTATTGCTCTGTCCGGTCGCTCTCCGATGCAGAATATGTGGCGTTGCCGGTACTGGCCCGCGGGGCCTGTATGCGGTTTCTGATGACGCGCGCCTACGACTGGCTGCACACGCCCGCCGACGCCATGGTGACCCGCAAGGACCCAATGGATTTCGCCCGGCGGCTCCGTTTCTATGTTGAACGGGGGCAAGAAGCCTTCCCCTTGCCCGGCGCTTGAGGCAAGCCAACCCGATGAAACGCGTAGAAATCTTCACCGATGGTGCTTGCAAGGGCAATCCCGGCCCAGGCGGCTGGGGCGCGCTACTTCGCGCCGGCAGGCATGAGAAGGAAATGTCGGGCTCCGACCCGCATACGACCAACAACAGGATGGAATTGACCGCCGCGATCAAGGCGCTGGAAGCCCTGATCGAACCGTGCGAAGTGCTGCTTCACACTGACAGCAAGTACGTAATGGACGGCATCACCCGCTGGGTTCATGGCTGGAAACGCAATGGCTGGAAAACCGCCAGCAAGAAGCCAGTTCAGAATGCGGAACTGTGGCACGAGCTTATCGAGGCTGCGGCGAGGCACCAGATCGAATGGATCTGGGTCAAGGGCCACAATGGCCACCCCGAAAACGAACGGGCCGACCGTCTTGCCAGTGATGCCGCCGTAGCAGCCGGAAACAGCGCTACATAAGCTCGCTTCCGGCTACGCTTAGTATCGTTCAATCAGCTTTCATCGACGATTTCCGCAGTCGGGCCATTCTTCTTGATGGATTCAATAGCATTCCTCGCACTGGCCTTGGAACTATAGCCTTCCGTCCAGAAGATCGTTTCTGCGTTGTAGCAGAAATAAGCGACGAACTCGCCTTTCTTGTTCTTCCGGATCTCGAAACGGTGGGCCATCGTGCTGCTCCTTTCGGTTGGTGTCCGCTCGCAGATTAATGGCTGGTCCGCCATTGGCTAGGCAAAACGTGCAGGACTGTAGCGCAGAGGATCAAGTGCGGCTGTCATCGCATCAGGTGCGAGCCCAAGCAGCATCTGACCGGCCAGCCGCGCTGCCGCTGGAGCAGTCTGAATGCCGAAACCACCTTGCCCGGCAAACCAGAAAAACGCCCTGTCACGCGGATCGAAACCATAAACGGGCAAACGATCAGGCGCGAAGCTGCGCAACCCCGCCCATTTGTGATCCAGTTTCCTGACTCCCCAATCGACCGCGCCCTGCAACCGGTCGATCGCCAGCGCCACGTCGATCTCTTCAGGAGCGGTATCGCATGGCTCGCTCGGCGTCTCATCATGGGGGCTGAGCCACAGCCGTCCGCTTTCCGGTTTGAAATAGAAGGTCCCGCCGATGTCGAGCACGACCGGCATATCGTCGGCGGGGACAGGATTGGTGCGGATCTGAAGCATCGTTCGGCGGAAGGGTTGAATACCGAGGGGTCGCAAGCCGGCTATCTCCGCCACCCCGTCAGCCCAGGCCCCTGCCGCATTGACCAGCACACTTGCCTTCACTGCTGAGCCGTCCGCCAATGCAAGCTGCCAGCCGCCAGCGGTCCGTTCGACGGCGGTCAGTGCTCTATTGCAGCGAACCTCGACATTTGCGCGGCGGGCGCAATTGAGGAAATGCGCGTGGACCGCCGCAACATCTATGTCCTTGCTGTCAGGCTCATAGACGGCTTCGACCCATTCCGGCCGCAATCCGGCAACGCACCCCTCCATCCGGGCACGATCCCATCGTTCCAGCCGAATGCCCGAACCGACAAATTCCGCCATGAACCCGTCCAGTTCCCTGCGCTGCTCTGCCCGGCCAATCGTGAGACCGCCACGAGCGCGCAAAAAGCCATGCTGATCGAGCCAGGGCCCCGACGCGGAGGTGAGAGGCTGGACCAGGGGGCCACCATAACTCTCCACCCAGAATGCAGCCGAACGCCCGGTCGCATGATAACCCGGTGTCGCTTCGCTCTCGATCACCAGAACCCGGGCATGAGGAGCAAGCTCCGCCGCAAGGCTCGCACCCGCCATCCCTGCCCCGACAATGACTATATCGGCGCTTTCGCTCACCCGTCATCCCCTGTTCCGGGTGCCACGCGATCGAGAAATCCGTCGATGGCGGTCAATGCACGATCCCGAACCGGATCGGCCTCTCGCAGGATTTCGTGGCGAGCCTCCTTGCCGAAGCACAGCATTTCGCATTCGGGCAAGCGGGCACAAGTTCGTCTGATGGCACTTGGGCTGACCAGCCGATCCGCAGAGGTCGCAAGAACGAACACCGGGGTCGTGATACTTTCAAGCAGGCCCGGCCGCTCCAGCGCGCGCATCGAAGCATAGGCCCGCTCAATCCAGCCCCAGCTCCCCGGCCCCATGACCAGCTCTGGCCGGTGCTCGCGCCACCATAATTCATCGGCATAGCGATCCCGGTCATGAGTCAGAAGATCGCTGCGATCGGCCGGTACTTCACCCGGCTTCTCGCTCCACTTCCACGCCGGGCGGTGCGGATCGCCAATACGGGTCATCAGCATGGCGATGCCATGCAACAACGGAATTGGCAGGAGCCCTGTCGTAAAGCCCAGCATCGGAGCGGAAAGCAGCAGCGCCACCGGATCGACCCTTTTTTCCGCAAGCGCCCGCAAGGCGATATGCCCCCCCATCGAGTGGGCGGCAAGGACATGCGGCCCCGGCGTTTCGCGTTTCCAGGTGCTCCAGAAGGCCGAAAGATCATCGACCCATAGAGAGAAGTCCGGAATATGGCCGGTAACCTCATCCGTTCCCAGGCGCCCTGAACCGGCCTGCCCTCGCCAATCGAGAGCTGTTACCCTCCAGCCTTTCCGCGCCCAGTAATCAAGCGTCTCAAGATATTTCTCGTAGGCATCGCCTCTGCCCGGCAGGAACAGGATCGAACCGCGCGCAGCGCCGCCGGGGCCGGGCCAGTCGATCCGGCGAATCGCAAACCCATCCGATGCGTTCCAGCGCCCCTCGACGGCATCAGCCGGAATGGCCCTGCGATCGAAGGCTATCTCATGACCGGGACTATATTGGCTAATACCGGCCTCCTGCCCTTGGTTACTTTTTGGTAAGTCATGCCCGTTACCACGTCCCCTGGGATCAAGCCGGGGGGCTTTCAATGCAAGATGGATTTTTCCACGATTTTCTGCTGCTCGCTTTGGCGGTCCTGCTGCTGGTCGCAGCATGTACCGATATTCGCCGCCGCCAGATCGATAACTGGCTCAACATAGCCATCGTCGCGGGTGCGCCGGTTTTCTGGTGGGCCAGCGGGCTCGACCTGTGGCCCGGTGTCGCGATCCAGATCGGCATGGCGACCGGCGTGTTTCTGGTGCTTGCGGTTCTGTTTGCAATCGGCGCCATGGGCGGCGGCGACGTCAAGCTGCTCGCGGCCCTGGCCCTGTGGCTAGAACCCGACTGGTTTCTTCGCATGCTGCTCATCATGGCTCTGGTCGGCGGCATGCTGACCATCGTGATGGCCGGCTGGCACGTCATCCGCCGTCAACGCGGCAAACTGGCGATACCTTATGGTGTCGCGATTGCAGCGGCAGGGATCTCGATCCTCGGCATCCAATATCTTTCCGACAATCCCATTCGTTCGAGCCTTTTGGGGTGAACCCGATGTTAACCATTAACGCGGTATTGCGGAACGATGATCTTCCGGCACTCGCCGGGAACAATGAGGGGGCTTAAAGCGCCATGGATAGGAAAAAGCTGGTTCTGCTGCTGGGGGCACTGATCATCGCGATCGGCACCGCCCTCGCCGCCCGGAGCATGCTGACAGGTGCATCCGCACCGCAGGCCAACGCCGTACCGCAGGCGCCGAAAGGCCCCAAGGTACTGGTCGCGCAACGCGCGCTTCCGGTTGGAACCATTATCACGGCAGATGCAATCGGGTTCCAGCAATGGCCGAGCGAAATGGTCGAGAACGCCTATTTCGTCGATGGCGAAACCGACATGAACAAGCTGCTGGGCACAGTGGTCCGCCATGCGATTACCGCAGGTGAACCCGTGACTCAGGGCGCTCTGGTCAGCCCGGGCGACCGCGGTTTCCTTGCCGCGGCACTTGGCCCGGGCATGCGCGCCGTGACTGTCCCGGTATCCGCCAAGACGGGCGTGGCCGGCTTTGTTTTCCCCGGCGACCGTGTCGATCTGGTCCTCACCCAGACGGTAAAGGGCGACGAAGAAGGCCCGTTGCGTGCTTCGGAAACCTTCCTCAGCAATGTCCGTGTCCTGGCCACAGACCAGTCGACCGACAGCGAGGTGGTGGATGGCAAGACCGTGGTCCGCGCCTTCCGCACCGTCACGCTCGAAGTAACTCCCAAGATTGCCGAGAAGATTGCAGTCGCACAGACCATCGGCACTATCAGCCTGTCACTGCGTTCGCTTGCCGATAATCAGGGTGAGCTTGAACGCGCAATTGCCAGCGGCGCAGTCGATGTGCCCGACGGGGTGAGCAAAAGCGAAGAAGAGAAGATCCTGCGCACGGCCATGGGCCGCCCTCAGGACAAGTCTTCCAGTTACGTCACTGGTGGGGATGTCTCCCGTTTCCAGCGCCGCTCGATGCCCTCATCCGGCAGCCGGTCCGGTCCGATGCCTGGCGGTGGCGCACCTGCGGCAACGGCTTTCGCCCAGATGGGCCCGGTGGTCCGCGTGACCCGCGGCAAGACTACCGAAGCCGTTCCGGTCGGGGGGAAGTGACATGACCGCACATCACGCCAAGACCATGCTTGATCCGCGCGCTGCGCAAACGAAGGGCAAGATGATGAAACGCCGCCTGACCGCCGCTATCATGAGCGCAGCCTGCGCCGTGGTGCCGATGGGCACACTGACCGTCGATGCCGCTCTGGCTCAGTCCGTTGCCCGGCCTTCCAACGATGTCGATCTCTCGATCGGCCGGGGCAAGCTGATCACTGTACCAGGTGCAATGGCCGACATTTTCGTGGCCAACGACTCAATTGCCGACGTGCAGGTAAAGTCGCAACGCCAGCTCTATGTCTTCGGCAAGGCGGGCGGAGAAACGACAGTCTATGCCAGCAACTCTACCGGCGCGATTATCTGGTCGGCCAATATCCGCGTCGGCTCCAACCTCGATAGCATCGACCAGATGCTCTCGCTGGCAATGCCCGAAGCGAAAATCGGCGTCTCGACCATGAGCAACAGCACCGTGCTGCTGACCGGGACCGTCGCGGCACCGGAAGATGCCGCCGAAGCCGAACGGCTGGTCAAGGCTTTCGTCGGCGAAGGCTCGACCGTCATCAGCCGCCTCAAAATGGCGACGCCGTTGCAAGTCAATCTGCGGGTCCGCTTTGCGGAAGTCAGCCGCTCGCTCGTTCGTTCGCTCGGCACCAACCTGATGTCACGCGACAATAGCGGCGGTTTCCTGTTCGGTGTGTCACGCGGCCGGGATTTCGCAACGATCGGCAATCTCGACACGAGCAGCCTGCCGATGCTCGACGCCTCGTCGCTCTATAATCTTCCGGCAGGCACACTCAGCCTGCCGTTTGATCCCGCCAGCGGCAAGTTCATCACTGGCGGCACGCAGTACACCTTCAAGGCACCGACCGACGGCACGACCGCGCTCAACTTCGCGGGCAAGCTGCTGGGCATGGATGTGGCCAGCGCACTCGACCTCGGGGAACAGATGGGCCTCGTGACGACGCTTTCGCAGCCGAACCTCACGGCTCTCTCGGGCGAAACCGCCGACTTTCTGGCAGGTGGTGAATTCCCCATTCCAATGAGTCAGGGCCTCGGCACGACCAGCGTGGAATACAAGAAATACGGCGTCAGCCTCTCTTATACGCCGACCGTTCTCGCCAATGGCCGCATCTCGATCCGCGTCCGCCCCGAAGTGTCCGAACTCTCGACACAAGGTGCAGTGACGCTGAACGGCTATCAGGTGCCGGCTCTCACCGTCCGTCGGGCGGAAACGACTGTCGAACTCGGCTCGGGCCAGAGTTTCATGATCGCCGGCCTGTTGAGCAACAATGCCCAGAACGCGATCGACAAGGCACCGGGCATCGGTGATCTGCCGATCCTTGGCACCCTGTTCCGGTCGACCGAGTTCCGCAAGGGTCAGACTGAGCTGGTGATCGTGGTCACACCGTTCCTGGTCAACCCGGTCGACGACAAGGACATCAAGCTGCCAACCGACGGGTTCCATGCCCCCACCGCTTTCGAGCAGTTCATGGGCAACATGGAAGCAAAGGGGCGCAGCAACGAAACCCGCCCCATGCCCACGGCAGATCCCGAGGTTCCGACCGATCCTCAGCTCGGCTCTTCGGACAATGCGCTCACTGCGCCGTCGGCCAGGGCGGACAAGAAAGACAAATCGCGCAGCAAATCGCGTAAGAGCGACAGCAAGGCCAAAGAGGCTGCGGCTCCCGGCTTCAGCATTAATTGAGAAAGGTGACTATGATGCGCAATCGCATGACAAAACCGGTGGCCGCCGCCATCCTCCTTTCTCTGGGGATGACCATGGCAGGGTGCTCCAGCGCCAGCTATGAAAAGCGCGGACTTGACAGCCTGCATCAGCCGGTCGTCAAACGGACCAACTACACTATCGACCTCGTGACGGGGGCCGGTGGCCTGTCGCTGCCCGAACAGCGCCGACTGGCCGGATGGTTCGAAGCGATGGATCTGCGCTACGGCGACCGGGTTGCACTCGACGATCCTCTCGAGAGCCCCGTCACCCGCAATGTGGTGAGCCAGATTGCAGGGCGCTACGGCATTCTGCTGGCCGAAGGTACGCCGGTCACTCCTGGCTATGTCGATCCCGGCAATGCCCGCGTGGTCATCACCCGTTCCACTGCCAGCGTGCCGAACTGCCCGGACTGGTCCGATACTTTCGCGTCCAATCTCGGCAACGAGACCCGGTCGAATTTCGGCTGCGCCGTGAACAGCAATCTTGCCGCCATGGTGGCCGATCCCGAACATCTCATTCGCGGCGCACGTGGCTCTGGCGAGACAGTGGTCATGTCGTCGAACAAGGCGATCGACAGTTATCGCACTCAGGCGCCTACCGGCATGAAGGGCCTGACAACGAACGCAACGGGGGGGAACTGAGCCATGAACGCACCTTGGAAACCTGGAATGTCCGGCAATCGCGATCCGTTCGCGGCCTACGTATGCGACGATACCACGCTCGACCAGTTGCGCCCGGTCATTATCGAAATGGGCTGGCCTCCGGAAAAGTGCAACAAGGGCGGGCTGCGTAATGCGGTCCAGTCCCTGTCGATCAGCGCGAGTCCGGCCATCCTCATGGTCGACCTGTCGGAAAGCGGAGACCCGCTGAACGATATCAACGCACTGGCCGAAGTTTGCGAACCGGGTACGGTCGTTATCGCCGTAGGCCAGGTCAATGACGTGCGTCTCTACCGCGATCTGTTGGCCAGCGGGATTCACGACTACCTGCTCAAGCCGCTCACAGCCGCCCAGCTGCGCGATGCGCTGACCCAGGCCCAACTGGTTTTCACCTCTCCGAAATCCGCCGATGGTGCGACGCCGAAACGGCACATTTCAACCGCCGTTATCGGAACGCGCGGCGGCGTCGGCGCTTCCACGATCGCCACGTCGCTGGCCTGGCTGTTCAGTGCCGATCACAAGATGCCGACCGCCCTGTTCGATCTCGACGTGCATTTCGGCACCGGAGCGCTGACACTGGACCTTGAGCCCGGACGCGGTCTGACTGACGCGATCGACAACCCCAGCCGCATCGACGGCCTGTTCATCGAACGCGCAATGATCCGCGCCAACGACAATCTGGCAATTCTGTCAGCCGAAGCGCCGATCAACGCTCCGCTGATGACCGACGGATCGGCATTCATTCAGCTGGAGGAAGAATTCCGCCAGGCTTTCGAAATGACGGTGGTCGATCTGCCGCGCAACATGTTGATCAATTTCCCGCACCTGATGGCGGACATAAATGTTGCAGTGATCGCCGCTGAACTGACGCTCGCGTCAGCGCGCGATGCCATTCGCATTCTCGCATGGCTGAAAGCGAACGCGTCGCACGTGCGCCCGCTGATCGTGGCCAATCGCGTACCTCCCGGTCCGGGGGAGATTTCCAAGGCCGATTTCGAAGCGTCGATCGAACACAAGATCGACTACCTGATCCCGTTCGACCAGAAGGCGGCTGCCAATGCCGCCAAGCTGGGACACACCTTCGTCGACGCCAACCCGTCGAGCAAGGCCACCGCCGTTATGCGCCATCTTGCGCAAACGATAATCGGTACGGCTGAGGAGGCCGAAGGAAAACAAGACGCGGCCGCACCAAAGGCCAAGGGATCCCTGCTGGGCAAGCTCGATCTCAAGAGCCTCGTGGCGAAGAAGGACAAGGCACACGCTGAATGACCTTCTGCGAGGCGGCATGCGCAATAGCGTCCGCGCCGCCGCCTCGCCGGGGTCCGAAGGCATGCGGGTAAGGAAAGTCGAGGCCAGGACATGAGCATTTTCCAGCTACTGCTGATCGCCACCGGGCTGATCCTGGCCCTGATCCTTGCCTACAGTGCATTGTCGGGGCCGTCAGCGGCCAAGGAAGGCGCCCGGCGCCTGCAGGGTGTCCGCGAACGACACTCGGAAAGCACCAAGGACAAGGTCGAAGCCCAGTTGCGCAAGGCCGTGGCCGCTCGCAAGCCCAAGGTCCACCAGATTGCCGGTTCCCAGTCTCGCGCCGAAGCACTTGCGCTGCGCCTTCACCGCACCGGCAAGAACTGGACCATCACCCAGTATCTCTATGCTTCTCTCGGGCTCGCTCTGACGATTGCAGTGCTGATCTATCTGCGCAGCGGTGCACCTCTGTTGTCGCTCGGCTTCGGTATCCTTGTCGGCGCCGGCTTGCCGCACATGGTGGTGAATTTCTTCATCAACCGGCGCACCAACAATTTTACGTCCAAGTTTCCCGATGCGATCGAACTGCTCGTACGCGGCTTGCGGTCCGGCTTGCCGGTAACCGAAACTCTTGCCGTGGTGGCACAGGAAGTACCGGGCCCCGTGGGCGAGGAATTCAAGGCGATCGTCGATCGTATCAAGGTCGGCCGTACAATGGAGGAATCGCTTCAGGAAACCGCGGACCGTCTCAACACAGCCGAATTCAGTTTCTTCTGCATCACTCTGGCGATCCAGCGGGAAACCGGCGGTAATCTTGCCGAAACCCTGTCCAACCTTGCCGACGTGCTTCGCAAGCGTGCCCAGATGAAGCTAAAGATCAAGGCGATGAGTTCGGAATCCAAGGCTTCGGCCTATATCGTCGGGTCGCTGCCGTTTATCGTCTTCGGCCTGATTTGGTGGATCAATCCAAAATACATTGGCTCCTTCTTCACTGACGAACGGCTGATTGTCGCCGGCCTTGGCGGCATGATCTGGATGGGCATCGGTGTCTTCATCATGGCCAAGATGGTCAGTTTCGAGATCTGAGCAGGAGCGGACGAGAACAGTCATGATTACCACCACGCCCGGTCCAACTCTCCTCGGTGTCGATGTCGTTCTGGTCGGCTCGATCCTTGCCGGGATCGCCGCCATGGCCGTCATCTTCGCGATCTACACGGCTGTGACCGTTCGCGACCCGATGGCCAAGCGCGTCAAATCGCTCAACGAGCGGCGGGAACAGCTCAAGGCCGGCATCATCGTGAATTCGGCCAAGAAGCGCGCCAGCCTCGTCCGCAAGAACGAAACGACCGACAAGATGCGGCACACCCTGCAAGGCCTGAAGGTCCTGCAGGACACCGAACTCAAGAAAATCCAGCAAAAGCTGGCCCAGGCCGGCATTCGCAACAAGGAATGGGCTGTCGCCGTCATCTTCGGACGACTGATCCTGCCGATCGTTTTCGGTGTGGTCGCTCTTTTCCTGTTCTATGTCTCCAACATGTTCCCCGACTGGGGTGGGATGAAACGGTTTTTCGGTTTCGCGGTAATGGTGGTTGGCGCCTACAAGGCCCCGGACCTCTACATCCAGAACATGATTTCGAAGCGGTCCGACGCCATTCGCAAAGGGCTGCCCGACGCGCTCGACCTGCTGGTCATCTGCGCCGAGGCCGGCCTGACCGTGGATGCCGCCTTCAACCGCGTGGCAAAGGAATTGGGCCGTGCCTATCCCGAACTGGGCGATGAATTTGCGTTGACCGCGATTGAGCTGTCGTTCCTGACCGAACGCAAGATGGCATTCGACAACCTTGCCTATCGCGTCGATCTGGATGCGGTAAAAGGCGTGGTCACGACCATGATCCAGACCGAACGCTACGGCACCCCGCTGGCATCCGCATTGCGCGTGTTGTCTGCCGAATTCCGTAACGAACGCATGATGCGGGCAGAAGAAAAGGCCGCGCGACTGCCGGCAATCATGACCGTTCCGCTGATCCTGTTCATTCTGCCGACGCTATTCGTCGTCATTTTGGGCCCTGCGGCATGCTCGATCGCCGATGCCTTCGGCAGCGGTGGCCCCGGACACGCCGGCGGCTAGGCCCAAGATAAGGGGTTGCCTCGCGGGGCCCCCTTATTTTCGTTCTGGCTTACTCAGGCGTAGCAAGAAGCCGTCTGGCCACTGCATCCAGCCGCGCCCAAAGTGCCGGGTCATGCTTGTCGGGAGAAGTCACCAGCGCACCATCCAGAGCCGTATCGGCCGGGCTCGGCGTCCGCTTGGCAGGCAGCAGTTGGGCCAGCCGTTGCAAAGCCCCTCGTGCAAGGTCAGCATTCGCCTTTACCACCGCGAGGACTTCGGAAACTTCGACTCCCGCTTCGCTGTCGCGCCAGCTGTCATAGTCGGTGACCATGGCAAGCATGGCGTAAGGAAGCTCCGCCTCGCGAGCCAGTCGGGCCTCGGGCATTCCGGTCATCCCGATCACGTCCGCGCCCCATTGGCGATACATCCTGCTTTCCGCGCGGGTCGAAAACTGCGGCCCCTCGATCGCGACATAACAACCGCCGCGATGAACCGTAGCCCCCGCCCTTTCAGCCCCGTCTCCCACCAGTTCGGACAGACGGTGGCAAACGGGGTCGGCAAGCGCGACATGCGCGACGAGCCCCGGCCCGAAAAAACTCCGCTCACGGCCCGTCGTCCGATCGATCATCTGATCGACGGCGACAAAATCGCCAGGGGCGAATTGCTCCTGCAACGATCCGACTGCTGAAATCGCCAGAATATCCGTCACGCCGCAGCGTTTCAGAACATCCACATTCGCACGGTAATTGACTGACGATGGCGGCAAGGGATGCCCTTCCCCATGCCGGGCGATGAAACTGAAGCGGACCGGGCCGATCCGGCCGACAGTGACAGGGCCGGAAGGTACACCGAAAGGGCTCTGCACCGCGATCTGCTGAGCATCTTCCAGTCCGATATCGGCGTAGAGCCCCGAACCGCCGATAACACCGATATGCCATTCGCGCTGCACGGCCAGATCCTCCTGCCGGTTAGTGGAACACCGGCCTAGGTAGCGGCCCCGCCACGGTCAAGACCGCAACGGAAGGTGAAATGAAAGAGCCCCGGCACATGACCGGGGCTCCTGAAAACTGCGTTTGGGTTCAACCAACAGTGATGTTCAACGCACCATCGCCTTCGTCGATGTGAACGGTCGAGCCATCGGGGATCTCTCCACCCAGCAGTTTTTCCGCCAGAGGGTCCTGCAGGTAGCGCTGCACTGCCCGCTTCAGCGGCCGTGCACCATAGACCGGGTCGTAGCCGACCCGCCCCAGCCAGCGCTTCGCCGCGTCAGTGAGCTCCAGCACGATCTTGCGATCCTGCAGCAGCTTCTGCACCCGCCCGACCTGGATTTCGACAATCGGCCCCATATGGTCGGCGCCAAGCCGATGGAACAGAATGATCTCGTCCAGCCGGTTGAGAAATTCGGGCCGGAAATGGCCCCGCACCACTTCCATGACCTGCGGCTCGACGCTTTCGACATCCTGACCTTCCTCGATAGTGGTGAGGTACTGGCTACCCAGATTGGAGGTCAGAATAATCAAGGTGTTGCTGAAATCGACCACACGGCCCTGACCATCCGTCAGCCGCCCGTCGTCGAGCACTTGCAGCAAGACATTGAATACGTCCTGATGCGCTTTCTCGACCTCATCGAACAGCACGACCTGATAGGGCCTGCGCCGCACGGCCTCAGTCAGCACGCCGCCTTCCTCGTATCCGACATAGCCCGGAGGTGCACCGATCAGGCGGGCCACCGCGTGCTTCTCCATGAATTCACTCATGTCGATGCGCACCATCGCCGTGTCGTCGTCGAACAGAAATTCGGCCAAGGCCTTGGTCAGTTCCGTCTTGCCGACCCCTGTCGGCCCGAGGAACAGGAAGCTGCCCAACGGACGATGCGGGTCCTGCAGTCCGGCGCGCGCGCGCCGCACAGCCTTGGAAACGGCTTGTACAGCCTGCTCCTGCCCGATGACACGCTTGCCGAGAACTTCCTCCATCTTGAGGAGCTTTTCCCGCTCGCCTTCCATCATCTTGTCCACTGGAACACCCGTCCAGCGGCTGACGACACCGGCAATATCGTCATCGGTCACTTCCTCGCGCAGCAAGGCGTTGTCAGTCTGGCCCTGCGCATCGGCAAGCCGTTTTTCCAGCTCGGGAATCTTCCCGTAGGAAAGCTCCCCGGCGCGTCCGAGATCCCCGGACCGTTGCGCCTGTTCCAGTTCGATCCGTGCCTGATCCAGCTCCTCCTTGATCTTGCCCTCGGCAGCAATCTTGTCCCGCTCGTTCTGCCAGCGGGTCGTCAGTTCAGAGCTTTGCTGTTCCAGATTGGCCAGTTCTTCCCGCAACGCGGCCAGCCGGTCCTTAGACGCCTGGTCGTTTTCCTTGGCCAGCGCCGATTCCTCGATCTTGAGCTGGATGATGCGCCGGTCGAGAGATTCGATCTCTTCCGGTTTCGATTCCACCTCCATACGAATACGGCTGGCGGCCTCATCCATGAGGTCGATCGCCTTATCCGGCAAAAACCGGTCGGAAATGTAGCGGTTGGACAATGTTGCCGCCGCCACGATCGCCCCGTCGGTGATCCGCACGCCGTGGTGCAGCTCGTACTTTTCCTTAAGCCCACGCAGGATCGAAATCGTATCCTCGACCGTCGGTTCACCCACGAAAACCGGCTGAAACCGCCGTTGAAGCGCAGCGTCCTTTTCAACGTATTTCTGATACTCATCGAGCGTGGTCGCACCGATGCAGTGCAACTCGCCCCGGGCAAGCGCCGGCTTCAGCAGGTTGCCCGCGTCCATCGCACCTTCAGACTTACCCGCGCCAATAAGCGTGTGCATTTCGTCGATGAAAAGGATGATTTCGCCTTCGGCACCTTTCACTTCGTCGAGTACGGCTTTCAACCGTTCCTCGAACTCGCCGCGGTACTTGGCGCCAGCGATGAGTGAGCCCATGTCCAGCGCCATCAGGCGGCGGTCTTTCAAGCTGTCAGGCACATCGCCATTGGCGATACGCAGCGCAAGCCCTTCGACAATAGCTGTCTTGCCCACGCCGGGATCGCCGATGAGCACAGGATTGTTCTTTGTCCGCCGGGCGAGAATCTGCACTGTGCGGCGAATTTCCTCGTCACGGCCGATGACCGGATCGAGCTTGCCTTCACGTGCGGCCGCAGTCAGGTCGCGTGCGTACTTTTCCATCGCTTCGTAGCTTTCCTCGGCACCCGCACTGTGTGCTGCACGGCCGCCCGTAACTTCCTGAATGGCAGCCTCAAGCGCCTGTGGCGTTACATTCGCCGCCTTGAGCGCCTGCCCGGCCGCAGTGGTGGTTGCGAGCGCCAAAGCCTGCACGATCCGCTGTACCGGAACGTAGCTGTCGCCAGCCTTCGTCGCGAGTTGCTCCGCCTGGTCGAGTATGCGCACGGTATCATTGTCGAGCCCGGGAGACTGCTGTGCCCCTCCGCCAGAAACGGCAGGTATCTTGGCAAGCGCGCGGTCAACTTCCTCAACGGCAAAATTCGCGTTGCCCCCGGCCCGCTGGATCAGCCCCGCAGCCATGCCTTCGCTGTCTTCGAGCAATGCCTTCAACAAGTGTTCCGGCGCGATCCGCTGATGACTCATGCGGATGGCAACGGTCTGTGCCGACTGGATAAAACCCTTGGCGCGATCGGTGAATTTTTCGAGATTCATGAGATGTCCCTCACTGCCTTTCGGTCATCAGATAGTGTTGCCCCTTTGCAACACAAGGACATGGATCAAATTTTTCCAATACCTGCTCCCGCTCGCCCAAAACCTTGCCGCCAGACGGCACCGCCATTACTTTTTTACAGATTGTCGATTTATTTTGACATATTGTCAACATCACATAGCTTGATGCGCGTTCACCTACGGAATCCAGGCCCATGACCACCGATGAGCAATTGACCGCGCCACTTGCCGACCACCTGTCGTCACTCAGGCTTGTCGATGCCCGCAGCCTGCGCGGCGAAAAAATGCGGCTGCGCATACTGGAAGCAGCCAAGACGACCTTTTCGCGACTGGGTTATGAAGCTGTCACCGTCGATGACATCGCGCGCGAAGCGGGCATCAGCCGTCCAAGTTTCTATGTCTATTTTCCAAGCAAGTTCAGCGCGGCGGAGGCATTGGCCGACACTGTCGGGATATTCATCCTGAAAGATTTCGACGATCTCGCCGCCCTGGGGCCGGAGGCCAGCGAGGCAGACCTTGCCGAATGGGTGCAGCGACGATTCAGCGTGATGCTGGAACAAGGCGAATACATGCGGATCTTTCGCCATGTCGCCGCTGCGGAGCCTTCGTTTTCCGCGCGCACTCGGGCCAGATATGCAGCAGAATTCGCACGTCTCGGTATAGTCTATCCCGCTTTCAGACGCGCAGCCGCATCTCCCGACGGAGAAGACGCCTTGCGCGCTCATATGCTGCTGTCCCAGCTGGACCAGATCTCCATGGACCTGATCGCGGGATGGGCCGCCGACAGCAGGACGATTGCCCGGATATTGGCGAGCCAGCTCGCGCAATTCCTCAATTCATGACGCAAACACACGCATAAACCCAAGGAGAGGATGTCATGTCATATACTGTGGAACAACTGCCCGATCTGGAGGAAATCAAACGCCTCAAGAGCCGCTATTGCCGGGCGACCGATGCGGGGGACGAAGTTCTCCTACGCCAACTGTTCACGGATAACGTCACCGTCGAATATCGCGGCGGTGCCTATACGGCGATCGCACACGGCAAGGACGAGATGATCGATTTCCTGATGAACGCACACCATTCGGAAATGATCACCATGCACCACGCACACTTGCCGGACATCGAATTCACCGGATCTGATTCCGCGCAAGGCATCTGGTATTGCGAGGATTTCCACATCGCACTCGATCGCAAGGAAATCACTATGGGCTGCCTGATCTACAAGGATCAGTACGTCCGGCAGAACGGCACCTGGCTGATCGCCCGGACCGAATACGATCGGGTGTGGGAAGCGTTCGAACCCTTGCGTCCCGGCATTCAGGTAACGGCGCACCAGTTGGCCAGGACCGGACGCAAGCCTGATGAACGCAAGAACATCGACCACCTGCTGCATTGGAAGGACCGGGCCACAGCATAATATCGGTTACCGGGGCTTACCGCAGCCGTAATCAGTGGCCAAATTGCCTGCGTAACGCCTGATAAGCGGCGGCGGTCACGGTATTGGCGAGATTGAGCGAACGGATATGTTCCGACCGCATGGGCAACTTCACCATGCGGTCGGAAAGCGGCTCTGCAATCTTGGCAGGCAACCCTTTCGTCTCGCTGCCAAAGACGAGATAGGCGTCATCGGGGTAGTCCGGCTCATAAAAACTGCGGGAGCCATATTCCTCAAAGAGGAAAAGCTGGTCGCCACGCGGGCTACGTGCCTCCAGAAACGCATCCCAGCTCGAAAATTCGGTGATCCGCACGTGCGGCCAGTAATCAAGGCCGGAACGCTTCACCCGCTTGTCCGAAAGGTCGAACCCCAGCGGGTGAATCAGGACCAGTTCCATGTCCAGAGCGACACAGGTGCGCCCTATCGCGCCGGTATTGCCGGGAATTTCCGGGTGAACGAGGACGATACTTATCGACATGGATGAACGCCCGACCACACAGGCTGGACTTTATCCGAGCTTCGTCTTGAGCAATTCGTTCACAACCTGCGGATTGGCTTTGCCCTGCATCGCTTTCATGGTCTGACCGACGAAGAAGCCGAACAGTTTGTCCTTGCCGCCGCGATACTCCTCGACCTTGTCGGCATTCGCGGCCATCACCGCATCAATTGCCGCCTCGATCGCGCCAGTGTCGCTTTCCTGCTTCAACCCCTCACGCTCGACAATCGCCGCAGCGCCATCTCCGGTTTCAAGCATCTTTTCCAGCACCTGCTTGGCGATGGAACCGGATATCGTGCCGTCTCCGATCAAAGCCAGCAATTCGGCCCCTGCGGCAGGGCTGACGGGACTATCATCCAGCCCCTTGCCAACCTTGTTGAGCGCACCGAACAGTTCCGAAGTCAGCCAGTTCGCAGCCTGCTTGGCAACGTCCGCATCGTCCTTACCCTGCGCCTTGGCCGTCTGGACCAGCAGTTCTTCGAACCAGCGGGCCGTTTCGACCTCCGCAGTCAATATGCCTGCGTTGTAAGCCGACAGGCCCAGCCCGTTCTCATACCGGTGGCGCTTGGCATCCGGCAGTTCAGGCAGGCTGGCGCGACACTCATCAAGGAACGCATCTTCCAGCACCAACGGGAGCAAGTCCGGATCAGGGAAATAGCGGTAATCGTGCGCGTCTTCCTTGCTGCGCATGGATCGTGTCGTGCCGGTGTCCGGGTCGAACAGCCGGGTTTCCTGCACGACCTTGCCGCCGCTCTCAATCAGATCGACCTGACGGTTCGCCTCATGCTCGATCGTGGCCATGACAAAACGAACGGAATTGACGTTCTTCGTCTCCGTCCGGGTGCCGAAAGGCTCGCCCGGCCGCCGCACGGACACGTTGACGTCGGCACGCATGGAGCCTTCTTCCATGTTTCCGTCGCAACTTCCGACATAGCGTAGAATCGTACGCAATTTGCGCACATAAGCGCCTGCTTCGGCAGGGCTCCGCATGTCGGGACGGCTGACGATTTCCATCAGCGCCACGCCCGACCGGTTGAGATCCACATAGGACATCGTCGGGTGCTGATCATGCATCAGCTTGCCCGCATCCTGTTCCACATGGATACGCTCGATCCCGATCGTCTTGGTGTTTTCGGGATCCTTGTCATCCAGCTGGATTTCCAGCCGTCCTTCACCCACCAGCGGGTGATAGAGCTGGCTGATCTGATAGCCCTGCGGCAAATCGGCATAGAAGTAATTCTTGCGGTCGAAACGAGACCATTTGTTGATCTCCGCATCGATGGCCATGCCAGTGCGGACCGCCTGACGAATGCATTCGCGGTTGGGCACCGGCAGCATGCCGGGCATAGCCGCATCGATCAGGCTGACCTGGCTGTTCGGCTCCGCCCCGAAAGCAGTCGCCGCGCCCGAAAAAAGCTTTGCCTTGCTCGTCACTTGCGCGTGGACTTCGAGGCCGATCACGACCTCCCATTCGCCTGTTGCGCCCTGAATGCGATATTCGCTCACTCAGTGGAACTCCAAATCATCAGGTAGTTTTCGCGCATATTCGAATCCTTTGTTGTCTGGTGTTTCCTGACCATAAAATTCGATCTGACGATTTGTACCATCAATGCTTCTTTTTTCCGGTTTTGCCTTGACCCAAAAAACAAAATCATCACACAGGCAACGCTGCAAATCCGTATTTCGCACAATTCTTAGTGCCGTAGGGTTTTGCTCTTCATCAAGTGCGACAAGCGCGACAAAGCCTTCATTCGTGAGCGTCGGCACTATCCCTTCACCAGAAGCCTGCCATCGAAACTTTCCGTCTTTCCCAGGCTTCACATACATACGAACAACTCTGCCATCATTTCGTGAAACATTGAAATATGGCGAGCGTCCGCTTATCCATTTGAGTGTGTATCCCCTTTTACACAAGACCTCACATAAGTGCGCACGGGCAACTTCGGCATTGCTCTGTTTCACCACCACTTTTCCGGTTTGGCCGTAAACCCGGCGCGCTGTTCAAGCGCGAGACCGGCATTAAGCACGCCCTGTTCGTCGAACGCGTTGCCGATGATTTGCAGGCCGAGCGGGAGCCCTTCGCGGTTGAGACCGGCAGGGACGCTCATCGCCGGGAGCCCGGCAAGGCTCGCCGGGACCGAGAACACGTCGTTCAGGTACATTTCCAGCGGATCGCCCGATTTTTCCCCAAGTGCGAAACTCGCGCTCGGCGTGGTCGGTGCAAGGATAACGTCACATTCGGTGAAGGCGTTCTTGAAATCGTGGCTGATCAGAGTCCGGACCTTCTGTGCCTGGGTGTAATAGGCATCGTAGAAACCAGCCGAAAGCACGTAAGTGCCGATCAGAATACGGCGTTTGACCTCCGCTCCGAAGCCCGCTGCACGGGTTGCAGCGTACATGTCCTGCAGGCCCGCCCCTTCCGGCAGGTCCCGCAGACCATATCGGACACCATCGTAGCGTGCGAGGTTGGACGACGCTTCTGCCGGGGCGATGATATAATAGGCTGGAAGCGCATATTTGGTGTGAGGCAGGGAAATATCGACGATCTCGGCCCCGGCATCACGGAGCCAGGCAATGCCGTCTTCCCAGCTTTTCGCGACATCCGCATCCATGCCGTCCATGCGGTATTCGCGCGGAATACCCACCTTCTTGCCCTTCATGTCGGCGGTAAGGCCAGCTTCCCATTCAGGCACAGGCATATCGAGGCTGGTCGCATCTTTCGGATCGAACCCGGCCATTGCCTCCAGCATGATCGCACAATCGCGCACGTCGCGCGCCATCGGCCCCGCCTGGTCGAGCGAACTGGCGAAGGCGACAATCCCCCACCGGCTGCACCGGCCATATGTCGGCTTGATCCCGGTAATCCCGGTAAAAGCCGCCGGCTGACGGATCGACCCGCCCGTATCCGTGCCCGTCGCCGCGGGACACAGCCGCGCGGCGACGGCCGAGCTGGACCCGCCGGATGAACCACCAGGAGCCAACGGGGCATTTCCGCCGTCGTTGCGCCGCCATGGCGAAATCACGTTGCCGAAATAGCTCGTTTCGTTGGACGAGCCCATGGCGAACTGGTCGAGATTGAGCTTGCCCAGCATCCCTGCACCAGCATCCCACAACTTCTGCGAGACAGTGCTTTCATACTGCGGGCTGAACCCTTCGAGAATGTGCGATGCGGCAGTGGTCTGCACACCATTGGTGGCGAACAGATCCTTCATGCCGATCGGCACACCGGCCATCTTGCCCAGGGCCTTGCCAGCCGCACGGTCGGCATCGACCCTGCCGGCAGCTTCCAACGCCATGTCGGGAGTTGCCACGATGAAGGCGTTCAACTCGCCAGCGGCTGCAACATTGGCATTGAACGCCTCTGCCACTTCGCGCGCGCTGAAGTCACCTTTGGCCACCCCGTCGCGGATGGCGGCAACGCCCAGTTCCGTAACGTCGTTTGCGTTGTCTGACATTATTCAATCACCTTCGGCACGCCAAAGAAGCCATGCTCGGCTGCGGGAGCATTGGCCAGAACCGCATCGCGCCGACCGCCGCCTGTCAGGGGATCGGCATCAACGACATCGTCGCGCAGGCGCAACGTATTCGGAATGACTGCGGTCATCGGTTCGATGCCGGTTACATCCACTTCCCCCAACTGTTCGACCCAGCCCAAAATCTGGTTCAGTTCGGGCACCATCGCCTCAAGCTCTTCATCGCTGACCTTGATCCGGGCCAGCGAGGCAATTCTGGCCACAGTGGCCTTATCAACTGACATAGGCTTCGACAGCCATGGCTGCCCCTTTGTAATGGAATCCCAACGCCTTTGCAGGCGCGCTTATTTCGCCGCTTCGCCGCCTTGCTTGGCCGCCTGTGCCTGCATCATTTGCTGGAACATTCCCAACCGGCTCTGGAAATCGTCTTCCGACATGAAATCGACCAGTTCGATCTCGAAAGTCAGGTCGGCATTCGGCGGGATCGGCGCACCCTGCGGCGGGGTCGCACCATAGGCCTTGTCCGCCGGGATGACGAGACGGTACTTGCCGCCCTTCTTCATCTTCATCGCGCCTTCGCGGAAGCCCGGCACCATCTGCGACAGAGGCAAAGGCTGTCCTTGCGGGAAGATTCCCGGAATCGGAAGATCCACATCCTTGCCCTCGTCGAACACGGTCCCGTCGGACAGCTTGCCGACATACCGGGCGAAGATCACGTCATTTTCACTGGGTGAAGCACCAACGCCAGCAGTAATTTCCACCACTTCGACGCCATGCGGAACTGTCGCACAGGCGAGCCCCGCGCCAGCCAGGGCAGCGGCGGCGACACCGATCCAGAGCTTGGGCAGAGAGCCCTTCTTGATCGGCAGGATCGGAACGCGGGTGATTTCGGTCATCTCAGAATCCTCGAATGGGCCATGCCCGGATAGCAAAAGGGCGCGGAAACGAATCCGCGCCCTCTTGGCTCATCGATGAGTGGCGATCAAGCGGGTCCTTGAAACCACCCCTCGTCAGACGGCCTTAACGGCTGCCGTCGCGTTCCATCCGCTTGCGCTCCAGCTTGCGGGCGCGGCGGACGGCGGCGGCCTTTTCACGGGCGCGCTTTTCGCTCGGCTTTTCGTAGTGGCGGCGCAGCTTCATTTCGCGATAGACGCCCTCACGCTGCAGCTTCTTCTTGAGCGCGCGGAGAGCCTGGTCGACATTGTTATCGCGAACGATGATCTGCATAAATCCAAGTACCTCAACAGCTATGGGTGACTGCCCACGCCGGTGGGTAAGGCCTCCCTAAATCAGAGAAAACGATGCCGATTCCCCTTCGGACTCGCATCGATTGCGGGCGCCCCTATCGGAATCGGGGGGAAATGGCAAGGGATTACGCGTCGTACATGCATCCGGCTTCCCCCCGCGGCCATCGGCGTCTAAGGCGAATTGCATGACACCTCCTACCCCCCTGATTGCCTCGCTCTATGTCGCGCTGGGCGGCGGCACCGGCGCCGTCCTGCGCTATCAACTCGGGCGGCTGGTGACGCACTGGTTTGGCCCGAACATCGCCTTTCCGTGGGCGACGTTCACCGCCAATGTCGTTGGCAGCCTGTGCATGGGCCTGCTTGTCGGCTTTCTCGCGCGCCACGGGCACGGCGGTGAACACTGGCGGCTACTATTGGGTGTCGGCATGCTGGGCGGATTCACCACGTTCTCGTCATTCAGCATGGAAATGGTACTGCTGGCTGAACGCGGAGCGATCGGCATGGCAGTAGCCTATGCCGGCTTTTCGCTGGCGGCCGGCGTCGCGGCAATGTTTCTCGGCCTCATGACCATGAGGTCAATCGGATGAGCGATTTCGTCAGGCAATTTACTGTCGCACCGGACGACGATGGTATCCGGCTGGACCGCTGGTTCAAGCGTCACCTGCCGCAGATCGGCTTTGCCATGGTTTCGCGCTGGGCACGCACCGGGCAGATCCGGGTGGATGGCAAGCGGGCAAAGCCCGAAGACCGGCTGGAGACCGGCCAGATACTGAGAATCCCGCCAGGCGGCGATACCGCTGGCCGCGCGCAACCCACACGCCGCCCGCTAACGGAGGACGAACTCGCACAAGCCGATGCGATGGTCATCCATCAGGACAAGGCGGCGATCGTGCTCAACAAACCGCCGGGGCTCGCGACCCAGGGCGGGACAAAGACGACCAGCCATGTCGACGGTCTGCTGGACGCCTACATTCCTCCGCATGACGAGAAGGCCCCTCGCCCTCGTCTGGTCCACAGGCTCGACAAGGATACGTCCGGCGTTCTGCTGGTCGCCCGCACACCCGGCAGCGCGGCTTTCTTTTCCAAGCGCTTTTCGGGCCGTTCCGCGAAGAAGATCTATTGGGCACTGGTCGTCGGCGTGCCGGATGTCGCCGAAGGCACCATCGACGCCCCACTGGCGAAGCAACCGGGCACCGGCGGCGAAAAGATGCATGTGGACGAGGAGAACGGCCAGCCGGCCAAGACTCGCTATCGCATCGTCGATCGGGCTGGAAACCGTGCGGCCTGGCTGGAACTGCAACCGCTGACCGGACGCACGCATCAGCTTCGCGTCCACCTGGCTGCCATCGGACACCCGATCGTCGGCGACGGCAAATATGGCGGACAGGATGCATTTCTGACCGGCAGCATCAGCCGCAAGATGCATCTTCATGCCCGGCGCCTGATTATCGATCATCCCGACGGCACACCGCTGGACGTCACTGCCGGGTTGCCCGATCATTTCGCGGCTTCGATGGCACAACTCGGCTTTGACGAGGCCGATGGCCATGCCTTGCCCGAAGCTCCGGCAGTTCCCGAAAAGGTTGCGAAGAAGCAGGCTGCGAAAGCCCATGCCAAACAATACCGCAAGGAACGGCGTGGGGAACGCCGCAGCCGCAAGAGTGGCGAGCGCGGTCAGGCCGCCGGCAAGCCATCGAAAGGGAAGCGTCCCACCGGTAAACCCTCTTCTCCCAAGGGGAAACGGCCTGCGTCGAGGCCACGCAAGCCCTGATGCATCCCAACGCCGCCTTTCGTCCGGTGTTTTCTGGTGCTTCCGACCATGCGCTGCTGGAAACCCTGATCGACCAGATCGGCTTCGGCATGATCTTCGCCGCCACGCCCGATGGCCCGCGCGTGGCTCATGCATCGCTGCTATCGACCGGCGATGGCGCTGTGCAGTTCCACCTCGCCAGAGGAAATGCCCTTGCCCGCCACCTGGCCGGAACGGTTGCACTGGCCGTGATTAACGGCCCTGACGGCTATGTCAGCCCGCGGTGGTACGCCGATGGAGCTCAGGTCCCGACCTGGAATTACGTCTCACTGGAATTGGAAGGTCCGGTCCGCCGGATGGATCAGGATGGATTGCTCGGCCTGCTGACCGCATTGACCGAACGGCATGAGGCGCGGATCGTCAATGGACAGCCCTGGACGATGAAAAAGCTGCCCGACGCAGCACTTCAAAAATTGATGGGCGCAATCGTCGGTTTTGAAATGGAGGTGCGCGCGCGGCGCCCCACCTTCAAGCTGAGCCAGAACAAGCCTGCGGCCGAACAGGCAAGAGTCGCAGACGGGCTGGAAACCGAAGGTTCGCGCGCCATCGCGCAGTTGATGCGCCAATTGGGGAATAGCCAATGACCATACGCCTTGCCGTTTTTGACTGCGACGGCACTCTGGTGGACGGGCAGGCCGATATCTGCACGGCTATGGAACTCGCCTTCGCCGAGACCGGCCTTGCCACACCCGACCGAGCCGCTGTGCGCCGCATAGTGGGCCTGAGCCTGCCGATTGCCATCCGCAACCTCGTACCCGACGCCTCCCCGGACCTGTGGCATATGACAAGCGAGGCCTACAAAAAGGCATTCCGGACGATGCGCGCCGAAGGGCGGCTTTCCGAACCGCTGTTCCCCGGCATTGCGCCGTTGCTGATCCAGCTTGCCGGCAGAGGCTGGGATCTTGGGGTTGCCACAGGCAAGTCCGACCGGGGCCTGCGCAATGTGCTGGCCGTCCACAATCTTTCCGATCACTTCGTAACCTTGCAGACAGCCGATCGTCACCCTTCGAAACCACATCCTGCCATGCTGGAGGCCGCTTTGGGAGAGGCGGGCGCCGCGCCGAACGACAGCGTCATGATCGGCGATACGACGTATGACATTGCGATGGCCAGCGCGGCGGGAGTGCGCCCCATCGGCGTCGGCTGGGGTTATCACACGCCCGACGAATTGCTCGCAGCGGGGGCAGATGCCGTCGCTGAAACACCCGAAGAACTAGGGAAATTGCTCGCATGAATCAGGACCCTGCCCGCAACCGCTTTATCGTGATGCAGGCCCTGCGACTGGGCGGAGTGGTCATGGTACTGCTTTCTCTCCTCGCGCTGAACGGAGTGCTCCCGATCCCCGAAATTGCCGCCTGGCCAATCCTCGTGATTGGGCTGGTCGATATTTTCGTCGTCCCACAAATACTGGCCCGTAAATGGCGAACCCCGCTCCCATGAAGAAATTTTACAAAGAAGCCCTGGCAGAATCCGCAGACGGCGGCTGGCGCGTGATGCTCGATGGGCGGGGCATCAAGACCGCAATGGGCGCACCGCAGGTCGTGCCGAACGAGACCCTTGCCAACGCGCTGGCCAGCGAATGGGACGGACAAGGCGAGGAAATCGATCCCGCGCATTTCCTGTTTCGTGACATGGCCGACTATGCAATCGACGTCGTTCGCCCCAACCGAGACGCCGCCATTGGTGAATTGCTGCGCTATGCGGAAACCGACACGCTCTGTTACCGGGCCGATCCGGATGAAGCCCTGTTCCAGCGGCAACAGGAAGTCTGGGAGCCGTTGCTTTCCTCCATCGAAGCCAGACACGGTGTACGCTTCACTCGAGTCAGCGGGATCATGCACCGCCCGCAGCCACCCGAAACTCTGGAAGCCATCCGTCGGCATCTCGCCGAACAGGATGATTTCGCGCTGGCCGCACTGAATACCCTGGCCTCGCTTTCCACTTCGCTTTCCATTGCCCTTGCCGCGCTGGAAGAGGATGCCGACGCAGAAGCGCTCTGGGCTGCGGCGAACTGCGAGGAAGACTGGCAGATGGAATTGTGGGGCAAGGATTATCTCGCCAAGGAAAGACGCGACCGGCGGCAGGCGGAATTCACCAACGCCCTGCGCTTCGCACGGCTGACGCGCGAAGAAGCTTCCTGACCTCGACCAAAGAGGCTGGACAACCGCAATGCGCATAATCTTCAGCCGCAAGGGTTTCGACAGTTCCGCCGGCGGCAGGCCTTCACCGATCATCGATGGGCGCCCGATTTCTCTTCCAATTCCGGCGCAGGACCGTTCGCATACGACTTACGCGGATCGCCAACTGGGCGATCTAGTGGAAGAAACTACTCGTGGCCGCATACGGCATGAGGCCCTGTGCCACGACGATCCGATGTTTGCCCGCGAACAGTGCTGGTTCGGGCAATGCGCCGCCGCGCAAGGGCATCTGGCAAAGAACGATGTCGGGACAGGAGATGTATTCCTGTTTTTCGGACTGTTCGCCGATCCTGAAAGCGGAGAGCGGCATCACCGCATTTTCGGCTACATGCAGGTGGCATGCTTCGGTGCGCCAGACGACGTCAGACAGGCCGATGGCTGGAATGAACCACCACGTGCCCATCCCCATCTGATCGGGGAATGGGGCGGCAATAATACGATCTATCACGGCCCCGGCGCGCTGGCCGCAGCGGCGACGCCATCGCTCCGCCTCACAGTGCCGGGTGGCCCGCTCAATCGCTGGTCAGTCCCGGCCTGGCTCCAACGGTATGGGCTGACTTACCACGGCAAGAACGAACGCTGGCCCGGCAAGGGGGAACTGATCGCCGCCAGCCGGGGGCAGGAATTCATTTGCGATATCGGCAATGATCCTCTGCCCCATCGCTGGCTCAACGCAACGATCGCCGCGATCCGCGGCTAGGGCCAGTCTTCAGCCAACCCATTCCGCGACTTGCGCCGCAACATCGTTTGCTGCCTCATTCAGTGCCGGGCCGACATATTGCGCCTTGGGTGCAACCCCGGCAATCTCGCTTTCGAAACGCCGTGTGGCGATCTTGCCCCCCGGGCGGGCCAAAACCGCCTCAAAACGCACGACGACCGATTGCGTCCGCGCGTCATAACCCATGGCGAGCAATTGTCCGGTCAGCTTGGTCGCGGCGGCATATTGTTCGTCAGCCCCGCCTATCACCAGCCGCGTTCCGCCCGCGCGGATCGTTTCCGAGAGCAGGCGGCGAAACAACCGTGCAGGCTTTTCCACCCATGTCGCATCCTTGAGATAGGCGATTTCGGTATCGTTCACCTGCACCGGAATGCGTTGTACATCGAGTTCACGCGGCGTGCCGGGGTCGATGACGGCAATCGCATCGGCCAGCGTTCCGCTTGCCACCGATCCGGCACTTGCCGACACGTCGGGCGTGAGAGTCATGAGCTGGTCGGGCACCTTGGCGCCCAGGCTAATGCACCCCGGCAAGGTCAGCAGCAGCGAAAGCGCAGCCGCACCGAATATCCCGTTCCGTGTCATGCGGCGTGTTACAGTCATCGCCTGTTCCCCAATCATGGCTTGTAATCGGGCAACTGCTGCCCCTTGAGCACCGCGCCCGCGCCACCGCTCTCGACGCTTTCGGTCATGTTCCGCAATGCCCGGCTCGTCGCTCTGAGATCACGCAGGGTTGCCTCGGCTGCGGGCAAAGTGCTTTGCGACAATTGTTGTGCGGCTGGCCTGGCCTCGTGCAGCGTTGCTTCCAGTTCATCCGAGGCCTTCTGCACCGAAGCCATCGTCGCACGCATCTGATTGGCAAGCGAGTTGCCATCTTCATTCAGCAGCTTGTCCGTCGATCCCATGACCTTTTCGAACGCCGCGAGGCTATAGTTGGCCTGACGCAGGGTCGCCTGGAGTTCGGCCAGAACCCGTTCGATTTGCGGAGAAGCATCGGCAAGGTTGGCGGTCATCCGATTGGTATTCGCCAGAATACCCGAAATCGATTTCTGATTGTCGTCGGAAAGAACAATGGTCAGCCTTTCCGTCAACGTGGCCAGCCGTTCGAGCAACAAGGGCGCATTGGAAAGGATTTCCCCCAGTCCGCCGGGCTTGGTCGGAATCACCGGGGCACCTTCCGGTCCCGGCTCCTTGATCGGCGGCGCGCCGCGCACAGCCCCGTCGAGCTGAATTTTCGAAACCCCGGTAAAGCTGCCCTGCACTGTCGCCGTCGTTCCCTGCAGAATTGGCACCTTGTCATCCAGGGCGATCCGCACCCGCACGAATTCCGGGTCCTTCGGCCACAGCTCTATCGACTTCACCAAACCAGCAGGAACCCCGGAAAAGGTGACTTCCGACCCCTTCGCCAGTCCATCGACGGACTGTTTGAAGAAGATGTCGTATTCGTGCTGGTCCCCCGCATTGATTCGCGCGATCCAGATGACGAATGCCGCCAGCGCCGCCGTGAGCACCAGCGTGACGACCCCAACCCAAACGTGGTTTGCCCGTGTTTCCATTGCCGTGGTCTATGCCTTCCCGCTGGGCTGCTTGTCCATGGCCTTCGCCCGTTTGCGGCTTGCCTTGGCGGCACGACCGCGTGGCCCGTTGAAATATTCCTGAATCCACGGGTGATCGGTTGCCAGCAATTCGGGAATGGTCCCGACAGCGATCACCTGTCCATCGGCCAGCACGGCCACCCTGTCACATATCTCGTACAAAGTATCGAGATCGTGCGTGATGAGAAAGACCGTGAGGCCTAACGTATCCGTCAATTCGCGCGTGCGCCGGTCGAAAGCAGACGCGGCGATGGGGTCGAGCCCGGCGGTCGGTTCGTCGAGGAACAGCAGTTCAGGGTCGAGCGCGAGCGCACGGGCAAGCCCGGCGCGCTTCTTCATCCCGCCCGAAAGCTCCGAAGGGTACTTGCTGGTCGCTTCCTCCGGCAGCCCTGACAGGCGCACTTTGTAACGGGCGATCTCGTGGCGCAATTCGTCTCCGATTTCAGGATAGAACTGTCGCAGCGGCACTTCTACATTCTCGCCCACAGTCAACGTGGAGAACAGCGCCCCTCCCTGGAACAGAACGCCCCAGCGCGACCGCACACCGATCTGTTCGTCCGGCTCCGCCTCGGTAATCGAATGGCCCAATACCTCGATATGCCCTTCAGAGGGAATCTGCAGGCCTATGATCGAGCGCATCAGGACCGATTTGCCAGTGCCCGATCCACCCACGATGCCCAGAATTTCGCCGCGCCGAACCTTGAGAGAGAGGTTTTCGTGGACCGCCTGATCACCGAACCGGTTGGTAAGCCCCTCAACGACAATCGCATAATCGCCGTTGTAATGCTCCTCGTTCGGGGCGGCCTCTTCCACAATATCTGGCTGCTGGTTTTCCGCCATTGTCAGTCCCAGCCCACTTCGGTGAAAAAGACCGCGAAAAACGCATCGAGCACGATCACCATGAAAATGGCCTGGACCACGGCCATGGTCGTGCGCAGGCCGACTTCCTCGGCATTCGATTTGACCTGCATCCCCTGATAGCAGCCCGCCAGCCCGACGATCAGCCCGAACACCGGCGCCTTGACCAGCCCGACCCAAACGTCGTGCAGCGGCACCACCTCCTGAATCCGCGCGAGGAAAGTGAAGAACGGAATGTCCAACGCCACATCCGCCAGAAAGGCGCCACCAATGATGCCAATGACGGCGGAAAAGAAGCCCAGCAGCGGCATCATCAACACAGCGGCCAGAATGCGCGGAATCACCAGCGCTTCGATCGGTGACACACCGATCGTGCGCATCGCATCGACTTCCTCGGTCAGTTTCATCGTCCCGATCTGCGCCGCGAAGGCCGAGCCCGAGCGGCCCGCTACCATAATCGCCGTCATCAGAACGCCCAGTTCGCGCAAAGTGATCCGGCCGGTCAGGTTGATGGTGTAGATTTCCGCCCCGAACTGACGCAGCTGCACCGCACCCTGCTGGGCAATGACGATACCGATGAGGAAACTCATCAATCCGATAATGCCCAGCGAATTAACGCCGACCAATTCAATCTGGCGGACAAGAGCCTTCGTCTGGAAACGCGAAGGCTGACGGACCATGCCCCAGAATGCGACGAGGATCGAACCGAAGAAGCCGACCAACTGGATCGCGCCCTTGCCCCAGCCGGTCACTGTCAATCCGACGATTTCCGGCACCCGTTCGAACACAGGCATCCGCGGCGGTGCGATTTCCGCAGTGCTGGCGCTGGAACGCACAGTTTCAATCAGGCGCTGGGCCTTGTCGTTCGCCCCGGTGATTTCGGCATCGTGATCGCGTGCCAGACGCCAGACGAGCCACGCCCCGACCGTGTCGATTTCTTCGACCTGTGCAATGTCCACACGAGCAATCGGGCGGTCGATATTCCGCAGTTCCCCATCGAGAGAACCGACCGATGAAATGATAAGGCGTCCGGCCAGCGCAAGCTCCGCGCCATCCGCATTGTCTTCTTCAAACGTGTAACTGGCCCATTCGGTCATCGCCGCGCGGTATGGGGGTAAAATGCGGCCCCGGCAAGGCACCTAAGCGCGGCAACGGTTGCGCTGTCAGAGCGGCGCTGGCAAAGGCCGGACCAGCATGAGCACCGAATTGGACAAGACATTCGACCCCGCCGCTATCGAGGCGAAATGGTACGCGCACTGGGAAGGCAACGGCCTGTTCCGCCCGGAACGGCCGAACGCGCCCCCATTCACCATCGTAAACCCGCCGCCGAACGTGACCGGCAGCCTGCACATCGGCCACGCGCTGGACAACACGTTGCAGGATATCGTGATCCGGTACGAACGCCTGCGCGGCAAAGACGCGCTGTGGGTCGTGGGTGTGGACCATGCAGGCATCGCCACCCAGATGGTCGTCGAACGCCAGATGGAAGAGCGGCAGGACAAGCGCACCAATTACACGCGCGAACAGTTCATCGACAAAGTCTGGGAATGGAAAGAGGAAAGCGGCGGCACCATTACCCGCCAGCTACGCCGCCTGGGCTGTTCCATGGACTGGAGCCGGGAACAGTTCACCATGGACGAACATTTCACGCGTGCCGTGCTCAAAGTGTTCGTGGACCTGTATAATCAGGGCCTGATCTACCGCGACAAGCGGCTGGTGAACTGGGACCCGAAGCTGAAGACTGCCATCTCCGATCTCGAGGTCGAGACGAGGGAAGTGAAAGGCGGCTTCTGGCACTTCAAATATCCGCTCGCTGACGGTGTAAAACTCGACAACGGGCAGGACTACATCGAAGTCGCCACCACACGGCCTGAAACCATGCTGGCCGATATGGCCGTGGCCGTTCACCCGGAAGATGAGCGGTACAAGTCGGTTATCGGCAAGGACATTCTGCAACCTATCACCGGTCGCCGGTTCAAGGTAGTGGCGGATGAACATGCCGACCCGGAACTGGGCAGCGGCGCAGTAAAGATCACGCCGGGGCATGACTTCAACGACTTCGACGTGGGCAAGCGCGCGGGGATTGAACCCTCGCAGATGTTGAACATGCTGGATGCCGACGCCCACGTGGTGCAAACCTCGGATGGGCTGGTACCGGACAAGTACCTTGGCATGGATCGCTTCGAAGCGCGCGATGCTGTCGTTGCGGAAATGAAGGAACTGGGTTTCCTCATCCCCCATGTCACCAAGGACAAGGAAGGCAACGAGGTCATACAAGATGCCGAGCCGCGTACGATCCAGACGCCTTTCGGCGACCGTGGCGGCGTGGTGATCGAGCCTTGGTTGACCGATCAGTGGTACGTGAACGCCGCCGAACTGGCGAAAGCCCCGATCGAGGCAGTGAAGACCGGCAAGATCGAAATCGTGCCCAAGACTTGGGAAAAGACCTTCTTCAACTGGATGGACAATATCCAGCCCTGGTGCGTGTCCCGGCAACTGTGGTGGGGACACCGGATTCCAGCGTGGTATGGGCCAGCGGTCGATTCATCCGTCGGTCTAACTTGGGACCGCTCAACAGCGTCCGCACCTGTCTTTGTGGCTGAGACGGACGAAGACGCGAAAATTCAAGCAGCGCTCTTTTATGACGTAGAGCCTTCCAATATCCATTTCGCAGAGGACGGCATCCAAGCACCCCGAGTTTGGCTGGAAACCAAGCGGCCAGACGATTCCATTGTGCTCTGGCGCGACCCCGACGTCCTCGACACCTGGTTCTCGTCCGCCCTGTGGCCATTCGCCACGCTCGGCTGGCCGGATGAAACGGAGTTGCTGACAAAGCACTATCCCAACGACTTGCTGGTTTCCGGCTTCGACATCCTGTTCTTCTGGGATGCGCGCATGATGATGCAGGGTATGCATTTCATGAAGGACGTGCCATGGCCGAAGCTGTACCTGCACGGCCTTGTCCGTGCGGCGGACGGGCAGAAAATGTCCAAGTCCAAGGGCAATGTCGTCGATCCGCTGGGCCTGATCGACAAATATGGTGCTGACGCGCTGCGCTTCTTCATGGCGGCGATGGAAAGCCAGGGCCGCGACATCAAGATGGATGACAAGCGGGTCGAAGGATACCGCAACTTCGCTACCAAGCTGTGGAATGCCACTCGCTTCTGCCAGTCCAACGGGATCGGCGCCAGCACCAGTCTGGCGGCACCCAGAGCGACCAGCGCAGTCAACAGATGGATCGTCGGCGAAGTGGTGGAAACCCTCTCCGCGCTGGACAAGGCGATGGCCGAACTGCGCTTCGACGCTGCGGCCAATACCATCTACCATTTTGCGTGGGACACCTTCTGCGACTGGTACATCGAGCTGATCAAAGGCAATTTCGATGACGAAACGAAGGAAGTTGCCGGCTGGGTACTCGACCAGATTCTCGTCATGCTGCACCCGTTCATGCCCTTCATCACCGAAGAGCTGTGGCACGCACAGAGCCGGGTCAACGGGACGGAGCGGCCCTACGAACTGATTCTCGCCAAGTGGCCGCAACCGAGCACTGCGATCGACGCGGAGGCAAAGACCGAAGTCGATTGGTTGATCGCGCTGACATCAGGCATCCGTGCCGCGAAAAACGAGCTTGGTATTGCTCCGGGTACCAAGCTGGCCGCATTCTGCGAGATGCCGAGCGAGTTGGCCGCCAAAGCCGTATCGAACAACATGGCCGCGATCGAACGGCTGGCCCGTCTTTCGACCATTGAAGTTGCGCCCGCGACGCCCGGTGCGGCGATGCAGGTAACGGTCGGCAACGATATCTTCGTCATCCCCCTTGCTGGAGTGATCGACATCGATGCGGAAAAGGCCCGCCTGGAAAAGGCAATGGCGGCTTCCGCCAAGGAGCGGGATGCCCTCGCCAAGCGGCTGGACAATCCGAACTTCGTTGAACGAGCCAAACCGGAAGCAGTCGAAAAGGCCAAGGCCGACCATGCCTACCATACCGCCGAAGCTGAACGTCTGGCCACGGCGCTGGCGCGGCTGGGGTGAGAAAGCGTTCGGCATCCGCCGATAATCGTACCCGGTCTTTCCCGGGTACGGTGACGCACGTGGGCATGGGAAGAACCGGCCCGCCATGCCCCTAGTCCTCGCCACGACGACGCCGGGCGAGCCGGAAATCTTTGCCTCCCTGCAAGGCGAGGGACCGTCCCAGGGCCAGCCCAGCACTTTCATTCGGCTATCACGCTGCAACCTCGCCTGCCACTGGTGCGACACGGCGTACACGTGGCGCTTCACGGGCGACAACCGGCCCCATCGCGACGACGCAGCGTTTGACCGTGCAGCCAATCAGGTAACTTTTGCGGAAGAGGATGCTGCTGCCAGGATTTCAACCCTCGGCCAGAACCGCCTTGTTGTGACCGGCGGAGAGCCGCTGTTGCAGGCCCCTGCCCTTGCCCGGATGCTGGCACACCTGCCAGACATGCACGTGGAAGTTGAAACCAACGGCACTGTCGCCCCCCCACCCGCGCTGGATGCATTGATCCACCAATACAACGTCAGCCCCAAGCTGGCGCATAGCGGCAACCCGACAGAACTGGCTTTGCTGCCTGAAAGACTGACGGCATGGGCCGCCGACCGGCGGGCGTTCTTCAAATTCGTGGTCGCGCAGCCAGCAGATGTGGAAGAAGTGCTCGCCTTGCAAGAGCGTTACGCAATACCCGCGGAACGCATCTTCCTGATGGCAGAAGGAACTGACAGCATCACTTTGCGCACGCGCGAAAAATGGTTGTCGGACCTGTGCATGCAGCATCGTTTCCGCATGAGCGACCGCCTGCATATCCATCTTTACGGCGATACGCGGGGGACGTGATACTTCCCCTTCTTACCCGTCTGTCAGAGGCGAGAGACGACGAAGTTGGTCGCATAAGTGCGCGACCCGGCCTTGGCGAGGCAACTGACCAAAGACACTTTGCCGCCTCTATAGAAAATCTCGCACGTTCCGGTCGCCTCGACGGCAGGTCGTTCCCGGAAATATATGTGGTCGATTGTCATGCGCGCGCCGGACATCCTACCAGATATTCGGATCATCGAGCCCCAGCTCTGCCTGCTGAAATCAAGTACTGTCTCATCCCCTTCGCTGCCGATCGCAAGGGAATCGCATAGCACGAGCGTGGTTTCGTAGCGGTAGCGCGCCACCGCTTCGGGATATTGGCACCGGCCATCCAGCCGAATCACGGCAGGGTCACCGCTAGCGGTGGCTTGCAAGGACAATAGCGCCAGCAAAGTTCCGATCATTATCGCGCCTCCCGCAAAATGGCCACCTTCCTGCCATTCTCCCCGCATGGAATTAACGCCTGCTTAGCGGGCCGGACAGCATTCCGCATCATTTGGGCCGAAAGTTATAATCGATGCGTATCCCGACCCATTCCCCAACCATCGACCGCCCGCCGATCCGCGGGGGTCGAACACGAAACTGCCATGATGCGGCCAACACGGCCCGAGCAATGTTGGAACCCTTGGGATATTCATCCACGATCACGCAATCGTCCACCCGGAAATCGGGAACCGTGCGACAGGCGATACGCCCCCAGCCAGGCCCCATTGCGGTCGACAGGTACCCACGCAATTCGTCGGGATAGGGTTCGCGATACCATGATGCGGCGTAGAGCGGTTCACCGTGCGGCCCCACCCCTCCGATCCGCGGAGTATCCTGAGGTCCCCCGATATCCGGCGGCCCGATTACCGGTTCACTTGTGGACGATTCTTTGGGCTGCGTCGGAGCTTTGGCGATATCGGCCGACACCATCTGATCGTGCGTCAAAGGAATCATGATGGGCCGCGTCGGGGCCGGTTCCTTCTGCTCTTCCTGCTTTGGCTCAGCCGGTTTGGGCTTGGGCGGCTGTGGCGCTTCCTTCACGCTGGGTTCGGGAGAAGGTTCTTCCGGCTGCGGTTCGGGCTCTGCACTCACTTCGAAGGTCGACAGGGCCAGCCCCGGCTTGTCATCCTCCGTTTGCAATTGGCTCAAACTCAGCAGTGCCAGCAGAACGAGCCCTTCGATGAGAACCGCCAGAATAATGCCGGTCGCACGACGCCCGAAATCCGCACGAAACCGCGCGGGCAAGATACCGGAAAGCACACCGTTCTGCTTGAACAACAAAAAACGACTCTAATAGCCGCGCCCCGACCGAACCAAGCCAATCACGCGTTTGTTACGAGGACAGGATGTGCCCATCTGAAGTTCTGTGAATGAACCTCAGCTTACAGAAATAGACCTGTTCCACGAGATCAGGCAAATTCCGCGAGCGCCAAACGCCACGAATGCATCCACAATCGCGATAACTGGCACTCAGCGCGGCGATACCTTGGACGCTACCAGAGTTACTCTTACCGTCCCTGGGCCCGCCAACGCGACACTGTGCGGAACACCGCTTCCTCGTCCCCGTTGCCATTGGCACGCCAAAGCTCCGTGAATGAGGGATCCTCGGACGCCGGACGCCGCATTTCATCAAGGTCGTCGAAACTCACGCGGATGGGGATAGACACACCTTCTCCGCAAATGATGCACTCACGGTTACGCAGAGCAGGAATGGAATCGAGGAAGCCCCGCGCGCCTTCCGGCATGGCCGCTTTCACGAACGATTGGTCCCGGTCGTTGTTGAGACGCATCGAAATGATCGTACCGCACTGCGACAGGACACCTTCCGCAAGGTCCGATGGACGCTGGGTAATCAGACCAAGCGAAATACCGTATTTACGCCCTTCCTTGGCGATACGCGACAGGATGCGCCCCACAGAGGAACCGTCCGCATTCTTTTCGTTTGGAACATAACGGTGAGCTTCTTCGCAAACCAGCAGGATCGGGCGCGTACGCTCCTCCCGTCCCCAGACCGCGAAATCGAATACGAGACGGCTGAGAACCGCCACGACGGTGGAAGTCACGTCGGATGGCACGCCCGATACGTCGATGATCGAGATCGGCTTCCCCTCGGTCGGCATGCGGAAGATCTTGGCGATGAATTCCGCCATCGTATCCCCCACCAGCATACCCGAAAACAGGAACTGATAACGCGGATCGGCTTTCAATTCGTCGATCTTGCTTCTGATCCGCTGGTAAGGCGCCGTCGACGTCGCCTTTTCGAGCTTGCCCATTTCCGTCTGGAGAATGTTGGTCAGGTCCGACAGCAAATACGGAATCGGGGAATCCACGGTGATCTTGCCCATGCCTTCCGCCAGACGGTTTTTGGCCCGTGCCTGCAGCAGGCACTTGGCCAGAATATCCGCGTCCACCTGCCGGTCGTTTCCGGTCGCGGTGAGAAGAATTTCGCAGTGTTCCTCGAAATTCATCAGCCAGTACGGCATCTGCAGGTTCGACACGTCGAGCAACATGCCATTGCCCTTGAATGCGTGGGCATATTCGCCGTGCGGATCGATCATCAGGATATGACCATTGGGCGCGGCATCGCAGATCCGGTGCAGGATCAAGGCCGCAGCAGTCGACTTACCGGTACCGGTCGACCCCAGCAGGGCGAAGTGTTTGCCCAGCATCGAATCGATATAAAGCCCGGCGCGAATATCTTCGGTCGGGAACACAGTGCCGATCTGGACACTCGACCGTCCGTCGCTGGCATAGATCTGGCGCAAGTCAGCGGAAGTAGCAGGGTAAACCAGCGCACCGGGGATCGGGTAGCGTGTAACACCGCGACGGAAACCATGGATCCGATGAGTCAGTTTTTCCTGTTCGCCTTCACCAAGGAAATCGATGCTGGCGATGATCCCGTCCTTGTTGCGGGCATCCTTCTTCTGCGTGCGAACACTGGCAAGCAGCCAGCTGTCACCCACACGAATCTTGATCTGGCTGCCGACCTGGCCGGCCAGTGCAACGGACGGATCGGCATCCTCCGAGCATTCGTTGAGCCGTTGCAGATCGAGCGCAATCTGGGACGAGGAACCGGCGATTTCCAGCACAACGCCAATGGGCATTGATGCATTTTCCCCTGCATCCGCCGACACCCTCATTGCAGGGGTTGCGGATTGGGGCCGTCCTGCCACTGTTGCGCTGGCTGAACCCGCGGCCTGCCCACCGGGGAACGCCTGAAATCCGTCCTGATTGCTCATTTCGTTCATGAATTTCGCCTGCGGCCTTCCTGTGATTTCAAAGGTCCGCATACCCCGTGCGGGGTTAAGATCGCGTCAATCGGGCATTGGCGCGGCTCGGGGAAAGCACGCAGGCGGCCTTACACGAGCGCGAACAGGCGACCTGCCAGCCAGCCCATACCAACCGACACCGCTACGACCAGCAAGCCGTAAAACAGCGACTGTTCCTGGGCGAATACCGCAACGAAGCGTTCGAAGCCGATCTTGCGCACTTCCACCTTGGCTGTCGCGGAAGCGATCACCCGGCCCTTGGTAATGGCGAAGGTTTCTGCCGTATACGTGCCTGTCTGAACACTGGAAGGGAGCGAGATGCGCGCCTGATACAAAACTTGTTCGCTGACTTCGACGCCTTTGGAATTTTCGCTGTACAACCCTTCGCGGGCTCGCAAATCGACAAGTCCGGATGAAAAGCGCGCCTGTTCTTCCGGGTCGATTGCTCCGATGGGTGACAGTTGCAGCCAATTCAGGCCCAGTTCGTAGATTGCCGCCGTCCGCTCATCCACGATTTCGCCAATGGGACGTGACGAGGCAACCGCGAAGAACGAGGGTGCAGAACGGAAGGCCGTACTATCGGCATTGATCCAGATTCCCGCAATTTTCTGCTTTTCCCGCAGACGAATGGGCTGCGTCGGCCCCTTGAGTACGACCACGATATCATAGTCACGACCGGCCCGGGTGCCGCTCGGGTCGAGAATCGCCCCGAACAGCAGCAACTCGGTACCAGTGAAGCCTTGCCTCACCTGAATGTCATGCTGAGAGACTTCAGGCACGAGGATCGGATCGCGCGCAGCACCAAGCAGCAGCAAGGCCACCAAGGCGAACAGCATCCTCATAACGGCGCCACCGAGTAAATTTCGCTCGGCCGGAATCCAAGGCCAAAGGCCATCCGCAACGCAACCAGCAGGACGATCGCCGCCAGAATAAAGCGCAATTTCTGAGGCTGGAACTTGCCTGCCAACTGACTGCCAATCTGCGCACCAGTGACCGAGCCAAGCAACAGGAGAACCGCAAGAACGATGTCCACTGCTTTCGTGGTCAACGAATGCATCATCGTCGATGCCATTGTCACGAACAGGATCTGGAACAGCGATGTCCCGACCACGACATTCGCGCTCATTCCGAGAATATAAAGCATCGCCGGAACGAGGATGAAGCCCCCGCCGACACCCATCAGTGTCGTCAATACCCCCACCCCCATGCCGATAGCCAGAGGCGCCAGCGGCGATATGTAGAGGCCGGAACGATAGAACCTCCAGCGCAACGGCAGGCTGGCAACGATGGGGTGGTGACGGCGCTTGCGCGGCGGCGGCGGCGCTCCCTCGCGAGCTGCCCGGATCGCCTGGATACTCTCGCGCGCCATGAGCCCGCCGATCGTGCCGAGAAGCACGACATAGAGGATATTGATAACGGTATCGATCTGCCCGACCGATTCGAGAAAATTGAACAACAGCGCGCCGATGCCCGAGCCCAAAACGCCGCCGGCGACCATGACGCCGCCCATCTGGTAATCCACGCCGTTACGCTTGGTATAGGCAAACACTCCCGACACGCTGGCGCCGGTAACCTGGCTGGCCGCCGAAGCCGCCGCGACAGTTGGCGGAATGCCGTAGAAGATCAGCAAAGGCGTAGTGAGGAAACCGCCACCGACGCCAAACATGCCCGACAGAATTCCTGTGACCGCCCCCAAAGCAATAATAACCAGCCCATTGACCGACAGGTTGGCGATTGGGAGGTAGACGTCCATGGCAGGTCATGCCGTAACCTACCCCAGCCATGGATTAAAGCGCTTCGAATCAGAAACCGGCTGAAATGGTCACCGCCGGACCTGATTCAGGGTCCGAATTGCCAAGAAGCCGGAAACGCCAGTCCATCGAAACACGCGACGGCACGCCTGCCACATTCAAGGATGCAGTCGCGCCTGGGCCAATGTCGAGCCGTGATGCTCCTGCCTGTGCTCCACCCCAGATTCCCCCGCCCAGGCTGAGACGTCCCCCGGCCAGTTCCAAGACCTGTCGATCGACCCGCAGTTGTCCATCGACAAAACCTGTCCCGAAAGTCCCCCCGACATAACCGGCTTGAAGATAGGTTTCGCCAGTGAAGCCCAACGGCATGCGGAAGGGCGGCAATTCGGTATATGCCATTGCCGCCGGGCGGTATTGGGTACCGCCTATCGGGCCACGGTAAGCACGAGCCTCGGCCGCGGCGACGACCGGAACCGAAGCAAACGGGCGAGCGGCTAGGCCAAGAGCGATTTCGCTCTGCCTCACTTTGCCCAACGCCGTGGTCGTACGCAGATAAGCCATCGGCCGATGCGGGCTTTGCGGCGCCAACTTGTAACGGATCACTGTTCCCGCCTGACTGCCACCATACAGCGGGCGGCCCGATGTCAGCGCCGTGGCCGATTCCTTGCGGACCAGCGACCACGCATCCATCGACCAGTGCTTGCCCCAACGACTCTTGCGGCTCTCTGCCAATCCTGGCGACAACGGAACCGGCGCCGGTGCTGCCGGTACCGTTTGCCCGCCATAGTTCGCCGCAAGGGCCGGCTCTTGCGATGCATCCCCCGGAGCAGGTCCATTGCCGATACGAGCAGCCATGCCTTCCGGCATCAGAACATTGCCCAGCCCCGCCAGCCACACTTGCCGATAGCCCTGAGGTGGCTGTGTGCCGTTCCCCGCCTCAGCCATGTAACCGACAGGAACTCCGACCGGGATCGCAACCCTTTGCACTATCGGCAGGATCATTGGAGCCATCGCGCGAAGCCCCCCTTGCCAGGACATCACCTCAGGCATGAAAGAGTCAGGTCCGGCATAGCTACCTGCTCCAATCGCGGCCGATACCGGGCCCCGTTCGAAGCCGGTTGGAGCGGCCACTGTCTCCGGCCTCTCCACTTTGACCAACTGGACGGGTTGCGGAACTTCCGCAGCGTTCGCTTGTCCCGCCGGCCAATGCGGCGGCGTCCAGGTCAGCAATCGCAAAGCCACCCAACCGCCCAGTACGAGAGACAGGCCCCAAATCGGCTGCCCGCGCAGCCTTTCACTCAATATCACGACAGTACCTTTTTCTCTGACATAAGCGCTGGGTGGGTGCGGTGTGCCGTCTTCTCCCAGTGCGGAGGTTCTCCCCTGAGCGTCCGCCAGTAAGCGGACAGCGCCCTGTGCCCGGCCATGATTGCGATGATGTTGGAAACGGGGATCCGGAGAACCGCCAACAGGCCCTCCATCAGGCCATATTCGCGTGTTGCGAACACAAATCGCCAGCCGACCCGCCAGAGAAAGCTCATGAGGTTCAGCATCATCATCGTGCTGACCACCGGCCCGGGCTCAGGCATTTCCAGCAAACCGGCGAATGTGGCGAAGACTATCACAGCAGCCACGATCAGGAACAGATAGGCCGCGGTCAGGACAAAAGCAGCGAAAGGCCCGCGACGGTCGCGCAAGCGCATCCAGCGTTCGCCCAGCTGCCCACTCCAGCCCATCCGGTCCCAGCCCTGAAAGGCAATCCCGTGGATCCAGCGGGTCTTCTGTCTGACCGCTTCGGACAGACTCGCCGGGAAACATGCCCGCGTCGCCACCAACCTGCCATCGGTTCCCCGTGCACGCAGGAAGGTCGACTTGCCTCCGATCTCCGAAATCTTGAGCCCCAATTCGTAGTCTTCGGTCAGGCTCCTGCTCGCGAACGGCGCCTCCGGCATTCCATTGCGACGGGCCACACGGTCCAGCACATCGCGATCGAACGCGCAGCCGACGCCGGCAGCCGGCAAACCGACCCCCAGTGCATTGCGAACCACCATCGACTTGCCATGGGCCTCGGCGAATTCATCGCAGTAATGCCCGGAAATCCAGCGCGAATCAGCTTGTGGTTCAGGCAGCACCGGTATCTGGACGAAGTCGTATTTCCGCATTGCCCGGTCCAGCAATGGAAGAGCTGCTGCATCAACCATGTCTTCCGCGTCGTGCAACAGGACCATTCGCGCGCGCGTGCAATTCCGTTCTTCATCTTCGCGCAGGGCGGAAAACAGACGATTGAGGCAATCCGCCTTGCTGGTAGGCCCGGCACGGTCGTGAATGACCAGACGCAGGCGCGGATCGCCGTTACCCGCACGCACCACGGCCCACGCCGTTTCCGGGTCGTTGCTGTAACATCCAACATAGATGCGCAGTTCAGCCTGAGGCCACGCAGCCAGCATGTGCGCAACAGTGGCGCCAATAACTTCGGCTTCCTGCCAGGCCGGAATCATCACAGCCGCAGTGCCCAGCAATGGCTGGCCCGACAATTCGGCCCGGTCGACTTTCATCGTCCGCGCCTTGCCTGTCAATTTGACCCACAGGTAATAGAGATCGATAGCGATATCGTCTAACGTACCGATCAGAAAAAACACCCCGGCAAACAGCAGCAGCTCATAGCCTGCGAGCGCCACCAGTTGTACAAGGGAATAGACCCCGAAGATCGTCATCCACTACCCCCCTGTTGATGACGTGCCCAAGCGTGCCTAACCTAGTCAATGGGTGCTTGCAACGCGCAAACAATTGCGAAAAAGGACGAATATGACTTCGCCCCGCTTATCACTGACCACTGCCATCCGCCCGTTCAAGGCTCTTTTCGTTAGCGATGCCTTCGAAGGCGTGCTTCTGATAATGGTGGCTGCTGCGGCTATGGCAGTGGCGAATTCGCCATTCGCGCACGAATATCATGTTCTGTTCCACGGCACCTTGCCCTGGACCCCGATCGGCAAGCTCAACAACCTGCACCTGTGGATCAACGACGCGTTGATGGCGATCTTCTTTTTCGTCGTCGGCCTGGAAGTGAAACGCGAGATTGTGGCGGGGGAACTGTCCGATGCCCGGCAACGGCGCCTGCCCATATTTGCCGCAATCGCTGGCATGGCCATTCCCGCAGCAGTCTATTTCACCCTTTCAGGCGGCGATCCGCAACTGAACCGTGGGTGGGCGATTCCCGCGGCGACGGACATCGCCTTTGCGATGGGCGTGCTCGGCCTGCTGGGCAGTCGCGTACCTGGGCCGCTGCGGCTGTTTCTGCTCACCGTCGCCATCGTGGATGACATCGGGGCGGTACTGATCATCGCCTTGTTCTACACGGCCAACCTGAAGCTGGCCTGGCTCTTCGCCGCACTGTTGGTCTTCGGCGTAATGTTCGCCTTCAACCGAATGAAAGTGACCAGCCTCTGGCCCTTCATAATCGCGGCGCTCGTGCTGTGGTACTGCGTACTCAATTCCGGCATCCATGCCACGATAGCCGGTGTCGTGGCCGCTCTAGCCATCCCTATGCGCAAACGTGACGGGCATTCCATGCTGGAACAGCTGGAGCACGGTCTGGTCCGTTGGAACGCCTATCTGGTCGTGCCGATATTCGGTTTTGCCAACGCGGGGGTCGCCCTTGCGGGAATTGGCCTCGAAGGGGTGCTTGCCCCTCTCCCCCTCGCAATCGCTGGCGGTCTCGTGATCGGTAAGCAGGCAGGAATTTTCGCGGCCATTTTCATTGCCGACAAGATCGGGTTTGCCCGGCGGCCTGACGAATCCACATGGGTGCAAATCTGGGGTGTCACGATCCTGTGTGGCATCGGCTTCACCATGAGCCTGTTTATCGCCGCACTGGCGTTCCCCCGTTATCCATTGCTGGTGGAGGAAGCCAAGCTCGGCATTCTGGGTGGCTCGGTCATATCGGCGATCATGGGCTACTGCGTGCTGCGTTTCGCCCCTGCCACCCGAAAGGGCGTCTGATACGTTACCAGGTTCCGGTATTCTCCATACTGCTCCAGGGCTCGCGCGGCTCCAGCCTTCCGTTCTGCAGCAGTTCGACGGAGATTCCATCGGGCGATTTGATGAAAGCCATATGCCCGTCCCGCGGCGGGCGATGAACTGTGTGACCAGCATCCAGCACACGCTGGCAGGTCGCATAGATATCTTCCACCTGGAAGGCGACATGCCCGAAATTTCGGCCGCCTGCGTATGTTTCCGGCGCGCTGCCGTCTTCTGGCGGCCAGTTGTAGGTCAGTTCGAGTTGAGCGGTATTTTCCTGCCCCGGAGCCGCGAGAAAGATCAGCGTAAAACGCCCTTCGGGTGAATCGTGACGGCTCACCTCCTGCAACCCGATCAAGTTGAAAAAGCCGATCGTCGCGTCAGGGTCCGTCACCCGAATCATGGTATGAAGATACTTCACCAAGACCATAAACTCCATTCATCTACGTTAAAGAACGGTTCATCGACATTGTAAGATGATTTGCATCTTATGCGCGCCGACAGGGAGACCCCATCATGCCCGATCCTGATTACGAAGACCAACCTTCCACCGCACCTTTCTGGCGTGATTCCGTCAACCGTCGTTGGCTGGCGAGTTCAGCGATCGTGGCGGCAGGATTGATTCTGGGGGGGTATTTACTTGGTGATGGCCTGACTCGTGCCAAAGCGGCGGACCGTTCGGTAACGGTACGCGGACTCGCCGAACGCGATGTGAAGGCAGATCTCGCCACTTGGACAATCGCATATTCTGCCACGGCAACGGACCTAGCCACAGCGCAAGCCGGCGTTGATCGCGACACATCGGCGATCCGTTCCTTTTTCAAGGAACTGGGCTTTCCGGACGACGCTCTCCAACCGAGCGGGGTAAACGTATCGAATTTTACGAACAACGGCGTGGCGCAGTTTACGGTACGCCAGCGCATGACCTTGCGTACGACTGATATTCCCCGCGCCGAAAAGGCGGTTCAACGCCAGTTCGACCTCGTCCGGCGGGGCGTGGTACTGGAGGAAGGTTCCGGCATGGCCTACACCTTCACCAAGCTGAACGACATCAAACCGGCGATGGTGGCGGAAGCGACAAAGGATGCTCGCGCAGCGGCCCAGCAATTCGCCAAGGACAGCGCGACCAGCGTCGGCGGTATCAAGCAGGCCACTCAGGGTTACTTTTCGATCGACGCGCGGGACGGCGACGGTGGCGGCTGGGGTGTCTCGGATACGCCGTACAAGAAGGTCCGTGTCGTTACGACAATCGACTTCTATCTCGACTAAGGGCCAGCGCAAGCGCCCCGATATTTGCCAGAAGGACCATAACCCAGAATCAAAAACGGCCCGCGCACAAGGCGCGGGCCGCATGATCCAAAGGCTGTTCAGACCTTAGAAGCTGTAGGACAGCGTGCCCACGACGGCATCGTCGGTGGCATTCTTGATCGACTGGCCTTCGACGCCGATGTAGCTGACGCCCAGCGTCAGACCGCCAAGGACAGTAGCCGAAGCACCGATCGACCAGTCGATAGCCGACTTGTCGTTGTTCACACCGTTCACATAGTCCGGAGCGAGCGCACCATCGGTGTAGCCGAGGTGACCGGAGAGCGAAATCGGCGTGTTGGGAATGCCGACTTCCAGATCGGTGTAGAGATACAGGTTGTCTTCATCACCCAGGGAATCCTGATCCCAGGCGTAAGCAACACCAACGGTCGCACCAACCGGGCCAAGCGTGGTCGACAGCGACAGGTACGGCTCGAAGTAATCCGACGGGCCAGCACCGTTATCCTTCGACGGATAGGCGTAGTAGAGCAGACCGGCATCCAAGGTCAGGCCAGGGGTGACTTCACCACTCCAGCCGCCATAGATGTCCAGTTCCATTTCGCCGTAAACCGGGGAATCTTCCATGGAGGAAGCCCACGTGCCGACGTAGAAACCGCTCGAATGGGCGATGTCGATGCCGCCCTGAATGGCAGCGTCGCCGCCGGACAGCGAAACGCCGCGGAAACGATAGTCGGTGACAAGGGCAACGTTGCCCGAAACGGTGATGTCGGACGTGCTTTCTTCCTGAGCCATGGCGGGAGTGGCAGCGAAAGCGGCACCGGCAAGAACGGTAGCAGTCATAAGGCTACGGACGGACGTAAGCATGGCAATATTCCTTACTTATTGTATATCTATTGAACCTCGTCCCACCTGCGCCCCGCAGATCATCTCTTTGCCCCGGATGAACCTTGCGGAATACGTGCAAGATTGCCTACGACTGTTGCATCGCACAAGACCAAATGCCCTCACCGCCTGTGCAAATGCAAAATGTGTGGGTTTTTTGCATCACATGGGCATGCCGGACACACCCGGGGCAAACGGCTAATGATTCGATTGGATTGAAGAGTGGCTATCATGCTGAATCCGCATGAGAACTCGAGCCAAAGGGCTCAGGCAGACGAGGCGGCCCGCGTTCCCCACGGGCAACGCATCTACGCCATCGGAGACATCCATGGGCGGCTGGACCTGCTCCGCCATCTCGCAAATGCAATAGAGGCAGACGCGCAGTCTGCTCCTGAAATGGAGACCACAGTGCTCATGCTGGGCGACCTGCTGGACCGCGGCCCGGACAGTGCCGGCGTGGTCGATTTCGCCCTCGATTGGCAGAAACGGCGCCGGATGCACATCCTCATGGGGAATCATGAGGAAATGTTCCTGAACAGCTTCACCGACCCTGGTGTTTTGAGCAATATCCTGCGCTGCGGCGGCCGGGAGACGCTGCTCAGCTACGGCATTGACAGCGACAACGACAGCCTACCGACCCTCCAGCATGTGCAGGCCGCAATGGATGCGGGAATTCCTGGCAAACACCGCAAGTTTATCGCCTCATTCGACGACAAGGTCGAAATCGGCGATTATCTGTTCGTCCACGCCGGGATCGAACCCGGACTTCCTGTTGAGCAACAAAAGCCCCAATCGTTGCGCTGGATCCGTGAGCCTTTCCTCTCTTACGAGGAGCCACATTCGCATGTGATCGTCCATGGCCACACGATTCGCCACCAGGTGCAGCTGCGTTCCAACCGCATTGGTATCGACACGGGCGCCTATTGCTACGGGAAGCTGACAGCATTGGTGCTCGAAGGTTCGACGCGACGCTTCATTCAAGCGGTCACGCACAATCATGAAATCGTGACGGAAACCTGCGAAGCGATTACCTGAGCGATACCGGCGAGGCCAAATTACCCAGGTGAAGAATGCCAGGGGGCCTGTAAGCCGGGTTCTGTATCACAGACGGTATCCCATGTAGGACCGTATCCGCGATGGCAGCCATTCCTCTAGGCCTTGCGTTACCGCAAGGCTCCAGCAGCCAACCCGGGTGACTCAGAGCGAAACGCCCCTGCCGTTGCCAGCTCGCCACCCCTATTCGGCCTTGCTCCGGGTGGGGTTTGCCGTGCCGCTCCTGTTGCCAGTCGCGCGGTGCGCTCTTACCGCACCCTTTCACCCTTGCTGCCGGGTTTCCCCGGTTAGCGGTATGCTCTCTGTGGCACTTTCCCTGAATGCCCGGCCTGGACCGGACACCCGGCGGGCGTTACCCGCCACCCTTGTTTCGTGGAGCCCGGACTTTCCTCGGCAAAACAATGTTTCGACGCGGCTGCCCGGCCCCCTGGCGTTTGAGCCTCTAGCATGGCGCGCACCGCAGAGGGAAACCCTATCTCGCGTTACCACGGTCACGTTCGAGAAGCAGGGCGAACAGGATCGCACCGCATTCTCCGTCTATCACTCCGTCAATCCGCGAAGGCCGCCAGCGCCGCTGGAACGCCGCAACAGCCGCCCGGCCATCGGAAATGTCGTAGCCAAAGCGCTCCAAACCCAGAAGAAAGGCTCCGTCATTGGGAAACGGTGTCCCAAGGCTGATCTTCGGCGTGTCCAATGCCAGCCGCAATCGGGCAAGATGCTCCCAATCGAACAACTCGCCCGGATCTTCCTTGCGCGCGGGCGCAATGTCGGAATGCCCGACAACGTTGGCTCTCGGGATATCATACTGACGCACTATCCGGCCCAATAACGGCAAAAGTGATTCCATTTGCGCCGCTGTGAACGGGCGATACCCCCACTCATGCCCGGGATTGACCAGCTCGATTCCTATGCTGGCGGAATTAACGTCAGTGACACCCCGCCAATAGGAACGTCCGGCATGCCACGCGCGTTTGGCATCATCGACAAGCCGGATGACAGTGCCGTTCTCCTCAATCATGTAGTGCGCGGAAACCTCGGCTGCCGGGTCACACATGCGGGCCAGAGCTTCATCGGCGGTCTGCATGCCTGTGTAATGAAGCACGACCATGGAAACAGGGAGCTGGCGCTCATTCCAATTTGGCGAGGGTTGCTCGCGCTGCACCAGCTCATCCATAGCCTGTCATCCTTCCGGCAGGACGGCCCCCATCACAAGCGCTTCCCCGGTAACGGCGTACTGCAGGCCACCGCCCGATTCCTGCGCCAGCACATGCAGCATGTGGGCCGCTGCTGTCCGGCTGGTCAGCTCTTCCTCCGGCATTGAGCCATCGAGCGCCCGCCCGATTGCCTCGTCGAAGGCGATCTTCGGCCCCATCGCGCGTACAGCGAGCTCGCTTGTCCCGCCGCGAACTTCCGCCGCTATGTCGATTTCCCCGCCCCGCACCAGCGCATCGATCGCGATCTGGGCGAAATTGAGCAGTACTTTTGCTGCCGGCTTGGACATTTCGGCGACGCCTAGCACCCAGGTTACGGAGATACGGTCGTTCGCTGCGACAAGGGCATCGACAAGGCTCCGGACTTCTTCAGCCGCCACACTCTCCCCAAATCCGCCCGCCGCCCCGAAGGCCAGGCGAAAGAATTTGAGCTTGTCGGTCGAAGTGCGCGCGCTTTGTTCGAGCAACTCGAAACAGCGCTGCCGCATTTCGGGATCCTTTTCGTCCGCCAGCAGCTCCAGTCCGTTAACCAGAGCACCTACGGGACTGAGCAGATCGTGGCAGAGGCGCGAGCAAAGCAGACTGGCGAGATCAACGGAAGAATTGGACATATTCAGCTTTCGGGACACTTTCCTGCAAACTTTGATGAAGTCGGCGCTGTTATAGGGAGAAAATCTGATCCCGGAACAGTGCCCTCTCCCTTGAGCGGCAAAGTTTTGTATTTGCGCGGCCAAGCGAAGCCGTCAAACCGGGCTCTGCTCCTTACGCTTCCACGACCACATAGGGAAGCGACGAGAAACCCTCTTTCTCGTCGCGCCAGAAGCGTACCTCCGCCGGCCCGATAATCGCCCAGATCCTGCCATCGGCAGACGCCTGTTCCTGATCGCACGGTGAAGGTTCCGGCGTGCCTTGAGGGTGCGAATGGTAGTATCCTGCTATTTGGAGCTGCCCTTCCCGCTCAGCACGAAACGCCTCGATCAGCACACGCGGGTCGATTTCAAACCTGATGCGCCGATCCTGTGCGACATTCGCCGCCGGCCTTATCTGCACAATCCGGCCATCATCAGCCAGCAGCAGCCCGCAAGCCTCTTCAGGTGCGGCTTTTGCCGCTTCTTCGTACAAACGAGCCAGGGCGTCTCTTGTTACCGCGACAGTCATGCCCACATTCGTAGCATGGGGCGAAAGAATTTGATTGAGGGTATTCTCGGCGAAGGGGGCATTCGTCTCGACAAGGCGCTTGCCGACGCCACCGAGTTATCCAGAGAACGGATCAAAGCCCTGCTCGCCAGCGGCCATGTTACACTCGATGGCAGGCCCATTACCAACGCATCCGCCAAGTCCCTGGAGGGGGCACAGTTCGCTATCGAAGTTCCGCCAGCGGCAGAAGCAGAAGCCAAACCGCAGGACATCCCCCTCAACGTGGTGTTCGAAGACGCACATCTGATTGTGGTAGACAAACCCGCAGGCCTCGTTGTCCACCCCGCAGCCGGCAATCCTGACGGGACGCTGGTCAATGCCCTGCTGCATCACTGCGACGGCAGCCTTTCCGGCATCGGCGGTGTCGCACGCCCCGGCATCGTCCACCGGATCGATAAAGACACCTCCGGACTTCTGGTCGTCGCAAAAAGCGATGCAGCACACGAAGGGCTGGCCAGGCAGTTTGCTGACCATTCGATCGAACGGACTTACTTTGCCATCGTCAACGGCGTCCCTGTGCCGCAATCGGGTGTAGTTTCCGGCAGAATCGGGAGATCTGCGGCAAACCGCAAGAAGATGGCGGTACTGGATGACGCGGCAGCCCGGGGGAAACATGCGGTTACCCACTACAGCCTGCTGGAAACGCTCCCTCCACATGCCCCGGCAGCCAGTCTTGTCGAATGTCGGCTAGAGACGGGGCGTACCCATCAGGTGCGCGTTCACATGGCGTCAATCGGCCATGCGCTATTGGGGGACCCGTTATATGGTCGCGCAAATTCCCGAATCAGGCCGGTCCTTTCCCGCCTTTCCTTCGCCCGACAGGCACTGCATGCGGCAACTTTGGGATTCACCCACCCAATTAGTGGTGAAACCCTCCGATTCCGTAGCGAAATGCCGTCCGACATGCGGGAACTTCTGGCAATTTTACGGTGTTTGTGATAAGAAAATAGCAAGTTCCCCGTACCATTGTGGCCGCAGTCGCAGGATGCCCGGTAGGGGTCCTGCAAAAGCGGTCGACACGAAAAGGGTGTAGATCGAAGTGAGTGAAAAGAAACCAAGCCTGAGCAGCGTGCCCGCCCTTTCGGGTGAGCAAAGCCTCAATCGTTATCTGGCCGAGATCAAGAAGTTCCCGGTGCTGACGGCCGAGCAGGAATATATGCTCGCCAAGCGTTATCAGGAACATGAAGATCCCGAAGCCGCCGCACAACTGGTGACCAGTCATCTGCGACTCGTGGCGAAAATCGCCATGGGATATCGCGGCTATGGCTTGCCCGTGTCCGACCTGATTTCCGAAGGGAACGTCGGGTTGATGCAGGGCGTCAAGAAGTTCGAACCCGACAGGGGTTTCCGCCTCGCAACATATGCGATGTGGTGGATCAAGGCCTCGATGCAGGAGTTCATTCTTCGCAGTTGGTCACTCGTGAAGATGGGCACAACCGCCGCGCAGAAAAAGCTGTTCTTCAATCTGCGCCGGATGAAAAAGAATCTCGATGCTTACGAGGATACCGACCTTCACCCTGACGATGTGAAGAAGATCGCCCAGGATCTGGGCGTGCCGGAACAGGAAGTCGTCAACATGAACCGGCGCATGCTGATGGGCGGGGATTCCTCGCTCAACGTGTCCATGCGCCAGGGTGAAGAAGGTGCCGGGCAATGGCAGGACTGGCTGACCGATGACCGTCCGCTGCAGGATGAAACCGTAGCGGAGGCCGAAGAAGCCGAACTGCATCACGAAATGCTGGTGGAGGCAATGGAAAGCCTCAACGAGCGTGAACGTCATATTCTGACGGAACGCCGGCTGACGGAAAATCCGCAAACGCTGGAAGAACTGAGCCAGGTTTACGATGTCTCACGTGAACGCATCCGGCAGATTGAGGTCCGCGCATTCGAGAAGCTGCAAAAGGCAATGATGCGTATCGCTGGCGAAAGGCTGATCCAGACTCCGACAGCGGGCTGACCTACCACACGATGCCTCTCCCCGGCATGCCGGGGAGAGGCATCGAGGTCCCCGTCTACATCGCTTCAATTCCGGTCGTATCGAGCACGAAGGATCCATCCTGTTCGATCGTGAAGTACTGGCGCAATTCTTCCGCGGCAGCCTCCTGAAGCGAACGAATGGCCGCGACGTGCGCGTCAGGGGTTCGCATTCGGGCGATCCAGGGCTCGAAGTCCATGCGCAGTTTCCAACGCCGCAGCGATTTGATTTCAAACCCGGCTAAGGCAAGTGCACTGCTCCATTCGCTTGGGCGATAATCCCTGACATGCGAAGGGTCCCGCAGCAATTCGATAGCCTGCAAGTGCGTATCGGCCAACGCATTCTCCGGAGCAGCGACATCAATGAACAAGGCTACGCCGTCCTGTTTCAACACACGACGAGCCTCCGTTAATCCGCCCACGAAATCGCGCCAGTGATGGGCTGAAAAACGGCAGACGACGCAATCGAATGTGTTGTCGGCAAAGGGCAAATCCGCAGCGGACGCCACTTGCCCTTCGATATTCGCCAGACCTTTGTCGGCAGCCGTTTCCAGAACAGCGCCAACCATGTCGGCAGACAAATCGCTGGCAATCACTCGCTCTGCATGCCGGGCGAGGCGATAGGCCACATGGCCACCGCCGCAACCCAGATCGAGCGCATGAGTCGGACTCAACTGGCTGACATATTGCTCGATCCAATCGAGATCTGCCCCTGCGGCATGCACACTGCTTTCCACATAGGCTTGTGCTTGCGGGCCGAATTGCCGCTGCACGACGGAATCATGGGATGTGTTCATAATTACCTCCTGATCCACCGGATAGTCGCCAAAATTTAACCTGTTACAATGTACAAAATTATCCTATTATAATGTCTATTATGCAAAGCGTTGAGCAACGTCGTCTATTAGGTGCCTTTGTGCGTGCCCGTCGAGAAGCCTTGCGCCCCGATGAAGCCGGACGCCGTCGGCGTACCCCGGGCCTCCGCCGGGAAGAAGTGGCCGCTCGCGCAGGAATTGGCGTCACCTGGTGCGCATGGATCGAGCAGGGACGCGAAGTCCGCCCATCGGCAGATACGCTGTCCCGTCTGGCCAAGGCTCTGCAACTCACGGTTGCAGAGCGCGCATATCTTTTCGAACTGGCAGGACACCACGATCCCGATAATCCTTTTTCCGCGCTTGATGATGATGCCCCTGCCTCGGTCACGGCATTCGTCCAGGCCGTGCCCCACCCCGCATACGGCCTCGATCCAGCATGGAACATCTGCACCTGGAACGAAGCTGCACGGGCATTATTCGTCAGTCTGGAAGAGACCGCCACGGATCGAAATCTGCTGCGATATGTCTTCACCGCACCGCAGGCGCGCACCCTGCTGCCCGACTGGGAACACCGGGCACGGCGGATACTGGCAGAGTTCAGAGCCGACTTCGGTCGCAATCCGACCGATCCGCGCACGCAGGCAGTGGTCGAATGGCTTTCAGCCCGGAGCGCACTCTTTCGCGAAGCATGGAACACGCAATCCGTATCCTCTCGCGAAGGTGGACTGCGCATATTCACACATCCCCTGCAGGGCCGCCTCGAGTTCGAGCAACATACGCTTCACCCAGCGGATCGACCTGATTTCAAACTTGTGATGCTGGAGCCCTGTCTCGATAGCATTTGACTTGATGGCGTCTCGTTGCGCTAGCGCCTGTGGGCCTGTAATCCCCCCTCATGGTTGGCCAACTTCTTCGCATTCTTGCGCGAATCATCGTCTGGTTCCTCACTGTCAGCGTAGCGCTGGTATTGCTGTTCAAGTGGGTTCCCGTGCCCTTCACGGCCACGATGCTGATGGATGACGCCTTCGATTTGGCGAATGGCGGCGTCACCAAGGACTGGACACCGCTAAGCCGAATTGATCGTAACATGGTCGATGCCGTGATCGCGGCTGAAGACGGGAAGTTCTGTTCGCATAACGGTTTTGATCGCGAAGCCATCGAAAAAGCAATGGAGCGCAATGCCCGCGGCGGCCGCATTCGGGGAGGATCAACGATCAGCCAGCAGACGGCCAAGAATGTCTTCCTGTGGCAAGGTGGCGGCTATTTTCGCAAGGGGCTGGAGGCCTGGTTCACTGTCCTCATCGAAAGCGTCTGGGGCAAGCGCCGCATCATGGAAGTCTATCTTAATGTCGCGGAGACCGGCATTGCTACCTACGGCGTGGAAGCGGGTGCACAACGTTATTACAAGCACTCTGCCGCTCGCCTCTCTCGCAGTGAGGCTGCGCGCATCGCAGCTGTCCTGCCACTGCCCAAGGAACGTGCCGTTTTGAACCCAGGCGGGTTTACCCGGCGGTATGGCAATACCATTGCCGCACGGATCGGTTCAGTCAGACGTGACGGGCTCGACACCTGTGTGTACGAGTAGGGCCATGAGCGCGGGTCACTCTCACACACACCAACATGGTTCTCACGGCCATAGCCATGCCCCGGCCAGCTTCGGCCGTGCTTTTGCACTGGGCATAGGGCTGAACACGGCCTTCGTCGTAGTCGAAGCGCTTGCCGGGTACCTGTCCGGTTCCATGGCTCTGATTGCAGATGCAGGGCACAATCTGTCGGACGTTCTGGCCCTGCTGATCGCATGGGGCGCCGCTATCATGGCGAAACGCCCCGCCTCGGCCCGCTTCACATATGGCTTCAAATCAAGCTCGATCCTGGCTGCACTTACCAATGCAGGCTTGCTGTTGGTGGCAATCGGCGCCATCCTGATCGAGACCTTACGCCGTTTCATCATTCCTGCCGCCGTGGAAGGCAAGACGATGATGATCGTGGCCGGAATTGGCGTCATCATCAACACTGCGACTGCGCTGCTCTTCATGCGGGGCCGCAAGCATGACCTCAATATCCGGGGGGCCTTCCTCCACATGGCAGCCGATGCGCTGGTATCGCTCGGTGTTGTCGTGGCCGGGTTGCTGATCCTGCTGACCGGACAGGTCTGGATTGACCCGGTTACCGGCCTCGTCATCGTTGCGGTTATCGCCTGGAGCACCTGGTCACTGCTGAAAGACAGCGTAAAAATGGGCCTCCTCGCCGTGCCGGAGGGGATCGACGAAAGCGAAGTGCGCGCCTACCTGACAGGTCTTCCAGGTGTCGAAGCAGTCCACGACTTCCATATCTGGCCAATGAGTACGACCGAAACCGCGTTCACAGCTCATCTCGTCATGCCTGGTGGCTATCCAGGAGACGCCTTCCTGCACGACATCGCACACGAGCTCGATCACCGCTTCAATATCGGGCATGCGACAATTCAGGTGGAAACACTAAGCAACGCCGGATGCGTGCTTGAAAACGGTGAAACCGTCTAATTCACGAAACGAGCCAGCCCTAAGCGGCTCGACAGCGAAAGAAGAGCGGTAGAGGAGCGGCCCCTATCAGGCCGCCGCCTCCTTCTTCTTGCCCAGAACCTGAACAGGTTCCTTGCGGCCTTCCACCACTTCCTTGTCGACCACGACCTCGCTCACCCCTTCAAGGCTGGGCAGATCGAACATCGTATCCAGCAGGATGCCTTCGACGATAGACCTCAAGCCACGCGCGCCGGTCTTACGCGCAATCGCCTTTTCGGCAATGGTTTCGAGCGCGTCGTCAGTGAAAGTCAGTTCCACATCCTCAAGCTCGAACAGCTTCTGATACTGCTTGATCAGTGCGTTCTTCGGCTCCCGGAGAATCTGGACAAGTGCAGCCACATCCAGATCGTTGAGCGTCGCGATCACCGGCAGGCGCCCGACGAACTCAGGGATAAGGCCGAACTTCAGCAGATCTTCGGGTTCGCATTTCTCCAGCAATTCACCAACCCGGCGCTTGTCCGGATCGGCAACGTGCGCTCCAAATCCAATCGAACGCTTCTGCAGACGATCGGCAATGACCTTCTCCAGACCTGCAAATGCGCCACCGCAAATAAACAGGATATTGGTCGTATCCACCTGCAGGAATTCCTGCTGCGGATGCTTGCGCCCACCCTGGGGAGGGACGCTGGCCGTAGTACCTTCCATCAGCTTGAGCAGCGCCTGCTGGACACCTTCACCCGATACGTCACGCGTGATCGAAGGGTTCTCCGCCTTGCGCGTAATCTTGTCGATTTCATCGATATAGACGATGCCATGCTGCGCCTTGTCGACATTGTAGTCAGAGGATTGCAGCAGTTTGAGGATGATGTTTTCCACATCCTCACCCACATAGCCCGCCTCGGTGAGTGTCGTCGCATCCGCCATTGTGAACGGAACATCGAAAGTGCGGGCGAGAGTCTGGGCAAGCAAAGTCTTGCCAGACCCGGTCGGGCCGACCAGCAGAATGTTCGACTTCGCAAGCTCAACATCTCCAGACTTTCCGGAATGCTTGAGCCGCTTGTAATGGTTGTGCACCGCGACGGAAAGCACCCGCTTTGCACGATCCTGACCGATCACATAGTCATTCAGCGTGTGAAAGATCTCGTGCGGCGTAGGAACGTCGCCGTCTTTCTTGCCCGCGAGGCCCGCCTTGGTTTCCTCCCGGATGATGTCGTTGCACAATTCGACGCATTCATCGCAGATGAATACTGTCGGCCCGGCAATCAGCTTGCGCACCTCATGCTGCGATTTGCCGCAAAAGCTGCAGTACAGGGTACTCTTGCTGTCCGATCCGCTCAGTTTGGTCATATTCTAATCCCGCCCCGCACGATGCGGGGATTCGCCTGTGCCAGTCTAGTCACACGACGGTCATAATCAATCCGCACCTTACCATGGCAAAACTTGCTCTTGGCTGAAATGGCAAGGTTATTGGAATCCTTCGATATCCGGGGCCCGGCCAACCATCGCGGCCGGAACCTCGGCGTATCACCCGTCACTCCGGTGCGCCGCCCGATCCGCTCTCTCCGGCTGCTTCGTCCCCATCCGGGCGCGTTTCGAAAACTTTATCGACCAAGCCGAATTTCATCGCTTCGTCTGCGTCGAGCCAAGTATCCCGGTCAACCGCATCCTCGATTTCTTTCAGCGTCTTGCCCGTATATTTCACATAATATTCGTTCAGACGCTTACGCAGGCGCAGGATTTCCCGTGCCTGAATCTCAATGTCCGAAGCCATGCCCCGCGCACCACCAGAAGGTTGGTGAATCATGATGCGCGCATTGGGCAAAGCAATACGCATACCCGGCTCGCCAGCGGCCAAAAGGAAACTGCCCATCGAGCAGGCCTGACCTACGCAAACCGTGGAAACACGAGGCTTGATGTATTGCATCGTATCATGAATCGCGAGCCCTGCCGTCACGACACCCCCCGGCGAATTGATATACATGCTGATAGGCTTGGACGGATTCTCACTTTCGAGAAACAGCAACTGGGCGACGATCAACGACGCCATGTGGTCTTCCACCTCCGCTGTGACGAATACGATCCGTTCACGCAGCAACCGGCTGAAGATATCGAAGCTACGCTCACCCCGGCTGGTCTGCTCGACCACCACGGGCACCAGCGCGCCAGTCACGGGATCGCGGGTGAACTGGCCTTGCGTACCATAAGTTTCACCGGAATTACCGAACAGATCGATCATGGAAGTCCTCTTGTGATTGTGCATGCCTATGTCGCGTGCCTGCATCCGATGTTCAAGGGGATTAACCCTTCACCAACAGAAAAGGGGCGAAGCATGTGCCCGCCCCCTCTCAAGTATGCAGTCCGCCCCAAGCCGGGACGATGCCCTATTCAGTCTTGGCGGCAGGCTTCTTTGCCGGGGCCTTCTTCGCGGCCGGTTTCTTCGCAGGAGCCTTCTTCGCGACCGGCTTGGCTTCTTCTGCCTTGGCAGCAGCGGCAGGCTTCTTCGCCGGAGCTTTCTTGGCCGGAGCCTTCTTCGCGGCCGGTTTGTCCTCAGCCGGGGCAGCTTCTTCTTTCTTGGCAGGAGCTTTTTTGGCCGGAGCCTTTTTCGCAGCCGGCTTCTTCGCCGCTGGCTTGGCTTCCGCAGCACCCTCTTCCGCTTCGATCGCGGCTTCCAGTTCCTCACGCGTCACTTCGCGTTCGGTGACTTCGGCCTTATCGAACAGGAAATCGACGACCTTGTCTTCATACAGCGGGGCCCGCAGCTGCGCGGCAGCCATCGGATCCTGGCGAACGAAATCCATGAAACGCTGACGGTCTTCCGGTCGATACTGCTGTGCAGCCTGCATCACCAGCATCTGCATTTCCTGATCGGTCACGGCCACGCCGTTTGCCTGGCCGATTTCCGACAACAGCAACCCCAGACGCACGCGACGCTCGGCAATCGCGCGATAATCGTCCTTTTCGTCCTCGATTTCCTTCAGCGCGGCTTCCGGATCTTCTTCCTTGGCTGCTTCCTGCTGAAGCTGGGCCCAGATCTGGTTGAATTCCGCTTCCACCATGGAGGGCGGAACCGCGAAATCATGAGCGCCGGCAAGCTGATCGAGCAACTGGCGCTTCATCTGGGTGCGGGTCAGGCCGTTGGTTTCCTGCTCCAGCTGGCCACGCAGCAACCCCTTGAGCTGATCCAGACCTTCAAGACCAAGCGACTTGGCGAAATCTTCATCGACCGTGGTTTCGCCCGGAACCTTGACCTGCTGCACAGTGACGTCGAAGGATGCTTCCTTGCCCGCGAGATGCGTGGCCGGATAGTCTTCCGGGAACGTAACGGTGATAGTCTTTTCCTCACCGGTTTTCACACCCGCAAGCTGTTCCTCGAAACCCGGAATGAAGCGGCCCGCGCCAATTTCCAGTGGCTGATTTTCAGCTGAGCCGCCTTCGAATACCTCTCCATCGACCTTGCCGACGAAATCGATGATCAGCTGATCACCTTCCGCAGCCTTGCGAGTCTTCGGGGCATCCTTGAAGCTCTTCTGGTTCTTGGCCAGTTCGGCCAAGGCTTCATCGACCTTTTCATCGCTTATCGACACAGTCAGGCGTTCGAGCTTCAGGCCTTCGACGGCAGGCACTTCGATCGCGGGAAGGATTTCCAGTTCCACCGTCAGTTCGGCATCCTTGCCTTCCGCATAATCGTCGGCCAGCCGCACGTCGGGGCGAATCGCCGGACGAAGTTCCTTTTCGCGCAGCAGCGAATCGACCGATTCCTGCACAGTCGCGTTGAGCGCATCGGAATGCAGCGCCGCACCATGCATCTTCTTCACGAGGTTGGCCGGGACCTTGCCAGGGCGGAAGCCCGGCATCCGCACCTGAGGGGCAATCTTTTTCACCTCGTTCTCGATCCGCGCGGAAATATCCTTCGCGGAAATCGTGACGCTATAGCCGCGCTTCAGGCCTTCATTGGTGGTTTCGACGATCTGCATTCTGGTTCGTGCCTTCTCAAATCCTCAACGCGCCGGGCCTGAGGCCTGAAGTCGGACTGGTGCGGGCGAAGGGACTCGAACCCCCACATCTTACGATACTGGAACCTAAATCCAGCGCGTCTACCAGTTCCGCCACGCCCGCGGCCCGACGATTTTCCGGCTTGGTGGAATACCGTCCGGAAGGGAAAGGCTGCGCCCTTATCGGGGGACGCGCAAAAGGGCAAGCACAAGAGGCGGTGTTGCACGCCAAATGTGGCTGTTGCGTGCTACGACGCGGCGCATTAAGGGCTCGGCATGAGCGACAGCGAACAGAACAGCGCCCCTGAGCCTTCCAGCAGCCCTTCTGCTGCGGACACTCCGCCTGACCGTCTGGCCATCAATCCCGCAAATCCTCATTTCGATGCGGACAAACTGCAGCGTGGCGTTGGCATCCGCTTCAAGGGCGTGGTCCGCACGAATGTGGACGAATATTGCATTTCCGAAGGCTGGGTGAAAGTTCAGGCAGGCAGGACCATGGACCGCAAAGGCCAACCCCTGCTCCTCAAGCTCAACGGCCCGGTAGAAGCCTGGTACGAAGATCTGGGTGACAATCCCCCGATCGCCAAGGCGGACTGACCCTTTCAACGCGCCAACATGGCGATCCAGAGCGGCCAGCCCTTGCCAAAAGGCACGGGAACGGTCAGTGCGCCGTCATGAACCGCCCTCAGGTCATCATTATCGGTCGTCCCAATGTCGGCAAGTCGACTCTGTTCAACAGGCTGGTCGGCAAGAAACTCGCGCTGGTCGATGACCAGCCCGGGGTGACTCGCGACCGCCGTTTCGGCGATGTCACCTTGCTCGGTCTGGACTTCACTCTGGTCGATACGGCCGGATGGGAAGATGAAGACCCCGATACCCTTCCTGGCCGGATGCGCGCGCAGACCGAAGTCTCGCTCCAGGGCGCGGATGTTGCCCTGTTCGTCATCGACGCGCGCGCCGGGCTCACCCCTCTCGATGAAGAAATCGCCCGCTGGCTTCGCAGCCAGGACGTTCCAGTCGTGGTTCTGGCCAACAAGGCCGAGGGCAAGGCCGGGCAGACCGGTCTGCTGGAAGCCTATGCTTTGGGTATGGGAGATCCCGTTCCCGTCTCGGCCGAACACGGTGAAGGGATGGGCGATCTGTTTGAGGCCCTGTTGCCTCTGATTGGCGACCAGGAAGAAGCTGAGAACGAGACTGACGCAACGGCTCTCGATGAAGAAGATGCACCCGCCGGCCCGCTCAAACTGGCAATTGTCGGGCGCCCCAATGCCGGAAAGTCGACTCTGATCAACCGGCTGCTGGGCGAGGATCGCCTGCTGACTGGGCCCGAGGCAGGCATCACGCGCGATTCGATTGCAGTGGACTGGCAGTGGACCAACCCCAAAACGGGCGAAACGCGCGATGTCCGCCTGATCGATACGGCGGGCATGCGCAAGAAAGCCCGCGTAACTGAAAAGCTGGAGCGGTTGTCCGTTGCAGATGCGCGTCGCGCAGTGGACTTTGCGGAAGTCGTCGTTCTCCTGCTCGATGCGACCAAGGGGCTGGAGCATCAGGATCTGAAGATCGCGGACCTCGTGCTTCAGGAAGGCCGGGCGTTGATCATCGCCATCAACAAATGGGACGTTGCCGCAGAACCTTCCGCTCTCTTCAACGGTATTCGTGCCGCTCTCGACGACGGACTTGCCCAGATTCGCGGAGTACCTGTCTTTTCCGTGTCCGCACGAACGGGCAAGGGCCTCGACACCATGTTGCAGGCGGCCTTTGATTTGCGAGAGACATGGAGCAAGCGTGTCCCGACCGCAGCACTTAACCGCTGGTTCGACGATGCTCTGGAAGCCAATCCTCCGCCTGCGCCTGGCGGCAAGCGTATCAAGATGCGTTACATTACGCAGATCAAGACCCGCCCGCCTAGCTTCGTGGTGTTCGGATCTCGGCTCGATGCATTGCCGGAGAGTTATCGTCGCTATCTGGTGAATGGGATTCGCCGCGAACTCGGCTTCGATTCGGTCCCGGTGCGGCTAACCTTGCGTAGTGCAAAAAACCCATACGCCAAGGATTGACGGGGCAAGCGCCCATGGCTGCAAATCCTCGCGATTATGACGCGATCGTCGTCGGTGCCGGTGCCGCCGGCCTGATGTGCGCTGCCACGGCGGGCAAGCTCGGCCTGGATGTCCTTGTCCTCGAGCATGGCGAGTGGCCGGGCAAGAAGATCCTCATTTCGGGGGGCGGACGCTGCAATTTCACCAACCTTTACACAGCCCCCGAGTGCTACCTTTCCGATAACCCCCATTTTGCAAAATCCGCTCTGAGCCGCTTCACTCCGCAGGATTTTCTCGCACTGGTGCAAAGCCACGGGATTGCATGGCATGAAAAGACCCTGGGGCAGTTGTTCTGTGACGGGAGCGCGCGGCAAATTGTCGAAATGCTGCTTAACGAATGCAGCAACAATGTTCAGATTGCATGTAGAGAAACGGTCCGCGACCTCTCTCACGTGGATGGGAAGTTCCGTGTTGCCACCGCAAATTTCGCTGCCCAGGCTCCCGCCCTGGTAATTGCAACTGGCGGCCCCTCCATTCCCAAGATGGGAGCCACCGGTTTCGCATATGACGTCGCGCGACAATTCGGGCTGAAAGTCATACAGCCACGCCCTGCCCTTGTCCCGTTGACCCTCGATGCCCGCGAAGCGTTGTTTAGAGACCTGGCTGGCGTTTCCACGGAAGTCATTGCACGGTGTGGGACAACTACCTTTCGCGAAGCCGCACTGTTCACTCATCGCGGGCTGTCCGGTCCGGCAATCCTGCAAATCTCGTCCTACTGGACGCACGGGAAAGAAGTGGAAATCGATTTCCTCCCCGAACACTCTCCCGATTGGCTCATCGATGCAAAGAGAGCCAAGCCCAAGGCCAGTCTCAAGAATTTGCTGCGAGACCACCTCCCCGACCGTCTTGCTTCCGCCCTCAATGACCGTCTCAACTTGGCAGACCCATTGGCAGGCGTTTCCGATGCCCGGCTTGGCGATGCAGGCAAACGCCTGGCCGGCTGGCGTCTGTTACCCAACGGGACGGAAGGTTTTGCAAAAGCCGAAGTGACTGCTGGCGGGGTCAATACAGCCGAGCTTTCATCCAAGACCATGGAAGCAAAAAAGGTCCCCGGCCTTTATTTTATTGGAGAGGCCGTCGACGTCACGGGCTGGCTCGGCGGATACAACTTCCAATGGGCCTGGGCGAGCGGTTCCGCCGCAGGGCAGGCATTGTAGGGCACCGCGTAACAATGCTTTTTCGGTGTCTTGCCCATGTGTCGCCAAATTTTACAAAATCGAACCGCCAATCTGTCATTAACCACGACAGATAAGGGATTTTCGCCATTGGCACATCATTTGCTTCTCCTCTCGTTAACTTTGGTGGAGGGCATGATGAAGCTGAACCGCAAATCCATATTGTTGAGCGCCGCAGCCGCGAGCTTTGCGATGATCAGTATGCCTGCACTCGCCGACACAATCGTCCTCGATTCCAGTTCGATCGGACAATCCTACACGTTTGACTACAACGGCTTTTCGGGATCGACGGAAGTTGATGGCCTGACCGCGTCAACAACCTTCACTCTCACCGGTATCTCGGGCGATCAATATTTCTTCGACTATTCTGTCGCTAATACGACCTCTGATCCGGTTGATTCTCGCATTTCCTCGTTCGGTTTCAACACCAATCCCGACATCGTCGGCGCGACATCGACGGGAGCCTTCAGTTACACCACTCTTAACTCAAGCTACCCCAACAAGATCGGGGACATCGATGTCTGCTTCAAAGATGCGGACACGGGTGCTTGCAGCGGTGGAGGCAATGGCGGTCTGACCGATGGACAGACGGGTACAGGCAGCTTCACTCTGAGCTTCGGCGACCCAGTTTCATCGCTGACCCTGGGTGATTTTTACGTGCGCTATCAATCAGTCGACGGTGCGGGCAACGTTACCTCAGCCAGTGGTTACGGCACCAACACGACTTCGTCTTCAAGCAGTTCATCGGGTGGCACTGAAGTACCGGAACCGGGCGTACTGGGCCTTATGGGCGTGGGCTTGGTAGCAATCGGGCTGCTGCGTCGGCGGCGCCAGTACGCCAAAGCCGCACTCTGATTTTCTAGCGAGGCCTGCCCGACGCAAGGGCATAGTGTTCCTGAATGGTTGCGTTGTTCGGCGCCATTTCCGCCGCACGGCGGAGAAACTCTTTTGCTCTCGCCGGATCCTTGCCGATCTTGAACAGTGTCCAGCCCGCAGTATCGAGCACCGATGAATTGTCTGGTGCAAGTTTCAAGGCCCGTTCGGCATAGTCCAACGCCTTTGCGTCGTTGCCGAGCATGAGCTGCGCGTAAGCCATGTTATTCAGAACAATCGCATTGCGCCCATCGGTAACCGCCAAAATTCGGTCATAGGCAGTCACCGCGCGCGCCCAATCCTTCGCACGCATTGCAGCGTCGGCCTCCGCCAGATCCCTGCCCAGAGTTTCTGGCGCCGAAGTGGCCGCCCGCGCTGCATAACGGGACGCATTCGGATCTTTTGCTGCCTTGGCGATTCGGGCCATCAGGACCAATTCCTCGGGCCGCGCCTCCGAACTTTCGGCAATCGGTCGATAAGTGGCCAGAGCAGCCTGTGCATCGCCAGCGGCCAATTGCGCCTGCGCCAGCAATTTCACCGCCAGGCGATTGTTCGGCGCACTTTGAACGATCGGCTGGATTTGCGCAGCCGCAAGTTGATATTGGCCGAGTTCGAGCAGTGCTTCCGCATAAGTCATCCTGATTGGATGCAGTTTCGGAATCCGAGCTTCGAGCGGCTGGACGATTTTCCGAACGTCCGCCCATTTTTTGCGGGCCAACGCGAGCCGCGCTTTCAGGTAGTCGACTTCGAGACCTTGCCCCCCACGCTCACCTACCTGCGCGAGCAGAGAATCGAGCTGATCAAGCTGGCCGAGATCCGCACGAACCTCAGCCTCCCCCAGCAGTGCCGCGAGATTTGATGGATAAAGCCGTGCCGCTTGAGAGTAACGACCCAATGCCTTTTGCAAATCACCCGCTTGTTGCGCGTATCTCGCGCGGATCAGCAATGTATCGAGCCCCTGGGGCGCAATATGCTCAGCCCGGGTTATCAGATCATTCGCCGCCGTCCTGTTCCCCTGCAGCAGGCGCAAGCGGGCATAATCTGCAAATGCCCGTGCATTATCGCCACTGGCAACTGCGTTCGCAAAGTGTGTTTCCGCGCTGTTGATATCATCGCTCTGCAAGGCAGCAAGCGCCCTTAGTCTCTCCGCCTCCGGAGTCTTCAGATCACCGAGCAGGTTCAACGCCTTGTCAGGCGCTACTCGTAAAAGAGCTGCTTCGGCCGACAATTCAACCAATTCCGGTCGAGAGGCATCGGCTGCTTTCAATCGCTCCAGCAGTGCCCCCGCGCCATCCCCGTCTCCGAGTGCCAAGAGCGTTCTTGCCTGAAGCAATTGCATATCGCGATTGCCCGGGTCCTGCTTCAACGCCGCGATCAAATTGAGACGGGCGGACCGATAATCGTGGGCCGCAAAGTCACTCTGCGCCTTTGCGAGCAAGTCGCCCGCATCTTCTCCACATGCTGCAACCAGCATGAGCAAGGGGAAAAGAGCCATACGTTTCATGGCACAAGCGATAATTGGAATATCTAAAGGAGTTCTGAAAGCGTGGTCCCGCTTTCCTCCAACGATATCATTGCAGAGCTATTGGGCAGACCTACTGGCGTCAGTCTTCGCCAGCAGGCTCACTCTGCAACTGAACGTAATTCTGTAATCCCATTCGCTCGATCATATCGAACTGCGTTTCGAGGAAATCCACGTGATCCTCCTCGCTTTCGAGAATGCGTTCGAAGATTTCGCGGCTGACATAGTCGCGTACCTTCTCGCTATACTCGATCGCGTCGCGCAAGAGCGGGAGTGCCTCCATTTCAAGTGCCAGATCGGCCTTGAGAATCTCTTCCACCGTCTCCCCGACCTTGAGCTTGTTGATCGCCTGGAAGTTGGGCAGCCCGTCAAGAAACAGAATACGCTCCGCCAGCGCATCGGCATGTTTCATCTCGTCGATTGATTCGTGCCGTTCGTATTCGGCAAGCTTTTTGACGCCCCAGTGATTCAGCGTACGATAATGCAGCCAATACTGGTTGATGGCGGTAAGCTCGTTGGTCAGCGCCTTATTGAGAAATTCGATGACCTTGGGATCGCCCTTCATAGCTGCCTCGTCGAATGGGGAAGAACGCACGCATTATGCGCTTCCACCGCAGGAGTGACAAGGGCAAGATCAGAAAAGTCTAGGTTTTCCTATATGTTGCGAATGTTTATCAGAATTATAAACCCTAGACTGTGCAACTAGCGAATTGGCGCTCTTCCTCAAGAATGGCATCCGCATCATCCAGACACGTGCGACAATCGGGCACTTTTCCGAGCATCGCATAGACACTTTGCGCATCACCCCCGCAGCGGCGAGCCGCCGTGCGCAGTTCGCATTCCCGGATCGCATTGCATATACAGATGTACATGGCATCACTCCCGTGACTCGTTTCTCCATCAATCTAATGCGAATAGGTTGCATTAACAAGAGCAAATTACGTAACGCGTCGGACGGAAAACCATCTGCCATATGTCAGGCACCGCCAGCACCATTCGAGCGGTCCATATTCAAACCTCTTCAGCCATGGATATGACCAGGCAAGCATGACAGCCCACCCCAGCAGGACGGGCACCATCATGTCCAGTCGGCCAAACGTCCCGAACAATCCAAACCCCCAGCCCTGAAAGACAATGGCCATAATCAGCGAAGTGCCGATGTAATTGCTGAAAGCCATCCGCCCGGCGGCAGTGAAACGCCGCCCCAGCCAACCATCTGCCACTCTGGGCGCCAGCCACGCCAACACACCCGCGAGGCCCAGGATCACAGGCAGACGGGCAACCTGGGCCGGACCGAGCAGAACGAAGAATGTCAGGTATAACGGATCATTCGTCCGCATCAGCCATGCAATAAATGGCCAGCTCAATGCACTACCAGTAACGATACCGACGATCGACCAAAGCAGCAGGCGACGCGGCTTGGCGCCCGCCTGCCGATCCTGTTTGGCGAATATCCCTGCCCGATAGAAACCGATACCGAGCAGCATAGCTGGAAAGCTCTCGAACAAAGCGAAGTATGCCCCCCAGAAGGGGCCTGAACCATGGTGTGTGAGGTTATAGGCGACAATCCCAAGCCAGGACCCACGCATGACATTGGCTTCGTCTTCCGCCCGTGTGAGTGCGCTGGACACTTGCGACCAGTAGCTTTCGGGCTCCGCCGCCGAGAGGCACTGCGCCATGTCTGGGCAAGAGAGCAAGGCGACTTTCTCGCCAGGCAAGTCCGCCAAATATGGCACAACGGAAAAAGCTGCCCCCAGAAGGTAAAGGACAATGCCCACCGCCAGCGCAGCCGATGCGCCGAGCCTATGAGCTCCAATGGCGACAACGAGCAGTCCGCAGACGGCATAGGAGAACAGAATGTCTCCCCGAAACAGCAGGAAATAGTGCGCAAGCCCGAACACACCGAGCCATACCAGACGGCGCACCTGCAGCTCTCCGCCCTTGGCATCCGTAAACAGCGCAAGACTTGCCCCGAAAAGCAATGCGAACAGCCCCCGCATCTTGCCATCGATAGCCATGAGTTGCACTGCCCAGGCAATCCTGTCGCCGGTATCCATCGGAACGCTGAGCGCACCTGGCCACGCCGCAGCCAGCATAGGCTCGGAATAGCCCACAATGTTGGCATACAGGATGCCGAGGACAGCTACCCCGCGGATAAAATCGAGCGTAACCAGACGATCACGGCCCGCCCCCGGGCGCGTCCCCGTGTACACACGATCACCGCCCGTTTCTTGCTCCACTGCGGGATCAGCGGGTCACGATGCAGGCCTGTCCCCCGCTTTTGAGCGCGGCACAGGCTGCGTCGGCATCGTTCCGCGTGGCGAAACCCCCGGCCAGAAGCTTTGTCAGCCGTCCCGCCGGAACCATCAGCTTGTCCTTGCCGGCCAGCACACCTTTGCCACCCAGTTGTCGCCACAGACGTTCCGCATTGTCAGCGATGGAAAAGGCACCAAGCTGCACTTTCCACGGCCCTTTCGCCGCTGTGGAGGCCGGCATCGTCACCGGTCGGTTCGCGGGCGATCTCGTTGTCGCGACAGGCTGCGGCACAGACGCCGGAGATGGCGCAGGCCCAGTGCTGCCAACCGCATGAGGCCGTGCGAAGTCGGCCCCTGCATCTGCCGGACTTTCCGTTCCGGTCACACGCACCGCTTCGGCCACCGCCGCATGTGCAGCGGCAACCGATGGGTCAATCGGGATGCTGGCAATAGGCTTAGGCGTTCTCGCCTCGCCTTTTGCGTCTGGCACCGGGTCCGGCATGACCTGAGCTTTGGACTCGCCTTGGCCAAGATCGGCTGATGCGAGCTGCTGGGCACGTGTGGCGTCGGCACGCTCCCGCATCTGTGTAACAAGCGTTGCGGCTTCCTGCCGCTGGTTCAGCGGAATATTCTTATCCATCTGCGAAAGAGCGAACGCGGCCTGTGGCAGCCCCTGCCCGTGGGCCAAGGTAACCAAAGCGTAAGCCCGCACCCAATCCCGCTCAACATAATCGCCATTGAAATGAGCGACCCCCAGCAGATATTCGGCACGTGGATCACCACGATCCACGGCATTCCGCAAATAGGGGATCGCTTCGGCGCGCCGCCCCTGCTGGAACAGCATCAAGCCATAGTTGTCCGCTGCCAAAGGATGCCCTCCCGCTGCGGCCTTGGCGTAAAGATCTTCCGCTTTGGCCGTATTCTGCGGAACGCCACGTCCAAGCCGATAGGCCTGCGCGAGGTTGTATTGCGCATCGGCATCCCCGCGCGCGGCAGGTTCCTGCCACTGGGCAACGGCCTTCGCGTAATCACCAGCGCTCCACGCATCGACGCCGTCTTTCACATCGGCAAGCGCAGGCGCGGCAACCACCAGTGCGACGGCGACCGCTATGTTAGAAATCTTGCGCATGAAACCCATGGTCTCCGACCCGTTCGATCCAGCCTTAACGGCGCTGCTATAGTGAACAAGGCGTTAGCAAAGTATTGCACTGCATTCACCGTGGCATTGGCGGGCTGTCCCAGCCTCATACACCCGGTGCCATTAACCTAAAATTAGGGGTGATCTGCGATCCCGTATCCCGATTGCCGGAGCAACGATTGCCTCCGGTCGTGCATTCAGGGGGATTTGGCCTTGCGCGTTTTGGCATTGGCTTCACAGAAGGGAGGGTCTGGCAAGACCACCCTGTCAGGTCACCTGGCGGTCCAGGCGCAAAGGGCTGGCGCCGGCCCGGTCGTCCTGATCGACATCGATCCACAAGGGTCGCTGGCGGATTGGTGGAACGAGCGGGAGGCCGAATATCCCGCCTTCGCCCAGACGACAGTGGCACGACTCGCCAACGACCTCGCCACTTTGCGCCAGCAGGGTTTCAAACTTGCCGTAATCGACACGCCTCCGGCCATTACCATGGCCATCCAATCGGTAATCTCCGTGGCCGAGTTGATTGTTGTCCCTACCCGTCCGAGCCCGCACGACTTGCGTGCCGTGGGCGCCACGGTCGACCTGTGCGAACGCGCCGGGAAACCTCTGATTTTCGTCGTCAATGCCGCCACCCCCAAGGCAAGAATCACGTCCGAAGCCGCCGTTGCCCTTTCACAGCATGGTACGGTTGCGCCTGTTACCCTGCATCACCGCACCGACTATGCCGCGTCGATGATCGACGGCCGCACAGTAATGGAAGTCGCCCCGGAAGGGCGCTCTTCCCGTGAAGTGGAAGCGCTCTGGAATTACATTTCCGATCGGCTCGAAAAGAACTTCCGCCGCACTGTATTCGCCGCGCCCAACAGCGTTTCCATGATTTCGGGCACTCACCGGCCCGTTGGCGGCTTCGGCCGTCGAATCGCCCAGTCATGATTAGGGAAACGGGGGCCATGAGCGAACCCAAACCTCTTGCTTCGCTGAACGGAAGCCTCCTCGCCCGCAAAGGTGGCGCAAAACCCGCGATGCGTTCTCCGATGATGCAACCCTTCGTTCCTCTCGGAACTGTGGTCGCCGATACGGAGCAACTTGATGATCTTGGCTGGAACGACATGGGCGACCCGCAGGAAGATCGTCATCATGCAGACATTCTCCCGCTGACACCTTCTCCGATCAATCTGGCCGCCGAAGCCGAAGCCAGGGTCGAGGATGAACTGGCGGCAGAGCAACTGGCCAAGAATGCGCGGCGCATCGCCTCCGGCCAGCCGCTGCATGATGCATCACCCAAACCCCAAGTCGTCCGCCAGCGCGAAGAAATCGCGCAAAAGCTGGTCACAGCCGTCCCGCAAACAGCTTCTGCTGAACCACGGAATGACGCAACGACCAAACCGGCGGCCAAGCGCAAGTCTCGTCCCACAAGGAACGATGGCCGCCGCGCAGCCTTCACCCTGCGGTTGGATACCGACCGCCATCTCAAGCTTCGGCTGGCCTGCACGGTGCGCAACCGTAGTGCGCAACAGATCGTGACCGAAGCGCTCGACAACCTGCTCAACGCCATGCCCGAGATTGAATCGCTCGCGGCTCAGGTCAAACGCCACTGATTCGTTAGGAACCGCAAGGGGGACCTGCCATGAAACGTAATGCGAACCACGCCCGGACGATCGGTTTGACCCTCGTCACCGCGCTTGCCAGCACGGCTCTGGCCGGATGCACCATGGCGAGCGGACCACGTGCAGACGCTTCTGCCAGCCGCGCAGAAGTTGCAATGAAAAAGGGCCACCTCGACAAGGCGATCGACCTTGCGGAACAGGCCGTGATGTCCAACCCGAACGAAGCAAGATATCGGGCCGTCCTCGGTACTGTCTATCTTAACGCAGGCCGGTTCGATTCAGCCGCCACCTCATACAATGACGCTATTGCGCTGGGTGACACGTCCGCCCGCACTGCCCTGAGCCTCGCGCTGGCGGAAATCGGCGCTGGCCAGCACCGCACCGCCGTTGCCGTGCTCGATGACAGGCGTGACGATATCGACGCTGCCGACCTCGGGCTGGCCTATGCACTGGCCGATGAAGCGGAACGTGGCGTGAAGGTGCTTGCCGATACGCTGCGTAATGGTGAGAACACCCCCAAGGTCCGCCAGAATCTGGCATATGCCTATGCTCTCGCCGGGGAATGGAAGCAGGCTCGCATAATGGCGGCCCAGGATGTTTCCGCAGACAAGCTCGACGAGAGGATCAGTCAGTGGGCGATGAGCATGCGCCCCGACGCCTACAAACAGCGCGTTGCCGGTCTGCTCAATGTGCCCATGCCGGACGAAGATCCCGGTCAACCGGCGGCACTCGCATTGCGCTCTTCACCGGTGCCACAAGGGTCTGCTGCCCAGACTGCAGCTCTCGACACACCTGCCGCTGCTCCGGTCAGCCAGCCCCAACGTGTGGCAACGTCCGAAGAATTGCCCGCTTTGCCTAGCGGCAAACCGCGGTCGGCTCGGCAGGAAATGGCGCTTGTTCGTTACGAAGCCCCGAGTTCTGGCACACCTAACAGCTTCGAGGCCGCGTTTGCCGAAGACGCCCCCAAGGGCGTCACACCAGCCGCGATAATTGCCGATACTGTTCGGTTTGTTTCCAAGCCCATGGTTCAGGCCTTGCCCGCGCATTACAGTGCAGCACCGCGTCGCGGTATTGCTTCTGCAACTCCCAGCGCCAAAACCTCGGTATCGGCCAATGGCAATCATCTGGTGCAGCTTGGCTCGTTCTATTCCAAACAGAGCGCTCGTGAGGCCTGGAACGTCTATGCCCGCCGCAATCCCGGCCTTGGCGACTACCGAATGCAGATCACCGAAGCAGTGGTGAACGGCAAGCACTACTGGCGGGTCTCCGCCGCCGGGTTCGGTAAAACTGAGGCCAGCGCAATGTGCGCAAGGATCAAAGCCAGGGGCCAGGGATGCATCCCCTATACGATTGGGAAGCCTTTGCCCGGTGCAGTCAGCTGAACGGCACTTTCAACTGACAAAGAACAGGGGCGGTTGGTCGATCAACTGCCCCTTTTTTGATCAGCCTATGGCTACGCCACCCTTAAAGAGCGCTGTAACTCTGCCTTGCACGGGCTGGCCATCGAAAGGCGTGTTTCCTGCACTGGCCGCCATCCGGGCAGAGGAAATCACCCAGGGCTTTTCCGGATCGATCAAGGCAATGTCGGCCTCCTGATCCAGCGCGAGGCTGCCTGCAGGAACGCCCAGAAGTTCCCCTGGCTTGCCCGCCAGCAGGGAAAAGGCGCGGGGCAGATCAATTACGTCATCGCGCACCAGCGACAGGACCATGGCAAGCAGGCTCTCTGCCCCCGCCATGCCCGGCTCCGCATCGGCAAACGGCAAGCGTTTGTCTTCAGGACCGCGTGGATCGTGCCCCGACGAGATAACGTCGATGGTACCATCTCCAATCGCTTCCACTACCGCGCGCCGATCGCTTTCCTGTCTCAAGGGCGGCGAAAGCCGGGCGAAAGTCCGAAACTCCGCCATCGCAAAGTCCGACAACATGAAATGGGCTGGCGTCACCCCAGCAGATACCGCAACCCCACGTCGCTTGGCCGCCCGCACCAGATCGAGCGAAGCCTTTGTCGTGACTTGCCTCAGGTGCAGGCGGGCACCGGCAATTTCCGCCAGTGCGATGTCTCGCGCCACGGCAAGGGCTTCCGCTTCGGCCGGGGCGCTTGGCAGACCGAGCCGGGTCGCCATTTCTCCGGCAGTGGCGACAGCATTACCGGCCAGCCCCGCGTCTTCGGAGTGGCTGACCACCGCGAGATCGAGCATTGCCGCATACCGCAGCAGCCGTAGCATGATACCTGAATCCGCAATCCAGCGTCGCCCGGTAGCAATACCGCGCGCGCCCGCATCGAGCATCAGGGCCAGTTCCGCCAGTTCGCTTCCTTCCAGCCCCCGTGTAGCGGCCGCCAGCGGATGGACCCAGAAATCGGGCTTCCCGCTATAGGCGAGAAACTGCACGCGGGCAGGATGATCCAGCGGCGGGGCCTGATCAGGCATCAACGCAGCACGAGTTATCCCGCCGAAATGGAAAGCGGGCTTGTCCACTGCAAAGACGCCAAGATCGACAAGGCCTGGGGCAATCAGTTTACCGCCCGCATCAACGACATCATCGCCATCCTGCGGTGTGACATCGCCTATCCCGACGATCTGTCCGTCCACACAGCGTATGGCACCGGTGCGGACTTCACCGGGCAGGACAAGCCGCCCGGCGGTAATGGTAAGGGGCCGCTGCTGCTTCATGCGCTGCGCTCCCCTGCTTCCGCCCAACCGTCGACCCCGCGTGCCCGCCGCGTCAATACATCAAGGCAAGCCATGCGGATCGCGACACCCATTTCGACCTGTCGCGTGACAAGACTCGTCCCCATGAGGTCGGCAATGTCGCTTTCGATTTCGACGCCACGGTTCATCGGGCCGGGGTGCATAACCAGGGCATTGGGAGCGCAACGGTTCAGCCGCTCTGCCGTCAGTCCATAGAGATGGCGGTATTCACGCGGGCTCGGGATGAACTGGCCCTGCATCCGTTCATTCTGCAAGCGCAGCATCATCACCGCGTCGGCGCCATCCATTGCCGCCTCGAAATCGTGATACGGTTCTGCCCCCATCGCGTCGATCGCTTCCGGCATCAGCGCCGGCGGGGCACAAACTCGCACTCTTGCCCCCAGCGAAGAGAGGCAGAGAATGTTGGAGCGAGCCACCCGGCTGTGCAGGATATCGCCGCAGATCGTAACAATCAGGCCGTTGAATTCGTCACTCCGCCCCCGTTCACGCAAGGCATGGCGCAGCGTGAGCGCATCCAGCAGTGCCTGGGTAGGATGTTCATGCTGCCCGTCCCCGGCATTGAGCACCGGGCAAGCGACCTGATCGGCAATCAGAGCAACGGCCCCCGAACTCGCATGACGAATGACAATCGCATCGGCGCGCATGGCATTGAGCGTCACGCCAGTATCGATCAGGGTTTCGCCCTTCTTGATGCTGGACTGCGCCGCCTGCATGTTGACCACGTCAGCGCCCAGCCGCTTGCCGGCAATCTCGAAGCTCAACAAAGTGCGCGTCGAATTTTCGAAAAAGGCGTTGATTATGGTCAGCCCTGCCAGGGTTTCCGAATGCTTTGCAGAGCGCCGGTTCAATTCCACCCATTGTTCCGCCTCGTCCAGAAGGAAAAGGATTTCATGGTTCTGCAGCCCGGCAATGCCAAGCAAACCGCGGTGCGGAAAGGCGAGGCCACCAGCCGGATAACGGCCCATGGCGGGTGTGTTGGGCGACGATGTCATTAAAGCTGGCCCCATAGTGGAGAGTGCCGGAAGGCTCAAGGTAATTCAGGCAAAGTTTCCCCCGGCCTTTCGACTGGCAAGCACCCGGGTGTGCCACTAAGGTGCCCATCTAAGAGTTGGACGGAATCCCAGGGGAGCATCCCGGTCATGAGTTTCGCGGGCAAGGTTTGGCGGCTGCTGGTCGGCATCAAGGACGGCTTGGTGCTGTTGTTCATGATCCTGTTCTTCATGGGACTCTATGCGATACTCACCACCCGGCCCAGCCCCGGCCAGGTACACGGCGGCGCATTGCTGCTGGATCTGGACGGATCCGTGGTCGAGGAAGCCTCGGAGACCGATCCCCTGCAAGTATTGCTTTCGCAGGAAATGCCCGCCGGGGAGTATCAGGCTCGCGATCTCGTCCGCGCGATCGACGCGGCCGCAACGGATGACCGGATCAAGGCCGTTGTGCTCGACCTCTCCCGCTTCGTCGGTGGCGGGCAAGTGCATCTGGCGGAAATAGGCGCTTCGCTGGACCGGGTGCGCGCGGCGAAGAAACCCGTGCTGGCTTTCGCCAACGCTTATGTCGACGATGGCATGATGCTGGCCGCGCATGCGAGCGAAGTGTGGGTCGATCCGATGGGGGGCGCCGTCGTCGCGGGGCCAGGCGGAGACCGCCTCTATTATGGCGGATTGCTCGACCGGTTGAAAGTCAACGCCCATGTCTTTCGCGTAGGAACGTACAAGGCGGCCGTTGAACCCTTCATCGGAGGCAGCATGTCACCCGAAGCGCGAGAGGACGCCAGCAACCTCTACGGCGCCTTGTGGGAGGAATGGAAAGCCGATGTGAAGAAGGCCAGACCCGCCGCGAATCTGGCACAGGTAACGGGCGATCCTGTCGCATGGCTCGCCGCTGCCCGGGGGAACTCCGCCCTCGCCGCCAAGCAGGCAGGACTGGTTGACAAGATCGGGGATCGTGTCGCCTTCGGCAATCGGGTTGCGAAAATTGTCGGCCCGGACAGCTGGAACCCCGGCCCCGGCAGCTTCGCCTATACGGAGCTTGCCCCGTGGCTGGCCGCGAACAAGCCCGACAAATCGGGCAAGGCCATTGGGGTAGTCACCATTGCCGGTGAGATCGTCGATGGCGATGCCGGGCCGGGGCAGGCCGGGGGCGATCGCATTGCCGACTTGCTGGATGATGCGCTCAACGACGATCTGGCCGGACTGGTGGTGCGCGTGGATTCGCCCGGAGGATCGGTCATGGCGTCCGAGGAGATCCGCCGCGCAATCCTCCGTCACAAGGCTCGCAAGATCCCTGTCGCCGTTTCAATGGGCAATCTGGCGGCCAGCGGCGGCTACTGGGTCTCGACCCCGGCGGAACGCATTTTTGCCGAACCTGAAACCATTACCGGCTCAATTGGCATTTTTGCCGTCGTGCCCACCTTCGAGAACGCGTTGGGGCAATGGGGCGTGACCACCGATGGCGTAAAGACCACGCCCCTGTCCGGCCAGCCGGATCTGGCAGCGGGGCTGACACCTGAAACCGAGGCCATGATTCAGGGAGTCATCGAAAACGGCTATGCCCAGTTCCTGACGCTCGTTTCCAAATCGCGCGGCAAGACACCCGAGCAAGTGAATGAAATTGCCCAGGGGCGTGTCTGGGCCGGGGGCCCGGCTCGCCAGATCGGTCTGGTCGATCAATTCGGCGGACTTGACGATGCCCTCGCCTGGACAGCGCAAAAGGCCGGATTGAAGAAGGGCGAATGGCACGCGAAATTTCTGGGCAGCAAGCCCGATGCCTACCACTCGCTTCTTCAGGCGCTGATGGGAACCAACGAGGCTGGCGGACAGGCCCCGGCCAAGGATCTCGTCGCCCTCCTCTCTTCGCAGCAAGCCGACCTGACACGCCAGCTATCCGCGGATCTCGACCGGCTGACGACCTCGCGCGGAGCGGAGGCCTATTGCCTGATCTGCCCACGGTCGCCGCAAGCCGGCTCGCAGCAGGTGAATTCCAGACTTGTGAGGATACTTGGTGCGCTAAGTCGCGATTGAGGGTTGTGAATCGCTTGGCCACATGGCAAAGGCGCGCCCCTGCCCGGCCCAAGATGGCCACCGGCGGGCGCGTAGCTCAGTGGTAGAGCACACCCTTCACACGGGTGGGGTCGCAAGTTCAATCCTTGCCGCGCCCACCATTAAACCCCTTGATTTACTGGGTTTTTTGGCCTGGCCGACCGGCGGCGCCCCCGCCAAAATGCAGAACGATGCAGGAACAAACGCTTCGTTCCCGTACATCCCCGTACAAATCCCGTACAAGCTTCAGGTCGAGATCGCGGGAAAACCGTGTGATCAGGATGAAGATGTGCACTGCGAAGCGTATCTGGCAATTCCCGCACCCCGCAGCCCCAGCCACAGGGGGGGTGCTGGAACAACCCTACATGCCCTACATTGGCGGAATTCTGCAGTTTTTCACCCTGCCTTTTGCCCTACACGCCCCCTACCTGATAGCGGTTGCCCAACCCTACATTTACGAAATTAAAATATAATATTTTCAATTACATAGGGTTATGGCCTGAAATTTGTAGGGTTGATGTAGTGTTGTCGATGTATCGCAGAAAGCGCAGTTTTCTGCGGGTCTTGGGGCAAAAATCCGAAGATGTAGGAAATGTAGGGTTGGGCGCCCCCCTCCCCCCTGCCTAGCGGTGGAGAAAGCAAATCAATTCAAGGTGCAAAATGCGCTCTAGCTGCACGAACTCGCACCGGATCGCCTCTGTTCGTTGACGGTCATAAATGCAGGCAATCTGCCGTTGCACGAGAAGTCGGCAACTGCACGAAAACCGACATAGGAAGTGCGCAGGCGAGGGGGGGAGCAGAGCGCGGCGCGCGGGGTCTGGTGCAAGGGGATCGCCGCATCGTTGATCAGGTCATTCGTTCACTATATGTTCCGACTGATGATTCGCCGCAGCACCCCACAGAAACAAATGGACGAACTGGCCTTCCCAGTCAGGGTCAAGCTGGCCATCCCCCCCAACGGGCTCGGCACTGTCCTGCGCGACATCCAGATCTGGCTGTTGGTTGAGGCGGGCCCCGGCCAATACGCCCAACATTCCATTTCCGGCCTGGGCACTCACGCCACCGCGATCTACTTCCGCGACACCGCCATTGCGGAGCGGTTCGTCCGCGCCTTCCCCAATGTTGAATTGGCGGACGGCACGCTCTCCCCAGTCTATAGTTCTCCCTCTCACCGGAGCCGTTGATTCCCGCACACTAATGCTTGGCTGGGCTATACAAGTTCGAACAGTGCAAATAGAAGTCGTACTCAACTTTCAGGATTGTCTTGAGCCATGGACGTTCGACCGGAACTGATAGTGAGAGGCGGCGAAACAAAAACCATTTTGCCACGAACACACCAGCTTTCCCGACTGGTCATTGAGCCCACCGGCACTCTCAATGTTGTCCAGCGGTCAATCTCATGGCTCATTTTACACGTCGAAGGTGATGCCAACATCGCCGGAACGTTGCGCTACCAAGGCATGCGCTACGGCAACGAGACCATCGAAGCCACTGCTCCGGACGGCGCGGCCCTCTCCCATCAATTCAGCGTGATGACCGGCGGCTATGGCGGTCGCGGCGGATCGCTTGCCAGCAATGCCGGAGGCGCGGGGGCACGCGGAGGCCCTGGCTATGGCGGTGGTGGAGGCGGCGGCGGCGGTGCCGCAGTAACCAGCGCAGGCCCTGGCCATCCGGCTCGGGATTTCGTGGGTGGCGACGGTTACTTCGATAATCGCGGCGGTGATGGCGGCAACAGCATGGGCGCATACATAAATGGTGGCCTTGTCTATCTCCGCGTTATGGGCACTCTCAACTTTAACGGCGGCGTTATCGATCTGAGCGGCCTGAAGGGTCCGAACGGTTCCCCTGGCGTTAACGGAAACGGTCGCACCATCGCTGGCGGCGGCGGTGGTGGGGGCGCCCCCGGCGGAGAGGGCGGCGTGTTCCAGTTCCTGGCAAACAATGTAGTCGGCCTGCCTGACTTCAAGCTCGAAGGTGGCCAGGGCGGCGATCTCGGCCCCATGGGCCGCAATGCATTTGGTGGCGGCAATGGTCAGGCGGGCCCTGCAGGACCAACCGGCTATTCGATCGATCTGGGCAAATAGCGATCAGGAATTGACACCCCCGCCCTGCGGTAGCAGCCTGCGGGGCATGTGCAACCTCTACCGGATGAGCAAGTCCAGCACAGAGGTGGCGCGCCTGTTCAGCGCCACGGACGACAGTGCGGGCAGCAATGCGGGAGAATTCGTTTATCCCGGCTATCCCGGCCTGGTCGTGGCCGAAGGGCACCTGCGCACAATGGCATGGGGTTTCCCCCTCTCCCTCAAAGGCAAGCACGGCCAGCCACTCAAGCCCAGGCCAGTCAACAACACCCGCTCCGACAAGCTCGACAGCGGCTTCTGGCGCGCCAGTTTCCAGCACCGCCGCTGCCTGATCCCCATGACAGCCTTTGCCGAAGCCGAAGGGCCTGTGGGCGGCAAGACCCGCACATGGATCACCTTGCCCGACTCGGAGATCTTCTGCTGCGCAGGGATCTGGCGCGACAGTAACGAATGGGGCCCGGTCTATTCGATGGTCATCACCGAACCGTCAGAACAAATGGCCGCCGTCCACAATCGCATGCCAGTCATCCTGCCACCCGATGTGCAGGCGCAATGGCTCAATGGCGATCCGGCCGAGGCAAGGGCACTGTGCGTCCCCTACCTCCGTCCGCTGTCGATCGAACCGACAAATCAACATTGGCTTGGTAGCACAGCGAGCTATTGACCAAAATTTTTCAATTTATTGCAGTAGTAGGCCTTGCTTTTCAAAGGCCGCCCCCCACTTGCAATCTCCATTTCAAAGTATTGAAAAATACAAAGCCCAAAAAAGGAATATAATATATGTCTCTAATTGGATATGGAGATGTCATAAAGACATTAAATGGATATTCAACTTACGCCAGAAGCCATTCTGACGAAAAAGTTATTGTGAAATATAGCGATGAATCTTTAACTGACCATGGGTCAGGCATCATTTGGCATGTAGCTGAAAATAAATTCAGCGACGGACAATTTGAAATCACCAATGGCACAAAAGTAATCACAGTAAACACCGAAGATTGCCAAAAATGGGAAGCTGAGCATAACTAATTCTCACGCAGCCACCGGGGCTGCGCTGTGTTGGTATTCGCTGAACTGCACCACTTCGCGGCCCAGCCATGCGTTGACTTCGGTCAGGCGCAGCATCAGCGGTTCGATCTCGTTGACGAAGAACACATCGTTGGCCGTCCGCACGTCGCCAAAGCCGCCATTGTTCTGCGGGATCACGCCCAGCAGCTGGGGCGGCACGCGGTGGGCGGCCAGCACATCGTCACGCGTCACGTTCTTGATGTTCAGAAATTCGTCCTTGGCGGCGACTTCGCTGATCGGGATGATCTGCACCCCGTCCTTTTTCCCGCCCGGCGCGTGAATGAAGATATTGCGGAAATTGCCCTTGCCCCGCGCGTCGCGCATCGCCTGGCGGATCGTGTCCACATCCTCGTCGCTGACAGTGGTCTCCGAAAAATAGAAGACGAAGCCCGCATGCGCCCCGTTCAGGTAATAGCGGCGGCGGAACAGGGTGGCGTTTTCGTTCAGCAGCAGGCTCTGCATCGCGGCCAGGTATTCCGGCTTGCCATACAGTTCCTGGGACGTGTCATGCTCCACCAGGTGAAACACCCGCCCCGCCTCGTACCGGTGCGGGTCCTGGTACTTTTCGACAAACCAGTATGTGCCGCCCCGCCCGCGCCGGGTGTTGATCGCCAGGCTGTGCTTCAGCTGCGCGGTGCGTCCGGCAATGTTGGGCACGTTTTCCAGATAGGCATTGCCCATCACCAGAAAATCCAGCGCGAATTTGGCAAAATCGTCGCGGCTGAATTGCGGGTGGGGAATGAAATGCTTGACCAGCAGGTTGCGCTTCACGCGGATCGCACTGCCGTGATGGGCCGATGCCTGCAGCATCTTGGAAAGGTGGATCGGCTTGATCGGCGGTTCATACCACCGCCCGTTCCACCAGCATTCGGTATAGCCCAGCAGTTCGCGGCGATCCATCACGCTCACCGCGTCGTCCAGCGCGAACGCCGTCACTTTGCCGTCCAGCTTGCCCGCATCGTCCGCCTGCCTGTCCTGGTCTGTCATCGGTTGATCTCCACACGGGATTTTTGCGCGCCAGCCCCATCGGTGGCGTCCATCGGTTCGCAGAACAGCGCGTGCAGCAGCGCCCAAGCCAAATCGCCATGGCCGGTTTCGGCGCTGCGCCGCGCCACATAAGTCAGTTGGGTCTGGCCCTTGGTCAGTTGGGGGTGGATCGACATCAGCGCGGCGGCCAGATCCTTCCACCCGGCATCGAACTGGATGCGCCGCTTTTCGAAGACGTTCTTCGCCTTCAGAACCATCTGCGTCTTGACCAGCGGCGAATAATCGATCCGCCGCGCCAGCGGGAACCACTTCTTGACCAGCTGATGCACCGCGCTGCCCATGCCGGTGCCGTCAATGGCAATTTCGGTGACGCGGTACTTGCGGGTCAGCTTGCGGATTTCGGCGGCCTGCGCCTCGTAATCCTTGCCCTTCCACTGGAACTTTTCCAGCACGCGGAACTTGCCGCCCGGCCCTGTCGGCGGGGCCACCACAACGCAGCTGGCATTGTCGCCATCCTCGCTTTCGGCGGGATCGTAGCCGATCCACACTTCGCCATCGCCAAACGGGCGCAGCGCATATGGCTGGAAATCGTCCCACACGTCCCAGCTGTCGACCATGCACGGGCGCAACAGCGCCAGCGGGAAGCTGGATTTGCTGTCATCGACGAACTGGCACAGGAACAGGTTTTCAAATTCGTCGACCGCGTATTCCAGGCGCAATTCGTCCAGATCGACCAGGTCGAAACCCAGCGCAATCGCGTCTTCGATCGTGACGGTATGGCGCCAGATCCCGTCCGCGCCCAGCATCCCCGCCGCGATCGCGGCATGCGACGTGTCGATCTGGACGCGGTTTTCCTTGGCCCGGCGCTTGTTGAACCGCTCCCCCGTCCACATCGGATGGGCTTCATGCGCAATCGTGCTGGGGGTGGAAAAATAGGTCTTGTGGTAACGCTTCTGCGTGCTGATCGCGCTGGCGACCTTGTTGATCTGCTCGAACCCGAAAATCCAGAAGCATTCGTCGATATAGACATCGCCGTGATAGCCCTGCGCCGTGCGGTAATTGGTGCCGAGGAAATAGAAAGTGACGGGCTCCAGCGCCTCCCCATCCTCCCCTTCCCGGCTGATCACCATCGGGTCGCCGGTCAGCTGGCGGCCCAGCACCGAAAAGACGAACTCCACGATGTACTGGCGGAATATGTTCGCCTGCGCCCGGCTTGCGGAAATGAAGATCTGGTTGTTGCCGGTTTCGAATGCGCGGATGACCGCTTCACGCGCGAAATAGTATGTCGCACCGATCTGGCGCGATTTCAGCAACATCCGCGTGCGGCGGCTGACGTTTTCCCACCACAGTTCCTGATAGCCGAACAGGCCGCCCAGGAAGGCGTCCTTCAGCTTCAAATATTCCTCATGCGTGATGAGGTTCTTGGGCTTCTTCTTCCGCTCGCCCGCGTTGCGGTTGGCCACCTTTTCGTTCAGGTCGCCTTCGTGGCCGCCCGGTTCCTCGTACCGGCGCACACGGGCCGCACGCTCGATCAGGCGGGCGATGGCATCCATTTCCTTGAAATCGGTGCCGGTCTTCTTCTCTTTGAAGATCAACTGGTTCAGCCGCATTTCGCAACTGTCTTCGATCCGGCGGATCACCGGGTCGTCATCCCATTTGTCGCGGGTCTTCCAGCTGGCGACCGTGTTGGCCGACAGGTTCAGCTCGGCGGCGATTTCCGTCACGCCCCAGCCCCGCCAGTAATAGGCACGCGCCACCCGCCGCGCATCGTAGGGGATGGTCGGCGGCACAGGCGGGCATTGGGAATTGACGGCGGCCATGGCCGTGCGACCATGCGCGCGTGCGCATCGCGCATCCCGCGCGCGGATTTGTGGTGCTGCGCATCACAAATGGCAGGCGTTGCCGAAACGGCCCGATCAGGGGCGAATGGGCCTCACACGCTCACCCGAACCTGACCGCAGGAGCCGCCACTCATGGCAAAGACCAAGTTCTTCCGCGTTGCCGTCGAAGGCGACACTGTCGATGGCCGCAAGATCGAACGCGCCCATATCGAACAGATGGCCGCAACCTATGATCGTGTGACCTACACCGCGCGCATCAATTGCGAGCATTTGCGCGGCTATTCGCCCGCACCGCCCTTCAATGCCTATGGCTCGATCGACGCTGTGAAGGCAGAGGACGTCACGCTCAAGATCGGCGGCAAGGAACAACGCCGCCTCGCCCTTTACGCCAGTTTCGACGTGAACGATCAGGCCCGCGATCTGACCAAGGCCGATCAGAAGGTGTTTTCCAGCGTCGAGATCAATCCCAATTTTGCCGGGACCGGCAAGGCATACCTGGTCGGCATCGCGTTGACTGACAGCCCGGCCAGCCTCGGCACCGAAATCCTGAAATTCAGCACCCGCGACGATGCGCGCAAGGATAACCTGATTGCCATTTCCGATGCGTTCAGCGTCGAATTCGAAGATCAGGGCCCTGCCGACAGCGAAGTGACCGGCGCATTTTCCGCCATGCGCAAGTTCTTCGAAGGCTTCGCCGCTCCGGCAAAACAGGAACAGACCGCACCGGCCCAGCCTGTCACCCCGCCTGCCGCCGATCCGGCGCAGCCAGATCTGGCCGCCTTCGCCGCGACCATGGCCGAAGGGATGGACAGACTGGCCACTGCCTTCACTGCCGCCAATGCCCGGACGGAAGCCCGCGTGGGCAAACTGGCCGAAGATTTCGCCACGCTGAAGGGCGATATCGAAAAGACCACGCCCGGCACCTACCGCGCCCGCCCCACCGGCACCGGCGGCGGCGACCGCATCCGCGCGACTTACTGACCACCCTACCAGACCTGCCGCCGCTCGCCCCATTGACCGGAGCTCAAAATGCGTAACGAAACCCGCGAACTCTTTCACGACTATCTCGGCCAGGTGGCCGAACTGAACGGGGTACAGTCGGCCACCGAACAGTTCACTGTCGATCCGTCCATTCAACAGGTCCTGATCGATCTGAAACAGGAAGACCCCTCCAGCTTCCTTGGCCGGATCAATGTCCGCTCCGTCCCTGAAATGCTGGGCGAAACGCTCGGCATGGATATCGGCCAGCCCATCGCGAGCCGCACGGACACGTCCGGTGAAGCCGAACGCAAGACCACCGATCCCAGCACGCTGTCCGCCCATGGCTTCCAGCTGTTCCAGACCGATTACGACACCCACCTGACTTACGGAAAACTGGACCAGTGGGCGAAGTTCAAGGATTTCGAACAGCGTATCCAGCGCCTGCTGGTATCGTCGCAACGCCGCGCCCATGTGATGATCGGCTTCAACGGCACGTCCGCCGCCGCCACCACCAACCGCGTCGCCAATCCGAAGCTGCAGGATGTCAACAAGGGCTGGCTGCAGAAACTGCGGGAGGATCGCCCCGCCCAGGTCATGACCGAAAGCACCGCGGCCAGCGGCAAGGTCACTTATGGCCCCGGCGGCGATTACGCCACGCTGGATGCGCTGGTGTGGGATGCGATCAACGAATTGCTGCCCGTGTGGGCGCAGGACGATACGCAGTTGACCGCATTCGTTTCGCGCGATCTGCTGAAGGACAAGTATTTCCCGCTGATCAACGAAGATCGCGATCCGACCGAACAGCTGGCGCGCGACACGATCATGGCGACCAAGCGCCTGGGCGGGCTTCCGGCGGAACGGCCCTATGCCTTCCCCACCGGCACGATCTTCATTTCCAGCCACGAAAACCTGTCGATCTACGAACAGGAGGGCAAACGCCGCCGCACCGTGATCGACAACCCGAAAAAGAATCGGGTGGAGAACTTCGAATCCTCCAACGATGCCTATCCGATCGAGGATTACGATTTCGCCTGCCTGATCGAAAACGTCGAATACGCCGAATAACCGCCGCCCCGCCGGGGGAGGGGTTCGCCTCTCCCCCCACCCATCCGCTCCATCAGGACCAACGCCATGCGCCAGAGCCCCGCCGCCCGTTTCAAGCAAGCCACTCTCGCCCGGATTGCCATCGAATCCGCCAGTTCCGCCGGGATTGCCCCGGAACGGCCCGATACCGGCGCGGAAGCGACCGAATACGAATTGCTGCTGGCCGCGCTGGGCGAGGACATGCGGCGGCTGAAGGATATCCAGTCCACCGAAGGCAAGATCGCCGCCAAGCGCGAGATGATCGACCGTTTCAGCCCGCACGTGGATGCCACGCTGGCCGCCGCGATCGACAGCGGCAGGGCGGTGCAGGATGAAGTGCTGGTCAACATGATGATCTGGCGGTTCGACATCGCGGATTACGATCGCGCGCTCGACATTGCCGAACACGTCCTGCGGTTCGGCCTGCGCCTGCCCGAACGGTTTCAGCGCACGCCCGCCACGCTGATTGCGGAGGAAGCGGCAGAGGCCGGGCTGACCGCCGCGAAGATGGACCGGGATTTCCCGCTGGCGGTGCTGCAACGCGCCGACCAGCTGACCGCCACCAGCGACATGCCCGATATCGTGCGGGCCAAACTGGCCAAGGCGCAGGGCCAGCAATTGCAGCGCGCCGCCGCCGTGGCCGATGATGATCCCGAAACCACGCCCGCAGGCGCGGCCCATGCATCGCGCAAGGCGGCGCTGGTGCAATTTCGCCGCGCGATCGAACTGGAACCGAAAATCGGCGTGGTGAAGGAAATCGAACGGCTGACCGCATGGCTGAACAAACACGCCCCGCCCGATCCCGCCACGCAGGACGAACAGCCACCCCAATAACCAGCTCGCGCCCCGGCGCCGGGGGGCGGAACGGGATCGGGGCCGGGCCTTTGCCTTTCCCCCATGATCCCGGTCCCCACCCCCCGTTCCGTTTCATCAACCAGATCCAGCCCGCAACCGCCACAGCGAAAGGATGAAACAATGACCGGCTTCGTTTCCTCCCCCGCCGCTCCGGCCACGCCGCCCGGCGCGGTGCTGGCCTGCGGGCCGTTCTGGCCGGACATCGATCTCAATCACTTTCGCGATTCCCAGCGCATCGGCGGCACGCTGATCCCTGACAATCGCATCAGGGATGCCCTGCTGGGCGCTGTCATGACCGTGGAAACCGATCTCGGCCCGTGGCGCGCGTCACAGGAAGGGGCCGGCCACGCCAGCCTTGCCGCTGTGCCCGGCGCCCAGATCGGCACCGAACGGCGACTGGTCCTGCTCTGGCAGCGGGCCGTTTACGGCAATGCCACGGCCGACCTGATCGAAACCCACCGCGATGTCTCCGCCACCGGCCAGGGCCAGTCCGCCAGCGGCGATTTCGATCAGCGGGCCGACGATCACCGCCGCAATGCCATGCACGCCATCCGGGCCATTCTGGGCAAGGGGCGCACGGCGGTGGAACTGATCTGATGACCGCGACTTACCCCGCCAGTGCCCTGCAGGATGAAACGCTGGATGCCTTGTGCTGGCGCGTGCTGGGGCAAACGGAAAAGGTCGTCGAACAGGCATTGGAACTGAACCCCGGCCTGGCCGATCAAGGCGCGTTCCTGCGCGAAGGGCAACAGGTGCTCTTGCCTGCGGTCACGCGCCCGCAAGTGCCGGTGCGCGATCTGATCCAGCTGTGGGATTGAGCCGATGAACAAGCCCGATTCCCTTCGCCAGTTCCTGACCGCCGCCCTGCCCGAACTGGCGCGCGATCCCGATGCGCTGACGATTTACGTTACCCAGGGCACACTGGCCCATCGCCACGGCAAAAATCTCGGCTTCGAAATCCGCTATACCCTGCACCTGACATTGCTGGACTATCGTGGCGAACCGGAACAGGTGTTTCTCCCCGTGCTGCTGTGGCTGCGCGCCAACCAGGCGGAGCTGATCCTCAATCACGATACCGGGGTTTCGGCCATCGCGTTCGATGTCGATCTGCTGGACAATCAGGCGGTCGATGTCGAAATGCGCCTGCCCCTGACAGAGGCAGTGGACGTCCTGCGCCAGCCAGACGGCAGCCACGCGATGACCGTGCGTGACGAACCGCCAATCGGGGAAGTCACCTTCGATCCCCTGACCTTGCTGCGCCAGATCTGGGCACCGGGCGGCGACGCGGCGGAATACCTGGTCGGCCATCCGGACCCATAGCCGTGGCGACTGTCGAACAGGGCGACCTGGCCGAACTGGAACGGTTCGTCGGCGGAATGCTCAAATCGCTGGAACCGCCTGCCCGGCGCAGTCTGTTCCGCCGCGTCGCCACCACCATGCGCCGCCAGAACCGCGACCGTATCCGCGCGCAGAAGAATCCGGACAGCACCCGCTTCGCCCCACGCAAGGCCCCGCCCGAACCGGTCATGGGCAATTTCGCTGTCAAATTCCTCTACCCCGCCGGGGGCAGCGGCCCGCCCCGCCTGGTCATGATGAAAAGCTGGGAGAAACAGGGCCCGGTCTTCACCGGCTACGATATCGAGGCAGGCGGCATCCGCACGTTCGAATATGACAGAGTGATCAAATGGCTGCGCGTCGATCCGGCGGACCAGAACAAGGGCGCGGGCCGCATCCGCAACCGCCGCACTGTCAAGCAGCGGGCGATGTTCCGCAAGATCGGCCGCGCGATGCAGGCCGGGCAGTCAGACCACGACGCATGGATCGGCTTTGCCGGAATGGTCGCCTCGGTCGCCACTGTTCACCAGCTCGGCCTACGCGACAAACCCGCCCGCCACGCCCGCGAAGTCCGCTACGCCCGCCGCGAACTGCTCGGCATGACAGCGGCGGAACGGGAAGACCTGCTCGATGCGGTGATTGCGCATTTGGTGGTGGGGTGAAGGATCCGCCAGATCTAAATACCAAGTGATACCCATCAATAAAATTTACAAATTTAGATCTACATCACCAACTTTATCATATTTTTCAAAAAGTGAAACAGCCTCGTGAGACCATTTTCTCGTTATACTTGTATCTTTGGTTCCAGTTTTTATTTTACAGTGATACCGGTTATCCGTAGATCTCAAATCAATTCCTTTGCTATCTTTTATCTCATTAATAATCTTGTTAACAGCTTGCCAATTTGGGAGCCCCACTCGCTTGGCAACTTGACTGAGTGTAAATGGGTGGGATTGATTTGCATTTTCGACCGCAGTGATTCCAAGGAGTTTTGGCAATTCATCGCCGTCAGCTGCAACGCGCTCCAGAACATCATAGTCCACAGCAACACTACCCGAAGGTATATCATGGCGAATCAAACGCATAGTTCGAGCCGCCAATGCGCGAACCAACTTCGGATTAATTGACGTTAGTGCTGATTGACTCTTCAAGGCTTTGAAAACCCATAGGAGGTCGTTCGTATGAATTGCCTGAGTGCGAAATTCTTGACCGTCGACATCAAACACTGCCTGCTCAGGTGGTTGCGTCGCAATAGGATCCTGATGCCAAATCACTTGAAAAACGTTGTCAATTAGACCCGTTTCATCAGCGACTAGCTCACCGATGTCGCGAAGAATTGCCTTAACATTGTCATCACCCAAGCCGTACCCAAGTATAAAAACCGGATGCTCCGCAAAATAGGTCAACAACTTTGCAGATACATACTTTTTCTTATCACGCCACTCCTCGTAATCTTTATCTGTAAGTACCAGAGAGCTTGGGTCAGAGACATCCCCATGGATATGGAAAATTTCACCAAAACTATTAGTATTATACCGTATAATTGTTTGGCCGGTAATTGGCTCATACCCATCAAGGACTTTTTCCAAGAACTGATCGTAATTCGTTGTGATCACCGCATGCGGCTTGATCTCTGCGAGAGCAGAAACTTCTTCCTGCAAAGGTGATTCCAGTGGACCTGCCTCGGATAATAAATTGGTCAAATGTTGGCAGACCATGTACTTTAAAAAAGTATCCTTTCCAGCGCCATTAGTAAACATTTCAGACGGGAATTTATTCCTCCCATCTCTCCAGGCCCATTCAAATACAGTGTCCGCTAGTGCAGTGCCGATCGCGACGGGATCATCGCCGTACTTCTGACGATTGTACTCGTATCCTTCAATGCCTTCGGGAGTTTTCTCAAACATGGCTCTTAAAAGATTGTGCCAAGTCGGTGCACCGAAGTAACGCATTGCGATTCCACTGCCAACGAATAGAATGGGTTGGCACTCAAATCTTAACAGAGTGTCGCGGATCGCAACATCCGCTTTTAGCTTGTAACTTTCTTCCGCCGCCATTTTTGCCCCCCCAAGACAGTTTGCGCTGCCAACATAGCTAGGCGGTATATCTCTAAGCAATACCCGAGACCATCTTGTATTGATCAGCAATCACAACGCGAAGATAGTAAATTCAATTTCATACTGCTGGAAAATCTGATGTTTTCTCAGTCACTTACAATCTGGCAATAGGCAAGGTATGCGGGGATTCCCAGAATGATATTTCTGAACGAAGTTGAGGCGTTGGCCAAAATTCAGGCCATGTTGGTTGCCACGAAAAAAGCGCGACTCTCCGTCGCCTTTTGGGGTGATGGCGCAGTCGAGTTGCTAGGTTTGGATAGACCTGATCTCGATTTGAAAATTGTGTGCAATCTGGATTCAGGTGCCTGCAACCCTGCGGAATTGCGAAAACTCCTCGCTGTCGTCGGCCAAGGAAATTTGCTCTCAAACCCAAGGCTCCACGCAAAAGTTTATTGGACTCCCGAGAAGGCGTGCATCGGCTCATCCAACGCCTCAACCAATGGTCTGGCCGTGGAAGGGACTAATCTCACTGGATGGTCAGAGGCAAACATTCAGGTTTCGGACCGCAACCTGATCAAGGAAATTGAAGATTGGTTCGACAATCAGGCAAGTCCCGAAAACGCGTACGAGATTGATGAAGCTGCCATCAAACGTGCCGAGGTAGTTTGGCGACGGCGATCACGCTCGGCACCGCCAGGTGTTCCATTGAACCGGAATTTGCTTTCTGCCTTTCGTGCTGCGCCAAACCATCCCGCCTGGAATTCAGTTCGCGTACTGCTGTGGAGTGATGACATTGATGAGGATGGGAGAAACGAAGAAGAGCAGGCAAAGAACGCTGGGTGGGTGCCAAGGGATTATGACTGCTACCAAGGGTGGGGCAATGCCTTTCGCAGTGGCGAATATCTGATTGAATTTGATCTCTCTTCAGACAAAGCGAAATACACCTCAATATATCAGGTACCTTCTCCAATGCTTGCGAGCGAGACGCTCTGCTTCGTGCGACACATTGGCAACAGCATTTTTCTACCGGCATTTGGAAAATTGAGATTCGGAAAACAGGATCAAGCAGAAATCGCAACAATTGCTCGCGACCTCTTGTCCAATGATCGTAACAAAATCTTTGATTTACAGACCATTGTATCGCAAATCGATGTAGCAGCCAAGAAAGCGGCTCCAAGCATTGCGGACCCGAAAGCATTTGAAGCCGAGCTACGCAGAACTGCAATGGAAGCTCAGAAGCTTGGTTACAATCCCACAGGCTTCTTTGAACTCATAAACCGTTTGGGAGCGGTAGCCGCTGCGCGCAAACTCCTGCAAACGAACGCGCCATCAAATGGCTTCGTTAGGTTGTGGGAGATGAAACGGACGGATTTGACAGTGGAGCACATCGCACTTGAAGAGCCGTGGAGTTCGCTATTTGACGAAAATGAGCTGAGAGAAGCTCGTCGCCGCCTTGGACGCGAATTGAGATAACTCCCCATTCAAATTCAAAACACCCCCAAGACCTTCCCCCGCGCCTTCTGCACCGCTTCACGGTCCCGCGCTTCGCAGCGTTCAATCACGCCAGTCGCGGCGCGATAGCGGTCATTGGCCTTGTCCAGTTGCCCGGTCTGCGCATCGCCAAAGGTGATCCACTCCCCCACAGTGTCGGTTTCAGGGATCGGCGCGCCCGCTACGCCCGCTTTCCATTCCGGGGGCAGGAGTGAACTGCAGGCACTCTGCCCGGCCACGATAGGCGGCCCGTTTACACAGGCCGATGCGGCCAGCAGCGGCAACAGCGGAAGGAACCGGCGCAGCCGCGCCTTCGGCAGAGCGTATCGCATGATCGTTTTCCCTGGTTAGCGTATCCACGGCCTGTTCCGCCGCGCCCTGGGCACCCATTGTCGCCACGGCATCCTGACCGCTGGCCAGTGCGGCATCGGCCCGGTTGCGGGCCAGCTTTGCCTCTGCCTGCGCCCGTTTGCCGCCAGTCACGGCAGACAGGGCCCAACCGGCCACCACGGCCAGCAGCACGGCCCAGATCGCCACCCACCATCCATTCGCCAGGCGCAAGGTTGTGGTTCCCAGCCATTTGCAGAGCATTTGCTGTCCTTTCCCGTTCAGGCCGCGCATTTCGCGCGATCGACATTGCCGATCCGCTGTCTGATCCAGCCCCGGTGGAACACGCGCAGCGCGGGGTTCACGCGCACGAGGCGGTTATATTCGGCCCGCTGCCGGGCATCGAGCCGGTCCAGTATCGCCACGCACAGTTGCGGCCCCCTGGCACTGCGGCACCGGGCATAGGCATTGCGGGTGTTCGGCCCGACTTTGCCATCCACCGTCAGGCGCGTTCCGCACAGTTCGTTGATCGATTGCTGAAACCACTTGCCGGGGCGCGGCGGGCCCATGTTCACGGCAGTGTCGATCAGTTCTTCCGCCACTGCCGGTTCGATTGCGATCAACGGCCAGTATCCCGGCTGTTTCATGTAGCGATCGATATAGACTTCATCGGCGCAGACTTTGGCCGTGCCGCTGCAATGCATCGGGAAATGGCGCATATCGCCGCCATATCCGGCGGCACGCGCCACCTGTTCAGTCACGCCGTAACGGGTCGGGCCGCCGGGATCGTTCCGGTGGTTCACGTAATCGCCTTCATGCGCATAGATCCCGGCCAGAATGGCCGCGACCGCGCCCAGCGCCGCGCCTGCCAGTTTGCCCCGGCTCATTCCGCGCCCCCGCCCGGACGCTGCAACAGGCGCTGCACGGTCGGCGTTTCGTAAATGCGGATCGCGGTCCAGACCACGGTCAGCAAGGCCGCGATCGAGGGGAGCCACTGGACAATCGCGCCCAGCATGGTGCCAATGGAAAGCGCATCGATCGTGTGCTTTGCGCCATCGGACATTTGTCTGATCGGTTCGCTCATCGCGGCATCGGTCCTTCAGGTCGGCTGTCCCGCCCACCTTCGAAAACTGGCCGCCATGCGCCACCGCGCGCATTTGTGGTGCGCGGCATCACAAAACCCGCCGCTCGTCCGTCCACGCGCGGGCTGGCAACCCTGTCGCCATGTCCACCGCCCCCATCGACCTGTCGCGCCTGCCGCCGCCAGAGGTACTGGAACCGCTCGATTTCGAAGCGATAGTGGCGGCCACGCTGGCCGATCTCGAACAACGCTGGGCCGGGTACACTGCCCTGCTGGAATCGGACCCTGCCGTGAAACTGGCGGAAGCTGCCGCATTCCGCGAACTGCTGACCCGCGCGCGCATCAACGATGCCGCCCGCTCCGTCATGCTGGCCTTTGCCGTGGGCGCAACGCTGGATCACATCGGCGCGCGGCTCGATGTCGCACGCCGGGTCATTACCCCGGCAACCGATCAGGCCCCCGCCGTGATGGAAGGGGATGAAGAATTTCGCGCCCGCATCCAGATTGCGCCGGAAATGCTGCCCCATGCCGGTGTGACTGCCGCCGGGTATCGCGCCCGCGCCCTGGCCGCCGCGCCGGAAGTAAAGGACGTGGCCGCCCTGCGCCGTGGGCAGGGGCGCGTCGATGTCATCCTGCTGGGCCGCACTTACGATGGGCTGGTCGGCCCCGGCACAGTCGCGCTGGTTGCTGCCGCGCTCGACCGTGAAGACACTGTCCAGTTGACCGATGTCGTCACCGTGCGCGCCGCCACGATCGTTCCGTTCGATCTGACCGTGCATTTACAGATCGGCCGGGGCCCCGCCCCCGCTGCCGTCATCAGTGAGGCGCGCAAGGCCGTGCTGGCCTATGCCGCGCAACGCCACGCCATTGGCCGCAAGGTCTTTGTCCGTGGGCTGGAAGCCGCCGCCAAAGTGGGCGATGTCGAACAGGCGATTGCCGACATTGGCGATATCGATCCGGGCGATTCCGGCGCGGCCTGGCTCCATTCGCTGACTATCACGCACGAGGTGCTGTGATGGCCGAAGCCGCCAGCCTGCTGCCCCCCAACACCACGCCGTTCGAACGCGCGCTGGAACAGGCGCTTGCCGCGCGGCAGGGCCTGCCGGCCGATCTGGTCGGCGCGGTGCTGGATGCGGATCGCTGCCCCGCCCGCCTGCTCGATTTTCTGGCGTGGGACCTCTCGGTTGACTTGTGGCAGGACGACTGGCCCGAACTGAAAAAGCGCCACGTGCTGCGCAATGCCTGGCAGCTGCATCGCATCAAGACGACGCTGGCCGGGATCAAGGCCCACGTGGCCTTGGTCGATGCGCAAGTCGTCAAAGTCACGCGCCCGCCCGCACGCGGGTTCCTGCGCGGGGCGATGACGGAACAGCAACGGATCGACTGGCTGAACAGCCTGCCGCAAGTGCGGATCTATCCGTTTATCCAACGCGGCACAGCGCGCCCGCGCCATGGGTTCTATTCCGGCCCGGCGGGTTTGCGCTTCCACGCCACCGGCGCGGCCCGCCCGTTCCTGCTCGCCAGCAACGGCCCGCGCCTGACCGGCCGCTGCGCCACCTGGTTCGACCGGGGACAGGAAGTGCCCGTCACGCTGGCCGATCCGTTAGGCGGCCTCGCCGAACGGATCTTCATCGGCCGCACCGGCGCGCGGCGCGCATTCCACGGCAGCGGGTTTTACGGGCGGGGATACCTCACTGCCAGCACGGCGGAACAACGCGTCGTCACTGTGCGCCCTGCGGCGGAAGACACGGGGGAAATCTTCGCGGTGCCCAGCGGCACGCGCACGGTCGATGTCCGGCCCCAGCGGATCGCCCGGCAACGCATCGCGCCCCGCGCGCGCAGCTTCTTTCATCGCAATGCGCTGGGCCGCAGGCAGGGCTTCCTCTGTGCCAGCCACGCCCCCTACCTGATCTATGACCGCTATTGCCTGGTCGACCGCGAGCGGATGGGCACGCGCCAGCGGGCCTTGTCGTGGCACAGCCATGGCCGGTTCGGCATTGCCCCGTTCACGGCGGAACTGCGCATTGCGATCCCGATGCACCGCCCCCGCGCCCGGTCGGGCCGCTGGCACGGCAACGGCTTTCGCCGCTCCGCCAGCATGGCCCCGCTCGCCCGCGCGATCGAGGCGGTGCGCGTGTCCAAGGCGCACCGCGACACGATCTACATCGACACCACAACCATGATCCGCGCGCAGTTCGGCTCCGGCCTGCGCTTCGGGGACTTCACATTCGGTGAAATCAGAAAGGCTGCATGATGGAACGCAAGGTCATCTTCCGCGAAGGGATGGACAACGATCCCGCCGATCACACGAACCTGCAGGACTTCGCGCAGGAATCGCTCGATCACATCGTGGGTGACGGGATCACTGCCGGGCGCAAATACGCGGGCTTTGCCGCCGCGATGTCCAGCGCCACTGAAATCACGGTACAACCAGGCCGCCTGTTTTCCGGCGGCAAGGTCTATAACCGCGCCGCCATTTTCACGAAGGATTTCACCAATTCGCTGCCGGTGGTCGGGCGCAAGATCGTCAGCCTGGTGGTCTGGGGGCAGGATGTCGATGCCGACACTCGCCCGCGCGAATTCCTGATCAACGAGGAAACCGGGGCCAGCGAACCGCAACAGGTGGCGATGGAACGCGCCCGCGTCGCCAGTATCGACACGATCGCCGGGGAGGAAAGCGCCGATCCCGTCGCGCCGATTGTCGGCGCGGGCTATCTGGAAGCGGCGCGGATCGAGCTGACCCCGGCAGGCATTGCCAGTGTGACGATGATTGCTGACAATGCCCTGGTCAGCAGCCAGGCGCTCGACAACCGCATGGTCGCGATGGAGGCGTTCAAGGCCCGCACCGGGCCGCAGGTGCAAAGCCTGGCCGCCGATCTCGCCGCGCTGACCAGGGGGCAGGCAGGCGTCGTCTCGCTCGACATGTATGGCCGCACGCTGGCTCGCATGGCCGTGGTCGAGGCGAAACTGGACATCCCGCAGGAATCGATCGATTCCGCCGCCGACTTCTTCCTCGACAGTTCCGCTTCGGACTTCGCCTTTGCCGGTTCCAATGTGAAAGTGGAGGAAGGGCTGCGGTTTGCCGACGATGCCGCCGATATCGTCAGCCTGCAGATCTTCGACGCGCTCAACCCGCGTGCCAGGATCGTCAACGGCGTGATGTTCCCCGCCTATCAGGAGGCGGAGCGGCTGCGCGTCGGCCCGGTCTCGGGCGAAATCGCGGTCAGCACGTACAGCTATGCCGTGCATGAAATGGTCCAGAAGACCATGTCGCGCACCCGCGTGCGCTATGGCCGCTGCCGCATGGTCAGTTCGTCGATCGCGTGGCTGAAAAGCGGGCTCTACGATGCCGCCACGCTCGCGTTCCGCCGCAATGACGAGGAATGGTCCGTCCTGCCCGCCAACTGGCACCGGGCGCAGGAACGGCACCTGTTCAAGCGCCTCGGCGGGTTCTGGATCGACACGTACGAGGAACCCTATTGGGAGGAAGTCACTACCGAATTGGCAGTGAACGGCACCCAGATTGCCGAAACCTTCCTCAACGCGAACGACATGTGGCTCTCGTCCATCGGCCTGACCTTCACCGCGCTGGCCGATGCGGGCGCGGTCACGGTTGCCCTGTGTGAAACCGATCGCGGCCTGCCGCTGCTGGACAAGGTCATTGCCCGCACCACGCTGGATCATGCCGATCTGGAAGTCGGGGAAGTCCGCGTGCCGATGGGCCCGGTGTTCCTGACCGGTGGCAACCGTTACGCGATTGTCGTGATGACGGCGGCGGATCACCGGCTCGGTACTGTCCAGGGCTCCGCCTTTCCCGAAGGGACGTTCTTCTACGTGCTGGACGGGGCCTATCAGCAGGGCGATGCCACGCGCGATCTCGCTTTCACGCTCTATGCCTGCCAGTTCAGCGCCGCGCGCACTGTGGTGGAACTGAACCCGCTGTCGCTGGCGGGCGGCATTGCCGATATCGACATCCTTGCCCCGGCGATCGTTCCCGGCGCGACGCAGCTCGATTACGAAATCCAGATCGGCGGCACCTGGTATCCGCTGGCCGCTGCGGCGGACCTGCCGCTGGGCGCGGGCGGTGCCCTGCCCCCGCTGCTCGCCTTCCGCGCGGTGTTCACCGGCACGCCGGACGTGATGCCCGCCGTCTCGCTCACCGGATCGCAAGTGATCCTTTCGCGCGGGAAAACCGCCCTGACGCATATCTCCGACATTCGCACGCTGCCTGCCGGGTCAAACACCATCCGCGTCACCATGCGGCTAGAGGACTTCGACGATGACGATCACGACTTCGCCTGCCAGCTGCTGACCGGCGCGGGTTACGCCACTGTCGAAAATGCCGATGCGGTCATCGATACCGTGGCCGATGGCGGCGCGGTGGAACGGACTTTCGTGTTCGACCTGGCCGCGCCGGTCGCCAGTTATCGCATCCGCTCCACCGGATCGCTCGCCAGCGCGCTGGCCCCGTTCCACGCCGCCCTGCGCAAGGACTTTGCGCTTTGAGGAGTATCCCGTCGATGACAACCAAATCCCGCACCCGCGCCAAGGCTGATGCCGATACCAAGGCCGATGCCGATTTCTACCGGGTGGAGCTGTCGGGCCGGTTCCCCCGGCGCGGCATGACCTACCTGCCCGGCCGTCCGCTTCGCGTCAGCGCGGCGATCTATCGGGACATGACCGAAGCCGGGGTGGTGGCGCATGCCCGGCCTGACTGACACCGGCAGCACGCTTCCTGCCGAAATCGACTTCGACGCGGATCGCGATGCCACGCCCGCGCGGATGAACCGGGCAATGAAGTGGCTCTATGCCCAGCTGCGCATCGCGCAGGCATCGGCCAAATCGTATGAAGTCGTGATCGAGGAGCTGCGCGCGCTCGGCCTGTCGCGCGTGGCGGAGGCCCTGACCCCGGTCTTCCTCCAGGCGCAACAGATCGGGGACCAGCTTGCCGCGATCCGCGATCAGTGGACCGATGCGGACCTGATCCTTGCCAACCACTACACCCGCGCCGAAGCCGATGCCGCATTCGCCGCCATCGATCACGGTCACGCCGTGGCCGATGTCGAGGGGCTGGAAGCGATCCTGACTGCCACGGCCACCACGCTGGGGCAAAAGGCCGATGCCGCCGCGCTGGCTGCATTCCTTGCCAGGGCAGGCGGCACGATGGCCGGGCAGCTCGGCCTCGCCGCCGGTCTCGGCCTGCTGTTCGATCTTGGCACCGACCCGGCGGACAAGGCCAACGGCCAGCTGTGGGGCCATGTGACGCAAGGCATGCGCTACCAGTTCAGCAACACCACCTATAACGTGGTGCTGGACAGCCGCCCGCAAACGCTCAGCCAGAAGACGCTGGCCAACCCGTTGCTGGAAGGTTCGCCGGTCGAAGACAGCGACTTCCTCATCACCGACAATGCCAGCGTCACGCTCGATCCGGTCAACGGCTCGACTCAGACATGGGTGCTCGGAGCGAACCGCACGCCCAATCTTGCGCTGATTACGCCGGGCAAGTTCATCCGCCTCGCAGTCGACGATGGCGCGGGCTACGCAATCGATCTCAGCGCCGCGACCTTGCGCAACAACGGCGGGGACGAACCGGCGCTGAAACCGGCGGGCTTCACCTGGTTCCTGATCGAGAATGTGCGTGGCACTCTGTACCGCGACTTGCTCGGGGATGGCGGATGATCCTGCCAGCGCATCGCTTGCTGGCGGCCGGGCGTACCGGGCTTGAAGTGGCCTCCTTTTCCATCGGCCCGGAGTCCGGAAGCAATACGATCACGGTCGACAAGCCGGACGGAACCGAGGCAGGCGACTTGCTGGTTGCTCTGATGCACCAGAACGGTGCCACCAACCGGACATGGAGCGGCGATTCTGGATGGGCGGAGCGCGCCGACCCGGGCACTGTCCCCTCCATCCGGATCGCGACCAAAATTGCCGGTGCTTCCGAACCGGGCAGCTACACTTTCACGACCAACATCAACTGCAGCAAGCGCGCGGTTATCCTGCGCATTCCGGGCGCGGCTTGGGACACCATCGGCGCGATCACGACGTACACCGGCTCGGCCAACATCACCGCCGCCTCGATTGTGGCGGCAGGCGGGCTGCTGTTCCAGGCCGCGGTGAACAACTCATCGCGGGATTATGTCTCGCTCAGCGGCATGGACCTGTTTCTCAGCGCCTATGACGGAGGAACCTATCTCTTTGCCAACGAGGTGGGTGAAGGCGCAACCGGCGGCAAAACCCTGTCAACCGCTGGCGTGACCGTTGCCAGCCAGACAGTCCTGTTTTCAGTCAAAGAGGCATAAGCATGACCTACTCACTCATCCATGATGGGGCCGCCATCCGTTATCCCTACACGCTGGCCATGCTGCGCCGCGACAACCCGGGCAGCAACTTTCCCGATGACTTCGACCTTGCCGACGCAGGCGATTATGGCGTCGTCCCGGTCGAAGACAGCGCGCAGCCGGAACTGGCGGCAGGCCAGACGCTCGACGAAGCACTGCCGGTCGAAGCGAACGGCCAATGGCTCCGCAACTGGATCGTGCATGACTGGCTGGACATCACTCCCGATGGCCTGTTCGCCCGCGTGGCGGAAAATGGCGATATCGTCTGCCCATATACCGCCCGAGACGTGCGCCGCGATTTCGGGGTGACCGCGCGCAAGGGCGGAACCATCCGGCAAATGGACGGCCAGTGGGGCGTGGTGCCGGTGACTGTGGAGCCAGAACCCGCCATCACCCCCGAACAGGCACTGGAACCGTATTTTGAGGCAGGCAACGGCGTGGTGCTGCAACGCTGGACTGTCACCACCCGCACGGCGCAGGAGCTGGAACAGGCCAGAGCCCTCAAACACGCCGCGCTGAAGGACCGCTACACCGAACGTCTGCTGCAAGGCTGGACGCACGATTTCGGCGCGGCAGGCACGCACACGCTCGACCTGCGGCCCGGCACCGATGACAAGGCCAACTGGACTCTGCTGCTGCTGAAAACGCGCGACATGATTGCCGCTGGCGCTGGCAACGGCATTGTCCAGATCCGCACGTCCGCCAACCTGTCAATCGACCTCACCGCCACTGACGCCGCCGACGCGATGGAAGCCTTCCTCGCCTGGGGCGATGCCCTGTTCGATCACAAATGGGACCGGGATGATGCCATCCAGTCCGCCGCCACTTTCGCCGCGCTCTATGCCGTCGACATCGTAAGAGGGTGGCCGTGATTCGCATGGCCAGAGGTGGTGCGCAAAAAAGAACTTGTTTGCTTTGTTACCAAAGCAAGACAAGCTGCTGACAATCACTGCCAAGGGGTACCGGCAAAGGTCCCTGGGCAAGCTTTTGGATCACACTTCATGACATTACCAGGATCGCAGACCCCACAGGGTATCAACCGCATTCAGGAGAATCTGCTTGCCCGGCTCGAAAGGCGGCTACTCAACTGGATCTGCAGTCATCTTCCCGCCCGCATTACACCTGACATGCTCACATTTGGCGGCATGGTCGGTGCCTTCATGATCTTTGGCGGATATGTATTGAGCAATCTTGGGGAGGACTGGCTATGGCTGGCTATAGCTGGATACGCGGTTCATTGGTTCGGGGACAGCACCGATGGCAGCCTGGCGCGCTTCCGCAAGATTGAACGGCCCCGCTATGGTTACTTCCTCGACCATAGCTGCGATGGACTTGCGACCACCATGGTGGTCGCGGGGATTGGCCTCAGCCCCTATGTCACGCTCGAAGTCGCATTGGTGGCACTGACGGGTTATCTGCTTCTGTCAATTCATGCCTTCCTCTCAGTGCGGGTGCTGGGGGAATTGAAACTGTCATATCTCAATGCCGGGCCAACCGAACTTCGCCTGATGCTGGTCAGCCTGACGCTGGCAATGATGGCCTTTGGCACAGGGCCGGGCTGGTTCGGGGTGATTTCCGGTTTCGATCTCTTTGTCGGTTCGGTTGGGGCAATCCTTATCGCGCTTTTCGTATTGCAGACCGCTGCAACTTCGAGACGACTGGCACTTGCCGAGCCCTCACGAAATAAAGAGTGGCTCAAATCTGCCGAAATATCCTGACGTTAAAAAAGCCAGAGGGGCGCTGATCTGGAATCCGATAGACGGCGCCACTGGTTCAGGCTTATTTTTTAGAAGCTCGGCCAATCTAGGATGGTGAGCATTTCTGGGAAACACCAATGAAGAAGACTGTACTGTTTCTTATGGGCGCATCTGCCTCACTCGCTCTGGCCGCATGCCAGCAGAAGGCAGAAGAGGCAGCACCGGCTTCCTTCTGAACAAAACGGAACGGCATGTTATGGCCGCTCAGCCGTCCGCGCGATTGCGATCAGGATTTTCACTTGATGAGCAATCGTCCTCATCGTGATCGCGAGACCGCTCAATCGAGGATAGTTCTGCAATTGCACGCCGCCGGGCCGCGTTGGCTTCGAAGCGCTCGGCGAGCAGTGCTTCACGCTCCCATGCATCCGCGGCTATCTGCGCCACAAGTCGAACATTTTTGAGCGATGCGCTTGAAGCGCGTTGGCGCTGATGCGCTTCAAGCGTGCGGCAGTGAGTGGATGTCAGTTTCATTGAACTTCCTTGCCGTAAACAATTTGATGGATAGTCTGACCCCGGATCACGCCACGCAAAGCACACGCAATGTTGCGAATAAGGGTGTGAGGCCGGGTCTGAACATCATTCAAGCTGATGCAGCCAGACGCTTTGCCTGGGCCAGTGCGTCAGCAAACTTCGAATAGCGATAAGGGCCGACCAGATAACTCATACTGGGTTCAGGAATAATTCCGAATTTTTTCATGCCTTCCAAATCGGCCTCATCGATTGCGTCGGTTGCCTGCTTGGCAACCTGCATCTCGGAAACGTCTCTCATAATAATTCCTTTCAGAATCATAGAATTGGGGGAAAGTGCGCGGTCTCGACAGTCGAGCAGGTCTCGCAAGTCGCGTGGGGAAGCGCATTTCAACCATCCCGGCGCATGGCAACGATGGCGGTTCGGGCGATTGCGAACGAAGTCTTGCCCACGAACCCGGTATCGATCGAGCATGTCGCAAAGGCGCGGCTGTGCGTTTCCGAAAGATGCGTCCTGAAAGGCTGTTTTACAGCTTACCTCGTGGCTTCTTCATTTTCCCAGGCGATTAGACCGGTGATCAACCCAGATGATTGCTCCACATTCGACGTCATCAGACCTTCTGAACTGTTGGCAGGTGCATATGGCCGGTGGGCATATGGATGTTTCCGCAGCAGTCTTTGAATCATGTTCAACTTGCGTCGAAGCGGCCTGCTCTTTGCCGCAGAATCTGCTGCGGCGTGCCGCATCAGCGTAACCTGTTCATTCTGGAGGATTTGATTGATGCACATGGTGCGCACTCCCACATTAAGCAGGGGGCGCTAAGGGTCCCTCGGTCACACTTCGCTCGGGTTAATTCTATGTGATCGCCCCTTGTAGCATACTGCTGAAGCTATGCTGCACGAATTCGTAAACACGCAGCGCATCACATCAGCAATGGACGCTCAGCGGAAGGCAAATCCGATTTCTGCCCTATCGAAGGAAATCTCTGTAGCCGCCATTTGCGTAGGACCGGCAAGGGAGGAGTTAGTTGCGTTGGCGAACGATTGACCTGCATATCCACCAAAACCCCAAAAACATGGGGGTTCCCTCCGTTAGTTAATGCCCCTAATCGACACACCGATTTGGGGAATCGTCATGATCTATGCTTTCGGCATCGTCTTTGCCGCATTGCTGTTCGCGGATGTCCTGTTGACCGCCGCGCTGATCGGGGCCGGTCAGGGCCACCGTTTTCCCATTGCCAACCTGCTCTATAACCACGCCTACGCCACGTTCGGCGTCATGGCGCAAAAGGCCATTGTCGGCGCATGCGGGATCTGGCTGGCGCTCCATTTCGGACATTGGTGGCTGATGGCGGCGATCCTGCTGCTGCAGGCGCTGATCGTGTGGCGCAAATCGCGCCTGCTGCGCCGCATTGACGAGGCGGAATGGGCCGCCGCGAAAGACGAATGGGAATCGATCCACGGCAAGCGCGATTGACCCACCCGCCCCCGCTTTTGTGGTGCGGGGCATGACAAACGGCGCCCATGGATGAAGGCCGGTGGGCAGGCCACGGTGCCTGCCGATGGAAGATGAAGACGACATTCCCGGCAAGATTGGCGACGTACTCCGCCTGGGCCTGATTGCGTCCGTCGATCTGGCACAGGCCACGGCGGTTGTCCGCTGCGGCGATATCGATTCCCCGCCCTGCCCATGGTTCGAACTGGCCGGGCAATACCGTAGCTGGTCCCCGCCCGGCGAAGGGGAACAGGTCCTGCTGGTCTGCCCGGAAGGGGACATTGCCCATGGCATCGTCCTGCGCGGGCTCAATTCCAATAGCTTTCCCGCCCCGGCATCGGGGCAGGATCACGAGTTGCACGGCCCCGCCGGGCTGGTCATCCGCCTGACCGGCGACGGGATCGAAATCACCGCCCCCGGTAACGTGATCGTGCAGGGAGACGTGATTGCAGACGGGATCAGCCTGAAAGATCACGTTCACCAGGGCGTCACCCCCGGCAGCGGCCAGAGCGGAGCGCCCCGGCAATGAGCGGGATGGATCGCACCACCGGCAAGCCGCTGGCTGACGAACAGCACATTGCCCAGAGCATCACCGATATCGTCACCACGCCGCTGGGCACGCGGGTGGAACGCCGTGATTACGGCGGCCCCCTGCCCGAACTGGTCGATGCGCCGCAGAACAAGGCCACGCAGCTGCTGCTGTTCGCGTCGATCACCGGCCCTGTCCGCAAATGGGAACCGCGCGTGCGGTTGACCAAGGTGGCGCTGGGAGCGCTGACCGCGGCCGGTCGCCCCACGCTGACCATCGACGGCAGGCGCACCGATCTGCCCGGCAACCCGCCCTTTTCCATGTCTCTCGCCCTCTAGCCCGCGAAAGGTCACTCCATGCCCTATTACCACGGCATCCGCGCTACCGAGATCAACGAAGGCGTGCGCGCCATTGCCACAGTGGCCACTTCGGTCATCGGTCTGGTGTCGATCGCCGCCGATGCCGATGCGGAAACCTTCCCGCTGGATACCCCGGTCCTGATTGACGATGTGACGAGGGCCATCGGCAAGGCGGGCGATGGCGGCAAACTGGCCCCCACGCTGGAGGCGATTGCCGACCAGTCCAGCCCGCCCGTGATTGTCGTCCGCGTCGCGGAAGGCGAAGAGCCGGAGCAAACGCAGACCAACATCATCGGCACCACCACCGGCGACGGGCAGCTGACCGGGATGCAGGCATTGTTGGGCGCGGAATCGCAGTTAGGCTTGCGCCCCCGCATTCTCGGCGTGCCCGGCTATGACGATCAGCAGGTCGCCACCGATCTCGCCACCGTGGCACAGAAACTGCGCGGCATGGCCTACACCGCCGCACAGGGCGACACCGTGGCCGAAGCCGTGACCTATCGCGAAAACTTCGGTGCGCGGGAACAGATGCTGATCTGGCCTGAATTCAGCGACTTCACAGGCAGCGCGATTGCCCGCGCGCTGGGCCTGCGCAGCAAGATCGACACGCAGACCGGGTGGCACAAGACCCTGTCAAACGTCGCGATCAATGGCGTGACCGGCCTTTCCCGCCCGGTGCCGTTTTCCATTCTCGGCGATGAAACGACAGCGGCCAGCCTGCTGAACGATGCCGACGTGACCACTCTGGCGCGGATGGACGGCTATCGTTTCTGGGGCAACCGCACTTGCAGCGACGAACCGCTGTTCGCTTTCGAAAGTGCGGTACGTACCGCGCAGGTCCTGCAGGACACCATTGCCGAAGGGCTGGTCTGGGCAATCGACAAGCCGATCGTGCCCGGCCTGATCCGCGACATTCTGGAATCGATCAATGCGAAATTCCGCGACCTGAAGACGCAGGGCCGGATTATCGATGCACAGGCCCGGTTCCGCACAGCGGACAACAGCCCGGCGGCAATGGCCGCTGGCCGCCTGGTGTTCGATTACGATTACACCCCCTGCGCCCCGGCAGAATCCATCGGCATCAATCAGCGGATTACCGACCGGTTCTATGCCCAGCTGCTGGCCGCCTGACGCCCTCCCTTTCCCCGCACTTTCACCGGAGTAACCCGCCATGGGCCTGCCTTCCAAGCTCAAGAAACTGATGGTTTACAACGATGGCGTCGGATATTTTGGCGAAACCGCCGAAGTCACCGTGCCCAAGCTCGCCCGCACGTTCGAAGATTACAAAGGCGGCGGATTTGACGGAGCCGTGGGCATCGACCTGGGCGGCGAACCGATCGAGTTCGAATGGAAGATCGGCGGCATGCTGGAACATGCCTATCGCCAGTTCGGCGCGACTTCGATCAACGCCGTGCAGCTGCGCTTCGTCGGTTCGTACCAGGACGACAACACCGGCCGCACCAAGACAGTCGATATTACCGTGCGCGGGCGGCATCAGGAAATCGACCCCGGCAATGCCAAGGCGGGCGATGACACCGAACAGACGGTCAAAACCCGCTGCGCCTATTACAAGCTGATGGTCGACGGTGAAACGCTGATCGAAAAAGACGAACTGAACATGGTGTTCGTCGTCAATGGCGTGGACCTGATGGCGCAGCATCGCGCCAATCTGGGCATCTGACCGCACACCCCGCTTCGCCCCGGCGTGCATCGAGCGGACGCGCCGGGGCGGGGACACGATCCCCTGCCCGCCCCGCTCCACCCCTGACCGAAAGGCCCCACCATGCCCGACCAAGCCGTTGCCGCCGCAGGCCAGACGAATGCCGCACGCAAGATGTCCGATCCGATCACGCTGGCCGAACCGATTGTGCGCGGCAATGAGACAATCGCCAGCATTCAGCTGCGCAAGCCCAAGGCAGGCGAACTGCGCGGCCTGTCCATTCAGGAACTGATGAATGCCCGCGCCACTGCCGTGCTGGACATCCTGCCCCGCATTGCCATGCCGCCGATCACTCAGGCGGAGGCCGATCAGCTCGAACCAGAGGATCTGGCCGCCTGTTCCGGCGCGGTGATTGATTTTTTTCTGACAGCGGCGGACCGGAAGGCGGTGGAGAAGGTGTTGAACGCTTGATCGCGGATATCGCGATCATTCTCCACTGGCCCCCTTCCGAACTGCTGCAGATGGACCTGGCCGATCTGCTCTTGTGGCACCGCCTCGCGGTGGACCGCTGGAACCACATTCATGAAGTGAAGCCGTGAACAAGAATCTTCGCCTTCTGGTCAGTTTCGCCACGTCCGACCGGCTTTCCGGCCCGCTGAAAACTATCGCCGGGCTTGGAGAAACGGGCAGCGAGAAACTGGCCCGGATGAAGCGCGAGGCCCGCGACATGGGCCGTGAACTGCGCAACGTGCAAGGCGAACTGAAACGGTCGACCGGCAATGTCACCCAGCTGATCAACCGCGAACGCGACCTGTCCGGCAGGATCGCCCGCACCAATGATGCAATGGAGCGGCAAACCCGCCTGCTCAAAATCAACGCCAGGGCCGATGCAATCAGGCAACGCGGCGCGGATCTGAAATCGTCCGGCACGGACAATCTGATTACCGGCGTCGCGATGGCTGCGCCGATGGTTCTTGCATCCAAACAGGCCATGACGTTCGAAAGCGCCATGGCCGATGTGCGCAAGGTGGTCGATTTCGACAGCCCCCGGCAATTCCGCCAGATGGGCGATGACATCACCGACATGTCCACCCGGATTCCGATGGCGGCCGAAGGACTGGCGCAGATCGTGGCCGCCGCCGGGCGCGCGGGGGTTGCGCGCAAGGAACTGCTGACTTTTACCGAAGATGCCGCGCAGATGGGCATCGCATTCGATTCCACGGCGGAAGATGCCGGGGCAATGATGGCCAAATGGCGCACCGCGTTCGGCATGGGGCAAACCGAAGTCCGCGCATTGGCCGACCAGATCAATGCCCTGACCAACAAATTCGGCGGCAACGTGGGCGCAGTGGCGGGCATCACCACCCGGATCGGTGCGCTGGGCAAAGTGGCCGGCCTCGCCGCCCCGCAGATCGCCGCCATGGGCCAGCTGATGAATTCCGTTGGCGTGGAGGAAGAAATCGCCGCCACCGGTATCAAGAACATGATGCTGGCAATGACCAAGGGAACCGCTGCCACCAAGACCCAGCAAAAGGCTTTCGCCGCGCTCGGGCTGGATGCCTCGAATGTCGCCAATGCCATGCAACAGGATGCAGGCGGCGCAATCACTGACATTCTGGAGCGGCTGAAGAAGCTGCCGCAGGCGCAACAGGCCGCCACGCTGACCCAGCTTTTCGGATCGGAAAGCGTGGCCGCCATTGCCCCGATGCTGACCAATCTGGACCGCCTGAAACAGAACCTCGCTCTGGTCGGTGATGAGACTGCCTACGCGGGCAGCATGCAAAAGGAATACCTGACCCGCATCGCCACCACCGAAGGTGCCGTGGGATTGGCGACCAATGCGTTGAAGGCGATCAACATCACGCTGGGCACCATGCTGCTGCCAACCATCACGTCAGGCGCAAAGAAGGTGGTCACCATCGCCAACGCCGTGCGTGGCTGGACGAAGGAGCACCCCGGACTTGCCAGGGGCCTGCTCATGGCATGGACGGCCGCAAGCGGGCTGGCGCTTGGCGTGGGTGCGCTCAAGATCGGGCTCGGGCTTGTGCTGGGGCCGTTCGGCACGCTGTTCCGACTGGTCGGCACCAACGGGCCGCTGTTGATCCGGCTGTTTACCGGCATCCGCACTGCCGCCCTGTTTATGGGCAGCGGCCTGTTGAAAGCGGGCGCGATGATGCTGGCCAATCCGATTGTCCTGGTCATCACCGCGATTGTCGCCGCTGTCGCCCTTGCCGGATACCTGATCTACAAACATTGGGACAAGATTTCCGCCGCGTTCAAGGCCGGGGTCGCATGGGTAAAGGGCGCAATCGGCGGCCTGCCCGACTGGCTGAAGAACCTCGGCGGCATGATGATGTCCGGCCTGCTGGCGGCGCTCAATCCCCTGGTGCTGGCAAAGCGCCTGGTCCAGGTTGCCAGGGCCGGAATTACCGCGTTCAAGAACTATTTCGGGATCAAGTCCCCATCCCGCCTGATGATGGGCATGGGCGGCTATATCGCAGACGGGCTGGCGGTTGGCATTGACCGGGGCAAAGGGGCCGCCATCGGTGCCGCCCGCTCCATGGCCACCGGCGTGGCCGGTGCCAGCATGGCCAGCGCCAGTCTCGCAACAACAGGCACCGCCACAGCCAACGGCAGCGTGCTGCAACAATTCGGCCCGGTAACAATCGTCATTCACGCCGCACCGGGCCAGAGCCCGCAGGATATTGCCGAAGCGGTCGCCAGCCAGCTGCGCCAGCAGGCCGACAGCCGCCGCGCCAGCCACCGTTCCGCTTTCACTGACACATAGGGACTTTGCCCATGCGGATGCTCGCGCTCGATATGTTCGTTTTCCAGATCGGCACGCTGCCGTTTCAGGAACTGCGCCAGCGTTACGAATGGCGCTTTGGCGACAGTGAGCGGTTCCGCGCCCGCCCTGCCAGCCAGTTTCTCGGTCCCGGCGCGGAAACGGTGGAGCTGGCAGGCGTGCTCTATCCCGGCGACGGCATTGGCTCTTACGGATCGATCGAACGGCTGAAGGCACTGGCCGAAACCGGCGATGCCTACGAACTGACAGCGGGCACGGGCGAAGTGCTGGGCAGTTTCACCATTCGCACGCTGGATCTCACCAGGTCGGTCTTTTTCGAAGACGGTGCCGCGCGCAAAACCGACTTCACGCTTTCCTTGCTGCGCGTCGATGGCTGACGGCTTCACTCTCCCTTTCGCCACCTGGCAGGTAACGCTCGATGGCGAAGACCTGACCCCTGCCCTCGATCCCCGGCTGCTGTCGGCCAGCGTAACGCGCAAGCGCGAGGATGAGGCTGACCAGCTCGAAATCACGGTCCACGATGCCGATGGCCGGTTCGCCATTCCCAAACCCGGCAGGCTGCTCGATCTTGCAATGGGCTGGGAACGCGGCACCGGCGTGCCGCTGGGCCTGGTCCGCATGGGCACGTTCAAGGTGGACGAGGCGCGCTGGGGCGGCCCGCCGGACAGGATCACGATCCGCGCGCGCAGTGCCGATTTCACCGATGCCTTCCGCATTCGTCAGGAACGCGGCTTCGTGGGGCAGACCGTTTCCGCCGTGCTCGGCAAACTGGCCGCCGACAACGGCCTGACACCTGCGATTGATGCCGCGCTGGGCGCAAAGACCATTCCCGCGCTCGGGCCCGGCGCAAAGAGCGATGCGGCCCTGTTGCGCGCGCTGGGCAAACGCTTCGATGCGGTCGCCACGGTCAAGAACGGGTCGTTGATCTTCATGCCGATCGGCAGCGGCAAATCCCCCGGCGGCGCCACTCTGACCCGCGAAACCATTGACCGCACCGCCACAGGCAGCGTGGAATACGAACGGGTGGAGCGGGAGAACTACGGCGGCGTCGTGGCCGTATGGCACGACAAGACCACCGGCGAACGCAAGCAGGTGCAGGCAGGCGGCAGCGGAGACAGCCAGGCGAGGCCCAAGCGCATCCGCAAGGTTTTCGCCAACGAGGCGGACGCCCGCCAGCATGCGGAGGCAGAGGACACCCGCATTTCCCGCACCAGGGCAAAGGCGACCATCGCCCTGCCCCTTGGCCGCCCGGAACTTTACCCGGAACGCCCGATCACACTGACTGGCTTCAAGCCGGAGATTGACGCACACGACTGGATCGTGGGCGAAATCACTGACACTATGGATGGCACCGGCGGATTACAAAGCCGCCTGGTGCTGGAGGCGAAAGGCTGAACGGACCCGGCGTGTGCTGCGGCGATTTGCGCGGCATGACGCACGTTGCTTAGTCCGATACATCCGGCGTCAACCGGGCGCAGATTGCCGACATCGAAGCCGATCGAAAGTCCGGTTAGGTCAAAAACATCGCGCAAACTGGCAGAGGAGCTGGAAATCAAGATCGACGATCTCGCATGATCGATAGCCCCTCTGGCATTGGAACATAATGGCTCCACCAACAACAAGCGTGATCAGTTCGAATTATTTCCAAGCTCACGCTGAGCTGAAGCATGAGCCGGTGCGCGCGCCATGCTGCTTCAGCAGCGCCTGACATTGGCAACTTTCGTGAGCCACACTAAGCAGTTCATCCATATGCCCTCAAGAGTTGGCCAAACCGCGATTTGAATTCTCACTGAACGTTTCATCGGTCCGCTGCCTCTGCACCCGCATGGTTTCAGCAACCGCAAGGGCGCGACTTTTGCGAGCTTCCCGTTGTTCTGCAACTGTCGCTTCGTGTCCCCACGCGATTGCAGCTCTCACAGCCACAGTTCGAACATTTTCGAGCGGCTCACTCTTGGCCCGCTCCCATTGGATGGCTTCCTGTACTCGGCACTGTTCAGATGTTAATTCCATCGGTCGTCCTCTTTTGAACAGCGAGCATGGTTCGCTTGCAATCACTCGTCATAAGGCAGGATCTGAATAATCCGCGTGGCTGCATTGACAGTCGAGTGGCGCGGCTCTTCGGCCAAGGTTCCAGACTGCATCATGAAATTGCATATCTAGGCAACTCTAGCCAAACTTTAGCGCCTCATGCGGGACGGCTGCTCTGCAATGTTTTGACCAGAGTATGGTCGAAATGAACATTGAGGCCTGTCGGACCTAACCTTAGTCCTGCTAAGAGACGTGCGTGCCTACGACAAAATTTCGGTTGCAAAGAAGTGGACACCTTATGTTTGGCATAGGTGGGCTGCAATCAATTCAGGTAGTGCCAAATCGAAACCGCTGCTCACTTTGAACTCTACCGATGATATTCGGCCATTGCGTCATCTAGGTAGGTGTAGAAATATAGTCCTATCTGGTAATGGGTTACCTTGACAGCGATCACCTCATCCGGGAACACAGGATTGTTTGACGATGTGAAGACGCCGTTTTCAAGTTTCGAACTATCCGTACCTGACAGGCTTCTGGTTGGTGTGTTGGAGCGGGCCAGATGGGGATTGTGGAGCAGTTGGTTCACATTCCTTTTTCTAAGGCTTTGCGTGGATGGAAGCGTGGGAACCGGGAACGCCTTTGCGCCCGGTTCCCGGAAAGGAATCAGCCGTGCTGGTTCCTGGCCTGTTCCTTTAGTGTCTCCAAACTATCGGGCGCCTGCTGACTTTGCGCTTCGCCCTGCGCCTTGAGGTTGACAGCATAGCGCTTGCCATTTTCAGTGTTCTCCACATCGTAGCCATAGCGCTGGTCCAGCTTTGGTTCCCCGGTCTTCTGCTGAAGGTCGGACCGACGGAAAGGCAGTGCATCGCCGCCCTGTTCGGGGGTGATTGTCCCCTTGCCCCTGCCGGTGTCATAGCTCTTGATATTGCCGAAATCGGTCATTGCCATTTCCTTTGCTGAGAATGCAGCCGACAAAAGCTTGCCGCACTGCGGCTAGAAGGCGGAACAGAAGGAAAATGCATCTCAATTGGACGCTCAAGACCGTCGATTACGACTGGTAGCTAATGCATAGATGGCAATGCCATCAGTGAACTACAAGGCCTGCAAAAAATGATATTGTCCCGCAGCCAATCAATTATGCCTTTTTAGTACTTTTCATTTCGGTGAACTGTTCAGGAAAATAGCCTCACGATTTCCCCAATACGAACTGAAACTAGGTCTTCCTGAAAATCCCCGCCACGCGGCCCACGATTTGCATTTCCCCATCGTAGGCAACGTCTTCCGGAACATCGGGATTGGACGACAGCAAGCGCATACCCTCCCCGTCCTTTGTCGGCCGCAGCCGCTTGATCATGCCCAGGCCGCCCATTTCCAACGCCCACAGTTTGTCCGCGAAGCGCGGCGTCTTGTCGAACGTGTCGATCAGCAGGATATCGGAATCAAGAATGGTCGGCGTCATGGAATCGCCAATACCAGTGGCGAACATCAGATATTCCATCGGGGACTTGGTAAAGTTCCTGATCCAGGAGCGCGAGAAAACCCGCCGCACACCAGTCACCGGGACATCGTGGATGTATGTCGCCCCCATCCCGTAAGACAGGTCGAACTCCGGAAGCTCCACGGTTTCGTCTTCAGCCTTGGGCGTTTGCGAACCACGCTGAGATCGCTTTCCTTCGCCCGCAGAGACTGCGGAATCTTCCTCCGAAGGGCGCTCCATTGCACGGCCATCAAGATCTAGCGAGCTGGCATTTTCACTAGCACAATCTAAAATCCATGAGAGGTTCACACCCAGCGCCTGGGCTATGGCGGGGAAATGACGAGAGTCTTTCGTCTTGCCTGTCAGGATGAGGCTGATCGTACCTTGGGTGACGCCAACGGCAGTTGCCAAAGCCCCTTGATCCAAATCCAAATCCTTCATCCTCTCGCGGATGCGTTGCGCGCGGATTTGGCGGATATCGGTCACGGCAACATACATAGACGAATAATTCTGCCTGCTCATATTAGATTGCTCTTGCACTAATATTAGTTCACTCATATACGCTCATGAATATGAGCAATCTCATGCAACGCCCGACCCGCTACGAAGCTCTGTTGCAGGTTCGCAGCCATTACCGAACTGATGCCGCGATGGCCGCCGACTTCGGCGTGTCGCAGCCAACTGTCTGGAGGTGGATAAACCAATCCAAGCAGCTCCCTGCCGAAAAAGCTCTGTTGGCTGAAAAGCTCACAGGCGTTCCTCGCCATTGGCTACGCCCAGACATTTATCCCGCTGAAACTGTCGCAATTCCTGCCTCCACCATGGGCGAGGAAACCCCGCTCTGCGGATCGATCCTAACCGCCCGCATGCTCGCAAAACACGGCAATACGCACGCGGTTCTGCCACGAAAGGACGTGGCATGACGACGCGGCCGGGCCGGTGGGAACATCACCTTCGCACCGCGCGCCGCCGCAATCGCCTGATCGAAAGCCGCATGGGTCGGGTGCAGCTTTACGCCCTTTCCATCGTCGCCACGCTCGCCCTCGCTCACATCGCAGACCGCGCCACCGCAGGCATCGCAGCCTGCCGGATCGAACAACCGGCCCAATGCCCGGAGATTGCCCGATGAATTCCGCAACCACCGCTTCGCATATGCTTACTGAAACCGTCCTGCCGCTGACAGCCATCGCGATCCAGTTGGTCTTGCTGTTGGTAATGGGCTTCCACATTGGCAGGAACGGCAAGCACGCCTCTCTCGTCATCCAGGTCTGCATCGTATCCAGCATCATCCTCTGCGGCGGCGTCTTTGCTGCAGGAAAGGTGCACTGGTGACCATTCCCCGCAAGCCCACCACTTTCGCCCGCGCGTTGACGGAAATCGCCCTGCTGCTCGGTTGGGACGAATGCGCCGAAGTGCTGGGCAAATCGGAAAGCCATGTGCGCAAGCTGGGCGCGCCCGATACCGAACGGGAATTGTCCCTGCGCGATGCCGTGCGGCTCGATGCCGCTTACCGGCGCGCGGGCGGCGAAGGCGCGCCTTTGCTGGAATGCTACGCGCTGAAACTGGATCTGCGCATGCCGATCCAGTCGGCCAGTCCGCACTGCATGCTGACCGGGTCGGCCAAGGCCGCGAAGGAAAGCGGGGAGGCTGTGGCCGCCGCGATCGAACTGGCCGGTAACTCCAACGATCCGCACGTGCGCATGCGGGCCGTTCGCGAAGTCGAAGAAGCGATCACGGAATTCACCCGTCTGCTCACCCGCATTGTCGCCCATCAGGAACAGGAGAACCGCCAGTGATCCATTCACCCTGTGACAAACAAGGTGCCACACCTGCCCCGCCGAAACGCCGTGGCCATTTCGGCCGCGCCCCGGCAGTCAGTTGCCCGGCCTGCAATGCCAGGGCATCGTCGCGCACCAGCCAGGAAATCAGCCCCACGCTGCGCCAGCTCTACTACCGCTGCACGAATATCGAATGCGGCATGACGTGGGTGGCCAGCCTGGTGTTCGAACATGCGCTGTCGCCCAGCGGGGTGAACAGCGAATTCCGCCCGGCAAAGCCTTTGAAGGAAAAGGCCCCCGGCCATGATTTTGGCCAGATGACCATTTTTGAAATCCTTCCCTGCCCGTCCGGCTGATTGCCCGCCGCACGGCACCATTCCGCTCATCCTTTCCTGATTGCTCCGCCGCCGGGCCCACCGGCGAACGATCCCCCCTGCCCTGCCGAGATTGCATCACCCGATGGACGACAAACTGCGCCAAGACATCATTTCCCGGCTGCGGGCGGACTACCGGTTCCCGCCGTCCACCGGGCGCGTGATCCGCGGTGGCCGCTGCCCCGACTGCAAGGGCAAGGAACTGTATTTCTACGCCGAAAATCCATGGATGGTGAAATGCGGGAGGGAGAACAAGTGCGGCCACGAATGGTCCACGCGCGATCTCTATTCCGAACTGTTCGACAACTGGTCGGATCGCCATCCCCAAACCCCGGAGGACCCGCACGCTGCCGCCAAGGCATACTTGCGCGACGAACGCGGCCTGAACATCGTCAAACTGGCCGATGCCTATTCGCAGGAATCCTATTTCGACCGCAAACTGAATGCCGGATCGGCCACTGTCCGCTTCGATCTGCCCGGCGGTGGCTGGTGGGAACGGCTGATCGATCGGACTTACCGCTTCGGCAAGAAGAAGGCGAACATCAAGTATGGCTACAGCTATCGCGGCCATGCCTGGCACCACCCCGGCCTGACATTCGACGATCTCGCCCAGGCGGATGAAATCTGGCTGGCCGAAGGGATATTTGACGCTGTCGCCTTGTCAGAGGCATTCGCAGCCGAACGGCCACAGGCCCGCGCCGCGTCGACCATGTCGACCAACAACTATCCCAGGGCATGGCTCGAACAGCTTGCCAGCGCGGTCGCCGCGCGTGGCACCAGTGCCCGCCGCCCAACGCTGGTCTTCGCATACGATGTCGGCCCCGCCGGGGTCCGCTTCACCCGGCAATATGTCGAACAGGCTCGCGACGATGGATGGATAGCCCGCGCCGCGCAGGTGCGCCCCGATGGCGAAGGGACGAAGCTGGATTGGAACGATCTGCTCAAACGGCGAAAGCTGAAGAACGCCGATCTCGAAACCTATCTCGAAAATGGCGACATCACGATTGCCGAAAACGCCGCTGACAAGGCGTTCCTGCTCTATCGCCGGTCGCGCCGCAGCGAATTTCCCCTGACATTCAAAAGCCGTCAGCTGTGGGCGAAATTCTCGGTCGAACGGATCAACGAACTGATCCAGTCCTATGGCGAGGACAAAACCCTTTCAGCCCTGACCAACGATCAGAAGCACGATCTGGCCGCGCGCGAGGCGGTGGAGGTTCAGGAAATCGCCAACTGCGTGTTCCGCACGCTCTATTTCCAACGCGATGCCGCGCTGAATGACAGCAGCTATTACATCCGCGTCGATTTCCCCGGCAAACAGGACACGGTAAAGGCGGCCTTTCCCGGCCCCGCCGTTGCCGGTGCGGGCGAATTCAAGAAACGCCTGATCTCCATCGCGCCCGGCGGCATGTACACTGGCACCAACTATCAGCTGGACAAGCTGATGGAACGGCAGCTGGATAATATCCGCACTGTCGATACGCTCTACTTCTCCGGCTACTCGATCGAACACGGCGCATGGATGTTCGACGATATCGCCGTTACCGATGGCCGCGTCATTCCGCTCAACGACGAAGATTTCTTTGAAATCGGCAAGATCGGGCTCAAACCCAAGGCCGCCAGCGGCGAATTCGCGATTGAATACGATCCCCACGAACTGAACTATTCATGGTGGGATGATCTCTACACCGCGTTCGGATCGCTTGGCCTGGTCGCGCTCGCATTCTGGCTGCTCACCCTGTTTGCCGAACAGGTCCGCCGCGACCACCAGAGCCTTGGCTTTCTCGAAATCGCCGGTCCCCCCGGTTCCGGCAAATCCACGCTGCTGATCTTCCTGTGGAAGCTGGTTGCCCGGCTTCACAATTACGAAGGGTTCGATCCGGCCAGCGCCACCGCTGCCGGCATCGCGCGCGAGCTGGTCAAATACGGCAATCTGCCGGTGGTCTTCCTCGAAGGGGACCGGAAAAAGGATCAGCCCGCCGCGCGCAAATTCGACTGGTCCGAACTCAAGAAGATCTACAACGGCCATTCGCCCCGCACGCGCGGCATTGCCAATGGCGGAACCGACACTTTCAGCCCGCCTTTTCGTGGCGCGATGGTCATCGCGCAGAACGATCCCATTCGCGATGCCGAAGACGCGGTGCTGGAACGCATCATGCCCCTGTTCGTGGACAAGGGCCGGTTCAGTGCGGAAGGCAAGGCAGCGGGCAACCGCCTGAAGAAATACGACACCCGCGACGTATCGCACTGGATGGTGGCGATGATCCGGCAGGAAAAGCCGATTCTCGACTACTTCCATAACCGTTTCCCGCTCCACGAAGCCCGGCTGCTCGATCACCCCGAAGTCCAGAACGATCGGCTTGCTTTCAACCATGCGCAGTTGGCCGCCGCGCTCGATTGCCTTGCGCGCGCCATGGCGATTGAGGGCAAACCGGTCATCTCATCCGCGCAGCTGGCCGAAGGGCATGACCTGATTACGCAGATGTGCCTGCAACAACATGGCGCGCTGGGCGCGGATCATCCCGCCGTTGTCCAGTTCTGGGAAAACTTCGATCACCTCAATCAAAAGCTGACCGAAGGAAAACTGGAAAGCGAAGGCCACTATGGCCTCAACCATTACCGCAAGGCCGACAAGGGTCTGATCGCGGTCAGCATGCCTGAAATAGAACAGGCATTCGGCCAGTATCGCATCTCGATTCCCGGCGGGACGATGCTGGATCTGAAAAAGCTCCTCACCACCAGCAAGAGCCGCAAGTTCCTGGGCAACAAACAGGTCAACTGCCGCGACGGCCGCAACCGTCATTGCTGGGTCTTTCTCGACACCAACTTTCAGGAGGCTTTGCCGGTATGACGGCCACTGCACCTGCCGATGCGCAGCCAATGGCGCTTGTCCGCGTTCCCGATGGGCAAGGCGGTTATCGCCATGAATTCCGCCCCGTTCCGCCCGAACAGCCGAAAAAGAAACGCAAGTCCCGGCCCAAACCGGACCCGATAGAGGCCAATCCGGATTCGGCTGCGCAGCAGCTGCAGCAGATCATCGAGCGGCGCGAACGGCTAGAAGAGGAAAAGGCCGCAATTGCCGACGATATCCGCGATGTGAACGCAGAGGCGAAAGCCGTTGGCTTCGATGTGAAGGCGATCGCCGCAATCATCGCCATGCGCAAGATGAACCCGGACATGCGCCGCGAAGCCGAAGCAATCCTCGACACATACAAAACCGCGCTGGGCCTCGCCTGATGCCCCGCCGCACCCCGAACAAGGAAACGCACATGAACACCGCGCTCAAACAGCCGGTGTGGTTCGGCCTCGACCAGGCACAGACCGCATCGCGCCCCACCTGCACTTTCATTTGCAGCGATTGCGATCGCATGCACAACGGCATTACCGATCGCATTCCCGATGGGTGGGATCTACAACCCGGTGCCTATGGCAATGCCCCCCGGCTGCGTTGCCCCGACTGTATCGAACAGGCCGAACAGGCAGAGATTGCCCGCCGACAGGCCCAACCGTTCATGCTGTTTCTGGAAAAGCAGGCCACCGGCCAGTTCCACATCGCAATGGCCCCGGAAAACGTCCTGATGCGCTGGCTCCCGCTGGGCTTCTACCTGACACCGGCACAGGCCCGCGCGCTTGCCGCACAGCTCACTCAATATGCCACATTGGCGGAAGTACCCGGCTCGGTCCTCGATGGCGATGGGGGCGTCGCATGATGGACTGGCACCATCCCCGCATCGCCAATCCCGATTGCGCCATTCACGAAAGCGACAATATTGCTGCCGAAGCACGCGCGGCCTGGTCGCGCCGCCGCGCCGCTTACCCGGATCTCGTCAAAACGGGCCGCATAACGGCGGACGATGCCCGCGCCGATCTGGAGGCATGGCGCGCAATTGCGAAAGACTGGCACTGGATCGCATTCGGTGAAGGCGATCCGGCCGATCCCGAAACGCTCCCCAATCGCATCGCCGCGCTGGACACCGCCATTGCCCGCTGGCTCGAGATGGTTGCCGAAAACGGGGGCCATGCCTCTCTGGCCGATGACCGGCAGGGCAAACTGCTCTGCGCCATGCGCTGGTGGGCCGAACGCGAACGCCCCGGCTTTTCCGGCCCCCGCCACATTCGCGACACCGCCGCGATCGGCCACGCCTGGCGACGGCAAAACGGCCTGCCGACACGCGGCGCCATGCTCGCCGCCCAGGAACCCGCCCAACAATCCGAAAGAAAAGCCGCCGCATGAAACCCCGCCCCGCGCCACCCATCTTCCCGTTTCCCGATCATCCCAACATGGCCGAAGTTATGGAATCGGAACGCCGCGAAGCCGCGCGGCTTCAGAGAAATCGGTCGGAAGCACCAGGCGAACTTTCAACCGCGACCAATCCTTTCCCCGCCTGACTGGCCCAACGGCAAAATGAAGGAGGCATTGGCCCCACGAGTGCCGACAAATCGAATGACTGAAGACAAGCTCCCGGCAATACTTGAAACAGGACGCGGTCCCTCACATTGGGTGGCCGTCTTGCGTGACCGCGGAATCTCCATTTCCGAACGTACGCTGCGGGAAAGGGCCAACAGACTTCGGGCTTGCCACAAGGTGGGCCGTGCGATGATCATTACGCCCGAACAACTAGACGTGATTCTCACGGACGGGACACAATGCCGCTCGAACCCTATCTCAGAGGCCGCACCTGGTGGGCGAAAGGGCGCGTCGAATACAACGACGCACCCATTACCGATTACTACCGCTGCAGCACTGGAACATCTTCGGAGCAAGCCGCACGCGAATGGTGTCGCGCCGAAGAAAAGCGGCAATTGCGTCGTTTCCTTGTTGGACCCGAAGAGGCGGAAGAGCCGCTGACCTTCGCAGCGGCGGTTCTGCTCCACGAACCCGACGCAAAGACCGCCGGATATTTAATCCCCATCGTCGAACTGATCGGTGAAGCGCTGGTTTCCGACATCACGCCGAAAATCGTTCGCGAGCTGGGACCGATCCTCTATCCCGATGCCGGTACGAAGACATGGGCGCGCCATGTCGTCACCCCGATCCGGTCCGTCATCAACAACGCCCACGACCTGGGTAAATGCCCGCCGATCAAGATTAAGGGCTACACGGCCGAAGAACAGGTGGCGCAGGATCGCAAGCGCGGCAGCAGGGGGCGCACGAAATACAAACCCGGCAGCTGGGAATGGCTGCTGCAGTTCCGAGCCCACGCGACGCAGCGCGTAGCTGCCCTCGCCCTGACGATGTTCGTCACCGGCGCACGGATCAGCCAGGCCGTCCAGATGAACCCCGGCCAGCACCTGGACCTGGACAACAACCGCATTTGCATTCCCGGTGCCAAGGGCCACGACGATCGTTGGATTGAAATCCCCAAATGGCTGGCGATCGAGCTGAAGAACCTGCAACCCGGCTATCCGCGCGGCGCTGAACGCAAGACGGAAAACCTGCGCGTGTTCGGCTACGCGGATCGATCTTCGCCCCGCAAGGATTGGAACAAGGCGATCGAGGCGGCAGACATCGAATACCTGCCCTTCCATTCCGCTGGCAGGCACGGCTTCGGCCAGGAAATGAACGTGCGCCAATCTATTGACGAAAAGGCAGCCGGTGCCTTCGGCGGATGGTCGGACACCAACCTGATGCGCCGGACCTACACCCACGCGGAAGACGAAGTGATTAAGGTCCACCGCGCTCTGGAAACCGGCCTGAAACGCGCCCAGCGCAAGACAAAACTGAAACTGGTGAAGGCCGCAAAATAGGCCGCCCCTCGTACAAACCCCGTACAACAAGCCCCAACAAAATCACATTTTCTTATTTAAAAACAAAACTTTCACGCCATTAAAACGCTCCCTTCACACGGGTGGGGTCGCAAGTTCAATCCTTGCCGCGCCCACCATATTTTCAATGACTTAGAAGAAGTGGCCAGCGGCCGTGTCTAACATGTGCCTAAAAGGCAATGCTATCCGCGCGCAGCCGCGATGTGCTGGAGCTGCCCGGCTGGTGACCAGGTGCGATTTGCACACGACAAGAGCGCGCCAACCTATTTGGCCTAGTTCCGTCCTTGACGCTTTGACGCGATCAGGCGCAGCGCATCAATGATGCCAGCGATTGGGATTTGGCTTGGCGCAAGCTCAAGCGGTCGCAGGGACTCAAGGAATTTGGAGAAGTCAGCCAATGCTGTTTGACCATGAGGACATTGAAGTCCTTCCAATCGAGCAAATCCCGTTGGAGCGCGACATCTATCTGATGGATGTCTGTTGGATGGAAGGCTACTCGGCCTCGCTCCTCAACGGCATCAACGGCGGCGAGTGGGATAACGTCGGCTACATCTCGTATGCCTGCGCCCACCATGTCGATGAGCACGGAGTGGAGCTGACCTGGTATCCGAACATCTTTGACCGCTTCCACAAAGTCCGCGTGCGATTGCCCCGGCGGCATTTCGTGACCTGCACTGAGCTATGGCAATACGACGAAAAGCCACGCGTGTTCGTATCTAGCGAATGGCTTGAAAATCTGCACATGCGGGTATTTTCAGCCTTCGCCCTGGTTGACGCCATCGGGGTGAAGCACGCCTTAGCCAACGACGAAATCACCACCGAAAAGCTGTCCGACCTCAGAGCACGAATTGATGCAATCGCGGCGGCTCACAATGACTTAGCGTTCATCTCATTTGCGGACAGCCTGATAGTCAAAATGAACTGGACCGTTGGGCAATGGGACCAATCAGTTGGCTACACATACGAGCCCGAGAAGATTTTAGCGGTCATGCCGGAGTTGGCGCTCGCGTTTAAGGGCGCGCTCGGATTGCCAATCTACGCGGTAATTACCCAAGGCCAAAATGAGTTCTATGGAGACGAGCTTACTCACACGTCCCTCTCTGGCAACCATCTCTCGTTGAACAGTCTAGGACTTCCCTTTGCACAGCTTCAATCTATCGAAGCCACGGCCAAGCAAGCGGCAAGGGTCGGAAATCATCAGCACGCTGAATTATACATGGATGAGAGCTTTTTTCGTTCGCTGAAGTTCGAGCATAGTTTCGATATGAATTCTGTGCCGACACACCCATATTTACCGCCAATGTCGGCACATCCATGTCAGTATATGTTAGCCACATTCGAGACAATCTTGAGCAACCTGCAGACTGCCTCCTGACCTGAGTTTTTTGCATCCGGGCCCGCAAGCGGTCCAGCAAAGTTTCGTGATCACTGGCCATCATGCGACACGCCAAACTGCATTTGCGCCTAACACGGCAACAACCAGGGGCGGCGATCCGCCAGAATGGCCGCTCCATGCTTGTTCCAGGCTTCTCTCGCGGCCTCGCGATCCGGACGGCTGAGTTTGTCCAAGCGGATGCCGAATTCGTGAAGCCGCCAACTATGGTCGATCCCCATAGGCAGATTTCCGCGTTCGGATTTTAAACTTCACGCCCGCAGCAAGTGTTGACCTTCGTCAAAGCCGTGTCACTCTGCACCCCATATATGCGGTGAGAGAGGAGACATCTCGTGTTCAAGGTGAATGTCGGAAGTATCGATCGCATCCTTCGCATTGTTGTGGGGCTGGTGTTGATCGCGCTCGTTTTTGTCGGGCCGAAGACGCCATGGGGCTGGATCGGGGTTATCCCGCTGGTGACCGGTCTGTTCCGCATGTGCCCGCTCTATTCACTGATCGGCATCAGCACCTTCCCGAAACAGTGAAGGAGCCACCTTGCATGGCGCGAGCCTGTTCGGCATAGCCCGCGCCCATGCATGATCTCCGTTTCATTCGCGAAAATCCCGACGCCTTCGATGCCGGCCTTGCCCGGCGTGGCGTGGAACCGTCTGCCTCGGCCGTTCTGGAGCTTGACAAGGTGCGCCGGGATGCCGCGACACGCTGTCAGGAAGCGCAGAGCCGCCGCAACGATGCCTCCAAGCAGATCGGCAAGGCCATGGCGCAAGGCGACAAGGACACTGCCGAAGCCCTGAAGGCCGAAGTCGCCGAACTGAAGCAAACCCTGCCCTCGCTTGAAGAGGAAGAACGCCAGGCGAGCACGGCGCTTAACGACTTGCTCGCCCGTCTGCCCAATCTCCCTGAAGACAGCGTGCCTCCGGGCGAGGACGAAAGCGGGAATGTCGAGGTATCGAGCTGGGGCACAAAGCCCGATTTTGCGTTCACGCCGCAGGAACACGCCGACATCGGCCCTGCCCTTGGTCTCGATTTCGAAACCGGAGCCTCGATTTCCGGCGCGCGATTTACGTTCCTCAAAGGGCAGATGGCCCGGCTGCAGCGGGCGATCGCGCAATTCATGCTGAACAAGCAGACCGGCGATAATGGTTATGAGGAATGCGCCGTCCCTCTGCTGGTCAAGGACGAAGCCGTATTCGGCACAGGCCAGTTGCCCAAATTTGCTGAGGACCTGTTCCAGACCACGGATGGACGCTGGCTTATTCCCACGGCCGAAGTGTCGTTGACGAATGCCGTGCGGGAACAGATTCTGGGCGGTATGGCTCAGCCGATCCGCATGACGGCCCTGACGCCGTGCTTCCGGAGCGAGGCAGGCGCCGCGGGCAAGGATACACGGGGCTATATCCGGCAGCATCAGTTCGAAAAGGTTGAACTGGTGAGCATATGCCGTCCCGATCAATGGGAAGCCGAACATGACCATATGGTTCGGTCGGCGGAATCGATTCTGGAGGCGCTGGCCCTGCCCTATCGCAAGATGTTGCTTTGCGACGGCGACATGGGGGCGACGGCGAAAAAGACATTCGATCTCGAAGTCTGGTTGCCGGGGCAAGGTGCCTATCGTGAAATTTCGTCGATCAGCTGGTGCGGTGATTATCAGGCCAGGCGGATGAATGCGCGTTTCCGCCCGGACGGCGAAAAAGCGACCGCATTTGTCCATACCCTGAACGGTTCCGGCCTTGCGGTAGGCCGCACACTCGTCGCAGTGCTGGAAAATTACCAGCAGGAAGATGGCTCGGTAATCGTTCCCGAAGCGCTCTTGCCGTACATGGGTGGAGTAACGAAGCTGGAGCCTGCGGCCTGATGCGTATCCTGTTGACCAACGACGATGGCATCCACGCCAGCGGCTTCAGCGTTCTGGAGGGAATCGCCCGGCAATTCAGCGATGACATATGGGTTTGCGCCCCGGCCGAAGAACAATCCGGCGCAGGCCATTCCCTGTCGCTTTCCCGCCCGGTCCGGCTGCGCAGGCATGGAGAACGGCGATATTCCGTTTCGGGCACGCCGACCGACAGTGTGATGCTGGCGCTGCATCAGGTCATGGATTCGCCCCCGGACCTGATCCTTTCCGGTGTCAATCGCGGTGCCAATCTGGGGGACGACGTGACCTATTCCGGCACCGTGTCCGCCGCGATCGAAGGCACATTGGCCGGTATCCGCTCGATTGCACTGAGCCAGGTCTATGCAAGGGAAGGTATGGCCGATGCCGTACCGTTTGCCGCCGCCGAGGCGTGGGGCGCCAAAGTTCTCGCTCCCTTGCTCGACACACCCTTTGCAGACCGCACCCTGGTCAACGTGAATTTCCCGGCTGTGCCTCCCGAAGAGGTAAAGGGCATCCGTGTCGTCAGGCAGGGATTCCACGACTATGCGCGCGGTTCCGTTGTTGAAGGCAAGGACCCTCGCGGCTATCCCTATTACTGGTTTGGCCTGCATGGCATCGAGCATACGCCCGGTCACGCGACAGATCTGGAGGCGATTGCCGATGGTTATGTCTCGGTTACGCCCTTGATGCTGGATCTGACGCACGAATCCTCGCTGGCCGAGCTGTCCAAGAAGTTTACCGGGTGAAAAACGCCGCCCTCGCCTGTGCAGCGGCACTGCTGATGGCCGCCTCCCCAGCCGAGGAAAGCCGCCATACGGTGCAGGATGGCGAAACTTTGAATGGCATTGCCAATCGCGCAGGCGTTCCGGCTAGTGCGGTCGCAAAGGCCAATGGCTTAAAGCCTCCTTTTGCCGTCCGGGTGGGGCAAGTGCTGGTGATCCCTCGCGATGCGTCGACCGAAACGACTCACGTGGTTCAGGCGGGTGAAACCTTGAACGGCATCGCCAATCGCGCAGGCGTATCATCCTCCGCGTTAGCCGCTGCCAACGCCCTGAAACCACCCTTCCCCGTGCGCCTGGGGCAAAGACTGACCATCCCGCGCAAACGGGCGGCAGGTTCACCAACAACGCAAGACCAGCGGGCTGCCAGACCCGGCGGCACGGGGGATTACATCGTCCAGCCGGGCGAGACGCTGAACGGCATTGCCAACCGTGCGGGCGTGCCCCGTATCGCGATTATCGAGGCGAACGGCCTTGCCGCGCCGTATGTGGTCAAGACAGGCCGGAAACTGCGTATTCCCCACCAGCACGTCCATACCGTGACCGAGGGCGATACGGGATTTGGGATCTCGTTCGCCTACGGCGTGCCTTACGATCAGATTCTGACCGCAAATGGACTCGCCGCAGATACGGTACTCAAACCCGGTCAGAAGCTGGTGATCCCCGCGCTGGTCGCACAACCGGATTCAGCAAAAGCTTCCGATAGCGCCCCTGCCCGCCCGGACAATGGCTTCCGCTGGCCTCTGACCGGGGCCATACTCAGTTCGTTCGATCCGCAGGCCCCTGGCGGGGGACACAAGGGGATCGACATCGACACCAGTGTCGGCGCGCCAGTTGCCGCGGCGAAAGCCGGTCGTGTCATCTATGCTGGCGAAGAACCCATACGCTACGGCAAGATGATCGTGATCGAACACGAAGGCCAATGGTACAGTGCCTATGGGCATCTTTCTTCGATTGCGGTGCAGAAAGGCACCAATGTCGCCACGGGCGATATGATCGGGCACGCTGGCTCCACCGGTGCCGCGATCCAGCCCGAACTGCATTTCGAATTGCGCCACAAAAATCAGGCGGTCGACCCGATGACACAACTCGGGCCGCCCCCCGCACCGTGAACAAGCGCCCGGCCCCTGTGCGGCGGTTCCAGCCGCTCCGCCGGGCGGTGAAGGTTCCGGTATGGGCCGACGCCGGCATCCGCCTGAGCGCCGCACTCGCACTCGTGTTCATTGTGGTCCTGGTGCATTATTTCGATCGCGATGGCCTGATCGACAGCCACGACGGCCATGTCAGTTTTCTCGATGTGGTCTATTTCACGATGATCTCGATCACGACCACTGGCTTCGGCGACATCGCCCCGGTGAGCGACCGGTCCCGCCTGATCGAGGCCTTGATCGTAACGCCGATCCGCTTCGCAGTGATCTTCATCTTTGTCGGCACAGCCTATAATTTCATAATCAAGCGCAGTTGGGAGAAATGGCGAATGGCCCGCATCCAGAAACAGCTATCGGGGCATATCGTCGTGCTGGGCTTCGGCGTCAGCGGCTCGGAAGCGGTCAACGAGTTGATCGAACGAGGCACAAGCCCAAGCGAAATCGTCGTGATCGACCCACTTGAATCCCGGCTGGCCGATGCGGAGGCTCTGGGCTGCAATGTCATGGCCGGTGATGCGACCCGCGACGAAACATTGATCGCCGTGAGGATTGCCAATGCCCGGTCGATCCTGGTGTCGGCAGGCCGCGACGATACTTCGATCCTGATCGTACTGACCGTTCGTCACCTGGCCCCAAGGGTCCCGCTGAGCGTCGTCGTCCGTGCCGACGACAATGAATTGCTGGCCCGCCAGGCCGGAGCGGACAACGTCATCAATCCGGTGCGCTTCACCGGCCTGTTGCTGGCCGGTTCGGCACAGGGAACCCACGTCGCCGATTACCTTGCCGATCTCGCTTCGATCTCGGGACGGGTCCAACTGGTAGAACGCGCCGTACGGCCCGAAGAAATCGGGCTGGGGCTGAACCAGCTCACCAGTGGCGGTCTTGGGGTACGATTATACCGTGCGGGCCAACCGTTCGGCTATTGGGAACCCGAAGCACTTTCCTTGAAAGCGGGGGATATGGTGGTCGAAATCCTCTCTACCCCGGACCCGACGGACAGCTAGGCGAGCAGCCAGAAGACAGTCCCCATGGCAAGGTAGGCGACAAGCCAGTAGCCGCCATCGATTATTCCCAGACGCGTCGAAATCCGCTGATGCATATAACTTAGCCAGAGCGCGGGGATAACGAAGAACAGCGCCAGCCCACCAGACATCATGAAATAGAGCCACGGTTTGACGGCCAGCGTTTCAGGCCCCACCCGTGCGAACATGTGCCCCATCATCGAAGCAGTCAGCAGCAACAGGATCACAGTCACAGTGGCAGTCCTGCCCGTACTGGTCCGCACGGCCATTCCACCCGGCCCCACTTCTTCCAGTTTGGCGCGGCCGAACAGCGGGCCATACCATACAGCGGCAACCAGCATGGATGACAGCGCGGCAACCATAACTGCAATCCAGTTGACGGGTCCCATTCAAATTTCTCCCGTTTCCTCAACAGTAGCGCAAAAGCGGCAAGGGGTGTAAGGGCGCCCACCCAATGGCCACGACAATCCCCCAAGCACGCCGAGTCGGCATGGTTAGCCTCGGCTGTCCCAAGGCCCTGGTCGATTCAGAACGCATTCTTACCAAATTGCGCGCCGATGGCTATGCCATGTCCGCAAACTATGATGGGGCGGATGTCGTTCTGGTCAACACCTGCGGCTTCCTCGATTCCGCGAAGGAAGAAAGTCTTGCCGCCATCGGGGAAGCAATCGCGGAAAATGGGCGGGTTATTGTAACCGGCTGCATGGGCAATGAAGCCGAGGCAATCCGTGAACGGTTTCCGGACGTGCTGGCTGTAACCGGCGCCCACCAGTATGAAGCAGTGGTTGAGGCTGTGCACGAGGCCGCCCCGCCCACACAGGGCCCGTTTGTCGATCTCGTCCCCCAGCAAGACGTCAAGCTCACCCCCCGCCATTACAGTTATCTGAAGATCTCCGAAGGCTGTAACCACGCCTGCGCGTTCTGCATTATCCCGCAGTTGCGCGGCAAATTGGCAAGCAGGCGTATCGATGCCGTCCTGCGTGAAGCGGAAAAGCTGGTCGCGGGCGGAACGAAGGAACTGTTGGTCATCAGCCAGGATACATCCGCCTATGGCGTCGATGTCCGGCATGAAGAACGCCAGTGGCATGGTCACGCCGTGCGCACGCATATGACCGATCTCGCCCGTGAGCTTGGACAATTGCGCACACCGGAAGGCCAAGCGCCATGGGTGCGCCTGCATTACGTCTATCCTTATCCTCACGTCGATGCGGTTATCCCGTTGATGGCCGAAGGATTGTTGACGCCATATCTCGACATCCCCTTTCAGCACGCTGCGCCATCCGTGCTGCGCGCCATGAAGCGCCCGGCAAACGAGGCGAAAGTGCTGGAGCGGTTGAAGAACTGGCGGGAGATTTGCCCCGACATCGCAATTCGTTCCAGCTTCGTGGTCGGCTTCCCGGGTGAAACGGAAGAAGACTTCCAATATCTGCTGGATTGGCTGGACGAGGCGCAACTCGATCGGGTTGGCGCCTTCCGGTTTGAACCTGTCGAAGGCGCAGCCGCCAATACGCTGGCCGATCCCGTGCCGGAAGAAGTGAAGGAAGAACGCTACGCCCGGATCATGGAAAAGACCGAGGCTATCAGCGCGGCAAAGCTGTCAGCCAAAATCGGTCGCACGCTTCCGGTAATCATCGATGAAGTCGGCGAACCGGATGAGGACGGCGACATCGGCGCCACGGGCCGTAGTCAGGCCGATGCCCCGGAAATCGACGGAAACGTGTTTCTGCGGGATGTGCGGCCAGACCTGCAGGCGGGCGCGATTGTCGATGTCGAAATCGAGGATGCCGACGCCCACGATCTGTTCGGCGTAATCGCCTGATGCGGCAATTCGCCACCGTTCTGGAAATCCGGACGGAAGGGCGTGGCCTGATCGAGATTACCAACGACGTTTCCCGGCAGATAGGCGGCAGCGGCATCAAGACCGGATTGCTGACGCTCTTCTGCCGTCACACTTCGGCTTCCCTGCTGATCAACGAAAATGCCTCTCCTGCAGTCGCTCGCGACCTACTGCGCTGGCTGGACCGGACCGTTCCCGAAAGCGGCGTTTACGAACACGACGACGAAGGGCCGGACGACATGCCGGCCCATATCAAGGCCATGTTGACCGGCAACAGCCTGACGATTCCCGTGGCAGACGGCGAAATGATGCTTGGCACATGGCAGGGCATCTTCCTTGCGGAACATCGCACGCGACCGCATAGCAGGACGATAGCTACCCATATTCTCGGGAACTAGGCCACAGCCAGGTTATTGATACTATAGCTGAAACGGAGTGGCGCGGCGTCTCGTCCCTCCGCCGCAGGAAAATGTAGCCGCAAGATCGAACGGACACGGCCACGGTCGGGCATTCGCTCTTTATTGCACTGCAACAAATGCTATGCTGACCTTGCAGGCCCTGAAAACCTCAGGCCAGTGTCTAGTGAAGGGAACCCGATCCCGCATGACATTCACCGCAGACCGCCTCCTGTTGTTCGGCGCCACGGGCGACCTCTCGCAACGCATGCTGCTTCCCTCGCTCTGCGCTCTGGAAGCGGAAGAACTCGTCGATCCGGAATTGACTATTGTCGGTACGGCCCGCTCGGACCTTGACGATCATGCCTTTCGAAATTTCGCGCGCGAGGCGTTGGAAAAATTCATGCCGGCAGACCGGCGCAGCAACCTCGCAACTTTTCTCAATCGGCTACACTACCAACCGCTCGACGCCACCGACCCCGACGGGTTCGCCGCGCTGGCGCAAAAGGTCGGAGTGCCGAAAGACGGTCTGGCCATCTTCCTCTCTACCGCACCCAGCCTGTTCGAACCGACGATCAAAGGGTTGCAGCAAAGTGGGCTGGCAGATGGGAATGTACGCATAGGCCTGGAAAAACCGCTCGGTACGGATCTCCTTACGAGTTGCCAGATCAACGATGCGGTAGCCGCGGCATTCAGCGAAGACCGCATTTTTCGGATCGACCATTACCTGGGCAAGGAGACAGTTCAAAACCTGCTGGCCCTGCGCTTTGCCAACATGCTGTTCGAGCCGATCTGGAATGCCGCCTACATCGACCATGTGCAGATCACCGTTGCGGAAACGGTCGGTCTGGAAAGCCGGGTTGACTTTTACGACGACGCCGGAGCCCTGCGCGACATGGTGCAGAACCACATGCTGCAATTGCTGGCCCTGGTGGCAATGGAACCGCCATCGGATTTCGACGCCACCGCCGTTCGTGACGAAAAGGTAAAGGTCCTGCGCGCCCTGCGTACGGTGGCCGCAAACGAGACCGTCACAGGGCAATATACCGAGGGGGCGGTCAACGGCGCGGTCGTGCCCGGCTATGCCGACGAACTGGGCCGGGAAAGCGGGACGGAGACATTCGTCGCGATCAAGGCCCACCTCGACAACTGGCGATGGAAGGGCGTGCCCTTCTATCTCAGGACGGGGAAACGGTTGCAGAAACGGGTGACGGAGATCCTCGTGCAATTCCGGCCCGTTCCGCATTCCATCTTTGGGGAGAAGGGCGCACGGACTACCCCCAACAGCCTGCTGATCGGCATCCAGCCGGAAGAGAACATCACTCTCAAATTGATGGCCAAAGTGCCTGGACTGGACCGGGGCGGCATCGCCTTGCGCCCCGTCCCACTCGATATCGCCATGCCGGACGCGTTCACGGGTACCCAGCGGCGTATCGCCTACGAACGGCTGCTGCTCGATCTGATCGAGGGTGACCAGACCCTGTTCGTGCGGCGCGACGAAGTGGAAGCGCAATGGGCCTGGATCGACGGTATTCGCAAGGAGTGGGAGCGTGATGGGCTGGCGCCCAAGCCTTACAATGCCGGAAGCTGGGGGCCGAGCGCAGCCATCGCGCTGGCCGAACGCGACGGGGTAAGCTGGCATGAGTAAACTGCACCCGACCATCGAACGCATCACCGCGAGGATCGTGGAACGGTCGAAAGATTCACGCAGTCGCTATCTCGATCTGATCGAACGCGAGGCGGAAGGCCAGCTCGACCGGCATAGCGTCTCCTGCTCCAATCTCGCCCATGCCTATGCAGGGGCGCTGGAGGATCAGGCTGCACTGAAGGCTACGCGCGGTCCGAACCTCGCAATCGTCAGCGCATATAACGACATGCTGTCCGCGCATCAGCCCTATGGGGCCTATCCGGCGCAGATGAAGCTCTATGCCCGGGAGGTCGGCGCAACCGCACAAGTCGCAGGGGCTACCCCTGCGATGTGCGATGGGGTGACGCAAGGGCACGACGGCATGGACCTGTCGCTGTTCAGCCGCGATGTCATTGCCCTCTCCACCGCCATCGCGATGAGCCACGCAATGTACGATGGCATGGCCCTGCTCGGCATTTGCGACAAGATCGTGCCGGGCCTGCTGATCGGTGCATTGCGTTTCGGGCACCTGCCGGCGATTTTCATTCCAAGCGGCCCCATGCCCAGCGGCATCGCCAACAAGGAAAAGCAGAAAGTCCGCCAGCTCTATGCCGAAGGCAAAGCAAGCCGTGCGGAACTGCTGGAAAGCGAAAGTGCCAGCTATCACTCGCCCGGAACCTGCACTTTTTACGGAACTGCCAATTCCAACCAGATGATGATGGAATTGATGGGCCTGCACATGCCGGGGGCGGCTTTCGTACCGCCCAACACGCCCCTGCGTTCTGCCTTGACCAGAGCAGCAACCCAGCAACTCGCGGCAATTGGCAAGGACGGCAACGATTATCGCCCGCTCGCGCGTTGCGTGGACGAGAAGGCCATTGTCAACGCCGCCGTCGGCCTGCTGGCGACCGGCGGTTCCACCAACCATGCGATCCACATTCCCGCGATGGCCCGTGCCGCCGGCGTTCTGATCGACTGGCAGGACATGGATGAGCTGTCCGCCGCAGTCCCGCTGATTGCACGCGTCTATCCCAACGGCGCAGGCGACGTGAACCATTTCCACGCCGCGGGAGGGATCGGTTACGTAATCGGGGAACTGCTCGAAGCTGGGCTGGCCCATCGTGACATTGTCACTGTGGGCGGTGATGATCTCGGCAACTACGCGATGGAGCCCGGCCTCGATGGTGACCAGTTGACGTGGCGAGAAGTCGGCGAAAGCGGCGATATGGAAATGCTGCGCCCCGCCAGCGATCCATTCCAGCCGGATGGCGGCATGCGGCTTGTTTCCGGCAATCTCGGCCGCGCGACGTTCAAGGCAAGCGCGGTAGAAAAGGAACGCTGGACAGTAGAGGCGCCATGCCGCGTTTTCGAACGGCAGGAAGATGTGCTTGAAGCGTTCAAGAAGGGCGAGTTGGAGCGTGATCTCGTAGTGGTGATGCGTTTTCAGGGGCCGCGCGCCAACGGCATGCCTGAACTGCACAAGCTTACCCCGGCACTGGGCGTGTTGCAGGATCGCGGCTATCGCGTCGCGCTCGTCACCGACGGGCGCATGTCGGGTGCATCGGGCAAGGTTCCGGCGGCAATCCATGTCACGCCGGAAGCATTTGGCGGTGGGCCCCTGTCGCTATTGCAAGATGGCGATATCGTGAAGATCTGCGCCAATACCGGGGTTCTGGAAACCACTGCCGATCTTTCCTCCCGCCAACCGGCCCCTGCCCCTGCGCCTGCGCAAGGCACCGGACGTGAACTGTTCGCGATGTTCCGCGCCAATGCCGACGGGGCGGAACAGGGCGGGTCCTCCATGCTCGCCATGGCCGGTCTATGACAGAACTGGTCGCGCTCGATATCGGAGGCACCCATGCCCGATTTGCCCTGGCGAGCATTGCCAGGGACGGTGCAATCCAGCTGGCCGAGCCGATCACACTGAAGACGAGCGACTATGCCAGCCTGCAAACCGCGTGGGAGCAGTTCGAGCGGCAATGGGGCAAACCCGTACCAAAGGCCGCAGCCATCGCTCTGGCCGGGCCGGTGACGGGCGAAACGGTTCAGCTTACAAATAACAGCTGGACGATCCGCACCGGGGCGCTGGACGATCAGCTTGGCCTCGATCAGGTCACGGTCCTCAATGATTTCGGGGCAGTCGCCCATGCGGCTGCCCGTGCGGGCAATGACGAATTCCTGCATCTCAGCGGACCGGACGTGCCGCTACCCGCAACCGGTACGATCACCGTGATCGGCCCGGGCACAGGTTTGGGCGTCGCGCACTTTCATCGCTTCATGGCAGGTCAAACGCTCGGCTACCACGTACAGGCAACCGAAGGCGGCCATGTCGATTTCGCGCCTGTCGATACTATCGACGACGCCATCCTCACTCGCCTGAGAAAACGCCATCGACGCGTGTCTGCCGAACGTGTGGTTTCCGGCCCGGCAATCGTCGATATTTACGAGACGCTGGCCGCGCTGGAGGGCCGCCCAGTTGTGGAACTCGACGATCGCACGATATGGGAAAACGGCGCTGCCGGATCGGACAGTCTCGCCGCTGCCGCGATCGACCGTTTCTGCATGTCGCTGGGCAGCGTCGCAGGCGATTTCGCACTGGCCCACGGTGCATCGGGCGTCGTGGTTGCCGGGGGGCTCGGCTATCGCATTCGCGAAACCCTGCTCGCCTCCTCGTTTGCCGAGCGGTTCCGCTTCAAGGGCCGCTATGAACAGCTGATGGCCGGGCTGCCGGTCAAGCTCATCACCCATCCGCAGCCGGGCCTGTTCGGGGCCGTGGCCGCCTTTGCCAAGGAGCACACCGGATTATGAGCCTCACGATCGAACAGATCATGTGCACATCACCTGTCATTCCGGTGCTGGTAATAGATGATGCCAGCCATGCCAGACCATTGGCCGAAGCGCTGGTCTCCGGCGGCTTGCGCGTGCTGGAAGTCACCTTGCGTACGCCCGCCGCGCTGAAAGCCATTGCGGAAATGAAACAAGTGGAAGGCGCCATTGTCGGCGCAGGCACCGTTTCCAGTACCCATGATTACGACGCGGCAATGAAAGCGGGCAGTGAATTCATTGTCTCGCCCGGCCTGACCCGGACGTTAGGCAAAGTGGTGACCAGTCACGGCACGCCATTTCTGCCGGGCATTGCAACGGCTGGGGACATCATGCGCGGTCTGGAACTGGGGCTGACCCATTTCAAATTCTTCCCCGCCATGGCGGCCGGTGGCATCCCGGCGCTCAAGGCGCTGGCCGCTCCGTTTTACCAATGCCGCTTCTGCCCTACCGGCGGCATCGGAGCAGATACCGCTGCGGACTGGCTGGCGCTCGATCCCGTGCTTTGCGTCGGCGGGAGCTGGATCACCCCCAAGGGGCCTCCGGATTATGCCGCCGTTGAGGAAGCTGCACGCAAGGCGAGTGCACTGGCATGATGAAGACAGTCGCCGACCTGCTCGAACGTCTTCGGGAACAGCATGCGCTGACCAGCCAGACGCCATTGTTCAATCCCGTTTTCCAGCTTGCTCTCGACTTGTCGCGGGCCCTGGAATCGAACGAAATCGATCTTGGTCATATCGATTCCATGATCGCCGAGCTGGAATGCGATGCACTCCAGAACCGCGCTGCCCGCCTGCGGCGGCTGGTTGCACCGGTTTCCCCGGAAACCAACCAGACGGCCTTCGCAGAGCGGCTCGACAATGAACCGTCCGACTTCAGCGCCTTTCGCGCACGTTGGGAAAGCCCCCAGCTACACTGTGTATTCACTGCGCACCCGACGTTCCTCCTCGCCCCGGAACAGACCCGCGCCGTAGCTGCGGCGGCATCTTCGGAAGGTGACATCGGCCCTGAAACCTGCGTGGCCTCACCCGAACGGCCACAGATCACACTCCCCTACGAACATGCTGAAGCCATGGCGGCGATTGCCAGAGGAGCAGATGCGCGCGATCGGCTGTCCGCGACATTGCTGGCGAAAGCCCAGGCGCGATGGCCGCAGGATTGGCATGCGTTCAGGCCCCTTCCGTTCCGGTTCGCCAGTTGGGTCGGCTACGACATGGATGGGCGGACCGACATCAAATGGCACCACAGCATCGGTTTCCGGCTGGCTGAAAAGGCCGAACGGCTGGAACGCTATTGCACCGATCTGGCAGCGATCGACGCCGACCACCCGTTACTCGCCACGCTTCAGGCTGCGACCGCCCATGCCAAAGAGCGGGCCGCCGATTTCGCTGGCGACCTTTCCGACCCCGAAGCCCTTTCCGCCGCCGCCAACCGGCTGACCGCAGATGATCCCGCCAAGTTACTCAGTCTATCCCCTCTGATCGACGCATTGGAGCAGGAAGCCCGTGATGCAACTACGGCGCGCGCCATCGCACTGAAAGTGCTGGCGTCTGCCATGCGGGCTGATGGTCTCGGCATGGGCTGGATTCATTTCCGGGTAAATTCCAGCCAGTTGCACAACGCGATCCGCCGGGTGATCGACCCCAAGGGTGAACTGGACCTGGGTAGCCGTGGCGCGCTGGCCAGGCTGCGTGACGAACTGGGCAAGGTGAAGCCGCTGCGATCCAATTTCGCGGCACTGGCTATCGAAAGCAGCACTGCGATCCGCCAGTTCCTCGCCATGGCGCAGATCCTCCACCATGTGGATGCCGAAGCCCCGATCCGGATGCTGATCGCGGAATGTGAACAGCCATCGACAATCCTTGCAGCGCTATATTTCTCGCGGCTGTTCGGGATTGAGGACAAAGTCGACATCTCCCCCCTGTTTGAGACCGAAAGCGCACTGGAGCATGGTGGCCGCTTCCTCGATGCGTTGCTCGCGGAAGATAGTTACAAAGCCTATGTCCGCACACGCGGTCGGATCGCGATTCAGACGGGTTTTTCCGATGCGGGGCGCTTTGTCGGCCAGGTTCCTGCCAGCCTGGCGATCGAACGGTTACAGGGGCGACTGGCGCAGGCGATGATCGCCAATGGCCTGACCGATGTGGCCGCGCTGATTTTCGATACCCATGGCGAGAGCATGGGGCGCGGTGCCCATCCCGGTTCCATGGAGGACCGACTCGCTTGGCCGCTCAGCCCGTGGGCGCGGCGGCGGTTCGTGCGTGCAGGCATCACTCTGGAACCCGAAGTCAGCTTTCAGGGCGGCGACGGCTATCTGTTCTTCGCCACGCCGGAACTGGCGCTTGCCACGCTCACTCGTATTGCGGAAATCCGCCCTGCGGAAACCGATCCGGACGCCCCCACCGATCCCTTCTATCGGCGGACGGACCTCAGCCTCGATTTCTACCGCGCGATCCGCGACCATCAGCACGATCACCTCGAAAGCCGAACCTACTCCCGCGCGATCACCGCATTCGGGCTCGGCCTGCTCAATCCCACGGGCAGTCGCGTATCACGCCGCCAGTCCGACATTTCCGCCGATCGGGAAATGTCCCTGCGACAGATCCGCGCGATCCCTCACAATGCCATTCTCCAGCAGCTAGGCTATCCCGTGAACGTGATCTGCGGGATCGGGACGGCCGCAGACGGCAATTACGAGGAACTGGCCGGCCTGCTGCGTGAGAGCGAACGCGGGCGGCAATTGATCCGGCTGGCCAGAGCGGCCAACGCGCTGGCCAGCATCAAGACTGTCGCCGCGTATGGAGAGCTGTTCAATTCCGCCTATTGGGCAAGCCGCCCCTATCGCGGCACAGAAAAACACTTGTCCGGCCCGTGCGAGGCATTGGCCGAATACCTGATCAAGGACGACCGCACCGGAGTTTTCCGCCGTCTTGCATCCCGCCTCAGAGTCGATGCCCTGAAGCTCCATCGCTTGCTGGAACTCCTGCCCGACGAGCAGCCATTGGACGACCGCGAGCACGTTCGGCGTGTTATCGGCGTGCTTCAGGCGCTGCGGCTTGCCTTGTTCCAATACATGTTCATCCGGGCGGTATCGGTTCCGGTGTTCAGCAGGGCGAACGACATCAGCCGTGACGATGTGCTGGAAATGGTCTTCACCTTGCGGATCGACGAAGCCCTGTCGCAATTGCGCAGAGCCTTCCCCACCAGCTTTCCGAAGATCGACGATTTCGCCATGGATGAACCGGCCGATTACCCGGACGGTGCGGGCGAAGGCTATACGCAGATCCAGCGCGACTATATCGACCCGATCGAGCGCGCCTACCGGCTTTCGTTGCGTATCACCATTGCCATTGCCAACGAATTCGGAGCACACGGCTGAACCCGCCGATGTTAACCTTTGTCAAATCGGCGTCTCTGGATGAGACGGGCGCCTGCACGTACTGGCGTTAACCTGCCATTTGCGCCAGATTGCCGCGATGGATTCGGCATTCAAATGGATCGGTGGGGGTACGGCAGCAGTCCTGGCACTGCTGGGCGCGGCATTGGTCGCCGCGAATGCCCCTGAGGACCGGCCACACATAGAGCCGGAAACCGTTCTGGATATGCCTGCAGCCCTTCCCGAAGTGGCGACGGAGACGCCTGCGGAAACCCAGGTCGCGGCGGCCGATGTGTCCGACAATCCGTTCGTCATCAAACGCATTCTGCCGATCGATGGGCCAATCAAATACGGCGAATGGCATTGGGACGATGCAGGCGTACCAGACGGACCATTGCTCATTACCGTCGATCTCGATGCGCGCGTGGCCTCAGTGTTCCGGGGCGGTTACGAAATCGGCGCGGCGGCGGTCCTGCTTGGCACGGACGAGCATCCAACCCCGCTGGGTACTTTTCCGATCATGAGCAAGGAACGGCACAACATATCCGAAAAGTACAACAACGCGCCCATGCCTTGGACCTTGCGGTTGACCAGCGACGGGGTCGCAATCCACGGTGGCTCCACGGTCGAAAACGGCTATGCCAGCCATGGATGCATCGGCACCCCTGACGGATTTGCTGAAAAGCTGTTCGCTATCGCCAAGGTTGGCGACAAGGTCATCATCACGCGCGGCAAGATGGTCGGGCTGGGAGCCAGCCTCGCTGGCGGCTAAAACCGCCAACGCTCGCCGCGTCGCCCTGCTACATATTGTTCGTCCCGCCCCGCCGCGGGGCTTCCTTCCGGAAAGTCCACTCTCCGTCAGGTGCCGAGCGCGCCACCACCCCTGCAAGCGTGCCGTCCCGGCCAGCCTGTAAACGATTGATGAGCTTCGCCACATCACCGCCACGCGGGACACCGCCGAGCAGTGCAATCGCCCGGCCAACGATCCGCATGCGAATGGCGCGAGGGGCCTTCGGACGATACCGGATCGCGTCCTCGCTGACCTTGACGCCTTCGTTCCATTCCCGTTGGGTCGCCCAGATCATCACCCCTTCGGCATCGGCGAGATGGCTCGCGCTCATCGCCAGCGCTCTGACATCCAGCCAGTTGCAGTCTTTCAATGCCTCACGGATCTTGACCCGATCGAAGCGCAGGTCGCGATTGCTCGGGTCCTGTACTGCATCGAGCCCGGCTGCTTTCACCAATTCAGCGAGTTCCGCACGCCGCCAGCCGAGCAGGGGCCGTAACAAAGTGAGATCACCGCCGGGAACATTGGTTCGTGCCCGCACTCCGGCAAGGCCCGCAATCCCGCTCGCGCGGTTCAGCCGCATCACCAGCGTTTCCGCCTGATCGTCGGCATGATGAGCCGTGGCAATGGCCGACAGCCCTCTCCGCTTGGCCCAGGCTGCCAGCGCGCGGTAGCGCGCCATCCGGGCCATATCCTGCAAATTCCCACGCGGCACCTGCACCGGCAGAATTTCATGCGGGATACCGTGGCCAGAACAGAGTTCGGCCACCATCGCGGCTTCCGAGGCGCTTTCAGCGCGCAGCCGATGATCGACTGTTGCGACCTCCACTTTCCCCGGCAGGACCGCCTCGGCCAGCAGCAGCAGTGCAAGGCTGTCCGGCCCACCGGAGACAGCCAGACCGAGTTTTTCACCCTCAGGCCATATCCGCGCGAGATCGCCCGCAAAGCGGGCGATCAACGGATGTGGAGCACTTTCAGGCATGGTCGAGATTGGCTTGTCTCTTACTTGCACTTCACTTTCGCCCGATCAGCGTCGTATTGTCCCTGTAACCGTCCGGTAGCGAGTGCCGGGTAAACTTCCCCGAATTTCGCCAGCGCGATGCAGGCACGCGAAGTATCGTTTATCGCAGTCATGGCTTCGGCCAGGAACAGCAGACTGTCTCCGGCACGCGCACCATTCATATCCTCATCGTAGTTCTTGACGAACCACGGCGCCGCCTCCTTGGGCTTGCCATCATCAAGATAGGCCCGGCCCAGCAGGTTCCGGCCATAACTGATCAGCCTGTGCTGAGGATACTTCTCGACATACAGACGCAACTGCTGTTGCGCTTCGGGATAGAGCTTCGCCTCCCACAGCCGGAAGCCATAGGTATATTCGTCTTCGCCCGCATCGCCGGTATCCGGCTTGGTGATGGCTTGCACTCTGGCCAGCCGCTCTGCGCTCGGTGGGGCAGGTTTTGCCGCAGCGGGGGCAGCAGGGACGGAAGGCTTGCTCGCAGCGGATGCGCCACCGCTCATTGCCGAGAGATTGGCATCGGCAGAACTGGTATTCGCCCCAACGCCGGATGCCGTCGCCGGGGTGGCTGGCGGTGTGGGCTCCAGCGCCGCAACCCGTCCGGACAAGCGAGCCAGCGTATTGGTATTGCTTTCGACCTGCGCCGTCAGATTCGCAATGCGCGTTTCCATGGCATCCAGCCGTGCAAGCACATCGGTCAGGGCACTGGTCGCGGGGGGCAGGCCGGTATCGGTCTGGCTTGTCCCCGCAGTGGTGCCATCGTTGAAGAAGCGCCCATCCCCGCCAGGGAAAACCTTGCGTTGCAAGGCCCGCACTTCGGCTTCCACCTTGCGCATGCGTGCATCGTCAACCTGCGCCGCCGCAGGAACAGCCGTTCCCACCGCCGCACAGGCGGATATCGCCAGCACCGCGGCGCGTGCTCCCGGTAATATTCCCCGCAGAGATTGCCGTCCCGTCCTCATTTGCCAAGCTCCTGTCATTACTGCCGCACGGCTTGACACCATGACGCCAAACCACGGCTGAACGATCCCTCCCAGCTATTGCCTATGCCGGGTGGTCCTGTCGAGAAGAGTGTTTTTTTAAGCTGTGGGTGACGCAATCAGGCCGATGGTGCGGCCTCGCCGGCGGGCTTTGGCGACGGAGGTGGCGTTCCAGCCTTCCGCTCCTTAAGTGCCGCCGCCGTAACGGGTACGTCCTTGATGATCTGATTGCTGTCAGCAAGCCGGGGAACCGTTTGCCCACCGACCGTTATGGCCAGCGCGTCCGGTCGCGCCGTCCACACCATTGGTCCTTCGGCAGAGGACGGCACAGTGTAAGTTTCCCCTTTTGCCATCTGCTTCTGCATTAGCTGCTGGCCTTTTGCGTCATAAAACTTGACCCAGATGCCGTCTTCCATCGCTGTGAACACGACCGGCCCGCCCCGCTGGGCAGATGCATCGGACGCCGGCTGCCCCACCGGTGCCGATACGGTTGCCGCAGGTGGCGGCATATCCAGTCGCAACGGCGGGAGATTGGCCGCCGGCGTGAAGAAGCTCCGGAAAAATACGAAACCGGCCGCTACCAGAACCACCGCGACGATCGCCATGTACCACCCCAGCCGGGCAGACGGCACTCGCGCCGGATCACCGGGCTCGAATGTGCCCCCCTGACGCCGGGGGGTATCGTCGGTCATTTCATCCAGTACCGCACGGACATCGGCAGCCACTTCGTTTGGATCCAGCCCGACGAACTTGGCCACGCTCCGCGAGAAACCGACGGCATATGTGCGCGCTGGCAGGCCATCGAATTCACCAGCCTCGATCATCTCCAGATGACGCTGCGAAATGCGGGTTTCTGCAGAAACCGCGGCCAGGCTCAATCCCGCCCGCTCGCGCGCAGCCTTGATGCGTGCACCCACTACCGGCTTATCGCCCTGCGTGTCCTCGAAATGTTCGTCAAACTGGTTCATTCATGCTCCCGAACCGAGGCTCGGATGCGACCCCAGCCCTTCAGGCGCGCAAACAATAGCCGTGGCGCGCGCAAGTCAAGACGGGCTGACCGCCCTGAGAGGGGCCTGCGTCGAGCCGGTGCCTAGCTGCGGCAGACTTTTTTAACCAAGAAGGTTTCAGTCGCCTTCAAGGCCATGATCCAGGGCCCACTGCCGGACTTCGGAACGCAAGTCGGCTGGCGGAACCGCCAGCCAGCGATTCATCGCTTCCTCGATCTCCGCAAGATTCGTCTTGCATACCAGTTCCTTGATCGGACCAACCGCCGCCGGTGTGATCGACAGACGCCTGATCCCGATGCCCAGCAAAGCCAGAGCTTCGAGTTGCCGCCCGCCCATTTCGCCGCAGACACCAACCGGGACGCCTGCTTCGCCCGCAGTCTTTACCACTCTGCGAATGAAGCGGAGGATTGATGGATTGAGCCAATCATAACGCTCCGCCAGCTTTGGGTTGGCCCGGTCGGCAGCGAACAGAAACTGGGTCAGATCATTCGTACCGATGGAAATGAAGGACAGCTTCGGCAATATCACATCGAGCATTTCCGCCAGAGCAGGCACTTCGAGCATCACGCCGAAATGGATTTCCTTCGGCAGGAGTTTCTTCTGTTGCTTCAGGAACTGACGCTGGTTTTCGAACACTTCGCATGCGGCATCGAATTCCCATGGTTCCGATACCAGCGGGAACATCACGTTGAGTGTGCGTCCGCCCGCCGCTTCCAACAGGGCGCGCGCTTGCGCCTTCAGCAGCCCTTCCCGTTCAAGGGCAAGGCGCAACGCACGCCAGCCCATCGCCGGATTTTCATCGTTCTCCCCATCTTCGTCACGCAAATAGGGCAACGTCTTGTCACCCCCGATGTCGACTGTCCGGAAGATGACCGGTTTGCTCCCCGCGGCGTCGAGCACATCCCGGTAAAGCTTCATCTGCCGTTCGCGTTGAGGCATCGCAGCGGCAACGAGAAACTGGAATTCCGTCCGGAACAATCCGATGCCGTCCGCTCCGGTCAGATTCAGCATCGGCATATCGTCACGCAGCCCGGCGTTGATCATGACCGTTACCCGGCTGCCGTCCAGGCTGACGGGCTGCACATCACGCAATTTGGCGTAGGCCGCCTGGCGTTCCTTGCTTTTGACGAACCGGGCATCGAACGCTTCGACCAACGCAGGGGTCGGTCGTGTGGTCACAGTGCCAGTATCGGCATCGAGCAGAAGCGGGTCGCCTTCCCGCACCAGCCCGCGCAATCCGCGTACGCGCCCAAGCACCGGCACCCCCATCGCACGGGCGACGATCACCACGTGGGACGTCAACGACCCTTCTTCGAGAATAACGCCCTTCAGGCGCCGCTTGTCGTATTCCAGCAGTTCTGCCGGCCCCAGATTGCGCGCGAGCAGGATGGTATCGTCCCGCAACCCCTTGGCCGCTGCCGTGCCCAACTGGCCCGACACGATCCGCAGCAGGCGATTGGAGAGATCTTCCAGATCGTGCATCCGGTCCGCCAGCAGCGGATCGTCAATTTCCCGCATCCGCATCCGGGTGCGCTGCTGGACGCGTTCGATCGCCGCTTCCGCTGTCAGGCCGGACTCGATCGCTTCGTTGATCCTGCGGCTCCACCCTTCATCGTAAGCGAACATCTTGTAGGTCGCGAGCACTTCCTCGTGTTCGCCCCCCACACCGAATTCCGCCTGATTGGTCATGCGGTCGATCTGTTCGCGCATCTTGTCGAATGCGAGATAGACACGTTGGCGTTCCGCCTCGGTATCTTCCGCCACGACATGCTCCACTGTCACGCGCGGCTGGTGATAGACCGCCGTGCCGCTGGCCAGTCCCTTGACCAAGGTCAGGCCGCGAACGATTTCCGGCCCGCTCAAGGCCGGATTGTTGCCGAGCAGATCCTCCTCATCGACAAGGTCGGCATTGGCGATCAGCTCGCTCAACACCATCGCCGTTGTCTGCAACGCCTCGATCTCCACGTCTTCGTAGCGGCGCGGATCGACGTGCTGCACTGACAACACGCCTACGGCCCGTTCATGCCGTACGATCGGCACGCCCGCGAAAGAATGGAATTTATCCTCACCCGTTTCAGGACGGTATGAGAAGTCCGGGTGAGCCGTGGCTTCCGCCAGGTTCAGCGTTTCGATGTTTTCGGCAATGGTGCCGACCAGACCTTCGCCCACCGCCATTCGGGTAACGTGAACGGCTTCCTGCGCCAGCCCGCGGGTAGCGAACAGTTCCAGCATCCCTTCACGCAGGAGATATATCGAGCAAACCTCGCTATCGAGGCTATCACCAATTATTTCAACGACTTGATTAAGTTTTGCCTGAGCATGCAGGCGCGAAGCCATGACCTCGTGCAACCGGGTCAGAATGGTGCGGGCTGCTGCAGCGGCTGTCGTCATATCCAGCGCCTATAGCAGATCGACACATTTTGGAACGGCTTAGGTGCGAAACCAGCATCGCCCGCGCACGGGGTGACGCCCACCGGGAACGGCATATCCGACGCCGTTCCCGCATGGACGATACAGGTGCCAGACTACAGGTGCTAGATCTGCGCCAGAGCTTCCTTGATTCGCAATTTTCGCTTCTTGAGGGACTGAATGAACGTCTCATCCGGCGCGGGGCGGCTCATCTCCTCCCGGAGCTGTCGTTCGATACCCCGATGCTTGAGCTGCAATGCACTGATATGTGACGATTCCATAAGGTACCTCCTTGCTAGGTTGTACATCGTCCCTGAACCTCTGCTTCTACGACTCACGCTTCTCCGGCGCGGCTCGTGATTGTCATCCAATCACATTATGCCTATTTTGCAAAATGCCTTCGGCGACCCTTGAGACGAGGGCTTGTCAGGACAGGATGAAACGCCAGCGATGGCCTCAGCAATCGGGTGAGTCAGTGACCGAAGAAGAGATGCGCAAGCGTCTGGAAACCTTGCGGATCGAACATCGTGATCTCGACTCCGCCATCGACGCCCTGACTGCTGCCGGCAGCCCCGACCAGTTGCAGGTGGCCCGCCTGAAAAAGCGCAAGCTCCGCCTGAAAGACCAGATTGCCCTGATCGAGGATGCGTTGCTGCCCGATATCATCGCCTGATCCGTCCCGCCCGATCCCCCGTCCAGCCTCAAAAACAGTTCCGACTGGGGACAACGTGAAATTCCCCGGCGATAACTGGTTTCCGGTGGTGGCGCTTGGGCACGTGCTGGACTAGCGCAAGGTGACGATGACGACACCGGCCGACCTCAACCGCCCGATTATCGAGGGGCTTTATTCCGAAGCGCTGCTCCTTGCCGACAATGTGCGCGGTGCATTCGATTTCTCCGGCCGGATCGACGAAATGGTCGAGGATGAGGACCTGGCCCGCGTGGCCCTCTCTTGCGAGGCACTGCGCACCACCACCCGCATGATGCATGTCATTGCATGGCTGTTGAATCAGCGGGCCTTTTTCAATGGTGAGATCAGCGAGTTCCAGTTGCGTCGCAATGGGCGGCTACCCAGTCGACCGAGCCGATCCAATCCGGAACAGGCTGCGTTGCTACCGCTGCCCTTGCGCAGACTGGTCGAAAAGACCGAACGATTTTACGCTCGCATCGAACGGCTCGACACCGCCTGGCATGAACGCTTCACCATGTACCCCAGCGCGATCCATCGCCTGCGCGATCGGCTTGGGCAGGAATTGCGGATATCCTGACAATCAGACTGCCGCCAACGCAGATTGCCACTGGTCCCGCCGGGACTCGCGCGTGGCGGAATCGAGAGCAGGCATGAAACGGTGGCGATGCCCTCCCATCGCTGATCCTGCCTCCTCCAGATCGGCAAACAACCCCGCCCCCACTGCGGCCAGCATCGCCGCACCGAGAGCAGTCGTTTCCACGTTGTCAGGCCGTTCCACCGTCAGATTGAGCATATCGGCAAGATCCTGAGCCAACCAGTCGTTTGCGCTCATTCCACCGTCGATCCGCAGGCATGACCAGCGGGCCCCGTCAGCAGCGAACGCATCTGCCAGGTCGAGCGTCTGATATGTCATCGCCTCCAGCGCCGCTCGGGCGATTTGAGGCCGGCCGGTGGCAAAGCTGAGCCCATGGATGACCCCACGCGCCTCCGGCCGCCAATGGGGCGCACCAAGGCCCGAAAGTGCCGGTACGATCACGACCCCGCCACTATCCGGCACTGAGCGGGCCAATGCTTCGGTTTCCTCGGCACTACCGATCATACCAAGCGCATCCCGCAACCATTTGACCAGGCTCCCGGCCACGAAGACCGAGCCTTCCAGAGCATAGACCCGTTCGCCCCCCATCTGGTAAAGGACCGTTCCCAGCAGGCGATTGCATGAGCGTGGCGGTATCGTGCCTGTGTTTGCGAGAATGAAGGCCCCGGTGCCGTATGTCGCCTTGGTATCGCCCGGTGACAGGCAGGTTTGGCCAATCGTGGCTGCCTGCTGGTCGCCGGCTATCCCCGTGATCGGGATCGCCCGGCCGAACAGGTCCGGAGATGTTCGGGCCAGTTCCCCGGCGTTGTCGGTCACTTCAGGCAAGGCCTGTCGGGTAACACCGAACAGATCGCACAATCCTGCATCCCAGTTACCCCCGTCCAAGGGTAACAGCAGAGTTCGGCTGGCGTTGCTGGCGTCGCTCAGATGTGCACCCCCGCTGAGTTTGTAGACCAACCAGCTTTCGACCGTTCCCAGTGCCAGTCTCCCCGCCGCTGCCGCATCGGCAACAGCAGTTTCATTCGCCAACAACCAGCGCATCTTGGTGGCGGAGAAATAAGGATCGAGCAGCAGGCCGGTCTGCCGATGGATCTCGTCCTCCAGGCCTTCACGCTTGAGCCTGGCACATTCGGCGGCTGTCCGCCGATCCTGCCACACCAGGGCTCGCGCCAAAGGCTCTCCACTCTTGCGATCCCACGCGACAACCGTTTCACGTTGATTGGTAATACCGATTGCAGCGATTCTGCCTGAATCGCCCGCACGATCTGCAACTTCCCGCGCACAGGTGAGAGTCTGCTCCCAGATTTCACGCGGATCGTGTTCGACGAAACCGGGCGCCGGATAATACTGTGCCAGTTCGCGCTGGGTTACCGCCTTAACCTGCCCATCGAGGCCGAATAACATCGCCCGGGTCGAGGTCGTTCCTTCGTCGAGAACCAGGATCAGATCTTGCGTCATCTTCTCTCCCACCCGCGCCAGGACCGCGCCAGCCCTCGACTTAACAGCATCGTGCCCCCATATGCCACCATATGGATTCACCTACCCGCCCCTGGCCGACCGGCAAGGTCGAAGAGCTCGAACCATTCGTGCGGCGCGTTCTGGCGCCTAACCCGTCGCCCTTCACCTACACCGGCACGCAGACCTATCTGATCGGCTCGCAGGATGCGCTGGCGGTGATCGATCCCGGCCCGAACGATCCTGCACACCTCGATGCGCTGATCGCTGCAATCGGCGATGCGCGGGTCGTGGCGATCTGCTGCACGCATACCCATCGCGACCATTCACCGGCTGCTGCACCGTTACAGCAACATACGGGAGCCGAAATTGCGGGCTGCGCCCCGCTGGCGCTCGATACGACCGGGCCGCGCGCGGATGCCCCCTTCGACATGACTTACGCCCCTGACCGGGTGCTGAATGACGGAGACACCATTTGCGGTGAGGGGTGGACCCTGAAAGCCGTAGCAACACCGGGGCACACCTCCAACCATCTGTGCTACGCATTGGAGGAAACCGGCGCGCTGTTCACCGGCGATCACGTGATGGGCTGGTCGACCAGCGTGGTTTCGCCGCCGGATGGCGACATGGCCGCCTATCTCCGATCGCTCCAGCTTCTGCATGACCGGGAAGATCGCGTGTATTACCCCGCCCACGGTCCCGCCGTGGAAAAACCCCGCCAGCTCGTGCGCGGGATGATCGGCCATCGCCGCCAACGGGAACGGCAGATACTGCGTCAGCTTGAAAAGGGCCCTCAGGCCATCCCCGACATGGTCCCCGAAATGTACAAGGGCACCGATCCCGCGCTCCATCCCGCAGCAGGGATGTCTGTCCTCGCACACCTGATCGACCTGCAACAAAAGGGCAAAGTCAGCCGCGATGGCGATGCGTGGGAACTCGCAGCCTGACCCCCGCTGGCACCGCGCATCTTGCCACGCCGATAAGACTTCGCTTGCTCATTATTTTATAATATTTGTCCCGCTTCGGAGCTGTCTCCGGAGGGGGAGAAATTTCATGAGCAACAATGCTGCCGCTTACCGGCAGGACCAGGTCTTTTTCCTGCGTCTTGCCATTGCCGTTTCCATTCTCGTGATCCTAGCCTTCGCCCAATGGGCGCTGCGAGGTTATGCCAACTATGCGACCGCGCCGATTGCCGTGCACATCCATGGCATCACCATGTTGGCCTGGCTGGGACTGTTCGTGACCCAGAACTATCTCGCGGGAAATGGCAATCTGGCCATGCATCGCAAGCTCGGATGGACAGGTGTCGGACTTGCCATTTTCATGCTGTTCATCGGCACTTACATCACGCTGGAATCGCTGGCGTTACACCGCGTGCCGCCGATCTTCACCCCGCCCTATTTCCTCCTGCTCGGCCCGGTCCACCTCATCTATTTCGCGATCGTGATCGGCTTTGCAATCGCGCTGCGCCGCCGCACCGAATGGCATCGCCGGTTGATGCTGCTTGCCACCGTGCTGGTCATGGAGCCCGCGTTTGGCCGGCTGATTCCTCCGCCCGTCCTCATGAGTCCGGCAGGGGCCTGGATTGAAGGCGCCTTGCAGGCCGCCGTGCTGGGCATCGCCATGTTGCATGATCGCCGGGTCCGTGGTGCGGTACATCCGGCACTCTGGTGGGGCGTCGCCACGATTTTCCTGTGCGTGCTCACAGTCGATCAACTGTCGCATACTCAGCCGGTGGTCGCCTATGCCCAAGCACTGACTGCAGGGGGATAAGGAAATTTTCCTTGGGCTTGAGCCCTCCAGCCCTCTAGGGGAGTTGCAAGAGAATATACCCTAAGCAGGAAAGGCCCATGACCATACAAACCGCCGATTTGACCGGCATCGACGTGCGGGCGGAGATCGAACGGCTCCGCAAGGAACGCAATGCCGTCATCCTCGCCCACTATTATCAGAAGCCGGAAATTCAGGATCTGGCGGATTTCGTCGGTGACTCACTGGACCTCAGCCGCAAGGCGGCCGCGACTGACGCAGATGTGATTGCATTCTGCGGGGTAAAGTTCATGGCGGACACGGCCAAGATCCTCTCCCCCCAAAAGACCGTCATCCTGCCCGATCTGGAAGCGGGCTGCAGCCTCGAGGATTCCTGCCCGCCGGAAAAATTCAAGGCCTTCCGCGAAGCGCACCCGGATCACATCGCGCTGACATACATCAACTGTTCTACCGAAGTGAAAGCGCTGAGCGACATCATCGTCACGTCTTCCAGCGCGGAAACGATCCTGCAACAGATCCCCGCGGATCAGAAAATCATCTTCGGGCCGGATCGGCATCTGGGCGGCTATCTGTCGCGCAAGTTCAATCGTGAAATGCTGCTCTGGCCGGGCGTATGCATCGTGCACGAAGCCTTCAGTGAAACTGAGCTGATGAAGCTGATGCAGGAGCATCCGGGCGCACCGGTAGCGGCACATCCTGAATGCCCGCCGGCAATCATCGATCACGCGGACTACGTCGGTTCGACCAGCGGCATCCTGAACTACGCGATGACGATGGAGGGCGATACACTGATCGTCGCAACCGAACCGCACATCATCCACCAGATGGAGAAGGCGCTTCCCAACAAGAACTTCATCGGCGCGCCCGGTGCTGACGGGAACTGCAACTGCAACATTTGCCCATACATGGCGCTCAATACGCTGGAAAAACTCTACATCGCCCTGCGCGATCTGCAGCCCCGCATCGAAATCGACGAAGACTTGCGGCTTGCCGCCAAGAAGAGCCTCGACCGAATGCTGGAAATGGCTGCGGGCACCGTGGGCAAGGGAGATCTGGGCGACCGTTGATCCCGCCTCGACAGGGTTCGGCACCATTGGGGAAACGCCAGCGATGACAGCCATTCTACGCCTGCTGTGGAGCAAGATTAGCGCCAGCTACTGGTTCTATCCCGCCCTGTTCTCAATTGTCGCGCTGTTGCTTGCCCTGGGGCTGGTCAATCTCGACCGGTCCGGGGCTACGGCCTGGCTGAGCGAAGCAAAGGTGATCGTGCCGGCCAGGCCGCAAGGCGCGAGCAACATGCTCACCGTCATTGCGGGCTCGATGATTGGCGTCGCTTCAACGGTCTTTTCCATCACGATCGCGGCGGTAGCCTACGCCAGCGGCACCTATGGCCCCCGCCTGCTGACCAATTTCATGCAGGACAAGGGAAACCAGCTCAGTCTTGCAACGTTCATCGCGACATTCGTCTATGCACTGACCGTCCTGCGTACCATTCGCGGCAGTGACGAAGGCCCTGTCATCGCCTTGCAAGGCGACCCATCCGTACCCTCCGGATTTGTCCCGCAGCTATCGCTGCTCGTAGCCTATGCATTAATGGCGATATCGATCGGGGTACTGGTCTATTTCCTGAACCATATCCCTTCCAGCATCCGCATCAACCATGTGCTGGAAGGGATCGGACGCCGCCTGCTGAGAGATATTGAGCGGACTTTTCCGGAAGAAACTGCCCGCCAGCCGATATCGAAGGAAGTCGATGGCAACCCCATTTTCGTGGACGGCACCGGCTATGTGCAAATGATCGATTTTTCCGGCCTGTCCGAAATTGCACGAAAGGCCGACGCGACAATCGCCCTTGCGGTCAGGACCGGCGATTTCGTTCATCGCCATACTCCCATTGCCAACGCCTGCATGGAAGATGGCAGCGAGGACTTTCCCGCGCAGATTGCCGAATGCTTCACACTGGGTGCCACGCGGACACCGGATCAGGACATCCAGTTCCTGATCGACGAGCTGGTCGAAATCGCTTTGCGCGCCTTGTCCCCCGGCATCAACGATCCGTTCACCGCCATCACTGCCGTGCACTGGCTTGGTGCAGCCACCAGCGAACTGGGTCGCCGCGACTTGCGCATGCGCCTTGCGGATGAATCGCCCTCCGATTGTCCGGTCATTCCCGTGCCAAGTGATTTTCCCCACTTTCTGGCCCGCGGTTTCGGTGCCGCTCGGTCGGCAATTGCATCCAGCCCAATTGCCTCATTGGTCACGCTCGACAGCCTGCGCGATGCGGCCCGGGCAGTAACCGACGGCAACCGCCGCAGCCTTCTGCGCGCCGAAGGCGACTTGCTGATGGCGCAGGCGGAGCTGGCTCTGGGTGGGCCAGATCTGGAAAAAGTTCGGCAACGCCATGCCGAGTTTCACGCAGCCCTGCTCGGATAGGCTATTGCCTGTCGCCTGACGGGCCCAGGATTCGTAATAGCCGGGCTTATTCGACGGAAAAGAGCGCCTGGTCTTCATTGCGCGGCGCAGTGCCGTCGTAAGTCGGCAGCGGATCGAATGCCATGTCCGTTACTGCCACGTCGGAAAGACCGTCGAGCTTGAAATGGCCGAGCCGCCGCTCCTCATCCGAACGCCATTTCTTCTCAGTATTCAATGCACTCACGAAAAGCGCACCATGGCGCGAGAAAAGGAGATGCGGCGCAAGATGCATCTCGTTGCTGTTGTAGCGGGCCTGCACCAATCGCTTGTTTGCGATGGCGTCGATGAATTTCCGTTCGATCGTCGGGGCAGGTTCGATAGGAGCGGATTTGGTATGCATTGCGGCGTAATCCAGCATTAGCGCCATTGCTGCAAGACCCTATGCGGTGATCCTTCTCATTTTCGACGGAATACAAGCCCCGATCAATGGCTTGGGATATTGTCAGACATTCATACCTGATTATTGCCCGGTGTTTGCTTCCACCGCTGCGGCAACAGGGTCCACCGAATCACCACTGGCCGGCTGAGCCGCACCGTCAGCATCCGGCTCCGATTCACTTTCATCGGTCGCATCAGACGCGGTGGCCGCAGCTTTTTCAGGTTCAGCCAGCGGCGCCTGCGACTTCAACTGGTCGAGCGGGATCATCCCGTCGCTAATCGAACCTTCCAGCACTTCGCCCGCGGCGGTGCGCCCGTCACCCTGTTTGGACTCGTCGTCCCCACACGCCGCCAGCAGTACGATGGGAGACAGGACCAGGATCAAACGACGCATCATCGGCGGGGTTCTCCACACGGACTTTCCAACGCGGTGAGAAATTCACCGGCACGGGCAATCAATGCCCGATCCCACTCGTCAGGCGCAACAGCAATGCCGAGTTTTTCGAGACTGGTGACGCCATATTCGGCTATCCCGCAGGGAACGATACCTGAAAAATGCGAGAGGTCGGGCGCGAGGTTGACTGAAAAACCATGCATCGTGACCCAGCGCCGTACCCGAACGCCAATAGCACCGATCTTCGCTTCCGAACCGTGGACATCCCGAGTCCAGATGCCCACGCGATCGGGGACACTCCAACTTTCAACGCCAAAATCGGACAGTGTCGCAATCACCCATTGTTCCAGCGAATGCACGAACTTGCGCACATCCTTTGCCCGGCGCGAAAGGTCGAGCAGAACATAGCCGACCCGTTGCCCCGGCCCATGGTAGGTATATCTGCCGCCCCGCCCCGTCGCCACGACCTCGAATCGCGGATCGAGCAGTTCACCTGCCACTGCGCTGGTCCCCGCCGTGTAGACTGGCGGATGCTCCAACAGCCATACCAGTTCCTCTGCCCTGCCCGCCGCAATGTCCGCATTGCGCGCAGTCATGGTCTCCAACGCCGTGCGGTACGGCACAGGTGCAGTTTCAGTCCGCCATTCGATCAGGTCATGCACACTTGCTGTCATCGCCAATTGCGTGGCCCTAACGGCATGGCTTATCAAGGGGTCTGTTTAGGGGTAGGAGTTAAACGATGAAATTCGACATGAACCGGGCATGGCGCGACGCCTCCGAAATGGTGATCGCCAACCGCGAGGTTCTGCTCATCGTCGCCGGCCTGTTCTTTTTCCTGCCCGGCCTGGCTGCCGTATTGCTGATTCCTTCGATGCAACCGCCCGCGGAAATCAAGGAAAGCGAAGCAATCGCCTTCATGACCCAGTTCTATACCGACAACGCATTGTGGATCATCCTGCTGGCAGTGGTCCAGACAGTCGGTGTACTGACCCTCCTTGGCCTGTTGCGGGGCCATGCCAAGCCCACTGTCGGTGATGCGCTGAAAGCCGGGATCGTGGGCATCCTGCCCTATCTCGGGGCACAGATCCTGTTTTCGCTCGGTGTCGCCGCCATTCTCGGCCTGCTGATCGGCGTCGCTATGGCCACCGGCCTGAAATTGTTGATCGCAGTTGCTGCGATCGCGACTTTCATTCTGCTGGTCTATGCCCTCATCAAGATATCGCTGGTTCCGGCCGTGATCGCAATCGAACGCGTGACGAACCCCGTCACCGTGCTGCTCCGTTCATGGTCCCTGACCAAGGGCAACAGTTTCCGACTGCTTCTGTTCTATGCGCTGCTGCTGATCGTATTCATCGTGATAACGGCAGTGATTGGCGCAATTTCGGGCCTGCTGCTTGCTCTCGTCGGGACAGGCGCTGCTTCGACCATTGGCGAAGCCATCGTCTCAGGCCTGCTTGGCGCAATCGTCACTGTCTATTTCGTGGCGATCCTGGCCTCGATACACCGCCAGTTGGCCGGGCCTTCGGCCGAGATGATCGGCCGGACATTCGAATAGCTTAAGGCGCAGTTGGGAGGGAGGCTTTCAGCCTTCCTCGTCCTTCCAGCCCCAGAACAGCTGGCAAGGCAGAATGTTGAACAGCTCGAAACCCTTGTCGATCCGCTGAAAATGCCGGGCCATGAAATCCCGTGCCTTGGCGGAGAACTGATAAACCAGAAAAGCACCACCCGGCCTCAGAACCCGGTGCGTCGCGGCGGCAATGGCCGGGCCCACACCATCGGGCAGGGTAGAGAACGGCAAACCGGACAGAACATAGTCCGCATGGTCGTGCCCGTGTGCGCGGACGATTTCCTCCACATCAGCCGCAGAACCATTCACGGCAGAAAACCGGCTGTCGCCAATCGTGCGCTTCAGATAGTCGATATAGAGCGGGTTCGTGTCGATCACGATCAGTTGCGCGTCCCGCCGCATCCGCTCCAGAACCGGGCGGCAGAAAGTGCCGACACCGGGGCCATATTCCACAAACAGCTTGCATTCGTCCCAGTTCACCGGAGCGAGCATCTTCGCAATCGTGAACCGCGAGGACGGGATGATCGAACCGACCATCACCGGATGCTGAATGAAGCCTTCGAAAAAAACACCCCACGGGCCGAGCGCGCGGAACAGCGAATCTTTCCAACCCGCGCGGCGGCGTTCGCGCGAAAGCTCGGAACCGGTCATGCGTGAGGCAACCTCTCTTGCGGCGGCCCCTTGCCGACCGGGACCCGATATACTGCCCCGCGTTGGCAAATTCGTGCAGGCATTGCAACCCGGACTGCGGTGTTCACCACACCAATCATCGGCAAATCAGAGGATTTCCCGGACCTTTTCCGGCGGACGGCAGAGCCTGACCCCTTTTTCCGTTTCGACCAGCGGCCGTTCTATCAGCTTGGGTTCTTCCGCCATGGCCGCGACCACAGTCGCATCATCGGCTTCGGTAAGCCCACGTTCCTTCGCGTCGGTGCCGCTGAGACGAAGGCCTTCACGCGCAGGCATGCCTGCATCGCTGTAAAGCTGGGCGAGCTTGTCCGCGTTCGGCGGGTTCTTGAGGTATTGCACCACAGTCAGCTCCACGTCCGGCTGTTCCTCCAGCAAGGCCAAGGTCTGACGCGACTTGCTGCAATTCGGATTGTGCCAGATGGTAGCTTTCATCAGTGGATCCTCTTTCTTTCAATGGGGAGCGGCCTAGCGCCGGAGCAGCGCCAAGCCAAGGGCGAGGATCAGTTATCTTCGTCCGGTTGCGGTGCCTGCATGGCCGGCACTGCCTTTGCCGCGTCCTGCTCGCTGATGCCCGGTGCCGGGGCCGCGCTGATCGTTTCCTGACGCCGGGCGACCCGGCCGGCCCGTTCGATCGCCCGCACCAGTCGGGGATAGACCCCGCAACGGCAAAAGTTGGGAATGGCCGCCTTGATTTCCGCATCATTCGGGGCCGGATTACCCTGCAACAGCGCAGCCGCGCTCATCACGATACCGGGAGTGCAAAAGCCGCACTGAATCGCCTGTTCGGCCACCATCGCCTGCTGAACGGGGTGCGACCGATCACGCGACAACCCCTCGATGGTGGTGATAAAACGCCCTTCCGCCTCGGCAATGGTAATCAGGCAGGAGCGCAGGGCCTGGCCATCGACAAGCACCATACAGGCACCGCAATCGCCCACCCCGCAGCCATATTTCGTGCCGGTAAGATTGGCCGCATCGCGCAGCGCCCACAACAAAGGCGTGTCCGGGTCCATCGCGAACTGGACCGGCCGGCCATTGACGGTCATGCGCGACATTGCAGTTCCACGATCCTTCGACCCTCGTCAGACGCCGCGGGCTTCGCATGTGCCGGGGCAGACGTGCAACAGTTCACTGCGAAAACCGCCGGGTCAATGCTTCGGCTGCTTCCACGACGTCTCGCCAAGTTGTTTCAAAGCCTGCCTCATCGCCGAAGTAAGGATCGGCCACGGCCTGCCCTTCCCGCCCCGGCACCATGTCCAGCAGCAAGGAAATGTGCGCTTCGCTGTCTTCGGGTGCGCGCTCGCGAATATCGGCCAGATTGGCATGGTCGAGCGCGAAGATATGCGTAAAGCGGTGAAAATCCTCATCAGCCAACTGACGTGCCCGATAGGCGGCGATATCCGTACCATAGCGGGCGGCAGTGGCCATGGCCCGGCTGTCTGGCGATTTGCCGACATGCCAGTCGCCCGTGCCAGCGGAGTCCACGGCCACAGCCAAACCCGCGTTTGCCGCAGCCATGCGGAAGGCGGCCTCAGCCAATGGTGAGCGGCAGATATTGCCAAGACACACGAACAAGATTGCGGGTTTTTCAGGAGTGGCCATAGTCGTTTGATAAACTGCAATTTCAGCGATTGCCATTGCTGCATCGCGCCTCTGCTGATAACCGGTAGAAATGGGTTTTTGCGAAACTTGTCTTGTACGTAACCGGGCGATCTGCGCCGCGCTTGATTCCACGGAAATCGAGGCGCTTAACGCGATCGGCCGACGCCGCAAGCTGGACCCCGGACAGTCTCTCCTCTGGGAAGGAGAAGAATCGGTTCTCGTCGCAAATGTGATCGATGGCGTGCTCAAGCTGTCCACCGGGACTGCCGACGGACGCGAACAGATCGTCGGCGTGGTCTATCCGTCGGATTTCATCGGTCGTCCATTCGGCCAGCAAACGGCACACAGCGTGACCGCGCTGACCGATGCGACGGTGTGCGTCTTCTCTCGCACCGATTTCGATACGTTCGCGCGTGAACACCCCGCGCTCGAACACAAGCTTCTGCAGCGCACGTTGTCGGAGCTTGATCGCACGCGCAAATGGATGCTTCTGCTCGGCCGCAAAAGCGCCAGCGAACGTATCGCCGCATTTCTGCTGGATATATCGGAACGGATGGTTGAGCCTGGTTGTGAAGGCTCGCTTGGCGAAGCCCATCAGCAATTCGACCTTCCCTTTTCACGCCAGCAGGTCGCAGATGTGCTGGGCCTGACAATCGAAACGGTCAGCCGCCAATTTACCAAGCTCAAGAATGACGGGTTGATCGATCTGCCCTCACGGCGAACTGTCACGATTCTCGACCGCGAAGCATTGGAAGATCGCGCGGGCTAAGGCCCGACCAACCAGCAGACGACCTGTCCCAATCCGGGGAAAGTACGCCGCAGGGGGTGGCTCCTCGGCCAAAATTTGTCTCTATTGGCGGCATGTTGTCTCATCCAATGCCACCGGGACGGTCGTGGCTGGTCGGATTAGCCAATCGCGTCTTGTCGTCGCTTTGGTCCTCAGGTGCGATGCCGCACCCGGAACTCGACCCTGATCGTATCGCCGAAAAGACTTCCATTGAAACCGGACTGGACCATTTCGGTGATCCGTGGTTCCATCGCCCACTCGACAAATTGGCCCATGCATTGCGCGAAGAGGCCCATCTCAACCCGTTGGGACAGTTCGTGGCAGAGGGCCAGATCCGCAAAGTCCTGCGCGACCGGCTATGGGCTCAGCAATGGTTCTCCCGGCATCCGGAAATTCTCGAGCGGCCCCTTCCGCACCCCGTGATTGTCGTGGGAGCCATGCGTTCGGGAACGACCCGGCTCCACCGTTTGCTCGCGGCCGACAATCGTTTTGCCCACTTGCGCTTCTTCGAAACGGTCAGCCCGGTTCCCAAACCGGACGTGCCGGCCAGCAACAGCGACCGCCGCCGGATTGCCATGGCCCGGCACCTCCTGCGGGCGGTCCGCATCGCGAGCCCCCGCACGCAGGCAATTCATCCGACCGGCCCCATGCAACCGGAGGAAGAACTGGGCCTGCTCGTTTCTTCCGCATGGGGCATGAAGCACGAGGCACAATGGTCCATCCCTGGCTATGGCCGCTGGTCGGAACAGGAAGACCCCCGGCCAGCCTATGAATATATGGCCAGATTGCTCAAGCTGGTGAGTTGGGTTCGCGGGGATTCGAGCCTCAAACCCTGGATTCTCAAAACGCCGCAACACATGCTCGACCTCGATGCCCTGATGCAGGTTTTTCCCGATGCCCGGCTGATCTTCATTCATCGCGACCCCGTACGCGTAGTGGGCAGCGCCTGTTCGCTGGTATGGAATCAAACCAACATTCACACCGATCATGCAGACCCGCACCGCATCGGGCGCGAATGGCTGCGCAAGACCAGTTTGCAGGTCAAACGCATGCAGGATGCCCGCATGAGCATTCCGGAACGCCAGATGATCGATGTCCACTATGCCGATATGGATCACGACTGGCGCCATGTGATGGGCCGCATATACCGGTTCCTGAACATGGACATAAAGCCCGCCTTGCCCGCCATGCGCCGCTATCTCGAAACCGCCAGTGCAGAGGTGGCCGGGCCCCATCGTTACACTCTTGAATCGTTCGGGATCGAGCGTGAGGATGTGATCGACGAACTCTCGGACTATATTCAGGCCTTCGAAATTCCCATGCCTCACCAGCGAACCGCCCAGATTTATGCGGCAAGCACGAAACAGGCAGCTGCCATCCCAGCCTAGTTGCCACGCGCTGCGATGCTTTCCTGTGTGGTCAACGTCCCTGAGAATTCTCGCGAGACCTCGATTGCCTCGCCAACCAAAATCAGGGCCGGTCCATCCCCCAGCGCAGTGCGCGCCGCAATCGGCAGCAGATCCAGCCGCGTATAGAACAAGCGTTGGGTTGCAAGGCTGGCATTTTCGACCAACGCCACCGGCGTATCACCGGGCAGTCCAGCGGCGATCAATCCCACCGAAACCTCCCCTGCCGCAGCCTTGCCCATGTAGACGGCAAGCGTAGCCTGCGGATCGGCCAGCTTTTCCCAATTCAGGTCAAGCGTCTCTCCCGCACGGGCGTGCGCTGTCACGAAAGTGAGCCTGCGGGCGAGCCCACGCAAAGTCAGGGAAGCCCCGATGCCTGCCGCAGCCGCGCTTGCCGCCGTAACGCCCGGGCATATGCGGACCGGAACACCCGCCGCACGGCAAACCTCCATTTCTTCAGCCGCACGGCCGAATATCGAAGGGTCCCCACCCTTGAGCCGCACGACCCGATCACCGGCCCGCGCCGCTTCGACGATCAGTTTGCCAATCGTCTTCTGATCCCTGGAATGCCGGCCAGAACGCTTGCCGACTGGCACCAGCCGGATATGTCGCGGCACCAGGTCCAGCACACCCGCGCCAACCAATGCATCGTAAAACACCAGGGTAGCGGTCTGGATCAGCCTTTCCGCCTTGCGGGTCAACAGATCGGGATCGCCTGGTCCTGCCCCGACCAGCCATACCGAACCGGGTTCGAATTCAGTCATTCAGCGGCCTCCTTCGCACTGGTCAGTGTATTCTCGATCAGACGCGCGATGATCGGGCGACAGGACCCGCAATTGGCCCCGGCGGCAGTCGCTGCACCCACCGCCCCTACGCTGTCGGCACCGGCAGAAACGGCAGCCAGAACCTGCTGCTCCCCCACGTCGTTACAAACGCAGACGATAGCCCCCCGATCCGCTTGCGGTGCTGCCGGGCGTCCTGCGAGCAATTCGACGGAATTTGCGTCCGACTGCGAAAATTGCCGTACGATCCAGTCGCGCGGCGGCAGCTCACCGGAGCGGGTCAGATACAGGGCACCCATCAGACTGCCCTCCCCATCACACACAACGATGCGGCGCATTCCCCGCACTAGGTCTGCCACCTCGCTGCGATGTCCGGCGGGAACCAGAGCATCGAGATCTATCGCACCTTCTCCAGCCAGTTCGGTGAGCCAGCCACCTTCCACTTTCGCCCGTGTCCAATATGCGACATCGGGTGCGGCAGGCTCCCGCGTGAGCAGGAACGCCCGCCAGTCCGGCGACACGGGGGCAACCCTGGCCGGTGTGTCCTTGAAAGCAGGCTGACCGGACACCGGGTCAGTCAAAGGCTGCGCCAGTCTGCCAGTCCGGCCATTGCTGCCCATCGCATCGGTCCAATGCATCGGAACGAAGATCTCTCCGGGGCGCTGGCCGTCGGTTATGGCGACACGGTAGATTGCCTCTCCCCAGGCCGTCGTCACTCGGGCGAGCGCACCGTCCTTCAGCCCGAATTGAGCGGCGTCGTTCCCGTGAATTTCAAGCAAGGGCTCCCGCCGGTGTGTCGATAGCTTCGCACTCAGACCAGTCCGGGTCATCGTATGCCATTGGTCGCGATAGCGGCCAGTGTTGAGCCGCAGGGGCAAGCCGGGGTCTCGCACTTTCCGCGCAGGCGGCGTGACAGACACCAGTCGTGCCTTGCCATCGGGTGTGGGAAAGCCATCGCCCAGCGGATACGCGCCGCCCCACCGAAATGGTTGCATCGTCTCATAATCGTGGGCTGTGCACGCCCCCCACGATGTCAGATCCAGCATTTTCCCCCGATCAGCGGCCAGTTGTGTCATCGCAGCATATTCGCGAAAAACATCCGCCGGAGTGCGCCAGCCGAAGGCTTCCCCCCAACCCATCCGTCCCGCGACATCACACACTATCTCCCAGTCAGCCCGAGCCTGCCCCGGTTCGGCAAAGAGCGGGCGCTGACGACTGATCCGCCGTTCGGAATTGGTCACCGTCCCGTCTTTTTCGCCCCATGCGAGAGCAGGCAGGCGCACATGGGCAAAGCGGGCCGTATCGGTGTCCGCCGCCACATCGGAGACCACGACAGTCGGGCAACGGGCCAGCGCCTCGCGCACAATGCCGGCGTCGGGCATGGATGCCGCCGGATTGGTGGCCATGATCCAAAGAAACCGAATCCTTCCGTCATGGACGGCGCGAAACATATCGACCGCCTTCAGGCCCGGCCCTTGGCACATATTGGGCGCATTCCAGAATGCCTCGGCATCAGCCAGTTCATCTGGTTCAAAACCAAGATGACAGGCCAGCATGCTGGCCAGCCCGCCCACCTCGCGCCCGCCCATGGCATTGGGTTGCCCGGTCATGCTGAACGGCCCCGCTCCCGGACGGTTGATCCGCCCCATCGCGAGATGCAAATTGATAATGGCATTGCCCTTGTCAGTGCCGCCGATTGACTGGTTTGCCCCCTGGCTGAACAGCGTGACTGTGTGCGGATGGGCCGCGACCAGATCCGCAAACGCCGCGAACTGATCCTCTGGAATGCCGGACTCATCCGGGAGGTCGGCCCAGAAACCGTCCGGCACCAGGCATCGTTCCGCAAGGAACCCCTCATCCACCAGCCCACGGCGCAGCATCTCGGCCAGCAACGCATTGAACAGCGCCACATCGCCATCCGGAGCCACTGCGATATGAAGATCGGCCCGCTCCGCCGTTTCCGTTCGGCGGGGGTCGATCACGACCAGCTTCGTGCCCCTGCGTTTGCGGGCCTGCTCGATCCTCTGCCATGTCACCGGGTGACACCATGCGGTGTTGGAGCCGACCAGAACGATCAGGTCCGCCGTATCGATATCCTCATATGAACATGGCACCACGTCTTCACCGAATGCGCGAATGTGAGCAGCTACGGCGCTTGCCATGCAGAGACGGGAATTGGTGTCGATATTGCCGCTGCCAATATAGCCCTTCATCAGCTTGTTCGCGGCGTAATAATCCTCCGTCAGTAACTGGCCCGACACGTAGAAGGCGACACTGTCCGGCCCATGCTCGGCAATGCAGGCCCGCATTCGCCCGGCGACCAGATCGAGCGCATCGTCCCAATCCGCCTGCTCGCTCCCAATCATGGGATGAAGCAGGCGCCCTTCCAGACTGACCGTCTGGCCAAGATGCGTGCCCTTGGAACAGAGCCTTCCTTCATTGGCCGGATGGTCCCGATCGCCCGCAATCTTTACCGATCGCGCGCCGGTAACGGTTGCGTTCACGCCGCAGCCCACACCGCAATAGGGACAGGTAGTGCGGACCGCCTGCATCGCTGTCAGGCAGCCTTGTCTGCCAGGACCGAGGCAGCCGATGGGACCACCGCTTCGCGCAACAGGAATATCCGTCCGCCATCCACTTTCAACGGGATGGTCGGCACACAGCCCTGATCATCGCCGATCGCTTCGCCGGTCCGGAGAGAGATATTCCAGTTGTGCAACGGACAGGTGACGACGTTGCCATGCACGATACCCTGGCTGAGCGGCCCCTGCTTATGCGGGCACTTGTTCACCAGCGCATGACATTCGCCGGTCATCGTGCGGAATACCGCGATTTCTTCTCCACCATCGACGGGGAGAGTGCGGGCCGTACCCGGTTCGATCTGGGTAACAGGCCCGATATCCAGCCACTTGCCGATCATATTACGTTCTCCAGGTGAAGCGGGCGGACTTCCGCAATGTGCTGATGCAGGTCGGCGCGCTCACCACCGGCACGTTGGGCCCACGGGTCCACCTGCGAATGTTTCTGCGAAATGTGGAAACGGGCAGCCAGTTCGCGCACTTCCTCGGGATTGCCGAGCAGACGGCCCTTGATCCACTCAAGGCCTTTGCGCTCAACCCACGGAGCCGTGCGTTCGAGATAGTGGGCATCCTCCCGATAGAGCTGGATAAACGCCGCACACATTTCCAGGGCCTGTTCTTCCGTCTCGACCTTGCACAGCAGGTCGGTCGCGCGGACATGAATCCCCCCATTGCCGCCGATATGCAGCTCGTAGCCGGAATCGACACAAACCACGCCAAAGTCCTTGATAGTGGCTTCGGCACAATTGCGCGGGCAGCCGCTGACCGCGATCTTGAACTTGTGTGGCATCCAGCTGCCCCAGGTCATCCGTTCGATCGTGACCCCGAGGCCGGTCGAATCCTGCGTGCCGAAACGGCACCATTCGGACCCGACGCAGGTCTTTACGGTACGCAGCGCCTTGCCATAGGCATGGCCGGAAACCATTCCCGCCGCGTTGAGATCCGCCCAGATGGCAGGCAGGTCTTCCTTGTGGATGCCAAACAGGTCGATGCGCTGGCCACCAGTAACTTTTACCGTGCGGGCTCCATACTTTTCAGCCGCATCGGCAATCGCCCGCAGTTCGTTTGGCGTAGTGAGCCCGCCCCACATGCGCGGAACGACGGAATAAGTCCCATCCTTCTGGATATTGGCGTGCAGGCGCTCGTTGACGAAGCGGCTCTTCTGGTCATCCACGTACTCACCAGGCCAGGCACAGAGCAGATAGTAGTTGAGCGCAGGCCGGCACGACGCGCATCCTTCCGGTGTCGTCCAATGCAGTTCCTGCATTGTTTCCGGAATTGATTTCAGCCCCTTTTCCAGGATCAGGCGGCGAACATCATCATGCGTAAAGCTGGTACATTTGCAGAGGGTCTTCGGGCCGGATTCGACCTCCCCACCAAGCCTGATCGCCAACAGACTCTCGACCAGTCCGGTACAGGACCCGCAACTGGCAGAGGCCTTGCAAGTGGATCGAACGGCATCGAGGCTGTGTGCCCCGCCGTCGATGCAGGCGACGACCTGACCTTTGGATACACCGTTGCAGCCGCAGATTTCTGCATCGTCCGAAAGAGCGGCAACGGCGGCATTAGGGTCCGCGAGAGCACCCCCGGATGCGAAAGCCTGACCGAAGATCAGCGCCTCCCGGATATCGGAGATATCGTCCCCCTTCCGCAACAGATCGAAATACCAGTTGCCGTCGGCCGTATCGCCATACAACACCGCCCCGATGACCTTGTTTTCCTGCACCACCACACGTTTGTAGATACCGCGTGCGGCATCGCGCATGACGATATCCTCAGCGCCATCGCTGCCGGAGAAGTCCCCTGCCGAAAACAGGTCGATGCCGGAAACCTTCAGCTTGGTGGACGTGACCGACCCCTCGTAGCCATTGGGGCTGCCCGTCAGGCCATCGGCCAACGAACGGCACATGTCCCACAACGGCGCGACAAGGCCGTAGCAGCTACCACGATGCTGAACGCATTCACCCACTGCCAGGATCGCCGGATCGGACGTGACCATATGATCGTCGACCACGACCCCGCGTTCCACTGCGAGCCCGCTCGCCTTTGCAAGGGTAACCGACGGCCTGATCCCGACCGCCATCACCACGATGTCGGCGGGAATTTCGCGACCGTCCTTCAACCGCACGCCAGCGATGCATTTTCCTTCGGGGCCCTGTTTTTCCAGCAGGCATTCTGTGTCCGCCCCTGTCAGGATCGTCTGGCCGCGCCGTTCGAGTTCGGCCTTGAGCAACCAGCCCGCTGCCTCGTCCAGTTGCCGTTCCATCAGGGTCGGCATCAGGTGAATGACGGTGACGTTCATGCCCCTGAGCGAAAGGCCGTGCGCCGCCTCCAGCCCAAGCAGCCCGCCACCGATCACAACCGCATCGCCACCCTGTTCAGCAGCAGCCAGCATCTTGTCCACATCATCCAGATCGCGGAATGTCACGACACCGGGCAAGTCCTTGCCAGGAACCGGAATGATGAAGGGATCGGACCCGGTCGCGATCAGCAGCCGATCATAAGGCTCTACCCGCCCCAAAGCCGAAACGACCGTCTTGTTAGCCCGGTCGATATAAGTGACCGGATCGCCGGAGATCAGCGATATGCCGTTGCTGTCGTACCATTCCTGGGTGTTGATGACGATTTCATCGAAGCTTTTCTCCCCAGCCAGAACCGGGGAAAGCATGATCCGGTTGTAGTTCACCCGGGGTTCCGCGCCGAATATGGTGATCTCGAAGCGCTCGGGATCGCGCGCCAGTATCTCTTCGACCGCACGGCAACCAGCCATGCCATTGCCGATTACGACCAGTTTCTCTGGCAATCCCTCGCCTGTGCGCTTGGCTCCTTCAAAGCTCGCAGGTGCGTTCACTTTACCCATTCCTCCTCGGGCAGATCCGGCCCGGAAAGCGCACGCAAAAAAGCCGCCAAGTCCATTCCCGAAGGAGAGACTGGCGGCACCATTGCCACGCTATGTTGCTGTTTGAGCGGATGCGCTGTTTCGACCTACCCTGGCCGGCGCGATTCCGTTCACTTGTTTAATAACCGATTCCGTGGCCGCGCGGCAAGGCAATTTTTGCGGTGCAGCAAAACGAGCTGCACCGCCCTGCCGCGCGGCAGAGCTTACCAGCTCTTGTAAGGCAGAAACTTGCCGGACATCGTAACCTGAATGCGATCCCCTTTTTCATTGGGGATCTTCTCCACCGTCATGTCGAAATCAATTGCACTCATGATGCCGTCGCCGCCCTTTTCCTGGATCAGTTCCTTCAAGGTCTCGCCATAGACGCCCACGATTTCGTAAAAGCGATAAATGCATGGGTCGGTCGGGACGGCCTGTTCGAACATCTTCTTCGGAAATTCCGCCAGAACCACGGCTGCCTCTTGCGGCAGGCCAAGCCCACTGGCGATCTTGTCGGCAGATTCACGCGGCAGGCTGTTCATTCCGAGGCAGGCAGACGTCACGAAAACCTCACCAAGCCCCGCCATATCGGCGATCTCCGCCCAGGTAGTGCCTCCGGCCCGCTTCTTTTCCATGATCATCTCTGTCACGTCGGCTTTGGTCATCATGGGATAATCTCCTGTTCTGGGGTGGGAGAGGGCCCGGCCACATCCGGCCGGGTAAGAAGTGAGGCCAAGAGAGCCGCGGCAAGTATGCCGCTGACGATTTTCCAGGCGCGGACCGAACCGCGCTGAAACAATGGCATGAGGCCAGCCGGAGCAAGGCTCGCATTGGGCTTGGTCAGATCGACTACAAATTCGGACAATTCGCCATAACGCCGCGCGGGATCGAGATTCACCGCCTTGCGGATCGCTGCATCCATCCAGTCGGGCACGTCAGGGTTGTAATGCATGACGGGCGTGTAAGTCAGCTTTCGCTGCGCCGCGCGGGTGCCGGCTGCGGCAACGCGTGGGCCGTAAGGCAAATGGCCGGTCAGCATCTGGTATGCCACCACTCCCAGGGAATAGAGATCGCTTTGCCGGGTGGCGGGATAGCCAAGGTACAGTTCCGGCGCAGAATATTGAATGGTTCCGGCGAAGGCTGCCTCCAGCGGTCGCTGTGCCAGTTCATCCAGCCCGGCGACCTGCACCGAACCGAAATCTATGATGATTGCCCGGCCATCTCTGTCCAGCAGGACATTGTGCGGCCTGATGTCCCGATGGACCATTTCGCGCCTGTGCAGGGCCTGAAGCCCGCTCGCCAATTGCTTCACTACCTCACGCACAGTCGCAAGGTCCGGCATGGGGTGATCCAGCATCCAGGCATGGAGACTCTGACCCGCCACATATTGGCTCACGGAAAAGGCGAACCGGCGCGCGCGATAGTGCGTGGCGGCACGGAGCAGGTTCGGATGATCCAGCCGCCGCAGGATCCACTCCTCCAGCAACAGCGAGGAAAGCGCCGCAGGATCCTCAGCCAGTTCAGTCGACAGGATTTTGAGAGCGACTTCCGCTCCGCTTGCATCATCACAGGCGAGATAGACGTGGCTGCGGCTACCGGAGTGAATTTGCCGGAGGATCGTATAACCTTCGAAACCCTGCCCTTCAGCCAAGACGGAGGCCGGCGGCAGCGAGGTTTCCGCCCCGACCAGATCTTCTATCCCGCCATCGGGCAGGCTCTCTATCCGCACGAGCTGGACAGTCAGATTATCACCGCTGCCTCCCGCCTGCGCCGTCGCGGCAATGATCCTGGCCGCCACGTCCAACGTGGCCGCCGCTTCGATGATGTCGACGATCATTCTTGCCGACAGGTATTCGTGAACTCCGTCGGTCGAGAGCATGAACAGATCGCCGGGCACTAGAGGCACCTGGCGGTAATCGATCTCGACGGCCCGGTTCACCCCCATCGCCCTGCCGAGATAACTTTCGCCCCCGCCGAGATCGACACGATGAAGTTCCGTCAACGGCTCCACCGACTGGCCGGAAATCCGGGCGACCTGCGCATCTCCGATATGGAACACATGCGCGCTGCGCGATTTCAGAATCAGCGCGGAAAACGTGCAGACCAGCCCCCGCTCGCGTTCGCTGTCGCTTGGCACGGGCCCCAGAACGCGACGGTTCTGGGCATGCATCCAGCTGTTAGTGGCGGCAATCACCCGTTCGGCCGACGTCCGCACAGACCAGGCGGGCGAGGTGCAATAGTAATCGCTGAGGAAAGTCTTGACCGCCGTTTCAGCCGCCGTCGCGCCCAAGGCGCTGGTGCTGATCCCGTCGGCCAGGCACAGGACAATCCCCTTTGCCGCCAGGTCGGCCCCCTCCGGTTGGAGAGCGCCGTGAAAATCCTGGTTCTCGAGCTTCGCGCCCGCGCTCGAATAGTGTCCGAGCGTTATGGCAAGCCGGTTTTTCACACCAGCATGTGATGCGGGAGGAAGCACGTCCGTCAAGCCACTTCCTCCCGCCTGCGGCATTAAGCCGCAACCTTGAGGCCAGCGGCCTGCCGCTTCGGCGAAGTCCGGATGTGAGTGCTGTAAAGCATCAGGCCCGTGAACGTGACGCCACCGACAAGATTGCCGAGTACGGTCGGGACTTCATTCCACCAGAAATAATCCCCCAGCGTAAAGGCTCCGCCCATCATCAAGGCGGTCGGGAACAGGAACATGTTCACTATCGAGTGTTCAAACGTCATGTAGAAGAACAGCATGATCGGCATCCACATGGCGATCACCTTGCCCGAAACGCTGGTCGAAACCTGCGCCCCGACTACTCCGGTCGAAACCATCCAGTTGCACAGCATGCCGCGTACGAAAATCGTCAGCCAGCCGGCTGCGCCGTACTGCTCATAACCCAACGTCCGCGCGACACCGATTCCCGCGAGTTTCTGCCCTACCTCGCTCGGATCGGTGGAGAAGCCATAAGTAAAATAGACCGCCATCATCACTGCGGTGGTCAGGGCCCCGGCAAAATTGCCGACGAATACCAGTCCCCAATTCCGCAAGACGCCGTTCCACGTACAGCCGGGCCGCTTGTCCCAGACGGCTAGCGGGGCCAGCACGAATACGCCGGTGAGCAGGTCATAGCCGAGCAGGTAAAGGATGCAGAATCCGACGGGGAAGAGCACAGCCCCAGCCAGTGGCTGCCCGGTCTGGACATTGATGGTCACGGCAAAGGCTGCGGCAAGCGCCAGGGTTGCGCCCGCCATATATGCGCGGATCAAGGTATCCTTGGTCGACATGAGAATCTTGGATTCCCCAGCATCGACCAGCTTGGTCACGAATTCACTAGGTGCGAGATAGGACATGGGTACCCCCTTTCGTCTTCATCAGAAGCTGTAAGCGGCCTGGAGCCAGAACTTGTCGGTATCGACGGAAAAGCCATCGGCATCGTACTTCGCGTACTTGGCGAGCATGCCGACCGGGCCGAGCTTGAAGCCCAGCGAGGCGTCCCACTCGCTGCCGTAATCCAGCCCGCTCTTGTCGCTGTCGAATTCGTGGTAGGTCACACTGGCCTTGAGACCGGGAATGACCTGCATCGTGGGAAAGCCATAGGCGATGCCCACATAGACATCTTCCAGCCCGGCGGCGGGCGTGTTGAGAAACACATCGGCCCAGCCGTTGAACTTGTGAAGCGTTGCCATCGGCGTCGCCAGACCCACGCCATTGTCGCTGCCAAGCAATTCGTACCCGCCTGTCAGCGTGAAGCCCTGCACCGAAAGCGAGCCTTCCAATGCCACGTGATCGGCGCTGTAGTTCCTGGCCGAAGTTTTCCAGTCGGCCTGGTTTGCGTAGCTGGCCTTGAGGTCCAGCTTCACCTTGGAGCCAAGAGGAAGCGAAGTCGTTGCGAGCATGCCCAAGGTCTTGCTGGAATGCGCAGCCATCAACGGATCATCGTAATCCAGCAGGTACGCGAAGCCTTTTAGATTGACCGGACCTGCCTTCACCCCGGCGCCAAGGAAGATGAAATCTCCATCGTAGGCCTGCCGCCCGCCCGCATCGATGCCGAACACGGTGCGTTGTCCTATGGCATAAGTGGCGTCGAGACTGACCGGCCCGAACTTCGCCGTGCCCCGCACAGCGTCGAAAGTCTGCTCGTTCTGGCGCCAGCCCACCGAACCAACCCAGCGCTGATCGTCAATATTGATCCGCTGGCGACCGACAGTCACGCCGTTGCCGCCTTTCGCCCAGGCGATCTGGGCACGATTGAGCTCTATGTTTTCCGGGTCGGCCACAACCGAGTAGGGTCGATTCTGGTCTTCGGCAGGGAATGGGAAGGCGTTGTAATCGTTGCCGATGGCCAGGGTTCCCTCTCCCTCCACCAGCACCGAAAATTCGCCTGCCTTCAGTTCCGCGCCAGCCCGCAGCCGCAATGTCACGGCATCGGCATCGTCAACCGGATTGTCCTGATCGACGTTCTCGTAACGCAGTCGCAGATCCACAATCGGATCAAGCGTAACGCCATCCCCGATCGCGGTTGGCCCACCCCAATTCTGGGCGAGCGCCGGGGTTGCGACGCTCGCCATCAATATGGCGAGGCCGCTCGAAACGACAGTCCTCATACTTCAAAGCCTCCCTACAACTTGCGACCCTCGGGCGGCCTCTCCCTCGCTGTCACGGCATCAGGCGGCTTTCGCCTCCGGCCCGTGATCGTATTCGGCAAGGAAGTGGAGCACTTCCTGGCGGTATTGGTAGAACTTGGGATGATCGAGCAGCGCCTTGCGATCGCGCGGGCGCGGCAGATCGACATCCAGAATCTTGCCGATGGTGGCGTTGGGGCCATTGGTCATCATGACCACCCGGTCAGCCAGCAGGATTGCCTCATCCACATCATGCGTGACCATGATCGCCGTCACCTTCGTGCGGTTCCACGTTTCGACCAGAACGTCCTGCAAATCCCAGCGGGTGAGGCTGTCGAGCATACCGAACGGCTCGTCCAGAAGGAGCAGCCTCGGACTAAGAGCGAAAGCACGAGCGATACCGACACGCTGGCGCATGCCGTTGGACATTTCGGCAGCCAGTTTCTCCTTCGCATCGGCCAGCCCGACGCGATCCAGATAGTAATCGACAATATCGCGCCGCTCGCTCTTGCCGGCGTGGGGATAAACCCGTTCCACACCAAGTGCGACATTCTCTCGCGCGGTCAGCCAGGGCATCAGGCTGGGCGCCTGAAACACCACTGCCTTGTCCGGCCCGGCGACGTCTATTTCCCGATTGTCGAGCACGATGCCTCCGCCCGATATACCATTCAGACCGGCGGCCATTGTCAGCACAGTTGACTTGCCGCAGCCCGAATGCCCGATCAGCGAAACGAATTCGCCCCGATCCATTAGCAGGTTGAAGTCCTCCACTACGGTCAGAGGTCCTTTTGGCGTCGGATAGACTTTCCGCAGCTTGTAGAATTCGAGATAGCGCTGCTCGACCGCGCTGCGGGCCGCTTCGCGATAGGCCTGGGGCGGAGGGGCAAGGTCGAGCGGGCTGACATCGGGCAAATCAACCGCACTTTCGCCCATGCTGCCGTTTCCAGCATTCAAACTGCCAAGAAAGTCGACAATCCGCTTGCGCAGCGCCTGGAAGGCCGGATCGTCGTTCATCGCTTCACGCCCGCGCGGACGCGGCACATCAACATCGAATATGCGGCCGATCCGCGCCGCAGGCGCAGGGGTCAACACCGCGACGCGGTCGGCCAGCAAAAGGGCCTCGTCGACATCGTTGGTCACGAGGATAATCGTCCGCTTCTCTTCCTCGCGGATACGTTCGATCTCGTCCTGCAATTTCGCCCGCGTCAACGCGTCGAGCGCCGACAAAGGTTCGTCCAGCAAGAGGATTTCCGGCTCCATGGCCAATGCGCGGGCCACCGCCACACGCTGCCGCATACCGCCGGAAAGCTGGGCCGGCATGCGTTCCATCGCATGCCCCAGCCCGACGAGTTCAACTTTTTGGCGGACCAGAGCCGCCCGCTCCGCAGCGCTGCGATCCTTGTGTACCGCATCCACCGCCAGCGCGACATTCTGCTTCACTGTCAGCCAGGGGAACAGGGAATAGGACTGGAATACCAGGCCCCGATCCTTGCCCGGCCCGTCAACCGGCTCCCCATGCAACAGGATTTCGCCGGAATCCGGAGCCAGCAGGCCCGCAATCGCGGAAATCAGCGTGGTCTTGCCCGCTCCGGAGAAACCGAGCACCGCAATGAATTCCCCCTCACGCACATCGAGGTCGATCCCGTCAAGGACAGGCGTGGTTCCTCCCGTCTTGCCCCTATAGGATTTGCTGACGTTCCGCAGAGACAGGATCGGCTGAAAAGTCATGTTCCCGGCCCCTCAGATCTGGTGGTTCTTGGAGGCGAACGACTGGAATGCCATCATGATGCGATCGAGCGCAAAGCCGATGAAGCCGATGACAATCACCGCGAACATGATCCGTGCGAGGCTTTGCGAACTGCCGTTCTGGAACTCATCCCACACGAACTTGCCGAGGCCCGGATTCTGCGCGAGCATTTCAGCCGCAATCAGCACCATCCAGCCCACACCGAGCGACAGTCGCATCCCGGTGAAAATAAAGGGCAGCGAACTGGGCAGGACCAGCTTGGTCAGCTTGGCAAACCAGCCAAGTTTGAGCACTCGCCCGACATTCAGCAGGTCCCGGTCGATGCTGGCCGTCCCCACGGCCGTGTTGATGAGCGTCGGCCACAGAGAGCACAGCATCACCACGATGGCGGAAATCACGAAGCTCTTGGGCAACATCGGATCCGGCCCACTCATCGTGGCAGAAATGACCATGGTCACGATCGGCAGCCAGGCCAGCGGACTGACCGGCTTCATGATCTGGACGAGGGGGTTGATCGCGGCGTTGACCAGCGGCGACAGGCCGCAGACGAGGCCGATCGGCACAGCAACCAGCGTCGCAAGGACAAACCCCAGCGCTACCGTCTTGAGTGAGGTCGCAATCTGGTCGAGAAAAGTCGGAGGACCGGCATAATCGAAGTGCCGAACTGCCTGCGGATTTCCTGCCGCGATTGCTGCTTCGTTGCGCGCGTCCTGTTCGGCATAGAACTGCGCTTCCGAAGCCTTGGCCGCGCTCCATTCTTCATAAAGGGCCCCACCTTGCCCAACCACCTCGACCGGCCCCGGCAATGCGCCCAGTGAAGTATTGACCTGCGGAGCGAGAACGGCCCACAGGGCCAGAAAGGCCAGTATCCCAATGACCGGGGCCACCAGTGCCTTACCCAGCGCCGTCAGCTTGCCCGCCAGCAAACGCTCACTGCGTTCCCGCACCTGGCGCCGGGAACTGGCAGTGGATGGAGGCTGAACCAGGTCAGCCCCCGCTTGCAGATTTTCCGCTTCCGGAATCGGGGCTGCGCTGTCTGCGAAAGCGGTAGCCATGGGAACGATTCTCCTGTTCTTGTCCTGAGGCGGCGCGCGGCGCGTCTATTGCACGCCCGCAGCAGTCACTGTCTGGCCGTTCTTCAGGCCGATTTTGAATTTGGCGAGATAAGCATTGGGTTGCTTCCCATCATACGTAACACCGTCGATGAAGCCGCCCTGTTCGCCCCGGAAGCCATCCGTTTCGGGCACGCTTGCGGCAGGAATCTCGCCATCCTTGACCAGCTTGCTGGCCGCCGCGAGATAGAGGTCCGGGCGATAGACAGCCTTTGCCGTATCGAAATACCACTGGTCGGTCTTGTCGTCGGCAATCTGCCCCCACCGCCGCATCTGCGTGAGATACCAGATCGCATCGGAGTAATATGGGTAGCCTGCGAACTTGTCGAAGAAGATGTTGAAGCCCGGGGCTGGCCGCGTATCGCCGGGTTCGAAAGTGAACTTTCCGGTCATCGAAGCGGCGATCACGTCATAGTCTGCGCCAACGTAATTGGGCTGCGACAGGATTTTGACCGCTTCCGGGCGGTTCTTGCCGCCGCCTTCATCCAGCCACTGTTGCGCCTTGATAATTGCACGCAGCACCGCTGCGGTGGTCGCGGGATATTTCTCCGCGAAATCCTTGCGCAGGCCGAAAACCTTCTCAGGATTGTCGTGCCAGATCTCGTCGTCCGTAATCACCGGCACGCCGATCTTCTTGAAGACCGCCGCCTGGTTCCATGGCTCCCCGACGCAGTAGCCTTCGATCGTTCCGGCCTCGAGCGTCGCCGGCATCTGCGGCGGCGGCGTCACGGAAAGCTGCACATCAGCGGCGACCGTGCCGCCAACATCACCCGGCGTGTAGTAGCCGGGATTAAGCCCCCCGGCCGCCAGCCAATAACGCAGTTCATAATTGTGCGTGCTGACCGGGAAGACCATACCCATCTTGAAAGTCTTGCCCTGTTGGCCAAAGGTTTCGACCACGGGTTTGAGCACACTTGCAGAGATCGGGTGCTTGGGCTTTCCGTCCGCATTCTTCGGCAGGGTCGGAGCGATCATGGACCAGACCTTGTTCGACAAGGTGATGGCATTGCCATTAAGATCGAGGCTGAGCGGCGCAATCAGGTCCGCCTTCGTGCCGTAACCGATCGTTGCGGCCAATGGCTGTCCGGCAAGCATATGCGCACCGTCGAGTTGGCCGCCAATCACGCCGTCGAGCAGGACTTTCCAGTTTGCCTGCGGTTCGAGCGTGACGTTCAATCCTTCATCCGCGAAGAAGCCCTTCTCCTTCGCAATGGCGAGTGGCGCCATATCGGTCAGCTTGATGAAACCGAGCTTGAGATTGGGCTTCTCGATCGCACCGTCGAGCTTGGCCGCAGAGACCGTCTGACCACCGGAGGCATCGCCATTGCCCGATCCGCAACCCGCCAGAGCCAAGCTCGCGGCCAAGGCCGCCAGCACACCGCGTCGATCGAATTGGAACCCTTTACACCCGACCATATTGCTCCGTCCGTCATCCGGCGCACAACGCAAAAAAGCCGCCTCGATTCGGTTTGACCAGCAAACCAGATCGGGCGGCACCGTTGCCACGCGTTTGATAAATTCAACCAGAGGCCGAAACTTCGCCCGACCTTGGGCGGCGTCCTCCGGTGAGGCAAGTACTAAACGATTCGCCTCCGCCTCGTAAAGCGATTTTTGCGGTGCAGCATAATTTACCCCTCAAGGAAGGCTCGCAAGATAGCCCTGCAAATCATCCGGGTCGAAACTACGCCCATCGAAGAAACTGTTTTCCGACAAGGTGATATCACCTTGCTGCGTGGTTACCGCGGTTGGCCCCGCGAGACTGCCTTCGACTTTCGAACTGGCACCGGGCAGTGCATCGCCTGTTCCTTTCAACGCACTGCGATAAACGTCGGGCCGAAACACCCGAGCGGCTGAAACGGCATCGTCTTTTCCGTATGCCAGCCCATCCCAGCGCACCATCTGGCTGTAAAGCCATTCCGCCTGGCTGACCCAGGGAAAGTTTGCCGCCTCGCGATGCTGAAACATGAAATCCGAATAGTGCACTGGCGCACCACCCTGTTTCAACACCAGTCGATCGGAGAGAGACCGCAGGATAATCTTCGGATCGCCCCCGACATATTTCGGCCGGGAGAGAATCTCGGCATTGATTTCCCAATTGGCAGGATCGACGAAATGACGGCCTGCCGCACGCAGCGCACGGATCAATGCCTCGAATTCAGGCCGCCGCGCTTCCAGCACGGGCTCACGCACGGCCAGTACCTTTTCAACCCCCCGGCGCCATATCTGTGCCGTGGCGAGCACGATCGTGCCCACCCCCCGCTCTACCGCTACGCTGTTGTAGGGTTCCCCAACACAGATTCCATCGACTTCGCCGCTGGCAAGGGCATCGGCCACGAAGGGCGGCGCAACCGTCATGATCTCGATATCGCGATCCGGCCGGATACCGCATGCCGCAAGCCAGTATCGCAGTTTGTAATTATGACTGGAATAGCGGTGCACGACACCGAACCGCAGGGGATTACCCTGCCCAAGGCGCTCCGCCGCAACTTTGGCAAGCAGCCCGCCAACCTGAACGGGATCGCCCAATCCACCCGCAGGATTTACCCTGTCCGCCAGATCGCTCCGCAAAGTAATGGCATTGCCATTGAGACCGAGCACGAACGGAACCGAAAGCGGTTGCGCAGGCCTGCCCCGCCCCAGCGTCGTGGCGATTGCCAGAGGCGCAACCATATGCGCCGCGTCACTATGGCCATAAAGCAGCCGGTCCAGCACAGTGGCCCAGCTCATATCCTTCACCAGCCGCAGCGAGAGCCCTTCTTCCTCCGCAAACCCATGTTCGCTGGCGAGGATCGGCAGGCAGGCATCCACCAGAGGCAGGAATCCGATGGTTAGTTCATTGCTCATCCGATCCCTCCCAAAAGTTCTTCGGCCGTAATCACTGCCTCGGCAATATCGGCGATGCGACGGCCCTGATTCATCGCGGTGCGCCGCAACTCCGCATAAGCATCGGGTTCAGACAAACCCCTGCTGTTCATCAGGATACGCTTGGCCTTGTCGATGGCTTCCCGTTCCGCCAGCTTCCCCTTGGCTTCCGCCAGATCAGCCTGAAGCCGTGAGAACGCGTTGAAGCGGCGCACCGCAAGGTCCAGCAACGAACGGATGCGATTGGATGCCAGCCCATCGACCACATAGGCGGATACCCCGGCATCGATCGACGCGGCGATGGCGTCATCATCCGATTCATCGACGAACATCGCGATCGGGCGATCCAGCACTCTGCTGACCGCAAAATACTCTTCCAACACGTCGCGCGACGGGTTGCCGAGATCAATCAGGACGACATCCGGCCCGATCTCTTCGATCCGGGCCAGCAATGCCTTACGCTCGGTAAGAATGAATATCTCGCAATCGTCGAGCGTGGCGAGCCCTTCCTCGATAATCGAGGCGCGAGCAGCACTTTCGTCGACAATCGCGATCCGCATGGCGCGAGGTCTACCGGTATTGCTGCAACGCAACAATACCTTCCCTGCTCAATTCTGCGACGAGGCAGGCCATCACTCCATCAGGCAAGCATACCGGCAAGGCGGCGCTGAATTACCTGCTCGGCTTCCGCGACTATTCGGCTCACGAGTTCCGCGCAGCTTGGAATATCGTGGATCAGGCCCTGAACTTGCCCGGCCCAGAAGATGCCTTGAGACAAGTCTCCCGTTTCGAGCAGCTCAGCGCCCTTCACCCCCGAAACAAGATGCCGGATGTCCTCGAAGGTCGCATCCGGCCGAGCCGAAATTTCAACAACCTCATCGGAAACCTCGCTTTTGGCGACGCGTGCGGTGTTCTTGAATTTGCGGAAGATCAGGTTGGTCCCGCGTTCGTCATTCTCGACGTACCTGGCCTTCACATTCTCGTGTATCGGCGCTTCCCTGGTCGCGCAGAAACGGGTTCCCATGTTGATGCCATCGGCCCCCAGGGCCAGCGCAGCCGCCAGCCCCCGCCCATCACCGAACCCGCCGCTGGCCAGCAACGGGATCTTCACCTTGTCGGCAGCAGCGGGGATCAGGATCAGGCCGGGAATGTCATCTTCCCCCGGATGCCCAGCGCATTCGAACCCGTCGATCGAAATCACGTCGACCCCGTGCCTTTCAGCGGAAAGTGCGTGGCGAACAGCGGTGCATTTATGAAGGATCTTGATTCCATGAGGCTTGAGCATCGCCCAAATCTCTCGCACGGCGGGGGAACCCGCCGTTTCCACAACGCCCACGCCACCGTCAATTATGGCTTGTGCATAGGCACCGTAATCAGGCGCATTGATTGTCGGCAATACCGTCAGGTTCACGCCGAACGGTTTGTCCGTCATTGTGCGACAGCGCGCAATTTCGTTGCGCAAAGCCTCTGGATCAGGCTGCGTGAGCCCCGTCAGCATCCCCAGTCCACCGGCATTGGAGACCGCGCTCGCCAGTTCCGCGATACCGACGTTCTGCATGCCTCCCTGAACGATGGGATGTTCAATGCCAAGCAGTTCGGTAATGCGGGTCTTGAACGCCATTCTCATACATCCTTTGCGCCGGATTATCGGGCCAGCTTGCAACACGGCAGGCGGCGGCGATGTCCTTGCCGCCTATATGGTCGAAATTCAATTGTACGAATTCCGACATGCAAGTGGCACCGCGTCGTCCCCAATTTCCCACCTGGGGCACATCCGGCAGCAGTGTTTTCCCACACCGCGGGATAACTCAAACGCGCCATGCGTTATCTCGCTGGAAGGAAAGAGGAGTTCGATCCATGCGCAAGACAATCGTTCCAGCGACTCTGGCCCTGCTGGCCCTCTCCGCCTGTGGCGAGGACAAAAGCAACGAACCGGAACCGACCGGTTCAACCACAACACAACAATCGACCGAAACGGAACGCAATTCCGGTATTGCGGATGCGTCGAATCCCCCGCCGCTATCTGACAGTGACAGCAAGAGCATACCCCTGGCCGCACAAGGCCGCTGGGGCCTGGTTCCCGCCGACTGCACGAGCACACGCGGAGATGCCAAGGGATTGCTGAAAATCGACGGAACAACTCTGCAATTCTATGAATCGGTGGGCACGCTGGACGAAATTCAGGAAATTTCCGGCACCCGGCTCCGCGCGTCCTTCGACTTCACTGGTGAAGGCATGAGCTGGTCCCGCGAAGAAGTGCTGGACGTGCAGGATGGCGGCAAAACGCTGATCCGTCGCGAGTATGGAAAGGATGCATTGCCCGGGCCATTCGAGTATAGCAAGTGTACGTGAAGGAGCGAAAAACCATGAAAAGCAAATCCTTGGCCTATGCCATGCCCGCCCTTCTCCTTGCCGGTTGCGCGGCGAGTGAGCCACCTGCCGAGACCCCACCACCCGTAGCATCGCCGGGTGTCTGCAACGCGGCTCCCGCCCAATCTCTGGTCGGCACCGCCGCATCCACAGCGATCGGCGCCCAATTGCTGGAGCTGACGGGCGCACGGCAACTTCGTTGGGGCCCACCGCGCACGTCCATGACAATGGATTTCAGACAGGATCGGCTGACTGTCGCTTATGACGACGACATGATAATCGAACGCATCACCTGCGGGTGAGCACCCGCGTGACCTGCTCCGGAATAACGGGCAGGAAAATGGCAAAAAGACGGACAGATGACTGACGAAGTGCATATCCATGCCCACGGACCCGCTGGGCATATCTCTCTCAATCGCCCTCGCGCAATCCATTCCCTGACGCTCGCCATGTGCAAGGCAATGACCGAAGCCCTGCAAACATGGCGCAGCGACGATGCTGCCCGCTTTGTCCTGCTCGACCATGCTGAAGGGCGTGGCTTTTGCGCCGGAGGCGATGTGACCCTGATACGCCAGTCTGCTCTGGAAGATGGAGGGGCTGCTGCGCGGCAGTTCTTCGACACCGAATACAAGCTGAACCATCTGATGTTCACCTATCCCAAGCCGATCATCGCTTTCATGGACGGCATCACCATGGGCGGCGGGGTCGGCATTTCGTTGCCGGCGAAATATCGCATCGCAACGGAAAATACGCGTTTTGCCATGCCGGAGACCGGCATTGGCCTGATCTGCGATGTCGGTGGCGGATGGTATCTGTCCCGCCTCCCCGGGCGGACAGGCCAGTTTCTCGGCCTGACCGGCGCCCGGCTGGATGGTGCGGAATGCCTGTGGGCAGGCCTGGCAACACATTACCTGCCAAGCGACGCCCTGCCAGAAGCCAAGGCTCGCATCATTGCCGCCCCTGATACGATCGAAGCGATATTGGAAGAGTTGTCCGTCACGCCGCCAACGCCACGCCTGGCAGCCAACCGCGAGAGGATCGACCGGCTGTTCGCGTCAGACAATTACGAAGACAATCTCGCCGCTCTCAAGGCCGATGGCGGAGAGTGGGCTGCGAAGGAACTGAAAACGCTCGGCACCAAAAGCCCGATGACCTGCAAGCTGGTCCTGCGCCAGTTGCAACTGGGCAGCAAGGCCAAGACATTCGCTCAAAACATGGCGATGGAATATCGGGCAGCCACACGCACTGTGCTCTTGCCGGATTTTGCCGAGGGGGTTCGCGCGTTGCTGATTGACAAGACCAACGATCCTCAGTGGCAACCAGCCGCCGCTCACGAGGTCAGCGAAGCGATGATCGACGCCGTCTTCGCCCCTCTGCCCCCGCAGGAGGAATGGCAACCTCTGTGATTTGTGGAAGCTGGCCAACGCGCTTCGCCGCCAGCCTCCAGACGCGAAGTTCTCAATCCATGTCGAACAGATTGCGATACTGCCTAGGTTGGGAACGCTTGTACTGATCCGGTGCCTTGACACTGGCCCCGAAATGCGCGGCCGCGTGCCAGGGCCAGCGCGGATCATACAGCATTGCACGCGCCAGCCCGACTGCATCGGCATCGCCCGTACCGACGATAGCCTCGGCCTGTTCGAATTCGGTGATGAGTCCCACCGCGATCACCGGCATGTTGACGGCCTGCCGAACTTCGCGGGCGAGCGGCACCTGGTAATTCGGCCCTACAGGGATTTTCTGCCCTGCGTGGAGGCCCCCGCTCGACACATCAATGGCTGCACAGCCTGACGCCTCCAACGCTTGTGCATAGCGCGCGGTCTGTTCGACATCCCAGCCGCCATCCATCCAATCGCTGCCCGAAACACGCAGCATGACCGGCTTTTCCGCGGGAAATGCAGTCCGCACCGCTTCGAATACCTCCAGCGGGAAACGCATCCGGTTTTCCAGGCTGCCGCCGAATTCATCCTCTCTCAGATTTGAAAGCGGCGAGAGGAACTGGTGCATCAGATAACCGTGGGCAGAGTGAACCTGCACCGCATCGAAGCCGATACGGGCGGCCCGGCTGGCGGCATCGGCAAACGCCTGACGAATGCGTGCCATCTCCTGCTTGTCCAGGGCATCCGGCGCGTTTTCCCCCTCCGCAAAAGGCACGGCACTGGGCGCCAGTGTTTGCCAGCCATTCGGACGATCCGGAGCGATCTGGGCCCCGCCATCCCAAGGCTTCGCACAGGACGCCTTTCGCCCGGCGTGGGCCAACTGGATCGCTACCGGCATGTCGCTATAGCGGCGCACACTTTCCAAAACGCGCGCCATCGCAGCCTCCGTCGCATCATCCCACAGGCCGAGATCGCCATAGCTGATGCGGCCTTCCGGCGACACCGCAGTTGCCTCCACAATCAGCATTCCCGCTCCGGACAAAGCCAGATGGCCAAGGTGCATCCGGTGCCAGTCGGTCATGCAGCCTTCTTCGGCCGAATACTGGCACATCGGTTCGATGATGATGCGGTTGCGCAATTCCAGGGGACCGATCCGGACAGGTTGGAACAGCTTGGCTCCACTCATTTTCATTGCCTCAAGAATGGTTGGCAGGAAGGAGAGCGCCTTGTGCACCTGCGAATGGATTCTTGTCCATCGCCCAAAATCGAAAAGGCCATCGGTTGGACAGCACCCCCGATCCACATCTTCTATGGCCGAATTTTCCTACAAAAAGTCCCCGGCCCCGGCCTCTGTTACAAGGCAAGGGTCCGGGGTAGTGCCATGGACTATCACCCAGTCGGGAGAGGTTTGGGGCGCAGTCCAGTTTGCCCGGGCCACCGCAGGTCACGGCCCAGGCAAGGGAAATCTAGCTGTTTGCGCGGATCAGCCTCCGCGCCTCTTCAATGGCTTGCGGTACCGTCATCGTTCCGTCCGAAATTGCCGTGCCCATTTCCAGCAAACGAGCTGAAATAACTGTGCCGGTATCGGCTTGCTCCCGGACATGAATGCCACCCTTCGAAGCAGCCGCTTGGTCCCATTCGGCGCGAACCACTGCCCAGTAATCCTTGGTTGCAGCCCAATAGGCATCCGCCGCCACCACGGGATAATCATCGGAACGGGTGTAGGTGTTGAGCACGTATTCCTGCACCACCGGCTTCAACCCGCCATCGACGGATTCCATCTTGATGTTGTCCTGCCAATGGATCCAGCCGTCCGGCGTGGGCTGATGACGATTGATGGCGTAATAACGATCATAGACGGGATTGCGCACCGCATCGCGGCGGGCCAGCGGGCGCCAGGTCCAGTTTGAGCGCCAGCGGCGGACCCCGCCTTGCGTTTCCCATTGCCCCCAACCCGCATAGCGCGGGCTGTCGTCGACCTGCCAGACAGTTTGAGACCAACGTCCATGGCGCATGGCGACGGGAACATCCTCCCACTCCCAGCTATCGGGTCCTGCATAGACAAGGATCTTTTCCGGTTCGTATTCCCAATCCTGACGCCAGTGCTTGATGACATGAGTTTGCCCGTCGTGTTCCACCACCAACAGGTGCTGCAACATGATCTTGCGCCCGGTGTCCTCGATCACACGCACGGACTCGTATCCGCCAGAAATCTTTCGCTCCAGCGGCGTGTAGCCCGCCATCCAGGGGGTCGATTCCTGCATGTCGAAGCGAACCCTGAAATTGCCCGCCATGGCGAGAATGTCAGCCCGGTCCGCGGCAAACGCATCGCTTTCCTCGTGCGCCGTGCGTTCCGCGACTGGCCCATGCGCCATGGCGGGCGAAACGGCCATGGCCATGGCCAACAGACCGCCCCCAAGTAATGTCTTGATGATTTTCATGCGATAATTTCCCCCAGATCAGAAACGGTAGCTAAGCGACGCGCTCGCATTGCGGCCCGGCCGCGTGTAGGCATCGGTGATGGAAGAGCTTGCGGCGAGGCCGCGCACATCGCTCCAGTAAGCGTATTTTTCGTTGAGCAGATTGAACACGCCCGCGCGCAGCGTCAGGGCGTCTGCCAGCCGGACAAACGCCGTGGCATCGAGGATCGTGAAACTCCCGGGCCGGTAGCAGTCGGTCACAGCACCTGAACTGTCCGTACATTCGCCTGTCCGGCCCGCGCCCTTGCGCGCGTGGTGCGTAACGATCAGTTCGCCCCCATATGCCCCGGCCGGATCGCGATAGCCGAGCCCTGCGACAAGATTGAGCGGATCGACCGAAGCCAGCGGCTGCTTGCCACCGCCCGGCAGTTTTTCATCCCCCTTGGCGTAGGCAATGGCAAAGCGGCCGGTCAGGCCGTTTTCCATTTGAAAATCGGCTTTACCCTCTATCCCTTTCACCACGACCCGGTCGACGTTGACGAATTGATAGATTGCCGGATCACTGGGAGTGAACGAGCCGGATACGACCTGCTGGTCGATGAAGTCGTCATAGTCGCCATGGAAAGCGGTCACCGACAGGGAGACATGCTTGCCCGCATAACGGACGCCGCCTTCGAAGCTCTCGCTCCGTTCAGGCCCAAGGTCGGGATTGGGGGCGGAAGTGTAACCGTAGGCCAGGTTTTCGAAGAAGTTGTTCACCTGGCTGGGTGTCGGCGCGCGGAAGCCCTGTGCGTAGTTGGCGAACAGTCGTACACCGCCGCCTAGTTTGGCCACCGCCCCGATCTTGGGCGACAGACGGGAATCCTTTTGTCCCGAGCCGGTAAATGTCGGCAGCAGCGGGTCATTTTGCGGGTCGAGATCATAGAAATCGAACCGCAGCGCCGGATACAACATCAGCCGCTCGCCCATCAGCGCAATCTCGTCGCCAATGAACACACCCCCCAGCATGAAGTCCGTGGCCGGAAAGGCACGAGTGGGGAATGTTTCCCCGGCAGGCGGCTCCACGCCGTCCCGCAAGCCTTTCTGCCGCGTCCAGCTCACATCTCCGCCAAAAGAGAGCCGATGCCCGATAGCTCCTGTGACAAAGTCACTGCGTGCTTCGGCCATCGCGCCATAGACGCGGTTCTCGAACGTATTCAAACGCTCCCGATCAGGGCGCGGGGTGGCGCTGGCAGGGGAGCGGTCTTCATCCGTGAACTGGATGTCCTTGCCATCCTGCCAATAGATTGCAGCATGGGCATAATCGACGGCGCCTTCACCACTCCACGTCCAGTCGAGAGACAGCCGTTTACGCTCGGTGGTGTCCCGTGCGCTCAGGCTGTCCACATTCCAGAGCGACATGCCGTACATTTTGTAAGGCCCCTCGCCGGTCAGGACATCGGTCCGGACCCGCGTCTTGAGGTATTCGCCTGTCAGCCGGATCTTGTGCCCGCCATCAGTCCATACGAGCTTGCCAAGCAGCGCATTGGACCAGCCATCCTGCGGATTGGGCTTGGTGCGGCTTTCGCCCGTACCACCGACAGACCCCTTGTTCTCCAGCTCCTGAAAATCGCGCCGGGTATATGCCAGCATTGCGGAAAGGTTCCCGGATCGTCCGGCCAATGCCGCCGTTTCGGCAAACTCGTTGTCATCCGAGCTGTATTGCGCCCGCGCGAAACCCCCGATGTCAGCCCCCGGCTGTATCAGGTCTTCAGGGTCGGAGGTGGTGAAGCTGACGACCCCCGAAAGCCCGTCGCTGCCGTACAATGCGGAGCCCGGCCCGCGGAGTATCTCCACCGATTTAACCAGCCCGACATCGGTATAGCCACCGCGTCCGGCATCCTGCGCACCGAATGAGAACCCTTGAGGAGAACGAATTCCATCCACCTGGATCAGGACGCGATTGCCCCCGATCCCCCGGATATTGAAATCCTCATTTCCCGCCCGCCCGGTGGTGCCAAGTGCCGCCCCGAAGCGTGTCGGGGCACGGCGCACGGTCACGCCCGGCTCGAACCGCACGAGATCCTTGATATCCGTCACCATCTGGTCCGCGATTTCCTGATCGCTTATCACTGTCACGGTTGCAGGCGCATCGACAACCTCGATGGGCGTGCGCGTCGCCGTCACAGTGATCGAGCTGAGTCGATCCACCCAATAGAGACCGTCGTTGCCTTGCGCATGGGCCGATCCCGCACAGGCCGCGAATGCCAATGCCACGCTCGCACAGGCAGGCCTGGTATGACGCATCGCGCAAAGAGTGCCCGCAGGGCGGCCTTGCGATTTCCCCATTTCCGCCCTCGCCTTGGGATCATGACCATTCGAACGATTCATAGCTTCCCCTGCTAATGATAGTGATTCTCATTAGTGTTCTAATCGAGAACGAAGGGGCACTTTGTCAACCCTTTACCGACCGATGATTGGGTGATGCCGGGGACCGAAACCTGAAAGCCGCAGGAAACCGGGGATTTGCGCATTTCCGACAGTTCGGAATCGTCTCTAATAGGTTCGTCTTCCCCTACACCGGCCTCTAATGCGCCCCGACACAGGGCCGAATTTTACGGCTCGACCATCTCAGGGGAGATAATTTTCATGCATGGGAAAATAATTTTACTGCTGTCCGTTGCAGCCACGGCACTGGCCACCCCGGCCGTTGCCCAGGAGGCTCCATCAGCCACCAGCAGCGAGTATGACAATGCCGGCGTCGGCGACATCATCGTGACTGCGCGCAAGAAGGCAGAGAACCTTCAGAACGTGCCTCTCTCGATCACCGGGATCGGGGCACAGGAAATCGCGGAACGCGATATCAGCTCGATCGGAAACATCGACAACCTTGCGCCTGCTGTGTTCATCGAAACAGCGGCAGGCCCGACGACCAGTGGCGTTGTCGCCAATATCCGCGGCATCGGCGGATCGGATGCCACGGGCGTTTCGGACTATCCCATCGCGATGTATATTGATGGTGTGTTGATGTCGCGCCCTAACGCGCTGCTGTTCGACATGGTCGATCTCGAACGGATCGAAGTCCTTCGTGGCCCGCAGGGCACTCTCTTCGGGCGCAACACCACCGGCGGCGCGATCAATATTTTCACCAAGGCACCAGCGGACGAATTCGGCCTCGAAGAAAAGGTCACTGTCGGTACCGACAACCTGTTCAAGAGCCGCACCACGCTCAACACCGGGATACTGGGTGACAGCGGGATCAGCGCCAAGGTTGCCTACTCCCACGAGGAGCAGGATGGTTACGTAAAGAACACGCTGAGCCAGGGCACCGCCGATCCCGGCGCACGCAACAGCGAATCCGGGTTCCTCGCCATTCACGGCGACGTCAGCCCGTCATTCACTTTCGACCTGCGTGCAGACGTGACTTCCGCGCGCAACGCTCCGATCTGGCAGCAGCTTGCCTACATGAACGACCTTCAGCGGGCATACTTCTCGCAATCGGAATCGCTGGGTGGTTCTCCCCTGATCGTCAGCCAGAACTATCGTGACAAGGTAACCGTGGCCAACCAGCCGCGCGGGAAACAGACCATCTGGGGCACGTCAATGACGATGCAACTGGATGTCAGCCCGGCGCTTACCCTGAAGTCGATCACCGGCTATCGCCGTTTCAAGGAAAATCAGGCGGTCAACAACTTCGGCCAGGGTGAATTGATGGGTCGTCTGACCGACGGTTCTGTCGGGCGTGTCTACATGTTCGATTATCCCGATCCCGCCCGCGCGCGCGACCGGCAGTTCTCCAGCGAGTTGCAGGCGACCGGCACTGTTTCCGATTTCGACTACGTGGTTGGGCTGTATTATCTCGACCAGAGGTACACCAGCGCCACGACGCAGCGCTTCACGCTCGTATCCGAAGTCGCGCCCGGCGACTTGCGCGGCGCCAACACGGTATTCTTCCGCGACTACGTGGCGCGCGCAAAATCCTACGCCGCTTTCACGCAGGTATCATGGAAACCGGCCTCCATCGACGGATTGGAAGTCACCGGCGGCCTGCGTTATACGCATGACAAGAAGAAGCTGTCGCAAGCCAACGTATATAACGGCTATGCACTGGCACCGGGAGAAGGCACCAACAGCTGGGACAACGTCAGCTGGCTGGCGTCAGTCACTTACCGCTTCTCGCCGGAAATCCTCGCCTATGCCCGTGCATCCACGGCCTATCGTGCGGGCGGGTTCGATGCCGGTGGCTCGGGCAACCCCAACGGCTACGATCCGGAAAAGGTGATATCGTATGAGGCTGGCCTCAAGACAGACCTGCTCGACCGCCGCCTGCGCATCAACCTGTCAGCCTACATCACTGACTACAAGGATCTGCAGATCAGCCAGTTCGTTGCGGGCAGCAGCGGCGGCAGCACCAAGACTGTAAACGCCGGCAAGGTCACTTTCAGCGGATTTGAAGCCGAGGCAACCGCCGTTCTATCCGACTTCCTGACCGTCGACGGTTCGGTCGGCTACGTTCATCCGAACTACAAGACCTACCTCTATCTCGATCCGGCTACCGATACGTTGATCAATGTGGCCGACGAGGTCCATCTGGCGCACGTCCCGACGAAAACGGCCCGGATCGGCGCGGCCTGGGATATTGCGCAGTGGGATGATACGGCGCTGTCGCTGCGGGTGGACTATTCCTACAAGAACGGTTCCTACACCTTCCCGCTCGACCGGGTGAACCCATACAATCCGTACATCAAGCACACGGCCAAGAACGAGTTGAGTGCACGCTTGACGCTGAAGGATGTGAATGTCGGCCCGAGCATGAACCTGACAATCCAAGCCTATGGGGAAAACCTGCTGAACGAGAAGCGTAGGATCGGCGCAGTAGATTTCGGTTCACTCGGTCTTGCCACGCAAACCTGGGGACCGGATCGCCGCATGGGTCTGACGGTTATCGCTTCCTATTGATCTTACCGTTCGGGATGGAGGGTTTACGTCTTCGTCCCCGCCCTGTCCCTTTCGGGTAACGATGGGCCCGCCGTCAAACGGCGGGCCCATTTCATATCTGCGCTTGCCTGACCCCACTCCCGCAGCTCACCGTTAACTCGTCGTATACACAGTAGCGTACATATAGATTTGTGCTTGTTGAGTTTTCTTGCGTGAAACCGAAATGGCCACCGGTTCGTTTCTCGCAAGGCAGCATTAATCGGCAAATTGTCGCGCGAATATTACGCCGCAACCTCTATGAGGACAGCGAGGTATATCGATGGGAGTCCGGGAGAAGTTTCTTGACGTAGAAACAGCCTCCTCTGCGGATGAGATCTTGCAGGACCTCATCACTCATTCGGCGACCGGCATCAGTCTTGGCGCATACAAGAAGGCGCTTGATCGCATTGCCAATGTCGTATGTACCGATCTTCAGGGATACATCGTCTACGCAAACGAGAATTTCTGCCAACTGAACAAATGTTCAATCTCCGATGCCGTCGGGAAAAACAACAACATCTTCAATTCCGGACTGCACGGCCCCGAATTCTTCAAGCAATTGTGGAAGACCATCAGCGCGGGCGACATCTGGCATGGTGAAGTCTGCAACAAGGCTCTGGATGGCACCCCATACTGGGTGGATATGCAGATCACCCCAAGATACGATCCCCTAGGGAAAATAATCGGCTATCTCGCCCTCTGTCTGGACATTACCGCACGCAAGGATGCCGAAGCCCGCGCGGCCGAAGAAAACCGCAAACGCCAGGAAATGGAGACACTGCTCCACGATATCGTCGAAACCCTGCCCAACGGCGTCATCGCTTTCGACAAGGACGGCAAAGCCATATTTGTCAACAGCGCGCATGAGGAAATATCTTCCGATAACACCGAACTGATAGATCTCTGCCGCCGTGCAAGTGACTGTGACCATTCCGCCTCCACCATTGATGAAAAGCGATGCAACGCCCACCTGAGCAGGGGTGAAAATCAGCATTGCAAGTGTTTCATTCAGCATTTGCCCGATGACCGGTGGGTACAGATTCAACACCGTCGTTCAACGACGGGCACACTCGTTTCGGTACAGACGGACGTTACCGATCTGAAGCATGCCGAACGGAAGATCGCCTACCAGGCAAAGCGCGACCCCCTCACCGGCATTTTCAACCGGAATACTTTCGTCGAACGCCTGAGCAAAGCCGTGACTCACAATCGCCAGACACATCAGCCCTGCGCTCTTGTCCGGATCGACCTTGACGATTTCAAGGCCATTAACGACGGCCTGGGCCACGATGCAGGGGATATTCTGCTGCGCCATATTGCCGGTTGTCTGGAGGCTTCCGTCCGGAAAACCGATACAGTGGCCCGCATCGGAGGCGATGAATTCGCGATCCTTCTGACAGGATGCTGCACAACCGCCGAAATCAGGCGCGTCATGGGCAAACTCAGCGCCGCACTGGCCGTACCCGCAGAGATCGGCCAACAAACGGTAGTGCAGACGGCCAGCATGGGCATTGCCACCTTCCCCCACGACGCCGAAAATCCCGATGAACTGATGAAGTGTGCCGACATGGCCTTGTTCCAGTGCAAGCGTGAGGGACACGGCACCTACCGGATCTATAACATGTCGATGCGGCGTCAGCGCATGCGCCGCATCAAGCTGGCCGAAGAACTGAAAAAATCACTGACAAATGACGGCTTCAAGGTCGTTCTCCAGCCTCAGCTCGATATGGCGACCGGGAAACACACCGGGTTCGAAGCACTGGTCCGGTGGAAGGTCGGCCGCAAGTGGATTCCGCCTGAGGATCTGATTTCAGTCGCGGAAGAGGCCGGGCTCATTTCGCAGCTAAGCCAAAAGATCACGGACAAGGCACTGGCCATGTTCGCACGCCTGAAACTGCGGAACCTGAATCCCGGCACGCTGGGCATCAACATCGTTGCGGCGCAATTGCACGAGCCCAACTTCGTCCGTTCACTGATCGCCGCGCTCAAGAGACACAGCATCCGCCCTGCGGAAATCGAGATCGAGGTCACTGAAAACGTTATTCTGGATCGTTCGGCAGACAGTATCGCACGAGTTTTGCAGAAGCTGCATGCCGAAGGCATTGCCATTGCGCTTGACGATTTCGGCATGGGCTATGCCTCACTGACCCACCTGAAACGGTTTCCACTCAGCCGGATCAAGATCGACCGCTCCTTCATCAATGGCATGCTGAAGGCCCAGGACGACCATGTCATCGTTCGCACGATCATCTCCCTCGCGCATAATCTCGGCCTTCAGGTCGTCGCCGAAGGCATCGAAACACACGATCAATACGTCGAACTGGAAAAACTGGGGTGTGATGCCGCACAAGGCTATCTGCTTGGTCGCCCACTGGACGAACAGGGCGCCTCCCGGCATCTGCTGCATCCCAAACTACCGTACAGAAAATCCGCAGACGTCAGCCACGGCATGAATGCCATTGGGCACAGCCGCCCCGGCGGCTCCAACCGGCCCTACCGGCGACCTAATTTAGGTCTTTTGTCACTTCTGCCACGTCGAGGGGACGAACAAGCATGAACAGGGCCGACCAGTCGTAGCGGTCCAGCCCCGCCACAGCGTCCTGTTCGGCAACCATGTGGATATCGGACCGCAGCTTCTCGAACAGGGCATGGACTCTCTTCCTGCCGAAATCGCTCAACCGGATCATGTCCGACACGTAGAGCGCGTCCTCCGCTCCAAAATCCATCGACAGGAAAAAGCCTTTGACTGTCCTTTCGAAGGCAACCGCCAAGGGGCCACCCCTGCGCCAACGTGCGGTGCGGGAAATCAGGGGGCGAAGTCTCCCTCTTGGACCAACGCTGATCAGGCCAAGCCGCCGCAATCGCTCTATATGCTGGTCCACCCGGACGGCATCAAGGCCGAACTCGTCGATCAACGACTGTCTTTGCTCACCATTCAGAACGACAAAGAAAATCAGGGCCAATTCACGATCCGCAGCCAGAAACCTCTCCTGACGCAAACTGAACCGATCCGTTTCGGGTCCCTGTGATCGTTCGACCAGGTCGCGGAAATCCAGGCCGATCGCATCACAGATTCTACTTAGCCCCACAAGCGTCAGGCCCTGTCCCCTTAACCAGCGCCACAAGGTAGGCTCCGCAACGTCGAGTTGTTTGGCCAATTCAGCCACAGTGACTCCGCTCGCCCTCAGTGTCCGACGCAATTCGAGCAGCAAATTCGCAACGGCGGGGCTTTCCGATGGGAGGTTGGCCATCTTCTATCTCTCCATGATTGTATTCTATCATTATATGATAGCATGTTTCGAAGCGCCATTGATTCATGCCCCGTGACACCACAGACATGGGCCAACGAAAACTGCTTGGGAGAAGACGCATGGCAACCACCAAGGAATATGGGCTTGGCGAATTCACCTTTCCAAGAGGGTGGTTCATGGTGGCCCGGGCAAGCGACGTCGGGGCCTCACCGATTCCCATCCGCCTCTTCGGACGTGAACTGGTGGCCTATCGCGGTGAATCCGGACGCGTCGTCGTGCTGGACGCCTATTGCCCCCATATGCAGGCGCATCTCGCCGCCGACCAGAGCTCCAGCGCCGGGGCAAACAGGATCGAGGGAGATTCAATCCGCTGCCCTTATCACAGCTGGCGCTTCGGCCCGGATGGCCGTTGCGATCACGTACCCTATTTCGATGGACGCATTCCCGAAGCGGCGAAAGTTCGCGCCTATCCCGCGGAAGAACGGTTCGGCTGCATCTTCGCCTGGCATGATCCGGAAGAAGGCGCGCCGGACTTCGCATTGCCGGAGCTTCCCGAATGGGATGATGCGGCCTGGGTCCGCTGCGAATACGACGATCTCGGCACCTTGCCAGTCCACCCTCAGGAAATCGTCGACAATCTGGTGGACACACGCCATTTCGGACCGATTCATGGTCAGCGTATGGCCTATTTCCGTTCCGTCTTCGATGGTGTCGTCGGCACGCAAATTTCCGGTGGTGGGCATGAGACCATGGCCAGCGAGGACGGTGTGATGAACGTCGATGCCAGTTATGTTGGTCCAGGCATTCTGGTTGCCCGCTATTCCGGTGAAACCGATGCAGTGCAAATCATCCTGCATACGCCGAAGGAAGACGGCGAAACGCAGATCTGGCATGGGATCATCACGCGCGGGAAAAGCGCCCCGCCTTCGGCAGAAGATCGTGCGATGCACGCGCAATATCACAAGACGGGTCTTGCGGCATTTTCACAGGATTTCGCCATCTGGAAAACCAAGGGCCCCGCGCTCAGTATCCTGCAGCTACCGACCGATGGGCCATTCCATCGCAGCCGGACATGGTATCGCCAGTTCTATAACCCCCGCTCACGCGCGATTGATTTCCAGCGTCGCGTCAACGGCGACCATGCGACACCCGGCGTAGCTCCGGCCCTGGGTCTGGCCGCGGCTGAATAAGCTTCTAATGTCTACCAACCAGCAACACACAAACGAATAGGGTGAGAATGAGCAACAAATTCCCGGAAGGCGCCGTCATCGTATTTGGCGGCAGTGGCGGCATCGGCAAGGGCGTGGCAATGGAATATGCCAAGGCCGGAACGAATGTCGCCATCGGCTACCGCTCCAAGAAGGACGTGGCCGAAGCCACCGCCGAAGCCATTCGCGCGCTGGGCGTAAATGCCAGTATCCATCAGGCCGATGTACGCAATCGTGAGGAAGTGGCAGCCGCGTTTGATGCCGCTGTTGCCGAACATGGCCGCGTGCACACCGTGCTTTGGGGCGCGGGCCCGATTGTAGCGCAAGTGAACATCGCCGACTGGACCGACGAACAGTTCCGCAACTCGATCGAGATCGAGGTCTTCGGGTTTTACAACGCCGTCAAAACCGCGATCCCGCACTTTCGCGCCAAGGGCGGCGGCTCGTTCGTTCATCTCGGCTCCGGCGGGCATGACTGGTGGCCGCATCTCGATGGGCTGTCCGTCGCGCCCAAGGCTTGCAACGAAGCTCTGATCAAGGGCATCGCCAAGGAAGAAGGCGTCCACGAAATCCGCGCCAATTCCATCCTCGTCGGGGTTATCGACGCCGGCCAGTTCAAGGTCGGTCAGGAAGAAGGCTACTTTGACGAGAATTGGGAACGTGAGGTCAAGCAGATGCTCCCGCTCAAGCGGTGGGGCAAGGCAGAGGACATCGGTAAAGCCGCTGTGTTCCTCTCCTCCGACGATGGTAATTACGTAACCGGGCAAACCATTTCGGTTGCAGGCGGCTTCGGCGTCTGAAATCCGGGCGGCCAGAGAGGCCTGAACGCTGCCGGGGGTGGACGCGCACCACCCCCGGCGGTTGTTTTATCTGCTGATGATGGATCGCTGCCGCCCGCTCGCCGATTAACGACCGGCTGCTTGCCGGGCCCAGTTAACGATTGCGCCCGTCGGCATCGCGCCAGACTGCCGAGCGACTTCCCGTCCCTTCGAAATCAGAATCAGCGTCGGGATCGAGCGAATGCCGTAACGGGCGGCAATCGCCTGTTCCGCTTCGGTATCGATCTTTCCCAGGCGGATGTGAGGTTCCAGTTGCCCCGCCGCAGCCGCGAACGCCGGGGCCATCTGTCGGCATGGTCCGCACCATGAGGCCCAGAAATCGACTAGCAAGGGCAGATCGCTCTTTACGGCATGGGCATCGAAACTGGCTGATGTAAGAGTAATGGGCTGCCCCTGAAACAGCGGCAGGCCGCATCGGCCACACTTCCCGCCAGCCCCGAGCTTGTCCACCGGGACACGGTTGGACGTCGCGCATGCTGGGCAGACAACAATCCTCGTATTCTGGGACGCCATGAATTTACCTCCTGCCCCTATTTTAGGAATGGGGAAGAGATAGTTTAAGCGGTCGACGGAAGACTTCTAGATGCTGGCCAGACGTTCGTGCAGATCAAGCCCGCTCGGCTCCTGGAATATGCGCAGGCCGAACTCGGGCATAATCGCCAGCAGGTGGTCGAATATATCGGCCTGGATAGCCTCATATTCGTCCCATGCGACCGTACTGGTAAAACAATAGATCTCCAGCGGCAGCCCTTGCGATGTCGGGGTAAGCTGGCGCACCAGCAAAGTCATATCGTCCCTGATCTGATCATGTGCCTGGAGATAGGCAAAAACATAGGCCCGGAAAGTCCCCACGTTGGTGAGCCGGCGCGCGTTCACCGGATCGCCTTCGTCGCCCAGCGCATTGTCGTTCCAGCGCCGGATTTCTTCGTCCTTGCGGGCGACATAATCATCAAGCAGCCGAAAGCGCCGCACACGCTGGATTTCATCGGGTTGGAGGAAGCGAACACTGTTCTGGTCGATCAGCAACGACCGCTTAATCCTGCGGCCGCCAGATTCCTGCATACCCCGCCAGTTCTTGTAACTCTCCGCAATCAGCCGATGCGTCGGAATCGTCGTGATCGTCTTGTCCCAGTTCTGGACCTTGACTGTATGCAGGGCGATATCGACCACATCCCCATCGGCGTTGAGTTGTGGCATCTCAATCCAATCCCCCACGCGCAGCATGTCGTTGGATCCCAACTGCACCGACGCGACCAGTGACAGAATGGTGTCCTTGAACACCAGCATCAACACCGCGGCCATTGCCCCCAAACCCGACAGCAGCAGCAGGGGGGACTGTTCCATCAACGTCGCGATAATCAGAATCGTCGCGCCACCGAACAGAACGATTTTGAGAACCTGAATATAGCCCTTGATGGGCCGGCTGCGCGCCTCGGGGCGTCGCTGGTACAATTCATTGACGTAATTGAGGCCACCACTGAGGGCGAAAGCCACGCTGAGGACTATGCAGGCGCGGGCGACGTTACGGATGACCGCAATCGCCCCCTCGGGCAGATAAGGCACGAACACGATGCCATGCGCGACAATGAGTGCCGGAATAACATTGGCAAGGCGGGCGGCCGCCTTGTCGACCGTAAGGCTGCGACGATCCAGAAATGGCGCGGCAGCGCGCAGGATCACCTTCTTGATGATGAAATTCGCCGCCGCAGCGACAAGAGCCAGTTCCACCAATCCCGTCAGGGTTTGAACCCAGAGGGGCTGGTTCGCGATATATGTCTGTATTGCTTCCATCATCCCGGCGGCAGTGCCGCTGCTCTCTCCCTTGCCAGTAGTCATCAATCCGCAGACGTGTTCCCGCCGATGTCAAATTTCGACGGCGCATACAACCCGTTCCTTGCTTGATGCGGCCGGGAACCGGTCTTGAAATCGGCATCGCCCCGGATCGAACCCATGGCTTTAGCTGGCCCCCTGGCGGAATATCCATCACCGACAGATGGGCCCTCGGCCAGGCAGATATGCAAGTGTGCCGAAAGCCTTTCGGCCTCGGCACACATCATGGCTTCGAAGCAACTGCGCGAAAAATTCGGAAGCGTATCAGTCGCTCAAATTCCACACGCGATGCAATCCAAATGGGCCGCGCTGCTGCGCGGCCCACCCGATTTATTCGGCTGCCTGCGCCAATTCGACGTCGGCAACGGGCGCCAGGAATTCACCCGGCATAGCCCCTGTGAAACGGCCATCCATAAAAGTCGGCATGCCATTGACGAGAGTCAGGCGCATGGGGGCCGCATCGCGCGTGTAACGCCAGCTGATGCCATAGTTGCCGGTCGGCACATCGAAACGCTTGTATTCTTCACGCCGTTCCACCTCGTCGAGATTAAACACCGCAATGTCGGCGCGCATGCCAGGACGAACGGCGCCGCACTCCGCCAGTCCGAAGTGGCTGGCGAGCTTGCCGGTCAGGGCATGGATCGCCTCTTCCAACGTAACCGAACCTTCGCGGACATACTTCGTCAGCATGAGGATGTTTTCGCCACCCCCGCAAAACATCTGCAGATGCGCGCCCGCATCCGAAATATTCCCGACGGACATCGGATCGCGGATCAGCTTTGCAGTCAGCTCTTCGTCCTTGGGGAACGGCGCCATGTGCACGGTCGAGGCCAACCCGTTGGAAAGCAGCCATTCAGCCATGGCATCCGAATGATGCACGCCAAGCGAATCCGCATATTCCTTGAGCGTCACATTGATTGGCCCGAAGCCGTTTTCCGAATTGCGCAGGTAAAGCGTGTCGGGATTGGCCATGGGGGCATGCTTCCACACCTTGTTGTCCCAGCTTTCGCGGGCGCGGGCGCGCCAATCGGGATCCCGCAACAAGGCAGCCTTTGCCTCCTCCGTCTCGGCCAATACGACTTCGTGCCAGACGTAGTCATTGGATTGCGCAAAGATCAGCGAGCGTTCGATCGACAAGGTGTTGGTCGGCGAAACATGCGCGAAACCAGTCCAGAAATCGTACCCTTCTGCCTGAAGGCGGGCCATCTGCGGTTCCATGACCTCACGCATGTCCTGCTGGAAATCCAGCGTGGGAATGCCGCCCGCGACCTGAACCCTGACCTTCTTGCCCTTGAGCAGCCTTGCGAGACGGTCCAGCGAAGCTGGCGCGGTCTTGCGCATGAAAGTGTCGAGAATGACCTGATAGGTACACCCCGGATGCCGCTCCAGCACATCGAACAATGCGGAAAATTCGGCGTCGTCGGCAACCAGTGTCGGAACCGGGCGATCCTGGCCATCGTGGTCGAGCAAGTTGTCGGACAGGCCCAGGGCACCGGCCTGCAATGCATTCTCGAGATGCTCCGCCATTGCCTCGATTTCTTCAGGCGTTGCGACCCGCGTCCAGGCGTCCAGCCCCATCACCGCAAGGCGAATGGCGATATGACCGACAAACGCACTGTAATTGGTGGGAACGCGCAGCCGCTTGGTCAGCGATTCCTTGTATTCCGACCACTTGCGCCAATCCCACGGCAAGTTCGCCACAAACGGAGCCTCCGGGATATCCTCGAAGAACGAGAATATCTTGACCATTTCCAACCGGGCGGCCTCATCATCGGAAACCGGCGCAGGGGAAAAGCCGCAGTTCCCCAGAATAACGGTGGTGGTGCCGTAGCCGGGCAGCGGATCAAGATCCGGCTGCCACCACATCGTGCCGTCATAGTGGGTGTGACTTTCGATAAAGCCCGGCGTGACCAAGCAACCTTCCGCGTCAAACACCCTCTCGCCACGCGCCTCAAGGCCGGGAGCAACTTCTACGATCCGATCCCCATCGATGCGCACGTCGGCGGCAAAAGCCTTCGCCCCGGTGCCATCGACTACAGTTCCGTTCTTGATCAGAATACCACTCAATTCATCATCTCCTGCGATATGAAATTCCGCTGAGATCACTATGAGCGCCGCCTTGCCGGCACAAACATCCAGCCAAGAAAAGGCTAGCCAAACGAGCCATCATAGCTTTTCATATGACCCGAATGCAATCAAGGAACCAAGCGCACCATGCCGGCCAATCACGAACGTCAACAGTCGCGGATAATCGCAACGTTGAGGAAGATCCTCCGCGGGAACGGGCTGAGCATTCGGGAAATTGGTCTGCGGCTGAATGTGAGCCCTGCAACGGTAAAACGGTGGCTGGGCGGCAAGGGCCTGACCGTGGACCGCCTGGAAGACCTCTGCGCGCTGGCCGGGGTTACACTGGCCGAACTCGCAGAAATAGCGACCGAACCACCCCGCGAACTGGCCCGCGAATTGACGCTGGCTCAGGAACTGGCGCTGACGGAAAACTCGCTTCTGTCATTCCTGTTCTTCATGATCATGAGCGGGTGGCCGCCCCGGGATCTCCACGACGAATTCGGAGTCCCGATGGAGCGGCTCGATTCATTCCTGCAGCGCCTTGAGCGGCTCGCACTTATCGACCGGTTGCCCGATGGGCGAGCACGAAGCCGTATAGATCGCCGGGTCGCGTGGCGCCGAGGGCCAATGCGCAGCCACTTCCAGAAACATATGAGAGAGCAAATCCTGAAGATCGATTTCAGCGATCCAGACACGATCTACTCGGCCGAAACTGCCAAGCTCTCTCACCTTGGCCTTGCCCGGCTCGAAGAGTTGTTCGAACAGTTCCGCCTCGATGTGCAGAAGCTTGCGGACGATGATCGACGCCATTCGCTATTGCCGCGCGAATGGTATTCCGTCCTCGTCTCTGCCTGGCCCATGGATATGAAACCGCTCAGAGAGTTGGGAGCCCCGGCACTGGCAGATTCTGCAAACGTCAGAGATTAGCCACAATGCACAACCTCATGTCCGCCATGGGCACAGCGTTCTCTCAGGCTTCTTCAGCGTAACTCACACGAGCGATTTCCAGTTCATCATGGTTGGCTCTGATCCAGCCACAAATCGTACTGACCGCACCCAGAAACGATCGTCCTGTCTCTGTCAGGCTATATTCCACACTCGGCGGTGTCGACGGAAACACCCTTCGTGAGACGAGGCCGAAGCGCTCCAGTTCGCGCAAGGTCTGCGTCAGCATCTTGGAGCTGATCGGCGCAGCATCCCGCTTCAGGTCCGAGAAGCGCATGGCCGCTTCTCCCAGCCGGTAAGTTACCAGCATCGTCCACTTGTTGCCCACCAGTTCGAGGATTTCCATGGCGATGTCGCGATTGAGGTCAGTTCCCATAGTATACCTAATATACTTTCGGTGCCTTGTTGCAAATGGAAACCATATTGAATAGCCATCGCCCACTGCCGCACAAGCAGCACACAACAGAAATGACGTAGAGGAATTCCAGCATGAAAATTCTCGTTGTCGGTGGGACCGGCATGATCGGTGGCCACGCTGCCCTGCACCTCAAGGCTGAGGGCCACGATGTAACGATTTCCGGGCGTAATCCGGCCCAGGCCACAACCGAACTCGCGAAGTTGCCGTTCCTCAAAGGCGACTATGTTGCCGGGACATTCACGACTGACGATCTCGCCGGATTTGATGCCATCGTGTTCGCCGCAGGCAACGACATCCGCCACTTGCCGGAAGGTGGCGATTTCGATGCCCACGTCCTGCGCGCGAATGGTGAAGCGGTGCCAGCATTTGCCGCACTGGCAAAGAAGGCAGGCGTGAAGCACTTCATTCACGTCGGCAGCTTCTATCCGCACATCGCGCCGGAACAGCTCGAAACCAACGCCTATATCCGTTCGCGCAAGATGGCGACCGATGGCATCACCGCTCTTGCCGACGACACGTTCCACGTCGTCAGCCTCGACGCGCCGTTCGTGGTCGGAACCGTTCCGGGAATGAGCCTGCCGATGTTTGAAGCTTACACGCAATATGCGGAAGGCAAGCTCGGCATGCCTGCATTCGGCCCGGCTGGCGGAACGAACTTCATTTCCACGCAGTCCATTTCCGAAGCGATCGTTGGCGCTCTGGCAAACGGCGAAAACGGGAAGGCCTATCTGATCGGTGACGAGAATCTGAGCTTCGCCGATTACTTCAAGCTGTTCTTCCGCGCAGCAGGCAACGACGCCGATGTTCCGTCTCTCGATCAGGAACATCCGATGCTGCCCGATGGCGCCATCTATACCGGGCGCGGCAACACCGTGAGCTACGAGCCGGATGAGAAGACGATGGCCGAACTGGGTTATCGCCGTAACGATATCACGCGCGCTGTGAACGAAATCGTAGCGCAATTCCGGTCAGCATGATGAGCGGCCGTCCCCTAGAGGAAATGACGGCCTTGGTCACGGGCGGCAGCGGTGGAATCGGTTCCGCCTGCGCCCGTGCACTGGCCGCGGACGGCGCCAGGGTGGTAATCATGGGACGCCGGGCGGAGCCGCTCGAAGCGGTGCGTTCGCAAGTCCTCGCTGAAGTCGCCGGAGCCCAGATCGAAATCGCGGTTGGCGATGGGGGTAGCGAGGAAGACGTCAAACAGGCTCTTTCGAAGGCCCATGGGCTAGCCGGGCGCCTCGACATCGTGGTTCCGACCGTTGGCGGCAGCGGTTTCAATCCGTTTCTGACGACCAGCGTCGAAGATTTGCGGCGCGACCTCGATCTCAACATCACCACTGCGTTCATTGCGATGCAGCAAGCCGCACCGCTAATGACCTCAGGTGGATCGATCGTCTGCATTTCATCGACAGCGGCAACGATGCCCTTCCCCGCACTGGCAACTTATTGCGCGGGCAAGGCAGGGCTGGAAGCGCTGATACGCACTGTTGCGGACGAACTCGCCGCCCTCAACATTCGCGTCAATGCGGTTCGGCCAGGCCTCACCCGTTCCAATGCAACGACCGACATGTTTGCCAATCCGGCGATCATTGAGCGGTTTCTTGAACAGACGCCGCTCAAGCGGACGGGCGAACCAGAGGATATTGCGGAAGCCGTGCGTTATCTTGCCAGCCCGGCGTCGTCATGGGTCACCGGTCAGTCCTTTGCAGTCGATGGCGGCCAGGAACTGCGCCGCAACCCCGACCTGCTCGGTTAATTCGACAGGACAAGACATTACCGGGGCGACGATCGGAAATGCGATCGGCGCCCCGGTTCTTTTTCAGATGCACTTGCGCACGCGTTTCACGCGGCAATCCCGAAAATCGTATCAGCCGGTCCATCTCACGCCGGCCCAGAGCGTACGCGGCGCCCCAAGATCGATCGAGCCACCCGAATTGCGCGTGACGATAGTCTCGTCGAAGAGATTTTCCGCGCGGAGGATTACCGAGAAGTGATCGGCAAGCGGAACCTGCGCAAAGGCGTCGAAAGTCGTCGCGGCGGGTAGGACGTCCGTCTCCAGATCGCTCTCGTACTGCTTGCCCACATGGCGCAATGTGGCTGACAGCAGCCAGCCTTCGGACGGCGCGTAGGACACTGTCCCGCTCATCGCCCATTCCGGGGTTTGAGCCGGACGCTTTCCATCCAACTCTTCCGAAGCATTTCGTCCCCGAACTTTCGCATTCGTCCAAGCCAAGCTGCCATCGAAACGGACCTTGCCTCGCTCGATACTGGCCCCCAATTCAACACCCCGGGCCTTGATTGCGGGGAGATTCCGGCGCTGACGCAAGTTTTCGCCGATGGTGACATTGGCGATGGCATTCTTGACCCGATTATCGAAGGCGGTTGCGGAAAATGTCATTCCTTCGGCAGGTGTAAAGGCAATGCCTGCCTCATAGCCTTCCAGCTTTTCGTTCTCCAATGCGGCATTCGCTTCGGTCGTCACTGGAAAGACCACGAAGGGCCGATACAGCTCATTCAGTGTAGGAAGCCTGATGCCGCTATACCCCGCACCGCGCAGCGTAACGGAAGGTGATAAATGGAAGAGCGCCCCTCCACGCCAGGTCACGTCCCAGCTTGATCGGTCGTCGAACCGGGAATCGCTTACGAGTAAGCCGTCCGGGGTGCGTTCTGTATAATAGCCGCCCTTGATGCTGGTCCTGTCCGCCCGCACGCCTCCGGTCAGAATCAGGTGCCCCAGTGTCCAGTCATCTTCGACAAACAGGCCGAGATCGCTGTTCCGGCCCCCTGCCTTCCTGCGCGCCGTCTTGGCACCGGTGAACGCGCTATATGCGTCTTCGTACATGGTACCGGACGCACGACGGAAATCCGCGCCAATCTTGAAAACATGGTTTTCGCCCAGTGGCGGGCGCAGTTCGAACTTTCCTCCAATCCCGGTGGAAGGTGTCTTGCGTTGATCGAGGACAGGAACGAACCGGGTGGAACTAACGACGACGTTGGAAAAGTTGCGCGACTGTACGAAGGCAAGCGCATCGAATTGCCAATCGCCCCGACCAACCAGCCGCAGACTCGCATCCTGCCCACTGCTGGTGCTGTCCGCTCCATCGAAGCGCAAGGTGCGATGATCGTCGAAACCCAGTGCCCGCGCCTGTAACTCCACGGTTCCCGACAGTGGCAGAACGACCCGGCCACCGATGGACCAGTTATCGTATCCCGCACGAACGGAAGCGGGCACACGCTGATTTTGCGGCGTGGTGTAAAACCCTTCCCCGCGATCCCACCGGCCCGAGAGAACCGCAAAGCCCGAGCCAAGCTGTGGAGCAATGGTCCCGCTGAGTTCTGTTTCTCCACGCTGGCTGACCAGCGCGCTGCCATTCAACAGGCCCAATGTCGCGGCATCGGCGCTTTCAAGCTCGATCACGCCCGCCAACGCGCCAGTCCCGAACGGACCAGATCCGCCTCCTCGCGTCACAGCGATACGGCTCAACCGTTCGGGCGCGAGAGCCGACAACGGAATGTAGCCGAAGAAAGGATCCGCCATCGGCACCCCGTCGAGCAGGACAAGCGCCCGGCTGGTGGCATTTCCCCCCAGCGAACGCAGCGTCACCCCTTGAGCGGAGGGATTAGAGGAACGGCTGTCCGAGCGGCGAAACTGCTGAAAGCCCGCTACGGACGTCAGCACATCCTCAATCCGCCCCGATGCAGAGGATACAATTGCCTTACGTTCCAGAACGGTGACGTCGTAGGCAGGGGCAGCCGGCGCGTCTTCCAGGCCCCGCCCGGTTACCACGATCATTCCGCCATCGCCCGGTGCGTCCGCCGCCAAAGCCGGAGCCGCAGCCATTGCAGCAGTTGCGAACAGGAACATACGATACACAGTCATGGGCGCCCTCAAACCATTTCCGGGCCCGTTCCGCCCGGCAATTTTTCTTGCTCTGTCCCCCACAAGCCCATTTGCACTGCGCAGGCAATAGCCTGAGCATCAATCGCGATGATAGAAAGCTGGCCGCCCTGAGAGAACGTTTCGCGCCATTTCGCCGAGATCGAGCAGCGCAAGCGAGGCGGTTCCTTGTCCGTCTTCCCAGAAATCGGGATCAGCATAGATCCTCAGCGCCTCTTCCATGCGGGACAGCTTCGATGCAAACGCTTCGACAAGCGTATAGGAGGCTTCTACTTCGGGAAAATCGTCCCCTCCGCCATCCATGACGATCTGCGAGAGATCGGGCCTCCCATTCGAACGCAGTACTGAGGCAGCGAATTTTCTCGCTTCCAGCATAATGCCAGAAGCAGCGGGCCCGCCAGTCCGCGCGGCATCGTTTGCGTCATGCACGCCGTGTGTCATTTTCCGCCTGCCTCATACCATCGCCAAACATCTGCCTTCCTGCCTCGCACCACATTCCAGGTGCCGGAAGAGCTAATGCTGGACTCTTTGTTACAACAATATATATGGATTTATGTATGTATATATGCATGGAGTAATGCTTTGAAGCAAGAACTCGACGATGGCGAGAAATTGCGCTGGATCATCAAGGCAGGCTGGCATGGCCTGTGCCCCAAATGCGGCAAAGCCAGCATGTTCCGGAAATGGCTGAAGCTTAATGATCAGTGCCCGTCCTGCGGCCTGGATTACAAGTTCGCCTCTCCGGATGATGGCCCGGCCTTCTTTTCCCTCTGCATCATCGCCTTTCCGCTGACTTTCTTCGTCGTCTGGTTGCAGGTCGCGTTCGAGCCGCCGTTTTGGGTGCATCTGATCGTATCCGTCCCCTTAATGGTGGTTGGCTGCATCCTCCCGCTACAATGGATCAAGGGCTGGCTTGTCGCATCGCAATATGTGAACAATGCGCAAGAGGCTGGCACGGAGCGGCTCTGGGCTCAGCTCCACGCTCGCGGGCAGGAAAAGGCCGACAAGCGACGCAATGGTTGAAACTTGATGATTGAGGCATGGCGTCCCGACATCGCCGGACTGCGCGGCCCCAAATACCGGGCTATTGCAGACGCTTTGGCAGATGCCGTCGAACGCGGCACTCTGCGTGATGGCGACCGCCTGCCACCACAGCGCGAACTGGCACTGCAACTGGGAATCGACCTGACGACAGTAACCCGGGCATACGAACTTGCCCGGCAACGTGGACTGATAGAGGCACGCGGCAGGGCGGGCAGCTTCATCCGCACGAACCAAACCCAGACAGCGCCCCTTCCGGCACAGTTCGACGTCACAATGAACAGCCCGCCGGCGCGGCTTGCAGGTCTCCTGCAGGATGCCATCGCCAAGGGATATGAAAACCTCGCCCGATCCGGTGCGCATTCCCGGTTGCAATATCAGCGTCCCGGTGGCGACCTCGCCGACCGCTCGGCCGGCGCGACAATACTTTCCAGAGTCGGTCTGAGCGCAAACATCGAACAGGTCGTGGTCACGGCAGGGGGGCAGAACGCGCTGCACGGCATCGCCGCCACGATCCTGCGGCCTGGCGACCGCGTGGCATGCGGCCGCTTCATCTATCCCGGCTTCCGGGCCATTGCCCGACAGCTCGGCATCACGCTGATCCCCCTTCCGGAGATTACCGCAACGACACTGGCCAATGCGCATCGCGACGCCCCTTTGCGCGCGCTTTACGTCGTGCCCAGCAATGACAATCCGACGGCCACCACCCTCGACAGCAAACAGCGTGAAGCGATCGCCGCATTCGCGGATCGAGCCGATATCCGGATAATAGAGGATGACGCATACGGGCTGCTGGCGGCAAGCCCGCTTCCCGCAATCGCCAGCTTTGCTCCATCCCGGTCATGGTACATTGCCAGCACCTCGAAAATCATCTCGCCCGCGCTGAGAGTCGGCTTCGTCCGCACGCCCGATATCGCAGATGCCCTGCACCTGACTGCCAGATTGCACGAAACCGGCGTGATGGCACCTCCGCTCAACGCCGCAATGGTATCCGCCTGGATAGCGGATGGTACATTCGACCGCCTCGTCACCGCCACCCGGGAAGAAGCTTCATGGCGGCAACAACAGGCAGGCAGGTTTTTGAAAACGGCGGATTATTCCGCTCATCCCCAAGGGTATCACCTCTGGTTGCGACTGCCGGATGAGACGCGTCTGCACGATCTGGCCGAAGCGTTGGGGCAGGTCGGCCTATCGGTCATCCCATCGGACCGGTTCGCTGTCGAACCCGACGACAACGAAAAGGCGCTGAGAATATCATTGGGCGGCACGATCGACCGCGAAGCCTTGTTGCAGGCGCTTGGTGTCTTGCAGGGTTATGTCGCGACCTCCGCCTCCCCTGCCGAGCTCATCATCTGACACCCGAACGCGAGCGCGGATCAGGGCAAGCAATCATGACCAGACGGCGCGGACATTTGCGTGCCCTCCGAAAATAAAGGATGAGAGGCCATGTCGCGACTGATCCTGTTCAACAAACCCTATGGCGTCCTGTCCCAGTTCACCGATCGCGGGACGGAAGGAACCAAACGCGCCACCCTGTCGGACTTCATCGACATCCCCGGCGTCTATCCCGCGGGAAGACTGGATCGCGACAGCGAGGGCCTGCTCCTGCTGACGGATGACGGGCGGCTTCAGGCGCGCATTGCCGACCCCAGGTTCAAGATGCCCAAGACCTATCTCGTGCAGGTCGAAGGCGACGTTTCCCAGGCCAGTCTTGATCAACTGCGGCGAGGCGTGCAGCTGAAAGACGGCATGGCGCACGCGGAACAGGTCGAACGCATTCCGGAGCCCCGGTTACCCCCGCGCATCCCGCCTGTACGGTTCCGCAAGACCGTCCCCGACTGCTGGCTCAAGCTGACCATCCGTGAAGGCCGGAACCGGCAGGTGCGGCGCATGACCGCCGCAGTGAACCACCCGACTCTCCGGCTGGTAAGATGGCGTATCGGGAACTGGACACTCGAAGGTATAGAACCGGGAGAATGGGTGGAAGCCCAGCCCGCGACCTAGTCAGGTTCGCCTACTACCTTTGGCCATTCGCCCCTCTTGTGACGCTCACCCGCTGGCCGCATCGGCCTCGCTGACCCGTCACCGACGGCCATGACCAATTTCGGCTATTGAAATACCGGCCAAAAATTGCTCATTTTCCGAGCGTAAAAATGATGTCGTCTTCTGGGGAAGGCGGCATCGCAGCAATTGCATGGGGCAATAATCAGTAAATGATTTGAAATTCTGCTGGATTGGAGTTGAATGTGATGGGGGCAGGAAAATTCTCGATCATTTTGTTTTCTCTCGCACTCTTGGTGTCATGTGGAAAATCGTTTGACGGGCCGAATGAGGATAAAATCGAAGAATTCCTCAAACTCAATCTTCCCGAAGGACTCGCTGCCGAAGACGTAGAAATACAGGCCGCGCAAAACATCGGCGATGAAATAGAACCCAAATACCGTACCCGTACCAAGCTCACTTTGGTCACAACGGAAGATTTCGCGCGGAGGACGGGTGCCATCGGTGAACGCCCCATCGTCAAGATTGTGAAGGAAAAGGGCGAAGAAATACCGGCAATTCTTTTCACTCGCAGCGAACCGATCGGCGACGATGACTGGAATGTTGAACAGGAGCGGCTCGAATACAAGGCGTTCTCGGGCGGTGCCGCCATGCGCTTGAGCATGTTCGACAACTACGTGATCGAGGGGTCCGATCAGGAGAAGAAGGCCATTTCCGAAGAAAAGGCCAAGGAAGCGGAAGAGAAGAAGCGCCGCGATGCCGAGCTGGCCGAAGCGAGAAAAGCATTCGTCGGCAACTGGAAGACCAGCAAGCCATTGATGCGTTATGGCTCCATCTATGCCCGCAATGGCGTTCAGGTCGGGCTGAGCTTCCAGCTCGATCCTGGCACCGATGGCTTCGGCACGGGTGTGGGGCGCGTCTATGACTTCAACAACCCGTCCACCTCGGCGCAGAGCAAGATCAGCTATACGGTTGACGACAGCGGCGGCTTTGCGACGGTCAACTTCATCAACCGGACACAGAATGACGCCGTGCCCTTCTACGTTTCGGAAGGAACGAATTGGCGGCTTTCGAAAAACGGCGACGTGTCCATTCCCGGCAACCGGCAGTGGACGACCCACATGGCCAGGTGATGCCGGCAATCTGACCGTTTGAGCTCAGGAGAGGACCATTCCTCTCCTGAGCCGACGCTCTCCCATATACCGGGCTACGGGACAGCCGTAGTGAACAGATAAACTCCGAATATGACGAGGTGAACCACTCCCTGCAGGATCGTGGTACGCCCGTTGGCGAGCGACAGGGTCGCCACCAGCAAGGTCAGAGCCAAAAGAACGATACCCTTGTCGCTCAGCCCAAGCGCAATAGGCAGACCAGAGAATACAGACAACGCGGCAACGGCAGGGATGGTAAGCCCGATCGTTGCAAGAGCGGAGCCCAGCGCGAGATTGAGGCTCGTCTGAATGCGATTGGCCAATGCCGCCCGCGTCGCAGCCACACTTTCCGGCAATAGAACCAGCGCGGCAATCGCCACACCGATAATCGCGCGCGGTGCCCCTGTCGCCTCAACGATTTGGCCCAGCGGCTCCGACAGTTTCTTCGCGAGCAGCACGACCGCCCCCAGGGCAACCAGCAACAGTACTGCCGAAATCGTGGTTGCGCGATGCGTGGGAGGCGCAGCATGTGCTTCCTCATCATGCACCGCATGCTTCGGCGGCAGGAAATATTCCCGATGACGGACTGTCTGGACAGTAACGAAAGTGCCGTAGAGCAGCAGGGACACAACGGCTACGAACGCCAATTGGGCCGTAGAATAGACCGGCCCGGGCTCGCTGACCGTAAAGTTGGGCAGGACAAGGCTGAGGATAGTCAACGCAGACAATGTCGCCAGCGCTGCACTGACCCCCGATTGTTGAAAGGACTGCTCGCGGTGCCGCAATCCGCCGATCAGCAGACATGTACCGACCAGGCCGTTGAGAATGATCATCACTGCGGCAATCACAGTGTCTCTTGCAAGAGTAGCCGCGCCATCGCCCGCCCCGGCCATCAGCGACAGGATCAACCCCACTTCAATAACCGTTACCGCCAGTGCCAATACGAGAGTGCCGAACGGTTCACCCAATTTATGCGCGATGATCTCGGCATGATGCACGGCGGAGATGACGCTGGCCGCAAGGACAGCAACGATGATCGGCAATGGAACGTCCATGCCGCTTCCGAGAACGAGGACCAGCCAGGCAATGATGGGACCCACCCAGGTCCAGTGGTTGAGATGACGAAGCATTGCACCACCCTAGATTTGTTACCGTGGAGATCAACTCATGCCCCGACCTTATTCGAAGCTCGGCAGGAGGCATCCGCAAGCGCCGCTGGATAAGGAACTGACGCATGATGCTGACGCGCCGGCTGCTTGGCGCTATGGGCAGGCCATGCACACTCCCTTACGCGAATCCGGCAAGCCGCTGTCCGTTGCCGCCCTTTACCGCTTCACTCGCTTCGACAATTGCGCGGATTTGCGCGCACCGCTCCTGCGCCTGTGCCGCGAACATGGCATACGCGGCACTCTGCTGCTGGCGTCAGAAGGTATCAACGGCACGATTGCGGGCCCGCGCGAAGGTATCGCCAGAGTGCTGGACCACATCCGCACCCTGCCCGACTGCGCAGATCTCGACGTCAAGCTGTCGACGGCATCCACCATGCCTTTCCACCGCATGAAAGTTCGCCTCAAACGAGAAATCGTCACGATGGGGGAGCCCGGCATCGACCCCAGAGCCAGTGTCGGGACGTATGTCGAGCCGCCGGCCTGGAACGCTCTGATTTCCGACCCGGATACCATCGTGATCGACACGCGAAACGACTACGAAGTCGCCGTCGGCACATTCGCAGGAGCGATCGACCCGAAAACAGCGACTTTTCGGGATTTTCCCGAATGGTTCCGTCGCGAACGCGACAAGCTGCTCGGTTCGGGCAAGCCGGTGAAAGTCGCGATGTTCTGTACTGGCGGCATTCGTTGCGAAAAATCCACGGCCTTCCTTAAACAGGAAGGTGTTGAGGACGTCTATCACCTCAAGGGCGGAATACTGAAGTATCTGGAAACAGTGCCGGAAGAACAAAGCCTGTGGCGCGGCGAATGCTTTGTGTTCGACCAACGCGTAACGATCGGCCACGGACTTGCCGAAGGGACTCACACCCTGTGCCATGCCTGTCGCCGCCCGGTCAGCATGGAGGACTGCCAATCACCGCTCTATGAAGCCGGTGTGAGCTGCCCTGCATGTCATGCGGAACGGACTGATGAACAACGCGCCTCTTATCGGGAACGGCACCGCCAGGAAATGCTCGCCGCTGCGCAAGGCCGCAGTCATGTGGGCGACGCAGAAATCGAGCAGGCTCATGACTGCTCAAACTGATCCCGTTCTCTACAGTTTTCGCCGCTGTCCTTACGCGATGCGCGCGCGGCTGGCTCTGGCGATAAGCGAAACGCGCTGCGAACTGCGCGAGGTCAAACTCTCCGCAAAACCCGAGGCCATGCTTGCCGCATCGCCGAAAGGAACCGTACCCGTCCTGGTCCTGCCCAATGGTGAAGTAATCGACGAGAGTCTCGACATCATGCGATGGGCTTTGTCGAACCGTGACCCGGAGGGCTGGCTGGAACGCGACGACACGGCGCTGCTTGCCACTAACGACGGCCCGTTCAAACACGATCTCGACCGCTACAAATATCCCGAACGTCATGACAGTGACGCGCTTGCCTATCGTGAGAAGGGATTGGCGTTCCTGCGCGACCTCGATGCCCGTCTGGACCAGTCACCTCAACTGTCCGGGCCGGCACGCGGGCTGACCGATGCAGCGATCATGCCGTTCGTACGACAGTTTGCAGCGGTGGACCGGGAATGGTTTGCCACACAACCACTGCCGCATCTGCAGGCCTGGCTTGCCAATCACCTTGCTTCCGACCTGTTCAGCGCAATCATGCTCCGCGTCCAGCCATGGTCGCCGGGCGATCCGCCAATGCCATTCCCGTCGCCAGAACACACCAGCGGCACGTAAACCTGGCGCCGGTCGACCGATGGCCGACCGCGAAACACCATTGGCTCTCTGGCACGCGCCCAAAATGCTGAACCTCCTGCAAAGGCATCAGCCAGTAAAGGGCGCCAGTTCCCATGCGGAAGCATGGATCTGCACGAAAGAAGGAAAACGTGGTGCCGCTTAGGTGACTCGAACACCTGACCCCATCATTACGAATGATGTGCTCTACCAACTGAGCTAAAGCGGCACGCGGTGGCGCACTTATCGGCCTTCGCCTGTGATCGCAATCGCTTTTCTTGCAGATTGTGGAGACTCTGGAAAAATTATTCCCGTTTCCCTTCCCATGTGGGTCACGAACCTGTGGAACGCCCGACCAAAGGCCGCTAGAGCGGAGGCAGAGGATGACATGTTCCTGTCATGAAGGCGAAAACAATGCCGAAAATCCGGCGTATTCCGATTGATACCTATCCTGAAAACACCGCTTTTCTGCTCCGCCACGGCAATGGCTATTCCGCGGAACAATTCCAGGCCCTGAAGAAACTGCGTATCACTGCGCATTGCGGCGAAATCCTTGCCACGCTGGCCTTGGTGGATGACGAAAACATTCTCAAACCCGGAGAAATCGGGCTCGGCGAACAGGCTTTCCGCAGACTCGGCCTGCCCGAAGGGGAAGATGTGCAAATCGCACAGGCCCTCCCCCCGGCCAGCCTGGAATACGTCCGGCGCAAAATCGACGGCAACACGCTGAGCGACAGCGAAATCTCCGCCATCATCCATGACGTTGCCGGACACCTTTATTCCCCGATGGAGATCGGGGCGTTTCTGGTCGCTTGCGCCGGGTTCATGAGCACCCCCGAAACGCTTTCCATGACCAGAGCGATGGTCAATGTCGGTGCGCGGCTGCACTGGGATTCGCCGCTGGTGGTCGACAAGCACTGCATCGGGGGCGTGCCGGGCAACCGGACGTCAATGATCGTCGTGCCGATCGTGGCAGCGCACGGGCTGGTCATTCCCAAGACTTCGTCGCGTGCGATCACGTCACCATCCGGGACGGCGGACACGATGGAAGTCCTGGCCGAAGTCGATCTGACCGCAGAACGAATGAAGGAAATTGTCGCTACGGAGAAAGCGGTTCTGGCCTGGGGTGGCCGGGTCAATCTGTCACCGGCGGACGATGTCCTGATCTCCGTCGAGCGCCCGCTCCGGATCGATACCTACGAACAGATGGTCGCCTCGATCCTTTCGAAGAAGGCTTCTGCCGGATCTACCCACCTGGTTATCGACATTCCTGTGGGGCCGACTGCCAAAGTCCATTCGCAGGCCGAAGCCGTCCGGTTGCGCAAACTGTTCGAATATGTCGCCGACCACATGGGGATTGTCACTGACATCGTTCTGACTGACGGATCCCAGCCGATCGGGCGCGGCATCGGCCCGGTACTGGAAGCGCGCGACGTGATGTCGGTGCTCCGTAACGAAGAGGAAGCGCCCGAGGATTTGCGCGACCGCGCATTGCTGCTCGCCGGGCATGTGCTGGATTTCGATCCCGCCCTGAAAGGCGGGAGAGGCTATGCCCGTGCATTGGAGCTATTGGCATCAGGCGCCGCGCTGGAAGCAATGGAACGTCTGATCGAGGCACAGGGCCGGCAGACGAAGGCCTATGAACCCGGAGCCTATCAGTTCGAAGTCACGACGCAGCAGGCCGGGCGCATCACGGCGATAGACTGCCACCGCATCGCGCGCATTGCCCGCCTTGCCGGAGCTCCGATGGACAAGAGCGCTGGGATTGACCTGTTCCACAAGATCGGGGCGACAGTCCGCCTGGGTGAGCCGCTCTATCGCATCCACGCAGGGAGCGAGACAGGCCTGCGCTTCGCGCGGGAAATGGCCGAAGCACATTCGGGGTATGAGTTCGGTTGATGGACATTTCCGTCTTCGGTTTTCCGGAATGCACCGAATCCTCCACCCGGCTGGCGGAAGCGCTGTCGGTTCCGTTCAGTGAGGTAGCGGTCCGACGCTTCCCCGATGGGGAGAGCCTTGTGCGAGTAACCGACGTTACGCCGACGGCCATCCTCTATCGTTCGCTGGACAATCCCAATGCGAAATTGATTGAACTGTTGCTTGCCGCATCAGCCCTCAGGGAAAATGGTGCGGGCAAGGTTATCCTTGTCGCGCCTTATCTCTCTTATATGCGGCAGGACATTGCCTTCCATCCGGGTGAAGCTGTCAGCCAACGGGTAATTGGCGCATTGCTCGCGCAACACTTCGACGCGGTGGTGACGATGGACCCGCACCTGCACCGGATTCACGATCTCGGTGAGGTCATGCCCGGCATCGCCGCGTTCTCCCTGTCGGCCGCTCCCGCGCTATCCGCCGCGCTGGAAGGGAGCGAGGAAACGATTCTGGTTGGGCCAGACAGTGAATCGCGCCAGTGGGTTGAAGCGATCGCCGCACCGTTGGGACTGGATGTCCTGGTCGGCGAGAAGGAGCGCCACGGTGATCGCAACGTTTCGATTTCCATTCCCGGAATAGAACGGGCGGCCGGACGCAAGGCGATATTGGTCGACGACGTTATCGCGAGCGGCGCCACACTAGTGGAAGCCGCGCATCTGCTGCGCCAAGCCGGAGCATCGGGCGTGGAAGCACTCGCAACCCATTGCCTGGCTCAACCGGACGATCTCGCGCGGATGGAAGCAGCAGGCATCACCCGTATCCGTTCCACTGACAGTGTTGCCGGGCCGACCGCCTCCATTCCGACCGCATCCCTGCTGGCTGACGCAATTCGCACCGAAGGATTGATTGCATGACCCAGAACCCCACGTTGACCTTTCACGGCGCGGCACACACCGTCACCGGGTCGTGCATGGAAGTCTCCTTCGATGGACATTCGATTCTCGTCGATTGCGGCATGTTCCAGGGCTCACGCTCACTGGAAGCATTGAACGCCGCCAACTTCACGTTCGATCCCCGCAAAATTGCCGCTGTGCTGCTGACCCACGCCCATATCGACCATAGCGGGCTTCTGCCGAAGCTCGTCGCGCAAGGGTACAAGGGACCGATTTACTGCACACAACCAACGGCAGATCTTCTGGAGTACATGCTCGCCGATTCCGGACGGATCCAGGAGGCCGACATCGCACGGCGAAACCGCCGCCGCGACCGCGCGGGAGAAGAACCGTTCGAACCTGTCTATACGGAACAGGACGCGCTGGCCGCATGGCGTAAATGCAGCCCGGTAGCTATGGAGGAGTGGTTTCAGCCCGCCCCCGGCTTCCGCGCCCGGCTGTGGAACGCAGGCCATATCCTCGGTTCGGCCTCGATCGAACTGGAAGTCGACGGCGTCCGCAGCATGTTTTCGGGCGATCTCGGCCCGGACAACAAGGCCTTTCACGAAGATCCGACCGGCCCCTCAGGCTTCGACTATGTGATCTGCGAAAGCACTTATGGCGACCGCCAGCGCGACAAGGTAACCATTGCCGAACGGCGCAAGATGCTGGAAGCCGAAGTCCGCGCCGCCATCACGCGCGGCGGCAATCTGGTGATACCCACGTTCGCGCTGGAACGAACGCAGGAATTGCTGCTCGATCTCGATTATCTGCTCTGTTCGGGAGACATCCCGAATGTCCCGGTGTTCATCGATTCCCCACTCGCCAACCGGACGACAGGCGTGTTCGCCCGCTATGCCACGGAACTGGAAGACACTGGCGGCCGAAACGTCTTCAAGCATCCTTCCTTCCACTTCGTGAATGACGTGCAGGAATCGATCCGCCTCAATTCCATGTCCGGCGCGATTATCATGGCCGCTTCGGGGATGTGCGAAGGCGGCCGCATCCGTCATCATCTGGCGCACAATCTCTATCGAAGGGATTCAACCGTCCTGTTCGTGGGCTATCAGGCGCAAGGCTCGCTCGGCAGAGTGATCCTTGAAGGAGCCAAGACAGTGCGGATTTCAGGCACCGACGTGCGTGTCAGGGCACAGATCCGGCGGATCGACAGCTATTCAGCCCATGCCGACCAGAGTGAATTGCTCGACTGGATCGAGGAGCGTGGCCCGATCGCAGGCAGCCTGTTACTCGACCATGGGGAAGAAACGGGCCTGGAGGCACTACGCCGTGAAATGCAGCGGCGCCAACCGGAGTTGAATGTCCGCGTGCCGGAAATCGGGGAAACCTACACTCTCACACCCGGAAAACCGGCAAAACGTTCCGCCACCGGCAATGTGGAAATCAAGCAGGCCTTGGGCCGCGACTGGCAGAACAGCTATGCTGAATTCGTCACCGGGTTGCGCTCTGAACTTGCCCACATTCGCAGTGAAAAACAGCGGCAGAAAGCAATCGAGGATATGCGGCGCGTGCTGGAATCCTATACGGAGCACCGCAACAATCGCCGGCAAGAACATCACGGAGCGCATTAAGCCGCGTGCAAGTACCTCGTCACGCTGCGGACTGATGCCGCGATATAAACAGGTTCGATACCGGCCACCGCCTCATTTCGCGGCAAACAGCAAATGCCCAGGCCCCAGCCGGTCGAGCACTTCGCCAATGTCGCTCCGGCTTACTGCGAAACAGCCTTGGCTACGACCGACGCGCCCCTGCGTATGAGCCATGTCGCGGCTGACATAGGAAGCGCCATGGATTACGATAGCGCGTTGAAAGGCGTTGTTGTTTTCCGGATCGAGCCCTTCCAGCCTGCGCGACCGGCCGTGTTTGCCGTAATAGGTGTTGCCAGTCAGGTAGCTGCCGTTTGAAGAGGCATTCGAACCTGGCCGATTGGAAAACTGCTGCACCCAACCGCTGTTTTGCGGATCGGATCCGCGACCGTGGGAAACGAACAAGGAAGTGGCCACGCGACCATTGGCGACGTCGACAAAATGGAACCGCGGTTCGCCGGAGCGGGCGGAAAAGTCGACAATCCCGATCAAGTCACGGCTGGCGATTTTTGCACGATGGCTATCGAGGGCTGCCATTGCGCGGGGCAACAGATCCGGCCGTTCAGCGGACTTGACCGCCGCGAAGGCTCGCGGCGATACCAGACCTGCGGTTCCCGCAGCAAAGGCGCCAAGAAACAAGCGCCGATTAAGCTTCATAAAATGCGATCCCGAAATTAACTTGATCAGTATATGGAACACAGTGTCCTTTTTGCAACACCAAGGAGTGCTACGCGCCGTGAAACGAGGCTTGCTTGCGATAATCGCCCTCTTGAGTTGCACTGCGGCGGCGGCGGCCGCTGAATCTCCGAACCACTGGTCCTATTCCAACATATCCGCCTTGCGCCGCTGGGCTGCCATGGCGCCTGCGGACGCCCTGCCTCCCCTGCCCAGCACGCAGTTGGATACGGCCGTTGCGAGCGGAGACCAGGACGCCATTGACCGGGAAGCTGACGCACTCGCTTTCAAGCTTGCGAAGATGCACTTGCTCGGTGCCGCGAGCAGCACCGAGCGAGCGGGATGGAATATCGTCGATACCGACAAGGAAATCGACCTCGTGCCACTGCTGAACAAGGCATTGGCAGGAAACACCCTCGACACGTTTTATGCAAGTTTGCGACCACGCCACCCCGATTACGCCACACTGCGAGCAGCCTATGCATCGGAAGCCGATCCCGACAGGCGGGCCACCATCGCACGGAACATGGAGCGCTGGCGCTGGATGCCGCAGTCGCTCGGTCCGGACTACGTCCTCGTAAACACCGCTCTGTTTGAGGCCAGCCTGTGGCACGGCAACCAACGCACTGGCACCTGGAAAGTCATCGTTGGCAAGAAGAGCACGCCGACCCCGGTGTTTCAGGCCACCATTACAGGCGTAATTCTCAATCCATGGTGGGAAATCCCGGCCAGTATCGTGCGCGAAAGCGTCGGCGCCCTTGCGCGCCGCAATCCTTCGTTGGCACACGCCCGCGGTTATGTCTGGAGCAATGGGCGCTACCGGCAGAAACCGGGGCCGAACAATGCGCTGGGCCAGATGAAACTGGTCATGCCCAATCGCTTCAGCGTCTATATGCACGACACCCCGAGCAAGCAGTTATTCGAACGCGATGTCCGCGCCTTCAGCCATGGCTGCATTCGCACCGGCGATGCGATCGGCTATGCCGCCACTTTGCTTCAGGGGGTCATGACACTTGCCGAAGTGGATGCCATCGTCGCCTCCGGCAAGACAACCACGATCCCCTTGGCGCAAAGTCTGCCAGTCTATATCACCTACTTCACCGCAGCGACGAATGCAGACGGAGAACTGGTTATCCAGCCGGACATTTATGGCCGCGACCGACGCATCCGGTTATCGCATGGAAACGCGGAAGAGCCTTTGCACGGTTGCGCGGCATGATCGCCTCACCACCGCCCCTCTTGCTTGATCTCGCATGATCGGGAGTACGGGACCACATGCCCAACATCGCCACACTGACACTTAATCCCACGATCGACACCGCCTACGAAGTCGATCACGTCGTGCCCACGCACAAGATGCGCACGCTGAAGGAACACTATGACCCAGGCGGCGGCGGCATCAATGTCGCCAGAGTGTTTGTCCGGCTCGGCGGTAATGCCCGCTGCTACTATCTGTCTGGTGGAGCGACAGGCGTCGCGCTGGACGGGCTGTTGGACCTGCATCAACTTGTCCGCTGCAAGATCCCAATCGCAGGCGAAACCCGCGTGAGTTCCTCGGTCTACGAACGATCGACAGGCAAGGAATACCGTGTCGTTCCTTCCGGCCCGACTATTGCCCCCGATGAATGGCAGGCCTGCCTGGACCAGTTGACCGAAGCCCAGTGCGAGTATCTCGTTGCCAGCGGGTCGCTTCCCCCTGGGGTACCGGACGATTTCTATGCCAAGGTCTCAGCTATCACAGCGAAACGGGGCATCAAGTTCGTACTCGACAGCTCGGGACGAGGCTTGAAGGAGGGGCTTGCGGGCGGGAACATCTATCTTGCCAAGCCGAGCCTGGGCGAATTACGCCAATTGACCGGCCTCCCGTTGACTGACGATGCAGCCGTCGTGGACGTGACGATGGACATGATCGAACGAAAACAGGCTGAACTGATCGCCGTGACGATGGGGCACGAGGGCGCCTTGCTGGTCACCCGCGCGGGCACAACACGACTGCCAGCGCTGCCGATCGAGGCACAAAGCGCAGTCGGCGCAGGTGACAGCTTCGTGGCAGGCATGGTATTCGCACTGGCCAGCGGACACGATCCGAAGGAAGCATTCCGCTATGGCATCGCCGCTGGTTCTGCTGCTGTGCTGACTCCGGGAACGGACCTTGCCCGCCCCGCAGACATCGAACGCCTCCTGCTGCAAGTCAGTTCTGTTTAAGGGGCATCCAGTCCCGGTGAAAGTGCTGAACGCCTCCACACCCCTTCCGCCTTGTGGACAGCCCTCATCGCTCCCGACAATCGGGGCGAGAGCATCTTCCGCATAGTATCCTGAAAGGTTGGAGGCCCGAGCCGGAATCGAACCGGCGTATACGGATTTGCAGTCCGCTGCGTCACCACTCCGCCATCGGGCCTCATCCCAATGTCTGTGGGTTGGCGGCCACTAGCGAAGCCTGAGCGTCAAGGCAATCGCTTTGAACATTCAAATGCAGGAACGGCAGGGGCGTGCCCAGATTTGGGCACGCCCCTGCCGGATATTATCAAGCCGCAGAGCTGTTGACGCCCATTGACTGAAGGTAACGCTTCACATTGCGCGCCGCCTGGCGCAACCGCTGTTCGTTTTCGACCATGGCGATGCGAACGAAACCTTCGCCGTCTTCGCCATAACCCACGCCAGGGGCGACAGCCACTTCCGCATGGGTCAGCAGTTGCTTGGAAAACTCCAGGCTACCCATTTCCATAAGCTGCGGCGGCAATGGCGCCCAACAGAACATCGACGCCTTGGCCGGCGGGATATCCCAGCCAGCGCGGCCGAAGCTTTCCACGAGCACGTCACGGCGCTTCTGATAGAGCCGCCGGTTCTTTTCCACGATGTCCTGTGGACCATTGATGGCAGCGCAAGCGGCTGCCTGAATCGGGGTAAACGCGCCATAGTCGATATAGCTCTTTACCCGCGTCAGCGCGGAAATCAGTTTCTGGTTGCCAACCGCAAAACCCATGCGCCAGCCAGCCATGGAGTAGGTCTTGCTCATCGATGTGAATTCGACCGCAACATCCTTGGCGCCCGGCACCTGCAGAATCGAAGGCGTCGGATTACCGTCGTAATAGAGTTCGGAATAGGCAAGGTCGGACAGGATCCAGACCTTGTTTTCCTTCGCCCAGGCAACCAGCTTTTCGTAGAAAGCCAGATCGACCACTTCGGCCGTCGGATTCGACGGATAGTTGACGATCAGAACGCTAGGGCGCGGGACAGTGAAGGCCATCGCCTTTTCCAGCGACTCCCAATAACGCTCGTCCGGAGTCGTCGGGATCGAACGAATGGTCGCCCCGGCAATGATGAAGCCGAACGTATGGATCGGATAACTGGGGTTGGGCGCCAGCACTACGTCGCCGGGTGCTGTAATCGCGGTCGCAAGGCTGGCCAGCCCTTCCTTCGAGCCAAGCGTAACCACCACTTCGCGTTCGGGATCGAGATCGACTCCGAAACGGCGGGCATAATAATTGGCCTGGGCCCGGCGAAGGCCGGGAATGCCCTTGGACTGGGAATAGCCGTGGGCATCCGGTTTCTGCGCGACTTCACACAGCTTGTCGATCACATGCGCAGGTGGCGGAAGGTCAGGATTGCCCATACCGAGGTCGATGATGTCGCGTCCCGCCTGGCGTGCTGCTGCTCGCATCGCATTGACTTCGGCAATGACATAGGGCGGCAGGCGCTTGATGCGGTAAAACTCGTCTTCCATGACCTCTTGAATCCATTTGCGCCGGCTGGATTGCCGGACGTCCCCGACTCTAGGCGATAAATGCCGTCACGCAAATGGCGTTTCGCCTTGCATCGTGATGCGATCCACTGCCACATGTCCTTAACAACCACATCGTAATTCCAGCTCAGGCAGAGATATCCGATGGCTGAAAACCAAACCGACATTGGCACACTGGTCAGCCAGATGCTTGCGATCCAGGGGGATGCGGCACAGCGCTGGTTCAATCAGATGCTGCCTGAAACGGCACGCAAGCTGCCCGATCCGGGTGACATGGCGGAATGGCTGGACGTTGCCAGACGGCTGCAGAACATGTGGCTGGAGTTTCAGGAGCAACGCGCGGCGGCAGGCCTGCCCCCCAATCCCTTTGCCGATCCGGGCAAGTGGATGCAGATCGCGAGCAAGTTCTATCGCCAATCGCCGCTTGCCGATCCGCAGCAACAGGAAAAGCTGTGGGCCGACGGACTCACACTGTGGGAAAATGTACTCGGCCAATACGGCTTGGGATCTGAAACAGAGGGAGAGGGCAACAGGGCGGAGCCCAAGCTGCCACGCGAAGATCGCCGCTTTTCCGATCCCAAATGGCGCAGCCAGCCCTTCTTCGCCGTTGTCCATCAGACCTATCTGATGATCGCCGAACAAGTCGAAGCGATGGTGGAATCCATCGATGGCCTGTCAGACGAACGCCGTGAGCAATTGCGGTTCACCACTCGCGTTCTGGTGGAAGCGTTAAGCCCGGCGAATTTCCCGGTGACCAATCCCATGGTTCTCGAACGGACTCTGGAAACCAAGGGAGAGAACCTAGTCAAGGGAATGGAGCACCTGCTTGCCGACCTCAAGCGAGGCCAGCTGACACATACGGAAGCCAGTGCGTTCAAATTGGGCGAGAACATCGCAGCTACGCCTGGTGAAGTGGTTTACCAGACTCCCCTGTTCCAGCTCATCCAGTACAAGCCCACGACAACGGAAGTGCTGCGAACCCCGCTGGTAATCTTTCCTCCCTGGATCAACCGGTACTACATTCTCGACCTCGCGCCGAAAAAGAGCTTTATCCGCTGGGCCGTCGAGCAAGGGCTGACAGTGTTCATCGTGTCCTGGAAATCGGCAGATTCCACTATGGGGGATCTGACGCAGGATGATTACATTCGTGCCCAGATCGAAGCGATCGACTTCGTGCGCAAACGCCTCAAGGTCCCGTCAGTCCACGCACTCGGCTATTGCGTGGCAGGCACTACTCTGGCTGCGACGCTCGCGGTTCTCGCCCGCCGGGGCCAAGACGACAAGGTGGCCAGCGCCACTTTCTTCACCGCACAGGTCGATTTCGAGCATGCCGGTGATCTCAAACTCTTCGTCGATGATTTGCAGATCAAGTTCGTCGAGCAACTCAGCGAGGACGGGTATCTCGATGGCCGCTATCTCGCAGCGGCATTCAACCTGCTGCGCGGACGGGAGCTGATCTGGAACTATGTGGTCAACAACTATCTGCTGGGCGAAGACTATCCCGCATTCGATCTGCTGTTCTGGAATGGTGATACCACCAATCTGCCCGCACGCTGGCACCAGGAATATCTGCGCGACCTCTATCGCGACAACAAGCTGGTCATTCCTGACGCGCTAAGCGCCGACGGAACACCCATCGACCTGACCCGGATACACACTCCGGCCTATGTTCAGGCAGGCCGCGAGGATCATATCTCGCCAGCCGAAAGCGTGTTCCGCATGACCCGGCACTTGCGCGGACCGATCCGGTTTCTGCTCGCAGGTTCCGGACATATCGCCGGTGTGATCAACCCGCCGTCGGCAAAGAAGTACCAGCACTGGACGAATGAAAAGCCATGCGGAACGCTGGAGCAATTCATCGCGGGCGCCACGGAACATCCCGGAAGCTGGTGGCCGGACTGGATCCAGTGGATCCGCGCGCACGGGGAAGAAACCGTGGCTGCAAAAGGCAAGCGTAACCCCGGCGGCAAAAGCGACAATGTCATCGAACCGGCCCCCGGCCGGTACGTGATGACGCGCTGACGGGGCATATATTACACTTTTGTGCACTGCACAAAAAATGCTTGACTTGGCACCTGCAGCGCTTACTTTGTGCGATGCAACATAAGTCCTTACGGGGGCGAAAGTGCAAGGAGCAAGTATGCCCGACAACAGCGAAAGCAAAGCCGCCGCCGCCGCGGAAAAAGCCTATGCCGAAGCCGCCGCGGGCGTGAAGGCCACCGAGGCGGCTAAACCGGAAACTGCCGAACCCGAAGCGGTTTCCGCTCCGGCGCCAGCGAGTCCGGTTGCCGACGAGAAGCCTGCTCCGGTCAAGGCAACTGCTCCGGCGACGAAAAAACCGGCTGCAGCCAAGAAGGCTCCAACCCGGAAGGCCAGCCCGGCCAAAAAGCCGGCGCCAAAGGCGGCCCCTGCCAAGCCCGCGGCGAAAGCACCGGTTAAAAAGCCTGCTCCGGCGGCCCGCAAAGCCAAGCCCACCGCACCCAAGACCGCTGTCAAAGCAGCTGAACCCGTACTGACCATCCCCCAACTCAAGGAAAAGATCATGTCCACCGCCAGCAAGAAGAAAGACTTCCCGAAAATGTTCGAAAGCGCTGTGACCTCCGTAAAGGCGAAAGCCAAGGAAGCCTATGACAAGGGCACTGCAGTGGCCGGTGAAATGGGCACCCTGTCCAAGGGCAACATCGAAGCCGTCGTGGAATCGAGCAAGATTTTTGCTTCGGGCATGAAAGACATCGGTGCCGATTGCGTGACCGAGACCAAGGGCGCTTACGAAACCGCCACCGGCGATTTCAAGAAGCTGGCGTCGATCAAGTCGCCGACCGAGCTGTTCCAGCTGCAAGGCGAACTTATGCGCCGCAACTTCGACAGCGCGGTGGCTTTCGGCTCCAAGGAAACCGAAAAACTGGTGAAGCTCACCAATGATACATTCGCGCCGATTTCGACTCGCGTCAGCCTGATGGTCGACAAGATCTCCAAGGCTGCCTGAAACTGATTTCATACCGCGCCGGGTCTCCTCTCCTCTCCCCCGGTGCTCAAGCGACGGGCCGGACAGCAACTGCTGCCCGGCCCGTTCTCTATCCAATTTGCCTTTTTGGCTCTTCCGAGCTTGCGACGAGCCACTCCGATACGATATTCTGCGGCGATGACAATCAAGCATGCCTTGCCCCACACCGATCCCCGCCTGCGCATTCGCGCTGGCGAAAACGATGATTCCCAGGAAGGGGATGGTCAGGTCGGCATCGCCACAAAGACACGCGCCAAGCCAAAAAAGCCAAGCCAATTCAAAGTTTTACTTCTAAACGACGATTACACTCCAATGGAATTTGTCGTCATGGTGCTCAAACGCTTCTTCCACATGGATCTGGAGCAGGCGACCAGAGTGATGCTCCATGTGCATCAGAGAGGCGTTGGCGTCTGCGGCATATTTCCATACGAAATTGCCGAGACCAAAGTGAACCAGGTGATGGATTTCGCACGTCAGAACCAGCATCCGTTGCAATGCACATTGGAAAAAGCCTGACAGGGGAGACAGAAAATCCCCGTGCGGTCGCATGCCTCCTTTACCAAGTCCACTGCCCCGCCAGCATGGAAGTTCCGATGTGCTGTAAAACGCACATGACCTTGGCCGGATCCCGCGCTATAGGCCGGACGAACAAGACTTTCCCGTCAGCGCAATCACGGCCAACCGCTTGAAATCCCTGACCGCCATTGATCGTTACATCCTGAAGGCGACGCTCGTGCCGATGATTTCGGTCTTCGTCATCGCCGCATCCCTTCTGGTGCTCGACAAGATGTTGCGGCTGTTCGATTTCGTGGCAGTCGAAGGCGGTCCGGTCAGTGTGGTGTTCAAAATGCTGGCGAACCTGCTGCCGGAATATGCCAGCCTGGCTATTCCGCTCGGCCTGATGCTCGGCATTCTGCTCGCCTTTCGGAAGCTGGCTGTCAGCAGCGAACTCGACGTGCTCCGCGCAGTGGGTCTGGGCTACAATCGCCTGCTCCGCGTGCCTTACATGCTGACATTTGCCCTGGCATTCGTGAACCTTCTGATTGTCGGCTTTGTCCAACCTTATTCACGCTATTATTACGAGCAAATGCAGTTCCAGTTGCGATCGGGCGCGTTGGGTGCGTCGATCAAGGTCGGTGAATTCACGACCCTGAAGGATCGCATGGCCCTGCGGATAGAGCGAAGCGAGGACAACGGCACCAGGCTGATCGGAGTTTTCGCGCGGATCGCCAACAAGAAAGGACAGGTGCTGTCCATTTCGGCACGTGAGGGACGCTTCCTCGCCACGGAGGACAGCCGCGATACCATTATCCTGCGCCTGATTGACGGCACGATCATACAGGACACGCCCAGTTCTCCGCCACGCGTGCTCAGCTTCACTGCTCACGATCTGCCGATCGACTTGCCCAAGATCGAGGAATTTCGCGCCCGCGGGCAAAAGGAGCGCGAATATATCCTGCCCGAACTGCTCAGGATGGGCTGGAATGACGAGCTGCCGCAGGAAAAGCGCAACCAGAGTCTGGCCAGCCTCAATTACCGCATGGTGGAAGTGGTAATGATGCTGCTGTTGCCCTTGCTCGCCCTCGCCCTGGCGATACCCCCGAAACGATCGACATCGGCGCTCGGGGTCTTTGTTTCGATCGTGATGGTGGTCGCCTATCATAAGGTGAACCAATACGGAGAGGATGTCGCCGGTCTGGGCCTTGTCCATCCCTTCGTCGCCCTTTGGGGGCCGTTCTTCATCTTCGCTGCCCTGATTCTATGGATGTACTACCGCGTTGCCTTCGTCCCCGGCGGGCAGGCGATCGGGGCTCTGGAAACTGTTTATGCCAAGCTGGCCAGCAAGCTGAAACGCTTCTCACGTCAGCATCGGCGAGCCATGCAGGCACGAAAGGCGGCGCATGCGCCTTGATTTCTTCCCATCCCGTTCGCTGACGACTTACCTGGCGCGGACCTTCATTGTCCGTATTCTGGCTGTGCTCGTCATGCTCGTACTGGTGCTCCAGATGCTCGACCTTTTGAGCGAGAGCGGGAAAATCCTCGAATACCCGGGCAATGGCGAGGCGCAGTTGTGGACTTATGTCACACTGCGCATTCCCCAGCTCATCGCGCGCTTCCTGCCCTATTCGGTTTTGCTGGCCACAATCATCACACTCGCCACGCTTAACCAGAACAGCGAAGTCATCGCGATGAAGGCCGCGGGGATGTCTGCCCATCAGATTCTCGCGCCGCTCGTATTGACAGCAATGATCGTGTCCGTCCTGAGCTTCGCTTTCAACGAGCGGGTCGTCACCCGGTCCACCTCGACACTCGATGCGTGGGAGAAACAGGATTACGGGCCGGTGCCAAAAGATTCCGGTGTCCGCGCCAATGTCTATTTTCGCGATGGCGACAATATCCTCACCGCTGCCCGTTTGACCGGACAGGATAGCGAGATGCGGATGGACGAAGTCACCTGGTACCGCCGTAATGCACAAGGCATCATACTACAGCAAGTCCGAGCGCCTTACGCGACTTACTCCACGCCCGGCTGGCGGCTGGCCGACCCTGTCAGCTTCGATGTCCAAACCGCAGAGCAGAAGTCCATCGAGCCGCTGGTAATTGCCCCCGAACTCACCCCAAAGCGAATATCACTCACAGGGGTTGATGCGGATGGTGAAAGCATCGTCACCCTGTTCAAGTCCATACGCAGGCTCGACGCCGCCGGGCGGCATACTACGGAATTGCGTGGTGCATGGTGGCACAAGATTTCCGGCCCGCTGTCTGCGGCTCTCATGCCCTTGCTTGGCGCAGTAGCCGCCTTCGGCCTCGCCCGGTCGGGCCAGCTATTCGTCCGTGCGGTAATCGGCATGGCGTTAGGCTTCGCCTATTTCGTGGTTGACAACGCCGCCATGGCCATGGGCAATTTCGGGGGCTATCCTCCCCTGCTGGCCGCATGGGCCCCATTCATGCTGTTCCTGCTCGTCGGTGAAACCGTACTGATCCGCACGGAGGAATAGGGATCTGGGAACAGGTGGATGGCAGAAACGTAAAATTGCGGAAACACCTTACCAAGGAGAGTTCTCGATGAAGAAACTTGCCATTTGCGCCCTCACCGCTTCAGGCTTGCTCGCTCTCGCTGCATGCGGAAGCCAGGATGCGCCAAGCGCACCTGAAGGTACGACTGTCGAACAGGGTGAAGACTGGACGGCCAAACCGGATGAAGGCGTGGATGTCACGCTGCCGGAAACGCCTGTGACTGACGAAAATGTGCCTGCCACAGAGGAAAGCAGCGAAACCGCTCCGGCCGAATAATCCGACGTCCTGATGCGGCGGGGGCTTATACCCCCCGCCGGATTGGCAGGCATCAAGTCCGCAGGCACACCTTGACGTTGTGGCTAGCGAGTTCCTGAGTGCATAGTGTTACGTGCAAGTCGGCCAATCAGGATGAACAGGCCTGAATGGCTTGCCTGACCATAAGTCGAGCCGGCCCCCAGATGTGCCTGCAGCCGCCGGTGCGCTTCACCCAGCGCATGATAAGGGACGCTCGGCAGCAAGTGGTGCAAGGCGTGATAGCGCAGGCCCACCGGCGCCCAGAGCGGAGTAAGCACGGCCGGTGGCGGAACGTTCACGGAATCCAAGTACTGCGCCGTCACCGTCATCGCCTCCCCTTCATTCTCCCACAAGTGCGCCACCAGCGTGCGCAGCTGATTAAGAACCGCTGTTCCCGCCACAACTGCAAGAGCGATCGCCAATGGGCGCCAGCCGATGAAGGCCACACTTCCCAACAGCGCAATGGCCCAAACGCTAGCCCCGAGCTCCTGCCAGAAAACCATCCGCTTGAACGCACCTTCCGGCGCACGCCGACGGAAATCCGGGTTGATCGAAAGGGCCGAGAAACGTTGCCAGACATAGCGCCTTAACGGCGGGATGACCGCACCCAGCGGCGTCAGGATCGCGAAGCGGAACAACAAGGCTGGCGGAGCGAGAACCGCCAGAAACAGGAACACCGGAAGCGACCAGGGCTTCATCAGAGCCAAGGGCAGATATTCCGGATCATCGGCAGTCCCATAGCGCGTCCTCGCGTGATGCAACGTATGCACGCCTTCATACATGAATGACGGCGTCAGCAGCGGAATCCCGACCATCAGATTCCAGACGAACCTGAAACCCGGCAATGCGTCACGGTGAATGTGGGTCAGTTCATGGATGAAAAGCAGCGCACGATAGAGAGCGACGGCAGCCAGAACCCCCAACCCCACGGCCAATGCCGTGTTGCCCGTCAGGATCGCACCTGCCAAGGCGGCATAGCCCACAATCGCCGACAGCAGCATGTCAGGCCAATATATTTCGGGCCGGGCAGCCGAAATGTCGCGAGTCAGTTCAACGGCGGCGCGCAACATTTCCATATCGTCCGGAATCGCAACGCGCTTTGCCCCTGCGGAGACAGGCGCTGACACAGGAACATCAATGGTTTCATGGGCTGTCATGAGATCGTCCCGATATGACCTTCTTACAGGGCTCTTCACGAAGCCCCCTGCCTCAAAATCGTGGCAGCAACATGTCCGCACACCAGACATGATGCGCCACACCCGGCTTGACAAGTCACCAGCACCATACGCAGTGCTGCTTCATTCCCCGATCAGCCAAGCTGATTTCCGTTGAACAAAGGCACATTCGTGACAACAGCCGAGCTAGTCATCACCCCGGTCAAGGGCAAGCGCGATTTCAACGCATTTGTCGATTGCGCCTATCGGTTGAATGCAGGGGATCCCAATTGGGTGCCTCCCCTGCGTGCAGAAGTGGTGGAATTGCTGACTCCGGGGAAGAACCCCTTTCATGAACATGCCGACATGCAATTGTTCCTCGCCCGCAGGGGCAGGGAAATCGTCGGCCGAATATCCGCCCATATCGACCATCTGGCGCTGAAACAGCCGCCGGCACAAGGCATGGGGCCGGGAACCGGAAACTGGGGCATGTTCGAAGCGGCTGACGAAGAAACTGCCCGGGCACTGATCGCCACGGCAGAAGATTGGCTGCGGACCCAAGGCATGACTCGCGTGCTTGCACCGATAAGCCTCTCGGTATGGGAAGAACCAGGACTGCTGGTAAAGGGTTTCGACCATCCACCCACAGTCATGATGGGCCATAACTCCCCACTCTATCGGGGATGGATCGAAGGCGACGGTTACGAACGAGCCAAGAGCCTGATGACCTACGAACTGGACATTACCAAGGAATTCCCGCCCCTTGTCCAGCGGATCGTGGCATCGGGTGAACGCAACAAGCGCATCAATGTCCGAGAAGTGGAATTGAAGGAATTCAAGCGCGAGGCCGGTATCGTGATCGATCTGGTCAACGATGCCTGGTCGAACAACTGGGGTTTCGTGCCGTTCACACAGGACGAGGCGAAATATGCCGGCAAGAAGATGAAACCGCTGATCCGCGAAGACCTGAACATGGTTGCAGAACTCGACGGCGAACCGGTGGCGTTCATGCTTACCTGGTCGAACATCAACGAAGTGATACGCCCGTTCAATGGCAAGCTGTTCCCTTTCAACTGGATCAAATTGCTGAAATGGCTACGCAATCCGCAAACAAACACAATGCGGGTGCCCTTGATGGGTGTGCGGAAGGACTTGCAGAATTCCCGCCTCGCCAGCCAGCTGGCTTTCATGATGATCGAATTCATCCGGCGCAACTCAGTGGCCCGATATGGTGCCACGCGCGGCGAGATTGGCTGGATATTGGAAGACAATCAGGGAATGGTCGCCATTGCCGACGCGATCGACAGCACCATCAACAAGGAATACCGGGTCTACGAAAAGACCCTTTGATCCCCATTCGCCGAGACCGAGCTTCCCAAAACCGTCAGGCACAATAAAAAGGCCTCCGCCCATCTCTGGGAGGAGGCCTTTCGGGATCGTATCACCAGCCGCTTGGACGGGAGGGGGGGTGTCTCGGCGGTGACATAAGTGAAATGCGCGGCATGGCGACCGGTTCCCGCCCCACGAAAAAATTTCGCGAAAAAATTCGCATGCGATTCGCTTATCGCCCGGCTGACCAGGGTCTATCCGTCCCCCAGGAAACCCGTTCGTCGAAATTATCTTCCTTCCCACCAGATTTTCCGGAACCCGATCTTGTTCCGGACGTTCCCGTCTGCGTTACCTGTCAGTAACTACGATCGGGAAGGGGTACCATGTCGCTTGGCGCCGAAATCGCATCAAATCTGCCTTATCTTCGCCGCTATGCCCGCGCGCTCAGTGGTTCTCAAACCACGGGCGATGCATTCGTCCAGGCCACTCTGGAAGCCATCCTTGCAGACAATGCGTTGCGAGAGTCGCTTTCAGGTGGAAGAGTCCCGCTGTACCACGCCTTCAACAAGGTCTGGAACAGCGCCGCCATGGACATTCCCCCCAACGATCCGGCCGGCATTCCTGCGACTGGAGAACATGAAGTCGCCGTGCGCGAACGGTTGGGAGCGATTACGCCACTCGACCGTCAGGCCCTGCTCCTGACCACGCTTGAAGATTTCAGCATTGCGGAAACCGCGCAGGTGCTCGGATTGGAAGAGAACAAGGTCGAACAACTGGTGCGCGACGCGATTGCGGAAATCGAACGCGAATCCACGACCAGCGTCCTTATCATTGAGGACGAACCCCTCATCTCGATGCAGCTTGAGGAAATTGTCACCGGCCTTGGCCATGACATTTGCGGCACAGCTGCAACCCGAGGCCAAGCACAGAAAGTAGTCGCTGAACAGACCCCCGGCCTCGTGCTGGCCGACATCCAGTTGGCCGACGGCAGTTCAGGCCTTGACGCGGTCGACGATATTCTGTCGATCGCAAGTGTTCCCGTGATTTTCATCACAGCCTACCCTGAAAGGCTTCTGACCGGCGATCGCCCGGAACCCACTTATCTGGTGACAAAGCCGTTCCAGGAAGCAACCGTGAGAGCGGCCATCAGCCAGGCTCTGTTCTTCGGTTCCAGCCGCCCCCTTCCCTAGAGGTTGCCCCTGCCGGGTAGGGACGACGTCACGTGCCGGTATCGTCGTCTCTACCCGGCTAATCCCCCAGTTTGCGCCGGGCACGCATGGCAAATTCAGCAGGTTCCCGCACAGGCACGGTCAGGCTGCATTCCACACCATGTTCTTCAAACCGCAGATCCACCGGATTGCCCAGTTCATGGGCCACGATCTTCTCGATCAGATCTGTCCCGAACCCCCGTGTGCGGCCCGTCAGGACCTTCGGGCCGCCCGCCTCAATCCATTCGATTCTGGCAAGGGTATCCGACAGGCGATACCATGATACGGCAACTTTGCCGCCTGGCGCACTGAGCGCCCCATATTTCGCGGCATTGGTGGCCAGTTCATGAACCGCAAGACCCAGCGACAGAGCATCGTTCGGGGCCAGTTCAACATCCGGTCCCGACAGGTTGAGCTGATGCTCCCCGGCCTTGGCGTAAGGCGCGAGTTCCACTTCAATCACCAAACGGATCGGAGTGGTGCCCCAGTCCGACTGGGTCAAAAGGTCATGAGTGGCGGAAAGCGCCCTGATCCGCCCGTCCAGTCCTTCGGCAAAACTGTCGATGTCTTTCGACCTGCGCCGGGTCAACGCGACGATGGACAGCACATTGGCAAGGGTATTCTTCACACGGTGATTGAGTTCGCGAGTCAGCGAATTTCGGATCGAATTCTGTTGTTCGAGCCAGGCCAACGCTTCCTGATCTTCCACTGCCTGCTGGGTGAGCAAGCGGGCAACCACCATCAGCAGGCTGGCGATGAGCAATCCGAAAATCAGCGTCAACAACGACAATGGGGACAAGGTGTCGGGATTGGATGCCCTGACTTCTAGGACCCAGGGATGATTGGCAATCGAAAGCCGCTTTTCAACGGTCATTTTGCCCGGTGCTGAAATGGGCAATTCGGCCAGCACGCTGCCTGGCTTCTTTTCGGCATCATACAGCCGAATGCCGAAGGCGCCCGGAGATTCCAGCCGCAGCGCAGCGCCAAGGAAATTCATCGCGTTGAATGGACTATAGATATAGCCTCTCAGCCGCGGGGTTCCTCCGCCACGTTCATAGACAGGCATATAAATGAGGAAACCCGGTTCCTCGTCCTGGCCTTCCTGTTCCAGCACCAGCTTGCCGCTGGCCACGGGGCGGGCGGATTTTGCCGCCTCCAGCATTGCTTCCCGTCGCACCGGCTCGGAAGACATGTCAAAACCGATCGCACGGCGATTGCGCACGCTGTCGGGATGCAGGAATGTCACCGGAACGGCGTATTTCTGGCCCGGTGCCAACGCAGGATGCACCTGCAACCCACCGGGAATTTCCTCCGCCATGGACTGTTCGAAAGCAGCAATCCGGTTGCGACTGACCCGCGGCGCCCATCCGATGCCGTCAGCCCCCCGATAGTCGCTGTCCAGCCGCAATTCGGCCACGAACCGGGTGAACCCTTCCGCACCAATCGTATCCTGAGAGGCCAGCAAGGCAGCACCAGCGCGCAAATAAGCCGAATTGGCATCTGCACGCCGCTCCAGCGCGGAGGCGATACCTTGGGCCGTCTGGTGCAATTGAGCTCGTTCCCGCTGCGCCTCCGATCGCTCGATGGCGTAAACGCTCACCCCCGTTACGGCGGAAGTCAGCAGGAAAATCAGCAACGGCACAGCGCGCGGGTAGCGTACCAGCCACCTGCGGGATCCCCTTCTTGCCGGCTTGATCTTACTCAAGAGACGTCCTGCCCCATTGCCCTCCGACCCCCGTATAGTGGGCGACCGGTTCATGGCTAGCATCAATCTCGGCGCCTGAACGCCCAAGGGTTGCGCCTGCTCCATCCTGGCCCTTCCCTTTTTCCTGTCCGATGGAACAAGTTGCCCGGACTTTCGTTCCTGATAATGCAACACTATGGGATGCCAGCATCCACCGACCATATGCAGGACCGAAACAGGACTTTGCCGCAAGCGCATGACCAATAAAGGAAACAAAACGGAGCAGGCCGGACACAAAAAGCAGGATAGTTGCAAGAGTCCGGCAGACAAGCCGGATTGGGCAACAGGTCTTCGCCGCTTGTATGATTCGGTGGTGGAAGAACCCCTGCCGGACAGCTTCAAGGATCTGCTGTCCAAGCTGGACGATACCGCCCGATGAGTGGCGATGGCTCTGCCGATGCAGATGAATTCAAGCGCGAACTGACAGCAGTCATTCCCCACCTGCGTGCCTTTGCGCGCGGCCTCTGCGGCCGTCCCGACATGGCTGACGATCTGGTGCAAGAAACCATGCTCAAGGCTTGGCGTGCCCGTGATCGCTTCCAGCCCGGCACCAGCATGAGGGCGTGGACGTTCGTCATTCTTCGCAATGCCTACCTTACGGAGATGCGGCGCAACCGCTTCCGCGGCGAATATGACGAAAATGTCGCGGAGCGCATCTTAACCGCCCCAGCCGGGCAGGAAGAACCGCTGCACCTTGCCGACATGCACCGCGCGTTGCTGCAACTCCCGCCGGAGCGGCGTGAGGCCCTGCTGCTCGTCGGCGCCGGCGGTTTTAGCTATGAGGAAGCAGCCGAGATCTGCGACTGCGCCGTCGGGACTATCAAGAGCCGTGTGGGCCGCGCGCGCGCCGCGCTCAGCTCAATGCTCGAAGAAGGCAGCATCCCGCGCCGGGACAGCGACGACGATGAAGCGCACGGAGCGATTCTCGACGAGCTCGGGGTCATCGCGTCCAACGGGAGCAAGCCGTAGAATGGCGCCGAGCCGTAGCCCGGCAGGGCGGAGCGGGATGATGCTCCCGCAGGAGTGGGGGCATATCAATTCCTGTTTACCTGCCGGGGTCCGGCGTGGCACCATTGGCTTGGGAGCCTGAAAGACAGCGCCGTGCCATGAACCGCACACCGGACCAGCAAAGACAGGGATCGCCGCCCCCGCTTTCGGAGCCTGGCCCACCATGGGCCGCGCAGGAAGTGAGGTTGACTTCAGCGCTCGTGCTCCTGTTGGGCATTGGCCTGTTCCTCGCCCTGCCCTTTATTCTTTCGATCGGGGCCGTGGTATTCCTCCCGCTGGTTGCCGCGATCATTCTGACTATCGTCCTGTCCCCCCTTGCCGACCGCCTGGCAGGTGCGGGGCTACCCAATCTGCTCGCTTCTGCCCTAGCCGTATCCAGTTTCATCATCCTCATCGCCCTGGCGCTGGGCTTGATTCTCCAGCCGGCGATCAACATGGTCGATGAAATTCCGACTATGGTGGCACGGCTGGGAGAGCAATTTTCCCAGTTGCGCGGAACTTTCCGCTGGCTGGGAGACCTCAACGAACAGCTCGCCAGCGTGTTGGGCCGGGAACAGGCTCCGGAAGTGATGCTCGCTACGCCTTCGATGCTGGAGGAAGTGGCACTGGCCACGCCCAGCCTGGTGCTGGAAATATTCCTGACCTTGCTGCTCGCCTTTTTCATGATCGAAAGCAGAGTCCGGCTTCGCCGGCGGCTTCTGCTGGAACGCGCGACATACGACACCAGCGTGAAAGCTGCCCGAGCGCTGCGTGACATACAGGACCGCGTGGCGGCTTATATCCTGACCGTCAGTCTCATCAATCTGTGCGTGGGGATACTGGTTGCATTTGGGGCATGGGCCATGGGTATCGATGCCCCGATCATGTGGGGTGGCCTGGCCGCAATCCTGAACTTTCTGCCTTATGTCGGTCCGCTGACTATGGTCGCGTTGCTTGGTCTGTTCGGCCTGGGCACCTCCACGACCTTTCTGGTCGGCCTGATTCCCGCCGCCACGTACCTGACACTTCACCTGGTGGAGTCGAATATCCTCACACCCGCCATTCTCGGCGCGCGCTTCACCATGAATCCGGTGCTGATCTTGCTGGCGTTAAGCTATTTTTCCTGGATCTGGGGCTTTGCAGGGGCACTGCTGTCAGTGCCGATCCTCCTGACCCTGACTGCCCTGTTCGATCACGTCGGGCATCCCAACCTCATTGGATTCCTGTTTGGAGAACCGTTGTTCGGCTTTAGCGCCCGGCAGGCACCACTGGACGACCCGCCGACAGAAGATACCTGACCAATATACGGCGCCGACCCGACCGTATGTATGGCAGACGCAAAAGCGCCCGCCGCGCACTTGGCGGGCGGGCGCTGTCCTAGCGTAATTGCTATCAGGCCGGGTATGTCCAGGCCGAACCCCGGGCGAGATTCTCGGCCGCGAAGTCCCAATTGAGATTACCTTCGATCACCGCCTTGAGATAGGCCGGGCGGGCGTTCTGGTGGTCAAGATAATAGGCATGTTCCCAAACATCGAGCACCAGCAGCGGATTGAAACCGCTGTCCGCCAGTGTGTCGGCATCATGGGTTTCCTCAAGCGAAAGCTTGCCGCCCTTTTCAGCCAGCCAGACCCAGCCGCTTGCGAAGTGACCAGCCCCGGCATCAGCCAGCTTTTCCTTCAACGCGTCGAGCGAACCGAAAGCTTCGTCGATTTTCGCGGCGAGATCGCCCGACGGAGCCGTCTTGGCGCCGGTCAGCGAATGCCAATAGAAACCGTGGTTCCAGGACTGAGCAGCATTGTTGAACAGGCCCTGGTTCTTGCCGCGCGCTGCGGCGACGATGTCTTCCATCGGTTTGTCGGCGAGATCGGTGCCGTCGATCGCTGCGTTCGTCTTGTCGATATAGGCCTGGTGGTGCTTGCCATGGTGGAACGAAAGCGTCTCGGCCGAAATCGCCGGGGCGAGAGCGTCGGAAGCGAAGGGGAGTTCGATCAGTTTAAAGGGCATGATATCTCCATGGATTGCATTTTGTTGTTGTTCCTCTCCCAAACGGACCAGTCCGTCTCACGTTGCATGAGCTTTTTCGATTACGGTTTATCGACTTGACCGGGCAAGCGTGACATTGCCCGTGAACAACGCCATGTGCGCAGAAAGATGCGCTTGCAAGGGGATGGACCGAATCCATGGGTCGCAAGTATTTTGGAACCGACGGGATCAGAGGCCGCGCCAATGATGGTGTGATGACAGCCGAAACCGCCCTGAAAGTGGGGCAGGCGGCAGGTCGGCATTTCCTCCGCGGCGATCATCGGCACCGCGTCGTCATCGGCAAGGACACCCGCCTTTCCGGCTACATGATGGAAAACGCGCTGGTCGCCGGTTTCACCAGCGTGGGGATGGATGTGGTCATGACCGGTCCCCTGCCGACTCCGGCCGTCGCTCTGCTCACGCGGGAAATGCGCGCCGATTTGGGCGTGATGATTTCAGCCAGCCACAATCCGTTCGAGGATAACGGAATCAAGCTGTTCGGCCCGGACGGTTTCAAACTGTCCGACACGGATGAACTCGCGATCGAGCAGGCAATGGGCCAGACGCAGCAACTTGCCCAGGGCGAGGATATCGGCCGCGCCCGGCGGATCGACGATGCCCGCGGGCGCTACATTCACGCAATCAAACAATCGCTCGCCGACGAAATCAGGCTCGATGGACTGAAAGTGGTAGTCGATTGCGCCAATGGTGCGGCCTACCACGTGGCGCCTTCGGCGATCTGGGAACTGGGTGCGGAAGTCACCACGATCGGCGTCACCCCGAATGGCACCAATATCAATGCCGGTGTGGGTTCCACCGCGTTGGATGCCGTAAAGGAACGAGTCATTGCCGAAGGCGCTGATATCGGAATCGCGTTGGATGGCGATGCGGACAGATTGATCGTGGTCGATGAGAAGGGCCAGACTGTCGATGGCGACCAGATCATGGCCCTGATCGGACGGGATTATGCATCGAAAGGCATTCTCAAGGGCGGCGGCGTTGTCGCCACCGTCATGTCCAATCTCGGGCTGGAACGGTTCCTGTCCGGCGAAGGCTTGGATCTGCTCCGGACGAAAGTCGGCGACCGTTACGTGCTGGAAGCAATGCGGGCCGGTGGATACAATGTCGGCGGCGAACAGTCCGGCCACATGATCCTGCTCGACCATGCGACCACTGGTGATGGTTGCATTGCCGCGCTCCAGGTGCTGGGCGCGTTGGTTCGATCAGGCAAACGGGCAAGCGAACTGCTCCACCTGTTCGATCCCGTGCCGCAATTGCTGAAAAACGTCCGCTACGCCGGTGGCGCGCCTCTGGAAAACGCGGCGGTAAAACAAGCCATTGCCGAAGCCGAAGGCGCCCTTTCCGGCAAGGGCAGGCTCGTCATACGCCCGTCAGGGACAGAGCCTGTCATCCGCGTGATGGCGGAAGGCGACAATCAGGCGCAAGTCGAACAGGTTGTGGACGATATCTGTTCGGCAGTGGTCGCGGCCGGCTGATGCTGGAGATGCGCCCTGACTGCGCACGATGCGGTGCCGACCTGCCCGCAGAAATGCCGGGGGCTTTCATCTGCAGCCTCGAATGCACCTTTTGCGCCCCCTGCGCGGAAGATCTCGACGACCACTGCCCCAACTGCGGCGGTGAATTGATGGACCGCCCGACCCGAATGAAGAAACTCCACGAACAGTTCCCCCCTTCCGTGGAGCGGGCGTTCAGGGGATGAGTCGCCCTCCCCGCATCCTTGCCATCGCCGGATCAGACAGTTCAGGCGGTGCGGGCATTCAGGCTGACATAAAGACCGTAACCATGCTTGGCGGTTACGCGATGACTGCAATTACTGCCATCACCGCGCAGGATACAACCGGCGTGCACGCAGTCGAGGCGCTCCCTGCCGCCATGGTAGGCGCGCAGATCGACGCCTGCGTACATGACATAGGCATAGACGCGGTCAAAATCGGCATGCTCGGTTCCGCGGAGGTGGCCGCTACTGTGGCCGAGCGACTGGAACAAATCGACGCCCCGGTGGTCTTCGATCCCGTCATGGTCGCGACCAGCGGTTCGGTGCTGGCAGATCAGGCCACTGTCGCTGCTTTCACGCGGCTGATGAAACTGGCAACCTTGACCACACCGAACGTCCCGGAATTGATGGCCCTGGGCGGTCCCCGGGAAATGGCCGCGCAGCAAATAGCGTACCTGGCCAAGGGGGGCGACGCGGAAGGCCCAATGGTTGAAGATCGGCTATCCCGCCCCGGGCACGAAGATGTCGTCTGGCGCGCGCCCAGGATAGAGACCCGCCACACGCATGGCACCGGCTGCACTCTCTCCAGCGCGATCGCGACCCTGCTCGGCAAGGGGACCACCATGGAGGAGGCGATTTCCGGCGCGCGGGACTTCGTGCGGGAAGCCCTGCTCTCTGCGCCCGGCTTCGGTGCGGGAGCAGGCCCCATGGGGCATCAGGCGGTACGTTAGCCTAGTCGCAAGGCAAATCGTAGAAGCGAGTGATATGATCCCACGCTTCTTCTGCGGTTTCGCACCAGCGGAACAGGTCGAGATCGCTGTGGTTGATCGTTCCTTCGTCTGCCATCGCTTCGAAGTTGACGATCCGGCTCCAGAATTCCTTGCCGAACAGCAGCACGGGAATGGGTTTCATCTTGCCAGTCTGAATCAGCGTCAGCAGTTCGAGAAATTCATCGAGTGTGCCGAAACCGCCTGGAAAAACCGCCACTGCGCGCGCGCGAATGAGGAAATGCATCTTCCTCAATGCGAAATAGTGGAACTGAAAGGACAGATAAGGCGAGACATACGGGTTGGGCGCCTGTTCATGCGGCAGCACGATATTGAGCCCGATCGACTCTGCTCCCGCTTCGGACGCGCCCTTGTTCGCCGCCTCCATGATGGATGGCCCGCCCCCTGAGCAGACGACGAATTGCCTTTTGCCTTCCTGGACCGGAGCGCATTCGCTGGCGATACGAGCCAGTTTGCGCGCTTCCTCGCAATATTTGGTCTTGGCCGCCAGTTTCTCGGCCACGGCACGTTCCTCGTCAGTCCGTGCCGCAGCCACCAATGCCTCGGCCTGATCCGGCATCGGGATTCGCGCCGAACCGTAGAAGACGAGTGTGGAGCCGACCCCTGCCTCTTCCAGCAACATTTCCGGCTTGAGCAGTTCCAGTTGAAACCGCACTGGCCGCAGTTCCTCACGCAGGAGGAACTCGGTATCCTGAAATGCCAGCCGGTAGGCGGGATGCTGTGTTTGCGGGGTTTGCTTGGCTACTGCCTCGGAAAAGGCAGCTTCCTGCTGCGCCTTGTAGAATTTCCGGTCGGTCAGTTCCCGATCGTCCTGGCGCTCGCTCATAACTCTCCCTTGCGGCAATGTCCTGTCGGCCTCCCCCGTACGAGCCGATTCAGGGCGGGGCAAGCAGAGTGAGGGAGAAAATGGCGATCACACCCGCCCCTAAGTCTGACATGGGGAAGGTGTATCTTTATGGTGGATTTTGGATGCCCCGTGAGGATTCGAACCTCAATTGACGGAGTCAGAGTCCGTAGTCTTACCATTAGACGACGGGGCAATTCGGGGCGAGCCTCTAGGCGGGGGATCGCCTGCGGTCAAGAGGGCCCGACACTGTTTCGGGCCAAGGCGCACCGCGACACGCCATTTGCCGTCGTGGCACCCTCTTGCCGGATTCGTCCGTGACCTGTAGCATCGGCGGCAAGTACCCGTGTCATGCGGGCATAAGCATAAGAAAGACTGACGATTATGGCGGATTATTCTCCGCCGGAGCGGCACCAGGAAATGGTGACGGATAAGGAAAATGGCTCGACGCAAGGGGAATCGCGAGCGCCAGAGCCTCCCAAGGCCCGTTCCGAATTCCGCCCGCCCGGCAAAAGCAAGCCAAGCCAGACCCGTGCACCGGCAGGCTGGACCGTGGGTGCCAGCGCCAGTTCCTCCCCCCGTCAGGCATATGCAGCGCTTGATCTCGGCACCAACAATTGCCGCCTTTTGATCGCCCGCCCCCAAGGCCAGAATTTCACAGTCATCGATGCATTCAGCCGCGTGGTTCGACTGGGCGAAGGACTTGCCCAGACTGGCCGATTGAGCGAGGCCGCCATGAACCGCACGGTCAATGCCCTCAGGATCTGCGCAGACAAGCTCAAACGCCGCAATGTCCGGTTGGCATGGTCGGTCGCGACCGAAGCATGCCGCAGGGCAGAAAACGGCGCGGAATTCATCGAGCGCGTACATCGGGAAACAGGCATTGTTCTGGATGTGATTTCCGCACAGGACGAAGCTCGACTGGCAGTACTCGGCTGCCATATCCTGCTGGAGGAAGGCACCGGCCCTGCCATGATCTTCGATATCGGCGGCGGATCTACCGAGCTGGTCCTGATCGAAACAGGCGATGGCATCCCGCGGATTCTCGACTGGCAAAGCGTACCATGGGGTGTGGTTTCCCTGACGGAAACCTGCGGTGGCGAAGTGCACAGCACCGATGAACGTGCGGCCCGTTACGCAAAAATGCGTGAACTGGTTTCCGACAGCTTCGCCGGCTTCGCGCAACGAATCGGGGACGTCCAAGTACCAAGCCCACGTCTGCTCGGGACCAGCGGCACGGTCACCACGCTCGCCAGCCTTCATCTCGACCTTCCGCAATATGATCGCAAGGCCGTCGATGGGCTGATCGTACCCGCACATTCGATGCGTGCCATCAGCCAGCGGCTGTCAGTGATGTCTCCGGAAGAACGATATGAATTGCCATGTATCGGGCGGGAACGCTCCGATCTCGTCATAGCCGGGTGTGCGATACTGGAATCGATTCTCGACATCTGGCCCGCCGAACGACTGGGCGTTGCCGATCGAGGCATCCGCGAAGGAATTCTGCGCAGCCTGATTGCATCAGACCGCAGAACAGAGCGCGGCAACAGCAACTCCCACCGCAAGGTGCGGCGAGGCAATCGTACATGAGTCGTTCCAGCAAGAATCCTGACAAGAAACTGCGTACCGGCAAAAAGCGGAGCCAATCATCGGCCCGCTGGCTGACCCGGCAGCTCAATGACCCTTACGTCCGCCAGGCCAAGGCAGACGGCTATCGCAGCCGGGCTGCCTATAAACTGGCCGAGCTTGACGATCGCTTTGGGCTGCTGAAGTCTGCCAGGAGAGTCGTCGACCTGGGCATCGCACCGGGCGGCTGGAGTCAGGTCGTCCGTAAACGGGCGCCGAAGGCGGCGGTCGTCGGAATCGACCTGCTGCCGACAGAAGCAATCGACGGCGTTACCATTCTGCAGATGGACTTCATGGCCGCAGAGGCCCCGGAAGCTCTGGAATCGGCTCTGGACGGGCCTCCTGACCTCGTTCTTTCAGACATGGCGGCCAATACGGTAGGTCATAAGCAAACCGACCATTTGCGCACCATGGGCCTCGTCGAAACAGCTGCCGATTTTGCGATCCAGACGCTGACGGCCGGTGGTGCTTTCGTTGCGAAGGTTCTGGCAGGTGGGACTGACACGGAACTGCTGGCACTGCTCAAGCAGCATTTCACCAGCGTCAAGCATGCCAAACCCCCTGCCAGCCGCAAGGATTCATCCGAATGGTATGTGATCGCTCAGGGTTTCAAAGGACGGGATTGATTCCCTGTATCCTCTGGATAGCAAAATGCCCCGGCACCTCATCTGGCACCGGGGCATTTCTGTAATCTGCCATGGGCATTTCGCCCACTCGCCGGAATTAGTGTGCCGGAGCAGCTTCTGCCGGAGTTTCGGCGGTTGCTTCCTCAGCCGGAGCCTCGCCACCTTCCGCAGCGGCTTCTTCAGCCGGGGGCGCTTCCTCGACCGCCGGAAGCGGGAGATTCGAACCCTGCGTGTTAAGATAGGCAATGAGGTTTGCGCGATCTTCAGCCTTGCTCAAACCGGCGAAGCTCATCTTCGTGCCCGGCGCAAACGCCTTCGGGCTGGCCAGCCATTCGTCCAGCAGGTCGAAAGTCCAGGTGCCACCATGACCCGACAGCGCGCTGGAGAAGGCGAAGCCGCCTACGCCCTTGCCGATCTCTTCACCCACAACGCCATGCAGGTTCGGGCCAATGCCGTTCGGGCCACCAGCATTGATCGTGTGGCACGATACGCACTTGCCAAACAGCTTCTCACCCTTGGCAACGTCAGCCGTAGCGAGCAGCGAGGCGAAAGACGGTCCCTGATCGGCACCACCTTCGGTTTCCACGCCTTCGATTGCATAGCCCATTTCATGCGGGGCATGATGCTTGTCAGCCTGAAAATACTTGGCACTGACGCTGGAGAGGCCAAGTGCGACGACACCGGCGAAAAGCGTCCAGCCGGCAGTAGTATTAAAACGGTCGTTCATCCGGAAGAACCTGCGGGTTAGAAATTTCTGGCGCCGCTCTAGTGTCGACTTGCGTTATTCGCAAGGCCCATTGCGGATTTGCTGTACAAGGCTTAGCGCAAAGCCATGCAGAGCTTCCCCGATCCCGCTGTGGCACTGGTTGAAAAGATGGTCGCCGCAGCCGCTGAAAATCCCGCGCAGGCAATCGCCTTTCAAGGCGCACCTGGCGCCAATTCGCACCGTGCGGCCCTGGAATTCGACCCGGATTGCCTGCCCCTGCCGTGTTTCGCCTTCGAAGACGCTCTGGAAGCGGTAAAGAGCGGACAGGCTGGGTCCGCCATCATCCCGATTGAAAATTCGCAGCATGGGCGCGTTGCCGACATCCATTTTCTGTTGCCTGAGAGCGGCTTGTCGATTGTCGCCGAACACTTCATGGCTATCCACCACGCCTTGATGGGTCTGGGGTCCGGCCCTTTCGAGGCCGCCTATAGCCACCCCCAGGCGCTCGGCCAGTCGCGTCATTTCCTGCGCAAACGAGGCATAGTGCCGATGTCCTACGCCGATACCGCGGGCGCGGCAGCCTATATCAAGGAACTCGGCGACCCTTCGCTGGCGGCCATCGCGCCCGCACTGGCGGCCGACCTTTACGGGCTGAAGCTGGTCGAGGACCGGGTGGAAGATTCCTCCGACAACATGACTCGATTCGTCGTGCTGGCCCGTCAGCCGCTCGACCCGGCAAGCCTTGCCGGGCAAGACGCCATGACCACTTTCATATTCGAAGTGAAGAACGTGCCCGCCGCACTATACAAGGCGCTTGGCGGATTCGCGACCAACGGCGTCAACATGACCAAGCTGGAAAGCTATCAGAAGGGCGCAAGCTTCGCGGCGACGATGTTCTATGCCGATATTATCGGCGCTCCGGGGAATCCCGCCATCGACCGCGCGCTGGAGGAACTGGCATTCCATAGCAAGGAACTGCGCATTCTCGGTTCCTATCCGCAGGCGCGGGAGCGGCCCTGACAAGGTGCCTTGCGCCGGCTTGCCAGCCATGTCACGGACAACGGCGTGGCAATAGGAATGACGGCTGGCGCAGCGGCGCAGGATTGGGAGGCGATACGCGCCGACCCTTCAATCCAGTATGCGCCAGTGGCGCCCGTCGAACCGCCGAAACCGCCCGAGTGGCTGGAAAAGCTGCAACAATGGCTCGCCGATTTGTTGAAGCCGGTTGGCGAAGCCCTGGGGCTGTCATGGCCCACCCTGAAATGGATACTGATCGGACTGGCTGTGATCGGTGTCGCGATTCTGGCCTGGCGCCTGATCTCGCCGGTTCTAGGCGGAATGCGCAAGGGACGGAATACAGACCCGGACTGGTCGCCGGATCGGGAGGAAGCGCTGGCATTGCTTGAGGATGCGGACGCGCTTGCCGCCGCTGGCCAGTTCGACCAGGCGACACACTTGCTGCTGGTCCGCAGTGTCGGGCAAATCCGCGCTGCCCGCCCCGACTGGCTGGAACCTTCCAGTACGGCGCGTGAAATCGCCATGTTGCCTGCCTTGCCCGATGCCGCCCGCAATGCCTTTGCCATTATTGCCGAGCGAGTGGAGCGAAGCCTGTTCGCGCTGCGCAGCCTCAGCGCGGAAGATTGGCAGGCCGCGCGCACGGCATACGCCGATTTCGCCCTGACCCGCTTCGAAGGGTTACCGCATGATCAAGGCGGTACGCGATGAGCACACGCACGACCACGCCCTTTTCGCCGCGGATCGTGCTGGGCATGTTGCTGTTCGGAGCCATGGCATTTCTGCTTACGCTGTATTTTATCGGCGCAGATGAAACGGGCGGCGGCACGAATGACGGTGGCGGTCATGCCGGAGGCAAAGGGCTGAATGGCTATGCCGCAATGGCCAGCCTGCTGGGTAAAGGCGGGTACCATGTAACGCTTAGCCGCAACGAAGGCGATCTTTCGAGTTACGGTTTGCTAGTCCTGACCCCTCCACATGGCGCCGATGGCCAGGAACTGGCAGAGATCGTCGCCAGACGGCGCCATGCCGGACCGACACTGGTGATATTGCCCAAGTGGTACGCCAGCAGCCTCCCCGCCGAGCAGAAGAATGCAAAGAAAGGCTGGGTTGCGCTTTACGGATCCGGTTCGCCTGAATGGAAAGGCTTTGCCGACGATATCGCCGTCACAATCAGCCGGGCAAAGGGTTGGCAGGGCGGTGGTCTGACCGGCCCTCTTCCAGACGCGAAACAGAACCAGTCAGGTACCGGCTCACGGATTATCCCGCTGGTTCGCACCAGCGACGGCAGCAGGGTTCTGGCTGGCTATGTCGCCGATGAAGGAACTTATCCCGCCCTCAACGCCATGGCCGGAATCGATCCGGGTTACGGTGGACAGAACGATAACATCCATCCGCTGATTTTCGTGTTCGAACCCGATCTGCTCGACAATTTCGGCATGGCGGACAGAGCCAATGCCCTGCTGGCGTCGAAGCTGATTCGGGCGGCTTCGGAAACGGCCGAAGGCGACGTCGTTTTCGATCTCACGCAGAACGGCCTCGGGCGATCGATGAATTTGCTGACACTGGCCTTTACCCCGCCTTTCCTGGCCGCGACGCTCTGTCTGGTGATTGCGGCCATAGTCGTCACCTGGCGCGCCTTCCGCCGCTTTGGCCCGCCTTTGACGGAAAGCCGCGCCATCGCGTTCGGGAAACGCCAGTTGGTCGAGAATTCCGCAGGCTTCATTCGCCGTACACGGCGGCTCCACCTGCTTGGCCCGCCATACGCCGCATTGATGCGAAAACGGATCGCCCATGCACTGGGCCTGCGATGGCGCGATGATGGGCATGCGATGGACGAGGACATCGGCCGCGCACTTGCCGCGCGCCATCACACTGGTACCCCCTTCCATGCCCTGACCGAAAAGCTCGGCCATGCGCGCAGCCAGCACGAGTTGCTGCGCACCGCCGAAGAGCTCAAACAAATCGAAAGGATGCTCGGCAAATGACCATGACCCTCGACGAGTTGCGAGGCCTGACGCAAGCTATCCGCGCGGAAGTGGGCAAGGCTGTGATCGGACAGCAGGACACGTTGGACCACCTGCTGATTGCGCTGGTGAGCCATGGCCACGTCCTTCTCGAAGGGCCACCCGGTGTCGCCAAGACATTTATCGCCCAATGCTTCGCCCGCGCCCTCGGGCTGGATTATGGCCGTATCCAGTTTACGCCCGATCTGCTCCCTGGCGACATTCTCGGTTCCAATCTGTTCAACTTCCAGACCAGTCAGTTCACGCTGACGCGGGGCCCGATTTTCTGCGAACTGTTGCTGGCGGACGAAATCAACCGCACGCCGCCCAAAACCCAGGCCGCCCTGCTCGAAGCGATGCAGGAACGCAGCGTAACGCTGGATGGGGAACATCACGCGCTGCCGGAGCGCTTCCTGGTCGTGGCGACTGAAAATCCAATCGAAAATCAGGGCGTCTATCCCCTGCCCGAGGCGCAACTCGACCGTTTCCTGTTCAAGCTGCTGGTCCCTTATCCCAGCGCCGAGGAAGAGGCGGAAATCGTCGCGCGTTTCGGTGAACATGGCGGACCGGCCAGGCCTGAGGATTTCGGAATACGTGCAGTAACCGATGCGTCCACGCTGGCCAAAGCCGTGCAGGCCGTCAAAAGCGTGACCATCTCCCCCCAGATTATCGATTATGTCGTACGGCTGGTGCGCGCGACACGCGAAACCACGGATCTTGCCACTGGCGCCAGTCCGCGTGCGGCCGTCATGCTGGCCAATGCCGCGCGCAGCCGCGCCGCTCTGCAAGGGCGCGATTATGTGTTGCCCGACGATGTGAAAGCACTGGCAACCGCTGTCCTGCGCCATCGTCTGCTGCTGTCGCCGGCAGCGGAGATCGAAGGTCGCCAGATAGAAGCCCTCGTAACCGAACTGATCGAGCAGACGGAGGCCCCACGGTAGGCCCCATGATCGTCCCGACTGCCCGCACTGCGACACTTGCCGCTCTCGCCGCGCCTATCGCGCTGGTCGTCGCAGCACTCGCGCCCGGTGCATGGGTTCTGGTTCCTGCAGCCGGGGCGGCTTTGCTTGTTCTTGTCCTGCTGGACGGGCTGGCAGCAGGCAGACTTGAAGATATCCGGCTTGCCTTTCCTCCCGACACAGAAGTGGGTGAGCCACTGGCAATCACGCTGCTGGCAGACATTGCCGGACGGCGTGGCGGCGGTGCCCCTCAGGGCGCGCTGCAATTCGATCCACGGCTGGCCGAGGGCGGCAGGGCGGAATTGGCTCTTGCCGCCGACACGGTGGGCGGTGTGTGGCGCGGCAGCGTAACGCTACGCCCCAACCGACGGGGTACCGGTACGCTCGAACAACTCTGGTTGCGCTGGCCCGGTCCCCTGGGTCTCGCCCATCGGCAAGTCTCCCGCACATTGGACGATAGCGTGAGAGTATGGCCCGATCTGTCTCCGGTGCGTTCGCCCGCACTCCAGACTTTTCTCCGCGATGCGCAATTCGGGCTGATCGCGCGGCGCATCCGCGGCGAAGGCAGCCAGTTCGAATCGCTCGCGGAGTATGAGCCCGGCATGGACCGGCGCAGAATCGACTGGAAGACGAGCGCCCGCCAGACCCGCCTGTTCGCCCGAGAATTCGAAAGCGAGCGGAACAACCCGATAATATTCGCATTCGATTGCGGCCAGGCGATGTGCGAACCCATTGATGGCCTGCCCCGCATCGACCGCGCGGTTTCCGCCGCACTTACCGCTGCCTATGTTGCCCTGAAGGGGGGCGACCGTGTGGCCTTGTTCGGCTTCGCGCGCCACGTCGAACTGGCGACACCGTTCGTTACGGATGCGCGCGCCTTCCACCGCCTGCAAAGTGCGGCTGCCGGACTGGATTACCATGCGGAGGAACCCAACTTCACGCTGGCGCTCGCGACATTGGCAGCACGCCTCCAGCGGCGATCCATGATCGTGCTGTTTTCCGATTTCTCGGACCCGACCAGTGCCGAACTGATGATCGAAAGCGTCGGGCGCCTGGTACAACGCCATGTCGTGTTGTTCGTGACCATGGAAGATGCCGAACTCAACGCCATGGCCGCAGGCGATCCGGAAGATCTTGGCAAGCTGGCAATCGCCGTCACGGCCGATACGCTGGCCCGCCAGCGCGCGCTGGTCCTGCAGCGATTGAGGCAGTTGGGCGTGGACGTCATCGAAGCGCCGTGGGACCGGATCGGATACCGGTTGATCGACCGCTATCTCGATATCAAACGGGCGGGAGCCATCGGATGAAGGCCCCGACCCTGTCCTCCCTGTTCGGCCGCCGCGAAGTGGCGCCACCACCGGACATCGCCGCCGCAGCCCTCCGTTCCGACCGGTTCCGGCTGGAACGTGAGAACGAATGGAGACGATTGGAAGAGATCGTTTCCCGCATGGAATCCGGCCGCCTGCGCAAGCTGTCGGACGAAGACGTACTGGCCCTGCCCGCCCTGTACCGCACTGCCGCGTCCAGCCTTTCAATCGCCCGCGAGACGACGCTGGATGCCGCCACGCTGGCCTACCTGGAAGGACTGGTGCAGCGTGCATGGTTCCAGGTCTATGGCCCGCGCACATCGTTTGTCGGCTGGCTGCGCGGCTTTCTGGGCGGGGAATGGAGCGCCAGCGTGCGCGCCATGGGGCCTGATGTGCTGATCGCGCTCGCGGCCATGATAGCGGGCACGATCGTCGGCTGGCTGCTCGTTTCCAGCGACAGCCAGTGGTATCACGCCCTCGTTCCGCCCGGCATGGCGGGCGATCGCAGCCCTGGCGCATCACCGGAGGCATTGCGCGCCACCTTGTTCGGCGAACAGCAGGGCACCACTGGGTTATCCGCCTTCGCAGCGTACCTCTTCAGTAATAACGCGCAGGTTTCCATCCTTGCCTTTGCGCTCGGTTTCGCTTTCGGCGTGCCTTCGATCCTGCTGTTGATTCACAACATGGCACTGCTGGGGGCAATGCTATGGCTCTATCACGATGCCGGGCTGACGCTGGACCTGATTGCGTGGTTGAGCGTCCATGGCACGACCGAGTTATTCGCCATCCTGCTCGCGGGTGGCGCTGGCATCCACATTGGGCGGGCGATGGCCTTTCCCGGCAATCGCTCGATCATGACTGCCGCGGCAGAGAGCGGCCGGCGAGCTGCGCAGGTAATGACCGGCGTGGTCCTGATGTTGATTGTCGCCGCCTTCCTCGAAGGTTTCGCCCGGCAGCTCATCAATGAAACACCGGGCCGGCTGATCGTCGGATCATTCATGCTGGTTCTGTGGCTGACCTACTTCTACGCATTCGGCAGACGCACGAAGGACAGCGGGGACTGACCATGGCAAGCTCCTCCTACATTGCCCAGCAGGTGAAACGGCGTCGTGAACTGCTGACGCCGGAAGGGCTGAGCCTGCCGCTCACCGTGGCCGGGCGCGGGTCTCGGGCCGCGGCGCTGATCGTCGATTACATCATTATCAACTTCATCCTGTTCGCCACTACGATCCTGCTGCTCTATCTCGCATTCGGCGTACTGGGCATGAAGGAGGGCGCGGGGCCGGGGCAGTTATTCGGCACGTTGGAATTCCTCGCGGTGATCTGGCTGATCGCGATGTTCCTGTTCCGCTATGGCTACTTTCTCTATTTCGAATTGGGTCCACGCGGCGCCACTCCCGGCAAGCGGCTGTCGGGAATCCGCATTGCCGCGCGCGATGGCGGGCGGCTGACGGCAGAGGCCGTGATTGCACGCAATCTCTTGCGCGACATCGAACTGTTCATGCCGATCGTGTTCATCGCGGGCGCACAGGAAGGCGAAGGAGGGTTGGCCGGCCTTGCCGCCGCAGCCTGGTTCGCGGTGTTCCTCCTCTTCCCATTTTTCAACAAGGATGCCATGCGCGCGGGCGACCTGATCGCCGGAACATGGGTGGTCGAAGCACCGAAACGAAAGCTGGCCGAAACGCTATCCCTGTCTGCCGGGGCCCGTGGCCCATCTCAGGAAACCGGTGCCACATACCGGTTCAGCGATGCGGAACTGGCGGTTTACGGCGAATACGAGTTGCAGACGTTGGAGCGCGTTCTGCGTGAAGGAAAATCCGAAGCATTGGTGGCCGTGGCAGAAACGATCTGCGCCAAAATTGGCTGGACCGGCGGCCAGGGCGACGAACGCGCTTTCCTCGAAGCCTATTACACCCAGCTCAGGGCAAGGCTGGAACGCGACATGCGCTTCGGCAAGCGGAAAGCCGACAAGCATTCCTGATAGCCCGACCGATTTCCGAGGATACTGGATAGCGAGGTATCGGGAAGCTATTCCTTTAATGGAACCCTGACGGGATTCACCCCTGGCTTTCATCCTTGGCTGGATCCCGCCGTTCCGCCCATTGGAGCAATGCATCGAGAGCGGGACAAAGCGACTGGCCCCAGTTCGTCAATCCATATTCCACCTTGGGCGGCACCTGATGGTGGACGATGCGCGTCACGATGCCGTCTTTTTCCATCTGACGTAGCTGTTGAATGAGCATTTTCTGGGAAATTGCCGGAATGGCTCGTTCAAGTTCCGAAAAACGCAGCAATTTTCCGCCAAAAAGATGAAACAGGATTACGAGTTTCCAACGGCCTTCCAACATGCGGATCGCCTCTTCCACACCTTCAGCGGCAGAAAGCGGTGTATGCTCCATCAGCGCGTCACCTTACCTGTAGGTAAGTACCCAACTGTTTCGTGCGTTCTTGTCATCCAGGGGAGTTAGGCCGATGTGGATTTCCACGCAACACGCCGCATCCCTTTGCGTTTGAGGAGATACCCGATGCCAGACCTTCCTCCGGCAATCGCCGCATATTATGCCGCCGACCACAGTGCATCCCCGGAAGCATTGGGCGCTTTCTTTGCCGCCGACGCACATGTCCATGATGAGCGGCACGATCATGTCGGGCTCGACGCGATCAGTACTTGGCGGCGGGATACCTATGCCCGAACCCCTTATACCGCCCGTCCGCTGGAAATGTTCGAACGCGATGGCGCGATCGTCGTTCGCGCAGAAGTGTCGGGGTCATTCCCGAACAGCCCCATCATTCTCGACCACACGTTCACACTCATCGATGGCCTTATCGCGTCGCTCGATATTCGCTGAGAAGTGGCCCCGAAAGTTCAGGCCCCTTTAGTCCCGAGATTGCGCATACGCTCCAACCAGCGCAAACGCCGGCGGGCACTGGCGTCTATCGATCCGATGATCGAATGCCGTACGGGTTTGAAGCCCACGAATTGCAGGAAATTGCGTTCCAGGCTTTTGACGCTGTGGGCCCGGTAAACGAACCGATACAAAGGCGACGGCATACCCATTGTCACCACGACACGGGCGGATCTGCCCTTCAACAGCTTCTTGGGAAAACCTTTATCCGTATAACTGAAGGCAAAGCCGGGTCGGGCGACCTGCTCGAAAAAGCCTTTGAGCAAGGCGGGCAGATCGCCCAGCCACAACGGATAGAAAATCACGACATGGTCTGCCCAACGCAGCGCCTCCTGCGCCTCGGCTATATCCGGCGGAACCTCGCCTTTCTGCCATTCCTCAGGTGATCGCAGAATGGGGAAATTCAACTTCGCGACCGCAATGCGTTTCAATTCGTAGGCGGTTGCCGCCCCCTCCGCGTAGGCATCGGCCGCAGCATGAATGAAATGCCCTCCATCTGGATCGGGATGCCCGTCAATAATCAGGATTCTGGTCATCGAAACCCCCAGGCGAACGCCGGGCCGCAACTATCGCCAGCGTCAATTCACAACCATTTCCACCTGCGGAAGAGGTATAGCTGGAAGAGCAAAATTCCGCCACACAGACCCACCACGATCCAGAATGCCCGTTCGTCACTGACACCGGGTATTCCACCGACATTTATACCCAGCAGACCGGTCACGAACCCCAGCGGGAGAAAGATCGCCGCGACGATAGTCAACAGGTAACTGGTCTGTTCCGATCGGGCGAGCGCCTTGCCCCGCAACTCATCCATCAGGACGACAGCGCTCTCCTTGCTGATGTCGAGATCGTCGAGATAACGGCGCAAACGGTCGATCGTTTCGGCGATCTCTCTCCGATCGTGTTCCTCGAACCAGTCCGGCGCGTCGCGCGAAATGCGCTCCAACGCCTCATGCTGCGGGGACATATGCCGCTTCAGGGCAAGGCAATTCCGCCGGATGGTGCCGATCTTTGCCAGCATGTCTTCCGCGTTGCCGTCGTCGTCATCCTCTTCAAGCTGGTCGATATGATCGTTCATGTCGACGATGGAACGGTTCATGTGCGCAATCATGTGTTCAATCAGCGCGGTGATCAGCGCCCCTGCATCGCCAGGTCCACGGCCTGCATCGATGTCGGCCAGCACGATGCGGGGAGTCTGTAACGGATGCCGCCGCAGAGTGACGACGCGCCGCCCATCCGACCACAACTGCATGGAAACCATGTCTTCCGGTTCGGCTTCCGGGTTGAAATTGATGCCCCGTAACGTAGCGACAAGCGCTTCTTGCTCTCGAAAGGCACGTGGGCGTGTATCGTCGCTGGTCAGCAATTCTGCTGTCGGTTCGGGAACCTCAAGGCCCTGCTCAAGCCATTCGGCAACACCAGGATGGAAACGGACGAGGTGCACCCACAGGATTTCGTTCGGCCCCTGCGGCTGCCATCCGCGTGCCTCCTCCCAATCGACGGCACGGCCGCCACCTCGGCCGTCGAGCACCCGTCCAAACAACAGGAATCCGTCTTCCGTTCCAGTATCAAGGCCAGTGGCATCCCGCATTACACCCCTCTCATGCCGCAATTCACCCACGCTGTCATTGCTCCTTCGCACAGGCCGGACTATATGCGCGACCATGTCTCCCATAAGACCTTGGCGCACTATCGAGCGGCGGACCTGCCGCCAGATCATGGTCGGCTCCGTACCGGTGGGCGGCGATGCGCCGATCACGGTCCAGACGATGACCAATACCCCGACATCCGATGCTGGCGCGACCATCGATCAGATCCGCCGTTGCGAAGATGCGGGTGCGGACCTGATCCGCGTTTCCTGCCCTGACGAGGATAGCACGTCCGCTTTCCGTGAAATCGCCAGAGCAGCGCAGGTTCCGCTGATCGCCGACATCCATTTCCACTACAAGCGCGCGCTGGAAGCTGCGGATGCTGGCGCGGCCTGCCTGCGCATCAATCCCGGCAATATCGGCTCGTCGGCTCGCGTGGCCGAAGTGGTCCGCGCAGCCAAGGCCAATGGCTGCGCGATCCGTATCGGCGTCAATGCGGGCAGCCTGGAAAAGGATTTGCTGGAAAAATACGGCGAGCCTTGCCCCGAAGCGTTGGTCGAAAGTGCGCTTGATCATATCAAGCTGCTGCAGGACCACGATTTCCACGAATACAAAGTAGCCGTGAAGGCAAGCGACGTGTTCCTCGCGGTCGCCGCGTATCAGGGGCTGGCCGACGCGGTGGATTGCCCTCTCCACCTCGGCATTACCGAAGCTGGCGGCCTGATCGGCGGGACCGTTAAAAGCGCCATCGGCATCGGCAATCTGCTGTGGGCCGGAATCGGGGATACGATCCGCGTTTCGCTCTCCGCCGAACCGGAAGAAGAAGTGCGTGTCGGCTTCGAAATCCTGAAATCGCTCGGCCTGCGGACACGCGGTGTGAGAGTGGTGAGTTGTCCGTCCTGCGCCCGACAGGGCTTTGACGTGATCCGCACCGTCTCCGCACTGGAAGAACGGTTGCAGCATATCAAAACCCCGCTGTCCCTGTCCGTTCTGGGCTGCGTCGTGAACGGTCCGGGCGAAGCGCGTGAGACCGACATCGGCATCACCGGAGGGGGCAACGGCAAGCATATGGTCTACCTGTCCGGGGTGACCGATCACCACGTGCAAAGCGACGCCATGCTGGATCACATCGTGGCTCTCGTGGAACGAAAAGCCGCAGAAATCGAAGCAGAAACCACCGACGCAGGAAAGGTGACCGAGGCGGCGGGTTAGGCTCGGAGCATGCCAACGCGCCACGGCTTGCCGCCGACTCATCTCCTGCTTGCCATCGCCATCATGGCGGTGTGGGGCACCAATTTCGTCGTCATCAAGCTGGCGTTGGCGCATCTCGCACCGTTGACTTTCGCCCTGTTGCGCTTCTTTTTCGTCTTCGTCCCGCTCGCATTCTTCATACCGCGCCCGCAAGTCGCCTGGAGCGACCTTGCCGCTTACGGCATTCTGATCGGCGCAGGCCAGTTCGGCATATTGTTCACCGCCATGCGGAGCGACATTACACCGGGGCTCGCCTCCTTGGTGATACAGACCCAGGTATTCTTCACCATAGGCCTTTCAATGTGGCTGAACGGCGAAAAGGTGGCGCCATATCAAATTGGCGCTCTGTTGCTGGCCACTGCGGGCTTGCTGACGATCATGGCCCACACGGATGGCAGCGCCACGCCACTGGGTCTCGGTCTCGTGCTTGTCGCCGCCTTGAGCTGGGCATTGGGCAATATCGCAGTGCGCAGGGCCCAGCCCGAGAACATGCTTTCCTATGTCGTCTGGTCCGCTCTGTTCTCCGTACCGCCTCTCGCCGGTTTCGCTCTCGTGATCGAAGGGCCGGAACGCATGGCCAGCGGAATCGCCGCAGCCGATAGCTGGACCTGGGCCGCAGTGGCGTGGCAATCCATCGGCAACACCATGTTCGGTTATGTCGCCTGGGGATGGCTGCTCAACCGCCACCCGTCCGCCACAGTCGCACCCCTGGCATTGCTGGTACCGGTCTTTGGCCTCGGGGCATCGGCCCTGTTCCTCAATGAGCCGCTCCAGCTTTGGAAGCTCGTTGCTTTCCTGCTGGTCATGGCTGGCCTTTCACTCGGCATGTTCTGGCCGCGCATTCGCCAAGGGTGGATTCGATGACCATCCATGTCCGGCCCGCGACGCGCGAAGACATGCCCATGATTGCATCGTTCATTCGCGAACTGGCGGAGTACGAACGCTTGTCTCATGCCGTTCGTTTCGACGAACAGGTGATGGCGCTGCACTTGTTCGGCCCTAACCCCGCAGCCGAAGTCCTGATCGGTGAATATCGCGATGAGGCCCAGGGCTTTGCCCTGTTTTTTCCCACTTTCTCGACTTTCGAAGGCAAGCCCGGAATCTGGCTGGAGGATCTCTATGTCAGGCCCTCGGCCCGCGGAGCCGGGCTCGGCAAGGCATTGCTGCACCAGATCGCGAAAACCGCACTGAAACGCGGCTGCGCCCGGTTTGAATGGTCGGTATTGGAATGGAACGAACCGGCACTGGGTTTCTACCGTTCGCTTGGTACGGTCATGCAGGACGATTGGCGATTCATGCGGCTCGAGGGTGAAGCGCTTTCGCAGCTTGGCGCGTCGGTGCCTGACCGGAACGCATAGCGATGAGCGTGGGACTGAAGCAGAACGCAACCCCTGCTTAACCAATCGGCTTAACGGAGAAAGGGGCACAAGCGATTACCATGTTGGCCATGCTGACCCGACATCTGCCCTATCGCTTGCGCAACCGCATCGACATGGGCCGCCATGACCGCGCGATACGGTCGATTCTCGACACGCCCCCGATTCATCCATCGGATGACGGCGTAGTGTTGTTTTCGATGATTGGCACCGCAGTGGTCTTGCCTTACCTGGTCGCAGTCAAATCGCTGTGGCGGCAGTTGCAGCGGGGCCGGGTTGTCCTGCTTGACGATGGAACACTGACGCCAAGCGACAAAGCCGTCCTGGCCCGGCATTGCGGCGATCCGGAAATCATTCCCATCGGTTCGATCGAAACGGGAGAATTCCCTCAAGGCGGTTGCTGGGAACGCTTTCTCACCATCCTTGATCGGCGTCAGGGCGAGTATTGGATACAGCTTGATAGCGATACGGTTACGCTGGGGCCCGTACCCGAAGTCATGCAAGCGATCGCCATGAATCGCAGCTTCACAATGCTGGGCGGTGAAGATGGCTCCATTGGGGCATTGCCATTGGCGGAATTTGCCGAACGGCTCTATCCCGCCGGGCCGGAAAGCGGCCATATCCAGGCACGAATAGAATCCCGCATGGGCGAAATGCGACAAGACACCGATTGGCGCTATATCCGGGGTTGCGCCGGTTTTACGGGCTTTGCCGCAGGTGGTACAGGCCGCCCGCTGGCGGCTGCCTTCCTTGCCGAAATGACGCGACTGGTCGGCGAGAGGGAGGCGGTCACATGGGGAACGGAGCAGATCGCATCCAATTTTCACATCGCCAATGAACCAGCACCCATTCTGTTACCCGCGGATCGCTACCTCAACTATTGGGGCGAACCCTGGAGCGGAGATGCCTGTTTCGTGCATTTTGTTGGCACTCACCGCTACGACAACAATGCCTATGCCGAGGAAAGCGGCAAAGCCATTGCCACACTTCAGGCACCTGCCACGAACATCGCCGCCTGAAGGGTTGCCAGCCTCTGGAAAAGGGGCGCCAAACCGGCTATATTGATTACGTTATGCCAGTCAGAACAAACCGGCGAACGTTCCTCAAATCAGCCACCGCCGTGGCAGGCGGGATGCTGTTGCCTGGCAAGGTGTTCGCTCAAGCCTTCTCGATCAGTGAACGTGATCGCGCTCTGCTGGCTATCGCGAAACGTGAGACAGAGCGGGCAGGCAGTATCCTGTGGCGTACGGATATTGCGGGTATTGCCGACTACGGCCTGGAATCGTCCCTGCCCCGCTTCCACTTCGCCAATCTTGAAAATGGAACCGTGCGCAGCTTCCTTGTCGCCCACGGCAAGGGTTCGGATCCGGATCATACCGGTTATCTTGAACATTTTTCCAACGTGGTTGGTTCCAATGCCACGAGCCGTGGCGCCTACGTCACCTGGGAATGGTACACAGGGAAATATGGCACTTCGATCCGGCTGGGTGGCCTGGATTCCGACAATTCAAACGCGCTCGACCGGGCCATCGTCATGCATTCGGCCGAATATGCCAGCCCGGAACATGTCGAAAAATGGGGCAAGCTGGGCCGTTCCAACGGCTGCTTCGCCATGTCTCCGCAGAATTTCAATGAAGCCCTGTGGCATCTTTCGGGCGGACGCCTGCTCTATGCCGACAAGCTCGGGCTGGCCTGATCTTTCCGACAGTGTAGCGCCGAAATAGTGCCTAATTCGGCGCCAGTCCCATCACGTCTGTAAATCATCGACGATTTCAACCACTTCCTCGTCCGTGCGGCGCGCCCGGTTTGCCTTTCGTGGTTGTTCAAAGCTCTTCAACACCGGGGCATCGCGATCATAGAGATCAGCGAACGTCGACAACTTTCCGTCGATATCCTGCGCCATGGTGAAATAGGTAATATAAACCGGAACCTGCTTGGTCATCGGCACACGTGTGTATTCACGCGACTTGGAAATCGCCACCGCTTCGTCCGCCGACGCACCGCCACCGATAATTGCCATGGTGATAGCCATTTCAAGCGCTCGTTCGGTCCGGATGCAGCCGTGGCTGAGTGCCCGGTTATCCTGCTGGAACAGGTTGCGGCTAGGCGTGTCGTGCAGGAAAATGGCATGTGGATTCGGCATGTCGAGTTTCACCAGACCCAACGAATTGTTCGGGCCCGGCTGCTGTACAACGCTGACATAACCATCCGCGCCACGCGTAACCTTGTATCCCTTGGCCCGGGCCGAGGCCGGGTTGGCCAGCAACCGCGCGCCCAACCCTTCGCCTTTCACAATCGACTGCGGCACCGTCCAGGTAGGATTGAAAATCACCCCTTCGACCATCTCCGCCAATTGTGGTGTGGCAGTCCTGCCCGGCTTGCCGACAATAGTGCGATATGTACGCACGATCTTGTCGTTTACGGTCAACCGCAACTGCATTTCCGGCACATTTGTGATGAGGTACTGATTACCCAGATCGCGCGCGAGCCACCGCCAGCGGTCCATATTGGCGCGGATCAGAGCGCGGCGCTCCTTATCCGTCTCCGGCGTTACCGCAAGTTCCTGCTTAAGGCGGGCATAATCGGGATGAGTCGGATTCAGTCCGGCGAGCACACCGGCCACATCATGCGTTTCCAGTGCATTGGCCATCAAGGTGCCGGTTGGCATACGATCGGCATCCGGATCTTCGACAAACCACTGACGGCGCGCGTCCATGGGTGTACGCCCATCGCGCAGATCCTCTGCCAGCCACGCGAAGGTCTTGCTGGCTGCCTGATCGAGTGCCTCCCCCTTCCCTTGGGCGATGGCGTCTCGCAACGCAGGCAGGGCATAATCGGACGGGCTCAGCCCCTCTTCCCCGATTTTCTCTGCCACCGCCAGTAACGCCTGCGCGTCAGCCACAGTCCATTGCTGCACCAGCGGCTGCCGTACCGGCAATGGTTGGACAACCGGGCCCACTGTCGGGGATGCCTGAGGAGCAGGGTTTGGAACCGGCTCAGAAGAAGCGGGCTCGGGCAGGATACTCTCCGGCCCGGGAGATTCCTGCGCATTCAGGGCCATGGGAACTGCGAGCAGAAGCCCGCCAAGCAGAATGGACCGCTTAGTCATCGTCATCCTTAATAAAGCCCCGATTGTGCATGGTTACGCACGAACCGCCGGGAGGTTCCGCGTTGGTGTCATACGATTGCCCATTTCTCCCCCCATCATCAAGCATCGGGAATGACTGGTCGCTGAATGTTGGGGATGACGAAGGTTCATGACAGGCTTAAGCCACCCATTCCTTATGCAACGCCATCATCCCCATATGCCGTTTCTGGTCACTGCCGCGGCCGTAGCGCTCTTTTCGTTGATGGATGCGTTGATGAAACATGCCTCCATCGCAATCGGCGCCTACAGCGCGTTGTTGCTCCGTTCGATCATCGGCACTGCGATCATGGTCCCGTTGTGGCGTATGCGAGGGGGTAACTGGCCAGCCCCCGGCCATTTGCGCATTCATATTCTTCGCGCATTGGTCAGCGGTGGCATGGCACTGCTGTTCTTCCACGCGCTCACCCTCCTGCCCATGGCCGAAGCTGTCGCGCTGTCATTCATTTCCCCGTTGTTCGCTCTCTATCTGGCAGCAGTCATGCTGGGTGAACGAATCAGCGGCAAGGCGGTAATGGCGTCGGCGCTCGGTCTTGGCGGCGTCATCCTGATCAGCATGGTCCGGTTCCAGAGCGATGTCCCAAGTGGCCAGTCGCTGGAAGGGATCGCCGCAGTACTCGTTTCCGCCGGTCTCTATGCGTGGAATCTCGTACTTCAGCGCCAGATCGCCCAAATTGCCCCTCCGGCTGATATCGCCCTTTCCCAGCACGCGATCACGGCGCTCGTCCTGCTGCTGTTCGCGCCCTGGCTGGCAGTCGCACCTGCAACGAGCGAACTGACCATACTCTTTCTCGCAGCGATCCTTGCCACCATATCGCTCCTGCTGATGGCTTGGTCGTACGCACGGGCAGAGGCGCAAGCCCTGGTACCTGTCGAATACAGCGGCTTTCTGTGGGCAGCACTGTTTGGGTGGCTGTTTTTTGCCGAAAACGTAGAGATTCCCACTCTGGTCGGCGGCGCTTTGATCGTGGTCGGCTGCTGGATCGCCGCGCCGCGCAGCGAGCCCGAACAGATGGCAGCCTAACGCGCGGCCACAGCCGCGCTATCGGCTGCCTGCGCGGTTCCATTGCCTGCGAAGCCGATAGCAGCGCCGAAGCAGGCAATGGTGGCGAAAACAGCCGCCATCACGCCAGCCCGCAAGCCGCGCGACGAAGGCGGAGCAGACAGTTCTCGATTTTGCATGGATGCGATCTCCTCACCGATCTTTCCGGAATATGCTGGTCAGGTGCCTGCCGACCCCGTTTATCCAACCCCCTTCTACGACCAAGGTTCCACGCCTGAGCCCTTGATTTTCACGGCCAGAACGCGCAAGCGCGCTGCATTGCAATATCGGGCAATACTCCGCCCTCCAGCAACAATCGCGCAACACGCCGGTGCTTGGGGGTGGCAGCTGTAGATCTGGAAAGGGCAACAAGAGATATGACGCAGGTCGGCAAGGACACACTTGGCACCCGCAGCACCATGAATGTCGGGGGCAAGGAATACGCCTACTACTCGCTCGCCAAGGCGGCTGAGAAGATCGGTGACGTTTCGCGGCTCCCTTTCTCCATGAAAGTGCTGCTCGAAAACCTCCTCCGGTTCGAGGATGGCGGTTTCACCGTTTCGACGGATGACATTCAGGCAATTGCCGACTGGCAGAAAAATCCCACAACCGGCGCGGAAATCCAGTACCGTCCTGCTCGCGTGCTGTTGCAGGACTTCACCGGCGTTCCTTGCGTCGTCGATCTTGCCGCGATGCGCGACGCGATCGCCAAACTTGGCGGCGACACCAGCAAGATCAATCCCCAGGTTCCGGTCAACCTCGTCATCGACCACTCGGTAATGGTGGATGAATTCGGTCACCCCAAGGCGTTCGAACATAACGTCGAGATCGAATATCACCGTAACGCCGAACGGTACGACTTCCTCAAATGGGGGTCGAAGTCGCTCGACAATTTCTACGCCGTGCCCCCGGGGACCGGCATCTGCCACCAGGTGAACCTCGAAAACATCGCGCAGACCGTTTGGACAAGCACGGACGGCAGCGGTGCAAACGTCGCCTATCCCGATACTTGCGTCGGCACTGACAGCCACACCACCATGGTCAACGGCCTCGGCGTGCTTGGCTGGGGCGTGGGCGGCATCGAAGCAGAAGCGGCGATGCTCGGCCAGCCAGTCTCGATGCTGATCCCCGAAGTCGTCGGCTTCAAGCTGACCGGCAAACTGGCCGAAGGCGTGACCGCCACCGACCTCGTCTTGACCGCAACGCAAATGCTGCGTGCGCATGGCGTGGTTGGCCGCTTCGTCGAATATTATGGCCCGGGCCTTGCAACGCTGAGCCTTGCCGACCGCGCGACGCTCGCCAACATGGCACCGGAATATGGCGCCACCTGCGGCTTCTTCGGCATCGATGAAAAGACGCTTGACTATCTCAGCCTGACCGGCCGCGACGAAGACCAGATCGCTCTGGTCGAAGCCTATGCCAAGCAGCAGGGTTTCTGGCTCGACCCGAACGGGCCCGATCCGGTCTTCTCCAGCACGCTGGAACTCGACATGGGAACGGTTACGCCGTCGCTTGCCGGCCCCAAGCGCCCGCAGGACAAGGTCGTGCTCGAAAACGTCGATGACGTGTTCAACAAGGATCTGGCCGATCTCTACAAGCACGAAGGCTTCAAACGCGTGCCGGTAGAAGGCAAGAGCCACGACATCGGCGACGGCGACGTCGTGATTGCGGCGATCACGAGTTGCACGAACACGTCGAACCCGGGCGTGATGGTTGCCGCCGGTCTGGTCGCCAAGAAGGCGAACGCGCTCGGCCTCAAGCCGAAGCCCTGGGTCAAGACCAGTCTTGCCCCCGGATCGCAGGTCGTGACCGACTATCTCAAGAAAGCGGGTCTGCAGGACGATCTCGACGCTATCGGCTTCGATCTGGTGGGTTACGGTTGCACCACCTGCATCGGCAACTCCGGCCCGCTGGCGGAACCGATCAGCAAGGCTATCAACGGTAATGACATCGTCGCTGCCTCCGTCCTCTCCGGCAATCGCAATTTCGAAGGCCGCGTCAGCCCCGATGTGCGCGCGAATTTCCTCGCAAGCCCGCCGCTGGTCGTCGCCTACGCATTGAAGGGCACGGTGACGGAAGATTTCACCACCACCCCGATCGGGCAGGGCAAGGACGGCAAGGATGTGTTCCTGAAGGATATCTGGCCCACCAACGAGGAAGTTTCCTCGACGATGGCCAGTTGCATCGACCGGGATATGTTCAAGGCCCGTTATGCCGACGTCTACAAGGGCGATGAGCATTGGCAGGCAATCGACGTGACCGGTTCGGAAACGTACAGCTGGCGCGCCGGCTCCACTTACGTCGCCAATCCGCCCTACTTCGAAGGCATGGAAATGACTCCGGCTCCAGTCAGCGACATCGTCGATGCCAAGCCGCTGGCAATTCTGGGCGATTCGATCACGACCGACCACATTTCACCCGCCGGTTCGATCAAGGCGGACAGCCCCGCCGGCCAGTGGCTGATGGAACATCAGGTCGCCAAGGAAGACTTCAACTCCTACGGTTCGCGCCGGGGCCATCATGAAGTCATGATGCGCGGCACGTTCGCCAATATCCGCATCAAGAACGAAATGGTGCCGGGTATCGAAGGCGGCATGAGCCGCTATGGCGAGGAAGTCCTGCCGATCTACGACGTCGCCATGAAGCACAAGGCCAATGGCACCCCGCTGGTTGTCGTGGCCGGCAAGGAATACGGCACCGGTTCCAGCCGCGACTGGGCAGCCAAGGGCACCAACCTTCTGGGCGTACGTGCCGTGATCGTCGAAAGCTTCGAGCGTATTCACCGCTCGAACCTGGTTGGCATGGGCGTTCTGCCATTGCAGTTCAAGGGAGGCGACACGCGCCAGAGCCTGGGCCTCACCGGTGACGACAGCTTCACTATCAAGGGCGTAGCGACACTTCAGCCGCGTCAGGACGTAGAAGTGGAAGTGACCCGTCAGGACAGGTCCAGCTTCACTTTCACCGCCCTCTGCCGCATCGATACCGCCAATGAAGTCGAATACTTCATGAATGGCGGCATCCTGCAATACGTGCTTCGCAAGCTGGCTGCATAAGCAGAAAGCCTGGTCTGAAAACGGAAAGGCCCCGCCAATGTGCGGGGCCTTTTCTTTATTGGCGTGCCACGGGCATGCAAACACTTCGGCAATGCTGGCAGCAGCATTGCCTCTCTGAATAAAGAAAAGGGCGACTCAAAGCCGCCCCATCCCCCTGCAATTTGTCAGGACTTGCCTATGCGGCCTAGGCCTGCTTGAGGCCCTTCACCCGGCGACGGCCAGCGATCGTCGCAACTGCGGCGCCGAACAGGAGCAGCATTGGCGGGGCAGGCACTTCATTGCCCGAACTGGTGGTTGTCGTGGTCGTCGTAGCGCCGCTCGACGTCGAAGTACTTGTCGAACTCGATGTACTGGTGCTGGACGAGGTCGAACTTGAACTCGAAGAGCTTGTCGATGTGGAGGTTGAACTCGACGTACTGGTCGAGACATTGCCCGAACTCGACGTGCTGGTCGACGTACTCGTGGACACGTTGCCCGAACTCGTGGTCGAGGTAATTCCTCCCGTCGTGGTCGTCGTCGTTGTCGTCGATGTAATGCCCCCGGTGCTGGTGGACGTAGACGTGCTCGTGCTGCCGCCAGAGGTCGAACTGCTTCCGGACGTGGAACTGCTGCCAGAGGTCGAGCTGCTGCCCGTCGACGTGATGTTGATATCACCGCCGCCGGTGCTGCCGCCGAAGAAGCCCCCGAAGAAGCCGCCACCGAAGCCGCCCCAGCCTCCCGAACCGCCAATCACCGTGACTCCGCCAGAAGTCCCGCCGGAGATCGGCGGCTGCGGCGGAAGAGGGGGCAGATAGGGCACAGGCGCCAACGCCATCGCGTAACAGGTCTTGCCATCCGGGCCCATCTGTTCGCCTGGGCCGCATTCGAGCGGCCGCTCGATCACGCGGCGTATCCGCTTGACCTTCTTGGGCACTCGACGCTGTTGCTTGACCAGCTTCAGGCGCTTGTCGCCCTCCGTGGACTTCACGGACTTGTAACTGGTGGTGGCCGATTGCGGTTCAGCGACGTGTACCGCGCCGCCGACCAACAGCGTACCGCCTGCTGCAATGGCAGACAGTTTCGCAAGGGCCATCCTTACCGACATTGGCTTCTCACCTTCCTTGCGGGCGCTTGCCAGTGCGGCTGATTCCACAGCCGGCGTGCCCCTCATCACGGATCAACACAGACCGCTCCTCTTACCGCAATCGTGTTAACCGTGATTCCACCCAGCAATTGCCACTTTTTGGGCTCCTGCGGGGCATCGGAAAACGAGCTGTCCCGAATTGAAACCATTCGTCACGGATGTGCGAACGATCCGCCAGGACGACAGGCTAGGATCGCTTACCTAGCAACCGCCCGATACAGCGCTGAATCAGAGAATCAGGCTCTAATCAAACAGGCCCGACTGATCGGCTACCGGCGGAACCAGGCCGAGATGTTTCCAGCCCCTGTCGTTAAGCATCCTGCCACGCGCCGTACGGGCAACGAGGCCAAGCTGGATCAAATAGGGCTCGACCACTTCCTCAACCGTATCACGGGGCTCAGCCAAGCCTGCGGCCAGCGTTTCAACACCGACCGGCCCGCCCTTATAAATGTCGGCAATCATCGTGAGATAGCGCCGATCCATCGCATCGAGCCCCAGCGAATCGACTTCCAGCCGAGTCAGTGCATCGTCCGCTATTGCGGCTGTAACAGTGCCGTCTCCGGCAACATGGGCGAAGTCCCGAACCCGGCGGAGCAAACGCCCCGCAACGCGCGGTGTACCACGTGCACGGCGGGCGATCTCCTGCGCTCCACCGCCGTCGATACCCATTCCCAGCAGCCGCGCACCACGCGTAACCACACTTTCCAGTTCCGGCACGGTATAGAAATTGAGCCGGACGGGGATGCCGAAACGATCCCGCAAAGGCGTAGTCAGCAAGCCCTGGCGAGTGGTGGCACCAATCAATGTGAACGGAGCGAGATCGATTCTGACTGAGCGGGCCGACGGCCCTTCCCCGATTATAAGGTCCAGCGCACGATCCTCCATCGCAGGATAGAGGACTTCTTCGACCACCGGATTGAGGCGATGGATTTCGTCTATGAACAGCACGTCGTGCGGTTCAAGATTGGTCAGCAGTGCGGCAAGATCGCCAGCCTTGGCGATAACCGGGCCGCTGGTAGCGCGAAAGCCGACACCCAGTTCCTTGGCGACAATCTGCGCCAGTGTCGTTTTACCCAGACCAGGGGGGCCGAAAAACAATACGTGATCCATCGCCTCTCCGCGCGAACGCGCCGATTCGATAAACACGCGCAAGTTGTCCCGCGCCGCAGCCTGTCCGACGAATTCAGCCAGTGACTTTGGCCGCAGCGCAGCATCGGCATCGTCCGGCTGCCGTTCGGAGGAGAGGATCGGATTATCGGCCATCGAGCAGCCAATGCGATCCGATGGCGTCCGAAACAAGCAGGCCGGGGCAATTCGCGTATTTCATCAGCCCGCTGCCTTCTTCAAGGCCACACGAACAAGATCGTTGAGCGATACGTTCTCACCCAATTCCCCTTGGGCATGAGCAACCGCACTGGCCGCGATAGCGGGTTTGAAGCCAAGGTTTTCGAGTGCGGAAACGGCATCGGCGCTGGCCGATCCGGCCTGATGGATCGTCGGAGCGCCTGAAAGGCCACTACCCCCGCTGCCCCCACCGGGCATGCCGCCAGCCTTGTCCTTCAATTCGTTGACGATCCGTCCCGCCAGTTTCGGCCCCACCCCGTTCGCCCGTGCGACCATGGCCGCATCCCCAGCCGCGCAGGCCGCGCGAAGTTCATCCGCGGAGAGAGCGGAAAGGATCGCCAATGCAACCTTGCTGCCGACGCCCTGCACCTGTGTCAAAAGGCGAAACCAGTCACGTTCCGCGGACGTCGCGAAACCGAGCAGGCGCATGTCATTCTCACTGACCTGAAGGTCGGTAAAGACAGTGCATGCCTCCCCCACCTCGCCCAGAACGGCGAGCGTGCGCGCCGAACACTGAACGAGGTAACCGACGCCCTGCACGTCGATCACTGCCCAGTCCGTACCGGTTTCATCCAACAGGCCCTTAAGCTTCGCGATCATGGTTTGTTCCTGCCTGAAAGCACTCGCCTTGGCTAGTGCAATATGGACAGATGCCCCCAGTTGCGACATGGAGCCCCACCATGAGCGTCAACACTTTCGGCCGCGTACTTCGTTTTACGACCTGGGGGGAAAGCCACGGCCCCGCGCTGGGCGCGGTCGTCGATGGGTGCCCGCCGGGGCTCTCAATCGACGAAGGGGCAATTCAGCCCTTTCTCGACGCACGGCGGCCCGGCCAATCGCGTTTCACCACACAAAGGCAGGAACCAGACCAGGTTCGCATTCTGTCCGGCACGTTCGAGGGGAAGACTACCGGCACCCCGATCAGCCTGATGATCGAGAATGTCGATCAGCGTTCGAAAGACTATTCTGAAGTCGCCAAGGCTTATCGCCCTGGCCATGCCGATTATGCCTATGATGCGAAGTACGGCTTGCGCGATTATCGCGGCGGCGGGCGATCCAGCGCCCGCGAGACCGCTGCACGTGTGGCGGCAGGCGGCGTCGCGCGCCTGATCATTCCGGAAGTGGCGATTGTCGCCTATGTCGCGGAAATCGGGGGCGATGCCATCGACCGGTCTGCCATGCGCCTTGGCGAGGTGGGCAACAACCCGTTCTTCTGTCCCGATCCCGCCGCCGCGTCACGGTGGGAAATACTGGTCGACGATGCACGCAAATCCGGTTCTTCTCTGGGCGCGGTAATCGAATGCGTCGCCACCGGAGTGCCTGCAGGCTGGGGTGCGCCGCTTTATGGCAAGCTCGATGCCGATCTCGCCGCCGCCATGATGGGCATCAACGCCGTAAAGGGCGTGGAAATCGGTGACGGGTTCGAAGCTGCGCGCCTGACGGGTGAACAGAACGCGGACCGCATGCGCCCCGGCCCGGACGGCAAGCCGCAGTTCCTCGACAATCATGCCGGCGGCATCGCGGGCGGCATTTCGACCGGCCAGCCGGTGGTTGTCCGAGTCGCATTCAAGCCTACCAGTTCGATCCTCACCCCTGTGGAAACCGTCACGCGGGAAGGCGAGGCGTCGGAGATATTCACGAAAGGCCGACACGATCCGTGCGTCGGCATTCGCGGTGCGCCCGTGGTGGAGGCCATGATGGCGCTGGTCCTGGCCGATCACAAGTTGCTGCACCGCGCCCAATGCGGGTGATTTGCGGTTGATTCGAGTCCGGTAGCGGCACCCTTCGGCAGAGTTGCCTGCGACGCATTGATTCATCGCAAAAAGCGATCACTTGAACCTGATTGATTTACTCAATCAAACTTATCGGCATTTACCGTTTGGGTTTGGCGGATGCTTTCCCTATTTGGCTGTCATCAGTTTTCAACCCAACAAATGGAGCTGCCACATGGGTATTATCGGAAGTGAGATCAAACCGTTCACCGCAACCGCTTTTCAGGCGGGCAAGGATTTCTTCGAAGTCAACGATGCCGATGTGAAAGGCAAGTGGGCAGTGTTCTTCTTCTATCCGGCCGACTTTACCTTCGTCTGCCCGACAGAACTTGAAGACATGGCCAATCAGTATGACGAGCTTCAGTCGATGGACGTGGAAGTTTATGGCGTGTCGACCGACACCCATTTCAGCCACAAGGCCTGGCATGACAGCTCGCCGGCCATTGGCAAGATCAAGTTCCCGATGCTCGGTGACCAGCTTCACACGATCTCGAACAACTTCGGTGTGCTTCGCGAATCGATGGGCCTTTCCGACCGTGCGACTTTCGTTGTCGATCCCGACGGCGTGATCCAGGTCATGGAAATCACCTGCGAAGGCGTTGGCCGCAATGCCTCTGAACTCGTCCGCAAGATCAAGGCCGCACAATACGTCCGCGCCAATCCCGGCCAGGTCTGCCCGGCAAAGTGGGAAGAAGGTTCCGAAACCCTCGCCCCGTCGCTGGACCTCGTCGGCAAGATCTGATCCTCCGGATCATCTGATCCCCCTACCCGCCCACGCGGGTACTTGAGGCGGCCCGGGGCCCCTTCCCTCAGCCCCGGGCCGCTTTGCGTCTGAAAACCAAGGAATCTGCCATGCTCGACGCCAATTTGAAGCAACAGCTCCAGCAATATCTCGCCATGCTGCGCGAGCCGATTGAGCTCGTCGCATCGCTTGGCGACGACCCGAAGTCGGCGGAAACGCGCGAACTGCTGAACGTGATTTCCGGTCTGTCCGACAAGGTCACCGCCAGTTTCGACGGCACTGCCTCCCGCAAGCCCAGTTTTGTCATCCGCCGCGCAAGCGACCATGGCGCCGCCGTGACCTTTGCCGGCCTTCCATTGGGCCACGAATTCACGTCTCTGGTGCTCGCCCTCCTGTGGGCCGGTGGCCATCCGCCGAAGGTCGAACAGGATGTGATCGACCAGATTCGCGAGCTGGACGGTGATTTCGACTTCGAAATGTACTTCTCGCTGTCATGCCACAACTGCCCCGATGTGGTGCAGGCACTGGCTTTGATGGCGCTCAACAACCCGCGCATTTCCGCCACTTTGATTGAAGGTGGCGCGTTCAAGGACGAAGTGGAAGAACGCAAGGTCATGGCCGTGCCAGCCGTGTTCCTCGGCGGCGAACCTTTTGCCAACGGCCGCATGGAAATCGCGGAGATCCTCGCCAAGCTCGACAGCAATGCGGGTGCCAAGGCGGCAGAGAAAATTGCCGGCAAGGAGCCGTTCGAAGTGCTTGTGATCGGCGGTGGTCCTGCCGGAGCTTCTGCGGCAATCTACACTGCGCGCAAAGGCTTCCGCACCGGCATCGCAGCCGAACGTTTCGGAGGGCAAGTGCTGGATACGATGGGGATCGAGAATTTCGTTTCCGTTCCCTACACGGAAGGCCCCAAGCTTGCCGCCCAATTGGAACAGCACGTTGGCGAATACGACATCGACGTGATGAACCTCCAGCAGGCGGCCAAGCTCGTTCCGGCCACGCAACCGGGCGGCTTGCACGAAGTGGTGCTGGAAAACGGTGCCTCGCTCAAGGCGCGCTCCGTGGTCCTGTCCACCGGTGCCCGCTGGCGCAATCTCGGTGTCCCGGGCGAATTTGAATACCGGACTCGGGGTGTGGCCTATTGCCCCCACTGCGATGGCCCGTTGTTCAAGGGCAAGCGCGTGGCCGTGATCGGCGGCGGCAACTCCGGTGTGGAAGCAGCAATCGACCTCGCCAACATCGTCGGCCACGTCACGCTCGTGGAATTCGACAACCAGTTGCGCGCGGACCAGGTTCTGCAGGACAAACTGCGTTCGATGGACAACGTCGATATCTTCGTCTCCGCCCAGACCACCGAAGTCACCGGCGATGGAGAACAGGTCACCGGCCTGACATACAAGGACCGCGAGACAGGCGAAGAGCATCAGATCGAGCTGGAAGGCGTGTTCGTCCAGATCGGCTTGGTCCCCAATACGGAATGGTTGAAGGATTCCAGCCTCGAACTCTCGCCCCGTGGCGAGATCGTCATCGACGAACGGGCAGCGACCTCCATTCCGGGGATATTCGCGGCGGGCGATGCCACGACTGTGCCATACAAGCAGATCATCATCGCCATGGGTGAAGGCGCGAAGGCTGCACTGTCCGCCTTCGACTATATCATCCGCACGCAACCGGCGGACGAAGTGGCCACTGCGGCAGCCTGATAGTCGATCGTCACCGCCAACAACATCAGACGGCAATCCGGGGCAAGGCATATGCCACCCCGGATTGTTCCGTTGGTGACGCCGTAAGGCGGCCTGCGATCAGAGGCATAGGGTGACGCAAAGCGCGCCAAAAATGTCTCGATCCTTGCCGCTTTATATCCCCGCAACGCACCGGATGCAGCCATTGCCAGGAATTGAGCGGCGCTTTCCTGTGTGACCTTCCAGATGCGGCGCCAGTCGCGCACCCAGCCTTAGCGTCTGCGGCGCAGGATCAGATACAGGGCCCCCTCCCCCCCATGGCGACGGTGGGCAGTCCTGATCGCGGCAATGTCAGAGCCATGTGGTCCCGCCGCCAGCCAGTCGAGCACCTTGGCGCGAATGGCCCCCCGTCTTTCCCCGCGATCGGCAGCGGCACCGGCTCTTGGCTTGCCCGTAATCAGCAAGACGACCCGCGCGCCCATCGCCTTCGCCTGCACCAGCCCATGATCGAGCCGCGCATGCGCCTGATCGAGCGATGCGCCATGGAGATCGAGCGTAAAGTCCGGCGATGCGCTTCCGCGAGAGAGCTTGCGCTCCCACGTAGTGTCCAATCCGTGCCGCTCCGGCGGCGGTGGAACCGCAGGAGCTACCCTGGCTTGCTTCTGAGATGGCGCTGGTGACCGGGATGGCATCATTGCCTTTGGCTGCGGCGACTGCTGCTTCTGCTTCGCTGTCGGCGGCGGACTTTCAACTGCGGGTTGCTTGCGCCTGCCATGCAACGGCTCGACGGTTGCGGCCAGTCGTTCCCACAAGGCGCGTTCGTCGGCAGTCAGCCCCCGCGGCGTGCTCATTTTGCGCCGAGCCGGTACAGCACTCCACGTGGCAGAAAGATCAACGCCTGGCCCCGCCCGCTCATGCCTCCGGCGACCTGCCGTGCATCTTCGCCAGCGCCCCAGAAGGTGTCGAACCTGTTGGCCCCCTTGATCGCCCCGCCCGTATCCTGCGCAATCCACATGCCATTGGCCTGTGGCCGGTCCAGTTCGAGCCAGACCGGAGCGCCGAGAGGAACGAATGCAGGGTCGGCGGCAACGGATGATTCGCGCCGGACCGGAACGCCAAGCGCGCCGAGCGGGCCATCGCCATCAAGCTCGCGAAAGAACACCCAGCTCTTGTTCAAGAGCATCAGTTCGTGGCCTTCCACCGGATGGTCGCGCAAGTAAGCCATGATTCCCTGCATCGAGCCGGGATACTGGCCCGGCCCATCGCCGAGCAATCCCCGCTCCCGCATGACCGATCCGATGCCGACATATTCGCGGCCGTTCTGCCCGGCATAACCGATGCGCATTACGCTGCCGTCGGGCGCGCGCAAACGGCCTGATCCCTGAATCTGAAGGAAGAAGAACTCGATGGGGTCTTTCACCCAGGCGATTTCCAGCCCCTTGCCCGCCAGAGCACCATTTTCGATCTCGGCCCGGTCGTAATAGGGAATGAACTTGCCGCTGTCGTCATAACGGCCCAGCGGCGGACGCCCGGTGCGCTCCGCCTCCGGCATGTCGTCCGGCCAGGCACGAACGAGATCGGGCGGCAAGGCATAAACCGGGACGTCGAAGCCGGTTTCATGGGTTTTCGCCCCGGCTATTTCCGGTTCGTAATAGCCGGTCGCGAATGCGGCACCGTCACCGATCTTCGCCGTTTCGAAATAACGTTCGAAGAATGCGGGTGCATCGCCATAACGCCAAGTGGTTGCCGCAAGGCATGGCTGGCGCCAGTCATCGCGACTGGTCAGCCCGCTTGCATCGTCTCGGGCAAGCAGCTTGGGGCAGCTTTCCACGAACGAAGTCAGCGCCGGTCCGGCATCCGCCTCCGAAAGTTTGAGCAAGGCAACGGATGGCCCATGTGCCACACCTGCCAGCAAGGCGCTGTTCGCCACTGGCGGCGGCACCGGGACGGGGCCCGGGATTCCGGTTTCGGGGATTAGCCGGACACAACCAGCCAGCAGCGAAAACGCGAGCAGAGTCGCCAGCCCGCGCATCGCCCCCCGCACCGGCACGTGATCAGCCCTCGTCGGTTTCTTCGAGCAGCCAATCCGGGCCAGGAGCATCAATCCGGCGGGTGAAAGTCCAGATGTCACGGCTTTCGATGGCATCATCCAGCGAGCCGGCCACCACATTGCCATCCTTGTCGCGAGTCACCGCGGCAATATCGGCCGTGAAGCGGACCGCAATCCGGGCCGTGCGACCATCGAGCGATGCGGCGTGAACGACCACTTCCTCCACCCGGACAAGCCGATTGTCGAGCACTTCGCCCGCTGCCTCGCGCGCGTCGATCGCAGAAGCAAAGCTGTCATAGACGTCGGCAGTGCAGAGCAGCTTCAGTTCTTCCCTGTCACCGCGCCAGAACGCTTCCAGAATTGTCTGATAGGCACCGCGCGCGCCCTGCAGGAAAGCCTGCAGGTCGAACCGGCGGTCAGCTGCGGCAATCGCACGAATCGCCTGTTCGACCGAAGCGTTGACACCGGTCAGTTCCGCCGGACGAAGGGGCGTGGCGGCAGGCTGAACCGGAGGAGCGCCTCGTGCACCGGAACCGGCATCCGGCCCCTGATCGAAGCGTGTCGGAATCGGTTCCTCCTCATGCTCCGCCCGGCGCCCGAGCACCGAATAGAGGCGCAGGCCGAGGAAGGCCGCGATCATGGCTAGGATGACGATTTCTACAACCACGAGGTATCCCGTATGAATTGGAGGCCCCAGCGGGCCCATGCATTACCCATAGATTGCCCCAAATAGGTACGGATTACAAATGAACAACCGGTGGACGGCCTACAAATCGTGCCTGAACGTCACCCGCAGGCCACATTCCGTGCGTTCTGCGAGGCTCCTCGAAACACCGTTGGCAGCATGCACCCGGCAAATGCGCGCGGCGTTGCGGCCCGGCTCGGGGGATGCTAGGCGCGGGGCCGACCCATTCGACGGCGTGTTTGCCGTCCCAAGCCAGAAGAAAGTCTATCCACATGGCCGAAGAAGGCGACGTCCTCACCGATCTCAATTCCGCTCCCAACGGGGCCGATAATGAACCCGCAGCCGGGCTCATCACCCAATATGTGAAGGACCTTTCGGTCGAGAACCCCAATGCGCCGGATTCCTTCCAATGGCAGGATCAGGCCCAGCTCGATGTCCAGTTCAACATCGGCGCGGAACGGGTGAACGAGGAAATTCACGAGGTCGAACTGAAGATCGCCGTTTCGAGCAAGAGCGATCGCGGCACCGCATTTCTCGTCGAACTGTCCTATTGCGGGCTGGTCGGCATGCGCAATCTGCCTGAAGAACAGGCCCATGCCTTTCTCTATGCCGAAGCGCCGCGGATCCTGTTTCCTTTCGCCCGCCGGGTGATCGCCGACGTGGTCCGCGATGCCGGTTATCCGCCGCTGATGCTCGAACCGATCGACTTCAACGGGCTCTATATCCAGCAGCTTCAGCAGCGCGCTGCTGAACAGCAGGCCGCGGGAGGCGCTCCGGCGCCAGGCGGCGAGGCCTGAGACAAAAGGCCTAGCGGGCACGGGAATGAGCCTCGTCCGCAATGTCGGCACGATTGGCGGCCTGACGGCCGTCAGTCGTGTGTTCGGTTTTATCCGAGACATGTTGTTGGCGCGGGTGCTGGGGGCCGGCCTTGCGGCCGATGCCTTCCAACTCGCGTTCATCCTGCCCAACACATTCCGGCGCTTGTTTGCCGAGGGCGCCTTTTCCGTCGCTTTCGTGCCGATGTATTCGCGCGCGCTGCATGGAGAAGGCGGCGAAGATGCCGCACGGCGCTTCGCCGACGATGTTCTGGCCGTTTTCATCTGGGTCCTGCTGGCTTTCAGCGCGCTGGCGATGATCGTCATGCCGGGCATCGTCTGGCTGCTTGCCGGCGATTTCCAGCAAGTCCCCGGCAAATTTGAGCTGTCGGTCCTGCTCAGCCGGATCACTTTCCCCTATCTGATGCTGATCAGTCTGGTGGCCATGCTTTCCGGCCTGCTCAACGCACGATCGCATTTCGGCCCAGGCGCATTCGCGCCGGTCCTGCTGAACATCGTGCTGATCGGAGGCATCGTTGCCGGATGGTATCTCCGCGGCGAAGGCGGCGACGATCGAATCGTCGCTATCGCACTGGCCATTTCCGTCACGCTCGCCGGGATCGCGCAACTGGTCTATCTGTGGTGGTCAGCACGTCACACCGGGGTAAGGCTGCACCTCCATATTCCGCGCCTGACGCCGGAGGTGAAGAAGCTGGGCCTGCTGATTCTACCTGCCACTTTCGGCGCGGGAATTTACCAGATCAGCCAGTTCGTCGATACGTTCTTCGCCACTTCGCTCCCCCAGGGTTCGCTCACTCTGCTCAAGTATGCCGACCGACTGAACCAGATGCCGCTGGGCATTGTCGGTATCGCACTTGGGACAGCGATCCTCCCGATGCTCGCCCGTCATATCCAGACGGAAAACAATGCGGAGGCACAGCGACTACAGACCAACGCAGTGGCCATGGGCCTGCTGCTGACCCTTCCCGCCGCCGCCGCGCTGGCTGTGTGCGCCCCGGCATTCGTCACGGCTTTCTTCGTGGGCGGAAAGATGACCATGGACGATGGCGCGATGATGGCGAATATCGTCGTCGCACTGGTCATGGGACTGCCCGCCTACGTGCTGGTCAAAGTGCTCCAGCCCGCATTCTTCAGCCGGGAAGACACGCGAACCCCGGTGTGGATCGCGGCCTTCGCCCTGATCGTGAACATCGCGATCAATTTCTACGTCGTCCCCCGATATGGCATTGTCGGCCTGGCGGGCGCGACCGCCTTCACTGCCACGCTCAACGTCATGCTGCTCTATTCGGTATTGCACGTACGCGGATGGTATCACGCCACACCACGGCTGGGGGGAACCGTGCTGCGCCAGATCGTTGCCACGATCGTCATGGGGGCCACGCTTTACCTCGTCATGCCGTTAATGGCCGACCGCTATGGCGGCAACATAATCGAACGTGCCTGGTCGCTGGGCGTGCTTGTTCTGATCGGCCTGGTCACTTTCTTCGTCACGGCATGGTTTACCGGTGCTCTCGACAAAGACCTGATCGCACAGCTACGGCGGCGACGCAGGACCAACACCAATAGCGAAAGCCAGTAATTCTCATGCGTATCGTTTCCGGCATCCAGCCTACGGGCAACCTTCACCTCGGCAATTACCTGGGTGCGATCCGCAACTGGGTCCGGATGCAGGATGCCATGGAGGAAGGCAGCCAGTGCCTGTTCTTCCTCGCCGACCTCCACGCGATTTCCATGCCGCATGTCCCCGCTGACCTTAATGCCGCGACACTGGAAATGGCCGCGGCGCTGGTCGCCTGCGGAATCGACCCGGAACGTTCGATCCTGTTCAATCAGGCGCAGGTTCCCGCCCATTCGGAACTGCAATGGCTGTTGAACGGGACCGCCCGCATGGGCTGGCTGAACCGCATGACGCAGTTCAAGGACAAGTCGGGCAAGAACCGCGAAGGGGCCAGTGCCGCCCTGTTCACTTATCCCGTGCTGCAGGCCGCCGATGTGCTGCTGTATCAGGCAACCCATGTGCCGGTAGGCGAAGACCAGAAGCAGCATCTGGAGCTGGCCCGCGACATCGCACAGAAGTTCAACAACGACTTTGGCGGCCAGGACGGGCTTGCAGGCGAGGAAATCTTCACTCTCCCCGACCCGATTATCCCGCCCGAAGCCGCCCGCATCATGTCTCTGCGTGATGGAACGGCCAAGATGAGCAAGTCTGATCCTTCGGAAATGAGCCGGATCAACCTGTCCGACGATGCCGATACGATCATGCAGAAAGTGCGCAAGGCCAAGACCGATCCCGAACCGCTGCCGTCCGAACCGGCCGGGCTGGAAGGCAGGCCGGAAGCCGCGAATCTCGTCAGCATCTACGCCACCATGGCCGGTGTGAGTGCAGAAGACGTTTTGCGGGATTTTGGTGGCGAGGGCTTCGGCAAGTTCAAGCCGGCCCTGGGCAATGTCCTGGTGGAAACCTTGGGGCCGATCAGCAGCCGCTTCACCGAATTGAAGGCCGACCGGGAAGAACTCGACGCAATCCTCGCACGTGGCGCTCTGGAAGCACGCGAAATCGCCAGGCCCACGCTCGATGCCGCCTACAAGGCCTTGGGGCTGGTGCGCGGATCGGGGATGTAATCCCCTCTTTTAGGGAGGGTCCATTCAACGACCATTCACTCGCAAATCGGTAAAGCGGTGCTATGCATCGACCAGCCGCGTCTTGCGTGCGTGGCAAGGCCAGGTTCTATCGCCTGCGCCGATGGAGAGAAAAACATGGAAAACAACTGGTTGAAACCGGGTCGCTTACTGAAAATGGGTGCTGCTGGCTTGCTGTTGCTGGCCGTGGCGGCCTGTGCCGCGCCTTTCAAAGCCGACGTTTCCCGTTTCCAGTCGCAATTGCCTGCGCCGCAGGGCCAGACTTTCGCCGTCGTCGCGGAAGACCCCGCCTTGGCTGGCGGACTGGAATTTGCGGAATACGCCCATCTGGTCGAAGGTCAGATGGAAAAACTTGGATATCAGCAGGCACAACCGCAGGATGCCACCATGATCGTCCGTTTCGATTATGGAGTGGACAATGGCCGTGACCGTATCCGCTCGAGCAGCATGGGACGGGATCCCTTCTACTCCCCTTGGTACGGCTATCACCCCTATTGGGGCTACCGGCCCTACTACTCCCGCTACGGCGCGTGGAACTATGGCTGGTACGATCCGTGGTTCGACAGTGGTGTGGAAAGCTACACCGTTTACACCAGCGACATCGAGCTGAGGATTGATCGGGCGGTCGATGGAGAACGCCTGTTCGAAGGCCGGGCCGAGGCGGTTTCGACCTCCAACCGCCTGCAATATCTCGTGCCGAACCTTGTCGAAGCGATGTTCACCGATTTCCCGGGCCGCTCCGGCGAAACGGTGCGGATCACCATCGCCCCGGAAAAGACCACGGTGAAGCAGGTCAAATAAGCGTTTTACCGATGAACAGCCAAAGGGCGGGTCCGGCAGCGGGCTCGCCCTTTTCTGTGGCCGTACTGGAAGGCCGCCTCCTCGGCCAGCACGCCGTCAGTGCGGCATGCGGTTCCAGGCATCGAGCGCGGCGATCTTGTAGGCTTCGGCCAGCGTCGGATAATTGAAGGTATTCTCGATGAAATAGTCGACGGTGCCTTTCAGATTGAGCACAGCCTGCCCGATATGGATCAATTCCGTCGCGCCTTCGCCAATGATGTGCACCCCCAGCAACCGGCGCGTCTTGTTGGAAAAGATCATCTTCATCATGCCCTGTTCCAGCCCCATGATGTGCCCGCGCGACGTTTCGCGCAGCCGTGCGATTCCGCATTCGTAATTGATCCCCTTGTCCCGCACCTCCTGCTCGCTCATTCCCACAGTCGAAATCTCGGGGACCGCATAGATCCCATAGGGAAAGTACTGTGGCGCAGGCGGCAACGGCAGGCCGAATGCATGGCAGGCCGCGATCCGCCCCTGCTCCATCGAGGTTGAGGCGAGGCTGGGAAACCCGATCACATCGCCAGCGGCATAGATGTGGGGGACGGATGTCTGGAATGTATCGGGATTGACCGCCAGACGTCCGCGAGTGTCCGTGGTCAGGCCACAGGTATCGAGCCCAAGGCTGGCGGTCGCGCCCATCCGTCCAGCGCAGTAGAGCAGCATTTCCGTTCGAACGGAGCGCCCGTCGGCCATCGTGGTCGCAATCCGTCCGTCAGCTTCCCTCGCCACGGAAGCAACTGCGGATCCCAGGCGGAATGTCACGCCGCGATCACGCAATTGATGGATGAATTCCTCCACCACTTCACGATCGACGAAATCGAGAAAACTCTCCCGTGGCTCGACGATTGTCACCACGACATCCAGCGCACTGAAGATCGTGGCATATTCCAGACCGATCACGCCAGCCCCAACAACAGTCAGACTGCGGGGGAGATGCGGTACGTCCACAATCCCGTCGCTGTCCATTATCGCCGGATCGTAAAAGTCGATATTCGCCGGGCGATGCGGCACGGTGCCTACCGCGATCAGGATGCGGCGGCCTTCCACCACCAGTTCACTTTCGTCAGGAGAAGTGACGGCGACGCGGTTCTCATCCACGAACCGGGCAAACCCGGCCATGGTGTGCACTCCATTGCGCAGGAATTGATGTTCCAGCACATCCACTTCGTAGGCGAGAGTCTTGGAAAGGCGGATCGACAGATCCTCGCTGCCGATTTCCTTCTTTACCCGATAGGAGCGACCGTAAAATCCACGTTCACGCCATCCGGAAAGGTTCAGCGCCGTTTCCCGCAATGTCTTGGACGGAATCGTGCCGGTGTGGACCGAAACACCACCGACTTTCGTGCGCCCCTCCACGACAAGGACGGATTTGCCCAGCTTGGCCGCCTGGATCGCAGCGCGCCGCCCGGACGGCCCGCTTCCGATGACGATGAAATCGTATATCTCCGCCAATGGCACCTCCAGAGAGAGCCCGGAAAACCGGGCCGAACGCTACGTTCCTCTCCAAAAGTCCGGCACGATATTGAGCATGGTGCCCGGCGATAGCAAGGGAAAGCTGTACACCGCCCCAACCATGATTGTGCAGGGTGGGCACATGGTACTCAGAGCTGGGCGTGGCCACCTGTCGAGCCGAAGCCCCCCTCCCCCCGTGCAGTATCGTCGAGGTCGAGCACTTCTTCCCAACCGCCACGCACCACAGGGGCCAGCACCAGCTGCGCGATGCGGTCGCCCCGGCGGATCGCAAACTCGCTATCACCCAGGTTGATCATGATGATCTTGAGTTCACCGCGATAATCGGAATCAATCGTACCTGGGGTGTTCGGCAGGCTGATCCCGTGTTTCAGCGCCAGGCCGGAGCGCGGACGGACCTGGATTTCGTATCCCTCCGGGATCGCCATCGCAAACCCGGTGGCAACGGCATGACGCCCCCCGGGCTGGAGCAGCACGTCTTCGGCGGCGAGCACATCCATGCCCGCGGCGCCATCTGTAGCATAGTGCGGCAGATGCAGCCCTTCCCCATGCGGCAAGCGCTTCACTCTTATCGGCACCACATCATTCAACTTCATCAGCAATCCGTTCCACCAGCAGGCGCGCGACTTCCCCTTTTGGCAAGTCGTCCCAGCTTTCAACCCCTTCCGCCGTCACGAGGTGAACGCGATTATGCGTACCCCCCATCACGTCGCCAGACACATCGTTCGCCACGATCCAGTCAGCGCCTTTCCGCTTGCGCTTGTCCTTGGCGTATTCGATCACGTTATCGGTTTCAGCAGCAAAGCCGACAATCAGCCCGGGACGTTTTCCGCCTGCCGCCAGATTGGCAAGAATATCGGGATTTTCCGTGAGACGCAGCGCGGGCGGCGCCATTTCACGCTTCTTCATTTTCACTTCCGCAATGCGATCCACGCGCCAGTCGGCCACTGCGGCGACCATCACCGCGATATCGACCGGCAAGGTCTTCTTGACCGCCTCCGACATTTCGACCGCAGTCTGCACATCGATCCGATCGACACCGGGCGGCGTGGCAAGCGAAACCGGCCCGGCGACTAACGTCACCCGCGCGCCCAGCGCAGCGGCCCAGCCGGCAATGGCAAAACCCTGCCGCCCGGAAGAACGATTGGCGATATAGCGAACCGGGTCGATCGGTTCATGTGTCGGTCCGGCTGTAATCAGCACATGCTTGCCAGCCAGCGGACGATGGCCGGGATCGACAACAAATTCCTCTTCCCCACCATTTACCGGGGCAGCAGCAAGCTCTCCCGCGAAAGCCTCCGGCGGGGCCTGCATCGGATTGACTTCGTGATTGACCGCTTCCCGGTCCGTAGGCGGGGCACCGGCGGCCTTCCCCTTTCTCGCCAGAAGGGGACTGGCGGCCAAGTCCGGCTCCGGAAGAAACTCCTCTCCCTCGCTCTCTGGCGCCTGAACTTCGTCCGGGTCAGGCTCCGGCCATGCCTCTGCCTGGGGCAAGGGAAGATCCTCGTACCCGTAATCCTCTTCGACCACCGGCTTGCGCGATGTGCTCCGTGGAATGATCGAGGCAAACAGGCCCGCAAGGCCCGATTTATGTTCCGGCTCCTCTTCCACCCAGGGTTCCGGTTCGATCGCTTCCTCGAACACTGGTGGCGGTGGAGCAGGTGCAACCTGCGAAGGGGGCGCAGATGCAGTTTCGAAACCGAGGATGCCACCGATCGCTTGCCAGACCACTTCCGGTTCCGGCAAGCGGCCCGGCCCATATTCGCCGCAGGCCATCGCACCTTCGTCCGGGTCCATCACCGCCACACCCGCCCGGCGCAGCCATTCGACATTGCGCTGAGTCGCCTCATGCTGCCACATCCGCACATTCATCGCGGGAACGGCCAGCACCGGCTTGTCCGTCGCAAGCAGCAGTGTAGTGGCCAGATCGTCGGAAATGCCGGAAGCCATCTTGGCCAGCAAATCGGCAGTTGCCGGGCAGACAACCACCAGGTCGGCCTGTCGGCTAAGCTGGATATGCCCCATTTCGGACTCGTTCTTGAGGTCCCACAGGGTCGTGTGAACGGGGTTTTCGCTTAGCGCGGCGAGGGTCATTGCGGTAATGAACTGCGCGCCGCCATCCGTCAGCACACAGGAAACCGAGCCGCCGCCTTTGCGGATCAGGCGGACGAGCTCGCACGCCTTGTAGGCGGCAATGCCTCCACCGACGATCAAGAGGATGCGTGGCGCTTTCATAGGCGGGTTTTTGCAGTGCATAAGCTTTTGGCGCAACCGCTTTACTTAATCTGGTCAACAGGCGAGAAGATTCCATCCAGAGGAGAGATCAATCATGCGCCTTGCGATCACCGCGCTCGTTTTCCTGAGCGGGCTGTTCTTCATTTTGCTCGGACTGTCATTCCTGTTCCAGCCGTCCGTCACGGTATCGAGCTTCGGCCTTTCCGCGGATGGTCCGGTGGGGCTGGCCACGTTGCGCGCAGACCTCTTCCCGTTCTTCACATTTCTGGGCGTATGCATGATCTGGGGGGCATGGAAACGGCGTGGCGATCTGCTGCTGCTACCTGCCATCGTGCTGCTGCTCGCCTTGATCGGCCGACTGGTAAGCGGCGTACTCGACGGTGCGGGAGACAACTTCATTGGTGCGGCCCTGATCGAAGCCGGCATGGTCGTGCTGCTATTCCTGGCCCGCAGCATCCTGCCGCATCACCGGGTACAGGACGTCGGCGACTGACATTCCAGCCGCGGGTGCCGTTTCACAACCAGCCGGCCAGGGCCGCTGCCCACATCGCACCCGCGCCTGCCAATCCTGCCACAACATAGCCCAGCCATCCGCGCGCCCGCGCGCTGCGCCGGTCCCACATCAATTCGACGTCGGGCAACGGCGGGGCTTCCGGTGCTCCGCCCTTGGCCGGGAAGCGATCTTCGATCCGCCGGACAAGATCGGGAATGCGCAGCAGCGTGGCCGTATCTTCACGCAGGCGGTCGGCCAAGGCCGCTTCCGGTCCCAGTTCGTCCCGCAGCCACCCGCTGACGTAAGGTGCGGAAACATCCCACATGTTGATCTCGGGATCGAGCTGGGTGGCGATACCTTCCACCATCACCATCGTCTTTTGCAGCAGCAGCAGGTGCGGCTGCGTTTGCATATCGAAATCGCGGGTGATGGCGAACAGGCCGTCAAGCATCTGGCCAACGCTCAGTTCGCTTACCGGCTTGCCCCGCATCGGTTCGCCCACCGCGCGCAACGCGGTCGCGAATTCGTCGACTGAATGATAACTGGGCACATACTGCGCCTCAAAATGAATTTCGGCCACGCGGCGATAATTGCCGGTCGTCAGGCCATAGAGAATTTCCGCCAGCCATTGCCGCGCACGCCGGTCAATCCGGCCCATGATACCGAAATCGATGGCCGCGATCGTGCCGTCGGGCCGCACGAACAGGTTCCCCTGATGCATGTCCGCATGGAAGAAGCCTGCGCTGATCGCCTGAGTCAGGAATGCGAGCACGAGCCGCCTGGCAAGGTCAGGCATGTCGTGGCCTGCGGCCTTCAATGCCTGCACGTCGCTGATCTTGATCCCGTCGATCCATTCGACGGTCATCACCCGGCCGTTGGTCCGGTCCCAGTCGATCGCGGGCACCGAGTAACCGGCGAAACCCTTCATCGCCTCGGCCAGTTCGCTTGCCGAAGCCGCTTCCCGTCGCAAGTCAAGTTCGCTGTTGGTCCAGCGCTTGAAATTGGCGATTACCAGCCGTGGGCGGAGGCGAGACGCCTCCCCTCCCAGCGCTTCCAGATGGGCAGCCGCCCATTCATAGGTCTCGATATCACGCGCAAAGCGTTCGCGAATACCGGGGCGCAGAACCTTCACCGCAACTTGCCGGCCACCATCGGTAACAGCCCGATAGACCTGCGCTATCGAGGCAGATCCGACAGGATCTGTTTCGAATTCGGTGAACAAGCTTTCCAGCGGCTGGCCAAAGCTGGCCTCTACCGACTTGCGGATTGCTGCGAATGGAACCGGCGCAAGACTGTCCTGCAAGGTAAGCAGATTGTTCGCCGCCTCTTCCCCGACGAGATCCGGCCGGGTCGCGAGGGTCTGGCCCAGCTTGATCGCAGCCGGGCCGATTTCCTGAAATGCCCCTGCGTAATCCGGCTCACGCGGCTGGAACGTACCGAAACGTGCGACTCGCGCCAACCGCCGAACGGGTGGAGGCGTATTCTCGTCGCGCTCGATCCCGCGCAAGGCACCGTGTCTCGCCAGCGTCCGGCCCCATTTCAGAAGCCGCCAGATATGCACGACGGGGCGAGTCACGCGATAGCGTCCCGATCACAAACAACGGCAGAGGCAGGAGTCGAACGAATCAAATTTTCCACCCCGAATGGATCGCGACCAATCCCCCGAGAATGGGCTCCACTCTCGTGCGTGCGAAGCCGGCCCTCTGAATCATCCGCTCGAATTCGGGCATCGGAGGAAAGCGCCGGATCGATTCGATCAGATAGCGGTAGCTGTCGGCATCTTGCGCAATGGCCTTGCCAAGCTGCGGTACGAGCTTGTGCGAATAGAGGTCATAGACTTCCTTGAAACCCGGCCACTCCGTGGTCGAGAATTCAAGGCAGAAGAAGCGGCCGCCGTATTTGAGCACCCGGTGCGCCTCGGCCAGAGCCCGGTCGATGTGTGTCACATTCCGGATACCGAAAGCGATGGTGTAAGCGTCATAAGTGCGGCTGGGGAGCGTCAGTTCCTCCGCGTTCTGGCGTGACCAGACCAGAGTATCTATGCCGCGCTCCATCGCCCGTTCGATTCCGACATCGAGCATATCCTGGTTGATGTCGGATACGGTAATCTTTGCCCCGCACGCCTCCATCCGGAATGCGATGTCGCCGGTGCCGCCCGCCATATCGAGGATTTCCTCACCTGGCTGCGGCTTTACCCGGCGTACGAATTTGTCCTTCCACAAACGGTGCATGCCGACCGACATGGCATCATTCATGATGTCGTACTTCGCAGCCACGCCTGAAAAGACCTCGCCCACACGGCGCGTCTTCTCTTCCGGGCTGACTTCTTCGTAACCGAAGGAAACGCTCTCGTTCATGGCCCGTCCTCTAGCGACCGCCCTGCCGATGCGCCAGCGAAGTCTTGCCCCGCATGGCCAGCACGCCAAGCCCGATGCCCGCAAGGATGAGAACGATCCCGGCCAGGTGGTAGGCGTGGAGAGTTTCACCGAGCAGCAAGGCTGAAAGGAAAGCTCCGCAGACCGGCATCAAGGTCAACGCCTGCCCTGCTCGTGCAGGCCCCACTTGTGCCGTAGCCCAGTTATAAATGAAGTAAGCCGCCAACGACGGCAGCAGCGCAACATAGAGAAAGGCCCCGATCACTCCCGGTTTCCAGTTGACGGTCAGTCCGGCAAGCCATTCGCCCGCCGCAAGAGGCGCGAGGACGACAACACCTACGGCAAAGGTTGCCGCTACGAAACTGGCCGGGGAGATGGCCGGGCGCAGGCGCAGGAGTACGGTATAGAGCGCCCATGCCGTAACTGCCAAAAGGATCAGCACATCTCCACGGCCGAAGTGCAACTTCATGGCCACTGCGGGATCGCCTTCAAAGACAATCGCCACCACCCCGACCATCGACAGCCAAACGCCGGCGATCTGCCAGCGGTTGTGCCTCGTTCCGAATATTCCCCGGTCGAAAATCATTACCAGGGCCGGCAGCGCCGCCTGCAACAGCAGGGCATTGGTCGCCGTCGTTTCGCGCAGCCCCACATATAACAGCGTGTTGAACGTACCGACGCCTATGATGCCCAGAACGAGAATCGGCTTCCAGCCGCGCAAAATCTCCGCCCGCTCGCGCCATATCGCCGGGCCCGCGAACAGCAGCAAGACCAGCAACGCGCCCGTCCAACGCACAAACGCGAGTGTGAAAGGCGGAATATCGAAGCGCACTGCGCGCCCGACAATGGAATTCCCCGCCCAGAACAGCATCACCAATCCAAGCATGGCAAGGGCGCGTAACTGGGTTCGACTGTCCGGCATGCTGGCCGCTATAAGCAGCCTTTCGCCCGATGGCGAGAAAAGGGCGCACACGCATCGGAAGCCGATGACAGCGCTCTCCACTCGCTATAACGGATTGCCCATGCCTGAACTTCCCGAAGTCGAAACCACAGTGCGCGGTCTCGCCAGAGTGCTGGAGGGCCAGCGCCTGACCCGCGTCCAGACCAACCGGCCAGACTTGCGACGCCCGTTTCCACCCGATCTCGTCCAGACGCTGACCGGGGCCCGTGTCACGTCACTGGGCAGGCGCGCCAAATACGGGCTCATCAACACCGACCGCGATCAGACGGTGATCTTTCACCTGGGGATGAGCGGACGCTGGCGTATCGATCCGGAGATGCCAGACAAGCACGATCACATGCTGTTTGAAACCGAATCGGGCCGCGTGCTGGCACTGAACGATCCGCGCAGGTTCGGCTCCGTCGATCTCATGGCAACCGCAGCGCTTGGCCAGTGGCCCCAGTTCGCCGCGATGGGCCCCGAACCGCTTGGCAGTGAACTGACCGCCGATCATCTCAAAGCCGCACTGGCCGGACGCAAGCAGGCGATCAAACTGCTCCTGCTCGATCAGCGGATCGTGGCCGGGTTAGGTAACATCTATGTGTGCGAGGCCCTTTTCCGGGCGGGCATTTCCCCATCGAAAGCGGGCGGCGCGGTTTCACGACCCGCACTGGAACGTCTCGTGCCCGCGATTCGCGCTGTGCTCGAAGAATCGATTGCCGATGGGGGATCGACTTTGCGCGACTACGCGAGGCCCGACGGGGAGCTGGGCTATTTCGCCACGCATTTCCGTGTCTATGACCGCGAAAGCCAGGCTTGCTCCTGCGGGGGGACGATCCGCAGGTTCGCTCAAGGCGGGCGCAGCACATGGTACTGCCCGAAGTGCCAGAAATGAGCGGTTTGCTTGACGATTCGGCATTGGCTCGCTAAGGGCCGCGCTTCCCGCGGTCAGGTCTGACCTGATTCCGCGATTTTGCAGCAGCTTACACAAACATGAAGCGCTGCGCCGGATGGTGCAGCCGACACGAAGGACAGACATGGCCAATACGCCGCAAGCCCGCAAGCGCATCCGTCGCAATGCCTACCGCGCCGAAGTCAACGGTGCGCGCATGAGCCGCATCCGCAGCTTCGTGAAGAAGGTCGAAGCCGCCATTGCCGGTGGCGACAAGACCGCCGCTTCCGAAGCGCTCAAGGCCGCCCAGCCGGAACTGGCTCGTGGTGTCGCCCGCGGCGTACTTCACAAGAACACTGCCGCGCGGAAGTTCTCGCGCCTGACGAAGCGTGTCGCCTCTCTCTGAGCCGACTCGCTTCCGGGGCTGATTCGCCCCCGCATGAAACACATTTGGGGCTGGCGCAGGCTGCGCTGGCCCTTTGTGCATGTGCAAGGTCTTGTGTGCATGCGCGAAGGATGCCCGGATGGCGGCTCATAAGCCTAGGTCAATCCGCGATTCGCTCATGCTGCATGCGAAAAACCAAGAGAAACAGGGCAGTTAAACGCAGTCGCTCGGCTTGCGGTGAGTCAATCGAAATATTTCAGTTTTTTTTCACCACGCCCCTTGCTCGAAAGCCGTCCCTCTTCGATAAATTGCTGCTCCGGAACGATGACAGTTCCGGTATTCACATGACGGTTGCAGATGCCATTGCCCGGGCCTTGGTCCGGGTGAGAGGAAGTTTTTGCCCAAGCCGGGGAGGGCAGGGACATTTGCGGCCGTCGAACAGGGGGATTGGGATCGGTAATGGTGCGCGGCAAGGCCCAAGGTGACCAGACAACAAACGCCCGGCGGCGAATGGACGACAACGTGGCGGATGACATCGAAGCAGTAAATCTTGCCGCCGACTGGGCGGACATCAGCCAGGGGCTGCGAAAGGATCTCGGACACCAGTTGCACAGCCAGTGGATCAAACCGATTCAGGTCGGAAGTTTCTGCAATGACACCGGCACGCTGGACCTGTTCCTCCCGACCGAGTTTTCGGCAAATTGGGTGGCCGACCGCTTTGCCGACCGCCTTTCGCTGGCGTGGAAGATCGCCCGCGCCGAAGTGAAACATGTGCGCATCTCGGTCCATCCGGGCCGGCGGCAGCTCCCCGAATTGCGCGTCGGCGAAAGCCCCAGCCAATCGTTCGGCGCCTTTGCCGCAAACGACGGCGGGGCCATGGGTGGCGTCGCTCTGTCGGCCGACACGCTCGGCGCGCAGGGTTTCACATCGTCGATCGGACTCGATCCTTCGCTCACTTTCACGGCCTTCGTGACCGGCAAGTCCAATATCCTCGCCTTCAATGCGGCAGAACGCATGGCGAAGGTCGAAACGCCCCAGTTTTCTCCGCTCTATCTCAAAGCCGCGACCGGTCAGGGCAAGACGCACCTGATGCACGCGATCGGGCACGCCTATCTCGCCACGCATCCCCGCGCCCGGATATTCTACTGCTCGGCAGAGCGTTTCATGGTCGAATTCGTCCAGGCCCTGCGCCAGAACGAAATGATCGAGTTCAAGGCCCGCCTGCGCGCGTTTGACCTGCTGCTGGTGGACGATATCCAGTTCATCATCGGCAAGGCTGCCGCACAGGAAGAGCTGCTCTACACGATCGATGCCCTGCTGGCCGAAGGCAAGCGACTGGTCTTCGCCGCCGACCGCGCGCCGCAGGCTCTGGACGGAGTGGAACAGCGCCTGCTCTCGCGCCTGTCGATGGGTTTGGTGGCAGATATCCAGCCTGCCGATATCGACCTCCGCCGGTCGATACTCGAAAGCAAGCTTGGCCGGTTCGCACCGCTGGAAGTGCCCGGCGACGTGATTGAATTCCTCGCCCGCACGATCAACCGCAACATCCGCGAGCTGGTCGGCGGTCTCAACAAGCTTATCGCCTATGCCCAGCTGACCGGGCAGGAAGTCTCTCTGCAACTCGCGGAAGAGCAGTTGACCGACATTCTCTCGGCCAACCGCAAGCGTATCACGATCGACGAAATCCAGCGCACCGTCTGCCAGTTCTATCGCGTCGATCGCTCTGAAATGTCGAGCAAGCGCCGCGCCAGAGCCGTTGTCCGCCCCCGGCAGGTGGCGATGTATCTTGCCAAGGTCCTTACCCCCCGTTCCTACCCCGAAATCGGGCGCAAGTTCGGCGGGCGCGACCATTCCACAGTCATTCACGCCGTGCGCCTGATCGAAGATCTGCGGCAACGTGATTCGGATATGGATGGCGATGTGCGCAGTTTGCTGCGCCAGTTGGAGAGCTGATTGGTTATCCCCACAGTGTGCACAGGCAGTGCACACTGTTTTCCCGTCGATAACCGGTCTTCGACAGCTTTATCGACAGCGCGGCAGGAGCGTGCATAAGGCATGCGCATGCGACTCTCTTCTGACCGCCTCACCCGCTTTGCCCGCCATATCGTGTTGCCGGAAATAGGCGGCGCAGGACAGGCCGCTCTGGCGGGAGCTCATGCGGTAGTGGTCGGGATTGGAGGGATCGGTTCCCCCGCCCTGCAATATCTTGCCGCAGCCGGTATCGGAAAGCTGACCCTGATCGACGACGACCGGGTCGATGCCAGCAACCTTCAGCGGCAAACAATCTTCGGCATGGCCGATGTCGGGGCGTTGAAGGTGGAGCGGGCGGAAAGCTGGCTTGAACGCTTCGATCCCGAGCTTCAGGTTCAGGCGATGGCGCTGCGGATCGACTCAGCCAATGCCGCTGCCCTCATTTCAGACGCAACGGTGGTGCTCGACGGCTGCGACAACTTTGCAACCCGCCTCGCGGTTTCAGACACATGCGTAGCCGCTGGCATACCGCTCGTGAGCGCGGCCGTTGGGCGCTTTCAGGGACAAGTTGCGGCTTTCGCAGGGCATTTGCCCGACCAGAGCTGCTATCGTTGCTTCGTCGGCGACGCCTTCGACGCCGACGACTGCGACACTTGCGCCGATGACGGAATGCTGGGCGCAATGGCCGGATGGACGGCAAGCCTGGGAGCCATGCAGGCCATACGCGTCATCTTGCAAGACGTCAGCACGCTGGGCGATCCGCAGTGGGGGATGCTCCACGTGATGGACGGGCTGGCACCGTCCCTGCGGACGATGCGGATCGCAAAGGATCCGGCATGTCGTACTTGCGGGCTATCCGGCTGATCTCGCCCGACTGACTCTAATCGGTCGTCCCTATCTGGCCATGCCAAGCATTTCATCCACCCATGCGGGCACCAGCAGGCTTGCCGGTCCAAGACGCGTTTCATGGAACCAGGCCGATCCATGGGACGATTCGAGATTGAGTTCGAGCGTTCTGGCACCGCATTCGCGCGCCTCGCGCACGAAGCCTGCGGCCGGATAGACGGCACCGGACGTGCCGATGGAAACGAACAGGTCCGCCTCTCGCAAGGCCGCATAGATTTCATCCATGCGATAGGGCATTTCCCCAAACCAGACGATATCAGGCCGCAGGGCATTGGCTCCGCAGACGGGGCATGGAGGGCCATCGGCGAGCGATGTGGTCCAGCGAGTACGGGCATCGCATGCCGTACACCATGCTGAAAGCCCTTCCCCATGCATGTGTAGCACCCGGGGATCGCCAGCATACATCGCACCGGCCCGTTCGTGCAGATCGTCGATATTCTGCGTGACGAGCAGCAATCCACCCTGCCATTCTGCATCCAGCCGCGCCAATGCCTCATGCGCCGTATTGGGGAGCGTTTCCATGATCGCGACCCGGCGCATGTCATAGAAGCGCTGTACCAGCAGGGGATCACGAGCAAACGCTTCGGGCGTGGCGACATCTTCCACCCGATGATTCTCCCACAGACCATCAGCAGCACGGAAGGTTTCGAGGCCACTTTCGGCGCTTATCCCAGCACCAGTGAGAATCACGATGTTTTCCACTTTGGGCACGGCTTTCCTCTCAGGCGTCATACCGAACTTGTTTCGGTATCCATCGTGCCCCACAGAACAGTTTCCGCTAGAGGCAGGCAAGACTCTGAAGCAGGTTCAGGGCGACGAAAAGGGGCGAACGTGGCACGTATCGGAATTATCGGCAGCGCAGGACGCATGGGGCAGGCAATCGCACGAGTCGTCGATGCCTCGGAACATGATCTGGCCGGCGGTATCGACCAGGGGGACGATCCTGCGGCACTGGCTGTAAAATCCGACGTTCTGGTCGATTTTTCCGCGCCTTCTGCGCTTGCCGCGAACCTGTCAGCCGCACGCTCCGCCGGCATCGCCATTGCGATCGGCACAACCGGGCTGGAAGCGGAACACCACGCCTTGATCGACGAAGCAGCCAATGCGATTCCCATCCTGCAGACTGGCAATACCTCTCTTGGCGTCACGTTACTGGCCCATCTCGTACGCGAAGCCGCGTCGCGCCTTGGCGACGACTGGGACATTGAAATCGTCGAAACCCACCATCGGATGAAAGTCGATGCTCCTTCCGGCACTGCGCTGCTGCTCGGCCAGGCCGCGGCAGACGGACGCGCGATCGATCTGGCACAAAACAGCGAACGCGGTCGCGATGGCATTACGGGCAAGCGCGCAACCGGCGCGATCGGTTTTGCCGCATTGCGTGGCGGTACAGTCGCGGGTGACCATACCGTTCACTTCCTCGGGCAGAATGAGCGCCTCGCCCTTTCCCATCTGGCGGAAGACCGTACGATCTTCGCGCGCGGCGCGGTCAAGGCGGCGGAATGGCTGATCGGGCGGCCAGCGGGCCGCTACACCATGCCGCAAGTCCTTGGATTGTAACGGGGCCCGCGCTTTGAAAAAGGACGATATCTTCGAATTTTTCCGCCTGCTGGCCGAAAACAACCCAGCTCCGGAAACGGAGCTGGAGTTCGATAATACGTACCAGCTTCTGGTCGCCGTGGTGCTGTCCGCTCAAGCTACCGATGTCGGTGTCAACAAGGCCACTCGCAAGCTGTTTCAGGAGGTCCAGACACCCGCCCAGATGGTCGCCTTGGGCGAAGAGGGCCTGAAAGAACACATCAAGACGATCGGCCTGTTCAATTCAAAGGCCAAGAACGTCATCGCCCTGTCCGAAATCCTCGTGCGCGATTTCGATGGAGAGGTGCCGGAAGATCGCGACACTCTGACCACTCTGCCCGGTGTCGGACGCAAGACGGCCAACGTGGTGATGAACTGTGCATTCGGAGCGGAAACCTTCGCAGTGGATACCCACGTGTTCCGCGTCTCCAACCGCACCGGGCTGGCCAAAGGGAAAACGGTCGACAAGGTCGAAGCTTTGCTGGAAAAGCGCGTCCCACAGCCTTTCCGCCGCGATGCACATCACTGGCTGATCCTGCTCGGGCGCTATACCTGCAAGGCTCGCAGCCCCGAATGCTGGCGTTGCCCGGTTGTGGCCCAGTGCGCGTTCAGACAGAAGGTCATGGAACCTCCGGCCAAGGCAAGTGTTTCCAAAACAAGAACGAAAGGCGCAAAGTCAGCCTGATTCGCGCCTTTCCAAACAGGAGGAAGCCGATGAAAGCCCTGACACTGATTGGCATCGCTACTGGTGCACTGGCACTGACTGCCTGTTCCACGAGAATGGAAAACGACAACACCATGTCCAAGGCACCGGCCGCAACGGTGGTCGGCGAGGCCCGCAGCTGCATTCCCGTCAACCAGATTTCCAGCAGCCGGGTACACGATGATCGCACTATTGATTTCAAGGTGGGGCGGCAGACGTATCGCAACACATTGCCGCAGCGATGCTCCGGCCTCGGCTACGACAAGGCGTTCAGCTACAAGACTTCCCTCTCGCAACTGTGCAACACGGATATAATCCGGGTACTACATCAGGTTGCTGGCAGTTATCAGGAAGGCGCGGGATGCGGCTTGGGGCAGTTCGTCCCGATCGAATATGACAAGAGTACAAAGGGGTAAGGATCTCCCCCTTTGTCCCCGCCTACCCGGTTACGGGATGCTCGATTTCATCCCCGCCACTAATCGCGGAAATCACCGTAGCAGCCACGAGATCGCCCACGACGTTGAGCGTCGTGCGGCACATGTCGAGGAACCGGTCCACACCCAAGATCAGCCCGATCCCCTCAGGAGGCACGCCTACGCCACCGAGAATCAGGGCGATAACCGGCAGGGAACCGGCGGGAACGCCCGCTGTCCCAATTCCCGCCAGAATGCAGACCAGCATCACGAAGAACTGATCGGTAAGAGATAGCTCGACACCGAAGAACTGAGCCAGGAACAACACAGTCACGCCCTCGAACATGGCAGTGCCGTTCTGGTTGGCTGTCGCACCGATGGTCAGCACGAACCGTGCAATGCGCGGCGGCAATTTCAGCTCACTGTCCGCGACCCGCAGAGCTGTGGGTAGGGTCGCGTTGGAACTGGCCGTTGAAAAGGCCATCAGGCTCGCTTCCCGCGTCTCACGAAAGAACGCGGCGGGGCTCTTCTTCGCCACGAACTTGAGCAGTAACGAAAACACGCCAAACATCTGCAGTGCCAGAGCAAGCAGGACAACGGCGACATAAGCGGCCAGCTTCACCAGCAGGTCCCAGCCGAACTGCGCCGCGAGATTGAACATGAAACAGAAGATCGCCAGCGGCGCGAGTTGAATCACGAGGCCGATCAGTTTCATCGACACTTCGAATACGCCCTCAATCGCATCTTTCAGTGTCTGGGTCCGCTGCGTCTGGACCAGCAGCAAGCCGATGCCGAAAAACAGGGCAAAGAACATCACCGCAAGAATGTCGTTGTTGCTCATCGCAGAGATGACGTTGGACGGAACCAGCCCGATCACTGCGTCAATGCCGGTCTGCGCCGTGCCCGAACGTTCGATGATGCCTTGCGCACCTTGCTGTCCCTGCGCCAGCAGGTCACGTGCCGCTGCAGGGTCCACGCCCTGGCCGGGGCGCAGAATATTTACAAGTGCGATACTCAGCACCACCGCAATACCGGATACTATGATCGTGTAGACGAGCGTGCGGATACCGACATTCTTGAGGGCGCGAATCTCCCCCATTTCGGCAATGCCGACAACCAGCGCGGAAAACAGCAGCGGCAGAACCAGCATGAACAGCAACCGCAGGAATACCTGCCCGATGGGCCCGGTGACATATGTCACCACTGTTTCCAGCCAGCCTGCATCAGCAGCGAAAGTATAGGCGGCCAATCCTGCCACCAGTCCTGCGACAAAGCCGATCAGGATACGCCATTGCAGTTTGCCGTGGCCGATCGGTGCAGCCCCCTCGGCCATTTCGGCGGCGTCGTTCATCGCTCTATCTCCCGCTTGGTTGATTGGTCCCCGCGAAAGCCCAAAGCCCACGCCTGCTCGAAAAATCACGAAGCCACATGGCTTCTTCCGCTACGCTCGCAATGACGAACGATGTTTTCAACCCTTCAATGCCGCTTCCGTCACTCTGCGATAAATTCGCGCAAGTGCTTCGAGGTCCGCCAAGGCCACGGCTTCGTCACGCTTGTGCATGGTCGCATTGGACAGGCCGAATTCTATCACGGGGCCGAAGTCCTTTAGGAAACGTGCATCGGACGTTCCACCGGTAGTCGACGCCTCGGGCTCAATTCCCGTCTCGGCCTTCACGGCTTCGGCCACGATGGCTGAAAAGCTGCCCGGTTCGGTCAGAAAGGGTTCGCCGGAGATCACGCAGCGGGCCGTTCCACTGTGGCGAAGGGCGATCTCTTCGATGCGGGCGCAAAGGCTGGCTCCGCTATGGCAATCGTTGAACCGGATCGAAATGCGCGCCTTGGCCAGTGCCGGAATGATATTCGTAGTCGGATTACCGACTTCGAGATCGGTTATTTCCAGATTGGAAGGCTGGAACCATTCCGTTCCCTCATCCAGTACCCAGGCGTCGAGTTCCGCCAGCATCGCGACCAGTTTCGGCACCGGATTATCGGCAAGATGCGGATAGGCGACGTGACCCTGTGTTCCTGCCACCTCGAGCCAAGCGTTCAAAGATCCGCGGCGGCCGATCTTCATCATGTCACCCAACCGACCGACACTGGTTGGTTCCCCCACCAGACACAGGTCCGGAATGGCCGACAATTCCCGCATCCGGTCCATCAGCGCGAGCGTGCCGTATCGTGCAGGCCCTTCCTCGTCACCGGTAATGACGAAGCTGATCGTTCCAGCCTCGACCGGTATATCCCGTACCGCCGCGACCATGGCCGCAATCGCACCCTTCATGTCTACAGCCCCACGGCCATAGAGCAGATCGCCCTTTCGCTCCGGTGCGAAGGGCGCGCTGGTCCACCCATCACCAGGCGGAACGACATCAAGGTGCCCGGCAAAGGCGAAATGGCGGCTGCCTTCCGGCCCACGCCGGATCGCAAAGAGATTCTCCACCGGGCCATCCGGCGGCTCACCCGAGATCCGCCGGTCCACTTCGAAACCAAGCGGACGGAGCATGTCTTCGAGGCAGTCGAATACCAATCCTTCCGCAGGCGTTACACTGGGGCAGGCAATCAGCGCCTCGGCAATGTCGGCGGTAGTCGCATTCATATCTGCTGCGGCCCCTCTTCCCACTGCGCAATGACCCACTGTTCTTCTTCGGCGGCATGGACCCATTGCTGCATCCAGTCATGTTCCCACATGGCCTGCATGTAGGCTTGCGCGAAGCCGGGCACGGTCACCTTGTAAGTCAGAAATCGACTGACGATCGGGGCATAGAAGATGTCTGCCGCTCCGAACGTACCGAACAGGAACGGGCCACCCTTGCCATGCCGCGCCCGCGCTTCTGCCCAGAGGCCCAGAATACGGACGATGTCCGCTTGTATCTCATCCTTGAGAGTCAGGCCGTCGAACTGTTTGCGCACATTCATGGGCAGGCCCCGTCTGAGAGGCAGGTAGGAACTGTGCATTTCCGCAACCATCGACCGGGCCATTCCCCTGGCCGCATCCTCCTTCGGCCAGAAACGATCACGCCCGACCTTGTCGGCCAGATAATCGAGAATGGCGAGACTGTCCCAGATGACGGCGTCCTCATCCCACAGGATCGGCACTTTGCCCGACGAAGGCTGAATATCGCCGCGCTGACGTTTCGCCGCCTCCCAATCCTCGCCATAGAGGCTGACAGTGATTTCCTCGAAATGAAGGCCCGACTGCTTGCAGGCCAACCAGCCGCGCAGGGACCAACTGGAATAATTCTTGTTGCCGATGATCAGTTTCATAGAGCTCAGGGGCCTAGCGGTTCATCGAGATGGTGTCGAGAATGAACGGCAACGCGCTTATTCGGCGAATACAGGGATTTCCTCGCGCAGGAGAATCATCACCAGGGGGATCTCACGCGATGTCATCGCACGGTATTTCGCGTAATAAGGGCTCACTCCGTCCATGTAGGCCCATACGGCCGCCCGCTCTTCCCCTTGGGGCTCACGCCACCCGGCAGAAAACGCCTGCGTCGCGACCTGAACTGCCAGATCGCCGTTCGCGGCGAGATTGAGATACCAGGCAGGATCGACATCGGCGCCACCAAAGGACGCAGCGACCACGATCTCACCGCCATAATTCCCATACATCAGCGGAGTGACGAAATACCTGCCACTCTTGCAACCCTTGCTCCGCAACAGGAGCATCGGATTGAAACGAACACCATCGCGCAGGGGCTCTCCATCCATAAGATGCCCGCGAATGCCGCCCGAACTGATATAGGATTGACGATGTGCGGCGAGATTGTTGCGCACTGCAGTTTCGTGGGCGCTCTCATCCGTCATTCTGCATCCCTCCTGCGCGCCGGTTCATCCGGCTGGAATGATGACTAACGATGTGGGGGTATCTTGTCATGCCAATCCGCGAGCATGGCCGACAGGGTCCGCGAGAGGATCCCAACGAAAAAGGCTCCGCACGGGGCGGAGCCTTTTTCTTCACCGAAGCGTCTGCATATTAGATATCGTCGCCCAGCTTACCCTGGACTTCACCTTTCAACTGCTGGGCCTTGCCCTTCAGTTCCTGCTTCACGCCTTCCGCCTTGGTATCGGCATCGTCGCTCTTCTGTTTGCCCTTGCCGATCGCTTCGTTGATGTTGCCCTTTACCTTTTCGGTGAGCTCACCCATAAAAATTCTCCTGTAATGCTCAGGCTTTATTGCCTGGATATACAGTCAACGGGTCAGCTTGGCATTCGATCCGAAAGAATAGCCCGCGCATCGCAGCCAAGATGCAACTCGCCGCTTAATCGCCAATCCACATTCAGATTTCAGCATCAGCCAGAACTGCTGCGCGCAGCTCTTCAATTCCCATCTTCTTTTCGGAGGAGGTAACGTGGATTACCGGATAGGCAGCAGGGTGCTTTCTGGCTTCAGCCAAGGTCGCGTCGAGCACTTTCTGCAACTCGCTGGCCTTGATCTTGTCCGCCTTGGTCAACACAACGCGATATCCGACCGCAGCCTCATCAAGCATGCGCATCATCTCGCGATCGACGTCCTTCACACCGTGGCGTGAATCGATCAGCAGCAGCGTCCGCTTGAGCGGCACGCGTCCCCGCAGGAAGCTGCGTACCAGCCCACGCCAATTTTCGACGACCTTGGGCGGGGCTTTGGCGAACCCATAACCTGGCATATCGACCAGGCGAAACAACGTCGGTTCCCCCACTTCAAAGAAGTTCAGCTCCTGCGTGCGGCCTGGCGTGACAGAAGTCCGTGCGATCGACTTGCGCCCAGTCAGCGCATTGAGCAACGAACTCTTGCCAACATTGGAGCGACCGCAAAAGGCTATCTCGGGATAGTCCGGATCAGGAATGAACTTGAGCGAGGGAGCGGATTTCAGGAATTCCACACGCCCTGAAAACAGCCGTCCTGCGCGTGCGGCAAGTTCCGCCTCTTTTGCGCCCGCTTCATCATCCGTCATTGTGAACCACCCGCCGCAGCGTTGCCGCCGAGCGGCCCGCTGCACACACGGGAAAGGCCGACCACCTCATGCCCCCTTCTTGTCGCGGGCATGTTTTCTGGCCATGTCCACCTTATCTTTCGCAGCCTGCTCCTTCAATTGCGGATGGCGGCTGTAGAGGAACTGTTGCTGCGCGATGGTCAGCACGTTCGACGTGATCCAGTAAAGCAGCAAACCGGCCGCAAAAGGCGCCATCACGAACATCATAACCCAGGGCATGATTGCAAACATCTGCTGCTGGATCGGATCCATCGCCGCCGGATTAAGCCGGAACTGGAAGAACATCGTCACGCCCAGCAGGAGAGCCAGCGGCCCGATTGCAAGGAAGCTCGGCGGATCGAAAGGCAACGTACCGAACAGATTCAGGATATGCAGCGGATCGGGGGCCGACAAATCCCTGATCCACAGCACGAAAGGCTGATGACGCATTTCGATCGTCAGGATCAGAGTCTTGTAGAGCGCAAAGAAGATCGGAATCTGGATCAGGATCGGCAAGCAGCCAGCCAGCGGATTGACGCCTTCTTCCTTGTATAGCGCCATCGTCTCCTGCTGGAGCTTCGGCTTGTCGTCCTTATACCGTTCCTGCAGCGCCTTCATCTTGGGCTGAATGGCTCGCATCGAAGCCATGCTCGCGAATTGCTTCTGCGCAATCGGGAACATGACACCGCGAATAATCAGCGTCAGCAGAATGATCGCCAGGCCGAAATTGCCGACCAGGCTGAACAGCTTGTCCAGCAGCAGGAAGATCGGACGTTCGAACCAGCGGAACCATCCCCAATCGATGGCGAGGCCGAAATTGGTAATCCCCTGATCTTCATACTTGTCGAGAACCGCACTTTCCTTCGCCCCGGCAAACAGGCGCGTCGTGCGGGTGACTTGTTTTCCAGGAGCAACCGTTACCGGCTGATAGATCAGGTCGGCACGATAAAGGTTCTTGCCCAGCGAACGAAAATCGCTGTCCGGCTTGGTTCCCTTGTCCGGCACCAGCGCGGACAGCCAGTAGATATCGGTAAAACCGATCCAGTCGGCACGCCCGCTGGGGGTGACAGTGCCGCCCTTCACGACATCCTTGTAGTTGTTTCCGAAATCAACCGAACCGTCGAATGCGCCGATCGGGCCGGAATGGACATTCCACGTGTCAGTGCTGGCCGTCTTGTCCGTGCGGTTGATCAAGGCGAATGGGCGCGCAAGAAGCGAACCGGCACCGGTATTCACGACCGTCTGCTTCGCAGTGATCAGGTAATCCCGGTCAATTTCAAACCGAATCGCAAAATCCTGCCCTTCCCCGTTCGACCAGCGCAGTGTCACGGGGCTATCAGGCGCCAGACGATCGCCTTCCACCTGCCAGCGCGTGTCGATACCGGGCAATTTCGCCGGATCGACACCGTCACCACCGACCCAGCCAAATTGAGCGAAGTACTGCGCGGGCGTACCAGCGGGAGAAAAGAGCCGGACAGGACCGCTGTCTTTTTCGACAGTCTGTCTGAAATCGTTGAGCGTCAAATCGTCGATCACCGCCCCGGTAAGATTGATCGAGCCGGTCAGACTGGGGGCAGCGATGGGGACACGCGCCGGCGAAGCAAGATCCGTGGCCAGTTCACGTTGTTCCGCCGCGATATCGGCGGCGCTCTGCAGACCGCCTTCGCGAGTGCGCTTCGCAGGTGTGGCCTCCGTTTGGTCTCCGCCCTGGGCAGTCGTATCGAGCTTGTCCGCGACCTGTTGTTCCGCGACCGGTTTGGGGGAATGCGGGAAGAACCAGCTCATCGCATATTCCCAGCCGAGCAGCAGCAGCATGGACAGAGCCACTGCCAGTACGATGTTACGCTGGTTGCTCACTTGTTATCCCTGTTTCCGATTCCGAATCGCCCGCCGGGCCAAGCATTTCTTGCCTCAGGGCACCGGATCATACCCGTGCCCTCCCCATGGGTGGCAGCGCAATAGACGCTTAAGGGCAAGCCATCCACCCTTGATTGCACCGTGCTTCCTCAACGCCTGAATCGCGTATTCACTGCATGACGGTGCATAACGGCAGGTCGGGGGCAATATCCGCGAGGGGCCCAGTTGCCAGGCGCGAGCAATCAGAATGAAGATGTACTTCATTTCCCGCGCCCCTTCGCCCGTATTCGGCGAGGGGGATCGCCCTTTCCCGCCGCCGCGCGCGCAAGTGCAACACCCAGTTCTTCGCGCAGCAGGGCGAAGTCCCGTTCGATCCCACCTTCACGTCCGATCAACACGTGGTCGTGATCGGCCAGGCCCTCCAACGGGAGCTTTTCGCGCAGCAGCGCACGAAACCGGCGTTTCATCCGGTTGCGGACCACGGCATTGCCGATCCGCTTCGTCACCGTGATGCCAAAGCGCTTGCCCATACTGTCATTGGGCCGCGCCAGCAGAACGAAGCCGGGCCGTGCAATGCGCAGCCCCTTGTTGGCGGAGAGAAAATCCGCGCGGCGAGTAAGAACCTTCAGTTCCGGCGGCATGGGATCTGGTTATCCGGCGAACTGAGCGGAGTCGAGCGCAACTGTCGGTGGACGCTGCAAACAAGACCAGCCCGCTTCTCCATCCACTTTCCGTTCAGGCCGTACCTGACAGAACCGGATGGAGAAGCGGGCTGGAAACCTTGTGCGAATCAGGCCAAGCCCGATTCGTCCGGCTTGCGATCAGGCCGAAAGCTTGGTGCGACCGCGAGCGCGGCGGGCACGCAGAACCTTGCGGCCACCAACAGTTGCCTTGCGGGCGCGAAAACCGTGACGCCGCTTGCGCACGAGATTGCTAGGCTGAAAAGTGCGCTTCATCGTGAAACCCTCGATTATTCCAAATGGCACCGGACTTAAACCGGCGCGAATAAAAAAGCCGCCCGTTACAGACGGCCTCATGATTACGGAGCGGGCGGTTAATTGAGCCCGGCGCTTAAGTCAAGATAGGGCAGCTGGAGATATGCAAGCCGAGGCATTGCCTCCGGTTCGGGTTGCGGCGGTGAAAGGGGGATCTCCTGCCCCAGCCACCGCCGCATCTCGCCAGCGCCGAACCAATGCGCACCGCCATAGGGTACGGAGTTGGTCATGGCGTAAAAGGCCTGCGCCGTAGGCGCATCCATCCCCATTTCCTTATAATATATGAGATACTTCCGATTCTCAGGTGCGGTGGCTGCGTAATCCGTCGCCTCCATGCCATCCTCATCGGCCCAGGCATGCACAGCAAATTCCGCCCCGTCATCCACCTGGCGATGGGCACCGGCGAGGAACAGTTCCACTCCACCGGAACGAACCGAGCCTCCACGCGGCACGTGCGTAGCAAGGCCTGCGGCGCGAATCATTCGCCCCAGCCGCAAATTGGCCCGGTCGTCATATGTGCCGGGGCAATCGAGCAGTTCGAGCACCGTCAGCCCTGGATAGTCGCGAAGCATGGCAGCGAATTGGGCAGGTGAATGTTCATCGGTCACATCGACCAAAGCAGCGTGCGCCGGATCGACCACACGGAAGGGGCCATATACCGCAATACCCGCCGGAATGGGTGCGGGCGGCGCATGGACAAAACGCTCGGCGACCACGCTATTGGCATATCCCGCCTCGCTTGCATGTCCCCCAGCCGGCACCAGCAGCAACGCTGCAAGGGCGGGAAGAAAGGCGAGACCGACGCGCATGGTGGTGGCTTGCGCCCCAACCGCCTGCATCTTTCCCAACGGAAAAGGTTGCCGGGAAATTCACCCTGATTTTGCGCCAAAACGGACCCAACCGCTCGCGCCTCTCGACACGGCAAGCCGTAGCGCTATCCTTTGGAGGTTCAAAGACTTGGGGAATTCCTGCCAGTGGTGGCATTTGTATCGACCGTGGCCTATCTCGGGCTGGAGGCGCGCGCCGTCGAAGTGCAATGCCAGGTAGCCCCCGGCATGCCACGTTTTGCGATCGTCGGGTTGCCGGACAAGGCCGTGGGAGAAAGCCGCGAACGCGTGCAGGCTGCGCTCGCCGCGATGGGCCTGTCCCTTCCGCCAAAGCGGATCACGATCAATCTCTCGCCCGCCGACCTGCCCAAGGAAGGATCACATTACGATCTCCCGATCGCACTGGCTCTGCTGGCAGCAATGGGCGTGACCGACGCAGAACAAATTGCGGACTGGATCGCCGTGGGGGAATTGGCGCTCGATGGCAGAATCGTGCCCTCACCCGGCGTGCTGTTGGCCGCGCTCCACGCCAGCGAACAGGACAAGGGACTGATCTGCCCGGCAGCCCAGGGAACCGAAGCCCGCTGGGCCAGTGGCATCCCGATCTGCGCCGCACCCGATCTGATCAGTTTGCTGAATCATCTGAAAGGCACACAACGCTTACCTGATCCACCACCCGGCGATGCCCAGCCCGCAGCCATCGGCCCCGACCTGAGGCAGGTCAAGGGACAGGAAAGCGCCAAACGCGCTCTCGAAATCGCAGCGGCGGGCGGGCACAACCTGTTGATGATCGGCCCGCCCGGTTCGGGCAAGAGCCTGATGGCATCCTGCCTGCCCGGCATTCTCCCACCACTGACACCTGTCGAAGCGCTGGAGGTTTCGATGGTGGCTTCCGTAGCAGGTACTCTGGAAGGCGGGCGGATCAGTCGTTCCCGCCCCTTTCGTGCCCCACACCATTCTGCATCCATGGCAGCCTTGACGGGCGGAGGGTTACGAGTACGACCGGGCGAGGTTTCCATGGCCCATCTCGGTGTGCTGTTTCTCGACGAATTGCCCGAATTCCAGCGCGCAGTGCTCGATTCGCTGCGGCAGCCGCTGGAAACCGGCAAAGTCGATGTCGCGCGCGCCAATGCTCATGTCACTTACCCGGCACGGGTCCAGTTGATCGCCGCAATGAATCCATGCCGTTGCGGCCATTTGGGTGATCCTGCACTTGCCTGTTCACGCGCGCCCCGCTGTGCTGCGGACTATCAATCGAAAGTCAGTGGCCCACTGCTGGACAGGATCGATCTGCATGTAGAAGTGGAAGCTGTCAGCGCCCCCGACCTTGCTCTCCCCCCCTCTTCCGAAGGATCGGCGGATGTCGCCGAACGCGTGGCAGCAGCCAGGACAGTCCAGATCGAGCGCCTGAAAGGCACTGCAATGCGGTCAAACGCCGAACTGGACGGGGACATGTTGGTAACGCACGCTACACCTGACAATGCGGGACAAGCCCTGCTGACGCAGGCTGCGGAAGCAATGCGGCTGTCAGCCAGGGGTTATACCAGGATGCTGCGTGTCGCCCGGACCATTGCCGACCTGGCGCAGTCCACACAGATCAGCCGCATCCATATTGCCGAGGCACTGAGCTATCGCCGCCAACCTCCGAGAGCCTGAAGCCTGTTATTGGCCAAGCAGCCCGCGTGTCGCGAGATCGGCTTCCAATGCCTGCGCTCCGGTAAAGTGATGCACCTGCCATCCCAGACGCTGTGCCGCCTCGATATTGGGCAGGCTGTCATCTATGAAAAGCATCTCACAGGCGCGATATCCGAAACGCTGCTCCGCCAGCCGGTAGATGGCTGAGCCCGGTTTTGCGAGCTTCTCTTTCCCGGATACGACGATGTCGCGGAAGTGATCGAACAACGGTTCGGTGGGGCGAAATTCCGACCAGAATTTGTCAGCAAAATTGGTGATCGCGAACAAGGGAACACCGCAGGCCGCCAACCGCGCCACCAGATCGGAAGTGCCGGGGACCAATCCCGGAATTGAGTCGGCAAAATTCACCGCATATGCGTCGATCGCAGCGGCGAAATCAGGAAAAGCCCGCTTACGCTCTGCCACCATCTCGTCGAGATCACGGCCCGCGTCATGCTGGGCATGCCACGCTTCGCTCACGACATTGGCGAAAGCCCACTGAACGCATGCCTCATCATCATAGACCTTGCGGAGCAGAAGCCGCAGATCCCATTCCACGAGCACACGTCCGACATCGAAGACAACCGCGCGAACCAGTTCCGCAGGTCGATCAGACACAACAAAAGCCCCCGCTTCCGCAGGGGCTTCTGATCTCATCGCAACCGCGCAACATGCGCGGCGCGGCAGGCATCAACCCTGGCGCGCCTTGAAACGGCGGTTGGTCTTGTTGATCACATACGTGCGGCCACGACGGCGGATCACACGATTGTCGCGGTGGCGACCTTTGAGCGACTTGAGGCTGTTGCGAATCTTCATGGCTATCTCTTTTTGCGGGTTCACCCGCTCGAAATTGGAAGCCGGGCCGTTACGGGTGAAGGCTGCCCAAGTCAAGCTTCACCGCGGATTTCAGTCAATTTCCGTTCCCAGGCCAACGCATGAGTAACGATCTGGTCGAGATCGGCATGTTTGGGCACCCATGGCAGGGTCTCCCTGATCCGGCGATTATCCGAAATCAGCGAATCGGGGTCGCCCGCGCGCCGTGGCCCCATGAAGCGCTCGATCTTGCGGTTCGTCACCCGATCCACAGCATCAAGCACTTCGAGTACCGAAAAGCCCCTGCCATAACCACAGTTCATGGTCAGTGACTGGCCAGGGCGACGAATCAGTTCCTCCAAGGCGAGCACATGGGCATCCGCCAGATCGGACACATGGATATAGTCACGCACGCCTGTGCCGTCGGGCGTATCATAGTCCGTTCCGAACACGGATACGCTGCTCCTTTTGCCCAATGCCGCTTCGACCGCCACCTTGATGAGGTGTGTCGCCCCGGCGGTCGACTGGCCACTGCGCGCCCTGGGATCTGCGCCTGCGACATTGAAATAACGCAACGCGCAGTAGTTCAAAGGATGGGCCCTGGCCGTATCCGCCAGCATGATCTCCGTCATCAGCTTGGACATGCCGTAGGGATTGATGGGCTGTTTCGGGCTGTCCTCGCTGACAGGCGAAACTTTCGGAATACCGTAGGTCGCCGCCGTCGAACTGAAGATGAAATGCTTCACACCGCCGTTCACCGCCGCTTCCAGCAGCGCACGGCTCTTCGCGGTATTGTTGTGATAGTATTTGAGCGGGTTCTCCACCGATTCCGGCACGATGATCGACCCGGCGAAATGCATCACCGCGCCAATGCCCTGTTCGTCAAATATCCGGGCCAGCAGAGCGGCATCCTCGATATCGCCTTCGTACAGCGGCACATGATCAGGTACGGCGAAACGAAAGCCGGTCGACAAGTTGTCGATCACCGCAACCTGCCAACCGGCATCAAGGAGGGCCAGAACTGCATGGCTGCCGATATAGCCCGCCCCGCCGGTCACGAGCACGGGACATTTAGCGCAAGAAGGATTGTCATTCATGCGGATGGTCCTAGCAGCATAAAGCCGAGCGTTCGGTTAATTTCGTCGCAACGGCGGCACGCGTAGCCTCATCTTCCAGCGGGCTTGCATGACGGCACACACCGCCGCACAGTCTGCGCATGACAAGAGAGAGGAAACACCCGCGATGAAACCGGCCCCGTTTGCCGCAGCCCTGATCGGGCTCACCGCATTGACAGGTTGCGTCGCCCCTATCGGGCCAGTCGAAGTCACACGGTTTCACGAGCCGAGCGCTGACAATCTTCTCTTTGAACGTGGCACGATCGCCGTGGAAGCCGCACCTGGCGCCAATCCTGACTCGCTCGAATTTCGCAGCTTCCAGATGGCTGTCGCCCGTCAGCTCACCGCACTCGGGTTTCGCGAGGCAACAACCGGCGACAGCGCGCAGGTGGCGTTGGTACGTGTCGAACGGACTTCCTTCCGCCCGGGAAGGGATGGAGGCCCCGTCAGTGTCGGCGTGGGCGGCAGCACCGGCAGCTACGGTTCGGGAGTCGGCATGGGCATTGGAATTGACCTGTCCGGCCCTCCACCGGAACAAGTCACAACGGAATTGTGGGTACAAATCCGCAACCGCGCCAGCGGAAGCGCCGTGTGGGAAGGCCGCGCGCGTTTCACGGTCAGGAGCGACTCCCCACTCGCCGGAACGCAACTCGGGGCCCCCAAGCTCGCTGAGGCATTGTTCCGCAATTTTCCCGGCGTGTCAGGTCAAACGGTAGAAGTGAAGTGAACGATCCAGTGAGAAATGGCGACATCCAGATCAACGCAGCCTTCGACAGCGGTAATATAGAGATCGTGTCGATCAGCGGCGCTGAAGCAAAACTCACGATCCGCAAGGACAAGGAATCCGATTTTTACCAATGGTTCCACTTTCGCGTTTCCGGCGCGGCCGGGCGTGAACTGGAATTGCATCTTACCGGTCTGGCGTCCGCCGCCTATCCAGCGGGATGGCCGGATTACCAGGCCTGTGTTTCGGAAGATCGCGAATGGTGGGGCCGCGCAGACACGATCTGGAACAAGGAAAGAGACGGCGGCACGCTGACAATTCGATACCGGCCGGGGAGCGATATTGTCTGGTTTGCCTATTTCGCCCCCTATTCGATCGAACGGCATCATGATCTGGTCGCGCAAAGCGCGGCATGTGAAGGCGTGACCTATCGCTGCCTTGGAACCAGCATCGATGGTCAACCGATCGACTGCCTCGAAATGGGCAGCGGTCCGTTGCAAGTGTGGCTCTATGCCCGCCAGCACCCAGGTGAAAGCATGGCCGAATGGTGGATGGAAGGCGCCCTGGAATGCCTGACCGATACAGCCGATCCAGTAGGCCGCGTACTGCGGGAAAAGTGCACCTTGCATCTCGTGCCTAATGCCAATCCGGACGGATCCTGCCGAGGCCACCTGCGAACCAACGCAAAAGGCGTCAACCTCAACCGTGAATGGCACGAACCCAGTGCTGAACAATCGCCCGAAGTGCTGGCAATCCGCAACGCAATGGACGAGACCGGTGTCGATTTTGCCATGGATGTGCATGGCGACGAGGCAATTCCCGCAGTTTTCCTCGCCGGCTTTGAAGGCATTCCGTCATGGAAAGACGAGCAGGGTAAACGATTCTATCGCTACCAGTCGATCCTTGCCCGGCGCACGCCGGATTTCCAGACTGCTCTGGGCTACCCAAAGTCGGCACCCGGCCGGGCCAATCTGACGATGTCGACCAATCAGGTGGCAGAACGATTCGGTGCCTGCGCGATGACATTGGAAATGCCGTTCAAGGACAACCGTGACTTGCCTGACCCTGCGCAGGGCTGGAGCCCGGAACGCAGCAAGATCCTTGGCCGGGAATGCCTGGCCGCGCTGGTGGAATGGCTTGAAGACTAGCTCAGGCTATCCGGCCCGAAAGCCTGGGGCAACAACGCAGAAAGACGGGTTGCGACGACATCACTATCGTTGGCGCACCATACGATCGGGTCCGTATCGCCCAGTGCCGCCAGTTCATTCAACACCTGACGACATCGTCCGCAGGGCGTCACCGGCTTCGCTGCAGCGGCAAAGACCGCCACCGCCTGCAATCCGCCACGATGCCCTTCGCCCATGGCCTTCGCGACAGCGACCGTTTCCGCACATAGCGAGAGCCCATAGCTGGCGTTCTCGACATTGCTGCCCGTAACCACAGTGCCATCCGCGAAAGACAGCGCCGCGCCGACCCCCAACCCTGAATAGGGGGCATAGGCGTCTTCCTGCGCATGTCTCGCCGCAACTACCAGTTCGTCGCGATCCGAATCGTCACTCATGACTGTTGCTCCGTCAAAGCTGCACCACCACCCAGCGTACAGGCTCGCTGCCCGCTTCCGTATGCAGCATCGTATTGGCCGTCCACAAAGTCCACGGACGGCCGCCATAATCGGGTTGGAAATACGTCCGGGTAAGCCAGAGATTGCGCTCCAGCCGCGGGGCAAGATGATATGCCTGCTCAAACGCAGGTGAAACCTTGAGCAGTGCGGGTTTGCCCACATGCCCTTCCACCTGGTTGAGAAAGGTCATCAACTCGCTTTCGACTGCGGCCTCGCTCACCCTTGTCGGGCAGTTTTCCGCCGTCCGTTCAAGAGCGATGGCGGGCGGAAGCAATTCCGGATCGCGTGCCACCACAGTCACGAAATTGGCTGACTGCCGTTCAGCCGGGATGCAGGGATCGTAATCATGAACTGCCCCCACCTGCAGCCCGGCGGCCCGCGCGGCGGCAAAATAGCGAATGAAATCCGGGTCGCGGCTCTTTTCCCCTTCGCTCGCCTCGATATAGGCGAAATCGGCACCAATCGCGCGAAGTGCCCGGAAATCGACCGCACCATCCCCCGCTTCCACCAGTACGCCCTGCATGGGGAATGCCTCTCGCGATGGTGTCCAGTGGATCAATCGCCACCAGCCTGCCACGGCGGCTATCAACAAAACGAACAGCAATGCCGCAGGCCAGCGCAGCCGGGCGGCAAGGCTCCGTTTCCTGCCCATGATCGCGTGCCCCCTTCCTAACCCTTGATGTGCAGGACGCAGATCAGGGTGAAAAGCCGTCGAGCAGTCGAGAAATCGGTGTCCACTTTACCATCCAGCCGTTCCAGCAGCAGCCGTGCGGCATCGTCGTGAATCGCGCGCCGGGCCATGTCTATGGTTTCGATCTCCTGCGCGCTCGCCTTGCGAATCGCCTGATAATACGAATCGCAAATCGCGAAATATTCGCGGATCGGCCGACGAAATCGTGCCAGTCCGAGCAGCAGGGTTTCGATCGGGTCATCCACCTCGTTACGGATTTCCATTACTAGTCGCCCATCCGTAACCGAAAGGAACAACCGCCACGGCCCGGCATGCCCGGCCTCTGCCGCACGCAACGGCTTGAAACTGTTTTCCTCGATCAGGTCGAAGATGGCGATCCGTCGTTCCTGCTCGATATCGGCATTGCGCCAGATGATGGTCGCATCGTCGAGTTCGATGTGGGAGATTCGATGATCGGGCATGATATGGAGCCTGCTTTCGCAGATGGGCACCATATGGGGCAAGAGGGATCATCCATCCCCGATATCCACAAGCCATTCGTCCCCCGCACACCTTGCGCGGAACCTGTGCGAAGCGCATGGCGGGCCGATGGCTGACGAAGACCTCCTGATCCGTTCCGACAATGCCCCCTCGATGCGTGCCTTGCCATCCAACATAGAGGCGGAAGCCGCCTTTCTGGGCGCGGTGTTGATCGACAATCGCGTGATAGAGGATTTGCGCACTCCTCTGCGGGCCGACCATTTCTTCGAGCCGCTTCATGCCCGGATCTACGAGCGCATCCTAACACTGGTCGACCGCCAGGCCGTAGTGACACCGGTTACCCTGAAACCCTACTTCGAAGGCGATGAAGCGCTCAAGGAACTGGGCGGTATCACATATCTCGCCCGCCTGACCGCAGACGGCCAGGGGTTGCTTGCCGCTCGCGAACTGGCGGAACAGATCTACGATCTCGCGTTACTGCGGGAACTGGTCTCTGTCGGGCGGAACCTGGTCGAAGGGGCCCTGGACACATCCGACGAAGTCGCTCCACTGGAACAGGTCGAAAAAGCCGAAGCAGCGCTCTATTCTGTTGCCGAAGGTGCCTCTTCCGGAAACGAGGCTCAAAGTTTCGGCACCGCGACCTACAAGGCGCTCGGAATGATCGAAACCGCGATCAATTCCGGTGGCCACGTCTCCGGCACGACGACCGGCCTTACCAGTGTGAATGAGAAAATCGGTGGACTTCACAATTCCGACCTCGTGATACTTGCCGGGCGCCCGGGCATGGGCAAGACGTCGTTGGCCACCAATATCGCCTTCAACGCCGCAGACCGCCTGTTGCGCGACCGGCAGGACGGCATCGTGGAAAAGGAATCGATCGGCGCGGCAGTCGCTTTCTTCAGCCTGGAAATGAGCGCGGACCAGCTAGCCACGCGTATTCTCGCGGAGCAGGCCGGAATCAGCGGCGAATCGCTGCGCATGGGGAAAATCAGCCGCGACGATTTTCAGCAGCTTTCGTATGCCAGCCAGCGTCTGGCCGAATTGCCGCTCTATATCGACGACACTCCTGCCCTTTCGATTGCGGCCCTGCGCGCGCGGGCGCGGCGGCTGAAGCGGCGGCACGATATCGGCCTGATCGTGGTCGATTACCTGCAACTCCTGCAAGGCAGCGGGCGGGCGACAGACAATCGCGTGAACGAAATTTCCGAAATCAGTCGTGGCCTGAAAACACTGGCCAAGGAACTCGACGTGCCAGTAATCGCGCTGTCACAGCTCTCTCGTGCGGTCGAACAGCGGGACGACAAACGCCCCCAGCTGTCCGATTTGCGCGAATCCGGTTCTATCGAACAAGACGCGGACATGGTCTGGTTCGTCTATCGCGAGGACTATTACGTTGCCGCCAAGGAGCCCAAGGTTCCACAAGGTGACGACGACGCCAAGGCGCATGAGGCACACAACAGCTGGGCCGCCGAAATGGAGCGGGTTCACGGGCTGGCGGAACTGATCGTTGCCAAGCAGCGTCACGGTTCGACCGGCAAAGTGCGGCTACGCTTCGAAGCGAAGATCACGCGCTTCAGTGACCTGGCGGACGATTCCTATGCCGCACAAGCCTATGATTGATGGTCTTCCCTCGGCAAAAGGGCCGATCCCAGCCCGAGATTGAGCCGCCGGGTTATCGAGTAATCGAGCACTGTCACAAGGAACCAGCTCAGTCGCCAGCGAAGCCGGTTGAACAGCGTCCGGCGCGAACGGTCGACGGCCAGCGTAATATGCTCTGACGCGGGAAGATGCAGGCTGACATAGTCACGCATTTTTTCCGCAAGCGCCGCGTCTTCGATCCTGAGCATGAGTTCGAGATTGAGATAGAGACTGCGCATGTCGAAGTTGCCGCTGCCGATGTAGACGGCATCGTCCACCACAATCAGCTTGGTGTGCAGCTTGCAGGGGCTGAATTCCCATATTCCGGCACCATGCTTCAGCAACCGGCGATAAAGTGATCGGGATGCTCCGATCGTCGCTCCGTTGTCCGACTTGCATGGCAACAGGAGGCGTACTTCCCCACCTTCCGCCAACCGTGCAATGCGGCCGAGCATGAACGGTGCAGGTGAGAAATACGCCATGATCATGTCCAGCCTGCGGGCTCGGGAAATATCCTTGCTCACATGCCGCGCCCAGGTGCTGGGTACCCGGGTGGGGCCACCGATAAGCCAGCGCAGCGGGCCATCGCCTGGCCGCCATTCCCGCACCATGCGCCGGATAGCGCGGAATTGTGCCTTGGGTTCCGCCGTCCATGCGGCAAGCTGATCGAACCAGAGCTCAAGCCCCTCAACAGCATCTCCGACCAAGCGCATTCCCAGATCGTGCCAACCATTTTCCTCTGGCGGGGCAAAGTAATCGTCCTGCACATTGAAACCGCCGATCATCGCCCGCTCCCCATCGGCAATGACGATCTTCTGGTGATTCCGAATAAGATAGCGGCGCGACCAGCGCGGACTGAAAAAATGGAAGCGGCCCCCCGCCTCCACCAGAGGGACAAAGAAGGCTTCCCTCGCATCCGAACCGAAACGGTCGACAATCAATGTGACATCGACTCCCCTTCGTGCGGCTTCTGCCAATGCATCACGGACGAGACGTCCGCATTTGTCCTCTTCGAAAACGTAGAAGCAGAGCTTGAGCGTTCGCGTCGCTCTGCCGATCAATTTCAGTAGAGCCTCGAGCCGGTCGCTTCCTGCCGGATAGAAGGTCAGTTCATGCCCGTGAGATTCGACTGAAAAGGGAGCAGGATCGCTGTAGATGGCATCCATGCGCGCTGTCCGTCTCCACTTCCCGTAACAATACCGGTCCCACCCATCATAGCCGAAAACCTTGACTTTGGGCCGTCATCCCCGTAGTGAACCGGCTTTCCCGCAAGGTCCAACTTTTTCCGGAGTGCCCATGGCGCGCGTTACTGTCGAAGATTGCGTCGACAAGGTTCCCAACCGTTTCGATCTCGTCCTTCTGGCCGCCCAGCGTGCACGGGAGATTTCCGGCGGTACCGAGCTCACTGTTGATCGCGACCGGGACAAGAATCCGGTCGTGGCCCTGCGTGAAATCGCCGAACAGACGATTCGGCCGAAGAACCTGCAGGAAAGCCTCACCCAATCGCTGCAGCGCGTTCTGCCCGATGACGAGGATGAAGCAGACGAAATCGGTTCGCTGAGCCAGTCTGCGGAAGCTCTGCGGATCACTGCATCGGCGCCGGTACGCAACACTTCGATCGGCGGCGATTACGAAGGCTGAGCAGGCACCTAACGGTCCATTGACGAAAGCATCGCGAACCCTGCCCCGGATTCCCGGGGCCCCTAAACCGCCCAAGCAAAGCGGCGGCGGAAAATCGGGCGCGACAATCGCGATTTACAGCGTGAAAGGTGGCGTCGGCAAAACCACGCTGGCCGCCAACCTCGCATGGAACTCCGCCGTCACTTCCGGCCGCCGGACTCTCTTGTGGGATCTCGACGCGGCAAGCGGAGCCGGTTTCCTGCTAGGGATCGATCCCGATGCCGGTAAAGCAGCGGAAACGGTCTTTTCGAAAGAGCGTGATCCGGCGAAGCTGATCCACCACACCGCCTATCCCCAGCTCGATATCCTGCCCGCCGACGAAAGCTTGCGGGCTCTCGACACGCAATTGCTCAATATCGGCAAACGGCGGCGTCTGGCGAAACTGACCGAAAATCTCGGCAAGGACTATGATCGCATTCTGCTCGATTGTCCGCCGGTATTGAATGAAGTCAGCGCTCAGGTATTGCGTGCGGCGGATCTGGTCATTGTTCCCTTGCCTCCTTCCCCCTTGTCCGCGCGCGCTCTGGAACTTGTGGTGGCACAGGTGCAGGCTGACGGGAAAGGCCACCCGCCTATCTTGCCGGTGCATTCCATGCTCGACATGCGGCGCACCCTTCACCGTCAGGCGCGCGACGCCAATCCCGATTGGCCCGCGATCCCGTATGCCAGTGCGGTAGAACAATGCGCCGTACGGCAATGCCCGGTAGGGGCATTCGCACCCAATAGCCCGGCCGGGGCCGGTTTCTCGAAGCTATGGCTGGCTATCGAACAGAAGCTGGCCAAGGTATCGAAAGCAAAAGGCTGAGGTGCAAATCGGACCGGGCGCGTACCCGATCCGATTTGCTTTCCCGTAATTACCCGCTTCCCAGAAGAAGAGGCCGTGATGCTTCGCTTCAGACACCCTGAGGTGCCGCGCCTCCGGGCCCACCACTGAAACGCTTGCCCGCTTTGGGAATGGCGGAACCGTGGACGGGGCGAATTGCAGCCGGCCCCTTGGGCTCTTCAGGCCGGTCGATTTTGCCGCTCTTGAGCAGCTCGTCGATCTCCTCGCCGTTCAGCGTCTCATACTCCAGCAAAGCCTGTGCAAGCAGGTGCAGCTTGTCTTCCTGACTTTTCAGGATTTCGGTCGCTTGGGCGTGAGCCGTATCGACCAGCCCGCGGATTTCCGAATCGATCAGCTTGTTCGTTTCATCCGATGCCATCAGACGCTGCGAACCACCCATGCCGAGATAGCCTTCCTGATGCTCCTCATACTGCAGAGGGCCAAGCTTGTCCGACATGCCCCACTTGGTGACCATGTTGCGGGCAAGGCCAGTAGCATACTGGATATCTGAAGACGCGCCCGACGAAACCTTGTCATGGCCGAAGATGATCTCTTCCGCCACGCGCCCGCCCATGCTGACGGCGAGATTCGCAAGCATCTTGTCCCGGTGGTACGAATAATTGTCACGTTCCGGCAGGCGCATGACCATGCCCAATGCACGACCGCGCGGGATGATCGTCGCCTTGTGGATCGGATCAGATGCAGGCTCATTGATCGAGACCAGCGCATGCCCCGCCTCGTGATAAGCGGTCATCTTCTTCTCATCATCGGTCATGACCATGGAGCGACGCTCCGCCCCCATCATGACCTTGTCCTTCGCGTCTTCGAATTCCTGCATCGCAACAAGTCGCTTGTTGCGCCGCGCGGCCAGCAGAGCCGCCTCGTTGACGAGATTGGCGAGGTCGGCACCGGAGAACCCCGGCGTGCCGCGCGCGATGGTGCGCGCATTGACATCCGGCGCCAGCGGAACCTTCTTCATGTGAACGGTCAGGATCTGCTCGCGCCCGTCAATATCGGGCACCGGCACCACGACCTGCCGGTCGAACCGGCCCGGACGCAGCAATGCAGGGTCCAGCACATCGGGACGGTTCGTCGCGGCGATGATGATGATGCCCTCGTTCGCTTCGAACCCGTCCATTTCAACCAGAAGCTGGTTCAAGGTTTGTTCGCGTTCATCGTTGGAGTTGCCGAGACCATGGCCACGATGGCGGCCCACCGCGTCGATTTCGTCGATAAAGACGATGCACGGCGCATTCTTCTTGGCCTGTTCGAACATATCGCGGACGCGTGAAGCACCCACGCCGACGAACATTTCAACGAAGTCCGAACCGGAAATGGTGAAGAACGGCACGCCTGCCTCACCCGCGATCGCGCGGGCGAGCAAGGTCTTGCCCGTGCCCGGGCTACCCACCAGCAAGGCACCCTTCGGTATTTGCCCACCCAACTTTGAAAAGCGGTGTGGGTCGCGCAGGAATTCGACGATTTCCTGCAGTTCCTCACGCGCTTCGTCGATGCCTGCGACATCCGCGAACGTAACCCGGCCCTGCCGTTCGGTCAGCAGCTTGGCCTTCGACTTGCCGAAACCCATCGCACCGGACCCGCCACCTTTCTGAACGTGACGGAGCGCAAAGAAAGCCACGCCGAGAATCAGCAGGAAGGGCAGCGACTGGACGAGAATGTAGAGCAGGAGGTTAGGCTGTTCGGTGGCCTTGCCTTCAAACTGGACATCGTTGTCTTCCAGCAATTTCGGCAGGCTGGTATCGCCCGGAACGGGAACAGTCGTGAACGGCTGGTCGTTCTTGAGCATGCCGGTGATGCGGTCTTCCCCGATTTCAACCTTGCTCACGCTGCCTTCGGCAACCTTCTCACGGAAGTCGGAATAGGGGATCTGTACGCCGCTGGGCTGGCTTCCCGCCCCGAACATCGAAACGATAAGCAGCAAGGCAAGGAAAATCCCGCCCCATACCAGAAGGCTTTTTGCCCAAGGATTCGGGTTGCCGTTAGGCTCTTGCCTGTCACTCATGTTCGCCGTCCTAGATAATGTCCCGCCAATGTAGGGATGGCGGGATGAATGGCAAGTTGCCGCTGGCGCAGATTCGTAACAGTTTACGCGTTTGGTGCCCTGCCCGTATCTCGATTGTCGACGATCCGTTCCACCCTCCCGTCGAGCATTTCGATTCTGATGTCCGCCCGCTCCGCAATATCGAGATCGTGCGTCACGCAGGCAATCGCGCGCCCTTCCTCATGAGCGAGAGCAAGGAGAGTTTCGACTACGCGAGCACTGTTGTGGCTATCGAGATTACCAGTCGGTTCATCGCCAAGAATGAGCACCGGATCATTGGCCAGGGCGCGCGCAATCGCCACCCGCTGACGCTCTCCGCCAGACAGCTTGTCAGGCGTCTTGCCCTCTTTCCCTTCCAGCCCCATCTCCGCCAGCAAGGCCAGTGCTCTGGCCTTCGTTTCCTCGCCATCCAGCCGACCCAGCCGCCGCATCGGGATCATGACGTTTTCCAGCGCGGTGAATTCAGGTAACAGGAAGTGGAATTGGAAGACGAAACCGAAGCGCTCGAGGCGGACACGCGCTCGCTCGTCACCGGATAACCCGCTCATTTCCCGCCCTTCGAACAGCAGTTCGCCCTCAGTCGGCCGGTCCAGCAGACCCAGCAGATACAGCAACGACGACTTGCCGCAGCCCGAAGGCCCGACAATCGCCGTAAAACAACCGGGCTCGATCGCGAGGTCGACTCCCTTCACCAGCGTGATCGGCCGTTCGCCCGGCAAAGTACGCCCGAGACCGCGAGCCTCGAGGATGCCGGTCATACCGCACCTCGCAGGATATCGACCGGGTCCACCCGCGAAGCCTTGCGGGCGGGCAACCAGGCGGCGACCACACCGGCAAGAAACGATGCCCCCGCCGCAATCGCATATTGGCGTGGTCCACGGTCGAGCGGGATGCTTTCTTCTTCCCCTGCAATGGGAAAGCGCAGAGAGCCCAGTATCTCCATCAGGAGATAGCCAAGCATCCAGCCCGCCACCACACCGATTGCGGCCAGCACTATTCCTTCGATCACGAAGATCAGTTGCAGGTCACGTTCGGAAAAGCCGATGGACCGCATGATGGCAATATCCCGCTGCTTGTCCGAAACACTGTTCGAAACAACTGTATAGATACCAAAGCTCGCCACCAGCAGGATCGCTGAAACGACCGAATACATGATCACGTTACGCGTTACGAGCAGCGACAGGAATTCGGACGACCGCTCCTGCCAGCTCTCTGCCTTGTATCCGAACCGCTGCTCCAGCCGCGCAGCGACACGTTCTGCCGCATAGGGGTCCGACAGGTGGATACCGATACGATTGATGATGAACGGACGGCCCAACATCGACTGCGCCTCGCGCAGAAGAACGTAGCCACTGTTGGAGGAAAGCTGCGCCTGTCCTTTCTTGAACAGGCCAACGACCCGCATCGACCGCGCTTTCGAAGTCGATGTGCTGGCAGCGACGATATCACCGACATTGACGCCCAGACGCGAGGCCAGTTCTTCCCCGATGATAATCCCGCCCTGAACCTTCTCCAGGTCCCGCAGGCGTCCGACACGCAGCTGATCCTCGATCGTGCTGATCTGCGTTTCGATCTCAGGCTCGACGCCGACTATCGCCAAGGCTTCTTCATGGCCACCCAGCCGCAATGTGACACCGCCAGTCAGACTGGGCGAGGCGAGCGCTCCGGGGATGGCGTCAGCCGCCGCCACGATCGCCGACCAGTCCTTGATCCCTCGCACTTCAGTGCGAACTTTATAACCGTGCAAGTCCACCGCACCGTCACCAAAGACCCTCGCTCCAGGCTGGGGAGATGGACTGCGCAGTTCATCGGACACGATGATATGCGGTGCGGACTCGATCAACTGATCCACGAAATCGTTCTGGCTGCCGACCATCAGTGCCGAAACGGCAAGAAAAAACCCCACGCCTACCGCAACGCCACTGACAGCGACTACCGTCTGTCGGCGTCGGCGCAAAAGATGGCGCAAAGCGATAGAAACGAGAAAGACGAAGCGCCCGATCATGGGCGAACCCTGTCACCATCCTCCAGCCCATCGGGCGGATTGACGACAACCCTGTCCCCCACGGCAAGGCCGGACAGGATCTCAACCTTTTCCGCACCTTCTATGCCGATGCCGACTTTACGCGCCACGGCACGGCCATCCTTTACCAGCCACACCTGCCCACTATCGACCGCCCCGACCGGGACCAGCAGGGCCTTGTCGTGGCGCCCGGTGACAATATTGACTTCCAGCGTAAGCCCGAACGGTAGCGCCGATGCGTCATCCAATCCGATCCGCACACGAAAGGCACGCTGGGTCGGATCACCACCCGGCGTGATTTCCGTCACCTGCCCCCGGATCACCTTACCGGGCATGGCATCAGTCGACATGAGTACATTCTGGCCGACCTGAACGCGCGGAATGTCGCGTTCGTCCACTGTGGCAGTCACCCGCGCGCTGCCGGGATCGCCCAACTGCATCAATTCCTTGCCCGGCGTCGCCAGATCGCCCGGTTCGACATCGCGTTTAAGCACTACGCCGGAAATTCCCGCACGCACGGTCGTCTGATCCAGACGGGCACGCAGAGCGGCGGCAGAAGCGCGCGCGGCCTGGCCCGCTGCCACGGCCTCGTCACGCGCGGCTCGCGTCACCCAGCCTTGCCGGAACAGGCTGACAGCCCGCTGTTCGGCCAAGGTTGCCCCGCGCGCCTGCGCTTCGGACTGCGCCAACAGGCCACGTTGTTCTGCATCGTCGAGCAGGATGAGCGCCTGCCCCTTGTTCACGCGAGCCCCTTCTTCGGCCAGAACCTGCCGGACGGGTGCGGTCAGCCGCGCCGAAACGGATACCGGACGGCGCGCCTCGACATAACCCGTGGCATAGACCAGCTCGACCGCCGGGCCCTGTTCCACCTCCGCGGTTTCGACAGCAGTGGCCCCGGCGCCCAGCACCAGCCAGGCAGCAAGAGCAAACACGATCAACCCTGCGGCGATCACCCAAGGAAGCCGCCTCCGGAACGCTTTCGTCAAAGCCATGTCGGCACATCCTTGTGCAAGTGCAAACCGATCCTTTCGCCCACGAAGGCGTGCGTCAAGGCGCTAGAACAATGGACAGCAGGTTCATTGGCCCATATCAAACCCGCAAGAACGTGCTGGTCGCACCGAACGCGGCCAAAGCCATATATTCGGAGAGGACAGCGATGGACAGGCTCGACAAGCTCGAAGCGGTGGAGGAAATCCGCGCACTCAAGGCGCGCTATTTCCGTTGCATGGACATGAAGGACTGGGCCGGCCTGGAAGCCGTGTTCGCACCCGATCTGGTGGCCGATTTCCGCGCGGCAACTGGCGGCAACGACGACAGCCAGTTGACGCACGGTGCCGCAGCCTACGTGGCGAAACTCGCACCGATCCTGCAGGATGTCGTGACTGTCCATCACGGGCATATGCCGGAAATCACTGTGGAATCGCCGGATACAGCGCACGGGGTTTGGGCGATGGAGGACAAGCTGTGGCCTGCCGAAAATTCCTCCCTCCCGTTCCGCAGGATGCACGGATATGGCCATTATCATGAACGCTATATGCGACTTGAAGGCGAATGGCGCATCGCCGAAATCCGGCTTACGCGTCTCCGCGTTGATGCCGAATAGACCACGGAGAGTGAAACCATGATCAAATGCATAGCTCTGCTGAAGCGGAAGCCCGATCTTACGCGTGAGCAGTTCATCGAATATTACGAGAAGAACCACGCTCCGCTGATTTTGAGCCTTTTGCCCGACATCATCGAATACCGCCGTAACTTCTTTCAGGAGGAGGGCGCATTCACTGCCGCGAACGGCACAGCATCGGATGTCGATGTCGTCACGGAGATCTGCCTCAAGGACAAGGAAGCACACCAGCGCTTCCTCGCCCGTTCCGCCGAACCGGACGTGGCGGCCAGGATTGCGGCCGACGAAGAAAACTTTCTGGATCGCGGCGCGACCCGGATGTTCGTCGTCGATGTCCACGCCAGCAAAGTGGAGCCGGCATAATGGACCAGACACTGCAAGCCCTGCTGGACGAACGCGAAATTACGCGCGGTCTTTCCCGTTTCGCGCGAATTCTCGACACCAAGAGCTGGGACGATCTCGGCGATGTCTTCGCGCACGACCTCACTTTCGATTATGGCACCGGCGGGGAACAGCAAGGAATAGAAACCTTGCGCACTCTGATGAGGAGCTTTCTCGACAAGTGCGGCGGGACCCAGCACCTGCTCGGCAGCATCCTGATCGACGTTGACGGTGACCGTGCGACCAGTCGCGCCTACGTGCAGGCCCGGCATCAGCGCGTGGACGATCACACCGGGCCAGTTGTCGATTCCAACGGGGAATATGTCGATCAATGGATGCGCCGCCCGGAAGGCTGGCGCATCGTCCGGCGCGATTCCCTTTGGGCCACCCATTCAGGTGACCCGGCCATCATCGGCGCCGGACCCGACGACCTGCGCTAGCCCACCGGGCTACTCTGCCTGGAGATGAGCATTGTCATCTCCGCAGGCGATCCGCCAGCCGAGAGCGGCGATTTCCGCCGCTCTCGCACCGTGAACCTTGGCTGCATCGCTGGATGCGTTCCCTTCAAGGGCACGTTTATAGACACCCTGGCGGATGCCGGCATTGCGGAACATCGCGAAGGCCAGGGCATAACGCCAATGATCGGGGTCTATCGGCGGGCCGCCCGTGTGCTGCCGGTAAAGCCCCAGATATGCATTCTCTTCCGGGATGCCCAAGGCGGGCAAATCGGAATCTGCCAGGCCCCGATATCCCTCGGCCGTCACGCGCCAGGCCATGACATGCTGAGCCAGGTCGGCGAGCGGATGCCCCAGCGTCGACAATTCCCAATCGAGTACAGCAATCACTTCCGGCCGCTCTGCATGGAAAATCAGGTTGTCGTTGCGAAAATCGCCATGGACGATCCGGCTTTCCTCCAGCCCTGGATCGTTGGCGGGGAGCCATTCGATCAGGCGATCCATCGCTTCAATCGTTTGCGTCTCGGTCGCGCGGTATTGTCTGGTCCAGCGGGCCACCTGACGGGCAAAATAGTTGCCCGGCTTGCCGAAATCGCTCAACCCGACTGCTACCGGATCGACCGCATGGAGCGTCGCAAGCACACGGATCATCTCCGCGTAAATCGCCCCACGGTCACGTTGGGTCATACCGGGCAGGCGGGCATCCCAGAAATTTCTGCCTGCGGCATGTTCCATGACGAAGAACGGCGTTCCGACCACTTCCGGGTCTTCACACAGCGCCAGCGGCTTCGCGACCGGCACACCAGTCCCGGCAAGAGCGGCCGTTACGCGATATTCGCGCTCCACTGCGTGCGCCGAAGGCAGCAGCACGCCAGGCGGCTTTTTGCGCAAGACCATTCGTGGGTGGCCATCGACCAGAATCGCGTAAGTCGGGTTGGATTGCCCGCCATCGAACTTGCGCGCTTCCATAGTGCCCGCCAGTTCCGGAAAACGTTCACGCAACCAGGGAGCCAGGCGCGTAAGATCCAGCCGGAACCGGTCGGGCGTCTCGTCAGCCATGCTTGGCGAGCTCCAGACGGCCGATCTGGAACCGGTGCACTTCATCCGGACCATCGGCGAAACGGATCTTGCGCGCGTGGGCATAGTATTCGGCCAGGAAGAAATCCTGGCTGATACCCGCAGCGCCATGAGCCTGAATCGCCCAGTCGATAACCCGGCAGGCCATATTGGGGGCCGCCACCTTGATCATTCCGATTTCCGCCTTGGCGGCCTTGTTCCCCACGGTGTCCATGCGATGCGCAGCGTGGAGAGTCAGCAGTCGTGCCTGATCGATCAAAATGCGCGATTCCGCGATGCGTTCGATAATCACGCCCTGTTCCGCCAGCGGCTTGCCGAATGCAACGCGGCCCTTCACCCGCTTGCACATCGCTTCCAAGGCACGTTCGGCCATACCGATCATGCGCATGCAGTGATGGATGCGCCCCGGCCCGAGGCGGCCCTGAGCGATTTCGAACCCGCGGCCTTCGCCCAGCAGCATGTTGGAGGCGGGCACGCGAACATTGTCGAACACCATCTCCATGTGACCATGCGGCGCATCGTCATAGCCGAACACGCTCATCGGGCGCAGCACCGTAATTCCCGGCGTATCGCGCGGTATCAGGATCATCGATTGCTGCTTGTGCTTCTCGGCAGTCGGGTCGGTCTTGCCCATGAAGATGAGCAATTCGCAATTGTGTTCTCCGATACCGGAAATCCACCATTTGCGTCCGTTGATGACATATTCGTCGCCATCACGGACAATCGAGCTTTGGATATTGGTCGCGTCCGATGATGCCACGGCGGGTTCCGTCATCACGAAGGCGGAACGGATCTTGCCGTCCAGCAACGGTTCCAGCCACCGCTTCTTGTGTTCTTCGGTGCCGAACCGTTCCAGCGTTTCCATGTTGCCGGTGTCAGGCGCGGCACAGTTGAACACGACCGGCGAGAAATGAACCCGCCCCATTTCTTCACACAACGGGGCATATTCCAGATTGGTGAGACCCGCACCCAGCTCGGATTCGGGCAGGAACAGGTTCCACAGCCCGGCTGCGCGCGCTTTCTCCTTCAATTCGTCGATCAGGGGGATGTGACCCCAGCGATCTCCCTCGTTGAGCTGCTCGTAATAGAGCTTCTCGTTCGGGTAGATATGCTCGTCCATGAAGGCACGCAGCCGCGCCAGCAGGTCGGCCGTCCGCGGGCTGTGGTCGAAACCGATATTGCCGCTCATGCGTAAAACCCCTTCGCTTCTTTCGCCCGCTCAACCAGCAGCGGCGCAGGTGTCCAATACTCGTCGCCCTGTTCGGCGCGGAATTTCTCAATCGTGGCCAGCACCTTATCCAAGCCGATCTGATCGGCCCAGAACATCGGCCCTCCGGTCGTTGCGGGAAAACCCAGACCATTGATCATCGCCACATCGATTTCATGCGGACGCGGCGCGACCCCTTCGCCCAGGATTTTTGCCCCTTCGTTGACCATGGCGTAGATCAGGCGCTGGAGGATTTCCTCCTCTCCGATCTCGCGCAACTTCAGTCCGTGCTTTTCGGCATGGGCCGCGATCATCTTGTCCGTTTCCGGGTTATGGCTGGCCTTCCGGTTCTCGTCATAGACGTACCAGCCCGATCCGGTTTTCTGCCCCAGGTTTCCGGCGGCAACCATCTGTTCCACGAAGTCGGCCCGCAATTCGCGCGCAGACGCAGTAGCCGCGCGCGATTTGCGAGCAGCGGCCTGCACGTCAAGCCCGGCAAGATCGCCCAGGGCAAAGGGCCCCATCGGGAAACCAAACGACAGGACGACCTTGTCGATCGCCTCCGGCGATGCGCCTTCCTCAACCAGGAAGAAGCCTTCGCGCGACCGCTTGGACAGCATCCGGTTGACGATGAAGCCATCGCATACGCCCGAAAGAACCGGCAACTTCTTGATCCGCTTGCCGAAATTCATGATGGTTGCAACCACATCGGGGGCGGTTCGCGCGGTCCGCACATTTTCCAGCAACCGCATGACATGCGCCGGATTGAAGAAGTGCATGCCGCACACATCCTCGGCACGGCCCGAAGCATCAGCCAGCGTGTCGATGTTGAGGAAAGACGTGTTGCTGGCAAGGATAGCGCCCGGTCTGGTGACCTTGCCCAATTCAGCGAACACCACCTTCTTGATGTCGATATCTTCGGTCACCGCCTCGATCACGAGGTCGACGTCCGCAAGATCCGCCGGATTGGTGCTGCGTGTAATCAGCGCCATCTGGCGATCCATCTGTTCCTGGCTCATCCGGCCTTTCTTGACCGACGAACCCCACATCTTCTCGATCGCGCCCATCGCCTTAGCAAGATGCTCTTCATCGAGAGCGACTGCAGTCACCGGGATCCCTGCACCCGCAATCGCCATGGTGATTCCACGGCCCATGGCTCCCAGACCGATAACACCTGCCTTATCGACCTTGCGCGGTTCGATATCGGCTGCCAGGCCGGGTACCTTCGCCACTTGGCGCTCCGCCGCGAACACATGGCGCAGCGCCTTGGATTCCGGAGAAGAAATCGCCTCCAGGCACATTGCATATTCGCGTTCCAGAGCCTGCGCGAAGGGCATGTCATAGCCAAGCCGAATGGCTTCCAGCGCCAGTAGCGGCGCTGGCTGGCCACGCATTTTCCTCGCAATGGTCTTGCGGGATTCCTCGAACAGCGCCGGATCATCCTCAGGCATCGGCAAAGTCCCGGCGCTGCGCGCAGGGGCGTTCGATTCCGCCAGTTCCTTCGCATAGGCCCGGGCCGCCTCTGCCAAATCGCCTTCCGCGATCCGATCGACCAGTCCACTATCCAACGCCTTTCTGGCGTTGATCTGCTTCCCTGTCGTGACAAGGTCGATAGTGGTAGCAAGGCCCGCGAGGCGCGGCGTACGTTGCGTACCGCCCGCTCCGGGCAAAAGGCCCAGCTTGACCTCCGGAAAGCCGAATCGCGTGGCCGGATCGGCAATGCGATAATGGCAGGCAAGCGCCAGTTCGAAACCACCGCCCAGCGTCGTGCCATGCACCGCCGCGACGGTCGGCTTTTCGAGAGCGTCAAGCATTTCGATAACCTTGGTCAGATTGGGCCCGACCATTGGTTTGCCGAATTCCTTGATGTCGGCGCCCGCGACGAAAGTACGCCCTTCGCAACGCACGATCATTACTTTCAGGGCCGGATCGCCTGCAAAACGCTCAATCGCATCGGCCAGCCCCTGACGCACCCCCGCAGAAGTCGCGTTGACTGGTGGATTGTCGATTACGGCCTCCGCAATCGCTCCGTCCGTGCGGAATGTGACCATCTCGCTCATTTATTCTCTCCTTCGGCTTTCACGGACAGGATCACCTTGCCTCGCGCACGCCGCTCCATGACATGATTGATTGCTTCGATTGCCTGATCGAACGGAAATACCGCATCGATGGCCGGGCAAATCTTTCCTTCGGCCAGCCACTCCATCAGCTGAGCGATGTTCCCGGCGTGGTGCACAGGATCCGCACGCAGTGAATTGCCCCACAAAACCCCCACTGCTGCCGCGCTTTTCAGCAGCAGCATATTGGCTGGAATCTGAGGAATGTCGCCCGCAGCGAAGCCGATCACGAGGTGCCGCCCGCCCCAGGCCAGCGCCTTGATCGCAGGCACCGTCATATCGCCGCCGACCGGATCGTAGACGACATCCACGCCCTTGCCTCCGGTCAGTTCCTTTATCCGGCCCCGCAAATCCTCGTTTGCATAGTCAATCGTTTCGGCCGCGCCATATTCGCGCGCCAGTGCCAGCTTTTCAGGCGTCGATGCGGCGGCGATCACCCGTGCGCCCATCAGCGCGCCCAGTTCCACCGCAGCGAGCCCTACGCCCCCTGCCGCACCGAGAACCAGTAAAGTCTCGCCAGCCTGCAACCCGGCCCGGTCCTTGAGCGCGTGATATGAGGTGCCATAGGTGATGAGGATGCCGGATGCGGTCACCACATCAGCCTTTTCAGGCAGAGCGAAAACCTGTGCGGCCGGGACGGCCGCCAGTTCCGCAAAGCCGCCGATGCCGCTGAAAGCCGCGACGCGGGTTCCAGGGGTAATTCCACGCACGTCCGCACCCACGGCTTTCACAATCCCGGCCAGTTCGCTGCCCGGGACGAAGGGCAGGTCCGGTTTCGTCTGATATTTTCCCTGCACCATCAGGCCGTCGGGGAAATTGACCCCGGCGGCACTGACTTCGATCAGCACATCGCCTGCGCCAGGCTCCGGCGCGGCAAATTCACCAATATCCAACTCTTCGACGGGAGCGAAGCTCCGGCAGATTACAGCCTTCATTATTATCCCCAACACTCGTATCAAACACTTGTTTGAGATTTATCCGAGTCGTGTCAACCTCTGATGGCAATGCTAGGGCTACGAGATGGGCGAATGCCATGAATGAAAACAAAGCGGCAAAACGCAGCCGCCAGCCGGACAGCCCGCCTGCGGAGGCAAATGCCCGCACGCGCATATTCCTTGCGGCGGAAGCACTTGTGGCCGAGCGGGGGTTTGACGCCGTATCCTCACGCGACATCACCGCGCGGGCCGGAGTCAATCTTGGCGCAATCAACTATCACTATCGCTCCAAGCACGAGTTGCTGCTGGAAATCTTTCGCACCCGCGCAGGAGAGTTGAATCGGGAACGGCAGGCGATGTTGCGTGCCGCATTGGCGCAAAAACCCGTCAGCGCCCGCACGATCCTCCGCGCCCTGATCGAACCGCCAACGCTGTGGAGCAGCGACGAACGGCGAACCGCATTGACTTACCTCAACCGTGCCCGCCGCGAGGGCCCTTCCGAAGTCCGCGAAATCATCCGCGCCGATGTCCGCCATCTGCGGCGTTTCGCCACCGCTCTGGAAAGCGCACTTCCCGAAGTGAGCCGCGAGGAAATCCTCTGGCGGCTCCATTTCACCCTCGGCGTGCTGCACCACAACAGCGCGGCCGATTATGAACGGCTCGCGCTGTTGTCCGATGGGCAATGCGCGCCCGATGACCGCGAAGCATTGCTTGCAAGGCTGCTCGCCTTCATCACCGCGGGGTTCGGGGTCTGACCCAGCCGCCTGTTACAATGTGGCGAGGAAATCCAGCAGGGCCCGGGTGGTTTCTTTCGGACGCTCCATCTGCACGAAGTGGCCAGCCCCCTCGATCAGCGCCACACCGCGCAAATCCGGCACACGACGGCGCATGATATCGAGTGCGTCAGGCGCAATCATCTTGAGCACGATATCGTCCGCCCCGGAAATGAACAACGCAGGCACTTCGATATCGGCATCCGCCCACGGTTCGCCCAGTTCCCAGTTGCGATCTGCCATCCGGTAAGAATTAAGCCCACCGATGAATGACAGCTCCGGCGTCAGACGCGTGAATTCATCAACGTAGTATTGAAAGTCGGCCTCGCTCATCCAGTCCCATGGCAAATCGGGCGCAGGCGACAGAACGTCCAGATACCCGGTCCCTTCGGACGGATGATTGACGTAATCCTTGTAATCGCCGCCGCCGCTCAGCGCCCAGAACAACCGCTTGAGGATTTCGGCGGGCTGTGCGCCCAGTTCCCGCTCGGCCGGGCCAATGGCCTGGAAATAATGGAGGTGCAGGAAATGCTCCTTCGCCGCCAGGGCGAAAGCCTCGCTCGGGCGCATTCCGCCGCCCCATTCCATGCCCCGATCTTCGGCAGAGGCTGCACTGCCCTGCCCGGCCCGGCCCGCCAGATCGAAATCATACGGACATGCCATGATGACGACCCCGGCCACCCGGTCACTATGCCGAACGGCCAGATTGCAAACCTGCTGCGCACCGAAGTCGTGGCCGACGAAAACTGCCTTTTCCTCGCCCAGCGCATCGAGCAGGCCGAGCATATCGTCCATTACCTTGTTCGCATCGTATTCGATCGGCTCCACTGGCCGATCCGATTGGCCATAGCCTCGCTGATCGACAGCAATGGCCCGAAAGCCCGCTTCGGCGACGGGAGCCATCTGATGCCGCCAGCTGTACCAGAGCCCGGGAAAGCCATGACAGAACACCACCGGCAACCCTTCACCCATGCTGGCCACATGCAGCTTGATGCCGTTCGTCTCGATCATCTGGTGAGTAATCGTCATGCGTATTTTTCCTCCAATGCCTTGTCGATCGCCCGCAGGTTCGCAACGAGGTTTTCCTCACCCGCCGCGCTATCCTCTGCGGTCAGCAGCTCGATTTCGACCAATCCGGTGTAGCCATGATCGGCAATCGCGCTGAATATCGGTTCCCAATCGAGCTCGCCCGCGCCCGGCTCCACTCGCCCGGGCACATCGGCCACCTGTATGCCGCCAATGATGTCCCAATGCGCGACCATGGCCGGTACGATTTCTTCGCCCATCATGGCGAGATGCCCGACATCGAACAGCAGGCGCACCGCAGGACTGTCCACCGCACGGACAATAGCCGCGCCATCGGCCAGATTGTCCACCAGCAGGCCTGGTATCCATTGTGGCGCAACCGGTTCGATCATCAGCATCAGGCCCGCATCGCCGGCAAGCGTTGCCACAGCGCGCAGGTTGGCGATCATCGTTTCGATCTGCGTCTCTCTCGGGCAGTCGGAATCGATGCCGGTCACACAGACCGCCATGCCGCCGCCCACACGTCCGGCGGCAGCGGTACTGCTCTCTATGCTGGCGCGAATGAGTTCTTTCGCCTCTGCATCGTCACGACTCCATAGCGGCTGATCCCAGTGGGCGAGATCGTTGTTGAATGTGCCTGCTGAGAGGCCCAGATCCGCCATTCGCGCACCAAGCTCCGTCTGTTCTTCAGCCGACCGCAGCTTGAGGAAGACATCGAATGCCCCGGCAAACCCCGTTTCCGCGAGATAATCGAGTTGATCAAGCGGCGCACGCGAACGGGCGCTGTGGGCGAACAGCGGGCCATCGGGGCTGCGCAGGCCGAGATGCCCCGCCAGGCGCAAGCGGCAATTGATCGGCTTTGCCATCGATCTTCCTTCGGTTCCGTTCCACGATCGTCGAGGTGCGATCTATTTCCGCCCCACAATACTTTTCGTAATACGCGCGTATGTGACAGCCTTGCCGCCGACGGAGGCCGTAACCTCCGTCCACGCCATCGACTTGCCCTTGCGCAGCACTCTGCCTTCCAGGGCATAATCCGCATCGCCCGGCATCGGACGGACATGCTGAATGAAAATGTCGCTGGTAACGGGCAACTCGTGCTCGGCCAGTTCCGTCACAAGGGCGACGAACGAGGGTATCTCGACAATGCTGTTCATCACCGAACCGTTGAGCGTCTGCCACGGCGTGAGCATTTCTTCACGCGGCCGGAACGCCAGGCGGGCATGACCGGGCCCCAATTCCTCCACGGTGACACCGCACCACGCGGAATAACCGGATGTCAGCGCCGTATCGAGAAATTGCTGCTGCGCAGAGGTAAGAGTGAAAGCACCATCATTCATCACGCACATTCCTTCAAAATCTGGCCCAGACGGGCAATGCCGCTGGCAATGACATCCTCGCCCACATGGCTGTAGGCGAGCCGCAGAAACTGCCGGTCATCGTTCCCCGTCGTGAACCGTTCACCGGGGCGGAAGAAGATGCCTTCCTTTGCCGCCAGCGTGGCGGCGCGTTCCCAATCGATCCTGTCGTCGATTTCGAGCCAGAGATAGAAAGATCCCTGCGGCTCGCTAAACCGTACGAAGTCGCCGCAATGTTCGCGAACCGCATCAACCGCCACTCTTGCCTTGGACCGGTAAACCGCATTGGCGCGTTCCAGATGTGGATCGAGCAAACCCTGACTCAGGAATTCCGCCAGAATACGCGCAGTCCACTGCGAGACGCCGAGATCCTGCCGCACTGCCGCGAGCGCCGCGATTGCACGCGGATCCCCCGCCATCCAGCCCATCCGCAGTGCCGGGGCCACGATCTTGCTGAAGCTGCCACACTGTATGACCCGCCCGGTATCGTCCATGCTCAACAGGGTCGGCAATGGCTCCCCCGCAAAACGCAGGTCGCCATAAACGTTATCCTCGACAAGAATGAAATCATGCCGCCGCAGCAAGTCCATCAGATGTTTACGCCGGGGAAGCGACATTTCGCTGTTGGTGGGCGTCTGAAACGTCGGGATGGTGTAAACCATCTTCACCGTTCGCCCTTCGCTCTCAGCTTCTGCGATCATCCGTTCGAGCACGGCAGTGTCCATGCCCTGATCGTCCACCGGCACGGCCCGTACCTCTGCCCCGGCCATGTCCATGTAGCGCAGCGCGTAAGGGAAAGACGCCCCTTCCACGAACACCACATCCCCCCGGTTCACGAACCCGTTGACGGCCAGCGCAATGCCCTGGACCGACCCGGAGGCGAGGATAATCCCCTCTGCCCCCAGCACTGGTCCCTGCGTTGCAGCGATCCGTTCCGAGAGCCGTTCCCGCAGACGCCGGTATCCGAACACCAGTTCCTCATAACCGGTGTCGGGATCGAAATAATCCAGCGCATCCGCGCCGTCCCGGTCGAGCACCAGCCGGGCAATCCGCAGCAAATCCTCGCGCGGGAAAGTTTCGGGCGCAGCCAGCCCTTGATCGAAATTGAAAACCGCCGGCACTTCCGGGTCCGGAAAGAACAGCGGAGGGCCGTCCTGCGCCAGTTGCGAATGGAGCGCTTCTATCGTCTTGTCCATTTCAGTCTCCCACCAGCGCGAAACCTGGCCTTTTGGCCACAGTCATGTTCGAGTCTCGCTGGCACCCACGCGGCTATCTCATTCCCAAGTCTCGGCCTCGTCATCGCGGGCCGCTTCATCTGCCCCGCTTGTCAGGTCGTTTGCCTTTCGACGCAACCCCTGAATGCGTCGTCAAACAGGAAAGGTGTTGCGCATCCATGGCAAGGAAGCCAGGCCTGCCCCAAAAATCAGTTACCAAAGTCAGTGCTGAATGGAGATATCCGGCACCATCCGGGTTCGCCCACGCCATGCTCCGGGCGAATGCCCCGTCCACTGACGGAAAGCCCGGCTGAATGTCGCTGAATCGCTGAACCCGACCCGTTGAGCAATATCGCCCACCGTCAGCCCACCATCATCGAGCAGGGCCCTCGCCAGATCACCCCGGCAAGCGTTCTTGATATCGAGCAGCGTCAAACCCTCTTCCGCAAGCCGCCGCTTGAGTGTGGCCGTACTGAGATGGAATTGACGGGCAATGGCTGCCCCTGTCGGCAAGGTCTGCCCTGCCGCCAGCGCAGAGTGCAATACCACCCGGACCCGTTCGGACAGCGGAGCTTCCTTGGAAAGGATCTGTTCCAGATCGAACGGAAATCTCTCCAGCAGACGTTCAAGTTCGGCCGATGTGCGCATAACCGGCCGTTCGAGGAAGTGGGCCGGGAAACGAAACATGTTTTCCGCCGCGTTATGGATTACCGGATGGAGCATCAGACGTGCCGCACACTCCCGACTGACCAACGGCGAATAGCGAAAGCCCACGGCAAGCAGGCGAATATCCTCCCCGATCAGCCAGCTGAACAGGCGATGGTGCGTCGAAAGGCCGGTCAGGTCGGAAACGTACGAACTGATGTTCCGGATCGTGCGAAAGGTCGCCATGCGGAATTCCGCCACATCGCCATCCTGAACCAGTTCCAGCATACCCATGCGCGGATTGAGCATGGCTTCGAATGTCGTTGCCCGCCCGATGACGTCACGCAAGGTACGGCAGCTGATCAGGCACTGACAAAACAGATCGAATTCCGGCTTGGTCAGCGGTGGCCGCCCCTCCTGCCGCGCGGCATGCGCATCGAGCACCCATACCGCCTCGGCATAGAGCGCGGAAAATTCGAGACGTGACAACTGGCCCGTCCACAGCGGATCGAGCAATGCCTTCGCCGGATGAGACAGGCCCGCACGGCGTACCAGTGCTTCGGGGTCGTCGCCGTTCCGCTGGACATACCACAGCAATTCCCGTGCAACGGCAATCGAAGCGAGACGAGGAGCGGGAATGGAAAGATGCTTCATACTTGATCCTGATTGCCATCTTCTTTGAGCCATTCCGCCATTCAAAGCAATCGCAGAGCAAGGGCAAGAATAGCCAATGAGAGCGGCGCCGGGCGTGGTCCCGCCGCTCCGGAATGGAGAGGGTAATGAGTTCAACGGAAGACTTGCTGAAACGGATAGACAGGCTTGAATCGCTCGATGCGATTCGTCAGCTGGCGGCGAAATATTCTCTGGCGCTCGACATGCGCGACTCCGATGCCTGGGTGAACCTGTTCCCCGAAGACGTGCGCGTGGGCGGCGGCAAATCCGGGCGCAAGGACCTGCGCGACTGGTTCGACGAAACCCATTCCATGCAGTTCGATGGCACGTCACACCACATCGGCGGACACATTATCGACTTCGACGATCCCGACCATGCGCAGGGCGTCGTCTATTCGAAGAACGAGCATGAATGCGGGCCGGAATGGGTCATCATGCAGATGATGTACTTCGACAAGTACGAACGGATCGACGGACGCTGGTATTTCCGTCGTCGCCTGCCGCTCTACTGGTACGCAACCGATCTCAACAAGCCGCCTGTCGGCGATCGCAAAATGCGCTGGCCCGGGGAGCAGCCTTACCACGGTAGTTTCCACGATCTCTTTCCCAGCTGGAAGGAATACTGGGACCGTGATGGCCAGGCACACGATGCGCCCGTCGCGGAGCCGGCACCCCTTGAAAAGTTCATTGAAACGATGCGCCGGGGCCATCCCCTGCCCAAGCCCCGCGTCAGGACCTGAGCGTGAGCGACGACATCTTCTCGCCTGTAAGGCTGGGCGATCTGGAACTGGCAAACCGCGTGGTAATGGCGCCGATGACGCGCGACCGCGCGGGGCCCGGCGACGTCCCGACCCCGGTGATGGCGGAATATTATCGTCAACGGGCGGGCGCCGGGCTGATCGTTACGGAAGGCACCCAGCCCTCACCCGCGGGCAAAGGCTATTGGCGCACCCCCGGCATTCACAGCGAGGAGCAAGTGGAAGGCTGGCGCGCAGTGGCCGATGCCGTTCATGCCGAAGGGGGCAGCATCGTCATGCAATTGATGCATGTCGGCCGCGCTGCCGTGCAGGCTAACAAGGACCCGGAGGCGGAAACCATCGCCCCTTCGGCTATCCCGTGCCCCGATCCAATTCCCGGTCCCGACGGTGTGCCAGTGGCCACGGCAATGCCACGCGCGTTGGAAACGGATGAAATCCCCGGCGTGATCGCGGAATATGTCAAGGCGGCTGAAAATGCCCGCAGGGCCGGGATCGACGGCGTGGAGCTGCACTGTGCCAGCGGCTACCTGCCGATGCAGTTCCTGTCATCCAACAGCAACCAGCGCACTGACGAATACGGCGGTCCGGCAGAAAATCGCATTCGCTTCGTGGTCGAAACGCTGGAAGCGCTGGCCAGGGCGATCGGCCCCGGCCGTGTCGGCTTTCGCATCTGCCCCGGCATCAAGCTCAACGGCATGGACGACGCCGACCCTAGGGAAACCTACAGCACCTTGTTGAAGGCGGTCGATGGTCTGGGCCTGGCCTATTGCCATCTGATCCACATTCCCAACGAGGGGTTCGATTCCCTCGACATGGTCAAGGCCAACTGGTCCGGACCGGTTATCGAAAACAACGGGTTGAAGCTGGATACCGCCAAGGCCGTTCTGGCCGAAGGCAAGGCCGACGCCGTGTCGTTCGGCTATCTGTTCATTGCCAACCCCGACCTTGTGGATCGCTTCCGCACCGGGGCCCCATTGGCCAGGGCGGACAAGGCCAACTTCTACACCGGCGATGGCGACGACCATCGCGGCTACACCGATTATCCAACGGCAACGGAAAACTGACCGCACGGGCTGATCCCGGCGGCGAAACAAAACGAGAGGTGTTTGAATGAGCAAGATGCTGGAAGGGCGCGTGGCGCTCATCACCGGTGGCGGTCAGGGCGTAGGCCAGGGCGTCGCGCGGGCCATGGCAGAGGCAGGTGCGCATATCGCAATTGCCCAGCGCAATGCCGAACAGGGCGAGGAAGAATGCGCATATCTCCGCGACACTTATGGCGTGGAAGCGATGTTCATAAAGACCGACGTGACCCAGCGCGATCAGGTGGACGCGATGGTCAAGGCCGTGGTCGACCGCTTCGGACGACTGGAAATTCTCGTCAACAACGCGGGCGGCAGCTTCCCCAAGCGGATAGAGAACCACACCGACGAAGACATGGAAGGCTCGTTCGCGCTTAATTACTACGCCGTGTTCTGGGCTATGCGCGCGGCATTCCCGACCATGAAGAAGCAGAAGTACGGCCGTGTCGTGAACATGGGTTCGCTGAACGGCGTCAATGCCCATATGTTCACCGTGGCTTACAACGCCAGCAAGGAAGCGATGCGCGCGCTCACCCGCACCGCGGCAGTCGAATGGGGTCCATACGGGATTACCTGCAACACCATTTGTCCTTCAGCGACCAGCCCGGCGGCCAAGGAATACTTCGAGCATAACCCGGAAATGGCCGAAGCAATTCTGTCGCAGGTTCCCGCCGGACGCTTCGGCGATTCCCAGAAGGACATCGGCCCGGTAGCCGTATTCCTCGCCAGTGAAGGCGGCGGCTATGTCAGCGGCGACACGCTGTTCGCCGACGGTGGTTCCCAGGTCAATGGCGTCTCCTGGCGCCCCGAAGTCGAAGACTGAGAGGAAACACCAATGCAAATGGAACGGCTCAAAGGGCTGCGTGCCGCCGTAACCGGCGGTGCGCAGGGGATCGGCGCGGCCATTGCCCGCCGCCTGGCAGAAGAAGGCGCGCGGGTTGCGGTGCTCGACATCAACGGAGACGGTGCGGCTAAAGTCCTGCCGTCGCCTCATATCGGCCTGGCCTGCGACGTTACGGACAGCGCTTCGGTCGACAAGGCGTTCGCTGAGATCAAAGCAGCGTTCGGCGGCATCGACGTGCTGGTCAACAATGCCGGACGCGGGTCCGCCCCCGGTGACGGGATGGACAAATACTATGCCGCTCAGGCCGAACAGGCAGAGGGCAAGGACGTGTTCATCGATCAGACGATCCATTGCGAAGATGCCGGATGGCTGGCGGTGATGGACATCACACTGAACGGCACCTTCCGTTGCACTCGGGCGGCGGTGCGCCTGATGGCGCAAGAGGGTATTGGCGGCTCGATTGTCAACATTGGCTCCACCGCCGCCGTGCAAGGCAACGGACCGATCCCCTATTGCACCGCCAAGGCCGCGATTGTCGGCATGACCCGGTCAATGGCTCGCGAACTGGCCGGGCGCGGTATCCGCGTGAACGCTGTCCATCCCGGTGCGACGGAGACTCCGATCTACAATGGTCTGCCTGATGAAGTGAAGCAGGCAGTCGCCAGCGACAGTTTGCTGAATCGCATGGCACAGCCGGAAGAAGTCGCTGGCGCAGTGGCGTTCCTCGCCGGATCGGACGGCAGCTTCGCCACCGGCAGCGTGGTCACTGTCAACGGCGGCGCCTATTTCATATAGAGGGAGCATGCCTGTGACATTGGAAGGCAAGGCTGCAATCGTGACCGGCGGCGCACGCGGTGTGGCCAAAGGCGTAGCCGCCGCACTGGTCAAGGCTGGCGCCAGTGTGCTGATCGTCGATCGCGAGGAAACCCTGGGCCGGGAGACAGAGGAGGAGTTGCGCGCATTTGGACAAGTCGCCTTCTTCCCGATGGATTTGACCCGGCATGACGACCTGCCCAGTATTGTCGATGCCGCTGTCGCACGCTTCGGCAGGCTCGACACCTTGGTCAACGCGGCGCAGGCATCTCGACAATTGTGGTTCATGGATACGACCGTCGCAGATGCCCGTGTCGCCTTCGACACTGGTTTCTGGCCGACTTTCATTCTGATGCAGGCGGCTTACCCGCATCTTCTGCAAAGTAAGGGGTCTGTCATCAATTTCGGCAGCGGCGTCGGTTTTTCAGGCAGCCCGACACAAGCATCCTATGCCGCCGCGAAAGAAGCGATCCGCGCCATTTCCAAAGTCGCGACCAACGAATGGGGCCCCAAGGGAATCCGCGTCAACGTAATCTGCCCGTTCGCCAATTCGGAAGGCGTACAGGCCTGGGCCGAACAAAACCCTGAAACTTACGCTGCCCAGCTCGCTGGCGTTTCGCTGCGCCGTATCGGTGATTGCGAAAAGGACATTGGCGCAGCAGCCGTATTTCTGGCCAGCGATGCTGCTGCCTATATCACCGGTCAGACATTGATGGTGGATGGCGGCCAGACCAAAACGGTCTGACCGCCATCCCATTTTCCGTTCAGCTGTCCGGTCCGAGATCCGGCACCCAGCCTGCACCGTTGATGTGCGATCCGCCATCGACGAAGAGCGTATTGCCGGTGAGGTAACATGCATCTTCGCTGGCCAGGAACACCGCAACGCCACCGATGTCCTTTTCCGGATCGCCCATGCGCCCCATCGGATTTGCCGCCGAGGTCGCGGCGGCCATCTCTGGCTGGAGCTCCTTGAACTTGCGATAGCTGGCCGAAACGGCCGCAGGGCAGATGATATTGGTACAAATGCCATAACCCGCCCATTCGCGCGCTGCGGTGCGGGTATAGGCGCGCAGGGCTTCCTTGCCCGCGTTGTAGTCAGCCGAACCCATGTGCGCATTCACCCCGTTGAGCGAAGCGATATTGATGATACGCCCCCAGTGTTGCGCCCGCATGTGAGGCAGCGCCGCTTCCATCGACCATTTCGCCGCATAGAGGCACATGGCCATGCAGCGTTCGAACACTTCGTCGCTTTTTTTCTCTATGCGGCTGATGGCGTCGCCTCGATAGGCATTGTTCACCAGGATATCGATCGAGCCGAACTTGTCGACGCAGGCGGCGACCGCACCGACAACGTCATCCTTCTTCGTTACATCGCAACGGAAGAATTCAGCCTTTGCGCCCAACTCGCGCAGTTCTTCCGCCACTTTCCTGCCGCGTTCCTCATCGAAGTCAGCGACCAGAACTGCCGCCCCTTCCTTCGCGAAACGCAATGCCATACCATGTCCGATACCGTCAGCCGCACCGGTAATCATCGCCGCACGGCCGGCCAATCTTCCTTCACTCATCTCTATCTCCCACTGTGTTGAGTGCGCCATGAAGGAACAGTTTCACGACCATTCCCGCATAACGCTCGATCTCTCCGCCACTCGGCAAGGGGTGGAGGAAACTGAAACAGCGCTGCCATTCGGCGAGCACCATGGCGAGGAACAGTTCCGCCCGTTCCTTCCCATCTTCCCCGGCCAGCCCCGCATCCCGCAGAAATTCAGCGATGGGACAGACCAGATGTTTGTGCTGGAGCACATCCACCGCGCGAACGATTTCCGGAAATTCCATACCTTCGCGCGAAACGAGGATGGAGAATCTGGCGCTGCTGTCGGATGACAACGTACGTGTGAGCGAAGATGCAAAAGTGTGGAGAGTCTGATCCACAGGCACCGCCGGATCGTAGGCGATGCGGGGGAAGGCACTCGACCCGGAATCCAGGCATGCTTCGAACAGGCTCAGCTTGCCCGGAAAACGATCATACAAGGTGCGGGTGGAAACTTCCGCCCTTTCCGCAACCTTGCGCATTGTCACCGCGCGATAGCCCAAGGCCGCGAACAGATCGCGCGCAACAGCCAGAAGATGCGCCGTCTTCAGTCGGGAATCCGCTGCTGTCGGCCGCCCCCTGCGGCGCGGCCCGGTTCCATCCACCGCCTTCCCACTTTGCGCCATAGCGCCCTCTCCTAGTCGATTCCCGGTCGCGCCGTTTATTCACAACGTATGTTGCAATTTTTTTCCGAGACAGCAAGAGACATGGCCGTTCCGGACCATGAAATTTTCTAATAGTAACGGTGAGAAAAATAATGCCCGTGCCGATTATCGGGCACGGGCATTATTCAGAACTTCGTCTTATTCGGCCGCTTCGGCAAACGGCAGGCAAACGCTGTCGAAACCGAGCACATGGGCAACACGCCCCAGCCCGATCCACGCGGCGACACAATGGGACAGATCGACAAGTTCAGCATCTGAATAAAGCGCATGGGCGCGTGTCCAGAAATCCTCATCGTCAGCCAGGACCTTCGGTTCTTCCGCGAAACGTTCCGCATATTCGATCGCAAGGCGCTCGCGCGGATTGAACACGGGCGACGTCCGCCATTCAGGCACAGCGGCGTAGAATTCTTCGTCCGGTGCGGGACCGTTGTCGGACACCAGATGCTCCGGGCGCTGACCGGTCGCCGCAAACATCGCCTGCACGTCACGCGCGGCGCGGAACTGCTGGCAGATTATACAGCCGTTGATCTGAGCAATACGCGACCGCGCACCCTCGAACTCCCGCAGGGGGAGCTGCGAATGTTGATAGACCGCCTTGGAAAACTCACTCGCGGCCGCCATGATTTCCCTGGCGTGAGTGCGCGAAGCATAGCCATAAGGGTCCGCCCCGTCGCTTTCGGGAAGCGAAATCCGGATCATAGTCATCTCTCCTGTCACTGCGGCAACCTGCGTGCCGTTGTAAATCTGTCGTGCCTGTTTTCAGGCGGCCCTATCACGAATTCCAGCAGTCCGCGACAAACCGCGCGATTTCGCGGCCCATTTCGCCATCTTCAGGTCCGGCGAAGAACCCGCCATGCGGCATCGCCTCGAAAACGTGCAGTTCCGCCGCGACATTGGCCTCACGCAACTTGCGGTACATGCGCACGGTGTTGGACAGGAACAGGTCCCGCGTACCCGATTGCAGAAGCGTGCGCGGGAAATCTTGCACATCACCGAACAGAGGTGACAGGAAGGGATCGTCCAGCGCATGTCTATCGGCATAGAGCGCGATGCTGTCGGTCAATCGTGATTTGAGCACGGTGTCGATGCCCAGCAGCGTCTCGAAACTGTCGCCGCTTTCGGTCAGATCGACTTCCGGCGACAGCAGGACCAGTCCGGCAGGCATCGGCAAGCCTGCCTCGCGTGCCCGCAGCATGAGTGCCGCCGCGAGATTGCCCCCTGCCGAACCGCCACCGACCACTATATTGCTCGCGCCCCTTTGCCCGACTTCATGCGCATAGACGGCCAGGCAATCATCGAGCGCAGCGGGATAGGGATGATCGGGCGGCATGCGATAATCCACCGCCAGCACCTCACTCCGATGCAAGGCAGCCTGCCGCACCGCACCCGCCCGGCAGAAAGCACCCGCACCGAAGACCAGCCCCCCGCCATGAATGTCGATATAGAGACGCCGGTCCTCCGCCCCCACCGTACCCGGCCGCGCCCGGTAGGCGGCAACGCCAGCCACGTTCTCCGTCTCAACCGCGATAGAGGGATCTTCCGGCGCCGAGTAATGTTCGGCCATGATCCGGTCGACCTGAGTGATCGCCTGCCGCCACGCTTCCTTGTCGGACGCCGGAGGCATAGGCAACGAGGGCACCGTTGCATTGGCACGGAGCGCCGCAGCCGCGGCCGCACTGATGGAGCGAGGCCACGGAATCTTCCGTGCGCCCAGCATCACACCTTCATCGTCGATATTATCCGTCACGGCATCCCCCCAATGCAATCCAGGTCGGCCATCCCACCGGTTCCGGGTGCCGGTATTCCGTATTGAACGGAGCACGGCACCCGCAAGCCAATGTGGAGCCCTTACGCTTCGGGAACGCCCGGAGCGCCCGGGAAGCCTTCGTAGTACTGGCCGACAGTCATGCCGCCATCGACCACGATCTCCGCGCCTGCGAGATAAGACGATTCATCGCTCGCCAGGAAGAGCGACGCCGCGGCCACTTCTTCCGGCCCGCTGACCCGCTGCAACGGCACATTGGTGAAGCGTTCGTTGACCTTGTCGCGCGAACTGCTGTCGAAATTGGTCATTGCCGTGTCGACGCCGCCGGGGTGGACCGAATTCACGCGGATACCGCGATGGCCCAGTTCCATGGTGGCAACCTTGGTCAGGCCTCGCACGCCCCACTTGCTCGATGCGTAGGCGCAAAGCCCGTTTGCACCCTTCATCCCATCGACCGAGGAAATGTTGACGATAGAGCCCTTGCCCCGTTCGATCATGCCTGGCGCAACAGCCTTGATGCCAAGGAATTCGCCAATCAGGTTGACCCGCAGCACGCGCTCGTAATCTTCCAACGTGGTCGACAGCAGGCTCTTGAACATCAGGATACCGGCATTGTTGACCAGCACATCCACCGGGCCGAGATCGGCTTCCACCTGCTTCACGATGCCTGCCCATTCCGCTTCGCTGGTAACGTCATGGCGATAGAAGCGCGCGGCATCGCCCAGCTCGGCGGCGAGGGCATTGCCTTCTTCTTCCAGCACGTCCGTGATGGCGACCTTGGCGCCTTCGGCCACGAACAGGCGGCTGGTCGCTGCCCCCATTCCCCGCGCACCGCCCGTGATGATCGCTACCTTGCCTGAAAGTCGGCCCATAAAAATCTCTCCTGTCGTTACAAATCAGATTGCGCGAGGTTCATCACCGCCAAGCGCATGTTACACAATCATTCCATCCCCGGTCCGGCTGGCAGGAAACGGCATTCCATTCACGTACTCCGGAGGTGCCGCAAAAAGAAATCGGCCATTACGTCGATTGCCTCTCGCGCTTCGGGCATATGCACCGTGTACCAGTGGGCATGGGGCATCGCCTCGTAAACGAAAAGGTCCGCAGCCACCCCGGCGCGACGCAATGCGCGATGGAACGAGGCAGTGGCGCTCAATATCGCATCTCTTGTCCCGCTCAACAGCAAGGTCGGCGGAAAATCCGCGAGTTCCCCCCTGATCGGCGAGACGCCAGGATCCTCTGGGTCGGCATCGCCGACATAGGCCCGGATCTCGCTGAGTTCATGATCGACCGGCAGAATTCCTTCGCCCCAGAACCCCATCAGTGTGAATATCTGGGCTGTATCGCCAAGATCGGTCAGGTCGCCGCCGGCAGTGAATACCCCACAGCAGGCAGGAAACGGCAAACCTTCACGCCGAAGCCGTACGACGGTCTGACCGGTCAGAAATCCGCCAGCGGAAGAGCCATAGATGCCGATCTGGCCCGGTTCATGATGGTCGAGCACTGCCTGGTAGACTGCCACCGCATCATCGACTGCCGCAGGATATGGATGTTCCGGTGCAAGACGATAGTCTACCGCAATCACGGGCACTCCGGTTGCTGCCGCGACCGGAATCGCTTCAATCAGCGATCCACCACCCAGCACGAATCCACCGCCATGCAGGTTTATCAGCACTTTGCCCGCGTTATCGGCGCGCACTTCCTTGGGCCGGACCATCGTGCATGGCACCCCGGCGATTTCCATCGGCTCCAGATCCACCGGATAGAATTGTTGCGCGATCCCGTTCAATGCCTGCAACTGCTTGTCGACATGATTGCGCAGGGCCCACATCGGGATCGGTGCATCCGCTGGCGGGGGCGAGCCATCGCCCCATGGCGGCGTGGCCAGGAATGTTTGTGCTTCCTCACTGATCCCGCGCGGCACCTGAACGAGCCGTCCACCGAGGTTCACTACACCGTCTTTGTCGATCCGGTAGGCCAATCAAGGCTCCTCCAGTTGGAATGTTTCAGGCGAAGTGGATCGGGTCAGGCAAACCGCGCAGTGCAGCGGTCCTGTCAATCATGGAAACGTGCGCATTTCGGGATCGGCCTGCAGCGCCCATGCCATACGGTTTGGACACCGTTACCACCGCGATTCTCCCAGTCGGATTTTATTTGTGAGGAGTAACTTATTTCGAACGCAGGAAGCCGTCAATTGGCCGGTTGATCAGGGTAGCCAGGCCAGATGGCACGCATTTGCACCAGTTCGATCCTCAGACCGTCGGGATCAGTGCAGAACATGATTTCGCCGTAACCCTGATCGCATCGGCTATCATCCAGCCTTTGCCCGCCATATTCCACTATCCGGCTGGCCGTCTGGTCGAGGTTTTCCACCCCGACGCACAGATGCACCCGCCCGCACTGGTTCGCAGGGCCGCCGGTTACGGATCCTGCCGGGGGATGATTTTTGACCGTCCAAAGTTCGATCCGCGGCCCTCCGGAACGATGTTCGAGAAACTGCGTCCGTGCGACAGCACCGGGAATACCGAGCAATGGACCGGCGGCATCGGTCGTCCCGCCATCCAGCGGGGTGAAGCCCAAGCCTTCGACATAGAATCGAATCGATTTGTCCATATCGGCGACATAGATTCCAAAATGGGGAAAGCTCAGAATCATTGCGTTGTCTCCCGGAAGAAATGTCCCGCTTTTGATTGTCGTGTCAGCTTATGGCGCTCAATATGCGTTGCAACTGTCACTCGATGATGCGCATATATTTCCATGTCCGCGATGGGAGAGCGAGTCTGGCAATGCTGCCAAACAGGCTCCGCTTCCCCATTCTTAGTGTAGAACGGAAACCTTTGGAGAGAAAAATGGCCTATACCCTGCAGCAGCTATCCGACCTGGAAGACATCCGCACGCTGAAGCATCGTTATTTCCGTGGCATCGACACGGCGGATGCCGATTTGCTGTCGGGCCTGTTCACGGATGATCTCGCGGTCGATTATCGTGGCGGCAATTACCGTGTGAGCCTGACCGGCCGTGAAAACATGCTCGAATTCCTGGCCAACAGCTTCCATTCAGAGGCTGTAGCCATGCACCACGGCCACATGCCGGAAATCACTCTGACAGGTGAAGATACGGCCACGGGTATCTGGTACCTCGAAGACATCTTCATCAATCTGATGAACCAGACTCACACGATCGGCAGCGCGATCTACAAGGACGAATACCGTCGTGAAAACGGACAGTGGAAGATCGCCCGCACCGAATATGATCGGATCTTTGAGCTGATCACGCCGATTGCCGACAGTGCGGAGCTGACCTCTCATCATCTCGCCAAATTCGGCCGCAAGCCGGAAGAACGGACCGACATCAGCGCGATGATTTCCTGGACCGAGGCTGCCTGAACGCGATTTGGGCCGGTGCCGAGTATTCTCGGCCCGGCCCCCTCGCCGATCCCGCCGCCATACCCAAGGCTGCGGGATCGACGCGAAGGCCGTAGGGATTTAGGCAGACAGATCCGCCATTTCCGGTATGGGCGGCATTTCGGGTGTGTTGTAGGCATAACCCATTTCTTCATACCGTTCCGAAATGCGCCACCCTTTCTCAGTGCGCACCAGCTTGTCCCGATACCACAGCCCGATGAAGAACACCTGCTCGGTGCCGTCATCCTTCTTGAAAACCATTGGATTGAACAGGATCGTGCGGCTCTTTGCCTCATCCCCGTTCAATTCCAGCTTGGTTGTCGCAACCATGTGCTGAAATCTGGGAAAGCGCTTCATGGCAGTGGCCAACCAGCTCTTGATCTCGCTGACAGTGCCCTTTTCGCCCCCGGTTTCCGTGTAGTCGATCCGGGCATCGGGTGTGAACACATCGTCCAGCCCATCCCAATTCCGCTCATCAATCGCGAAGGAATAGCGTGAGAACAGATCCTGAATCTCAAGCCGGTCGGAAATTTCCTGCAATGACATCATGGGGCATCCTCCTTATTTCTGCCAATCCGTTAACGCCGACGCCGAATCGAAACGCAATTTCGGCATGACTGCGTTGGACATAGTTGAAACGCGTAGCCGCTTGACGCAAGGCTACGTCGGGAATCGGTAATTCAGCCGGAAGCCATAAAGGCGGGAGAGGAAGTATGCGTTTCGAAGGAAAATCGGCGGTTGTAACCGGTGCGGCATCTGGCATCGGCCTTGCCGTTGCCCGCCGCCTGGCATCCGAAGGTGCGAATTTGGTCATCGGCGATCGCAATGCGGAAGGGCTGGAAGAAGCTGCCCGCTCGATCGGCGGTTCTACCGTTGCCATGCCACTGGACGTGACCGACGCTGGCTCCTGCACCGCGATCATCGAACGTGCGGTGGAACTCAACGGCGGCCTCGATGTCCTCTGCAATATTGCGGGCGTGCTCGATTTCGGGCGCGTGGGGGATATCGACGAAACCCGCTGGGCACGCGTCATCGCCGTCAATCTTACCGGCGTTTACCTGATGTCGCGCGCCGCGATACCGCACCTGATCGAAAGTCGCGGGAATGTGGTCAACATGGCGTCGGCTGCGGGCCTGGTCGGCGTGCCATTCAATGCCGCCTATACCGCATCGAAGCATGGAGTGGTCGGCCTGACCAAGTCCCTCGCTCTCGAACTTTCGAAAGAAGGCGTGCGGGTCAATGCCGTCTGCCCGACGGGGGTGAACACCCCGATGATCGCTGCCGCACCACCGGAAAACATCGACTGGGAACTGGTGATGCGGGCAACCCCCTGGCTAGATGGCGGGGAAAACTGCGAACCGGAAGACATTGCCGATGCCGTCGCCTTTCTCGCGTCACAGGAAGCCCGCCGGATTACCGGTATCGCATTCCCGGTCGATGGCGGCCAGACCGCAGCCTGATACCTACCTCGAATCCGCCCAAGTATTCCAAATTCACGCAAGGAGATTCACATGCTCAAGAAAGTCATTCTCGGCAGCACCGACCTCAATGTCAGCCAGCTATGCTACGGCACGAACATGTTCGGCACGGCCATCGACCAGGATCGTGCCAACGCCATTCTCGACAAGTTTGTCGAACTGGGCGGCAACTTCATCGACACCGCGCGTATGTATGGCGACTGGATTCCGGATGCGCCCACCGGCGCGAGCGAGCGTACGATCGGCGGCTGGCTTAAGGCGCGCGGCAATCGCTCCGACGTGGTTATCGCGACCAAGGGCGGCATGTTCGATTCCCGCGCAGGCGACTACCGCAACCGCGTAAACCCCGACGATATTGCCAAGGACCTCGGTGAGAGCCTCGATCACCTCGGCATCGACACGATCGACCTCTATTTCCTTCACATGGACAATCCGGAAGTGCCCGTGAAGGAACTGATCGACGCACTGGCCGAGCATCAGGCCGCAGGCAAGATCCGTTACTATGCTGCTTCCAACTGGGCTGCAGACCGTATTGTGGAGGCTAACGAATACGCGAAGTCGGCCGGAAAACCGGGTTTCATCGCCTCCGAAACGTTCTGGGGCCTTGCCAAGCCGAACGAGGAAGCGTCAAACCAGCAGGGCTACGTGCATTACTACGAAGGCGAATACGAAACGCTGCACAAGACCTTGCCGATTCTTCCCTATGCCGCCACCAGCGGCGGATATTTCGCCATGCGCGACAAGGGCGAAATCGCTGAACACATCGCTGCCCGTTACGCCAACCCGGCGAATGACAAGCGCTTTGCCATGGTGAAAGAGCTGGCCGGCAAGCACGGTGTTTCACTCAATGAAATCGTCCTGGCGTACCTCCTCAATCAGCCCAATCAGACCATTCCGATCTTCGGTGGTTCCAGTCCGCAGCGGATCGAGGAAGGCGTAAAGGCTACGGCGATCACGTTGACCGCCGATGAACTTGCGCAGCTCCGCGCGGACTAAGCAGGACAAAGAACTACCCCGGCCGAATACCGGGGTGGTTTGACCAAAAGCAGAGGGGCCCCGGTCATGCGACCGGCGGCCCCTTTGCTTGTCCACGAAGCGATCCGGAGCGACAACCCCAGACCAATTTGGCAAACTGTGGTCAGAGAATCTGAACGACCTCGATCAGATGGCCTTCGCAGTCTGTCACGAAGGCAACCTTTATCCCATGTTCGGGATCGGTCCTGGCAGCGTCCACCTCTGTGCCGCCTGCTGCCACCGCCCGCTCCACAAACCGATCGACATCGTCGGTCTGGAAGCCGAGAATGACTTCATCGTTGGTCGGTTTGGGAGCGTCGAGAAACTTGAGCAGGACGAAGGTCGGACCACCATCTGCCGTCGGCGCAAAGAGGATTTCGGAAATAGCTCTTCCCCCGATCCTCGCATCCACCCGGCCCGTCTCCACGAGGCCGCAAACGCTCTTGTAGAATGCCGATGTGGTTTCAAGGTCGTCCACCAGCAGCTTGGTGAATCCGAAATGAGTACTCCTGCCCTGCCCCATAGCCGCCACTTTCAATCGTAATATCCAGGAATGCTCATTCCGCTGCTGTCTTGAGCAGAAGCTCGACCGGAGTTTCCTCTCTCCTCACGCGGAGCTTGACCACATCCAACCCGCTTGGGGCGACGGTCTCGACCTCCAGAGGCAGCCACAACACGGCCTGAGCCGGAAACGCCGGGTCTTTCCACGAAGTGACAAAGTCAATCGACACGCCGGCCCGACCAGTGGCCAAGCGGCCAGCCCATGTCAGCACCTTGCTCCGCATTGATGTGTCGTCTTCGTCCCAACGCAAAAGCCACGCCTGTCGTTCGCTCGGGATTGGGTCAGCATGGGCGGAAAAGACATGTTCCTCCGCCCCTGCCGGAGCGATCTTCGACCGGTCCATGAACTTCAGTTCGTCCGCTCGCATGATTTCGCCTACCGGGCCGTCCATCAGGCCCGCCGTGCTTCCCATGTCGCCGCGTGCCCAGAACTCCGAAATGGTGTCGAAGCCGATATTCTCGTTATCGATCAGATGATTGCGGACATAACGGGCGAAAGGGAAATACTTGATCGCGAGCGGTGCGTGATTTTCTTCGTAATAGCGCTGGAACGCGTCACGCGTGGAATCCGGCTTGTGCACCAACACGCAAATGCTCTTCATCATGCCTGCTATCCTCTCTCCTCATCCCTGACCCGTCAGCTTTTCTATTGCGCTATAAGGATCGAGCTTACGCGCTTCGACTTCAGCCAGGATTGAATCGCCTGCATGGGCGATGGCTTCTCGTGCCAGTCTTTCCCGTAACAAGGCAAGCACTTGTTCACGCTCTCTCAGGCCGGACCGCTGGGCGAACCCTCCGCTTTCGTCCAGATGGGCCCGATGGGCGGCAATCGCATCGACAATCTCGACCGCCCCTTCGCCCGCATTCGCCACCGCCCGCAACAGCGGTGGCCGCCACGTTTCATCCGGCCGCGACTGTTCGCGCAGATGCAACATCAATTCGAATTGCCGCTGCGTAGCGGGATAGCCCTCACGATCGGCCTTGTTGACGACAAAGATTTCGCCTGCTTCCAGAATGCCGGCCTTCACCGCCTGCACTTCATCGCCCAGCCCGGGAACGCCGACGATAATGGTCGTATGCGCCAGATTGACGACGTCGATCTCATCCTGCCCCACGCCGACCGTCTCGACAATCACGGCATCGAAGCCCATCGCATCCAGCACGAGACAGGCATCGTGAGTGGAACGAGACAGGCCACCAGCCGAACCGCGCGTACCGATCGAGCGAATGAACACGCCTGGATCGAGCGTGTGTCGCGCCATTCGCACTCTGTCCCCCAGGATAGCGCCCCCGGTAAACGGGCTGGACGGGTCGATCGCAACCACGCCGACACGTTGTTCACGCGCACGCAGTTCCGCAACGATAATGTCGGTCAGCGTAGACTTGCCCGCACCGGGCGGCCCGGTGATGCCGATGACATGCGCTCTGCCGGTATGGGGAAAAATGCGCTTGATGACTTCCGCCCCGCGAGGGTCCCCGTCATCCAGCCAGGTAATCGCCCGGGCTCCGGCCCCGATCTTGCCGTCGAGCAAGTCTGCAGCGATGCCCATCAGACTGTTTCAGCGGCCTGCTTTTCCGACCACCATTCTTCCAGATAGCGGACAATCTCGCGCGTATCCGCACCCATAGTGAAGATCTTGTCGACGCCCGCTTCGAGCAGCACCGGCTTGTCCTCTTCGGGGACCACTCCTCCGGCAAGTAGCAGTTTGTCCTCTGCCCCCGCTTCCCGCAACAACCGCGCCAGTTTGGGCAGGCTGCGCGTATGGCCGGCCGACAGGGTCGATATGCCCACGACATCGACATCCTCCTGAATCGCTGCGGCGACAACCATTTCAGGGGTTTGCTTCAGGCCGGTGAAAATCACCTCGAGGCCAGCCTCGCGCAGGGCATGGCCGATCACTGTGACGCCAACGGTGTGAGTATCCATTCCCAGTTTCGCGAGCAATACGCGCATGCGGCGTGCCGGTTGTGCAGCCATAGCTCAAACTCCCGACATCTGGCTGTCGGGCGTGTGTACGCCAAACACATCGCGCATGGCATTGCACAGTTCACCGTGCGTTGCGTAGACCTTCACTGCTTCCAGGCACGGCGGCACCAGATTGTCTCCGGCACGCGCAGCCTCCCGCACTTTTTCCAACGCCGCATCGACGGCAGCCTGATCGCGGCGAGTACGCAGGTCACGGACCTTTTGCACCTGTTCGTCTTCCATATTGCCGTCGAGCCGGAATATCTCGATCTCCCGCTTCTCTTCTTCCAGCCGGAGATGATTGACGCCGATCCACTTGCGGCGCCCTTCCTCGATGTCCTTGTTCTGCTCGTATTGTTCATGGCCCAGCGCACGCTGGAAATAGCCCTGTGCAATCGCCTTGGTCGCACCCCCCATCGCGAAGATCTTGTCCAGTTCCTGAAACGCGGCATCCTCTATCTGCTTGGTCAGCGTTTCGACATAGTAAGAGCCGGCGAGAGGATCGATGGTCTCCGCCACGCCGGTTTCATGGGCGACGATGTGCTGCAAGGCGGCACCCACGCGAATGGCATCCTCTGCCGGCAGCGCATGCGCCTCGTCATAGAGCGGCGTCGTCATTGCCTCGCCCGCTCCGCCCAGCGCACAGGCCGTGGCCATGATCGCGAGACGCCCGATATTGTTCAAAGGTTGCTGTAATGTCAGCGCAATGGTGGTCGGGGACGTCATCATGCGGATCTTGAGCGCCTCTGGCCTGGTCGCTCCGTACCGCTCCTTCATCAGCCGCGCCCAGCATTTGCGGAATGCGCGGAATTTGCAGATCCCTTCGAAGAAATCCATGTCCACGTTGACGACGAAATGGTTGAGGTATGGCGCGACCGTGTCGATATCCAGGCCACGCTCCAGCGTCGCGTCGATATAGGCACAGGCAATCGCGAGGCTGAACGCAATCTCCTGTACCGGATTGGCCTTGGCGGGTTGCAACTGCGCCGAAATGATCGACAGCGGAGCCCAGTTCGGATGGTTGCGAATGATGTACTCGATGCAATCCGTCGCAATGCGAAGGCCATGTTCCGGCGGATAGATGTAACGCCCGACGCAGGTATATTCGATCAGGATTCCGTTGACGATGTGCAGCACGAAATCCTTGGGATCGACACCTTTCTTTTCCAGCGCGGCGATAATCATCGCCAGATTGACCGGCTGCGGCGCGTTGCACACGCTCATCAGGTACTGCAATTTGTCGAACGGCAAATCGAACGCGGCCTCCAGATCCTCGAGGCTATCCAGCGCCATGCCCGCGCGTCCGACTTCACCTTCGACCATCGGGTCGTCGCTGTCATAGCCGTTGGTGGTCGCCAGATCGTATTCGAGAATAAGGCCGGAGAGCCCCTGATCGAGCATATAGCGCGCACGCTTGGCCCAATCCGCGCCTTTCCCGAAGCCAGTCACCTGGGTCATGGTCCAGAAATCGGATCGATGGCCATTGGGGCGGGTCGAGCGGGTATAGGGATATTCCCCCGGATAGCCGCAGTCCGCGAGATAATCGAACCCGACCTGTTCGAGATCGGTCGGCGTATATAGCGGCTTGATCGGCCATTTGAGCGATTGCGTGACGAATGGATCGCGACGTTCCGGATGCTGCGAAACGAACGGAGCCCGTGTCTCGGCTTCCCAGCGTTGCGTCTCCGCTTCGATATTGTCGTTCGCTACGACGAAACTCTTGATTGGCTTGTTCATCCCGTGCCTCTCCTGCACCGACCACCTGCTTTTCCGGCATGCTATCGGCCCCGTGCAAAGCACCCAAAGGGAATCGGCAGGCGTAGAGCGCTTTGCAGCAATTTATCGCAATTTATAGCACTATATCGTATATATAGGCGATGACGCCGCTACCCATCCGTGAAGCGCAACGCCTGCCCAGTCTCGTGACCGGACGCATTCCCTTGCCCGGCGTTACGATCGAACTTTGCGCTTTCCCCGAGGTGCAGCCGGAAACCCTGGTTGTGACCGAGGAGGAATCATTGCTCTCGCTCGGTCTTTCCCGCATGCTTACGGGGTCGGAAGGGCGCATTGCAGGTGACCGCAGAGCTCCTTTCGTTCGCTTTGGCGCGTTAGGCTTCCGACCGGCCGGAATACCGATGGAGATGCGGTTCGACGGGGGCGCGTTTCATACGATACGTTGCCGGTTCGAACCATGGATGCTGGCCGACGGATTAAGCCCCACCCGCCTGACCGATACGCAACTGGCAGCCTGTTTCGACATTCGCGTCCAGACGATCGAGGAGGCCATGCTCCGGCTGGCGGCTGAAGCCGACCACCCCCGTCCGGACAGCGAAGCTCTCGCCTCCGCGCTCATCGCGACCATTCTGGTGGACCTGCGGCGCTACCTCGCAGATGCCCGTGACCGAACCGAGCGGCATAAGGGCGGGCTGCCGCCACGAATCCTGCGGCGTGCGTTGGAGCGGATCGACCGCCCCGGCCCGGCCCCTTCAATCGCAGAACTGGCTTCGCTTTGCGGCCTCAGCCGCTTTCACTTCATGCGCTGTTTTCGGGAAACGATGGGCACGGGCCCAGGGGCGTTCGTGCGCCAGGCCCGGATCACGCGGGCCAAGGCAATGCTGGCGGCGGATGAACGGCCGTTGGCCGAAATTGCGCGGGATCTGGGCTACAGCGGCCTGCCGGCGTTTTCTTCCGCGTTTCACAAGGCAACCGGGCGATCCCCCGGCGCCTATCGGGCAATCCTGCGCTGACTGCCGCACGCAAGAGATTGCAGCCCCAGGATACAGGACATCACGTCAATCCTGGGGAAGCACCTCGTTGCGGGATACCGTTGGCGTGTCTCAGGCAATGATTGCCGGATGCGGAATCCGCGGGTCGCCCAGCCGTGGGCGCCAGGACATCGGCTGTTTGCCACCTTCGTCGGTGATCCCGTATTTTTCGGCTATTTCGGCAGTGATCACCGTCTGGCCATTGAGTTCCGCAAGGTTGGGATCTTCATACAGGGCATGGATGACCTTGCCGTTGAATTCCGGTGTCTCCGCCACGTCCAGAATGGCACTGTACTGTTCCGGGCTTTCTTCCGCGGCACGTTTGCTGCGCTCGGTCGCCAGCATACCCATCCAGAGCGAGACGGCAGCCACACCGGTCCCGCGGAAATCCACGCCCATGTCGGCCGCGAACTTGTCCACTCCGGCCTTCTGCGCCCCATAGGCCGCACCATGCATGTAGCAGACCGATCCGAACGACGAGGTGAAGACGATAAGCCCCCGGCCCTGCTCGACCATGATCGGCGCCGCATGCCACGAAGCGATATAGTTCGACCGCAAACCGACATCGAGCAGGCCGACCAGATCAACTGACTTTTCCCAGAACGGGCCGGGTTTTATCAGGTCATCGTGCAAAGCCGCCGCATTGTTGACCAGGATATCCAGCCTGCCGCTTTCTTCCTTCACGCGATCGAACAAAGCGGCGATCTGCGCGTCATCGCCATGATCGACCTGGACTGCGATACCTTCGCCACCGGCATCGGTGACGGCCTGCGCCGCTGAACCGATCGTGCCTGGCAGATCGGCATCCCCTTCATTGAGCGTGCGGCCCGTCACATAGACGCGATAGCCCTGCTCTCCCAATGCGCGGGCGATGCCACGGCCTGCTCCACGGCTTGCGCCTGTAACGATAGCAACCTTGCGATCCGTGCTCATACTCCGAAACCTCCCGAAACCGAAATCGACTGACCAGTCGTGTATGCCCCTTCATCAGAGGCGAAATAAACGCAGGCATGGCCGATTTCTTCCGCCGTGCCCCAGCGCTTGATGCAGATCAGCTTGTGCGTCGCGGCCACCCAGCGATCGTCGATCTGCCCCTGCCGGGTCAGTTCGTGCAGCTGTCCTGCATCGATCACGCCGACCAGCACCGAATTGGCGCGGATCTTGTGCTTGCCTTCTTCCTTGGCGATGCCTTTCACCAATTGTTCGTTCGACGCCTTGACAGCGACCGACATCCCGTCGCGCGCCGGCCACCAGTCGTGCCCGGCCGATCCCAGAGTGACGAAGCTTCCGCCACCCATCTCGCGCATATGCGGAATGATGGCCTGCGCGACCGCGAAGAAACCATGCACTTCGACTTCGAAAGCGTGGCGCCATTCCTCCATCGGCGTTTCCGCGAGATAGCGCTGATTGACGAGCGGGCCCGCCGCCCAGACGACGCTGTGAATCCTTCCATGTTCGGCGATAACGGCGTCGATCGCGGACCGCAATTGTTCGGAATCGGTCACATCGGCAGCGTGGACACTGGCCTTGCGGCCTGCCGCACGGGCATGTTCGGCAACTTCCTCGGCAGGTTCCCGCTTGGTGCGGTAAACCACTGCGATATCACTGCCCCGATCGGCGAAAGTCCGCGCCACGCCGCGGCCAATGCCACCGCTGCCGCCGAACACAATAGTGCAGCCGGACGGAAATGTTGCCATGAATATACTCTCCCGGAATATCTTATAACGGCTGAACGCACCGCCTTACGATACGTTCAGCCGCCGGTCTTTATTGTATTGAATCCGGATTGTAGTGAATCCGGAAATCAGGCCGCCTTGCTGCTATCCGGCCGCAGATCCATGGTGACGACCAGGCCATCCGAACGCTTCTGCAGTTCAGGCGTCTTCTCGCGCGGGTTGAAGAACTGCTTGTACCACTGGCGCACCTTGCCATACGGACCGTCCTTGGGGATCGCCAGCGGGTTGAAGCAAGGCCGCTTGTTCGCCCAGATTTCAACGTCCTGCGCAAAGGCAAGCCGGCTGGCTTCCTGATAGGCCAGCGCATTGGCGCGATCTTCATCCGTGGTTTCGCGCGAACCGTCGTGGGTCTTGACCATCAGGGCATGCCACGCGCGCGACACACCATCCTCGATCGGCGTATTGGCAATCATGATGAAGGAATCGAAGGTTCCTTCCATTTCCGACTGCAGGAAGCCGGGGCCTTCATACCAGGTATCGAGCACCAGCTGATCTTCCGGGTCAGCGGTCAGCGTCCGGTGACCGGCGCTGTAATACTGGTGGACGATATGGCCCATGAACTCGTTGGCGAAATAGGTGAAATCCTTCGCGCCATGGATCGGCACGAAGTGGCCGAGATCGGCCATGTTGTCGACGATCTCGCATCCATGGACATTGAGGTCGCCCATGAAGTCGATCTTCCATTCGACCCAGCCCGGCTCACCATAATGGCCACCGAAATCGGGCAACGGCCATTCCGGCTCAAGCCCTTCGGGATCGTGCCACATCCAGATGATTCCGGCCCGTTCGATCACCGGATAATGGGCAAGCTTGGCCGCCTTCGGAATGAAATCTTCCGAATAGGGGATGTGGTTGCACTTCCCGTCGGGGCCGAAACGCCAACCGTGGAAGGGACAACGGATCGACTCGCCTTCGACATGCTCCCCGTCGAGCACGATGTACGACGTGGTGTTCTTGGCAAGGTGTGCGCCCATGTGCGGGCAATAGGCGTCAACCACGTAAGGCGTACCGGATTCGCCACGATACATGACGAGATCCTTGCCGAAATAACGCATAGATGTCGGTGTCTTGGTCGCATCCGCTGCAGGAGCGATCATGAACCAGCCCCGCGGGAAGTCGAACTCCCCAAATCCATATTCCTTGGTGGTTGCCATCGTGGTTTCTCCCAAACTCTTGCCGCCAGTTGCGGTGTGATGTGAGTGCATAATAGGCGAAATCGCCCCGTTAGGCGAAGTATCTTGCGCTGCACACCATTTGTGCAAAAATGCACCACATGGAATGGAGCGACCTCAAGGTATTCCTCGCCGCGGTGCGGACCGGATCCTACACTGCCGCAGGGCGGCGGCTGGGCATCAATCGCACGACCGTCGGCAGACGAATCGACTCTTTGGAAAACGCTTTAGGCGTCAGCCTGTTCCAGCAAACGCCGAACGGCCATGCACCGACTCGCGAAGGAGAAGAGCTGCTGGCCACGGCGTCGCTGATCGAAATGGAAATCGACGACCTGATGGCCCGGCTGGAATTCCCCGGCGAGGTTCCCGAAACCATCCGCATCGCCAGCAGCGGCGGCATCGCCAGCGAGTTCCTGCCCGAACTGGCTACCTTTCAGCAGCAGGAACCAAGAGCGGCCATAGAGCTGCTTGGCGAGCTCGACCCGCTCGACGCCGTGACCCAACGACGCGCGGATCTCGCCATCGCGCTCGTCCGCGTTCCTCCCGTTCGGCTGACGGGCATACATGTGGGCGCTCTTGCCCAGGCACCCTACGCACGGCGCGACAGTGCCGCCGATCGCGTATTGGGCTGGGGCCACGAGGTCGAAACCGCCGTTCCCGGCCAATGGACGATCACCAATCCCTCGGGCGAACTGGCGGAGGGGGCCGGAATTGCCCGCTTCAACAGCTGGCAGCAGCTCAAGCAGGCGGTTCTGGCGGGCATGGGCAGGGCCAGCCTGTGGTGCTTTGCCGCCGACGCCGAACCCACTCTCCAGCAGTTGTCCGAGCCTGATCCCCGCCAGGATTACCCGCTATGGCTGCTCCACCGCACCAAGTCGCCACCGGGGCCGCATCTGCGCAAGCTCGTCACCTACCTCGAACACGCACTGCGCGAACGGCTGGCCCCCGTCGCACGGGAAGGCGGGCAAGCCTAAACCGTGTGATCCAGCACTGCCCGAGTAACCTTGCCTGATTCCAATGCGGCAATGGCGTCTTCCACTTCGGCCAGCGGCCAGACCTGTGTAACCTGCCCGGCAATCTCCAGCTTGCCGTCTTGTGCCAGCTCGATCAGTTCAGGGTAATCGCGTTCGGGCCGCGCGCCCCCGTTCATGGTCGAAACGATCTCCCGCCCTGACAACACCGTATCCAGCGGCAGGGTTGCGGTTGCCCCGGCGGACGTCATGCCGATCAGGACGATACGGCCGCCCCGCTTTACCGCCAATACAGATGCCTCCACAGCAGAAGGCGCGCCACAGCATTCAACCGCGATGTCGATCGGCTCGAACGCCTTGCGCATGCGCGCAGCCAGCGCAGCGCCGTCTTCGCCGCGTTGCGCCACCAGAAACGCATCTGCGCCGAACGAACGCGCCACGTCTTCCTTCGCCGGATTCATGTCCACGGCGAGCACCGATGCACCGGCAAGCTTCGCCCCCTGGATGGCATTGACGCCGATCCCACCGACGCCAATCACTGCCACGCGATCCCCTTCACCGACTTCGCCCAGCACACGCGCCGCACAATAGCCGGTCGAAACCGCGCAACCGATCAATGCGGCCTGTTCCGGCGGCAGATCGCCGGTGGCGTATAGCTGACTGGCCTTGGCAACGATTTCCCCGGCAAAGGAGGAGACGTTGGCGAAATTGGCCACAGGCTTACCTTCCCATGTGAAGGGCCAATCCGATACGAATCCCCAGTTCACATCGCAGTTGGCAGGGGTGCCGCGCTGGCATTCACGGCAAGTGCCGCAGGGTGTCTGCGTTCCCACCATCACTGCATCGCCGACCTGCCATTCGGTCACGCCGGGCCCGACTTCCTCGACCACTCCGGCCGCTTCATGGCCGAGAACCACAGGCGCCTTCCCACCGGGCATATGCATCATGTTGATGTCACTGTGGCACAGGCCCGACCTCAGAACCTTGACCTTCACCTCACCTTCACCCGGCGCGCGGACTTCCAGCGCATCGGTGACAATCAGCTTCTGGCCGTCCCAGACGATACCACGCATCAGTTTTCTCCCAATCCGGCCAGAAGCGGGAAGGTCCAGGACGGATCCTTGCGATCCGCTGTGCCCTGCGCCGCGTCAGCAGCCAGTCGGCCAAACGATTCCTCATCAATTTCGCAAACTTCGCCCTGATCGAACACCAGCGAACGATAGACGAATTTCCAGACGCCATCGCGTCGCTCGTAACGATCGAGATAGCGACCGTAGACGATGAACTCCTTGCGCTTTGGCGGATGGGTGCGATGATAGGCGCGCACGTGATGCTCCCCTTCCGCAAGATCGCCATCGACCACGAACAGGCTGTTCATGATGCTGTGGATCGTCAATTCCCAGTGCGCCATGACTTCAGGCAACCAGGCAACGAAATCGTCAGGGTTCCCTTTGAACATACTGCCATGGTCGTCGATCGCATCGTCGTGATAAAGTGAACGGACAAGCGCGAAGTCGCGCCGGTCACAGCCACGGCAATAACGCATGACAAGATCACGCAAGGCGATCTGGTCGAGCAGGGATTGGTCCATCGTCATCGTCTCCCGGATTGCGCCGCCCTATTCTTGTCAGCTACAGATTCAGCAGGGAATCATGAAGCATCGGGCAGGAACGCGTAATAGGTTGGGCAAATCTGCTACGCAAATCAGCGTGATGCAAGGAGAGGATGGCATAATGCGAACTGCATCAAGGCAAACCCTCTGATGGACCACGCCGATCAGGCACTGAAACGCCGCCAGACCATGATGAAGGCTGCCCTGCAAGCCTATGTCGATCGGACCAATGCCGGGGATGCGGAAGGGCTCGTCGCTCTGTTCGCACCCGACGCCGTGATCGAAGACCCCATCGGGACACCAGCCAAGACCGGCAAAGAAATTCCGGTATGGTTTGCAGACTCGGTTGCATTCGACACCTGGATCACGCCCGTCGTCCCTGCACGCGGGTCCCATGCCCACGAAGCGGCCCTGGTGTTCGATGTCGAATTTACGCCACCCGAGGGGCCCCGGCTCCGCATTCGATCGCTGGACGTCTGCACATTCGACGACGCGGGCCTGATCACGCATCTGAAAGCCTACTGGGGGCCGGACGACATCGAACCGGCCTGACCCACGCCTAAACAAAAAAATGCCGCCACAGAGCGGTTCAGGAGAGGACGCCTCGCATGGCCAACAACAATTTCCCGACACTGACCAGCGCTGCCCGGATCGGCACTCTGACCATTCCCAACCGCATCGTCGTGACTGCCATGGGCGTCAGTCTCGCTGAAGAGGACGGTTCGGTTGGCGACCGGCTGATCGATTATCACGTCGCGCAGGCACGTGGTGGTGCGGGGCTGATCATCATGGGCGTGACCGGAGTCGCCTGGCCCGTTGGCGCGGTCCAACCCAATCAGACCGCCATTTCCGATGACAGGTTTCTGCCCGCCCTCACCCGTCTGGCCTCTGCCGTTCACACGGCAGGAGGACGCATTGCCGCGCAGCTTCATCATGGTGGCCTGGTCGCCACTCATTCGGCGCAAGACGGGCATCCCCTTTGGGCCCCGGCCATTCCGCCCGCCTTCGCAGGCGATTTTCCCGACTATTTCCTGCCGGAGGAAATGGCGGCTTTTGCGGGCGGCGTGGTGCCGGAAGTCAAGGTGTTGACGACGCAGGACATTGCCACCGCCGTCGGCCAATATGCTGCGGCAGCCGTCCGCGCGCTGAAAGCCGGAATGGATGGCGTGGAGATTCACGGGGGGCACGGCTACCTCCTCTCCTCCTTCATGTCGCCTTCGACCAATACGCGCGATGACGAGTATGGCGGTACGCTGGAAAATCGCGCGCGCCTGCTGCTCGAAGTCGTCGGCGCGGTGCGCGCGGCCGTCGGTCCAGACTTTCCCGTCTGGGTCAAACTCGATTCCCGCGAAATCGGCAAAAAAGTCGGTATCAAGCTGGAGGACGCCGAAAAAGTCGCCCCGATGATCGAAGCTGCCGGGGCCGACGCCATCACTGTGACCGCATACCACGACGTTGGTCAGGGCAAGCTCCATTCCGGCTCGAACATCCCGCACGAACCGGGCATGCATCTGGACGCGGCCAAGACAATCAGGAACGCGGTGTCCATCCCCATCATCGCATCGGGCCGGGTCGAGCTGGACATGGCCGAAACCGCCTTGCGCGCGGGCAAGATGGATTTTCTCGCAATGGGCCGGAAACTTCTGGCCGACCCTGAACTGCCGCGCAAAGCCGCCGAGGGGCGCGAGGCGGAGATCCGACCGTGCATTTACTGCTACACCTGCGTCAGCACCGCCTATGTCCGCGAACCGGTACGATGCGCGGTGCGTCCAGAGACGGCTCTGGAAGGTCAGGACTGGGCGCCGTCACCTGCAGTGAAGCGCGTGGTGGTGATCGGCGGCGGCCCTGCCGGAATGGAGGCCGCACGCAGGCTCGATGCCGCGGGCAAGCAGGTCGTCCTGATCGAACAATCCGAACGCCTGGGCGGTACGCTGCAATTTGCAGGACTGGCCTACGAACCCAACGAAAGACTGCTCAACTGGCTGCGCCGGGGAATCGAGGCCTCCGGCGTCGATGTCCGCTTGCGCACGAAGGCAACAGCGGAACTGGTGCAATCCCTTAACCCGGACATGGTGATCGTCGCCACTGGCGCGGTGCGCGACATGCCGCCGATTCCGGGCCACGACATGGACCACGTGTTGAGTGGTGACGACATGCGCGCCCTGATGCTCGGGCAGGATTCCGAAGCGCTCAAGCGCAAGACAAGCTGGACGACGCGTCTGGCGACCAAGGTTGGTGCGGCAACCGGCGTGACAGCCAATCTGGACGTGGTCCGCAGGGCGACCCATGCGTGGATGCCGCTCGGTCAGAAAGTGGCGATCATCGGCGGCGAACTCGTCGGCCTGGAACTGGCCGAGTTTCTCAACGAACGAGGCCGCGAAGTGACCGTCATCGGCGAAGCCGAAAAGTTCGGCGGCGGCCTCTTGCTGGTTCGACGCATGCGGCTTCTTGCCGAACTGCGCGAACATGGCGTCGCCATGTATCCAGGGGCAAGTGACATTGCGATTACCGCGAACGGGGTGACGTTCACCAGCAACGACGGATCGGCCGGCCAGGTCGCGGCAGACCACGTCATTGTCGCAACCGGAGCACACGGAGATTCCACTCTGGCCGACAGCCTCCGCGCTGCCGGGCTGCCGGTAGTGGAAGTGGGCGATGGCACTGGCGTAAGCTATATCGAAGGGGCCATTCGTGGCGCAGCGGAAGCGGTAGCCGCGTTGTGACCCTGCCTCCATTTTGCCTCAACGGGTTCAACGGTTCTTCCTACCTTGGCCAGCAGGCCGATCTGCCCGGCTGGATCGATGCCGCGGCACGGGCAGGTTTCCCGTTATTCGGTCCGGACGTTTTCTCGCTTGCAGCATGGCAGGAAAACGGAGGGATCATGGCCACGCTGGCCTGCCGGATGCGCGACGCGGGTGTTGGCTGCGGCTATATAGCCGCCGCAGGCATGCTCGGCGGAGAGGCTGCAATTCTTCCGGGATTGCTGCAAGCTGCCGACGCGGCCGACGCGCTCGGCGCGCCATTTCTGCAGGTCAATATGACCGGTGCCGACACCGCCACCCGCAAGGCGGCATTGGAGCAGGCTTGCGATGTTCTCGCCGGCAGAGGCCTGAAACTCGCTATCGAGTACATGCCCTACACCGGGCTGGCATCGGTTCGCGAAACCGTCTCGCTCGCGCACCATGTCGGTACGGACCGGGCTGGCGCGATGATCGACATCTGGCACCACAGCCGGGGGCCGGATAGCTGGAAAGACCTGGCCTCTGTTCCATTGGAGGCCATTGCCTATGTTGAATTGAACGACGCGCTGCCCGCGCTGAGCGATGATCAAACGGTCGAAACGCTTTCCCGCCGTACTTTCCCCGGCGCGGGGGAATTGGATGTCGATCGTTTCGTCACTCTGCTGCGCGACAAGGGCTATAACGGCATGGTGAGTGTGGAAGTGCTGAATGAAGAATGGCGCGGACGAGACCTGACGGAATTCGCCCGGCGCTGTCATGAGAGCACTGCTGCATTCTGGCGCTGACCGAAACGACAGGGCATGGAAACATATAAGGCAAGAACCGGGTTAGGGTCTCGATAGAGACCGGCAAGGGAAACTGAATCGGCTCGCCGGGAAACGACGTCCACCACGCGAGTTCGCAATCCTTAAAGCAAAATGCTCCGAATTTTGTTGCTTTCAGGGGCCTTGGATCAAGGAAAGCGTATTGCAGGGAACTGCCGGGCGCTCTAGGTTAAGCCCCAATACGAAAGAGAGAGGACCATGGCTACCACCGCCGACGTGACACAAACCCCCGCCTTCGATCGCGAAAACCTTCTTGCGCAAGCCCGCGAACGGGCCGGACTGAATGATTTCGGGGACACGTGGTTCCTCGAACCGATGGACAAGTTCATCGAATCCGCCAATGCGGAAGCCAAGCTGACTCCGGCCGGCTTTGCCGCCCAGACGGAAGTGGTCGTGAAGGGGCTGACCAGTCGGCTCCGGATGATCGAGGATATCAAGCAGCACCCGGAGATCCTCGACGAACAGATCGACGTTGCCGGCGTTATTCTCGGCTTACCGCGTACGGGCAGCACCATTTTCCACCGTCTGCTCGCCAGCGCGCCCGGCATGACTGCCATTCGCTGGTACGAAGCGCAGAATTTCGCACCTTTTCCTGGCGAAGAGCCCGGCAATCCGGTTGAACGACGCGCTTATGCAGAAGCCATGCTCAATGGCTGGCTGGAACTGTCGCCCGAACTCAATTCCATTCACCCCCTCGATTCAGAAGCCCCCGACGAAGAAATTCTCATCCTCGGGCAGATGTTCGTCAGCACGATGGTCGAAGGGATGACGTTCGTACCCGGCTTCACCCGCTGGCTCGACACGTATGACCAGTCCAGGGGGCACGAGGATCTCAAGACGATCCTCAAGTACCTCCAATGGCAGGACCCAACCCGCCGCGGCAAGAAATGGATTCTGAAAAGCCCATCGAACCTGCCCTATGCGGAATTGGTTGCCAACGCCTTCCCGAATGCCCTGCTGATCATGACGCATCGTGATCCGATGGACGTCGTCCCATCCTATGTCAGTATGGAAGCCGCTCTCTATAAGTTGAGCGCGACGCTTACCGACAAGGAAGTTGGCGAATTCTGGTTCCAGCGCCTGGCAGGCTGGATGCACCGCTTCCAGGAAGCCCGCGCACGGATCGGTGAAGATCGCTTCATCGACATCGACTATCGTGAGGTCGGCAAGGAGCCGCTGGTCCAGGCCGAGCGTGTTCTTTCCCGGATCGGCATCAAGACGGATGAACGGCTGGAAGAGGCGTTGACCGAATTTCTCGCCGGCAACAAGCGTGAGCAGCGGCCGATGCATGAGTATTCGCTTGAACGCTTCGGCCTCGACGAAGATGCGATCCGCCGCGAATTCGCCGATTATCGCGCCCGCTACATCAGCTAAGGCGATCGAAAGTGGAAATACGCGCCGGAATATTACGGACTCCGGATACTTGTTTCGACGGGCTTCCGGACTACCCTTTCGCACCCCATTACCTCGAAATCGAGGATCCGGAGCTCGGTCCGCTGCGGATGCACTACATTGACGAGGGGGAGCGTGATGCCCCCGTCGTCCTGATGGCCCACGGCAATCCGACATGGAGCTTTCTCTATCGCCACATGATCGGTCCGGTCGTGGCGGCGGGATACCGCGTCATTGCACCCGACATGATCGGGTTCGGCAAGTCGGACAAGCCGGCAGAACGCAGCGCCTATGGCTATGATCGGTTTGTCGCGTGGATGCGCACCTTTGTCGAGGCGCTCGACCTTTCGGACATCACCTTGATGTGCCAGGATTGGGGCGGGCCGATCAACCTGCGGGTTCTGTCGGAGATGCCGGAGCGTTTTTCCGCCGTGCTGGCCGCCAATACGCTGCTGCAAAATTGCGATCCGCCACCGCTCGGCGTGCCTGACTGGCCCGGTGAGGCGATTGCCGCCTGGATCGAAAGCTGCCGTACGAACGACGATCTGCCGCTGGATGAACTGATCGCCCGGACTTGCGTCACCCGGCCTGCCGAAGATGTGCTGGCTGCCTATGCCGCCCCCTACCCGGACGGACGCTACAAGGCCGGGCTGTTGCAGATAACCTGCAGCATCCCGATCGCCGAAGGTGCAGAAGGACTGGATACAAACCGGGAAGCGTGGCGTTTTCTGGAACAATGGGACAAACCGTTCCTTACAGCCTTCAGCGACAGCGATCCCTCGACGATAAACTGGGAAACCGTGTTTCAGAACCGCGTGGCCGGTGCGAAGGGGCAACCCCATACACGCATCGTCGGCGCAGGCCATTTCGTGCAGGAAGAACAGGGCCCGGCTCTGGCCAAAGTGCTCGTCGACTTTCTGCGCGCCAATCATACCAACTGACGGACAGGCTCGCGACGGGAATAACCCCGCGCCAGCCCATATGCACAATCGTACAAGGGGAGTTTACATGCTGCTGAAAGACAAGGTCGTCGTCGTGAACGGAGTCGGCCCCGGAATGGGTCAGGCAATCGCCAGAATAGCCGGTGCGGAAGGTGCGAAAGTCGTGCTCAGTGCCCGCAATAAGGCATTCATCGAACAGGTACGTGACGAAATCATCGCGGCTGGCGGTCAAGCGGTCGCCGTTCCCTGCGATATCGGCGATGCCGACCAGTGCAAAGCGCTGGCTCAGGCCGCGGCCGATGCTTTCAGTGGCCGGATCGACGGGTTGGTCAACAGCGCATTCTATCACGGCGACTGGAGCTTCGTCGAAAACGCCGACGAAGAAGACTGGTCGAAGATCTTCGACGTGAACTGCCTCGGCACCCTGCGCATGACCAAGGCCTGCGTGCCCTTCCTCAAGGATGGCGGCGCGGTCGTGAACGTATCGACCATGGCGACCATGCGTCCCTATGGCACCGAACACGGCATGGAAATGGGCTATGCGGTCTCGAAAGGCGGGATCAATGTCCTGAGCAAGTACATGGCATCCGACCTTGGCCGCTACGGCATTCGCGTGAACACTTGCCGGATGGGCTGGATTCACGGCGCGCCGGTTCAGGGTTATATCGACTCCGAAGTCGCGAAGGGACGCAGCGAGGCCGAAGTTATCGGCGAAGTCACGCACGACATCCCGCTGGGCAAGATTCCCCCGCAGGACGATTGCGCCCGTGCCGTTCTGATGATGATTTCGGACTTTGCCGCAGTCGTCACAGGCGCAGCTCTGGACGTCAACGGTGGCCACTGGATCGCCCCCTGATTGCTTGTTAGCAAAGGTCTCCATACAGGTTTGCCCATTCTGCAATGGGTGGGCAAACCCATTTACCTCTATCGGACGAGAGAAGATCCATGACCAATAACGAAGAGAAATTCGCTGGCGGCGTGGCTGTCATCACCGGCGCAGGCGCGGGGATAGGCTCCGGCCTTGCCCGCCGTGCAGGCCAGCTCGGCATGCATGTGGTGGTCACCGATATCAACAGTACTGCTGCCGAAACCGTGGCCGGGGAAATCCGCGATGCAGGCGGCAAGGCCGAAGCCATGGCCGTGGACGTTTCCAAACCGTCTGAACTCGACCGGCTGGCAGAGGAAGTCTTCGCCAAGCATGGCAGCGTGCGACTCCTCGTCAACAATGCCGGAATCGAAACGATCGGCTTCAGTTGGGAAATCCCGGCGGAACGCTGGGAATCCACGCTCAACATCAACCTTCATGGCGTAATTCACGGTGTGCGGGCCTTCGTCCCGAAAATGCTCGCCACCGGTGAAGAGTGCTGGGTCGCCAATCTCGCCTCCATCGGCGCTTTCGGCATGATGCCCACCCAGACAGCCTATATCGTCACCAAGCACGCCGTGGAATCGTTCAGCGAATGCCTGTATCTTGAAATGCAGTTGAAGAAGGCTCCGATCCACGTCTCTTCCGTCATCCCCGGGATGCTCAAGACCAGCATCTTCGACGCGGAAGCCGGTGCGGGCGAACCTGCGGATTCGGTCGGGCACCGCAAGGTGATGCATGACATGATGGCTGCATACGGCATGGACCTTGCCGAAGGTTGCCAGCGCATCATGGAAAAGATCGCCGCCAACGAATTCTGGGCGGATACCCAGCCTGAAATGACCGAACAGTCACTGGCCGGACGGATCAAGTTTTTCCAGCAACAAAGCAGCCCGGAAGTCGCCCCGCAGGCGCGCGGGCTGCTCGGTCTGGACTGAGGGAGCCGGACTATGCGGGCAGCGGTTTTCCATGAGGCGGGCCAACCGCTGCACATCGAAACGGTCGATGATCCCCGGCCCGGAGCCGGCCAGGTCGTCATTGCAGTCAGCGGATCGGGCATTTGCGGTTCGGACCTGCATATGACCCAATTTCCCGGTCACACTCCCGCAGGCCTGATCCTGGGGCATGAATATGCCGGAACAGTCGCAGCTATAGGCAGCGATGTTTCCGGCGACTGGAAAATCGGGGACCGGGTCACTGCCCTGCCCCTCTTTCCATGCCGTGACTGCGAAGCCTGCGAGGCGCATTTGCCCCAACTGTGCCTGAATGGCCGGTTTGCGGGAACCACGCTCGAAACCCCTGGGGCCTATGCCCAATACGTCGCAGCGCGAGCCGATATGCTGCAAAAGGTGCCCGCAGGGGTCAGCGATGTCGAGGCGGCCATGGTCGAACCGCTGGCGGTTGGCCATCATGTCGTCGAACGCGCGAACATTCGCAAAGGCGAAACGGTGCTGGTAATCGGTGGCGGGCCGATCGGGGCCGCAGTGGTCCTGTTCGCCCGTGCGGCCGGAGCCGGTCACGTCGTCGTCAGCGAACCAGCACCGGAACGGCGTGCGCGCTGCCTCGATCTTGGAGCAACTGCGGCCATCGATCCGCAGCGTGAAAACCTGGGCAAGCGGCTGGATGAACTGACCGGCACACGGCCCGCGGTAGTGTTCGAATGCGTGGGCATTCCCGGCATGGTCCAGCAGGCCGCCGACCTCGCCGGGGTGCGGGGGCGTGTCGTGGTTGCCGGTGTCCTGTTCGAGGAAGACCGGCTGTCCCACATTACCGGTCTCGGCAAGGAAGTGTCGATCATATACAGCCAGGCTTACACGGAACCCGATTTCGCAGCCGTGATCGACGCCTTGGCAACCAACGCGATCGACGCCACGCCGATGCATACCGCAACCGTAAGCCTCGACCAGTTGCCGGACATGTTCGAAAGCCTGCGCAACAACCCTGCGCAATGCAAGGTACTGATCGACCCGTCGCTGTGACGCGGACAGTTTTCGCCGTCAGGACAGCAGGCGCGCGAACTGCCGGGGGGTACGCCCCGTCATCCGGCGAAAGGCTACGGTAAACGCACTGGGCGTGGCGAAGCCAAGTGTGCGCGCAATCTCGTTCATTGCCATTGTCCCGGCCCGCATCATGTCCTGCGCACGTTCGAGCCGGACTGCCGCCGCGTGATCTGCCAAAGGCTTGCCGGTCGCCTCCATGAAGCTGCGCGAAAGGTGCGATCGGCTGATCCCGCACAGGGCAGCCAATTCTGCCGTAGTCGGCCACTCCCCCGCACAAGTGCGCAAGGCGTCTTCGATCCGGGCCAGTTGCCATGGCGCGAGGCCACCGCGCGCACCGGGCCGCCGCGCAGGCATCCGCAATTGCCGTCCGATATCGACCATCAGCAGCCGGACCAGCGATTCCGCCGCCATTTCCGATCCGAATCCCGGCGTGACGATCTCCCCCCGCAGCCTTTCCGCCAGGGCGAACATGGTCGAGGAGGTTATCATCGCACACCGCCGCAGCCGGACGGGGTCCCAGTCATCCAACCCGGTTGCCGCCTGGAAGCTGTCCGGAGCCATCCGGCAGGTCATGATATCCAGCACGCCACCGTCGCCGACTGAACGCATGGCGACACCTGCCGGACGGAACATCATTCGGCCCACCTTGTGCCCGCGCCGTTCCCCACCGTCGAACGCCACCGCACCACGCATCCCGCCGGCCCGCGGCATGGTGAGCGAAAAGATCGGCGCCTCGTCCAGCTCCAGCATCTCGTTGGGACTTGGCAGTTCATAACGGCGCAATTCGATCCGCGCCTCGGGAATCGTCAGCTCGGCCAGAACGGTCCAAGGCTTGGGCCTTGGGTCCCCCTTGGCCTCGGCGTTCATACGCAGGTCGATCACCGCATTTTGCATCACAGATAGACGATACCGGCACAATATCGACATAACAAGCACTGGCCGCCCATCGGCTCGAATGGCATGTTTTGCACCGAGAACAAGGACACACATGGAGAGACGATGACTGGCGATCTCATGCAATTGGCGCGCGTCCATGGGCCAGGCGATGTAAGACTCGACGATGTGCCAATCCCTCAACCGGGTGCCGGAGAAGCGATCGTTCGCGTCGCCGCCTGCGGCATCTGCGGCAGTGATCTTGGCTTTATCGCACAAGGCGGCATGGGTGGGGGTGAGCCTCTGGCCGAACCCTTGCCGATCGGCCACGAATTTGCCGGCGAGGTAGTCGCGGTTGGCCCCGGTGTCGAAGGCGTCGCACCGGGACTGCGCGTCGCCGTGAATCCCGACGATGGCTACATTGGCGGCGGCGGCCCCGAAGGTGCCATGGCGCCCTATATCCGCATTACCGGCGCGAAAGTGGGTGAGACTCTGTTCCCCCTGGCGGATCATGTCGATTATGCGGAGGCCGCACTGGCCGAACCGCTTTCCGTCGGCCTTCACGCCTTGCGCATTCTGGACGTGCAGGCACATCACAAGGTGGCGGTGCTGGGTGCCGGACCGATCGGGTTGTGCACGGTCGCCATGCTGCGCCACCTCGGTTGCCGCGACATCGCGATCTTCGACCGTGTCGAATCCCGGCTGGAACGCGCACGGGCGCTAGGTGCGGGGCTTGCCGTCAACGTCGCGGAGGAAAGCCTGCCGGATGCACTGGCACGCTATCACGGGGAAGGCGTGCGCTTCGGCACACGATTTGCCGAGACCGACATGTTCATCGATTGCGCAGGCTCCGAAGCGGCGTTCAAAGACGTCATTGCCATCGCGAAGTACCGTGCGCGGATCGCGATTGTCGCGCTCTATAAAAAGCCAGCCGCAGTCGACCTGTGGAAGATGATGGCGAACGAAATTCTCGTTACCGGCTCGATCGCTGTCGACCGCAAGGCGGAATTCGCGGAAGCCCTGACAATGGTCGCCAAGGGCGAACAGGACCTGTCCCCGCTGATCAGTCACCACATGGACTTTGCCCGCTTCAACGAAGCGCTCGACCTGGCCGCCAATTCGGACCTGTCCGCCAAGGTTATGCTGACCTTTCCGGAGACGGCAGCATGAGCGCCCCCAATGATATTCTGATTGACGATCTGGCCAACCCCCGCATCACCCCGGCCATTGCCGAGGCTCGTCAAGGCCCCGCCGGCTTCGACGAGAACATGACCGCCGATGACGTGTTGGCGCACGCGGTTGAACTGACAGGCGGTCTGACCGACTTTGGGGAGGATACCGGCTTTCGCGAACGGCTGGAGGTTACTCTCCAATCCCTCGCGGAGGATGAGGGGCTGACCCGTGGCGGACGCATCACTCTGATCGATCACGCGATCCGCGTAATGGCCAACCGGCTGCGCATCGAGGATCTGGTCAAACGTCACCCGGAAATCCTTGAAATCGAGATCGACCGCCCGCTCATCATTGCCGGGCTGCCGCGTTCGGGCACGACCCATCTTGTCAACTGGCTCGCTCGGGACGAGCGACTGCACTCGCTGACCCTGTGGGAATCGGAAGAACCTGTTCCTTCCGCCCCGCCACCGCCGCCGGGGGAACCCGACCCGCGCGAAGTGCGCAGTGCCGAATTCTGGGGGCATTTCGAAGCCATGCTGCCGCACATGGCGGCAATGCACGGCATGGAAGCCAGTTCGATCCACGAGGATAACGAACTGCTCTACATGGATCTCAATTGCTACAGTTGGGAATTCCAGAGCCGCATCCCGCGCTGGATCGACTACTATTTTTCCCACGACCGCACCGGCAGCTACCTTTACGAAAAAAAGGTGCTGCAAGTGCTCACCTGGTACCGTGCACAGAATGGCAAGGGCGAAGGGCGCTGGATCCTCAAATCGCCGCAGCACATGGAAAACCTTGCCCCGCTCAAGGCCGCCTTCCCCGATGCCCGTCTGGTCATTACCCACCGCGATCCGGTTGCGGTGATCCGGTCGCTGACCACGATGCTGTCCTATGGCGACCGTATTCGCCGCGATCCGGTAGACCCGCCTGGCCTTGCCCGCCATTGGTCGGAACGGATCGAACGCCTGCTGCGCGCCTGCCTGGAGCAGCGAGACAGTTGGGGGCCGGATCAGTCGCTCGACGTGCTGTTCCACGAATACATGGGCGATCAGGAAGCCACGCTGCGCCGTGTCTATGACATGGCCGACCTCGATCTCACGCCGGAGGCGGAGAACGCATTGCTGGGCTACCTCAACGAAAACCCGCGCCATCAGCATGGCCGCGTGATCTATGACCTCGAAGGCGTGTTTGAAGTCGACATCGATGCCCTGCGGGAGCGTTTCGGCTTCTACTATGACCGCTTTCCCGTCCGCTGGGAGAATTGAGATGGATGCGAACCAAATAGAAGCAAAGGCGGCTGAACGCCTGCTGTCGGGCCAGGCCTGGGAAGATTTCTGCGACACATTGAAAGTCGCAGGCAAGATGATCGACAAATTCGGAGATCAACCGTCGGATCTCGACCGGGCCGAATGGTATCGTTTTCTCACCCGCCTGACCCGATCCAGCTTCGAACGGCTGATCGAAAACGCCGAACCGACCCGGCCGCGTCTGCGCGACATGGTGTGGCGCCAGTCGATCAATTTCCAGACGGTCGATCAGGACCACCTGATGTGCCAGTTCGACGAAGCCCGCGATTATCGCATCACCGGCACGCGCGGCACGATCCCCTATTTCGTGATGGCCGTTCTGACTGCACCCGCGACCGCCGACGTGAGTGCTCGTGACTGGGCACCGGCAGGACTGGACGGACTGAAGGAATTCGACCCGTCCAACCTCAAGACCACGGGTTTTCTCGGCAGCCAGCAATTGCATGTCGAAGATGACGGGACTTTCGAAATCATCCTGTCGCAGAACGATCCGGGCGAAGGCAAGAACTGGCTGAAGCTCGACCCCGATACCAACTGCATTCTCATCCGCCTTGTCTGGAGCGATCGGGGTACGGAAGTTGCCCCGGGCATGACCATCGAACGGATGGATCATGCGGAACCCGTTCCTCTCAGCCCCGCGTTGATGGCCAATGGGCTTGCCTGGTCCGGACAGGCCGTGCTGGGTTATGCCGAACTGGTGCGCAACTGGTGGCAGGGCAACCAGGGCAATTTCTCGGCCAAGCTCAACCGGTTGGATTTCAGCCGCGCGCAGTACCTGTCCAACGGCGGCGTGCCGGATCGCCATGTCGCTTTCGGCGGTTGGCAGAAGGCGCTGGATGAAGCGCTGGTGCTGGAATTCACACCGCCCGAATGCGAATACTGGAATTTCCAGATCTGCAACATTTGGCAAGAGAATCTCGATACTTTCGAAGACGGCAACGGCTGGGTGAACAACTACCGCTACAATGCCGAGCCCGATGGCCGCGTCCGCATCGTCATAGCGGAGCGTGATCCCGGCATTGGCGGCAACTGGGTGAACAGCTTCGGCCATGACAAGGGGCAATGGGGCCTGCGCTTCGTGCGCACCGAAACCACCCCGCCGGTCAAGCTCTGGCGTCTGCCGCTGGCCGATCTCGAAGCTGCTGGCAGTCAGGCGCTGGATCCGGCCAGCGCGATCGACACCGGCCAGTTCGTGGATTGATCGCCATGACAGTCCGCACACTCGACCATGTGAATATCCGCAGCGCCGACGTACCGGCAACGACAGCCTTCTTCCGCGACCTGCTGGGTCTGGAGGCAGGCGTCGCCCCCGGCGCGCCCTCGATCGACAAAGGATGCTGGATTTACGATCCGGCCGGTCGACCGATCGTGCATATCGGCCCCGTCGATGCCACCTACCCCAGCGACGGCATGGCCCCCTTCACCGAAACCCGCGGCAGCGGCGCGGTCCATCACGTAGCGCTGGAATGCGACGATCACCCGGCGATGCTCGCCAAGCTGGAAGCGGCAGGGCTGGAAGTGTCGTTGAGCGACATTCCCCAAATCGGCTTGCGCCAGATCTTCGTGCACGAGCCCAACGGCGTGCTGCTCGAACTGAACTTCAGGGAAGGCTGACATGCTCGGTCCCAACGATCTGGCGCTATCCGCGCCACCGTTCGGCCACGTGCCCCTGCTCGATAGGCTCGCCCCTGCCCGCGATGCCGGCTTCACTGCCATTGCCGTAATGCCGGGTGACATCTGGGCCCTGGAAGAACAGGGCATGACAGCGGCGGAAGTCGGCCAGCGCATTGCCGATCATGGCCTCGGTATCAGCGAGGTCGACTGCACGGCTTGCTGGCTCCCCAACCAGCGGAAGCTCGAACCGACGGACGACATGGGCAGACTGCTCGGTTCCCTGACGCCGGAGAGAGTCATCGAGACTGCCGCCCGTGTCGGTGCGCGATCCGTGACGGCAGTGGAAATAAGCAGGATCCCGGTCGATGCTGACGAAGCCGTCGAAGCCTTTGCCGCCATGTGCGACATGGCCGCACCGCACGGAATCAAGATCCACATCGAATTTCTGCCGGTCGGCGGCATTCCCGATCTGCAAAGCGCATGGCGCATCGTGGAAGGTGCGGGCCGCCCCAACGGCGGGCTGACCATCGATAGCTGGCACTTCTTCCGCAGCGGCTCGACGCTGGAACAGCTCGCGCAGATTCCGGGCGACCGCATTCACACCGTGCAGATCAACGATGCCCCTGCGGTGCCGCAATCCGATTTGTGGAACGAGCTGATGACCGGGCGCCTACTGCCCGGAGAGGGCAGTCTGGATCTCATCGGGCTGATACGCACGCTCGATGCCATCGGCAGCACCGCCCCGATTGCCGTGGAGGTCTTCTCCGACAAACTGGCATCACAATCCACCGCCGCCGCCGTCCGCACTCTGGCGGAAGCAGGCGCGGCCATCATCCGACAGGCGAGGACAGGACAATGAGTACACAAGGCAATCTTCCCGGCGCAGTCGTCGTCGGCACAGGCTTCGGTCTGTTCACCCACGTGCGCGCCCTGCGCGAAGCGGGCTTCGAAGTCCGCGCCATTGTGGGGCGCAATCTGGAACGCACGAAAGAACGGGCCGCACCGCTCGATATTCCGGTAGCCTCCAACGATCTGGAAGCGGTTCTGGCAGACGATCCGGCAATCCGGCTGGTTACCGTGGCAACCCCGCCGCACGCGCATTACACGCCGGTCATGCAAGCCATCGCCGCCGGGCGCAACGTGGTCTGCGAGAAGCCATTCGCGAAGGATCTGGTCCAGGCACGCGAAATGCTCGATGCTGCCGAGAAGGCAGGTGTCATCCATATGCTCGGCGCCGAATTCCGGTTCGACAGTGCGCAGGCCCTGCTGCGCCGGATCGTTCAGGACGGTGCGATCGGCGACCCTGTGATGTTCAGCCGCATCTATCAGCAGCCGGGCGGCGATCCGGACGAACCGCTGGCCGACTGGTGGACCGATGCCAATCAGGGCGGCGGTTTCCTCGGCGCGTTCGGAACGCACATGATCGATCAGGCCCGCTCCACATTGGGCGAGATCGTGGCGGTCAGTGCGATCCTGCGTAAACTCACCCCCGGCCGTCCGCACATGACATCGGACGATTATTACAACCTGCAGTTCGAAACGGAGCGCGGGTGCAAGGGCGTGATCGAAGCGGCGATGGAGTTCCCCGGCCCGTTTGTCATGGCGACCAAGGTTGCCGGCACCAAGGGCGCGGCCTGGATCCAGTCCGGCGCAGCCTTCGGCGATCCGGAGGAGGTCTGGGTACAGGATGGAAACGGCGCACGGCAAGTGCCGATGCCGGCTGAACTGGTCAATCCCGCACCGGAGCCGTTCCCGATCAAGGAACTGATCCAGACCGAAATGGATCGCTGGCACACGCAGGGGTTCGACGTTGCCCCTTACGCCAAGTTGTTCGGCCAGATGAAGGCCCTGATGGAAGGGCGTGAAACACCGCTGCCTGAACCGGCTGGCGATTTCCGTGATGCGGCGGCCGGTCAGGCAGTTCTCGATGCAGCGCGCCGTTCCGCGGCTGAGCGGCGCTGGGTAGAGGTTGAAAAGGTATGAGCAAGGTTTCCTACGACTATTCCGACGCACATGTTCTGGTGACCGGCGGCACGAGCGGCATCGGCGCTGCGACTGCGGCTGCCTATCGCGATGCCGGTGCGCACGTGACGATCACCGGGACACGTGGCGACGCATCCGATTACGACGACGACCTGAGCGGCTATCGCTATCTGCAAATGGATGCGGAGAGTTCCGACAGCATCGACGCGGTTGCCGCCGCGCTCCCGCGGCTCGACATCCTGGTGAACAACGCCGGGATGGCCCTGCCCAGTCTGGGGCTGGACGAATACGAACCGGATGTGTTCAACCGCGCGGTAAACATGCTGCTGCTCGGGCCGTTCCGGATGGCGCGCCGCTGTGTCGACCTGATCGCAGAAAGCAAGCTCGAAGGTGGCGGTTCGGTCATCGGGATTGCGTCGATGAGTTCCTATTTCGGGATTGCTATCGTGCCCGGATATGGCGCGGCCAAGACCGGATTGCTGGGCCTGACCCGTACGCTGGCAGTCGAATGGGGGACCCGCGGAATCCGCGTCAACTCGGTCGCGGCCGGAATCACTCGCAGCCGGATGACCGCAGGGACATTCGCCGCCGAAGAATGGACTGCCCCGACACTCGCTCGTACGCCGCTGGGCCGTCTGGGTGAGCCGGAGGATATTGCCGGGCCGATCCTGTTCCTCACCAGTCCGGCAGCGGCATGGGTCACCGGCCAGACACTGCCGATTGACGGCGGCTACACCGTTTCAGGCTGATGTCTCTGGTCGACCGATATGGCGATTGGGCCCTGATCGCCGGTGGCTCCGAAGGGGTGGGCGAAAGTTTCGCCCGCCAACTTGCCGCAGCGGGCCTGAACCTGGTGCTGATCGCGCGCAATCCAGGCCCATTGGATGCTCTGGCGGCGGATATCCGCCAGAGCATCGGGCGCGAGGTTCGCACCTTGGCGCTCGACCTGTCCCGGCCCGATGCGATCGACGAAGCACGCAAGCTGACGGACGATGTCGCTGTCGGCATGCTGATATTCATGGCTGGGGCCGGACATCGCGTCGAAGATTTCCATGCGGTGCCACTGGAAGAATGGCTGACGACATTGAACTGCAATGTCCACGGCCAGACGGCGTTCGCTCACCATTATGGCGGCCTGATGAAGCAGCGCGGCAAAGGGGCCATGGTTCTTGTCGGTTCCATGGCCGGCCTTGCAGGCAGTGCCAGACTAGCCGTTTACAGCGCGGCCAAGGCTTACAGCACTACCCTGGCCGAAGCGCTATGGTATGAACTCAGGCCGCACGGGGTGGACGTTCTGGCGCTTGTGCTGACAGCGACCAGGACCCCGGCGATGGCCCGTATGGGCCTAGACATGGATCACCCGGACTTTCCGGCTGCCGAACCCGACGACGTGGCGGCGGAAGGGCTGGCCCATCTGGCCGACGGTCCGGTTTGGATCGCCAGCGGCGCGGCGGCGCATGGCGACCACATTCGCAGCCTTTCACGGCGCGATGCCGTGATCGAAATGTCGCGCAACACGGCCAGCATTTCCGATCAGGACTAAGGCTTTCCTCCACCGGGTCCCTGGCCCCCTCCCGGCCTTGAGGTTCCGTCTTTCGTCAGGTATAAGTAAGTGAACGCTTAACAGTCGAATGCGCGACTCGCATGGCGTTTGCACGGACGTACCGCAGATCACCCGGCAAGAGATCGGGGATATGAAGGAGAGACCCGATGAGCCTTGTTATCGATGTCGATGCCCACTTCGAACCGGGTGAGGAATGGCTGGCCAAATATCCCGACCTTGCCGCCCGGTTGCCCAAACTCGACAGTGGCGCGCTGGCCGTGAAAGTGATCTGCGGCGATCTCGTCGCTTCGATGCCTGAAGACCGGCGTCCGCCGCTGGAAGAACTGAACCCGCCGGGCCTCCTGACCTTGTTCGCGCAGGAAAAGGCCGGTGAAAAGGATCGCCGCAAGGAATTCGAAGGCAAGAACCAGATGGAGGTCGCCAATACCAGGGCCCGCCTCAAATGGATGGACGAACAGGGCATAGACATCCAGAATGTCATCTGCCTGTCCGGCATCACTTACCAGACGTTCCTTGACGATGGCGCATTACGTCAGGAAGTCATCCGTGCAGCCAACGACTGGCTGGCCGACACCTGCGACGAAGCCAATGGTCGCCTCCTTCCCGTTACCGCGCTCGACTACGCCGATCTCGGCTGGGCAATCGAAGAACTCACCCGCATGCGAAAACGCGGCAGCCGCATCGTGCTGATCCCCGGATCGCCGATCAATGGCAAGTCGATCGTCCATCCCGACTGGGACGCATTCTGGCAGGCGGTGACTGACAATGGCATGATCGCCATGCTCCACACGGGATTTGAACGCATGTCGTTCGATCCGGGATGGTCGAATATGAATGCCGATGCCACGGTGCTGCGCCAGTTCGGCAGCAGTTTCCGCCATGTCACCGCGATGATGGTCATCAATGCGATGGTCTTTTCAGGCCTGTTCGAGCGTCACCCGACACTGACCGTCATGTTTGCCGAACTCGGGTCGGGCTGGCTACCGTTCATGCTCAGTGACATTGACGAACGGGCAGCACCAACGGCGGAATTGTTCCTCGGAGAATGGAAGTATCCGATGAAGCCGAGCGAATATATCAGACGCAATATCCGCGTGACTCCACTCGCAAGCGGCAGCGACTCCCCGCTCGATACGATCATGGAACAATTGCCTGCGGAAATGATGGTCTTTTCGTCAGACTTTCCGCACTTCGAAGGGTTCTCCACTCCGAAGGCCCATTACGAGGCTTTCTTTGCCGAACACCCCCATCTGACACGCGAAGCCTTCATGGGCGGCAATACGCTCAAGATCTTCGAACGAATGGGCGATCCGCTGGAAGTTGCACAAGCGCGCCGGGAACCGGCCTAGCAGGGGCAGTCGGGGCGCCGCATCGCATATGCGGCGCCCCGACGAATATCAGATCACTTCAGGCCGCAGGATGATGTCCGTGCCACCGTCGATGTAAATGATCTGCCCGACCAGATAGTGATTGGCGTAGCCGAGCAGAAAGCCGAGCAGTTCGGCAATCTCTTCCGGTGCGGCATAGCCATTCACTGCAATCGGATTGGATTTCTGGACCATTGCCACCATTTCCGGTTCTTTCAGCAACGGTGCGGTCATCGGTGTTTCAACAACGCCCGGCCCGACCCCGTTGAGAAGAATGCCTGAACCGGCCCACTCAGGTTTGCCCGCCGTGCGGCGAACCCACAGTGCCAGCGCGCGCTTGGAATCGAGATAGGCCGTCTGGGGCGCGGCGGCGATCCGGTCGAGCGCTTCGGCTTCGTTGCCTGCGAGGCAGCTTTCAACCACACTCTCATTCCCGGGCAGCATGGCCGCTGTCGAACAGATGGCCACGGCCCTTGGCCGTTCCGATTTCGCCAGCAGCGGCCGCAGACCTTCGAGCGTCGCGACTGCGCCGAAATAGTTGATGCCCACCGTTTCCCGCGGCATTTCCATTTTGGAAATACCCGCAGCCGCCAGCACGGCATCAAGCCCGTTCGGAGCGAGCCGTTCGGCCTCCGAAACCAGCTTTGCCCGGCCTTCCGCAGTTCCGAGATCTGCCTCGATTTCCGCGTTTGCGATATCGACCCCGATCACCCGGTCGCCCGCAGCTTCGCACAACTGAGCGGTCGCCCGTCCGATACCCGATGCAGCGCCAGTGATGAGAATGGTCCGTGCCATATTTGTTGCTCTCCTGAACTAAATCAGCCGGTCGCCTCGAAAAAGGGGTGGGCGCCTGCTTGAGAGGGGTGTTCGTATGCAACGATCCGGCCAACGGCAAGCGGAACATGCCCCCCATGATCGCACAATTTTTTCGGGGTCAGACGGCTGTCGAAAACTTTGGAACAGCCATCCCGGTGCGGCGTATCGGCTGTCAGGCCGCTGCCCTCCGACGAGCCAGCCCGGCCAGCGATACCAGGAACAATCCCCCTGCAAGCAGGAAGGCACTGCCTACGATCGTGAAAGCGTCGGCAATACCCCATGTCGTCCGCAATGGCCCCATCACCAGTGGGTTGAAGAACTGGCCGAGGAACATCGCGGCAAGATTGATGCCCATCGCCCGGTCATGCAGCCGTTCTGGCGTCCGGCTCAATGTTTCCGATGCAATGGTCGGCTCGATGATGCCGATACCCATGCCGATCACGACGGCGGCCACGCCATATGCGAACATGCCCGGAAATACGCCCGCGATAATCATACCGCCCCCGCCGGTCAGCGACGCGTAGGCCATCATGCCTGCAAATCCGAGGTGTCGCCGCATGAAACCGTAGGCGAAAGCGCCAATCGCGCCGAAAGTGGAAGTCACCGCCAGCAGCAGGCCGATCGTTGTTGCCGATCCAATGCCTCTCTCGGTCAACAGAAAGGGCGATTGCACCGCCGTCATGTAGATCAGGATCGTATAGACGACGATCAGCAGGTAAAGCGGCCACAACCGCAACGTCTGGGCCCAGCCACCGGGTACGGGATGATTGCTGATCCTGCCGTGATGCAAGGCGATCCATGCCGGCGGAACCAGCAACAGGGCGATGCCGAACAGACCGAACATCGCGCGCCAGCCCAGCCAGTCGACAATCATCCCCCCGATCACGAACAGCAGGACGGAGACGACCGAGCTGAACATCGAAATGAAGCCCAGCATCCATTCGCGCGCATCGCCTTCGTAATATTCGCCGATCGTCGCGTAAGTCGCCGTCAGCATCATGCCGCTCACGAACCCCGCAGCCGCACGGGTAATCGCCAGCACGGTAACGTTCGGTGCGATCATGCCACCCATCCCGGCGATAGCGTAAACCAGCAGCCCTGCGATGATGACTCGCCTGCGGCCGACCATTTCGCTGAGCAGGCCGGCGACCAAAGCCCCGGCGATCATCATGACCGCCGCCAGGGAAAATACCAGTTGGGCAATCATGGTCCCGTCTTCCCCATGCCCGAATTCGACAGCCATGCTGGGCAAGGCAGGCGACAGACCGGTGAACAACAACGCGATCAGACCCGATACGCCGAGACAAACTGCTGCGACGCCCGCCGTCCCACGCCGCGGAGCACGGACGCCGCTTTCCACTTCAGGCGCATCGCCGAGGATTTCCATTCCCACGCTCTCCCATGCGGCACCGATGTGCCGAAGCTGTCGATGCAGCCCTTTCAGGGCAGGGATAGTCCGGTCAGTATTTGTCAACGTCAAGGAAATTTGGCTCGCATTGCCATGCGCAAAAATGCACTATAGGCGGGCGACGCTGAACGCGGCCCGTTTCACTTGTTTCCATCCATCGGAAACGGTTAATTGCCCGCCACAAACACACTTTCCGGGAGAGAGAAATGCGGTTCCACTATGCCGAAAGCATGACCCAGGTCGGCAACTATATTCCACTGGCGCAGGCGGCAGAAGCAAACGGGTATGCCGGCTATGTCATTCCGGACAGCCTGATTTACCCCAAGGCGTCCGACACCACCTATTCCTACACCGAAGACGGCGGGCGCGAGTTTCTGGAAAACAAGCCTTTCGTTGAAAGCTTCATTCTCGCCACCGCGATCGGCACAGTCACCAAGAAGCTGGAAATGACGACCAATGTCGTCAAGCTTCCGGTGCGCCCACCGCTCTATTCCGCCAAGCTCGCGGCCTCGATCGCAGCGCTGACGAACAATCGCTTCAATCTCGGCGTCGGGCTCAGCGTATGGCCGGAAGACTATGAAGTCATGGGCGTGCCCTATGCCAAGCGCGGCAAGCGGTTCGACGAATGCATCGCCATCGTGCGCGGCCTTTGCGCGGGCGGCTACTTCGAATTCCATGGCGAGTTTTACGACCTGCCTCCCGTCAAGCTGAACCCGGTGCCGACGGAACCCCTGCCGATCCTGATCGGCGGCTTCTCCGATGCCGCGCTGAAGCGTGCCGCACGCAACGACGGCTTCATGTACGCCGGCGGCGATGGCGGTACGGACGAACTCCGCGGCATGATCGACAAGATCAACGAATATCGCGCAGAAGCCGGCACGCTGGACAAGCCGTTCCGCATCTTCGCCACGGCCATGGGCGAACTGACGCTCGACATCGTCAAGCGGCATCAGGATCTTGGCGTTACCGACATGCCGGTGGCGTTCCGCAACCTCTACGCGATGGAAGAGGACACCCAGCCGCTGCAGGACAAGATCGACGATCTCAAGCGGTTTTCCGACAACGTCATCGCGAAAGTCTAATTTGGGATGACCCATGGCGGGATGAATGCGGACGAATTGCGGCGTATCGCAGCGGCCGAGCCGCTCGATACGCTGATGGCGCGCGCCGCGCTTGTGCGGGACGAGAGCTTCGGCGCGCTCGTCACTTATTCGCGCAAGGTATTCATCCCGCTGACCCGGCTGTGCCGCGACGTCTGTTCCTATTGCACCTTCGCCAAGCCGCCCCGAAAGGGGGAACGGTGCTACCTCACGCCCGAGGAAGTGCTCGCAATCGCCCGCGCGGGCGAGGCCGCCGGATGCCGCGAGGCATTGTTCACGCTGGGCGACAAGCCAGAGCTGCGCTATCGCGCCGCACGCGATGAACTGGCCGATCTCGGCTATGCCAGCACGATCGAATATCTCGCCGCCATGTGCCGGCTTGTCTTGCAGGAGACGAGCCTGTTCCCCCACGCCAATCCCGGGGTCATGGAACGCGGCGACATTGCCGCCTTGCGGGAAGTCTCGATCTCCCAGGGGTTGATGCTGGAAAGCACGGCCCTGCACTTGTGCGAACGCGGCGGGCCCCATTTCGGATCGCCTGACAAGCATCCTGCCGCGCGGCTCGAAACGATCCGCCTGGCAGGCGAGGAACAGGTCCCCTTCACGAGCGGCATCCTGATCGGCATCGGGGAAACCCGCGAGGAGCGGATCGACGCCATGCTCGCCCTGCGGGCCCTGCACGAAGAATATGGCCACCTGCAGGAAATCATCGTCCAGAATTTCCGCGCCAAGGCGGATACCCGGATGGCCTTTGCCGACGAGCCGGACCGGGAAGAGTTGCTCTGGACGATTGCCATTGCCCGGCTCTGCTTCGGCGCGGCGATGACGATACAGGCCCCGCCCAACCTGGCCGGCAGCGGCTTCGGCGAACTGATAGAAGCAGGGATCAACGATTGGGGCGGCGTTTCCCCCGTGACTCCCGATCACGTCAATCCCGAGGCACCATGGCCGGCGCTCGCGCGACTGGCCGAAGAGACCGCCCGCCATGGCGGCATCCTCGCAGAGCGTCTGGCCACCCACCCTTCCCACCTGCGCGATCTCGCCCGCTGGCAGGATGAAGCGCTCCACCGCCCGCTGCGTGAGGCGATCGACACGCAGGGCCTCCCCCGCATCGATGGCTGGCGGGTCGGCGGCACCCTGCCTGTTCCGCAACTGGCGATGGAACCGAGCGAAATACGGGATGGGCGCGTTGCGGACGCACTGGCGACGATCCAGCGCGGCGAGGTGCCCGACGAAGCAGCGATCGTGGCCTTGCTCGGCGCGCGCGGTCCCGATTTCACCGCCGTCTGCACTATGGCCGATCGATTGCGGCGTGAGACCGTGGGCGATACCGTTCGGTTCGTCGTCAATCGCAACATCAACTACACCAACATCTGTTTCCACCGCTGTGCGTTCTGCGCCTTTTCCAAGGGTAAGCTCGCCGCGGAACTTCGCGGTCCCGCCTACGATCTGGATCTTGCAGAAGTGACCCGCCGCACCGCCGAGGCATGGGAACGCGGCGCTACCGAAGTCTGCATGCAGGGCGGCATCCATCCGCACTATACCGGACAGACCTATCTCGAACTGCTGGCTGCGGCCAAGGCGGGCGCGCCCGATATCCATGTCCACGCCTTTTCCCCGCTGGAGGTACGCCATGGCGCGGAATCCCTGGGCATTGGCGTGCCTGAATTTCTCGCCATGCTGCGCGACGCGGGCCTCGGCAGTTTGCCCGGCACCGCTGCGGAGATTCTGGCTGACGAAGTGCGGGAAACGCTCTGCCCTGAAAAGCTCACTGCGGGTGAATGGCTGGAAGTGATCGAGGCTGCCCACGGGGTAGGTCTGCGCACCACGGCCACCATCATGTATGGCCATATCGAACAGGCGGAGCATCAGGCACAGCATCTTCTAGCCATCCGTGCCTTGCAGGAACGGACCGGCGGCTTCACGGAATTCGTGCCCCTGCCATTCGTAGCCATGGAAGCGCCGATCTATCTCAAGGGGCAGGCACGGCCAGGTCCGACATTTCGCGAGGCGGTGCTGATGCACGCGGTCGCACGGCTCGTGCTGCACCCTGTCATTACCAACATTCAGGTTTCCTGGGTCAAGATGGGCGAAGAAGGCGTGCGCGCTGCGCTTGCTGCCGGAGTCAACGACCTAGGAGGAACGCTGATGAACGAAAGCATCTCCCGCGCTGCCGGGGCCTCTCATGGGCAGGAATTGCCTCCGGAAGAGATGGAGCGTGTGATTAAATCCTCCGGAAGGCTTCCGGCCCAGCGCAACACACTCTATGGCCCCGTTTCACAGGAACGGAGCGAAGCGGGGCGTCTTGCGCAACCCCTCGCGCCGATGGAACAGACGGCGCCGAAAAAGCGGCCCCGCAAGGACAGGAAAGAAGGAGCCCTCCTCGGACATGAGTGAGAACCAGGCAGTCATCGCCGTACTGGGCGGCACCGGCCATGAAGGAGCCGGTCTGGCAGCCCGCTGGGCCAAGGCCGGCTATCCCGTCGTAATCGGATCGCGCGATGCGGCGCGCGCCGCAGCAGCCGCAGCGGAAATGGCCGCTGCAACGGGCGGCAACGTAACCGGCAAAGCCAATGCGGAGGCCGCCGCCGCAGGTGAAATCGTGGTACTCGCCGTGCCCTACGCGGGGCAACAGCCCCTTGCCGAAGAAGTCCGTCCGCAACTCGAAGGCAAAGTGCTGATCGACGTTACCGTGCCTTTGAAGCCGCCGAAAGTTGCGCGCGTGCAGCTGCCCGAAGGAGGCTCTGCCGTCGAAGCCCTTCAGCACAAGCTGGGCGACGGTGTGCGCGTGGTGGCCGCATTCCAGAATGTCTCGGCACATCAGTTGGCCGATCTCGAAAGCGAAGTGAACTGCGACGTGCTGGTTACGGGCGATGACGTCGAGGCCCGCGAAACCGTTTGCCAACTCGCCAAGGCGATCGGGATTACCGCCCTTCATGCCGGGCCGCTCGCCAATTCGGCAGCGGCGGAAGCGCTGACATCAGTGCTGATTTCGATCAACAAGCGATACAAGATCGCCGATGGCGCAGGCATTCGCATCACTGGCATCCCGGAACAACTGTGAGCAATCGCCGCCTGACACTGGTCGGGCTGGACCGGATCGGTGATGTCGCGGCAGGGGACGACCTGCCCGCGATGCTCGTGGATGCCATAGCTGCGGCAGGCGAAAGTCTGGAGCCGGGCGACATCGTCGCCGTCGCCCAGAAGATCGTATCCAAGAGCGAAGGCCGCACAGTACGCCTGGCCGACGTGTCGCCCGATGACGAGGCAAACCAGCTGGCCGCCAGTACCGGGAAGGACCCGCGCCTTGCCCAGCTTCTGTTGCGTGAAACCCGCACAGTCATGCGGCAACGCGAAGGGCTGGTGATTGTCGAGGATGTCCGCGGGCTGGTGCTGGCCAATGCCGGAATCGACGCGTCCAACGTATCTGCCGATGGGCAAAGCGTGCTGCTGCTGCCCGCCGATCCCGATGCCAGCGCCCGCCAGCTGCGCGCTGGGCTGGCGAAATTGACAGGCGTCGCCCCCGGCGTTCTCGTGCTCGACAGTATCGGCCGGGCGTGGCGGCAGGGAACTGTCGGCACAGCCATCGGCGTAGCGGGAATGCCCGCCCTGCTCGATCTGCGCGGCAAACCCGACATGCATGGGCGGCCGCTGGAAACCAGCGAACTGGGCGTAGCCGATGAAGTGGCCGCCGCCGCATCCCTGCTGATGGGCCAAGCAGACGAACGCTGCCCCGCCGTGTTGATCCGGGGACTGGAACTGACTGGCGACGGCAAGGCAGTCGACTTGCAACGCCCCAGCAATATGGACCTGTTCCGATGAAACCGCGCGTGCTGGCCCTATGCGGCGGAATTGGTGGAGCCAAGCTGGCGCTCGGGCTCTCTCACATCCTTCCGCCCTCCGAATTGGCCATTCTGGTCAATACCGGCGACGATTTCGAGCATCTCGGCCTGTCTGTTTCCCCTGATGTCGACACCGTCACTTACACTCTGGCCGGGCTCAACAACACCGAACTGGGATGGGGTCTGGCGAGCGAAACCTGGGCCTTCATGGACCAGTTGAAGAAGCTCGGCGGGGAAGACTGGTTCAATCTGGGCGACCGCGACCTGGCATTGCATGTCGAACGTACCCGGCGGCTGCACGCTGGCGAGAGCCTCACCGCCATTACCGCCGACCTGACGCCCAGGCTGGGCGTAGCCCCGGCAATCTGGCCAATGTCCGACGACCCGGTGCGCACTGTGCTGGAAACGGATGAGGGCATTCTCGCGTTTCAGCGTTATTTCGTCGGGCGCCGCGCCGAACCTGCGGTGCAGTCCATCGCCTACGAAGGTTCCGACACCGCGCAACCGAACCCGCTCGCGCTGGAAGCCCTGAACGACCCGGCGCTCGAAGCGGTCGTGATTTGCCCGTCCAATCCCTGGCTCAGCGTGGCCCCCTTGCTTGCCATGCCTGCCCTGCGCGCAGCTCTGGCGGGCACTTCAGCTCCGGTTATCGCCGTTTCGCCCATTGTAGGCGGCAGGGCAATCAAGGGGCCGACAGCCAAGCTGATGGGCGAACTGGGGCTACCCGTGACAGCAGCCTCGGTCGCACAATTCTACGCAGGCCTGATCGACGGCTACGTTCTGGACGAGGCGGATCGCGATCTTGCCGATGCCATTGCCGGGCAAGGCCCTGCAGTGGACATTGTGCCCACTGTGATGACCGATCTCGCATCCAGGCAAACGCTTGCCCGCGATGTTCTCGCCTTTGCCGGACGGTTGCGAAACGCTACCGCCTGACAATGCTCTGGACGCTGATTCCGGCCAAATCCTTTCGCCACTCAAAACAGCGGCTCGCCCCGGTGCTGGACGAGGAACAGCGGGCCGCGCTCAGCGCTGCGATGCTTGCCCGGACCATCCGGACGGCCAAGGCCGCTTTCGGTGATCAGCCACTGATAGTCGTCACCCCGGACCACGCCGTTTCACAGCTCGCGCTGGAGGCTGGCGCAGACCGGGCCATTATCGCCGAGGCGGAAGGGCTGAACCCCCAGTTGGCAGAAGCCGCAGCACTGATCCCCCCCGATGACGCTTTGCTGGTTCTGCATGCCGACCTGCCATTGCTCCAGCCCGATGATCTGGTGGCATTGGCGAGTCAGAATGCGCCGATAGTCATCGCCCCGGACCACACCGGAACCGGCACCAACGCGCTGCTGCAGCGCATTCCTGACCGCTTTTTCGCTTTCGGAGCGGGAAGCCGCGCGAAGCATGAAAGGGAAGCCAGTGAACGCGGAGTCGATCCTGTTTGCATCCGCCGCGAAGGGCTGGCGTGCGATCTCGACGATCCCGGCGACTGGAACAGGTTGGGTCTGCCTGTTGCGGCGCTACTCGACCGCCTCACCCGCTAGTCCTCAGTCCAGTACCCGGCGCATGAGCGCCCTTGCATCCGCCGAACCATCGAGCAGACGATTGGTGCGCTGTTCGATACGCCAGCCACCATCCACCCGCACCAGCGTCCAGTGGTTGATCGCCGCGCGGTAGAGAAACCATTCCCCGTCACGGTGCCTGGCAACATAGGAATAAGCCAGCGCCTCCGCACGGTCGCCGTGTAGCGTGATGTGCGGCGTCGCGGTCAGATGCGAACACCCCGCATGGATCAGGCCCTGATGTTCCGGCCCCTCATAGGCGGCCACGAGCCCGTCGGGCGCCGTTGCCGCCGGACCGCCACTGTAATCGTACAGGCCGCCATCGACCCACAGGTCAGCGGCTGCTTCGCTTTCGCCGCTATCGACCATCGGGCCATAGCTGTTGAGCAGGCGTATGATCGCCAGTTCATCTTCCGCAGCCTGCATGCGCGCTTCCAGCGCGGCCAGCCGTTCGTCGACAGTCATCGTGTTCCTCTCGCTTTCATCCCATCAGCAGGACGCTACCGCATGGCGGGTGGCAAGGTCATCAATGGAAATTCATTGGTAGTGTGAAAACAAGGCGATCTTCAGACACATCCTGCGGAGGCGCCGGAAATGGCGCCGCCGTCCGTAACGCACGCAAAGCCAGCCGGTCGAGGTTCATGTTGCCGCAGGAACGCGCGATATCCGAAGAAACGAGCGCACCTGTCCGGTCCAGTCTGAAGCGTAGCAGCACCGATCCCTCCCCCCGCACACCACGCGGGCGCCGGTCCATGATCTGCTGCCACACTGCGCTCTTGTAGGCGGCCAACGGATCCTGGGGCGATGCAGGCGCGGCTTCCACTTCCGGCATCGCGACCGGACGTAGCGCGGGCATAACGGCGGGCTTTGCAGGCAGGAGAGTTGGTGACGAGACGGCGGCCTGAGCCGCTGCCTTTGTCACTGTCTCCTCCGCAGCCGCCTGAGGCACGTTTCGCTGCTTTTGCTCTGCAGGTGCTGGAGGTGGTGAGACTGGCGGTGCCGGCGCCGATACATCGAATGTCGCGATGGCAGATGCGGGCAGGATCGCCGGTGGGGCATTTTCCCACACGCCTGCAATCGCCGCCAGCACCCCTGCAGCATGCAGCGCAAAGGTTGCACCCGCCGCACACCAGCGGACGCGGGCAGGCGTGCGGAGGAGACCGGAAGTCCGGCCTCCTGCCGACATGTCTGCCTCACGATCCACCATCGTCATATTCAGAAGCTGGTGCTCAGCCCGACATTGATCGAACGGCCACGACCGGGCACCGGGCGCAGATCCCCGGTGGCCTTGTAATCGCCGAGAGAGACCCCGCCCAGTGGCAAGTCGTAGTCTTTGTCGAAGAGGTTTTCCGCCTCCACGCTCAATCTCACGCCGGACAGGGTATAGGCCGCCCGCAGGTTTACCAGCGCATAGTCGCTGGTGCGCGGTTCGTTGCGGGTCGCATCCACGCGATTCTTCTCCGCGACCCATTCGACATCGGCACCCAGTTCCAGCGCGCCCTGGCGATGATCGATGCCGAACTGCACTTTCAACGGCATCTGATGGTAAAGCGGCCCATCATCGGTGAGATTTTGCCCACGCACATAGCTCAAGCCAGCCGTCAGGCCGGTATGGCTGTCATCCTCGCCATGATGCAGAGTGACTGCCCCTGAAAGGTCCACGCCATAGAATTCTGCCTTCTGGTTGGCGAACTGTAGTTGCACGAAGCCGGTAGGCATCATCATCATGTCCGTCAGGTCCTTCACGAAGACCGCGTCGATGTAATCGTCCACATGGGTATAGTATGGCGCGATACGCAGCGACCAGCCATTGTCGCGCCCGGTAAACTCCAGCGCAGCGCTGACCGTATCGGCCCGTTCCGGCTTGAGATCGACATTGCCGACATAGCCGTTTCCGTCACCGTACCAGCCGATCATGCGGCTCGCCATCGAACCCCGGCCCCAGCTATACCGTTCGTAGATGTTGGGTGAACGCGCCTTGTGGGCATAGCCCAGTTCGATCGCCACCCCGTCGGTCGGGGCATAAGTGACAAGAGCCGATGCACTCCAGTTATTGTCCCGCCTGCTGCGGTCGGCCGCATTGAAAGCCATGGCTGCCATCTGGTCGTCCATGCTCATCATGCTGGTCCATGAATACGGCTGGACCTCTCCGGTATTCATCGTCACCCGGTCATAGCGCACGCCGGCAAGGGTCGAGAGACGATCCGTCCAGTGGCGTTCCCACTCGGCGTAGGCACCCAGCCGGTTCCGCGTCGCGCCATTGACGTTGATGTAGGTGTCCGGGCCCATCATCATATTGCCCGGCACTGCAGGCCAGTAATCGTCCAGCCACTGGTGATGGTATTCGCCGCCGATGCGCAGGGTATCGCGCACTGACACCGGCAGATCGAATTTCAAAGCCGTGCTGAACGTGTGCACTTCGGTCAGCATCGGCATATCGCCGGGCAGCTTGTCTTCGAGGAAATTCATCTTGTGATCGGTATCGCGGTAATCCGCCTGCCAGCGGACTGTGCCCCAGTCGAATACACCATCGTAATGCGCGTTCAGAAACCAGCTCTTGTTGGACACCATGTCCATCCACTGGTTGGCAAACCCTTCGTAGGGGGAAAAGTGATAGCCGCCCTTCACTGCGAACAGCCCGAGGTCGTTTTGCCAGGCCAGGGCCAGCGCATGATCCGTCTTCGCGTACTCCGTCGACCGGACGAGACCGCGCTTGCCACCGCCCTCGTACTGGTCGGACTGCGTATAGGACCCTGTATACGTTGCACTGACATGCTCGCTCGCCGCCGTCAGTGTGACTGCGCCGCCGAAGCCGTCGCCGTTGGATCGGTAGAAGGCGGACAGATCGCCAGTGAACAGCCCCTCCGGGCCGGTAGCGAATTTCGGTGGCGCGCTTTCCACGCTGATGACACCGCCGATGTTGTCGCCACCCATGCTGACCGGGGCGACCCCGGTCACGACATGGATAGAATCGATCGTCTGGGGATCGGTGTAGGAAAGCGGCGAATTCATATCATTGGGGCAAGCCGCGTCGATCGGATGCCCATCGACGACGATCTTCAACCTCTGCTCCGTCATGCCCCGGATCGCTGGCATCGACGAAAACCCCCCTCCCGAATTGGCGCTGACGCCCGGCAGCTTGGTCAACAATGCCCCCGTATCGGAAGAATTGCCCTGATGCCGTGCGAGGTCATCGCGCGACAGGGTAACGCCGGAAAGTGGCGCAGTACCGATGGTTTCCGAAGGATTGGCGGTTTCGACATCGACCGGCGGCAGCGCGGTGGTTTCTTTCTGCCCAGCGTCCTGAGCAAAGGCTGCAACCGGCAGCACACAACAGGTGGCGGCAAGGGCAACGTGGAAGGCACGTTTGAACTGTTTCATGAAAAGTCTTTCTATTCCGGAATTTCGCTGAATCGCGCGAGGCGGCTACTGGCCGCACGGTGCACGCCGCTGCCCTTCCCCACAGGAAGAAGCGTGCGGCAAAAGGCTGGAGCGACAACGCCAGCCGACAGGAAGGCACGCACCTTTCGCGCGGCCTGCCGTCAGCCTGTCTGGTTCAGCCTGTCAGGCGAAATGCGGAGGGCCGCGCAAGGGCGGCGTGAAAAATGCAGGACGTTCAACCCGCGGGCTTCGCACCTTTGCGAAACCAAGCGCAAGAATGAACAACAGCGCGACTGCCAGCAGGGCAGCGTCCGCGCCGGAAAGCGAAGCCATGGAAAGCGCCGTGTAAGGGCAAACCCCGTTATGGCTCTTGTCATGCCCCCCATCGTCTTGCGATCCGGGAGCAGCATTCTTTTCATCCTGTGGGATAACGATCTGGTGGCTAACCGGACCGTCAAGCGATGCAGTACAAAGCTGGACGTTCAGCACCGTGGAATCGGGGCTGGCATTGCCGATCATGTAGCCGGCGGGCACCAGCGCCTTCATGCACAAGGCCAGAGCCAGCAGCGAAGCCGCCAGCCAGGCGTGAGTCTGAAAGAAGGCGCGCAATATCGGCATCGCGGGCGCGCGCTTAGCCGATCATTCGCCCACTGTCACCGAATTTGAACGACGGAGCCGCCATCCGGCAGCACCCATTCACACCGGGCAGCCCGCCCATGCTACAGACAAAAGCAGGCAGGTCCGAACCACCAAAGAGTGATCCGGACCCGCCCTGACATTATACCAGGTGTATTCGGACTAGAAGCGTCTGGTAACGCTGGCGGATATGACGCGTGGACGCCCGGGACGGCCCGCGATCGCCGCCGTGTAATTGGCGGTTCCTAGAATGTACTGCTGATCGAATATATTCGATCCGGTCAGCACCACTTTCCAAAGATCGGAAGCGCTGCTCCAGCCGAGGCGCGCATTCACAAGGCCATAGCCCTTCTGCTGCTCGGGATATCCGGTCACGCCATTCACGCCATCATTGGCCGCCGTAAAGAAGACCCGCGACTGGACGTGCGCATCGACTCCTCCGAAAATCGCACCGCCATCGTTCAGTTCATGCGTGTAGGAGGCACCGAACGTCGCGGACCATTTCGGGGCATTGTTCAATCGTTTGTCATGAGCGTCGAAATTGGCGAACTGGGTCACGAATGCGCTGGGATAGCTGCGATAGCGCGCATCCAGATAGGACACGTTGGCAAACAGTTCGAGCCCTCGGGCCGGCTTGCCCATCAGTTCCAGTTCGACGCCCTTGACCCGGGCCGTCGCCGCGTTTTGCGTAATCGCGCCGAAAGTCAGGCCGTCCTGAACGAAGTTCTGCACCTGAAGGTCGGTGTAATCGTAAAGGAACGCATTCACGTTCGCGCGCAATTTACCGTCGAGCAGATCGGTCTTGGCCCCGATTTCATATGACCAGAGATATTCCGGACCATAACCCGCCGCCGCAGCCGCGGCGTTTGTGGAACCGAGGTCATATCCCCCGCTCTTGAAGCCACGCGTGGCGGACGCATAGAGCAGCACGCCGTCACGTGGGCGGAAATTGATGCCGAATTTCGGAGTGAAGGCATCGGCCTTGCGCTTCACATCCACATGATAGGGATCGACGAAGCCGGGGACGCCAACAAGCTTGGGCGCCTGTTCCGCGACTTCGGGATCAGGATCGGACGAGAAGACATAGAAATTGTCCAGCTCGAAATGCTTGCTTTCCTTGGTCCAGCGGAGCCCCGCGACCAGCGAGAGCGTATCGGTCAGTTCAATGTCCGCCTGCCCGAAAAAGGCATAGGATTCCGCCGTGACGAATGGCCGTTGGACAAATGTGATGCCCGCCGGGATGATGTTCAGCGTCAGCGGTTCGGCATTGCGTTCACGGAAATAGTATCCACCGCCGACAAAGTGCACCGGGCCGACCCTTGCATCGAGCGTCAGCTCCTGACTGAACTGGTGCTGGCGGATGTCGCCAATGGTCGTGCGCAAAATGGGCATCGCGCTGGAATCGGCATCGGAAACGATCCGTCCACGAAACTCGCGATAGGCCGTCAGCGAGTGCAAGGTCACCGTATCGCCCAAGGGCAATGTCAGATCCGCTGCACCGCCATAGTTCTTCGTGACCGTGCGGTTATCGAGATCCATCGACACTTTGCCGTAATCGCCCAGGATCGCATCGTCCTGAGGGAAGCCCGTGGGCCGCAGCAGCTTGGGATACTGCCCTAATGCCCCGCTCTGCCGCGACCAGTCCGCCCGCAGTATCAAGTCCCCTTCACCAACGGGAACGAGTAGCTGGCCACGGACACCGCGCGACCGGCCATTTTCAATGTCATTGCCGGTAGAAACATTCTTGCGATAGGCATCGTGGCCGGAAACGTCAGCGGCAATGCTCGCCCGGATACCGGATTCCGTCAGCGGTCCGGAAACATAGCCTTTGAACCCGTACGTGCCATATGTGCCGAGTTCGGCCTGCACTTCCCCGGTCAAATCGGCGGATGGCCGACGGGATACGACATTGATCGTGCCCCCCACCGAATTACGGCCATACAGCGTGCCTTGCGGGCCGCGCAGCACTTCGATCCGTTCGACATCGAGGAAGTCGTTAAAGTAGCTCAACGGCCGAGCCATGTAGACGCCGTCCACATGGATAGTCGTGCTGGGGTCAGAACCGATGAACACGATGTTCGAGCCGATCCCGCGAATGTAGAGTTGGGTGAAGCCGCTGAGATCGGAAACCTGCAGGCTGGGCACATAGGCTTTCAGATCCTGAACGTCCGTAATCCCGCGTTCGGACAGTTCCTCCCCACCGATGGCGGACACCGCGAGCGGGGTATCCTGCAGGCGGGTTTCGCCCATGCGGCTGGCTGTGACGATAATGTCGGCAAGGCCATCGTCTGCCGAAGTTTCGGCTTCCTGGCCGTAGGCTGGCCCTTGTGCAGCCAATACGAAGCCCAGCGCGCTGCCCAATGTTCCGCAGGCGAACCTCCGGATTGAACTCCTTGTCATGTCATCTCCCCTTGCAACGTTTTTGTCTTTACTTCTGGTCGCAGTCAGGCCCCGACTTCCAACAGGTTCCGGCGTTATGCCGTGTGCCCTGCTGCCCCGTGTCCGGCCAGACGAGCAACCATATAGCAGTCTAGGACAGAATAGAAAAATGCACCCCCTCAAAATTGAGGGGGGATGACGAATTTCATCGTTGCTTATGCGTTGTTTACAAACGCAAGGGTGTCGATGCCGGCGCGAAACGCGCCTAGGCCAACGATAACGTCTGGAGCATAGCACTGGCTTCGCTGCCGCTGCGCCCTCCCAGAACACAGGCCATCAATATCCGCATCTTGCGCGCTGACAGGCTTCCGGCGAAACAGGCGCCCGCACGCTCCAGGTCGGCGGCCGAGCCATAAGCGGTTCCCGCCCCGCCCTCGGCGCTCGCAGCCACCGCAAGCAGAACGCCGCGCACGAGTACGTGGCGAGCAGCCTCCAGCATGTCTTCAGAGACATTGCCCATGCCCAATCCCTGCAGGACCACCCCGCGAACAGGCGGTTGCGCGAGACGTTCCAACGTCCGCCCGCTGGTGCCAAGCCCCACGAGCAGAAGTTCAACTTCCTCGTCAGGCGTTTCGCATGCAATTTTCGGACAAGCGGATTCGATCCGATCGATATGAGCCCCAGCGGCGTCGACAGTTCCAACCGCGATGGAATGCGGGCCGAATGCCGCCAATGAGCGGGTATGGATTTTGGAGCAACGCCATGCCGGCAATATCCAGCCGCCAAACACCACGAGCACACCCGCACCATGCGCTGCGTGATGTCGTGCCACGACTATCGCATCCCGCAGATTGGTCACGCCATCGAATCCGGAATGTTCCGGTGTCCGCTGCGCTCCTGTAAAAATTACCGGCTTCGTGGTCCGCAACAGCAGTTGCGCCATGAAGAATACTTCTTCCATGGTGTCGGTTCCATGGGCCACCACCACGGCATGGACATCTTCCCGTGCGGCCTGAGCTTCGATCATGGCAACGATCCGCCGGGCGTCAGCCAAGCTCAAATTCTCGCTCAGCCCCGTTCCTGTCGCATGAATTTCACACCTTTCGCCGATCGTCCGGGGGAGCAGGTTCAATGTCTGCCCAATCCCGCCAGCCGAGCGGAAAGCGCCATCAGGCCCGCTTGTCGCAGAGATCGTGCCACCGGCATCGATAATAGCGATCTTCTGATGCATTATGCCCGCCTTCCAATCAATTGACTTGCGCATTTTTGTATGACAATCATACATACATGGCAACCGAATCCTTGATTGATACCGACGCTGGAGCGGGCATGAAACTCTGCAATGTGGACGACCTCAAACCGGGGGAAATGATGCGTTTCGAACCGGACGGCATGGACCCGATCCTGCTGTGCAACGATGGCGGGGTGTTCCGCCTTGTGGAAGACGAATGCACGCATGCCATTGCGTCATTGTCCGAAGGGCGTCTGGAAGGCCATATCCTGTTTTGCCCGCTGCATGGTGGCAGCTTCGACATTCGCACCGGAAAAGCAGCCAGCCTGCCCTGCAAGATGGCGCTCAACACCTTCGACGTGGAAGTCCGCAACGGCGAAGTCTGGATGATCGACTAACGTCCCACTGCATAGGCCTGCATCAGGCGCGGGGTCGCCGCGCCTGAGAGAATCCCATCCCTGTCGCGCTCGATCGCGGTCAACCGGCCAGCGCTCCATTCCGGTGCCACCTGGACGTCGTGCCCGCGATGGCGGAGATCCTCGATAATATCAGTCCCCCAGTTTTCCTCGACCACTGCGACACCGGGCAGAGCCTGCCGCGGATAGAACGAGGCCGGGAAATGCACCGAATGGTAGAGCGGCTGATCAATTGCCTGCTGCAGGCTCGCCCCGGCCAGTATCCGCCGCAGGAGAAGCTGGAGTTGCCACTGGTCCTGCTGATCTCCACCCGGAGTGCCGCAGATCAGCGCCGGTCGGCCTTCGAAATGCGCCAGCGTCGGGGTAAGGGTCGTTCTCGGTCGTTTGCCGGGAACGAGCGTTCCGGGAAGGCCGGGCTCCAGCCAGAACATTTGTGCCCGTGTGTTGAGCGCGAAACCAAGCCCCGGCACCGTGGGGGACGATTGCGGCCATCCCCCCGATGGCGTGGCGGAGACCATATTGCCCCAACGATCCGCAACGTCGAGATGCACGGTATCGCCCGGTTTGATGGTCGGCTTCAGATGAACCATTGTCGGTTCACCGATCCCCAACCCGCCGGCCGAAGGATCGGCGGGACGGATCTGCGCCAGGGAACGTGCGACCTGTTCTTCAAAACCCGGTACCACGCCCGGCCGGATATCCAGCGACGCCGTCTCGTCGATCAGTCCCGCCCGCTCTGTGGCGTAGTCGCGGGAAAGCAGCGCTCCCAGCGGGACATCCACGAAATCGGGATCGCCATAATATGCCTCGCGATCGGCGAAGGCGAGTTTCAACGCCTCCAGCACGACATGAACGCCAGCTGCCTCACCCAGCGCCTCCGCTCCTACTCCTTTCGCCTCGAGAATGGCGAGAGCCTGCAACAGGACTGGCCCTTGCCCCCACGGCCCCGTCTTGCAGATCGTCCAGTCGCCGAAGTCATGCGTAACAGGCGTTTCATACCTCGCCTGCCAATTGGCCATGTCTTCCCCCCGCAACAGGCCGCGATGCTTTTCACCGCTCGCATCCATCAGGGGTTCCGCCATGAAGAACCGCTCGATCGCATCGGCAACAAAGCCCTGCGACCATGCATTGCGGGCTCTTTCAATTCGCGCTTCACGCGAGCCATGCGTTCCCGCTTCCGCCAGAATCCGTTTCCAGGTCGCTGCAAGAACCGGATTGCGAAACAGCTTGCCTGCAACGGGGGGATTGCCGCCGGGCAGCCAGACCTCCATGCCGCTCTGCCATTCGTACCGCAGCGCATCGGCGACATCGGCAATTGCCCGCGCCGCGCCGGGCAGTAAAGGATACCCATGTTCAAGATAATGGATTGCCGGGGCCAGCACTTCATCCAACGGCATGGTTCCATGATCGCGCAGCAACTGCATCCAGGCGTCGAATGCGCCCGGCACGACCGCCGCGATCATGCCGGAACCCGGAACCATATCGAGGCCCAGATTGCGGAAAGTTTCGACCTTCGCCGCCACCGGAGCCACACCCTGGCCACACAGCACTTCCGTCTTTCCGGTGCGGGCCGAATGGAACACAATCGGCACCTCGCCCGCCGGGCCGTTCAGATGCGGTTCCACGGCATGCAGGACAAAACCCGCCGCAACAGCGCCATCGAATGCATTTCCGCCGCGTTCCATCACGCCCATGGCCGTTGCCGCAACCGCCCAATGGGTTGCCGCAGCGACGCCGAAAGTTCCCCTGATGTCCGGACGCGTCGTAAACATTTCGCCACCTTCTGCGATACCTATTGCAGTTTGTATGACAGTCTGACAAATAATGTGCAAGCAAGGAGCTCACGATGACAAGACTGATCCGGGAAATCGATCGCTACAGTCTTCTCCTTCTGGCAACGGTTCTGCTGGCCACGCTTCTGCCCGCTTCCGGGCAGTTTGCGGTCGCGCTCGGCTGGGTGACCAAGCTGGCAATCGCCATGCTGTTCTTCCTCCATGGCGCGAAGCTGTCGCGTCAGGCGATATTGTCCGGCATCACCAACTGGAAACTGCACATCGTGGTCTTTCTCGCCACCTTCATGCTGTTTCCCTTGCTGGGGGTCGCCTTTTCGGAAGGGACGGCCTTTTTCCTCGATCCAATGCTGGTCACCGGCATTCTGTTTCTGACGCTGCTTCCATCCACCGTCCAGTCGTCGATCGCGTTCACGTCGATCGCAGGCGGCAATGTCCCGGCAGCAGTGTGCGCAGCGTCCCTGTCCAATTTCGCGGGTATTTTCATCACGCCGGTGCTGACGGCCCTGCTGATCGGAGCACATGGCAGCGGCGGCGATTCCCTGGCCGCGATCCAGGCCATCATGATCCAGTTGCTGTTACCGTTCCTGGCCGGGCACTTGCTCCGCCCGCTGGTTGGCGGGATCATCAGCCGTCACAAGTATGTCGTCTCGCTGCTTGATCGCGGATCGATCCTGCTCGTTGTCTATTCGGCGTTCAGCGCCGCCGTGATCGAGGGCCTGTGGCAGAGCGTGCCGGTCTGGCAGCTTCTCGTAACCGTGGCAGTGTGCATACTGCTTCTGGCGCTAGTGCTGGCAATTACACACTATTCGGGCAGGGCCCTCGGCTTTTCACCCGCCGATCGGGCAACGATCCTGTTTTGCGGTTCGAAAAAGAGCCTCGCCTCCGGCGTTCCCATGGCCGGCGTCCTGTTCCCGGCAGCGCAGGTCGGCGCCATCATCCTGCCCCTGATGATATTCCACCAGCTGCAGCTGCTCGTTTGCGCGGCAATAGCCCAGCGCTGGGCGCGCAAGCCCGATGTAGCCGGGCCCGCAGCAATGGCCAATTGATCCCCCCTATGGAGTGCCTTCCCGATGAACCAGCCTGACGCCCCACGCAAATTCTATTACGGCTGGATCATCGTGGGGGTTTGCCTGTTCGGCATATCAACCGGCCCGGCAGCTTTCGGTCTTGCTTCGATGGGGCTGTTCTCCGAATCCCTCCACCAGACATTCGGCTGGTCCCGGACGGAAATCAGCGCGGCCGTCTCCATCATGATGCTGTCTACTGCACTGGCAATGCCATTGGCCGGGAGAATGGTCGACCGGTGGGGCGCACGCCGGGTTCTCATTCCTTCGATCGTACTGCTCGCCCTGTGTCTCCTCGCCATGCCCATGGTGACGCAATACTGGCAGTTCATCGCGGTTTATCTCGGGATGGGGACCATTGCCGTCGGCACCAATTCCGTGCCGTACATGCGGATCATCGCCTCGTGGTTCGACCGGCGCAGAGGCCTGGCGATCGGCATTGCGGGAAGCGGTACGGGACTGGGCTTTGCTTATGTGCCGCTGTTGACCGAAGCTCTGGTTTCCCGCGGTGGGTGGCAAACCGGCTATATCGGGCTTGCCGCCGTACTGCTCCTCGTTACGCTGCCTCTCACCATCTTCGTCTTGCGCGAAAGCCCTCGCGATATCGGTCTTTCAATCGACGGCGGAGCCGCAACGGAAGAACAGGTTGAAGACCATACGGGGCTTTCCCCCAGGGAGGCTCTTCGCAGCCGTAATTTCTGGGTTCTGGCCTCGATTTTCGTCGGGCTCGCCTTCGTTCTCTATGGGCTCATCCCCCATCTCGTTCCGATGTTGACCGACAATGGCCTCTCCAGCGGCACCGCCGCCCTGATTGCCTCGGTCTTCGGCCTGGCAGCCTTCGGAGGACGCCTGCTGATCGGTTTCCTGATCGACAAATACGATGCACGGCGGATCGCCCTGCTGTTCTTCTCATTGTCTGCCGTCGGCCTGGTCATTCTCGCCACGCCAGCCCCGCCCGGAGTGCTGGTTCTGGTTGCGGTGCTGCTCGGGGGAAGCCTCGGCGCGGAAGTGGACATGCTGGCCTATCTCGCCAGCCGTTACTTCGGCCTGCGATGTTTTGCGCAAATCTTCTCGCTGCTCTTTTCCGCAGTGCTGGTGGCGATGGGCCTTGGCCCTCTGGCATTCGGGCTCGTTTATGACATCACCGGCAGTTATGGCGCGATTCTCGCTCTCGGCGTTCCGATCTGCATCGCTGCAATTCTGCTTGTCCTGCTGCTTCAGCCTTATGGCGAACGCGCCCGGGGCGGTCAGATTTCCCGCACCTGAACTACCGCGCAACCGAGCCAGGCCCCGCTCCGTTCCGGATCGGTTCCCTCTGCCGACGATAAAAAGAAGGCCCCGCAACAGCGTTGCGGGGCCTTCGCCGTATAGCCTGACCAAAGGCCGATGTCAGGCTGCGGCAGGGAAGCCGTTATCTTCGATCTGGACCCGGAAGCCTGAGCGAACTGCAGGATAATAATCCCAGATTGCGAGATGCTGTGTACAACGATTGTCCCAGAAAGCTACCGAATGCGGTTCCCAACGGAAGCGCACCTGAAAATATTCATTGGCGCAATGCTGGAACAGGAAGTGCAGGATCGCATCGCTTTCCTGCTTGGACAGTTCGTTGATGTGGCTGGTGAAGCCCGGATTGACGAAGATCACCTTGCGGCCGGTCACGGGATGCACCCGGATTAGGGGATGAACTGCCACCGGGTAATTGCCCGACGGATCGAAGCGGCCGAAAGCCAGCTTGCCGTCATGCGTTGCGGTAAGACCTTCCAGATAAGTCTTCATGCGATCGGACAACGCATCATACGCCGCATACATACTGGCGAAGACGGTATCTCCTCCCAGGGGCGGCAACGTGTGCAGATACAGAATACTTCCCATCGGCGGGTGTTCCGCACAGGTCATGTCCGAATGCCATTCTTCGCCTGCGACATGTTTCGATGTCTCGTCGGCGTGCAACTTGCGGACTTCCGGATGGTCCGGCAGGCCCTTTAACGCGTGACGGGCCAATGGACCGAAATGCAGCCCCACACGCTTCAGCGATTCGGGATCGAGGTTCTGGTCTCTGAAGAAGATTACCTGATGATCGGCCAGTGCCTTGCCCAAGTCGGCGACCTGAGCATTCGTCAACGGCGCGGACAAGTCCACTCCGCTGATAATTGCCCCGATACGCGGGGTGAGCTTTTCCGCCGTCAAAGTATCATATTGCATAGTTTCGCCGACCTTTCCGGAAGTCAGGTTGCTGATATTTTGTCATACAATATTATCTTCTAGCTCGAATTTCCGCAAGTGCTTTCAAACCGCACATGATGTCCCTTGGCAATCCGCGCACAGTGCAAACAGCAAACAGGCCACAAGCTGACTAGCTGGCCTGGCCGGTCAGTGCACCTGCAATGAAGCCCGCCCTTCCCAAATGAGCCACCACGATATAATGTATTATTGTATGACATTTTTATGGAGTGCTTCATGGAGTTTTCCGCTGGCGTGTTCGGATCGGGGGCAAAGCGTATCGGCCTGATCGGTCATGGCGCGATCGGTGCAGAAATTACGGCTGCACTCAGCCGGCTAGGGGAAGATAGCCGGCATGTTGCAACGCTCGTCCGTCCTGGGCGTCCTGCGCCCAAGGCCGTTCACGACCTTGATTCTCTCATCGCCACGGCACCGGATTGCGTGATCGAATGCGCGGGTCACGGCGCGGCGGGCGCATACGCGGTACCACTGTTGCATGCCGGGATCGACATTGTCCTTTCCTCTGTCGGCATTCTGGCCGATCCGGACTTCACTGCCAGACTGCTTGCTGCCGAGGCCGTTGGCGGCGGCCGCGCAATGTTGCCTGCCGGCGCAATCGCCGGCCTCGACGGGCTGATCGCGGCAACCCTGGCCGGCACCGATCGTGTGACCTATATTTCCTACAAACCGCCCGAGGCCTGGCAAGGTACTCCGGCCCAGGACCTGATCGACCTCGATCACGCGGAAAGCGAGATATGCTTTTTCGAAGGGACGGCCCGCGAAGCAGCCGCCAACTACCCGAAAAATGCCAATGTCGCAGTTGCAGTGGGACTGTCCGGAATCGGCCTCGACCGCACAAGGGTCCGGCTCGTATCATCCCGTGAAGTGGACGATCCGCTCGGTGTTATCGAGGCGGATGGCCCCTTTGGCCGCTTCCGCTTCGAAATCCTTGCCCTTGCCGCGCCGAGCAATCCCAAGACTTCCGCACTGACGGCCTACAGCCTCCTGCAATGCGCACGGCTGGGCAATGCCTGGCCGATTTCCGCACTGGCAGCAAGCATGCCCGCATGAATATGCGCACCTAGTCAACTTGTATGCTTTTATTATTGTCATACAAGTTGAGAGAGGATAGCTTGGCGGTAATTCGGAAAGGAGTCCCATGGCTGACAGTGACCGAGTGATTATCGTTGGGGCCGGCCCGGTGGGCAGTGTATTGGCGCTGGCTCTGCGGCAGGCAAATATCCCGGTCACATTGATCGAGGCCCTGCCCGCACCGGAAAAGGATTGCCGCGCAGCGTCCTGCCATCCCCCAACCATCGCCATGCTCGAACGCCTGGGGTTACTGGAAACGGGCATCGAACAGGGGCTTATCTCGCCCGTCATGCACTTCCACGATCGCGTCACCGGCGAAGTACTGGGGCGGTTCGATCTGCGAAAAATGAAGGATCCACCGGCCCACCCGTATGTTCTGCAATGGGAACAATACAAGCTGGCCGGCACGATCATTGAATTACTGGAAAAAGATCCCGGCTGCGAAATCCGGATGAACACGAGGATTGAGGATTTCGCGGAGCAGGATGATGGAATCACCGCCATCGTCACGAATGCGCAAGGCGAAACCGAGCGCCTCCCCGGGCGATATCTGGTCGGCTGTGACGGCGGACGCAGCACAGTGCGCAAGCTGGCCGGAATCGAATTCGAAGGTTTTACCTGGCCCGAACGCTTCCTGAAGATCGACACCCGTTTCGATTTTTCCAGTCTCGGCCCGCACATCGCCAATCGCAACTATTTCTCCGATCCTGACGAATGGCTCAACCTGTTCAAGGCCCGTGGCGAGGATGGTTCCGGCATGTGGCGCGCAGTGGGGCCGACCCTGCCCGAACAAAGCGAGGAAGAGGTTCTCGATCCCGCTGCGGTGGAGGCCCGGCTGCAGAAGTTCTGCCCCCGTGACGAACCCTATGAAATCGTCACCGTTGCCTTGTACAAGGTTCACCAGCGTGTGGCGGAAACCTTCAACAAGGGGCGCGTGCTGCTGGCCGGAGACGCAGCCCATGTGAACAACCCGGTCGGCGGCATGGGGATGAACGGCGGCATTCACGACGCGATCAATCTGGCCGACAAACTGGCGCAGATCTGGCACGCAGGGGCCGATCCAAAACCACTTCTCGACCATTACACCCGCCAGCGCCGCAAGGGGCAGGTCGACGGGGTTCAGGCACAAAGTATCGCCAACAAACGAACCCTTGCAGAGCGCGACCCGACCATGCGCGAGCAGAATCTCGAAGAAATCCGAACGGCGGCGGCAACGCCTGAACTGCACGACGCCTTCATTCGCCGCGCCTGCATGATTGACAGTTTCGCTGCCGCGGAAGCGCTGGAATAGGGAGCACATCCATGAGCAACATCGCACGTCACCCGCGTCCGGCGGAAATCGCGGACTGGAGCCTGGAACAGATCATGGCGCGGTATGTCGCCAAGTTCGGCACCCGGACAGCCGACTGGGACGCGTTTTCCGACGCCAGCATCGAAGGGTATCGCCGCGCGCAGTATCGCTTCGTCGGCGCCGGAGCCTCCGGCAAACACGATGACGCCAACATCGTACCTGCCGGAAATTTTACCGTTTCTATCATGGAAGTGCCCCCTGGGCAGGGCAATGCCCCCCATACTCACGAGGTGGAGGAAGTCTTCTTCATCCTTCAGGGCCGCTGTGTCGTGTTCGTGGAAGACGAACAGGGCAACCGCGTTTCCGACGAGCTCGGCCCATGGGAAATGGTCAGCTGCCCGCCGGGCGTGATTCACGGCTATCAGAACGATCGCGACGAACCCTGTTTCCTGCAGGTCATGCTGGGTCGGGGCAAACCGGACGTCGCTGGCTTTGCCAGTCAGGAACTGTTCGACAAGCGCGACGCCCACTTGTCCAAGGACGCCTGAATCAACCTGTTGTATGGCCGGTCAGGCCGGGTGGAGTTCCACACCGGCCATTCCGGTCGCCCATGCCGGGATCGCTTCGTAGAACAGGCATTCTCCCGGAGCCCCCGGAACTGCGCCGGCAAGCGCGATCCACGCGCCGATTTCGAGACCGCCATTGCCTGCCGTGGCCAGGATATCCGCGTTTTCGAGCGCTGACAGGTCCGTTCCCCGGCCTTGCACCATAGCGTCGAGTACTGCGCGGTCCCATTCTTCGACGACCGTACCTTCCCGCTTCATCCCAACCCAGTGGGAAAGTCCCCCGGCAGCGAGCAACACCACGCGTTCGTCTGCGGGCCGGGTCGCGACGTATTCGGCGATCAATGCCCCGAACCGCAGGCATTCCGCGGGCGATGGATCGGGATAGAAGACGCTGTTGACGAAAGCCGGGACCATCGGAATTTCACGCTGCGGATCGACAATCCCCAAAGGGATCATGACACCGTGATCCGGTTGCAGCGACTCAGCGGCCGTCAACACGGGCCCTTCCCTGGCTACGGCAAAGTCGAGCAGGCCACCGGCAAAGGCCGCATGGCCGGGCACGGGATCGCGCGGCAGGCCCATATCTCCGCACGGGACAAATTCCGCGGCCGTCCCCACAGCAAAAGGTGCTGGCGTCGCCAGACTGAAGTTGTTGAGATGATCGCTGGTGAGGATCACGATGAGCGTCGGCTCCAGCGCTCTCACCCGTCGTCCGATCTCGCGCATGCCCTGGAACACGCGCTCGGATTGTTCCTCCACTCCATCCGGAGCCCCGAGTTGGTGCGACATGGCGAATGCGCCGACGATCTTGCCCATTGTCCTATCTCCGGTCGAAAAAGTGACTTATCGCGAAGAACGGCATGGTGGGGCGCCCCGACCAGATCAGCCATTTGATCACGTAATTGCCGTGGATGCCCAACGCGGATAGCTCGTCCCGGCTGCCGGACAGCAGGACCGGCCGAGCCGCAGTGTCCACTTCGAAGCGTTCGAGCAATTGTTCCGGCGCTTCCTTCACCAATGCTCTCTCGACGGGATGGCGCACGAGATGTTCGATCAGTTCGTGAACCCCGCATGGCGCCATGTCAGTGGTCCTGTTCCAGAAAAGTCGTCACGGCGGCGCAGAAGTCTTCGGTGGCCTCGATCATGGCCCAGTGGCCACAGTGGGGCACGATGTAGCCCCAGCTGTTTTCGATCAGTTCGAGGAACTTCATCGCCCGCGGCAGGATGGAAACGCCATCCTGCTTGCCATTGACCACAAGCACCGGCTGACGAATGCGCGCGACAAAGTCCTCGGTATAATTCAGCGTGCCCTTGCGGGTTTCCGCATTGATGGCCGCCAGCGCGGCCTGAGCCTCCGGCGTATCCACCAGATCATAGCGATACTTCACCATTTCTTCGCTCGGCTCGAAACCCGGAGCGGTCAGGCCACCGATGACACGGCGCATGCCGTCCATGGTGAAATCGTAGCGCAGGTTGTGCATCAGATCCGGCGAGGGCTTGGGCGGAATTGGAAGCCCCGCGCTGCCCATCAGCACCATCTTTCCGATCAGTTCGGGGTATTCGACCGCCACGCCGATTCCTGTGGCCCCGCCCATGGAATTCCCGACATAGGCCACGCCGGAAAGATCCATCGCTTTCAGGAAATCGGCCATATGCCGGTTTCGTCCCGGCTGATCGTAAACATATGCGTCCGGCGATGGCTTGTCGGTCTTGCCGAAGCCGATCATGTCAGGCGCGATGACATGAAATTGTTTGGCAAAGATCGGGATGCAATCAGACCAGTTGCCAAGACTGTCCGCACCCGCACCCCCGCCGTGCACCAGCACGAGCGGTGGCCCTTCCCCCGCTTCGAGATAATGCGTGCGGACACCCCCGGCGTCGATGAAACGGGATGTCCATTCCATCAGCGGAGATCCTGCTTGGTCTGGATGCCGCGCCCATGGTCGCTGGCCAGCCTGCGCCATTCGAGGATCGTCGTATCCGGTTCGCACAGCATTTCATCCACCCAGCCGTAATCGTCAGCATAGAACGGTTCGGTCACTTCACGCGCCCAGATGTCGTCGCCATTGAAGCCATCGAGGCCATGGGGCTTCCAATGGGTTTCGAACTTGTTCGCGAAATCCACCCGCTCCTGCTCGGTCGTGCACACCTGGCCCAGCGTCTGGACATAGAGGTGCCGTTTTTCGTCGAGCGGGACGTACCATTCGAATTGCGTGATGCCCGGCATCGGAAAGCTGTTGACCTTGAGCACACCGGGCAACCAGATCGACGTACCCACTGAAGCGGAAGTGCCCTTCACCTTGTCGAGCTTCGGGCCACGAATGACCACTTGGCCATCGATTTCGCCATCCCAGACGGGATGGTGCTTGGAAAAGTCATCCTCCACGCCCTTGGGGCCGTCTTCATCCTCCACCCGGGTGACCGCACCAGGGAGCGGCGTGTGACCCAGCGGGAAATTGAATTCCCTGAAGTGGCGCAGGGTCGAATCCTTGTGAATGAAGATGTGCAGCGTGTCGAAGCCGTTTTCGGCCCCCATCCGCCAATTGGATTCCACCACGCGGTGCTTGCCCAGGACCATCAGATCCTCATCGAGGAAGCCGGGCGGGACATCCTTCTTCAGTTCATGAACCTTATCTTCGTCCCCCAGGAAGACGAAGATAAGGCCCTTCGCCTCCTCACAAGGATACGTGACGATCTTGCGGCGTCCGCACAGACGGCTGTCGGGGACTGCGAGAATGTTGACCAGTTCGCCGGTCTGGAACCGGTAGGTGTACCCGTGATACCAGCAGGTGATCGTATCCTTGGTGTAGCAATCCGGCTTGCGCGACAAGGGCACCCCACGGTGCAGGCAACGATCGCGCATCGCATAAACCTTGCCGTCGATCCGCTTCAGCAGCAGGCGTTCGCCGAGCAACTGGATCACCTCGATCGCACCTTCATCCAGCTCCTTGGAAAAACGGACCGGATACCAGTGGTTGCGGAAGCCCAGTTTGGCTTCGACGTAACCCCGCCAGTCTCCGACCATTGCCGCCACTTCCGGGTTTACGAGAGGCTCTTCACTCACGCGCTATTCTCCTGATCGGATGCTGAAAAACATGGAGGAATGACATTGGCAGGGCCAATCCGTGCCCACACCGCATTCCCCACTGCAACGCCCCCATCGGGCCACATCGCCACCGCATGGCTGGACGGATCGAAACCCCCGGATTGCCATGCAAGAAATTCGGTTGCAGTCATAGCATCATCTTATATGATTGTATGACAAAATCAACGGCATTTTTCGACGAGGTTGGCGATGCATAGAGCACGATTGGAATTCGACGACGGCGCCTGGATCGAACTGAATGTCGATGATGAGGAAACCGTGGCAGAAGCGGCGATGCGCCAGGATTCTCCACTCCGGGTGGACTGCCTGTCCGGCGAATGCGGGGCCTGTCTCGCGCATTGTTCCGACAGCTCGCAAATTCTTCGCAATGAAGCCCCGGTCATCACGGCCAGCGAGGCAACGCGAGGTCTTGTCGCCACATGCCGCACCCGGCTTCGAGGGCAGGCGAGCTTCCGGCTCGACTATCCCCTCTCACCCCGACCAAGCGAACCCGCGAAACTGCGTGGCGAAGTCGCCCGGCACGATCGCCTGTGCGAAACGGTGTCCCGGCTGATCATCGAACTGCATGACTGCGAAGAGTTTGTCTTCCAGGCCGGGCAATACCTGCGCCTACGGCCGCCTGGTCTGCGCGTGGCGCGGCCATATTCCATTGCCAGCACAATGGCCGATCTGCCGTTCGTCGAGCTGCTCATCCGACATGTGCCGGGGGGGCAGGTGAGCGGCTGGCTGAACGATCGGGCAACGGCAGGCGACAAGGTCACAGTGCAAGCCCCACTGGGCGGATTCGCCGCAGACACGCGGGCGGCCAGACAGATATTTCTGGCCGGAGGGACAGGACTGGCGCCAGTCCTGTCCATGATTCGCGAGCAGGCGCAAACTGGCCGCGATCTAACCCTGTGCTTCGGCTGCTCCTCGCCCGCAGAACTTTTCATGTATGACGAATTGCAGGAACTGGCACACAATACACCCAGCCTGGACGTGCGCATCGCGCTCCTGCGTGATGCGGCTGGACCGATCAGTGAGGGAACCGCGCTTTCCCTTCTTCGCGATACCGATTTCACGCCGGAGACGAGTTTCCATCTCTGCGGACCACCCCCCATGATCGCCAGCGCGCAGCAGATCTTCGAGGACCGCGGCGTTGCGGATCGCCGCATCCGGGCAGAGCGCTTCCTCGCCTCTGTCTAGTTTATGCTTGCTTGTATGATTGTATGATAATAGCTTGCTTCGCACCTGCAACATTGCATGCCTGCAAGGAGACAAGATGAGCTTCGCCCACTCGATAAACGCCGGCTTGCGCCGCCTTGGTCTCGCTTCCGCCCTGACGGCTGCTTCTCTCGGCCTCTTCGCCACCCCGGCCCAGGCAGCGGAAAAAGTCATCCATGCAGGCAAGTTGTTCGATGCGGACAGCGGCACGCTCAAAGGTCCGTCCAGCATCGTGATCGAAGACGAGAGGATCGTTTCCGTTCAGCCAGGCTTCGTTTCTCCCGAAGGGGCCGAAGTGATCGACCTTTCGAGCCTGACCGTACTGCCCGGCCTGATCGATTCGCATACTCATGTCACTTCACTGCCCCGTACCGGGAACAGTATCGCCAAGACGATGACCTATTCACCGCTCGACGTTGTTCTGGCGGCAACGGTAAACGCACGGAACATGCTGTTGGCGGGCGTTACCACGATCCGCGACCTCGGCGCGCTCTACGGTGCCGATACCGCGCTGAAAGCAGCAATCGGCCGGGGCTCGGTCATAGGTCCACGAATGTGGATTGCGGGTGAAGCCATCGGCCCGACGGCAGGCCACAACGACTGGAGCAGCGGAATTGCGCCGGATGTGAGCCGCCCCGAATTTGGCGCCGGTCTCGCCGACGGCCCGGATGCTGTGCTGGCTCTTGTCCGCATGGAACACAAACTGGGCGCGACTGTAATCAAGATCATGCCCTCCGGCGGTGTCGTCAGCCAGAACGACAATCCCAAGCACAAGCTGATGACCGACGCCGAAATCGCCGCGGCGGTGGAAGGCGCCCACATGGTCGGCCTGAAGATCGCGGCCCATGGCCATGGCAAGGAGGCGATCGACACCGCTGTGCGCCTGGGCGTCGATTCCATCGAACACGGCACATACGCTGACGACGAGAGTTTCCGCCTCATGCGGCAGCACGGGACCTATTTCGTCCCCACTCTGCTCACCACTCACAAGCTCTATGATACCGCCACCAACCGGCCGGAAGCTCTCAACCCCTCGACGCGCGCAAAGGTCCTCGCCATGGGCACCGGCAGCGACAAACTGACCCGCGCCTATCGGGCCGGAGTGAAAATCGCACTGGGCAGCGATACGGGTTTTGGCGAGAATCTGAAAGAGGCCGCATTGATGAAAGCCGCCGGGATGAGTTCGCTGGACGTGCTCCTCTCCGCTACAGCCAATGCAGCCGATCTCATTGGATCGGACGAGATCGGAAAAATTCTGCCCGGCCGCTACGCCGACATCGTCGCGGTCGACGGCGATCCACTGGCAGACGTTTCACTGCTCGAACATGTCGTGTTTGTGATGAAAGGTGGCACGGTCTACAAGGTGGGTGGTGAAGAAGTCGTCGTGCCGCTCGTCAATCCCTGAAGCCTTCGGTTCGTGATCGTGTGAGACCGCGACTGACAAATTTCATCATTTGGAATTGCAGATTGTCGGACTGACTTATTATACGATGACCCGACGACCCATGTCGTCAACCGAATTTGGGGGAGTGGAAATTGGACGTTGAAGACCTTCGGATAGACGCGAATCCGACACTTGTTCGGGAACATGCGCTCGCGAAGCTGAGAGCGGCCATCGCCACCGGGCTTTATCCCCCGGGCAAACGGCTGGTCGAACGCGAACTGTGCGAAGCGCTGGGCGTCAGCCGTACCTCGGTTCGCGAAGCCTTGCGCCAGCTTCAGGCCGAAGGGCTGATCGAAGTCGGGCCACGCCGCAACATCATCGTTGCCCGCGTCAGTCTGGAAGATGCCCGCGACATCTACGATCTGCGCAATCTGATAGAAACCGCGGCCATTCGCCGGTTGGTCGAACGGGCCGATCCCAAGACAATCAAGCGGCTGCAGGCCATGCAGAAAACGATAGCCCGACTGGCCCGGAGCGGGGACATCGCCTCTCTTGCCGAGCAGGCGGGCAGTTTCTACGAAGAAATTCTCGACGGATCGGCAAGCCGCATCATAGCGGAAACCGGCAAGCAACTGCTCAAGCGCGTCTCTTACCTGCGACTGGCCTCGATGTCCGCGCCCCATCGTCTCGAACACGGCATCGCCGAATGGGAGAGGATCGTGTCGGCCATAGTCGCAGGCGATGCGGACGCTGCTGCCAGCGCTCTTGAACAACATATCGCCAATTCACGCGATACCATCGTCGCGTCGATCGAACGGCAGGAACAGGCCGACCAGGCCCGGCAAACCGTGGGTGCCGACTGATTGAAGGAATATGGCGGGCACGCACATGCGCCGTGCCCGCCTATGCGACCCGCCGGCTCAGGCGTATTCCCGATTGGCCACGATAAAGGCTGGCCCCTTGTCCAGGAAATGTCGCATGACCCGGAACATCCGCTCCGGCTGATCGACCTGTGCCCCGTGCCCGGCATCATAGAGATAGGTCAGTTTGCAATTCGGAAGATGGCGGGCGAGATATTGGCCGGATTGGGCCGGGACCACGGCATCGAGCGTACCCATGATAACCAGTGTCGGCTGATGTATCCCCGGCAGCAGGTCTGCCAGCATCGGGTCGGACGGAGCGGTTCCGCCATAGGCCCGAAAGGCTTCTGAATTCGCTTTGGCAGTGGCCGCATCGGGCAACAGGTCTTTCGCCTTTTCAGGATAGGCAAACAGAGTCGGCCTGCCTGCAGTGGGCGGACCTGCGACAACACCCGAAGGGGCTTCCAGCACCATGGTTTCAACGCAGTCGGCGTGATTGGCTGCGAGATGGAGCGCCACCTGGCCACCGAAAGAACCGCCAAACACATCGACCGGACTTTCCCCGATGACCTCATGTTTGAACGCTGCCACCCAATCGGCCAACCCGCCGACATCGTTCACCCCGTCCACCATCTCGCTACCGCCAAAACCGGGCAGTACGGGCATATAGACTTGCCGCCCTGTCGAAAGGAGCTCCAGCAGAGGCGTCCAGAGCGGGCCGCCAGAGGTGTGAAGCACGAGCAACTCAGGACCATTCCCCGCACGGACATAGCTCGCGGGACGCCCCGCAACCGTAGCGACCAGCTTTTCACAGGACATGACTTGCTCCTCAAAGATCACGGACATGCGGCAATACCTCGGCGTGGAAGAGGTCCATGCCCTTGCGCACCATGGGGATGGGCAGATTGCCGATCTGCATGCTCAGATTGATGCCGCCGCAACCGAGTTCGCGGCCAAAGCGGCGAATTTGCTCTGTTACGCTTTTCGGGCTGCCGCAGAAGATGGATCCCGCTTCGATCATTTCGTCGATCGATTTTCGCGCAACGACCTTGTCGAGACGGCTATCATAGCTCGCACCAGCCTTCTGCCTTGTGAAGTAGCCCGCCTGAGCCACCAGCTTGAGCGCATCGTAAGTCGGTTTCATCAGCGTATCGTGGAAATAATCGAGCGCGCTGGCGAACACGTCATGCGCCTCCGCATCCGTTTCGCAAATGCAGGTGCTGGCCCCCATCAGGACATGATCCACGGTGGGTTCCCAGCCGCATTCCCGGGCCACACGATGATATGTCTCCACATTGGCGCGGGCCGCCTTGAGATCATGGATCAACCCCATGGCCATAATCGCGCGGCTTTGCGCTGCGACTGTGGCGGACTCTTCATTGCTGGCGGACATCAGCACGCGCGGCGGCTGCTGAATGGGACGAGGCCAGATCGAGATCGAACGGAACTGGTAGTGCTGGCCTTCCCAGCCGAAGGGCTCCGGCTCGGTCCAGCATTTCATGACCAGCTCCGCGGCTTCCTTCTGCCGGTCGCGCGATTCCGCGGGCGGCGAGTTGTAGGCGATATATTCGTGCGGCACGCCGCGCATGAAACCTGCAATCAGGCGCCCGCCGCTCATCACATCAATCATGGCATATTCCTCTGCCACACGGACGGGGTTCGACAGGGGCAGGAGATTCCCGATCATGGCCAGGCCGATGGTCCTGGTTTCACGCGCCAGGATCGAACCGATCAGGTTGCAGTTCGCCATCGTGCCATAGGGGCTGAAATGGTGTTCGTTGCAGGCCACCCAGTCGAAGCCGCAAGCCTCGGCATGAACCAGCAGGTCGACATAGTCGTTATAGAGGCGCTGCCCGATCTCTGGGTCATAGTCCCGATTGGGCGTCGGATAGACCTTCGGCGGCTCCGGATAATGGGGCCAGGGCATCAGATTGAAAAAGCCGAATTTCATGATTGGGCTGCTCCTTACGTAGAGGAAAGCTGGCGGTTTTCCGCCGATGCACGGCGCAACATCCCACGCCCGAGCAACAAGAGGGCACAGCCACCCACTGCCCCCGCCCCGCCGACAATGGCCATCGATTTTCCAAGGCTGTCCGGAGAGCCGAACACCGTGTCGGTCAGAAATGCAGTGACCAGCGCGACGATCGCCTGCCCCAGAATATTCTGCACGAAGAAGAAGCTGGCGACATACAGCCCCCGCATGCGATTTGGGGCAACGGCGGCGGCGACTACCGCGTGATGGCCGACCGAGGCGCAGACCAGAAAGACGAGCAAGGCCAGAGCGGCAAAAGCGAGCTTGGTATCGGCAAGCAACGGCATCGCGATCGCTGTCGGGACCAGCAGTACGGCACAGGCCGCCCCTGTAAGAAATGGCGCGTCAGCATGTCCGCGCGCCACCATCCGGTCCGTGACTGCTGCACCGAACCACTGGCCAAGGATGGTCGGAATCAGGAATATCAGCGCGAGTGGGACGCCAATGTCCGCAGGCCCCATGCCGTGGACACGCTCGAACAGAGCCGGCCCCCACAACATGAAGCCCGCAAAGGACAGGTTTATAAAGCTGTATCCGAGGAAATATGTCGCCGATACGCCTCGGTTACGCCTGATGAAGTGGACGAAAGCCCCCTTCTCAATCCGTTCCTCAAGCTTGTCTCCCCGGCGTGGTGGCTCACGCATGGTAAGAGTGAGCAAGGCCAGAAGCAGGCCCGGCAGACCCACTGCGACGAACACGAAACGCCATGCTGCCAGGTCACCAAAAAGAGGAAGCGCGATCCCCCCTGCCTGTGAGGCAAAGCCGATGAGCTGACCTCCGACGAAATAGGCAATGCTCGCCCCCAGAGAAACGCCCAGGGTATAGATCGCGACAGCCCGGCCCCGCCTTTCCGGAGGAAAGTAGTCCGCTATCAACGAATAGGCCGCAGGCGCCAGCGCCGCCTCGCCAATGCCGACACCGACTCGGCTGAGAAACAACCAGCCGAAAGTGGCGGCAAGTGCCGTTCCGATGGTGGCGAGGCTCCAGATCGCGACTCCCACTGCCACAATCGTGCGTCTCGGATAACGGTCGACCAGCCAGCCGATCGGAAGACCTGCCGTTACATAGAATAGCGAAAACGCCACCCCACCGACCAATGCAAACTGCATGTCGTTGAGCTGCAAGTCCGTGGAAACAGGGCGAATCAGAATCGCCAGAATGATCCGGTCGATGAAGGCCACGATGTAGGCGAGAAACAGCAGCAGCAGCGCCCAGTTGGCTTGCCTTCGTGGCGGCCAGCCATCGTCTGGAATGCATTCGTCGGACATATCCATGGCCCCACCGTTATATGTCATACTGTATGACAATCTTATTCGTGGGGATATTGCAAGCCGATTGTGCGCAACCGCAAAAAAATGTTGCATTGCGGCAAATCAAATTTTGCGCTTGCCGAACGGATTTTTTTGTATGACAATCACATAATAAGACGGAAGGTTTTCGGGACCGTTTCTGCGATTCCGCAAGCCCCTACCGACGACTGCGAAACAACGCAGCGTAAAACGCTCCGCAGGAGGAGTGGTGATCAAATAACTGATCGATAAGGGGAATTGAGATGAACCATATCACCCGCTCCAATGGTTTTCGAACTTCTATAAAGGCTCTAGTCACAACGATATCATTGCCAGCCATCGCAATCGCTACACCGTCGATGGCTCAGGAAGCGTCGGAAACTGCCGCTTCCGAGTCGCAAGCCAGAGAAACGTATTCAGGCGATGTCATCGTCGTTACCGCAACGCGGCGAGACGACGCCAAGATCACCGATACGGCTCTCGCCCTCTCCGCTTTTTCGGGTGAAACGCTCGAACGCATGAACGTGACCGACCTCAGCGACCTCCGTGCGCTCGATCCTTCGGTGAACATCCAGACGTTCGGCGCGGCCCAGACCAAGATCATCTTGCGCGGCATCCAGTCGGACGTGGGCGCCACGTCGGCGCTGTATGTCGACGAGTCCGCCATTCTCGGCGGCCAGGGCGGAAACATCCTGGGCGACGGCAAGCCCGGCCTGCGACTGCATGACATCGAGCGGGTCGAAATCCTCAAGGGGCCTCAGGGCACTCTTTTCGGCACGAGTTCGATGAGCGGCACCGTTCGCGTCATCACCAACAAGCCCGACCTTTATGACTGGGGCGGTTCGGCCGAATTCGGGGTTGCGGCAATCGACGGCGGCAATGCCCTGGGCGAGGGCAATGTGACGGTCAATGCACCTCTGGCGCCCGGCAAGCTGGCCTTGCGCGTTACCGGGTGGATGGAACGCGGCGGCGGTTATGTCGACCAGCTCATCCACGGAACCGACTCCTACAAGAACGGCAACGATCAGTTCGTGCGCGGCATCCGCGGCCAGCTCAAGTGGCAGGTCAACGACGACTTCTCGCTGTTGGCTTCCCTGACGCACCAGCGGATCGATGTCGATGGCAGCCAAGCCTACCAGCTCGCCAACGGGCCGTATCTGAACACGTCACCCACCATCGAACTCTACAAGGACAAGTACACGCTCGCATCGCTGACCGCTGATTATGATCTGGGCTTCGGCTCGGTCATCGCCAGCGCCAGCTACAGCCGCCAGAACGTGCTTGCAGCGAAGGATTCGACGCCGACGAACTATATGTTCGGCCTGCCCTACGATCTCAGCTTCGTTCCCCGGGTATGGTTCAAGGATTACAATGCCGAGATCCGCTTCCTGTCGAATTTCGATGGCCCGTTCCAGATCGTCACCGGCGCCTATTACGAACACACCAACAGCGTCTATCAGACCAATGCCATACAGGCGCCGAATGCCATCCCGGTCTGCTTCAGCTATGCCGATTGCCGGCCGTTCGTGCAGCCCGGTTCCGGCAATAGCCCCTATGAATTCGGCACGAACACCGACCGCACGATCGACCAGTTCGCGTTCTATGGCCAGATCGACTACGAGATCGTTCCCTCTCTCACCGCAACTGTCGGCATCCGCTATTTCAGTGCCGACATTCGCGATGTGGTGACGAACCTCCAGACAGTTTATCCGGACTTCGTCTTCGGTCAGGTAACGGAACCCAGCATAACGGGCGACAACAGCGGCACGAACAAGCAGACGAGCTACAATTTCGCCCTGCTGTGGGAAGTGACGCCCGAAATCAGCCTCTATGCCCGTGCGGCGTCCGGTTTCCGGATTGGCGGCGTGAACACTGCCACCTCGCTCGCACAGGAAGCCGGAGTAATCTTCCCGAGCACGTTCGATCCTGACAGCCTGTGGAGCTATGAAGCGGGTATCAAGGGCTACCTGTTCGACCGGGCGATCTATTTCGATCTGACCGCCTATCACGTCGACTGGACCGATCAGCAGCTTTCGGCCAGCGCCGCCGGTGCCTTCGGCTACACGATCAATGCAGGCCGGACGTCCTCGAACGGCGTGGAACTGAATGTCACTGCCACGCCCGTCGAAGGGCTAAGCCTGGCGGGTAGCGTCACTTACGTGGATTCCAAACTGGAAGAGGATCTTCCCGAGGACGTCCTCGAAGCCGGTACGATCGGCTACGCTGGCGACCGGGTTCCGCTGTCCCCCCGCTGGTCGGCATCGGCCCGCGCGGAATACGAATTCCCGGTTTCCGATAGCCTGAACGCATTCGTAGGCGGAAATGTCACCTATCAGGGCGACAGTTACAGCAGCTTCAATGACGCCAACGAGTTCTACACTTACCTCCCGGATTATGTCCTGTTCGGTGCCCGCATGGGTGTCAGGGGCGACGGCTGGGAAGCGAGCGTCTATGGCGAAAACCTGACCAACAAAGCGGCGGTCCTGGGTGTGGTGCCCTCGATCGACGGTGTTCGGATATTCTCCAATCGTCCGATGACGATGGGTCTGCGTGTCCGCACCAGCTTCTGAAAACCTTTCCCCGGCGGCGATCCATCGTTGCCGGGGACTTCTCCTAAAAAGACTTCCTGACGGCCAACGATACGCGCAGAGGGCTCTGCGGCGTGTATTGGCGCATCGTCGCAAAACGCAGCGGATTGCCGAAGGCAAAGCTGTCATCCCTGCGATTGAACAGGTTTTCGCCAGCAAGGGCAAAATCGCAACCAGCCCATTGGGCCGTCACTTCCACCTTGCTTTCAAGTATGCGGCCCATCGGCCGGTCCAGCAACGGGTCGAAACTGAGGCGGGCCGGGCCGATGTAGCGCATGCTTAGATGAAAGGATGCATCCGCATCGCCGATGCTGAAATCGTGGCTCAATGCCCCTCGCACGGTGTAGTCGGGAACCACGGGCAGATGCCGATCCTCGATTTCATAGCCCAGTGCATTCTTGAGCAATCTGGCACGCTCATAGGTTGCCCCAGCCGCCAGCTTCCAGCCTGAACCGAGTGGCTGTTCGAACGCGATTTCCGCGCCCATGATTTGCGCGTTCCCGGCATTGACCGTCTCGATCAATCCGTCGGAACGCAGGGTATCGGACTGGACATTTTCCCACCATGACCAATGCACGCCAATGTCCAGGCTGGCGCCACCAGGCAATTGTTCGCGCCAGCCTGCCTCGATTGTCGCCAGTTCATCGCTTTTCAGCACATCGAGATCACCGCCAGTGCCGATATCGGCCCCACCCTGCCGCAGGGCCGATCCATACCGCACATAGATGAGCCGCCCCCCGTGTGGGCGCCATGAAAGCGCCAGGCTTGGCGTCATCCCATTGCGCCGCAATTCGTGGGTCACAGTGTTGTCCGCCAGTACGCGCGTTTCCTCGACCACGCTGCGGAACAGCCGCGCACCGACGTCGAGCGAGACCCGGCTCGTCAACGGCAGGGTCACATCGCCGAACAACGCCGTCTCACTGCTCACGCGCCGGTCATCGACAAGCGCCAGCGAAGTGGCTGCCGCCGAAAGCGTCCACAAGTTGCTCTGGCGGGCTTCCACGTGCGACAGCCCCCCCAGCCATTGCAGGTGCCCCCACGCCCCGCTCAGACGCACTTCGCTGTCCCACACGCGGTATTCGCGCTGATCGTCGAGCACTTGCGGGTTCGTCAGGCCAAATGCGTCGGCACCGATAGTGGCATCCATCGTATCGCTGACTTCGTGCCAGGTTATCGCGCTGTTCATGACGATATTCAGCTTGCCGCCTTCGCGTCCGATGCGGGCGGAGAGATGCCGCAAGTCGTTGTCATGCGGCTCCGCAATCTGCCCCGGACGAACATAGGCCTCCGGACTATAGACATACTGGCTGTCGTCGGCTTCAAGCCATTGGGCAAAGGCGGTGACATCGGCCCGCCAGCCATCACCGGGAACCAGACCGAGCCCTGCCCGTGCGCCAAGCACTCTGCCGGAATTCGCGTCCGCGCGCGTACCGGTATCGACCCAGCCCGGCTCCCTCGCATGATAGCCCACCAGGCGCAAAGCGGCCGCGCCCGCGACCAGCGGCAGGTTCGCAACAGCGGATACGGAATAGCCCGCCCCTCCATGCGCCACGGTTTCCGCCCCCGCGGACATGTCGAGGCTGGTTTCATCCAGTTCCGCCCGGCGCGTGACAATATGATAGATTCCGCCAAGTGCGCCGGTGCCATAGAGCGAGCCTTGCGGCCCTTTCAGCACCTCAACCCTGTCCACATCGATCAGGCGAATATCGGGATCGGGCGCGGAATAGGTAAGGCGCGCATCGTCAAGCAGCACGGCAACGGTCGACTGGCTTTCCCCGTTGAACGCGCTGTCGGCCACACCCCGCACGAACATCCGGTTGCGGCCCGGACCAAGCCCGGTCAGCGACAGCCCTTCCATTTCACCCGCAAGCCAGACGGTGCCCCCTCTCGGATCGACCCGATGCATGGAATCGAGAGATACCACCGTCACCCCCATCGGAAGGTCGGCCAGAATCTGCCCTCGCTTGGCTGCCGTCACCACGATGGGTTGATCAAGGACAGGATTGACCGTGGTAGGGGCAACGGGTTGCTTCGCGCGCGCTTCGCGCTCGATACGCCAGGCATTCTCACCCACCCGGCGGGCGACATAGCCCGACCCCGCAAGCAGACGGGCCAGTGCCGCTTCCACACTCATCCTGCCCCGCACGGCAGGTGTCGCTATGTGCGGCAACGCCCCCTGCGCGCCGATCGAAACATGCGCTTCGCGCGATAGTTCGGTAATCGCCTCCGGCAGCGTGGAGGCGGGAATGTTCAGCGGGGTCCGATCGGCTTCGCGCGCCTCAGCGCCGCTGCTCCAGGCGATAGCCATCAGGCCCGCGGACAAGCTCCAGATCCATGAGCTGGGAGAGATCCCGCAGCGCCGCTTCCCCATCGCCGACGACCAAACTTCCCGAAAAACGCCGGTCGCGCAATGCATCCGGCAGAGTGACATTCACTCCAGCATAGCGGGCCAGATCGGCGGCCACCAGCGTCAATGGTGCGGAATCGAACGTCAGACGGCCTGAACGCCATTCGCCGATGTCCGTATCTTGCACCGGCGAGACAAGCGCGGTTCCGCGGCTGCCGTCGAACAACAATCCTCGCCCACGGGTAAGCCGGATCGGCTGGGCCAGTGCCTGGGATGCCACTTGCACCGCACCCTCGCCCACTTCGACACGGACCTGTCCCTTGTCAGCCTGTACATCGAACTTGGTCCCGATGTCGGTGATCCGGACATCGCCCGCCGCGATTTCCAGCGACCGTGAGGGATCATGGCGAATATCAAACCACGCACCACCGGTCAGGGCCATACGCATCTGCCGATCGTCTTCAATCGTCAACCGGCTGTGCGGAGCCAGCAAGACCGAAGACCCGTCGGCAAGAGCCACTTGCCGCGTCGCACTACCGGTTTGATAGATTGCGGGATCGGACTTCAGGAACTGCGGCACGACCATTACTGCGACCAGCGAGGCTGCGATAGCCAGCCCGGCCCAAGTCTGCCAGCCCCCCGCCACGCGGCCAGCGGACCGGCGCAGAGCAACGACCCGGGGCTCCGCTTCTGCCGTATCAACGACAACCTGCGACCCACGACATTCGTCAACCAGCGCACCAGCCAGCGCGACTTCGTCATAGGCCGTACGGTGACGTGGGTCGGCTTCCAGCCATTGGGTGAAACCGTCCCAATCCATATCGTCCCGCTCGCTGGCGACATGCCAGGCGGCAGCCTGTTCTATGATCCGGTCATCGTCGCTCATGTTCCCGTGTCCTTCCGCGGTTCCCCTCCGCGAATTGCCTTCTTTTCCTTGGACGCCACCGGCGCAATCAATCCGCAGTCCGCCAGCGCATTTCGCAGGTGCTTCATCGCCACGGCGAGATGTTTTTCCACCCCACTGCGGCTAATCCCCATGACTTGCGCCACTTCGGCCTGCCCCAGCCCTTCCAGCCTGTGAAGCCGCAACGCCTTCTGTGCCCCTGGCGGCAGGGCCGCGATAGCCTGGCGCACCAGTTCCGCTTCCTGCTGCTTCACAATGGTTTCGTCCGCCGGCAGGGCAGGATCAGGCCGTTTTTCCGGCACGTCCGCCATCTGGCCTTCCGCCTCGAGCCAGTTGTGATCCCGCGCCATTGCCCGTTGGCGCGCGCGCCGCTGATCGAGAACCAGATTGTTAGCCATACGGAACAGATAGGCGCGGCCATTGGCAATTGGGTCGGCAGGCTGCCCCGACGCCTTGATCCACAATTCCTGCAACAGGTCTTCCGCTTCTTCCCGGTCACCGCAGCGCGCTGTGAGAAAGCGGAGCAGTTCCCCTCGATGAGACTCGAAGATGCCCGTCAACCAGTCTCCCGAACCGGATGTCTCGTTTCCGGATGTCTCCGTGTTATCCGATCCCATACTCGCTTGCAGGCCTCGAAACGCTAGCGCTCTGCATATGTCAGTAACCCCTTAACGCCGCTTGCGATAGCCACAGAGTGAATTGCCAAACTGGCCCGGTCAAATCCCCCGGCGACCAGCAGATCGGCCAGGCTGGCTTCATCGAACAGGCGATGGAGCCCCTGGTGCGCGAACCGCCAGTTATTCATCGTCTCGCGATGCGTCACATAGACAATCAGCCTGCCACCGGGGCGCAGAACCCGGCGGAGATTGACAACCATCTGGCCATCCGGGTCGCAGAAATACAACACATTGAGCGCCAGCACCGCGTCGAATGCCTCATCGGGAAAAGGCAGGTCCGGCATCTCGGCCCGGCAGAGCGTTGCCGCCGCACCGAGCTTCGCAGCCGCCGCAGCGAGCATCGTCGCAGAGATGTCGACGCCGGTAAGCTGACAGGGCGCCCGCCGCAAAACCTCCGCCATTGCACTGCCGGTTCCACAACCCGCATCCAGTATTCGTTCGCCTTCCATCGGCCGCAGCAGGTCGATTGCCAGCCTTGTCGGCCTGCGATTGGCGAAATCCATCACTTTGCCGACCAGTTCACCTGCCAGCCCACTGGGCCGGGCAAGTTGTCCGGCGAAACCGAGGGAAAAATTCATCGGAAAATCAGGCCGCCTTCGCCAGCAATTGCTGCACCTCGCGCCGACGGCCCGCGTCCCATGCTGGCCGGGAGGGATCGTGCGGCGCCTTCAGCGCTTTTTGAAGATACGAACGCGCGGCAGCCTTGTCCCCTTGATCGAGCAGGAAATCGCCATAGAAATAGTTGGCATCCAGCCCATTGGGATCGAGCGCCAGCGCCTCTTTCAAAAGCCTGCGGGCCTTGTCCTTGTCGCCAAAGCCGATGGGCGAACCGGGCACCTTGTAGTACAGAACACCCAGGCTCATCGCCACACCGCCGTCGGCGGCTGACCGATCGATAGCATAGGCTTTGGCCAGAATGTCTCGCGCCCTGGTCGCCAGGCCGAGCTTGTGAAAGATATTGGCCCGGTTGGCCTGTTCGCTGACAACAATGCCCTGCCACAGCAACGGTTCGGCCTTGCCCGGATAACGGGCGACGAGCGCGGCTGCATCCTTGGCCAGTTTGTCCAGCGCCTTGGTCTGTGTGCTCGACCCATGGACTTCATAGGTAATGTGGGCCCAGCCATCGTTGATGGCTTTCACGTCATCGGACATGGTGGCGGATGCGGCGACCGGGGTCGCCACCATCAGCACGGCAGCTATCGTCGCCGCCAGCGTGAAGCGCTGCTTCATGGTTGGATACTCCTTTGCAGTTCAGGAAAACTCGGCGCGTGCGCGCCGGATCTGGGAGGCGAGGCCGTTGTCGATCAGCTTGGGGGCAATGGTATTCAGCACGGCATAAAGCCGCTCCATCAGCCCGATCGACACTGTCTCGCGACGGGTAAGGATTGCGGAAACGATCCTTTGCGCGACCCATTCGGGTTCATCGGTTCTCATGCCGGTAACCGCGAGGAAACGCGCCACGTCACCGGTATTGAACGGGGTACGGGCAGCACGCGGATTGATGTGGCAAACAGTCACCCCGCTGCCGATCAGTTCGCGTCGCAGCCCCTGGCTCAGCGCGGATAGGCCGGCCTTGCTGCTCGAATAGGCTGCGAACCAGGGATAGGGGATTGCGCCGAGCACAGAGCCGATATTGACGATCTGGCCCGATCCCCGCTGGCGCATCGGTGCTGCGACCGTGCGCGCAAGCACCGCCGGCACGACCAAGTTTACCTGATAGCATAACGCCAGCGCTTCCGGGGTCTGGTCTTCGTGTAGACCGAACCGAATGATGCCCGCGACGTTGACTAGAATATCGGGCACATTGCCGGCCAGCCGCCCGGCCAGCGATCCCAGTTCATTTGCATCGGACAGATCGACAATCTGGGTTTCGTCGCAATCGCCACACGCGACCCGGTCGATACCGGTCACCCGCGCCCCGGCCTGCCGCAACAGCCGGGCAACCGGAGCCCCGATGCCGCCTGCCGCGCCGGTGACGACCGCGCGCTTCCCCTCAAGCGGCAGCACGAGTGCCCTCCAGATCAATGGAGGCGAACACGCCGCCGTAAAGGTCGAACATATCCTTGGCCATTTGCGTAATCGCCCGCCTGTCCGCCGGGTCGGAAAGACCGTTCACCACATCGGCAAAGAAACGCACGTGATCCTGATCGAGCGCGCCGTGCGAAGTGAGATAGGTGAACGCTTCCGGTGGCAGGCCGAGATGGTCCGCAACAGCGGCGGCCCCGCGCTGCGCCAGAACCACGCTGACGCTTTCCAGGACATAGACCATCCCGAAAAAGCCGATGGGATTGTCGTGCCGGATACGATCATAGGCATGGCTGACCATTGCCCGGGTCGCCGCGGCAGGCACGCTCTGCTCCACCGCTGCGGCATCACCGCCAGCAGCCGCAATGTCCGCAAGTATCCACCGCTCGTGACCGGTTTCTTCGGCTATGTATTCATCCAGCGTCGCGACCAGTTCGGGCCGATGCCCCACCCGGTCCCGCGTTGCACGCAACAAGGGGACGGTGTGGCTGACATGATGATACGCCTGAGTGAGATAGGCGATGTAGGTTTCGCGGCTGATTGCTCCGCTCAGACCTGCCTGAAGCTGCGGGATCGCAAGGAAACGCAGTCGTTCACGAACAGTGGCCGCCTCCAGTTCGGTGAAAAAGTCGGGCTCCTTGTCCAGATAGCAACTGGCGATAGCGTCACGCCGCAGGCGACCGTTCCCGGTCAGGCGGCCGTTGAGCGGGGTAAAATGAGCCGCCTCGCGCCACCGGCCCACCCGTGCATAGGCTGGCAAGGTCGCATTGGCGGCTTCGACCGCTGCATGGAGATCGGCGTCGGGGCTGGCCGGCACCAGCAACGCTTCGGCTGCGGGCAAGCTGTCGCCATACACCATCGCCTGCGCGATTGCAGGCTGGGCCAACAACGCCGCTTCGACCCATTCAGGGGAGACATTGCGGCCAAAGCTGGTGACGATCACATTGGATTTGCGGCCTTCGATCCATAGGCGGCCTGCCTCGTCGATCCGGCCGATATCCCCGGTCACCAGCGGCCCCGGCGGTTGCGGTTCCCCAATCGCACCGAGACACAACGGACCGTCGAGCATGATCTCGCCATCCGACGCCAGCCATGCGCGCATGTGGCGTAGCGGTTGCCCGGCGGAACCGGGCACATCGCCAGTGTCATCTTCCAGCGAAACCACCGATCCACACTCTGTCAGGCCGTAACCCTGTCGCACGGGCAAACCCAGCAAGCGTGCCCGCGCGATCAGCGCTGGCGGCGTACGCGCGCCGCCCACCGCCACCAGCGTCAGTTCCGGCAGGCGCAGGCCGCCCGCCTCCATCGCTCCAACCAGTCCGGCGAGATATTCAGGTACGAGAATAAGGGAGGTGATTTTCCAATCGGCAATCGCTTGCGCCAATGCCCTGAAATCCGGGCGAAACGGATCCGCCAGGCCGATCGCATCCTGGCCCGCGCAGACATAGGTCCCACCCGCCAGCAGGGTACTGAAAAAGCCTGCCACCGTTTCCAGCAATATGCCTGGGGGCAACACGGAGAGGTGTCGACCGGCGTGTTCCGCGCCGACAGCCTCAATAACGCTCGCGGCAACGCCCAGCATATGTGCGGCAGACAGGCATATGCCCTTGGGCCGTCCCGTCGAACCGGACGTAAAAGTAATCCGCGCCGTCCCCTGGGGTAGAGGGACAGGCGCGGTGCCGGTGCTTTTCGCAACAGCAAGGGAGTCAGCGCCGAAGAGCACCTGCGCACCGCAGGCATCCATTGCATGCGCAACCTGCTCGTTCGTGAAAAACCCCGGCAACGACAGCACCGGGAGCCCGGCTTCCAGCAGCGCGAGTTCAAGTGCCGCCGTGGCGATACCGTGATCGAGTTGCAAAGCGACAGGCCGGTCGGGCAGATACTCTTCTCTCAGTTGCCCTGCGAGATCGGCAATCTCATCGGCCAGTTCAGCATAGCTTATCCGCCCGCCATCCGGCTCTTCCAAGGCAATCCGACCGGGATTTTCCGCACCATGCCTGCGCAACGCGTCCAACAGCATTTCAGGCAGCCTCCCGCCGTGATTGCCGCCGCGCCATGAATGCAGCGATGGCATTCTGGCCCTCCGCAATCACGCCCATGCAGACTTGCGGATCGAATTCGTAGTATTGCCCCCAATCGCAACTGCCAGTGCCGAGCCGTTCCGGATTGGCAGGAGCCAGCACCGTGACCGGCACTCCGATCCGGGCGAACATCCGCCGCAGCGGGGCAGTCAGTGTGGCCACTGCCAGTTCACCCGCCGCGCCCAGATCATTGGCCGCGGCGCCCCACAGCTCCACCATTGTCAGGGCATTGTCAGCCGCAAAATTGCCGATTTCGACAATCTGCTCCCGCGCAACATGCCGCCCGCAGGCGGCGCTCACCAGTTCTTCAATTGCCTGATCGAGATAAGCTTCCAGGAAAAGCGGCCCACTGTCCGCCCGGCAATAACCAAGCGCAGCCCCCGTGCGCCCCTGCGCCCCGCACCCGATATAGCTGTCGAAAGATGGCGTGATCGCCGCACCGAAGGCATCACGGTATCTCCGGCAAATCAGCGATAGTTCAGTGGAATCGGGCATTGGCGGCTCCTTGCTGTCAGTTGCAAGACGCCGCCCTTTGGGAAGATCATCAGTTCAGATGGAATTTTTACGCAAAATTCCCCTTGCGATGCCCGGTGATCTTCCCGGCCTTCGTTCAACCCTTCTTGGGCCGTTTCCTACCGCCGGGTTTGCCGCCGGTGTTGCCGGGGCCTTTCTTCCGCCCCTTGAACGGTCCGCGTGGCGGAGCGTCGTGGGTCGGGCGCGGCTTGTACCTCTCACGCGGGCCAGGGCCGTTCCGCTTGCGATTATCGCGCGCCTGCTCTCGCGGGCCGCTTTCCGACGGTTCGATCAGAACGCGATCCTCGTCACTTTCCTCGCGCCCGGTCCGTTGCAGCGCATCGGAGAATTTATCGGCGATCGTGCGGGGAATCTGGAAATGCGTTTCATCCCGCGCAATCCGGATAGCACCAATCTCATTGCGGGTGATATGCCCCCGCCGGCACAGCAACGGCAAAATCCAGCGCGGTTCGGCATTATGGTTGCGGCCAACCGCGATGCGGAACCAAACGGTGTCCTCAAAACCCGGACGATGCCGCTCCTTCTGTGCCGCCCGCTGAGCCTCGGGCGTATTTGCAATCATTTCTTCCGGCTGCGGCATTGTCTGCCGGTGCGCATGGACCAATGCCGCGGCAATATCTTCCGCAGAGCGTTGCTCCATCAGCTGCCGAGCCAATGCGCGATCCTCGTCATCGTAGTCGACCGGCGCCAGCAGCATCGCCATCAGGCGTTCGCGATCCTTCACCCGGATGGCTTCCGGGCTTGGCACGTCGATCCAGCTGGCATTGATTTTCGCACTGCGCAGCATCGTTTCCACACGCCGGCGGCGGGGGTAGGGAACGATCAGCACTGCCGTTCCTTTCTTGCCTGCACGGCCGGTGCGCCCCGAACGATGCTGCAACGTTTCGGCGTCCCGCGGAATCTCCACATGAACGACAAGGCTGAGCGTGGGCAGATCGATCCCGCGCGCCGCTACGTCGGTCGCGACACAGACCCGCACGCGACGGTCGCGAAGGGCCTGCAAGGCCTGATTACGTTCCGACTGCGAGTGTTCGCCCGAGAGAGCGACCACTGCGAAGCCCCGTTCCTGCAAGGTTGCGTGCAGGTGTCGCACGTTGTCGCGCGTGGCACAGAACAGGATCGCCGTTTCCGCCTCGTGAAAGCGCAGGAGGTTGACCACGGCATTCTCGATCTCCGACGGCGATACCGTCATCGCCTGGTATTCAATATCGCCATGACCTCGATCTTCCCCGACCAGGGAAATGCGCAGGGCGTCGGTCTGGTAGCGCTTGGCAAGGGCTACGATCGGACGTGGCATGGTCGCGGAAAACAGCAAGGTGCGGCGCCCGTCGGGCGTTGCATCGAGAATTTCCTCCAGATCTTCCCGGAAACCCATGTCCAGCATCTCGTCCGCTTCGTCGAGCACGACCGCGGCCAAGGCCGAAAGGTCGAGCGCCCCGCGTTCCAGATGGTCACGCAGGCGCCCCGGGGTGCCGACGACAATCGCCGGGCCGGAGCGCAGCGTGCGCCGCTCCTTCGAAGGATCCATGCCGCCTACGCATGTGGCGATACGCAGCCCCGCCTTGCCGTACAGCCATGACAATTCACGGCTGACCTGCATTGCAAGTTCGCGCGTAGGTGCGATCACCAATGCACGCGGCAATTGAGAATTGGGCTGGTTTTCACCGTCGGTGAGGAGCTCCCCCGCAATGGCGAGGCCGAAGGCCACCGTCTTGCCGGAACCGGTCTGCGCCGAAACGACGAGATCCCGGCCCAAGGCTTCGGATTGCAATACGGCGGCCTGAACGGGCGTGGGTTCGGCATAGCCGCGTTCGGCAAGCGCTTCGCCAAGCGATGGCACGAGATTGGAAAAAGTCATGATACTCACAAAAAAGTGGTGCCAGCCGGATGGCAAGGAAGCGGGAAACGCACGGCAAGGCCCGGATCAGTGGAGAGAATGGTATAACTCTTGCCAAGCATATCAGGGTTCGACAGGCCCCATACATGGCTTGGCCCCTTATGGCTTGCACTGATTTCCATCAGCGGTGAAAGAGCCGCTGTATTGCCAGCCCGCGCTGGACTTCCCGACGACTGGTGATTTCCCGCAGGCTGAAGCAAATTACCATGCTCCTTGCCGCCCTCCCCGCTCGACGCGATGCGGGGACAGCGGTACACGGGGCCCCGCAAACTTTTGGAGAGGATCCGGAACGAATGAAAGATATGCAGGGTAAAGTCGCACTGGTCACTGGCGCGGGCGGCGGAATTGGACGCGCAACTGCGAAGCTTTTCGCGAAGCAGGGCGCAAAAGTCGTCGTCGCCGACTATCTGGCCGAGGCTGGCGAGGAAACGGTTTCCCAGATCACCGCTGATGGCGGTACGGCAAGCTTCGCATCATGCGATGTTTCTGTTCCCGATCAGGTGGCGGCCATGGTCCGGTACACTGTCGATACTTATGGCGGACTGGATTATGCCGTGAACAATGCGGGCATCGATCCGGAATTCGCACTGGAAGCGGACTGGTCGCTGGATTCATTCGACCGAATCATGTCCATCAACGCACGCGGCGTGTTCCTGTGCATGAAGGAAGAAATCGCCCGGATGAAAGGCAAAGGCGGCTCGATCGTCAATGTCGGCTCGTTCGCTTCCTTTGCCGGGGTGCCGAACAAGCCATCCTATTCCGCCAGCAAGCACGCAGTGCTGGGGCTGACCCGTTCAGCCGCGTTGCAGTACGCACGCGAAGGCATTCGCATCAACGCCGTTTGCCCGGGCGGCGTAAAAACCGCCATCATGGCCGATAATCTCGGTTCGCTTCCCGAAGGTGGTGAAGATCTGGTGGCGCAGAACCATCCGATCGGACGGATTGCAGAGCCGGAGGAAATTGCCGAAACGATTGTCTGGGTCGCCGGTTCGGCGAGCTACATGGTCGGCCACGGTCTCATTGTCGATGGCGGCCTAGCCGCAGGATAATTGACGACGCGACAGGGGCATGTTTCTCATGCCCCTGTCAGCGCGTTCTAAACTTTGGAAACCGCTTCAGTCATCGCCGACGAAGCATACTGTTCCCGTCAGGCGGACAGTTCCGAGGCCGGAGCGGCCTTCCCCGCACCTTTGCTGGCAAGTTTGGTGCCCACCTGTACCAGGATGAAGGTATAGATGGCCGCAACGACGATAGCCTGCCCGATTGCCGACAGCGTCGTTCCTTCGTGCAGCGCGGGAATCGTGCCAACGGTCAGGAACAGCATGAACGCATTGTTCACGAGAATGGGCAGCCACCCCATGATAATGAAATAGATCGCCAACAGCACGAGGACCAATGCCAGCGCCATGCCGGCTTCCGCTCCGAGCGCAGCTGGCAACGCCTGAAGTCCATAGGCCAACGCCAGGCCACCAAACGACCCGATCAGCGCAGGCACGAACTTGTCCATCTGGGCATGGCAGAAGGCAGTCCAGTAAAGCACGAACAAAAAGCCGCCATAAAGTGCCGAAAGGCCCAATGCCGCGGCAATGGCAATCAACAGCCCGACGGCAACCACGACACCACCCAGAACGAAGAGACCTTTAACCGGGGAAAGTCCTGCCTGGGATGCCGCCCCATCGGCAGCTTGTTCACTTGTACCTGTCACGCTCGAATCCTCTCTCGATTTTCTGCCTTTGCGGCATATTACCCGCGATAACCGGCTTGCGGCAAGCCACGGCCCGCTCTGGGCTCGATCTGCACCGTATCACGAAGTCATCCATTCTGACTGCTTTGCGGCCGCAAGGCCAGCCCGCACAATCAGGCCATTCTGATGATACGCAATTTACCGTGAAGTCATCCACCAGATTGCGATTTTCGATATTAGATTTTCCCGTTCAAACCAATATCTGAGGAGAAATGTGGATCAGGCGGCCGGACACATCGCACTTCTGACTGAAATGACAGAGAAATAGTAAATGCAATAGAGCCCACCCGGAGCCACATTGACCGGCTACATTCTCCTTCAAAATCGCACAACGATACCTTTTTGAGAAGGAACGGGACACCTATCTCAATGAATTCGGAACAGCATCGAACGCCATTCATTAAAGGAGCAGACTAGCCAGAATTTTGGAGAGTACGCCATGGATGCCGCAGAAGGAGCCCGGTCCACAAGACGATCCGCTGCCGGATGGATAGTGGGGTTCGTGTTTGGCCTCATCGGAATCATTCTCGCAATCGGCGGTGCGTGGCTGCTTTTTGCTGGCGGGTCCCCCTATTACCTGTTGGCCGGTATCGGCCTGGTGGTGTCGGCTGTGCTGCTCGTCCGCGGCAATCGGCTGGGCATTTGGGTCTATGTGCTGGTCTTCGCTCTAACAGTGCCATGGGCGCTCTGGGAAAGCGGAGCGGACCCGTGGGCACTGGTTCCCCGGCTGGTCGGCCCGTCCATCCTGCTCGCCTTGCTGGCCCTGCTTGCGCCCTTGATCGATGGACGCACCCCGTGGCGCCAGGCAATCATCGGAGCGGTGGGCAGCCTCGCTCTGCTCGGCGTAATCCTGTTAGGCGCCTCGATCGCCCAGCCCAGCCATCAGCATAACCCGTTTCCAGCAGCAGCCAGAATCATGGCGTCCAATCAAGCCGCTGGAAGCGATTGGCCCGCGTGGGGCGGCACCCAGGCCGGTCAGCGCTATTCACGACTCGATCAGATCACGCCGGACAACGCATCGAGGCTGAAAGTTGCCTGGACGGCGCACACGGGCGACCTGCCCAAAGGGGCAGGCATCGGAAAATATGCGGCTGAGACTACCCCCCTCAAGATCGGCGATCGGCTCTATCTGTGCAGCGCGATGAATATCCTCATCGCCCTCGACGCGGCGACAGGTGAGGAAATCTGGCGCTACGATCCCAAGGTGTCCACTGCGGCAATCCCCTATTCCGCATCATGCCGGGGCGTGACCGCATGGCGGAAGAATACGTCCCCGGCGAAGAACGATGCAGGCCTGTCCGGGGCGGTGCCAGCCTTGCGCAGTTTTGTCGGTGTGGCGCAGAAGCCCCAACCTTGCGCGCTGCGCATCATCGAAGGTACCCTGGATGGTCGCCTGATCGCAGTCGATGCGGAAACCGGCCGCCCATGTGCCGACTTCGGGCTGAACGGGCAGGTCGACATCAAACAAGGTATGGGCCCGGTCAATCCGGGCATGGTTTCCATTACCGCCCCGCCTGTCGTGGTTCGCGGCAAAATCATCACCGGCCATCAAGTGCTGGACGGGCAAAAGAACAACGCACCTTCCGGCGTGATCCAGGCATTCGACGCAGAAACCGGGAAATTCGCATGGGCATGGGATCTCGGACGCCCCGGCGAATACGGTCCACCGGCACCCGGTGAGCAATACACGCGCGGCACACCCAACATGTGGACCACCGCATCGGCGGATGAAAAGCTCGGGCTGGTCTATCTGCCGATGGGCAACAGCGCAGTCGATTACTGGAGCAGCGACCGCAGCCCGCAGGAGAACACCTTTTCCAGTTCGCTGGTCGCACTCAATGCGGAAACCGGCGAACCTGTCTGGCGCTTCCAGACTGTCCACATGGATGTGTGGGATTATGACCTTGGCAGTCAGGCCACGCTTGTGGATTTGCCTGATGGAACGCCCGCGCTGATCCTGCCTTCGAAGGAAGGCGACATGTATGTACTCGACCGTCGCGACGGCACCCCGATCCATGACGTGAAGGAAGTAAAGGCGCCCCGGGGCGGAGTGGAACCGCAGATGCGCAGCCCGACCCAGCCCCATTCACTGTTCCATACCTTGCGCCAGCCTGTTCTGCGCGAACGGGATATGTGGGGTATGACCCCTATCGACCAGATGATCTGCCGCATTCAGTTCCGGCAATCGGCTTATGACGGCTACTTCACTGCCCCGACCGCCGATCGGCACTGGATTGAGTATCCCGGCTATAACGGCGGATCCGATTGGGGTTCCGTCGCAGTGGATCCGCTTCGCGGGGTGATTGTCGCAAACTACAACGACATGCCCAACTACAACCAGCTGGTCCCCCGCAAGAAGGCGGATGCACGCGGATGGCAACCGCGCGGCCCGGAAGGGAACACAGGCAATGGCCATGCGGAAGGGGCTGGCGATCCCCAGGCCGGCACCCCCTACGCGATTGATGTGAACGCGGGCTGGCGCCTGGGCCTAACCGGCCTGCTGTGCAAAGAGCCCCCCTATGGCGGTATTCGCGCCATAGACCTCCTGACCGGCAAGACGATCTGGGACCGCCCGTTCGGTTCAGCGCGCGCAAATGGCCCATGGGGCACCAGCCTTGGTCTGCCGTTCGAAATCGGCACTCCGAACAACGGTGGCAGCGTGGTCACTGCGGGTGGGCTGGTGTTCATCGCCGCTGCTACCGATAACCTGATCCGGGCGATAGATCTCGAAACGGGCAAGACGGTATGGCATGATGAATTGCCCGGCGGCGGGCAAGCCAATGTCATGACCTATTCGCAAGACGGAAGGCAATTCGTGGTCGTTATGGCCGGCGGACACCACTTCATGGAAACACCCATCAGTGACGCCATGGTCGCCTATGCCCTGCCGATGGGTGGCTGAGCCAGGGGGCTAACAATTTCCCCACATGGTTCCAGCCATGTGGCCCTTGGTCAGGCATGGCGGAAACGGCCAGAACATGAAGTTATTCCTACTACCCCCGCAGCAACCCCCGCACCGGAAATACAAGAATAGTGGTCATATTCTGTCTATATTGACGTGTTTTCCCACAAGAGGTCAATGTAATTAATGTATGATGTAAATAAATACTGTTCGGATTGATTCCTTCAAAACAAGGAGCATCCCATCATTTCGGATATGCGGAACGGACGCAATTTACAGATACATTATCATTTCCCGATCGAATACTCCCCAAGGCAGTTTCTGACTGCTGTAGAGGCCGTCGCGAGACAATCAGCGGACTGAAGCCGCAACGGCCCCAGATGGGGAGATGGTATGACCAGAATCTCGACGGGAGCCGTTGGGCTTTCCCTTCTTGCAATCCAGCTAACGTTTGCGCCGACGGCGAGGGCAGCAACCACGAACGATACGCCCGACACTTCGGCGGAACAGGTCTCCACCTCCGGAGGTCTGGAAACAATCGTCGTTACGGCCCGACGGTCCAGCGAAAAACTGCAAAACGTCCCGGTCGCGGTGACTGCACTTTCCGGAGAATTTCTCGACCGCCAGAACATCGTCGATGCGACCGCACTGCCTCGTTTTGCCCCGAACCTGCTCGTCGCGGCGCTGCCGTCAAACCTGTCCGGAGCCACAGTCTATATCCGTGGCATCGGCAACAATGAGCCATCGTCAGTGGCCGAACAAGGCGTCGGCATTTATCTTGACGGCGTCTATATCGCCCGTTCCGCCGGAACGCTGTTCGATGTCGCAGATATCGAACGTGTCGAAGTCCTTCGCGGACCGCAAGGTACATTGTTTGGCCGCAATACCATTGGCGGAGCCGTGCAGTTCGTCTCCCGAAAACCACGCGACGAATTCGCGATGGAAGCAAAGGCGGGTTACGGCCGCTATAATGACTGGTTCGTTCGCAGTCGTGTCGACACCGGCTTTATCGGCTCTTCCCCGATCAAGCTGTCTATAACCGCACAGCACCGCCAGAATGACGGCTACATAAACAGCACGGTCACACCGGATTCGCAGGATCCGGGATCGGTCAAGAATGACAGCATCGTTATCGGGGCCGAAGCGGATCTCGGCGATGTGACGGCAACCTACAGCTTCGACTACAATAACAGGCGGGGCACTACGCCATTCTTCCAGATCGTTGCGGCAACGCAGGACATCATCAAGTATTACAGCGCGTCACCGGATTATGGCGGCCCAGCGTTTCTGATCAGCCCGGAACGTCAGCAAACCGTTCAGGAGACGGGTTTCGTCGACAGCTCCGGCCGCCGCGGATACGGTTCGAAAGTCAAGGTGTGGGGCCACGCACTGAATCTCACGTACGAGGCATCACCCGCCCTGACGCTCAAATCCATTACCGGATATCGACGCTTCTTTCAGGATACGATCACGGATCTCAGCGGGAATGGCGACCTGCAAGGGGTGGTACTCGATCCGATCACATTTGACCCGTCGATCGCATCGGTCACACCATATACCGGCCGGATCAACCCCGCGAAACAACGCCAGTTCAGCCAGGAATTTCAGGCACTGGGCACCGTTGGCGACTTCAGTTACCTCGCCGGCGCATACTATTTCCACGAGAGGGTATCGGAATACTACGATCAACGGCTGACCTTCGTCCTCGAAGGCGGCGATGCTGGTATCAATCTGAACCCGATACAGGCCATACGGGGCAAGGCAGAGTCCAGGGCCCTGTTCGGTCAGGTAAGCTGGAAACCATCGGCACTGGATCAGAAACTGGAGCTGACAGGCGGCCTGCGGTACACCCGGGACAAGAAAACCCTGACTCTCGCCGGTGACGTACAACCCAATCTCACAGGCAAGGTGAGTTCGGAAAACCTTTCATGGCTGGCTTCCGCCTCATACGAACTGGCGCCTGACCTCATGGTATATGCCCGCGTTTCGACCGGCTATCGCTCTGGCGGCATCAACCCCCGCGCGACAGTCATCAATACGTTCAAGCCGGAAAAGGCAATGGCCTACGAAGCCGGCATCAAGTCGGAATTCTTCGATCATCGCCTCCGGCTTAACCTGGCGGGATACATCACCAACTACACCGACCGTCAGCTGACCCAGTTCGCAGCGGGTAGCGCAGGGGCAACCGGGCTCATCGTCAATGCGGGCAAAGTACGGCTGCAAGGCTTCGAAGCAGAATTTGCCGCAACCCCGCTGCCGGGCTTCAGCCTCGACGGATCGGTGGGCTATGTGCATACCGAGTACCGCCAATTCCTGTTCCGCGACCCGGTCACCGACATCGTCAGTGACGTCGCCGACGCCGCCAAGCCGATCTACACACCGAAGTGGACCCTGCATCTGGGCGGCGAATATGCCTATGAATTCACTGGCGGGCTGGCCCGCCTGCGGATCGATTATTCACTTCGCACGTCGATCTATTTCAACGCCCTCGATGCGACCACGCCATTCAACGAAAATATCAAATCCGGCACAGACCGGAATGTGAAGGCACGACTTTCGCTGGAAGATATCGACATCGGCGGCACGAAGATGGAATTCGGGGTTTGGGGTGACAACCTGACCAACCAGAAGAACATCGCCTATGGTATCGACTTCGGGAGTCTCGGCTTCGCCGGCGCGATCTTCAAGAAACCGATTACCTATGGCGTCGACATGAAAATCGTCTTCTGAGACCCATTCGCCAACGGCAACGACCGACCCCCGTGAAGAATCGATGATCGGAACTACACCATGACAACACCCACGGACCGGACAGACAGAAATGCCCGTTATCGCGGACGACGCGTCTATATCACCGGCGCGGCATCCGGGATCGGCCTTGCGACCGCCCGCATTCTCGCACAGGAAGGGGCCGCACTGGCCATGGTCGACATCGACGCGGCGGGATTGCAGTCTGCGGTCGACGAACTGGGTGGGCATTGCCTGCCGGTCGATCTCACCGATGGTGATGCGGTCGACCGGTCAGTCGCCTCGGCGGCGGAACTGCTGGGCGGACTGGACTGCGTCATCAATGTCGCGGGCGTGCCCGAGGGACGCGGACTGGCAGAGCTGGACCCGGAGATCTGGGCCCGCGTGTTCGCGATCAACCTGACCGCCCCATACCGGATTTGCCGGGCAGCCCTTCCCTTCCTTTCTGCACAGGATGGCTCCGCAATCGTCAACGTTGCCAGCGGCGAGGCCCTGCTGCCAAGCGCGGCCGGCACACCCGCCTACGCGGCCTCGAAAGGCGGACTGATTTCGTTCACCAAGGCATTGGCAGCAGGTCTGGCACCGACAATCCGGGCAAATGCCATCTGCCCCGGCTTGACCGATACACCCATGGTTGCCCCCTACCTGCATGGCCCCGGCAACGAGCAACTAGCTGCAAGTTTCGCAGCCCGATACAGCATGAAACGCGCCGCCCAGCCGGTCGAAATCGCGGAGGCGATAGCCTTCCTGGGCAGTCACGAGGCATCCTACATCACGGGCGCCACTCTGGCCGTCGACGGCGGACGGTCATTCCACTGACGCGGACCATGAACTTCCCTTCAATCGCCTGGCAAAAGACACCAACAGGCGCTGCAAGCGCCGGGAGAGCACCGGATTGAAACAGACACCGGAATCCAGCGACCTTGAAATCGATATCGAGGCATTGGAGCAGAAGTACGCCGAGGAACGGAGAAAGCGCCTGCGGGCAGATGGGCTCAACCAGTATGCGCCATTGGAAGGGAAGTTCGCGGACTTCGCGAAGGACCCTCACGCCGATCCAACGCTGAAACGCGATCCGGTGGCGGAAGAGATCGATGTCGCTATCATCGGGGGCGGATTTTCCGGTCTGCTGGTCGGATGCCGTCTGCGTCAGGCAGGAACAGAGGATGTCCGGATAATCGAGAAAGGCGCCGACTTCGGCGGGACCTGGTACTGGAACCGCTATCCCGGCGCCGCATGCGATGTGGAATCGTACATCTACATGCCGCTGCTCGAAGAACTGAGTTATATTCCGACCGAAAAATACGCACGGGCGGCGGAAATTCATGACCATTGCCGGAGGATAGGCGAACGGTTCGGCCTTTATGAAAAGGCACTGTTCCAGACCACGGTTACACAGGCGGCGTGGGACGCCGACAGGTGCAGGTGGATCGTGCGAACGGATCGGGGGGACACACTCGCGGCACGCTTCCTTGTTTCCTGCATCGGCGTGCTGAGCACACCCAAGCTCCCCGGCATTCCCGGCATCGCCGGTTTTTCCGGCCATGCCTTTCACACCAGCCGCTGGGACTACGCCTATACCGGCGGCGATGCCAACGGCGGAATGACCGGTCTGGAAGACAAGGTCGTGGGGATTATCGGCACCGGCGCGACCGGCATACAGTGCACCCCTTACCTGGCGCGTTCAGCCAAACATCTCTTCGTCATCCAGCGAACCCCTTCCTCCATTGACGCACGCGGCAACCGCCCCACCGACCCCGACTGGGTTCAGGAACTCAAACCCGGCTGGGCGCAAGAACGCAGAGACAATTTCACAGCTGTAACGTCAGGCGCCAATGCGAGCCGGGACTTGGTGAACGACGGCTGGACCACACTGTTCCAGACACTCATGGGCACAGGCGGCGATGCCGCTACCACACCGCCGACTCCCGAGGCATTGAGGTTGGCGGAAATGCGCAAGATGGAGGAAACGCGGCAAAAGATCGACAGCATCGTACATGATCCAGACACCGCTGCCGCGCTCAAACCCTATTACCACTATATGTGCAAGCGCCCGGGTTTCAGCGACGATTATCTCGACACGTTCAATCGCGACAATGTGACTCTGCTGGATACCGCGGGCCGGGGCGTGGAACGGATCACCGCGAAAGGCATCGTCGTCAATGGCGAGGAATACCCGCTCGATTGCCTGATTTTCGCAACTGGCTTCGCTTTCATGACGGATTTCACGAAGGAAGCGGGCTTCGACATCGTCGGGGAAGGCGGACAGCCGTTAAGCCGGCACTGGGCGGAAGGGGCCCGCACCCTTTACGGCATGCAGACCCACGGCTTCCCCAATTTCATGCTCATCAGCTATGTTCAGTCCGGCGCATCAATCAATTACGTGCACATCGCCGACGAGCAGGCGCTGCACATCGCGCATATCGTCACGACCTGCCTCGACCGGGGGATCGCCGCCATCCAGCCGACGGAGCAGGCCGAAGCCGGCTGGGTCAACGAAGTGCTGGAATCGTCCGCACAAAGGCGGGCGTTTCTCGAAACCTGTACGCCGGGCATCTACAATTTCGAAGGGAAGCGCGGCCGGGCCCAGCAACTGAACGACTTATACAACGGCAACCCGATGGACTATCTGGCCCGGCTACGCACATGGCGGGAGGCAGGAACCCTGCAAGGCATGGAAACCCGTTAGCCCCCGCTGCGCTTCAGGAACTCCGCATAGGCGGGATGATGTATCAGCAGCCCGCCATCCACCGAAATGATCTGCCCGGTGACGAATGCCGCCGCAGGGGAAGCGAGAAACACCGCCACCGACGCGATATCCTCTGGCCGGCCCAGGCTGGGCGTCAGGTGGCTGCGTTCATAGATTTCGATTTCCTCGCGCGAAATATTGGCGGCAAGCGCAGGCGTCTGGATCACCCCGGGTGCAATCGCGTTGCACCTGATGTTCTGCTTGCCATAAAGCGTCGCCACATAACGGGTGAGCGTATTGAGCCCGCCCTTGGAAGCCCCGTAGGCCGGACGCGCGAGATCCCCGGCCAGACCGGAGGCGGACGAAGTGTTTATGATCGCACCACCGCCGCGCTTGAGCATTTCGGGAATGGCATATTTGCAACCGAGCATCGGGCCTCGCAAATTCACTGCAAATGCCTCGTCCCACACCTCCGCATCCATTGAGACGATATCGCAATCGCGATTCATCAATGACGGTGACGATGCCGCCGCATTGTTGTGCAGAATGTCCAACCCGCCAAAACGATCGACAGCCGCTTCGATAGCCGCCTTGATGTCCGCTTCCTTGGACGCGTCCATGCGAACGCCAGTCGCGCGATAACCCTGGGCCACGATTTCATCCGCGACCCGTTCGGCCCCGGTACCGTCGAGGTCGGCAACAACCACAGCGGCACCGGCACGAGCCATGGCGAGAGAAGTCGCCCGGCCAATGCCCGAAGCCCCGCCAGTGACCATGGCCACCTTTTCAGAAAGCATCTCTTCCATAAATTTCTCCATTTTACGCATTCTCGTTATTTTTCCGATATTCGCGTTGATCCAATGGTATTTTCAAATACAAATTGACACTCTCCGGGTTACGGATCCGATCATCCAGAGACATAAGAACGGTAGGAGAGGTCATTGGCACGCACAGATGTCACGGTCATTGGGTACGATGACAGTGAAGCCTGCCGCATCGCACAGGAATTTGATGCACGCTTCATTCCCCTCGCCCGCGATGCCGATGACGACACTTTAGCCGCATGGCGGGATACGACCGGGTCAGGCCCACGATCAGGCAGTGTTGTCGTGGCGTTGTTTCCGAAGCTGCAAGACCATGCCCCGATATCGTCCGTCGCATCCCCCGACTGGGACAGTCGCGCGGATACCCCGCTCTTGCATTGGATGGTCGCTCTTGGCGCGTCCGCGTTGCTGTGCGCCGATGAAGGCACAATCGTCGCCGTCACCGATTGCCCCCCTCCGCTGGATGCCGCGGGCCTTGCGCCCGAGGCCGCGGTGGCAGAGGCGGTTTCCGCCCTCACCCGCTCGCTGGCTCTCTCCGAAGGCAAGCGTGGCGTGCGTGCCAACACGATCCTGACACCTTGCCGCCTGGTCACGGATCCCCCGATCGCACCTGCACCGCCTTTGCCGGGGTTTCCCGGCACGATGGAGGAGGATGTCCTGAACGCAGTGAAACTTATCCTGTCTCCAGAGGCAGCGCATCTTAGCGGGCACGTTCTTCCCGCAGATCGGGGGCGGTCATGGTGAAATCCGGCAAGCGCAGTGTACTTATTACCGGTGCCAGCGGCGGCGTTGGCCGTGGTATCGCACTGGCCTGCGGCGAAGCGGGCTGGAATGTGTGGATCGCTGCACGCCGTGCGGCAGAAGGCGAAGCCGTGGCCAAGGAAGTCACTGATGCAGGCGGCACCGGCCACTTCGTGAGTTGCGACGTGACGGACGAAAGCTCCGTCGCTGATGCCCTGGCCACTGTCGTTGCCACCGATGGCAAGCTCGACGGCGCGGTACACAACGCCACAAGCGACCTGTCGGCAACCAAGCATGCCGTGTTGCCGGACTTCACAATTGGGGAAATTCGGCACCAGATGGCGGTGTCGATGCGTGGCAGCTATCTTCTGGCTCACCTCGCGTATCCTCATCTGAAGGAAAGCCGGGGAGCCTTGCTGCTGCTGACATCCGAGGCCGGTTTCGAAGGCAAGGCGAAACTGCCCGTCTATGCATCGGTCAAGGCGGCGCAACGGGGATTTGGCCGGGCTCTTGCCCGCGAATGGGGGCCGGAAGGGATCAGGGTAAACTGCCTGGCACCACTCGCCACCACGCCCGCGCTCGACGTGGCATTCGTCAACGACCCGTCGATGAAAGCCCGGGTCATGGGCCGCAACCCTTTGGGCCGGCTTGGCGACCCCATGCAGGATATCGGCCGCGCCGCGCGCTTCCTGCTTTCGGAGGATAGCGCCTACGTTACCGGGCACACGCTGATGGCCGATGGCGGAAGCTGCCCGGTGACATGAATTAACTGGCGACGAGGTCGAGCCGTTCGGGCCCATATTCGAGATGGTGTGCAACACATCGCCACTCGAAGCCGGGCTTGAACGCCAGACTGGCTTCCGGGAACTGCGCCAGCATTTCTTCCAGCACGACACGTCCGATCATGCGGGTGAGATGGTTGCCCAGGCACGTGTGCGGACCATACCCAAACGCGATATGATTGCGGGGATTCTCCCGATCCAGCCGGAATTCGCCGGCGTCGGGAAAGACTGAAGGATCGCGATTGGCCGCCGCGATACCCAGCATGATATGCTCCCCTTTGTGAACCGGGCACCCACCGATCTCGCCCTCTTCCCGCGCCGTGCGGAAAAGGAATGAAACCGGCGATTCATGGCGGAGCGATTCATCCACCGCAGGCGGGATCAAGGCGGGATCCGTCCTGAGAGCCTGCCGGAAGTCCGCATCCCGAACGAAGCGATAGAGGAGATTGCCGAGCATGTAGCTGGCGGAAAGCGAACCCGAGAGAATATTGACCATCAGCGTGCGGATGTGGTGGGCGCCGATTTGCCAGCCGTCGTCACCGCGCGCCTGGATCATCGTCGTAATCAGGTCGTCGGGCGCCTCTGCCCCCGCTTCTTCGCGTTCCGAAATCAGACCGTCGAGCACGGCGGAAAATTCCGGAAACGCCCCCTTGATCCCCACCCCGCGATCGGTCTTGCCATGGGACGGCCATGTGCTGTGGAGCAGTTCATCGCACCATTCCATGACCTGTTCATGCAATTCGTCGGGGATGCCCAGGACGTGCGCAGAGACGGAGCCCGGCAAGGGAATTGCAAGCGCCTTCATCAAGTCGCCGCCGCCCGCCTCGGCAAAGCGCTCCAGCCGCCGCCGTACATTGTCACGGGCCCAGCCTTCGGCAGCGATAGCGGCCTTGGGCGTGAACTGCCGCATGAGCACCGCCCGAATCCTGGGATGCAGCGGAGCGTCAATTTCGCCAAGGAAGCTTTCCTCCACCGGCACGGTAACGCCGGGGGCCCGCATGTCCCCCACGGATGAAAACCGCACGATGTCCATGAACGCATCGCGCGTGTCCTTCCATCGCGTGGTCAGCACCATATCCGCAGCCGGACGACATACCGGCTTGGTGGCCCGGATGCGGTCCATCAGGGCGAAGTCCTTGGATTTCGAGGTATCGTGCGGATCGAAAGCGAATTGGTCGTCGATCGGTTGGCTGCCCATTTTCATTTCCTCATCCAAAGACAATCGGCACACTCGCGAGGCCCCGTGTCGGAACCAGCTGGTTACGGACCACGCCACTCTCCACAATGTCGAATTCCGGGGCCACTTCGAGCAGCGCCTGCAACGCGACGCGAGTTTCCAGCCGTGCGACGGCAGCCCCCAGACAAGTGTGAATGCCTTGGCCGAAGCTCCAATGCGTTTTCACGCGGGGCCGGTCGAAATCGAGACAGCCGGGATTATCGAAGACATCCTCGTCGTGGTTCGCAGATCCATAGAGGATCAGCACCTGATCGCCTGCCGGAATGGTCACACCGTGCAGTTCCACATCGCAGGTGGTCACGCGGGCGAGACCCTGCACCGGGGATACGAACCTGATGAGTTCTTCCAGCGCGGTGGACCACCGCGACGGATCAGCTGTCAGCTTCCGCCGTTCGTCCGGGTTACGCCCCAGAGCGATCACCCCGTTGGCGATCATGTTCATCGTCGTGTTCTGTGACGCGTCATGCAGCAGCGAACAAAAGCCCGCGATTTCGGCATCGCTGAGTTCCAGACCGGCCTTGTCATGGTGCAGGATCTGGGAAATCAGGTCCGATCCCTTGTTAACGCGGCGTTCCGCGACAAGCCGCTTCCAATAGGCGTCCATTTCCCCATACGCCTTGAGAGCGGCGGGGCTGGTAAAGTCCGAGCCGGCAAGCGTGTCGAGATTCCAGCGCAGGAACTGGGCCCTGTCCTCGGTCGGCAGATCCATCAGCGCACACATCGTGAGTGTCGGGATCAGCTGGGCAAAATCGGTCGCCGCATCCAGACGGCCTGCGGGCGCCAGTTCCCGCACGATCTCTCTCGCCGAACGGGCAATATCGGGTTCGAGATCCGTCACGCGCCGGGGCGTCAACACGCGCGCAAGGATCGCGCGAAGCTCATCATGCCGTGGCGGGTCCATGTTGAAGATGTTCGGCGGGATCAGTGTGATGTCGGTGTCGATCAATGTTCCCTTGGCCGAAGAGAACCGCCGCCAGTCCTTCAATGCCGCATCGATATCCTCAGCCCGGCTCAACATCCAGTAGTGGGGCCAGATACGGTGATCGGCGATCTCACGCTTGTAGACCGGATGTTCCCGACGCATCACCTTGTAGGCGGAAAACGGGTCCTCGAAGAATTCCGGTGCGAACGGATCGAAATAAAATGAACTATTCACCGCGCTCTCCCTTTGCAGTCCGGAAGCATGGAGCCCCCATCAGGCAAAGCTTCGGCAGCACCGACAACCGAAAAGCACTCATCCGGAAGCCGTCGCATACCTCTGCCCATCATCGGCCAGCGGCACTCATGAGAGAGCGATCCGGCTTTCCCGGTCGCAACTGTATGAAGTCCTGAGCCGGACTTTCATTCATAGCCTCTCCGCCAACTTGTATTCTTGGCCTGTCCAGCAGACGACAAATCGAAACCTGACGCTGCCGTCAAGTTCACAATATCCGGTTTGGCAAATCGCCCATGCCGCACCCCTCGAATTCCGAGGATGCGGAAATTAGTGAAGCAGCCGTTGGAACCGGCTGTGCAAATGGGCTCCAAAGAGCTGGAGTGTCTGATTTGCGTTTCGTGGAGGTATGCCTGCACATGACGAAGAGCCCCGCGTTGTGAAAATCTCCGTCCAACTGCTCATCACCGGGGAGGAGCAGGAACCGCTGCCGCTGTTTCTCGCAGAAGCCGCCCGCATTCTCGAACAACGCGGGATTGCCGGTGTATGGGCCGCGGAACATGTCGTGGCTTTCAGCGACTATGACCCGAAATACAGTTATCCCTACAGTGACGACGGGCGACCGCCCGCACAACTGTCCCAGGCCGGCCTTGTCGAACCTTTGACAGTGCTCACCGCACTTGCCCTGCACAGCACCACTTTGCGGCTCGGAACCGGCATTGCCATTCTGCCGCAACGCAACCCCGTCTATTTCGCCAAAACCGCCGCCGCCCTCGATCTGTTGTCCAATGGCAGATTCATAGCCGGCATCGGGCTCGGCTGGAGCGGACAGGAATATGCCGCCACCAATACCCCGTTCGAACGCAGGGGCGCTCGGCTGAACGATTACATCCAGGTGATACGAACCCTCTGGGAAGACCCCGTTTCGGAATATCACGGCGAATTCTACGATCTGCCGGCCTGCATACACTTGCCCAAACCGGTGCAGCGCCCCCACCCGCCCCTGTATTTCGGCGGTGAGAGCATCCCCGCCATGCGCCGGGTCGCCAGATTCGGGCAAGGATGGTTCGCCATGCGCATGACGCCGGATATTCTCCGCCCCAAGCTCGCGGCACTCCAGGACCTCCTGGCCGAGCATGGGCGATCACCGACGGACGTCGACATCGTTGCGTCACCCGGCGATCGCGAGTGCAATGCCGATATGATCGCATCCTTTGCCGAGCTCGGCGTGTCCGAAGTGGTGGTGCCAATTTTCGCAAATTCCGTCGATGCTTTCCGCCGCGACGCGGATCTGATTCAGAGCGGTCTGGTGGAACCTTCCACACACTTCTGATTCCTCGCTTGGGGATCGCAGCTCGCCCACCGCCTGACGATGGCGGGGCATCAGATTCACATGGTAACCTTGGCGATGATCGGGCAAGGCAGGGCCTGTCACGTTTGCCCGGCAGCTTCGTGGCACCGGTGAAAGTAAGAATGTCCCGCCAGGGTGCGACATTCCGGATAATTGGGGACGGTCCCGATGCATGACGTTAGCCAGACGTCCTTGTTAAGCGAAGGCGTGATCCTGCTGGGCTTTGCCCTGGTGTTCGTGCTGCTGTTCAGGAAACTGGGCCTTGGCGCCACGCTGGGATACCTTCTCGCCGGGGCTCTGGTCGGTCCACAAGTCCTCGGATTGGCAGGTGATGCGGAAGGGAAGATCAGCATCGCCGAACTGGGCATTACCCTGCTGCTGTTCGTGGTCGGGCTCGAGCTCAACCCCGCCCGCCTCTGGCGGATGCGGCGCGACATCCTCGGCCTCGGCTTGATGCAGGTGGCGGCCTGCGGCCTGGTTGTCTCGGCGATCATTGCCATTTTCGCGCACTTTTCCATTCCTGCGGCACTGGCGCTGGGATTACCGCTGGCGCTCTCTTCCACGGCGCAGGTCCTGCCCATGCTCCAGTCTTCGGGCCGTCTGCGTACCCCCTTCGGCGAACGCGCCTTCGCCATCCTGTTGTTTCAGGACCTGTCGATCATCCCCCTCATCACGATCATTGCCGCGCTCAGCCGGAATCCCGCCGACGCAGGGGGGCCAGCGGGCTGGCTGCTGGCAATCTACACGGTCATCGCCATCGCCGGATTGATCGCGGCGGGCCGGTTCGTCATTCGCCCCCTGTTCCGCCTGATCGGCAATCTCGGCGAACGCGAAATGTTCGTGGTCGCAGCCCTGTTCACAGTGGTCGGCTCGGCAGTGGTGATGGAATGGCTGGGGCTGTCCACTGCTCTGGGCGCATTCGTCGCCGGTGTGATGCTGGCAGATTCCCCATACCGGCATGAACTGGAAGCGGATGTCGAACCGTTTCGCTCGATTCTCCTCGGCCTGTTCTTTCTGGCCGTGGGCATGCAGCTGGACCTTGGGGCTATCGCCGATCGCCCGCTGTTCGTCGTCTCGATGGCATTGGCGCTGATTGCCGCGAAAACATCCATCATCATGGGCATCGGGCTCGCCTTTCGGATGGAATGGCGCAACGCGCTCGCCCTGGGCCTGTTACTCAGCCAGGGGGGTGAATTCGGCTTTGTCCTGTTCACCCAGGCGCAAAACGCCCTTTTGATCGCGCCCGAGGCTGCGAGCATATTCGGTGCCATCGTCACTCTGTCGATGGCGACGACACCGTTCCTGATGGCCGCCACGCGCCGTATCAGGGAAGCTCCGCCTGCCCGGGATCAAGTACGCGAAAAGCCGCATGCCGAAGGCGCGAATGCGATCGTCGTCGGGTATGGCCGATTCGGTCAGACAGTAGCCCAGATGATGATCGCCAACGACATCCCGGTGACCCTGATCGACAATGATATCGAGATGATCGATGTCGCCAGCCAGTTCGGTGCCAAGGTCTATTTCGGCGACGGCACCAGGCTCGATCTGCTGCGTCAGGCAGGCGCGAACGAGGCCAAGCTGATCCTGTTTTGCATCGATGGCAACCAGCTCAACGCGGAAATGCTCGAAGGCGTGCATGAGGCATTTCCCGACGCAACGCTGTATGTGCGCGCGTTCGACCGTCGCACTGTGTTCCACTTGCGGGGCGCACCGGTAAAGCATGTGGTGCGCGAGGTGCTGGAATCCGCCGTGAAAATGGCAAGGTTCGCGCTGGAAGATCTCGGCATCAATCTGGAGGAAATCGACCGCACAGAGGACATGTATCGTGCGCGCGACAAGGAACGGATGAAACGACAGATCGAAACCGGCGATCTGCACGCCGCGAGAGACCAGATATTTACCAGACCGGGCCAATCGCTGGAATAGCGCGAGAGCGATCAGCGGCTGTCCACAGGCCTGCCCCGCATGGTAGGGCATTGCGCGCGAAGGACGGAGAACCGTCGCCACGCTTTAGTGGCACGTCTATTTGCCATACCGGCATCCACCGCCGATAGAGCGTGATAACATCGGTTCAGGAATTATCGAGAAGACGCAATCATGACCAAAGGCGCAGCCGTCTCCAAACCGGAAACCCGGCGCGGCCGGCCACCCGGCAGAACTGCCTATCAGGAGCAGAAACGCCGCGAGAGCCGAAAGGCCATCCTCGATGCCGCGGTGGAGATCTTCTCATCCACGCAGTACATCAATGCGACGATCGACGACATTATCCGGACCGCTCAGGTCAGCCGGGCGACCTTCTATGGCCACTTCGAATCCAAGCTGGCTCTTGCGATTCAGATTTACGATGGCATCGTCGCCGACTGGCAGAACCATTTCGACAAACTGGCCGACAAGGACACCCTCCAGCCGGGCCGGCTTGAACAATGGATCGAAGCCCTGGCGCAACTCTATATTGCGCATGGCTACGTAACTCCGTTGGTCGAACAACTGGTCATCTTCGAGGACAATTTCAGATTGCGCCTCGATCGGGATCGGGACGCCGTTATCGACCGGCTTGCGCGGACCGGCTTGCAGGGTTTTGCCTGTGCAATGGGCCCCGGCCATGACGCGCTGCTGCAGCGTACACGCATCCGTCTGCTGCTCCACCGCCTCGATCAGGTTTGCGGAATGATCTCGCGGCCCGGCCACGTCTCCGCTCAGGACAAGGCCGCATATATCGAGGTGCTGGCCGACGAATTGCGGCAACTTCTCGCGCAGGAGGCAGCAGCCCGCGAATAAGCGCGCCCGGCATCGCAGACAGGTTGACCAGACTGACAGTTCAGCATAATTCATGGCGCAAAGGGAGAGGATCGCCGTGAACAATTCGGACGAACAACTTATCGTCGATGCATCGACTGTCGACCATTGGGCAAACAGCGCAGATGTGGTCATCGCGGGCTTCGGCATGGCAGGCGCCTGCGCGGCGATCGAAGCGGCGGAAACCGGCGCTTCGGTCATTGTCATAGAACGGAGCAGCGGCGGCACGGGCAGCACGTCGGCCGCCGCCGGCCACTTCTATCTCGGTGGCGGCACCGCAGTGCAAAAGGCATGCGGCTTCGACGACGACGCGACCGAGATGGCCCGCTATCTCGAAGCGACGTCGGTTGATCCCGACCATGAAAAGATCCGTCTCTATTCCGAAGGCAGCGTCGCGCACTTCGACTGGCTGGAAGCCCAGGGCGTGCCGTTTGAACGCAGTTTCTATCCAGAAAAGAACGTCGTCCAGCCAGGTCCCGAATGTCTGATCTGGACGGGAAACGAACAGGTCTGGCCTTATCGGGAAAAGGCCAAGCCCGCCCCGCGAGGGCATAAGGTAGCATTCGATGGCGAAGAAGGTGGAGGCGCGCTCGCGCTGCGCATTCTCTCCGAAAACGCCACGGCATGCGTCTCCAAGGTCATGACCGACACGAAAGTCGAGGCCCTCGTCCGCGATGGTGATCGGATCGTCGGGGTTCGCGTCAAACAATATGGAGAAACAAGTTTCATCCGTGCGCACAAGGCCGTGATCCTGGCAGGCGGAGGCTTTGGCCAAAATACCGAGATGGTGGCGAAATACGTTCCCATCATGCAGTCATGCTTCGTACAGGGCAGCCCTTACGATGACGGGCTGGCCATTCGCATGGGCGAAGCCGCCGGCGGTGGACTGATGTTCATGGATCAGCCGTTCCTGACATCGCCATTCTATCCACCCCAGGATCTGCTCAAGGGCATTCTCGTCAACCGCGAAGGCAAACGGTTCGTAGCGGAAGATTCCTATCACAGCCGGTCCAGCATCCATGCCGCGCACCAGCCGGAAGGGATCGCCTATCTGATCGTCGATGAAGAGATTTTCGCTTATCCGCGCTTTGCCGAACTGACCAATCAGCAACTGATCGACGGCTTTGAAACGATTGCGGAAATGGAAGCCGCCCTGGCCCTTCCCGATGGCAGCTTGCAGGCAACAATGGCGGCCTACAACGAAAACGCGGCCAAGGGCGAAGATCCGGAATTTCACAAGTATCCGAAGTGGATCAAGCCGCTCGACAAAGGCCCCTATGCCGCGTTCGACCTTTCGTTCGGCAAGGCCGTCTATACCGGCTTCACTCTGGGCGGCCTCAAGGTGTCGGCCAATGGGGAAGTGCTGACCGAAGGTGGCCTTACCGTACCCGGCCTTTACGCGGCAGGCGCCTGTGCATCCAACCTGGCACAGGACAGCAACGGTTACGCATCCGGTACCCGGCTGGGCGAGGCATCGTTTTTCGGACGCCGCGCCGGACGACATTCCGCAACATCATAAGGAGACAGGATCATGAGCATGGCAAAGCACGGGCCGATCGACCAGATCGGCGTTCTGGTCGACGACCTCGACGCCGGGATACGCCATTGGAAGGACGTGCTGGGCGTCGGCCCATGGACGGTGTTCCGCAACGTATCCATGCAAGGCAATTATCGCGGCCAGGACGGTGTGGTGATGATGGACGTCGCCATGGGCTATCAGGGCGAAACCCAGATCGAACTCATCAAGGTTACCAACGATGCACCCTCGCCTTATCGCGATGGAACCGGTGCGCCGATCATCGGCCTTCATCATCTGGCCTGGCTGGTCGACGATCTCGATCAGACGGTGGCCGATGTCACGGCTGACGGCATGACCGTGATCTTCCAAGCATCCAACCCTGGCACACGCGTCGCCTATTGCGAAATCGAAGGGGAACCAGGCCCCCTGTTCGAATTCATCGAAGGTGCTCAAACCGCGGAACTGTTCAAGTCCGGCCGGGAGGCGACCAAGACATGGGACGGCAGCAATCCGATCACCGAATTCGACTTCACGGCAATGTAGGCGAACATGGGCATGGACCGGAGATTGGACGGCAAGAAGGCGCTCGTTCTGGGTGTCGCCCCGCAAAACATCGGTGCGGCGATTGCGAGAAAATTCATCGACCACGGCGCAGAAGTGGTGATCGCAGGCCGGCGTGAAGAACCCTTGCGCGAAATTGCGGAAGAGATCGGTGCCGGATGGGTCGGTTGCGACATAACCGACGAGAACAGCCTGAACTGCGCCGTGGCCGAAAGTGCGGCCAAAATGGGCGGCCTCAATGTCGGGGTGAACAGCACCGGGTGGGGATTGCTGAAGCCATTTCTGGAAACCGACCGCTCCGAGCTGGAGCAGATGGCCGCCTTGCAGTTCACCGGTCCGTTCCAGTTCTTCCAAGCCCTGCTGCGCAATATGACAGATGGCGGATCGATCATCCAGATTTCGTCAGTGACAGCAACCATCATGTTCGAGGATCACGCCGCCTACATGGGCACCAAGGCCGGGATCGATCATGTCATTCGCTGCGTGGCGAACGAATTCGGGCACAAAGGCATACGGGCCAATTCGATTGCGGCGGGCGGAATTGCGGACGCCCCGATGTCGGGCGGAGGCATGGCCCTGCCCGCGATGCGTGACCTCTATATGCGGGAAATCCCCCTTCAACGGCCGGGTGTGGCAGCCGACGTCGCCAATGCCGCCTTGTGGCTGGCAAGCGAGGAATCAGACTTCGTCACAGGCCAGACCATTCATGTCAGCGGAGGGCAGACACTACGTCGCAACCCATCGATCGCCGAAGTCTATGCCGTGTTCGGAGAAGCCGGCTAAGTCCCTGAATCCGGGTGATCGGCCTGTGACATAAAACCGGCATCCGGCGCCACGGGAGCATGCTCCCGTGGCGCCCTGCATGAGCGGACGTCCAGCAATTACCACAGGATCCTTTGCAGGAAGGCTGCCCGCCGATCGCGAACCTGCTGCTCACGCTGTTCCCCGCTGACAGTGGGGGTGTCAGCCGGCAGATACTTGCGAACTTCCGCCAGCTTGATCTTCTTCAGCGAGGGCATGGGCTGCGCATTGCAGTCGGTCCACCGCCCCTGAACCACGCCGGTCGGATTACCGGCCGTGTCCAGCCAGTTGGGCACACCCGGATCCCGCGCCGAAATGACGATCCGCAGCTTGCCATCCTTGTCCACCTGCGATTGCGTATCGTTGAGACTGCTCTGATTGTTCACCCAATCGGTCGTCTCGAATAGATCGTTGGTGAGGATCGTAGAATAATATCCGCACTGTGAAGGCACAGTGGTTTCCAGAATGAGCGCTTCATCGTCCGCCAGTTCATAGACGCCGTGGTAATAGAATTGCCCGATCAAGCCACCCATGCCCGAAATCACATCGAAAATGCGCAGCTTGTTGACATAACCCTGCTCGCGAAGCTCGCCGGGAATACCGACGAGAAACAGTGCTGTCCTGGCAGTCCTGGCTGCCAGTTCATCCATGCGCTTACGCAGCGATGCGGCGCTTTCGCGCGGACGCTGTACCGGTTTGTCCAACCGTTCTATGGCCACGGTGGGATCCCGCTCTTTGCCCCAGTCGGCGGAAACCTGGCGAATGACCAGGCTGCGCGCACCCGGTTCCAGTTTCCACCAGTCCCCTTCGTAGCCTTCGGGCTTCACGGGGCTCAGCAGGACATCGTACCGGCCATCCTCATCAGTGGCTAGGGCATTGAAATCGCCATACGCCAAAGGCACCACAGGCCCCGTGCCATCGGCACCCGCCACGGACATTTGCCCCAGCTTGAATATCCGCACCGATCCGCGCGTCCCGCGCAAGCGATAGCTCCCGGCCGGATCAATCAACGCTTCCTTGTAAATCGTATCCGAGTTTGGCTGATAGATATTCAACGTCTGGTTCAACGACGGCAAAAACACCGGATGCTCCGGATCGGCGCTGACGGCTTCAAGCGACCTTGCCGCCAGTGCCTCCAGCATCAACCTGCCTATCTCCTGGCGGATTTGAGGATCGGATTGCTGCGCAGCAGGCAGTTTTTCGAGAATGCGCGTCGGCAGATCCCGCAGGCCATCGAGGAAATCGGTCCAGCCTGGCGTTACCTCGCCATCCGCACCAACAGGGGTTTGCGCATGTCCACTCGATGCGATGCCAAGCGACAACGCCGCCAGCATGGACATCGCCGGTCTTTGTAGTTTTCTTCTCATCTGCTCACTCTCCCGATGTGTTGATTATCTGTTGGATCGCGCCCTTGCCCGTTCATCGCGTTTCCCTGGTCCCTCCGACAGGTATCACAATTCCACTCCTGCAGTGAAAGCTGACCGGCAAGTTGTTGCGCACGGGTATCCAAGAGCTTCCTTCCCCTTCTACCGATGTCCTTCCGCTTCCGGCAGAGTGACGTCGATTCTGTTCAGGCTGCCGTTGAAATGGGGATTTTCCGGGTAGTCGGCCACGACATGAGTGCCGGAATCATCGCCAATATCGAAAGTCTCGGTCGCCTCCGCCATGAAAGGGGAAATGCCCTCCACCCGGCCGCGCGCCACCTCTTGTCCTCCAACCGTGATCGTCATCGTACCGCCACGCCGACTGGCCGGGCCCGCATCAGGATCGAAACGATAGCCAATGCGATTGGGCCCCGGACGGACCGGTGCCGGTGCGGAAACCCGGCAACGATCTTCTGGCCGTTGCGATTGCGCATAGACCACCGTTGGTCGGCCTTTGTCGAAATAGAAGGCCCAACCGCCAAACCGGCCACCCGATGCCAGCAGGACTCCTTCGGCCCCGTCTGCAGGGATCACCACATCGGCATCGACTGAAAACGCCCCCGGTCCCAGCCGGGGGGCGGATTCTTCTGCGATATGGAGGTTCGTTCCCCAATATGTGTAACTGGTCCGGCCCTGCTTGTACGGATTTATCCGCAGTCTGGCCAAAGTGCTGTCATCCAGTGGGTAAACATGATTTTCCCGCGCTTGCTTGTCCCATAACTCCTGCATGGAACGCAGTTTTTCCGGATAGCGATCCGCGAGATTGTGAGCCTGCGCAAAATCATGTCTGAGATCATAGAGTTCCCATGGCCATTGCGTGATTGCAATCGGATCTTTGGCCGCACTCTCCCATGGGACCCGGTTGGGCGTGGTTCCTGCCCACCAGCCGTCGTGATACAGGCCGCGGTTTCCGAACAGTTCGAAATACTGGATGTGCCGGCGATCCGGCGCATCGGCCTTTCCGAACGTATATACGAAACTGATCCCATCCATGCGTTGCTGTTCAATGCCGTTGACTTCCTGTGGTATCGGCACTTTCGCCGCTTCCAGCACTGTCGGCATGACATCCGTCACATCGAGGAACTGACTACGCAACCCGCGCTGTGCGATCTGCCCAGGCCAGGAAACGACCATCGGATTCCTCGTTCCTCCCAGATGCGAGGCCACCTGCTTGAACCACGGAAAGGGCGCATTCAACGCCCAGGCCCAGCCTGTCGGGAAGTGCCCGTAAGTATTCTCGCTGCCCAGTTCGTCCAGTTGGGACAGCAACCAGTCGGGATCTTCACGAATAGCACCGGAAATGGCCGCGGCCCAGTTGGTCGTGCCATGCAGGCCGCCTTCCGGACTGGTTCCATTGTCCCCTTCGATAAAGATCACCAGCGTATCGTCGGTCTCACCCATGCGGTCGATTTCGTCGAGCACGCGTCCGACCTGAGCATCCTGGTAAGCCACCATCCCCGCGAACACTTCCATCATTCTCGCGGCGACAGCCTTCTCCTCAGGAGAAAGCGTATCCCATGCAGGCAACCCTTCCGGGCGCGCCGTCACGGCCGTGTCCGCAGGAATGATCCCTTCCTGTTTCTGCCGGGCCACGATCCGGTCACGCAACCGGTCCCAACCATCGTCGAACGCTCCCTTGAAACGCGCAATCCACTCCCGCGGAGCCTGATGAGGCGCGTGGGCGGTGCCGGGCGCATAATAAATGAAAAACGGCTTGTCCGGCGCCGAAGCCTTCTGCTCGTGAATCCAGTGGATCGCATCGTCAGCAAGGAATCTGTCCAGCACGGAATCCGTGCCACCGGCATCTGGCGGCGCTACGCGATTGGTGCCGCGCACCAACGCCGGATCCCATTGGTTCGTCTCTCCACCGATGAAACCGTAGAAGTAGTCGAAACCAAGACCGGTCGGCCAATGATCGAACCGGCCTGCGGGCGAGGTTTCCCAGATCGGAACGTTATGATGCTTGCCGAACATGGCCGTACTGTAGCCATTCTGACGCAGCACTTCGGCAACCGTCGCCGCGCTTTTGGGAATAATCGAATTGTAGCCGGGATATCCGGTCGCCATGTCGGTGACCACACCCATCCCCACCGCATGATGATTGCGCCCGGTCAACAGGGCCGCGCGGGTTGGGGAGCATAGCGCAGTGGTGTGGAACCGGTTATAGATCAATCCGCGAGCCGCCAAACGGTCCAGATTGGGTGTCGGCACAGGGCCACCGAAAGTGCCAGCGGCGCCAAAACCTATGTCATCGGTCATGATCACCAGGACATTCGGCGCGCCTGCAGGCGCAGTCACCTGCCCCGGATAGGCAGGGGTGGAATCCTTCGCCGACTTGGCGATCGTCCCCCGGAATTGTTCAACAGGATAGGGTAGAGTTACCCTCTCGGCAGTCTGTGCGAATACCGCACTGCCGCCACCGCAAAGGATATTCGCCGAGGCAGCCGCCATCCCCAAAAAGGCGAGACGACCGATACTTTTGCCCCTCATGCCCCCTCACCCTCATCTATTGTTTGAGGTGCGATATTGCCTGACGCCAATTGAGTGAAGAACCCGAATTGGCTTGAACAATTCGGACATCATATTGTAAAATTCTCCAATGAGTTCGTCGAATGCCGTGTCACCGATCTTCAAGCGGATCGTACAAAGCCGGTTGACTGCGGCCGATCTGCATTTCGATCTGACTCTGGACGAATGGCCTGCGCTGGAAGGCCGCGCGATTTTCAATACTTCCCACAGCCTCGCCTATCGCTTCGCCGCCCATCAACACGGTGAAGGTTGCTATTACGACGAGGGGCAGTCGCAGGCATTTTCAAGACTTGGTACGGTGGTGTTCATCCCGGCCCACAAACGCTTGCGATTACGCGGTGAAGGCGGGACGTTGCGGCACGGACGGCTGGAATTTCCGCCCGGCCATTTCCCCGAACTGGATCACATGCTGGCATCGGCCCCGGCCAGCGTTCTGCAGCATTGCATGAACATCCAGAGCAGGGAGATCCTTCAGACATTGCACCGTCTGATCCTGGAGGCTCAAAATCCGGATTGGGCCTCGCACAGAATCCTGGGCAATCTGGGGGAAATCCTGTGCCTGGACGTGATGCGATATCTGACGAGAGCGCAGTCCCGGGATCTCCCCAACCCGATCTCCAGGGATACCTTTCGAGATCAGGTCGACCGCCATTTGGCGTCGCTGCACATTCTCCGGACATCGGTGAGTGAGATGGCCGAACTCCTGGGCATAGGTGAGCGGCAATTTTCAAGAAAATTCCGCGAAATCTATGGGGTCACGTTCACCTGCCACATCCGGAACATCCGGATAAGCAAGGCAAAATCCCTCATTTTAAAGAACAGCTTCTCTCTCAAGGAAATCGCATATTACTGCGGCTATGCGGACCATTCCGCATTTTCGAACAACTTCCACCAGGTGACGGGGCTCACTCCGTCGAGGTATCGGGTATTACACGGTAATCACGACCTGAATCGCCCTGCTAGCCTGTGATGAAAATTGACTGCCCCCTCAGTCCGGCGGCGGCGGTGTTTCCGGGACTTCGCGATGGGGCAATTCCGTTTCAGGCAACTGAAATGGGGCTTCGGCAGGATTTCTCACCGGAGCCTCGGCTGGCATATCGGGACTTGGCCGTTCCGGGGGTGCCTGGGGTTCGATCTTGTCCGGCTGCGGACCTCCAGCGACACTTTCGGTGCTGTACTGATACATTTCTCTCTCCGAGAAGAATGAGACACAATCTGTACTTGATTTATGGATGAACGGCGCAACTTGTTCCCGGCCAGCCGCCATTTCTCGATCAGCACACAGGTGCAGCAGATAAATCGAACGCCACCGCGAACGTTCACGGTGGCGTTCTATCCCCCAAGCGATGCAGGCAGTCAGTGCGAAGGTGTCATCCGCGCCAGCGCCGTGCGATAGGCCGGCATCCCCAGAGCAATGATCCCGATAATCACCGGCAGCAGAATGACGCCAGACAAGGCGATCGAGTAACGAATGGCATTTTCATCGCCAAATCCGAAGTCGGTGATTGCGGCAATGAAACTCGCGCCGACGCCCAATCCAACCAGATTGACCGACAGCAGCGTCAGCGCCATCACTTGCCCGCGCAGGCGGTTGGGCGTCACGTCCTGAATTGCGGCGATCATCACTCCTTGCGCACCCTGCCCGATCAGCGTGCCGATCCCCATGAACAGAAGCGCAAGAGGCGCACTAGGCATAAGTGGGCCGATAATCAGCGGCAGCCCTTTCAGGATAGTAGTCGCAAGCACGATCTGCATATTGGCGTCTGTGCGCCCCTTTTTCATAAGCACGCCGGAAACCCACCCGCCCCCGATCGTGCCAATCGTTCCACAAACGAGCATCAGCAGGCCATAGTACAGCCCTGCTTGCGCGATCGGCATCTGATAGGTCCGCACCAGAAACGTCGGATACCAGAGAGTAACGCCGATGGAGAGCATACCGATCAGGGAAATCGAACTGATCAACATGCCGTAGAGCCGCCGGTGCAGCCACAAATAGGCCAGGGTCTGGCGGATGGTCAGCGTTTCACCCTGATTGGCGGCGGCAAGCTCACGCCGTTGCGGCTCGCGAATTGTTGTCAGCAACAGCGCCACCAGCAAGCCGGGCAAGCCGACGACGATGAACACCATCTGCCAGGGTGCCAAGGCCCCCAGGATCGGCATCACCACGCCGCCCATATCGGTGAAATGGGCAAGCAACGCACCGCCAATCACCAGAGCCAGCCCGCCACCGATCGGATAACCGATGGCATAGAAGCTGATGGCCAAGGCGCGGCGGCGGGCTTCGAAATAATCGCTGATCAGGGAATAGGCGGTCGGGCTCAGCGTCGCCTCGCCAATGCCGACCCCCACACGCGCTGCAAACAATTGCCCGAAGCTCCGCGCCAGGCCGCATATGATAGTCATGGCCGACCAGAACAGAACCCCGACCACGATTATCCTGCTGCGCCGTCTGGTGGAATCAACCAGGCGGCCGAGCGGAATGGCCGCCACACTGTACAACAGCGCGAAAGCGAAGCCCTGCAACAGACTGATTTCGAAATCGCTGAGACCGAGGTCCTCTTTTATCGGGATAACGAGCAGCGTCAGCACTCGTGCGTCAATCGCGCTGAAACAGTAGGCGATGAACAGAACGCCGACGACATACCAGCGATAGGCCGGGCCCGCTTCCTCACGGCCTTTCACCGATAGATCGTCAATCGCCGTGCTTGCCATATCGTCTTGTCCCCCAAACGGTCTTCTGATTTGCCTACCAGGCCGATACCGGGTTGGTCCGGGCGACAATACTGTCCAGGCGTTCCCGCAGTTTCTGATCGTTTTCCGCACTTTCGGGCAACAGCCAGAACCGTCCCGCACGAATACCTGCCAAGGCAAAATCGGCCACCTCATCGGGTTCCGTCAGCGCCATCTTGAGGCCGGTCGTCCGGACAAGATCCTCCATCGTCTCGTATGCAGGCTTGTTGTCGTCGCCTGCACCGTACTCATCCGGGCGGTTGCGTTTGGAGGCGAGGATCGAGGTATTGACCACGTGCGGTCCGGGGAAAAGCACAGCCGCGCGCAAGCGGTCCCCTTCTCGCAGGAATTGCTGGTGCAGCACTTCGCTGATGCTGGTCACAGCCGCCTTGGACGCGGCATAGATCGGCGTATTCGGCAGCGATCGCAATCCGCCGTTCGAAGAGGACGTGTTGATGACCACGCCTTCCTCGCCCGAAGCGATCATCCGTGGAACGAACGCACGAATACCATAGACAACTCCGAAAACATTAACATCGAAGCCCCAGTGCCAGTCATTGACCGGCAAAGACCAGATTGGCCGTTGTGCCTCGCCCAGTCCGACACCGGCATTGTTGAATAGCAGGTGGACCGCGCCGTAGCGTTCCCACACCGCGTCGGCCAAGGCATCGACTGAGTCTGCCTTGGTTACGTCCACCCGAATGCCCGCGACCTCTCCACCGGTTTCGGAAGCGACTTCCTTCGCAGTGGTATCGAGCCGATCCTGATCGATATCGGTCAGAACTACTTTGGCTCCTTCGGCGGCAAGCCGGACGCCCAGCGCCCGGCCTACCCCACTTGCACCGCCAGTTATGACGGCAACGCGATCCTTGAAATCCCGCATCAGGCGGCCTTTGCCGAGGCGAGTGCGATCTCAATGCCCGGATTGGCCGGCACATCGTTCCGCTGCACCCAGAAAGGGGCGATATATTCGGATGGCACGGTACGCAGCAGCTGGCCGCTGGTATTGGTCGCGCCTTCAACATAATCCATGCTCACCATGCGGCGGATCGGCACGTCGACCAGCGGATCATAGGCGGATTCATGGAAACGGATCTGGCCGTCGAAGGCCCGCTTGAGGTTATAGTTCCGCTTCCAGTTGAGCCTGGTGAGATAGACGTCACCGTCAAATTCGCCCGGCGTGGTGATCGACGGCAGCCCCTTGTAGCAGTAGAAATATTCCTCGAACGGTTCCGGCTTGCCCTTGTCGGCGCCCAGCGTGCCTTCCACTTCGAAATAGGTGATGCCATGCCGGGTACAGGTGGCGCGGACGCGATCGCCATCCTTTTCGAAAGTCGTTTCCGCGATCTTCTTGGGCTCGCCAAACCGTTCGCGCCCGCTGGTAACGACGGATTCGCCTTCCATCGCCATATGGAAGACATAGCCGCCCGGCGTGCCTTCATAGTCGCACATGACGCCAAGCGTCAGCGCGCCGATTTCGACTGTCGTTTCCGGCGTCACATGCATGGCAACATGCGCGAACTGAAGGAAAATCTCCGGTCGGGCCGCAGCCACGAGTGGCCGGGGCAACAGCGCCTTGGCGATTTCCGGATCGGTTTCATAAACCGCGCGCACGGTGCGGACGGTGTTGTTCAATCCCGACGATTGCGGGGCGGGAACCGGCCCCTGAACATAGCGCAGCCTAGCCATAGCATCTCTCCTTCAGACAAAGTTATCCCGTCGCGCGAGAAGGCAGTTCTCGCGCGTTCGTTCATGGAACCGGATGTTTCGTTCAGACCGCGGCCATCTGCCGCGGCGTGTCGCCTTCGATGTAAAACTGTTCGAAATAGCGGCGGAAGCGCAGGATCGGGCCATCCCCGTCACACAGCAGCGGCCGCACCCGGTGAATCTTGTGGTTCCAGATCGGGATGTCGCCCTCGACACCGCTCTGACCGCAGGTGTTGGCGATTGCCGCCATCACAGCCTGATGCTCCGGAGAGCCTTCCTCCATTTCCGGATAGGTAAAACAGAACCGCAATTCGACCTGATCCGCCTCAACAGGCGTTGCCAGAACCATCAGAGACAGCGTCACCACACCGCGCAACTGGGTGAACTTCTGCCCCGCACCGTTCTGGATTGTCTGGACACTCGAAGGGACAACCTTCTCCACACCATCCGGCAACTGGACCGTGCGTTGCCCGTGCGCCTCGCTGCGGCGCACGTGACCGTCATAAACGGTGTCGCCTTCAGGCACGGCCTCCATCAGGTGGACATACTGGAAATGGGCGAAATCCACGCCATTCTCCGCAATCTCCTGCGGATTGCTGGCGAACGACCACAGCCGCCGGACCGGCTTTGCCCAGCCCGCCTCGGTGAACGGCGCATGCTCGATCACGTCGAACAGTGGCGCTTCCCCTTCGGGATGATACCAGGCCCAGACAACCCCGTTCTTCTCTACCACCGGATAAGACCGGGCAATCGGTTCACGCTTGGTGATCGGGGGAATGGCCTTGGCATAGGGAATGTCCACGCAGAAACCATCGGGGCGGAAGGCCCAGCTGTGGAACGGGCAGCGCAGCTTGTTGCCCTCGACCTTGCCACCGTGCCCCATGTGAGCACCCAGATGAGGGCAGTAGGCGTCGAGCATTCCGGCCTCGCCGTCCTCGGTACGAAAGAGCACCTGATCGCGGCCGAAATAGTGCACAGGCTTTACATCGCCGACAGCCAGTTCGTCACCGTAGCTGACGAAGAACCAGCCAAAGGGAATATCCATCGGGAAGCGTTGCAGCATCGCCATTTTCTCTCCATTGCGGGCCAGCTTATCATGCGGTCCCGTTGCCCTGCGGCGTTGTGGGCAGAATAACCGCTATCTTCGGTTGCGGAAGCGCGCCCGCAAAGACGGAGCGTGCGCTCTCATGCACAATCGCCTACTGTCCGCCGCGCAGATGTTCATCCAGAGCGGTCATCGCGGGTTGCATCCACGGGCGTAACTTGCGGTGTTCAAAGCTCATGGCCAGATGGTCGATGAAAGCGCGAGTGGCCGCAGGCATCATGCCCGGCGAAAAAACCGCCCAAACTTCCTTGTCGAAGAAGGCCCATTCCTGATCCAGCGCGACGAGCCGACCCTCAGTCAGATCCTCGCGGATCACGCTGATCGGGATTTGCGCAATTCCCAGGCCGTGGCGGGCCGCGGACGCCAGAGCTATCCCACTGTTGCTTTTCCAGTTTCCGGAAACCTTGATCCGCCCGCTGGCGGCATCTTCGTCATGAAAATAGAAATGGCCGCCAAGATCCGTAAGGCATGAATGCCCCGCGAGATTTGTTGGGGATGAGGGCCAGCCATGCGCGGCGACGTAATCCGGCGAAGCACACAGACAATAAGACAAGTAGCCGAACAGACGCGCCTTCAGATTGGAATCGTTGAGCCGACCATAGCGGATGATGACATCGAACTGTTCCTGCACCAGTTCCGCCTCACGCAGATAGGCGACCACCTCCATGGAAATTTCCGGATGGCGTGCGCCAAACTCCGCCGCGATGGCCGACATGAACGCCACGCCGAAGATGTCGCTGAGCCCGACCCGCAACCGGCCGACCGGCCGTTCCTGAAACTGGGTCAGCTGCCGTTCGACATCGACCAGCGACGCACGCATTTCCTGGCAACGTTGATGGAACAGATCGCCTGCCGCAGTCAGGGAAAGGCGTCGCGTCGTGCGGAGTAGCAATTGCGCACCGACGCGTGCCTCCAGTTCGCTGACCATCTTGCTGACATAGGACTTGGACACGCCCAGTGTTTCCGCACCCGCCGTAAAGCTGCCGGTTTCGACAACTGCCAGGAACTCTTCAATCCCTCGCCAGGTGACCAAACGCCCTCTCCCATGCAATGCCGTCTCAAACGCGGCCTTGCGCGGAAGGCTAACCGGGTGCTGACCCGATGGGAAGCCTGATTTACCCCGATTGTTCGCGTTGCGGGGCAAATCAGACAGGCGTTCGCGCTCAGGCCGCACGCTTTTCAAACTGCGACTTGCGCGGCCCGATCCGGCTCGCCAGTTCCCACAGTGCATCCTCGTCGAGATCGAAGACCTGCAATGCATTGCCCGCGAACATCTTCTGGATATCCGTTTCCGGTAATCCGCCCAGACTTGCGAGCATCTTCTCCAATGTGGCTGGCCAGGTTCCTTCCGGATGGGGGTAATCCGTTCCCCACATGATCCGATCGATACCGATCTTGTAATAGGCTTCGGTCGTTTCCTCGTCCGGCAGCGCCGAACATCCGATCCACATGTTGCGCGCGAAATACTCGCTGGGCTTCATGGTCAGGTTGGAATTGTAATCGCCCAGCTTGCCACTGGTATGTTTGACCGACGCACGGATATCCATGAGTTCGAGCACCCAGGGAAACCAGAATTCTCCCCCTGCTTCGGTGAAGCACACTTTGAGACGAGGGTAGAGTTCGAACACTCCGCCAAAGATCATCGACCACATCGGCCGGGTCAGCCAGAAGGCATATTCGCTCAGATAAGTGCCGATCCAGCCCGGCTGGGTTGTGTCATACGCGGGGGCTCCGCCCGAATGGAAATGGACCGACATGTTCAGCTCCTGCAGGAGATCCCACATCGGATAGTATTTGCGATGGTTGTACATCGCATAGCCTTCGGTGATGATCGGCATGAAGACGCCCTTGAGCCCGGCTTCGTGCGCCCATCGTATCTCCCTGAGATTCTGCTCGATATCATAGAGCGCCGGAATCACCGCCAGACCGATCCGGCGCAAGGGATCGTCGCTGCAGAATTCCGCCAGCCAGCGATTGTGAGCCCGCGCACCGGCCCACTGCAATTCCGGGTCAATGCCGAAAGGCCGCAACCCTACATCCGCCCCGAATGGGGGAGCGTTGCGCTCCGTAATACCATCGGGGAACAGCACTTCGGCCGCCACACCGTCTCCATCCAGCACGCGATTGCGGATTTCCGGGTCCCAGGCCCCGGCCAGCCCCTCACCGACGCGCGCGCGCCATTTGGTGTTGAAATCATCCAGCAGGAAGCGCTTCTCATGCTCTTCACGAGCGACGATCTCGCGCTGGACCCGTTCATCGAACTCGGCGTGGTACTTGCTCTCCAGATAGTTGCGATACTGTTCCGGTGGCAGACCCGCATGTCCGTCCGACGAGATGACGAGATAGCGATCCATGATTTGTCTCTCCTAAATGACGCGGCACGCAGCCGGGGGTGATCCGATGCCAAAGGCCCGCAGCCCATCTGTTTTCGTGGGGTGAGAATACCGCGTGGCCATATGGCCCCACAAGGCAACCAGCGCGCACAAACTATCGCTCACAGGAAACGATCCCACAGTCGGCAACCTCTCTTTGCGCCAATGCGGGGTCGATGAATGCATAGATCAGCAGCCCGCCCATGACCCCTCCGAAGACCACGAAGGGCAATGCCGGCATCCATTCGTATAGGCCGACGGCCACAGCCGGCACGACGACGATCGATGCCCCTGCGATCGCAGACACGGCACCTGCGACAGCACCCTGCTTCCCATCCCCCACAGCAAGCGATGCCCCGGCCGTGTAAGCCGGACGGGCAAGACCATATCCGAAACTGACCAAGGCAAAAGCAGCAACCAGAGACAGGAAACCGGGCAGAGCGACAATCAGGACATTGCCCGCAAAGGCCAAGGCGCCACCCCAGCGCAACAGCGCGCGTGGCATCATTCCGCACATGCCGACCAATCCCCATTGTGCGACAAGCCCAGCCAGAGCTCCCGCGACCATTGCGATGCCGATGGAGCTCTGGGCCTCCACCGGGGAAAGACCGACCCTGTCGATGACCAGAAATCCCAACGTGTATGTATTCGCCGCCTGGGCCGAGCTCATCGCGAAACCGTAGATCAGGAACGGTCGTACAGCCGGGTCGCGCCAGATATCCCAGCCCCCACTTGATTCCGTATGTTGGCGTGCGATCTCGCCGGGCCTGTCGGATGGCAAGACTATCGCCGCCAGGCAGAGGATGCCGATACCCGCAATCCCGAATACGAACATCGGCCCTGCAAGACCAACATGGGGCAGGATAAGAAATGGCGCGATGGCCGGACCGAGAATGGTTCCCAGGCTCAATGCGCCGCCCAGCGCGGCAATCGCCCGGACGCGCAACTGCCCTTCCGTCCTGTCAGCAACATAGGCCTGCGCCGCAGCGCCCGATGCCGAACCAAACGTCCCATAGGTCGAACGGATCAGGAGGAACCCGGCGAAAGTGACCAACGGAACCGTGAGGCCATTCAGGCCCGCCAGGACCACGCAGCCGCACCCCAGCATGGAGAAGGTAAAACCCCCAAGCCCGATGAGAATATGTGGCTTGCGGCCCTTGCGGTCCGAACGCCCCGCCCAGAATGGCGACGTCACCGCCCACATCAGCGCCGAGAGAGAAAAGATGCTGGCAATCAGGAAGTCGGAGATTCCCAGTTCGCGCCCGGCAGCAGGCATGACGGAAATCAGGCCCATGTTGCCGATCGCTGTCGCGAGAGTCGTGGCGAACAATGTCGCGAACGAAAGGCGCGACAGGGCGCGCGGGGATGGATCGACAATCATCCGCATCCGTCCGCCGCGCGCAATCCCGCCTTCAGAAAGTCAGCTTGGCTTCAACACCGAAGCTCTGTGGGTCGGCCCACTGGCGAACGGCAAAGATGCTCATATTGATACCGCTGACCCAGTATTTCTCGTCAGTCAGGTTCTTGCCCCATACCGAGAGTTCCAGTTCAGTGTCCCCGCCAAGCTGAATCCCGGCCAGCGAAATGCGGCCGTCCAGCACGCCATAAGCCTTGCGGCGGCTCAGCACGTCAGGCGTGATCGTACCCCATTGCGCGCTGCGCCAGGAATAATTCAGGCTGCTGACCAGTTCCATGGAGCCCAGGTCCAGGCGGTGTTCCCCACCGATCAGGACATTGTGCTTGGGTGCCAGCGGAACCTTGTAGCTATGCGTCACATCCTCGCCCGATGGCAGGATGAATTCCTTGTACCGGGCATGCAGATAACCGTAGCCGAAGTTGAAGCTCAGGCTGTCGATCGGCCTGATCTGCCCTTCGAGTTCGAAGCCGGTAAACTGGGCTTCACCCGCATTGATGATATTGGTGGTGATGAAGGCAGGGACAAACACGCCCGCCTGAAAATCCTTATAGATGCTGTGGTAGACCGCCATGTTCAGATGGAGCCTGCGATCGAAGAACGATCCCTTCGTGCCCAGTTCGAACGACAGCAGCTTTTCCGGATTATAGGGGGAATTGAATGCGGCATTGTTGGCCGCAGTGTCGTTGAAGCCACCGCTCTTGAAACCTGTGGCAACGCGTCCGTAGAAGTTCCAGTTCGGCGAAACCTTATAGGTGATGTTCAATTCCGGGCTGAACCGCGACCATGATTTCTTGTTGCTCAGGGGAATCAAATCGTCCGGACCGACACCGCCGCTTCCGGGCAGAGCGCCCAGCGCCGGATCACCGCTGACCGTAATCGGGCTGCCGTCGGGGTTGCGCTGGAACACGCCGGAAGCGAGATCCGCCGGATTTGCGGCATATGTATTGTAGGACAGGAATCGTTCCCACACATCCCGCGTGTCCTTTGTCCAACGCAGGCCCACTGCGATGTCCAGCTTGTCTTCCAGTACGGGGGGCGTCCAGGTGAACTGGCCGTAGCCCGCTATCGAGTGGTTGTTGGCGCCACGTTCGCTCAAGTCGTACTTGTCGGAACCGAAGCGGAAATTCCAACGAGGATTGAACACATTATACCGGTCGCGCATGTAGAATGCGCCAAGCGTATATTTCAGCCGCCCTGCGCTGCCGATGACCTGGAATTCCTGACTGAACTGATTGTAATTGTTGTCCAGCCGGAAACGCAGCAGATCCAATGGCGTACCGTCGAAGTCACTGTGGCTGCGAGTCCGTACCTTCCGCCAGGCGGTAATCGTCTTGAGCGTTACGTCGCCCAATGCGCCCGTGCCAGCGTCGAATTCCACCGTGACGGAATGGCCGGACACACGGAAATTATTTTCCTGTACATTATCCGCGCTGATCGATTTGGGCCGGGTCGGGTGGATGTAAGGCTCGATCAACGGATAATAGGTCGTGCCGGGGGCGATGCTGCCCGGGGCGCTGATGGCCAGCATCGCGCCAGTGCCTTTGCTGTCATTGATGTCGTAGGCGTAGCGCACGCTGAGGCGGTCACTCGGTTCCCACAGCAAGTCGACACGCCCGGCATTCAGCCGCTGGCGGCCAAAATCCCGCGATGGGCCCGTATTCTTGTAAAAGCCATCGAACTGACGCCCGGTATAGGCCACCTTGGCCTTCAGCGTTCCAAGCCCCTCCCCTTCGGTGCCGAGGGCCGGCAAGTCGACCGAAATGCGCTGGGTGAACAAGTCGTGTTCGCCCGCGCCAAGGGTCAGCGAACCGCCAAATTCGCCAGACGGTTTGCGCGTAACCAGATTAACCGCGCCACCGATCGTATTCTTGCCGTAAAGTGTCCCCTGCGGCCCGCGAAGCACCTCGACCCGTTCGAGATCGACCACGTCGAACGCTGCCCCGGTCGACTTCGCGATCGGCACGCCATCGACATAGAGGCCGACGGGCTGATCGCGACCAAGGCTGGTATCCGATGAAGGGGCAAGGCCGCGAATGGAAATCAGCGGGCCGAACGTATTGCCGACAGTCTGGTTGATCTGAATGTTCGGAACGTACGTGCCGATATCCGACACGTTGGAAACACCGGCACGATCCAGCGCTTCGCTGCTCATCGCCGAGACTGAAATCGGCACATCGAGAAGACGCTCTTCACGCCGCTGGGCAGTCACGACGATGTCGTCGTTCCCCACAGCGTCCGTGCCCCCGCTCGCGACCTGTGCCTGTGCCTGTGCCTGTGCCTGTGCCTGCGTGGCATAGATCCCCGTTGCGGCAATTGTCGTCAGCATAGTCAAACGCACGCGATTCATCGTAATCCCCTCCTGCTCCCAGCCGGTCGGGATTAGACGCCGCACAAGGTTGCGTGCCTATTTCTCCCCTTCCCAGCGCCGCGATTTCCGCAGTCTTATGAAAAGCTTATGCAACCGGGTGACGGATGCATCACCCAAGTCAACAATGCAGTTCAATCCTTGCCGAAGCAGGGGCGTTCAACAAGATCATGGCAAAGATCAGACTGTTTCCACAGAACAGCCAAACGCGGCCGTGGCGCCGGCCAATGTTCCGACAGAAATGGCGGCAGGATACGGGAAAACGAGCCCACGCTGGAACACGCCGCACGAACGGCGTTGCCAGCGGCATTTCAATGCCAGGGTATAATCATGCACACACTCACCCAATGGGTGAGCGGCGAAATTGTCCAGGCCTCACAAGAGGCCCGGACCGTTCAGACCTGCACAATCATCGCTGCGATGAAATGTTACCCCCATCGACCACGATTTCGGCGGCCGTGATATAGCTGGCTTCGTCCGACAGGAGGAAGCGTACCACGCGCCCGATTTCCTCTGGTTCGCCCATCCGGCCAAGAAGAATGCGCTGTTCGAAAAAGTCGGGGCCCCGGGCCTGGATCGCGGACTGCATCATCGGGGTGACGATTTGCCCCGGCGATACCGAATTGATCCGGATACCGTCGACGGCAAGGCGATCCGCCAGCGAGCGTACGAGCGAGAGTACGCCACCCTTGCCCGCCGAGTACACCGGGTTCACCGCATTACCCAGTGTTGCGTTGATAGAGGCGGTCGCGACGATAGCCGATCCAGGGTTCGCCTTCAGATCCGGCAAAAACGCCTTGATGAGGAACGGAATGGCCCGCAAGTGCACCGCGATGCCAGAATCCCAGCTTGCCTGCGTCAGCCCGTCAATACTGTCGGTATCGACAATGCCTGCGCAATGGACCAGGCCGCCAATGCCAAGCAGCAAGGCACGCGTACCTTCAGCAGCAGCCGCGATTGCGGAAAGATCCCGCACATCCACTCCCATACCGACCGCGGTAACGCCGAACTCCGACGCAATCTCTTCCGCCGCAGTTTTAGCACGCCGGTCATCGAGATCCCATATCGCAACAGGACGACCGACAGCCGCCAAGGCACGGGCGGAGGCCTTTCCAAGGCCTGACGCACCGCCAGTTATGACAACGGCCGTGGATGGCGAAGCAAGTTGCGGGGTAATATCCTGTGTCAAGTCGCGCTCTCCCAAAAAAGCCGCCCGCAACAGCTGCGAGCCACTACCTACTTGTTAGTAGGCTGTATTGATCGGGCAGGATTTGCTGTCAAGCAGCGCTCTGTCATGCTGAACCGACAGGGTTCCTGAAAATGAGATCCCTTTATCAATGATGACCATCGCGGCGTGCTTTTCGCAACTCGACCGATATGCGATCGGTCAGTCGCCGCGACACCATTAGCGCCAGCAATAGCGTCAATCATTCGAAGGCATGCTTTTTGGTCAAGGGCCGGGAAATTCGATTGCATTGGCCCGACGCCTCTGGCCTCTTTGTCTTGGAATATCCGCACGAAAAGATGCGGAGTGGAAATCACGCAACAAGCACAACGCATCCGTCGAGGATGACGTGAGACGTTTTCCGGGAGACCCAGACCTTGTCCGCGAAACCTGAACTGTCCGTATTTCTATCGCACCTCGATCACATCATTGAGCGTGACAACTCCAGGATCGTGGAAATTGCAAAGATCGCGGAAGCGGTGGGCATCGAACAGGTCGTATTCAGCGAACATGTAACGCTGGCCGAAGTCATTCAGGGAAAGGGCGAAGCCGCCAAGTTCCCTTTCAAGTCGGATGAGAACTATCCCGAACCCTTGGTCATGCTGGGGGCGATTGCCGGTTGTACAACGAAGCTGCGCCTGGCCACCGGCATTCTGATCGCACCGTTACGTCCACCGACCGTTCTGGCCAAATTACTTGCCACTTTGGACAATGTCTCCAGAGGACGCCTGGATGTCGGCATGGGTTCAGGCTGGCACGTGCCGGAACTCGAGGCTTGCGGCGTGGAGCCGGATAGAGCCCTGGAACATCTCGATAACGCAATCGGTGCGTGTCGCGCGCTATGGAGCGGTGAACCGGCCAGCTACGATTCCTCGACCATCAGTTTAGAAAGCCTGGTCTGCAGGCCAGTCCCCTTTCAGGGGCAGGACTTGCCCATCTGGCTGGCAGGACCACCGTCGATCAAGGGTGCCGACCGGATCGCCCGGCTGGGGCAAGGTTGGCTGCCCTTCGGCAATGTTGCACTGGATGGCATCAAGCGCGGCTCCGACAACCTTCGCATTGCGGAACGGAAATATGGCCTTGCCGAGGGATCAATCGGCATCCGTGCTCCGCTGCCTGTCATTTCCGATCCGGATGTCGACCGGATGCTCGACCTTACCTTTGCGGGCATCGACGAATATCCCGCCGCAGGCGCCAATTCCGTGCAGTTCGCCCTGTGGCGCTACGTCAAGACCCTTGACGATGTCGAACCCGTGCTGACGAAAGTCCGCCAACGGCTCGACGCCGCCTTTTGAATCACGCGATAACGCACCGCAACGGCTAAGCTGAATGGTATCGGCGGAAAACACCTCCCATCCAATCGACAGGAATGACGGCATGCCGCTAGTGGCCACGAATGGCTATCCTCGCGACGATCATGAACACCACCACCGGCCGCCCGATCCAGAAGATGAGCTTTGGCCGCATGCCGAAGCCTTGGGCATCCTTCAATCTGGAAACCGGCGAACTGGTCACCATAGAGCGGATAGATGTCGGCAAACCCGCGCCGGGCAAGTTTGCCGCACCCGTCGAAATCTGGGTCACCCCTAAAGGGTAGCGCCTAGGTAGGCATCGCGTCCTTCACCGTCCATGCTTCCAGATCGGTCTCATTCCCGATCAGAGCCAGGCCGTGAGCGACCGAAGTCAATTCCTCCCCGCTATCGATCTTTCTGTCTCCGAAGCGTTGCTCGAACAGGCGGCGAATGGCGGGAATCAACGATGATCCGCCCGTTAAAAACACGTGGTCGATCTGATCTCCATTCAGACCTGCACTTGCCAGGGCAGTATCGACAGTTGCCGCGATACGTTGAAGATCGGGTTCGATCCACTGTTCGAAATCAGCCCGGCTGACGTCCGCTTCGATAGTCAGCGCCTCACTTTCAAAGCGGAAGCCAGCGATGCTGTCGCTTGAAAGGCTGCGCTTCAATTGACCGACCGCTTCATAGAGCGGATATCCCAGTTCCTTGTCCACTACCGCAATCATGCGGCCGATTGCGGCCGAATCCGTAGCGGAACGCTGCAACCGCGACAGTTCGTCAAGCGTCCGGCGATTGCGCATCAATGCAAGGCGCGACCAGTCCCCGAAATCGTTGAAGTGCCCATCCGGAATCTGGAGGATCTTGTCGAAAGACCGGTAGGTGCCGCCCTTGCCCAGCATGGGAAGCACGAGACGATCCATGATCCGGAAATCGAACTGATCCCCGGCAATCCCGATACCGGCCGATCCCAACGGAACACACCGTCGAGCCGAACCCGGCTCCCCCACGCGAACGATTGAAAAATCGCTGGTGCCGCCGCCGAAATCCGCAACCAGAAGCGTCGCCGGTTTCGTCAGGCGGGAGGCAAACCCATATGCCGCGCCGAGCGGTTCATAGACGTAATGAATCTCGCGATCGAGCGATGCGAACATCGCGTCGTAACGCGTCTGTGCCAGCGCCGGATCGGGCCGCGCTCCAACGTAGCGAACCGGACGGCCAACCACGATACGTTCAGGTATCTGGTGAAGCGCCGCTTCGCCATGCGCCAGCAGGTGCTCCAGAAATATCTGGCCCAGTTCCTCGAACCGCAAACGCTTGTCGAACAGGATGGCATGTTCGAATGCGAGATTGCCCGCCATCGATTTGAAAGACTGAAGGAAGCGGCAGCCCTCCGGGAAATCGAGGAATTCGGCAATTGCCCAAGGCCCCGCCTCATGCCCCAAACCCGTACGAACCGCATAATCCTGCCAGAAACACAAAGCGGACCGAAACGTCGTACTATTGCCGTCAGGAGCTGAAAAATCGACCAGATCCACCTGCCCGCCATCCCCTGCCAGCGCGACAACAGAGTTGGTGGTGCCAAAGTCGATCCCAACGGCGCGGGCATTTGACATGCCGTCCGGCATAATTCGACATCCTTGATTGGGTAAAAGAGGGCCGGCGCCTTTGGCAGGATGCCAGTGATCGCGCAACCGGACGGACACCGCGGCGCCCGAATTATCGGACAGACAGGCGCACTTCCGCAATCAGGCCAGACCTTGTTTGACAGTACCGCCCGGCATGCAGATAAATCGCCCCCGATAAGCGCAGGCGATGTTTGCAAGCCGGCGCACATTGGGGGAAAGATAATGGAACCGACGACAGCCGCATCATCACCGACCTGGTTCGACAACTTCGGCCAGATAAGTTTCGGGGTGCCGGACCTCGATCGCGCCATCGGCTTCTGGGAGGAACGGCTGGGAATTGGTCCCTGGGTGGTATTCCGCGGCCTCACCATGGATGCGACCCATGAAGGGCAGCGTATTCAGATGCCCTTCGATGTCGCGCTGACATGGCACGATGGCCGCCTTGTCGAATTGATCCAGGCGCTGGGCGATGGCCCCTCGCCGCTTCACGACGGGCTCAATCGCCCGATGATCGGCCTGCAGCGGCTCGCATCGCTTACCAGGCATATAGAGCGGGACGCCCAGCTGGCGGAGAGCCGGGGCATGGTCCCCATCACGACCGGGCAAGCAGCGGGGCAGCGTTTCATTCACTATCGCTGCGACGATGCGCCGGGAGTCATTCTGGAACTGCTTGAGCGCACTCCCGACTTTGACCGATTGATCGGCCAGTTGCGCGAGAGAGCCAACCACTATCAGCCCAGGGTTGCGGCAACTCCTCCGACACCTGCCGCAACCGACGATTCCGCCACCATGCGCGTAGCCGTGATCGATGCCTATGGCGACGCGGACAGTTTCCGTATCGCGGAAATGCCAGTGCCGGTTCCGGGCCCAACCGAAGTACGCATCAGAGTGGCTGGTGCTGCGGTCAATCCTGTCGACATCAAGGCGCGGACCGGCTTGCTGCACGACATGATGCCACTGGAATTTCCAGCCCGTCTCGGCGGTGACGTCTCAGGTGTCGTGGATGCAGTGGGTAGCACAGTGACCCGCTTCAGAGCCGGGGACCGCGTTGCCGGTATGATCAATCCCTTCAAAGACGGCGCCTACGCCGACTTTGTCATCGTCGATGAGGCCATACTGGCAGCGGTGCCGCCGGAACTTGACTTGGTGGACGCAGCCGCGCTCCCGACCGGTGTTCTGGCCGGAACGCAACTGGTGGAATGTGGCATTATGCCTCGCGCGGGCGATCGCGTCCTGGTGACCGGAGCGGGCGGATCGACCGGGCGGGCAGCTGTCCTTGCCTTGCTGGAAGCCGGGGCAATCCCCATTGCCGGCGTGCGAGCCTCCAGTCGCCAGACCGTGGCCGATCTGCCCGTGACCGCCATCGATCTCGACGATCCGGAAGCCGTTGCGAAAATGGGAACATTGGACGCGATTGCCGACACGGTCGGTGGGGATCTGCTGGAAAAGCTGTTCCCGCTTGTACGCCCCGATGGAACGGTGGCTTCCGTCGCAATACCCGTGCCGGTCCCTCCCGCGAACTCGACCCAACGTTTCAGCTCGGTTATCGCACGCTTCGATGCAGAACGGCTGGCACGTTTCATGGCGGGCGCTGCCATGGGCAGATGGACCATGCCGATCGCCGGGCGCCTTCCGCTGGATGATGTCGCCACGGCCCACCGGCTCATGGAAAATGGCGGAGTCGGGGGGAAGCTGGTTCTTTATCCAGGCTCGCAACATTCCGGGAAGAGCAAGGCCTAGACGAAACGGCCCTCACACCGGTTCCAACCAGGAAGCACCTGGTGGGGGGGAGAATTGCTGCGACCTATCCATCCGACACCTTGGTGCGTGGCTGGAAAGTCACAGTGTGCGACTTCTGTGCACATAAACCCCCTCTTACGCCGGAAAAGCCCCAGAATCGTCTTTGAATAATTTTAGACCGAAGTATAGGAATTTTGGAATCAAGATAATTCAGAGGGAGGGTTCCAGATGAAACCTAGAAAAATCATACCGTTGCTCCTATTGGGATCGGCGGCCACAATTGCGCCAGTGATGGCCCAAGCGCAAGAAAGCGCACCCGCAAACAACGGCGGCATTGAAGATATCGTCGTCACGGCTCGCCGTACGGCGGAATCCATGCAGCGGACGCCTGTCTCCATTTCCGCGTTTTCCCAGCAGTTTCTGGAAACACAGAATGTGGTGCAGGTCGACAAGATCGCTCAGTTCACCCCCAACCTCACCATTTCGCAGCAGCCTTCCAGTCTGACGGCTGCCTCGATCCTGATCCGCGGCGTCGGGCAAACCGAACCGTCAGCGGTCGCGGAACCGGGCGTCGGCATGTATCTGGACGGTGTTTACATCGCTCGCACGGGCGGTGCGATTCTCGATCTGGTCGATCTGGAACGCATCGAAGTGCTCCGTGGTCCGCAAGGCACGCTGTTCGGCCGCAACACCATCGGCGGCGCAGTGCAGCTGGTTTCCAAGAAGCCCTCGGACGACTTCGGTGTCGAACAGAAGCTCGGCTATGGCAGCTTCGACAGCTGGTACACCAAGACCACTCTCAACACCGGCTACATTGGCGATTCACCCTTCAAGGCGACGATCTCCTACCAGCATCGCGAAAAGGATGGCTGGGTCGACAACAAGCTTTCGAAGCACGACCCCTATGGTCTCAACAGCGATGCCGTTTGGGTCCGCCTGAGCGGGGAACTGTCCGACTCGTTCAAGGTCGACTACAGCTTTGACTGGAACGATCGCAAAGGCCAGCCGGCCTATTTCCAGCTGGTTGCCGCTTCCGACAACGTGCTGGAATATTTCGGTCGTTCGGAATCCCTTGGCGGGGACCCGCTGATATTCAGCCGCGAACGTCTGCGCGAAGGTCTTCAGGAAGGTTTCACCGACCGCAAGGGCAACTATCGCTGGGATTCTCGCGCCAAATCGCAGGGCCATGCCTTGACGCTGGAATTTGATGCCGGCGATGCCCTGACTCTGAAATCAATCAGCTCGTTCCGCAAGTTCGATCAGGATACGATCCTCGGCCTGAGCGGTAACGGCAATCTGCTGGGTGTGGTGTACGATTATACGTCCCCCACCAAGACATCGGTTCAGCGCGTAACCACCTATCAGGGCAACAACGCCCCGCAAAAGCAGAAGCAGTATTCCCAGGAACTGCAGGCGACCGGCAAGATTGGTGACGTCAACTACGTGCTCGGCGCTTATTACTTCCATGAGAAGGCCAGCGAGTACAACAACCAGTTCCTGACCATCGTCACACCGGTGGCCGGCTTGGCCTACCTTGGCTTCGAACCCGCAGATGTGGCTGAGATACAGGCACTCAATCCCGGCCTCGACCTGATCGGTCTCAACGCCAACCCTCCCGGCAACTTCGGCGGCAAGGCGGACTCGTATGCCCTGTTCGGCCAGGCAAGCTGGCGGCCATCGTCGCTGGATGACAAGCTCGAGCTGACTGCCGGTCTCCGTTACACGTGGGACAACAAGACGCTGTTCATCGACAATGACGGGAACGGCGTACCCGACGTCAACGGCAAGGCCAAGTTCACCAACCTTTCATGGCTCGCCTCGGTCAATTACAATGTGACCGACAACGTCATGATCTATGGCCGCGTATCGACCGGTTACAAGAGCGGCGGTTTCAACCCTCGCACTTCGGTGTTGAACGGTTTCGATCCGGAAAAGGTCATATCCTACGAAGCCGGCCTCAAGGCCGACTGGCTTGACCGTCGCCTGCGGACGAACATTGCCTTGTATTACACCGACTACAAGGACAAGCAGATCAACCAGTTCGCCTCCGGCACTGGCGGCGCGACCTCGATTATCCTGAATGCGGGTAAAGCCAGTATCCAGGGTGTCGAATTCGAAATGACGGCTGTACCTGTAGATGGCCTGACATTGACCGGCTCGCTGGGTTACACCGATCCGAAGTTCAAGAAGTTCGCTTTCCGCGATCCGGTACAGGACGTCGTTATCGATGTTGCTGACGAAGCGCGTTTCTCGAACGTGCCGAAACTGAACTGGAACGCCAGCATTCAGTATGTCTTCCCGGCATTCGACTTTGGCGAATTGTCGACCCAGGTGAACTATTCCTATCGCAGCAAGATGTACTTCTTCCCGCTTGACCGGGTGAACACCTTCAACAAGGAAGTGGCATCTCCGGGCCAGGGCACGCTGTCGGCACGCATCGCGCTGTCGAATGTCGCCCTGGGTGACCGTGGCAGCATGGAAGTGTCCGTGTGGGGCGAAAATCTCGCCAACAATGACAAGCTGGCATACGGCATCGACTTCGGTGGTCTCGGCTTCGGTGGCGCTTATTTCGCCGAACCGCGCAGCTTCGGTGTCGATGTGAAGTTCAACTACTGAGCCTTCAGCTCAGGCAATCAGATCCTCAGGCAATATCCATAATTGACCTGATGGATGGGCGCGAGGCCGGGGCATGAATGCTCCGGCCTCGTAAACCCAGGCAGTAATTACCTGCCAACAGGCAACAGCTTGAGATCAGTTCAAAGCTTGACTGCGGCCATCGCCGCCTCCGCGTAACGAGGGCCCGCCGCACTTCCCGCCGGAACAGCCGCTTCGATCTCGGCAAGATCGTCTGCGGTCAGGGCAACATCCGGAGCGCCGGCACTGTCGCGAAGCGTTTCGACACGCTTTACCCCGGGGATCGGCACGATGTCCTCTCCCTGAGCCAGCAACCAGGCGAGCGCTATCTGCGCATTCGAGACGCCATGGCGCCCGGCCACACGACCGATCGCATCCACGATCGCCAGATTCTTCGGCATATTTTCGGGCGAGTAACGGGGGTCGTTGTGCCGCCAGTCACTGGCAGGCAATTCATCCAGACTGCGGATTCCCCCTGCAAGAAAGCCCCGGCCCAGCGGGCTATACGGCACGAAGCCGATCCCATTCTCGCGGCAAGCGGTCAGGATCTCCCCTTCCACATCCCGTTCCCAGATGGAGTATTCGCTCTGCAATGCGGCAATGGGATGAACCTTCGCCGCACGCCGAATCGTATCCGGGGCAGCCTCGGACAGGCCGAGAAAGCGCACCTTACCCTCTTTGACGAGATCGGCCATGCCCCCCACTGTTTCTTCAATCGGCACGTCCGGATCGACCCGATGCTGATAGAACAGATCAATCACATCGACACCGAGCCGCTTGAGCGAACCTTCGCAGGCACGGCGCGCATTCTCCGGGCTGCCATCGACACCCACGGCATTGTCGCCATCCCAGCGCATCGCAAACTTGGTCGCGATCACCAGACCGTCGCGCCGATCCTTGATCGCCGCCCCCACCAGTTCCTCATTGCGAAACGGCCCATACAATTCCGCAGTGTCGAAAAAGGTGATCCCCAGGTCGATCGCTTCATGGATCGTGCGCGTGGAGACGCGGTCATCGGCAACCCCGTAGTTGATATTGCCTTCGCGGATCATCGGCATGCAGCCGATGCCAATGGCCGAGACTTTCAGACCCTGGCCCAGTGTCCGGTATTTCATGATAACCTCCTGAATTTGCGATGGTGTCAGAAACGTTCGCCAACCAGCTGTTCGCTTTTTTCCCACAGAGCCTTCGCCCGCTCCGCATCGAGCCCATATGAAGCGACGCCTCCAAGGATTCCGTTGCTGTCCTGGACTTCCGCCACATGACAGTCCTCGCAATAGCGGCCGCCGACTTCGTCCCCCGGCGCGGTGATCGCAGCCCAGACAGACGTGGCCGCGCCCTGCGGGACTGTTTTGTAGAAGAATACTTCCGCGCCATATTCCTTCTGTGCCGCTTCGATCGAAGCGAGCAGTTGAGCTGTTGATTCCCTGGTCATGTGGCGGCCCAGTTCGGTGCTGATCGCGCCTGGATGGACAGCCGCCGCGCGGATGCCCCGCCCTTTGTGCCTGCGATCGAACTCTACAGCGAACAGGATGTTTGCGGTCTTCGAGCGGCCATAGGCCTGCCACTCGTTATAGGGCGTGCGTTCGAAATTCGGATCGTCCAGGTCGACATCCGAATACCAGTGTCCTGACGAGGAAAGGTTTACCAACCGTCCCCCCGGAGCCAACAAGGATGCGATGCGATTGACCAGCACAAAATGGCCGAGATGATTGGTTCCGAACTGCATTTCGAAACCATCCTGCGTCTTTCGCTCCGGACAGGCCATGATACCCGCATTTGCAATGATGACGTCGAACTGACGTCCGTCCGCCACCAATGCGTCGGCACAGGCCCTCACACTGTCGAGTGAGGCCAGATCGAGCTCGACGAGTTCGAAGCTGCCCCCGGTTTCCTGCGCTGCATCTCGCACTGCCCCGGTCGCATCCCTTGCCTTGGCCAGATCCCGTGCCGCGCCAACCACGTCGGCGCCACGCATCACCAGCGCGCGGGCGGTTTCGACGCCGAGTCCCGCTGACACACCGGTCACAAGGATACGTTTTCCTGTGAGATCTATTCCTGCGAGTACTTCGTCAGTGGTCGATTCAGCTCCGAAGGGCTTCGTCATCGTTCGTTCTCCCTCTCCAGATCAAGTGATAGGCCGGTGATCAATTCTCACCAGCGTTCGCATCTAAATGGCTCTGACCCGACCTGCGATGAAGCCGAATCGTCTCTATATCTTGCCTGATCCTCTCAAATGCGGACCGCCATGAGCAACATCCTCTTGCCCTATCCCGCCGCCTCGGCTGATATTGCCATCATGCACGATCATCTGAATCGCATGCGCACTGTCGTCGAACGGCATGCCAAGGGCATCTACTCCGAGACGATCCTTCCCCGCATCGCACTGCATGTCAGCCCGGCGACCACCAAGCCGCGCCCTGCGGTGTACGAGCCGTCGTTATGCCTCGTGCTTCAGGGGGCAAAGCAGGTCATGATCGGCAACCGCATCCTTCGCTATGACCCGGCAAGCTATTTTATCGCGGCAGTCGAGTTGCCCGCCGCCGGTTGTATAATCGAAGCCACTCCCGCCCGACCCTATGTGGCAGTCAGCATGAAACTGGATCGGACAGCGCTTTCAACGCTGATGCTGGATATGGCCGACATATCCGAAGGCCAGACGACAGGTTTCGCAGTCAGCGCCGTGACCCCGGACCTGCTGGACGCATTTTCGCGTTTCGTGTCCCTGCTCGATGCGCCGGATGATACGCCCGTCCTGGCGCCAATGCACGAACGCGAAGTCCTCTATCGGCTGCTCAAGGGGCCGCAGGGCGGGGCGCTGAGGCAAATTGCCCGGACAGGCAGCCGCCTGAGCCAGGTACGGCAGGCAATCGCATGGATTCGATCGCACTTCGATGAAGCCTTGCGGGTCGAACAACTGGCCGAACTGGCGGGAATGAGCCCCGCATCGTTCCATCGTCACTTCAAGGCCGCAACGGCAATGAGCCCGCTGCAATACCAGAAGATGCTGCGCCTTCAGGAAGCCAGGCGATTGCTCGTCACCAGCGCCGATGTCGCCCGGGCAGGTCATATGGTAGGCTATGAAAGCGCCTCCCAATTCAGCCGGGAATATGCCCGCATGTTCGGCGCGCCGCCAAGCCGGGACGCAGAACGCCTGCGCGGCGAAGGGGTTGAGGAAATCAGCCACGCGGCCTGAATATTTCCGACCGCCAGACATTCTGCCCTGGATCTAGGTCAGATTACGCTTCTGCGCCTCGATCGCGACTTCTGCACGCGAAGACACGTCCAGCTTGCGGTAGATCGACTTGAGATGATCGCGAACCGTGTGTGAACTGATCTGCAATTGCTCCGCCACTTCCTTGGCACGCAGTCCGCGGCCCACAAGCGAGAGCACCTCGCGTTCGCGGTCCGTCAGTGGATCTTCCTCCTCATTCTGATGCGGACGGAAACGCGCGAGCATCATCCGGGCGATTGCAGGCGACAGCGAAGGCTCCCCCGCCATCAGGCGTTCGATGCGAAAGTGCAGCAGTTCAGGCTCTGCATCCTTGATCAGATAACCATCTGCCCCGGCGGCTAGGGTCGCCTCCACGCTCTGGCTGTCATCCATCACAGTGACTGCGGCAACGAGTATGTCGTAGGAGCTTTTCAGGCTGCGGATGATGTCCCACCCGCGCCCATCGGGCAAATGCAGATCGACAAAGGCGAAATCGAATTTGCGGTCGAGCAACACCATCGCCTCGGTAAAAGAGGATGCTTCCTCGATCCCCGATGCGTCCTGCCCCCTCTTGGCAAGCACTGCCTTGATCGCATCTACCAGCAGGCGCCGGGCCGGTTCGAGGTCGTCGACCACCAGGACTCTGGGTGACAGGCCACCGCTCATGAAATCACCGGTACATTGATGCTGACACGAAAGCCGCTGCCCGCCTCGCCGTCAAAATCGAAATAGCCGTCAATCGCGGCAAGCCGGGCGCGCATGTTTTTCAATCCATTGCCCTGCTTCAGAGTGCCGTTGAAGTTCGCCCCATCATCGCTGGCGACCAGATACAGCCGCGCATTCTCCAGCCGGGTTCGCACGGATAGCCGCCCTGCCCCCGAATGCTTGACCACGTTGGTCACGATTTCGCGAAGCACGGATGCCAGCGCCTTTTGCGATTGCGGGGACATGTGGCCGGAGATGTCGGCCACCGGCCAGCTTAGCTCTATTCCAGCCGCTTCCAGCCGCTCCGCGGCCTCGGCCCGACTATCCGCCAGGATATCGACCAACTGGCCGCTACCCCCTTCCTCCGTCGAAACAATCGTCCGCACTTCGGCGAGCGAGGCCCGCAATACGGCCTTCAGCTCCCCCGGATCCTCCAGCATCAGCCCCGAGACAAGGCGTGCGGACAGATCGTCATGCAGATCGCGCGAGATCCTGCTGCGTTCAGTGCTTACGCCCTGCTTGAATGCTTCCTGCTGCCGCTTGAGGCTCGACGCCAGATCGATCAGCCGCGTGGCCAGTTGCCGGTCCCGTTCCTGAAACAGCCGCGTGCCGCTGTTCTTGTATCGCACCAGCAAGGCTGGGCAGTCGATGACGGCAGGCAATTGCAGGGCTATTCCGTCTTCCAATATGTCGACTTTGGCCGAAGCGCCAGGCCCGACGGTATCGATCTGCAATGGCGAGAAGGCCTTTTCGAAAATGCCGCGCCACTGCTGCACTCGCTGTTCGACATCGCCGATCAACGCAATGTGCGCCACTTCCTCCAGCAAGTCTTCGATCCGCCGGTTTCCCAGTAACCAGCGCTGCACCAGCCCGCGCCATGGCAGGTAGAAAAACGGCAGCAGCAGCAGCATGGTCAGCACGGCGGCACTGCTGATCGACCCCAGCAAAGTGATCAGCGCTATATCCACTGCAATCAGCAACAGGCCGAAAGACACCGCGCGGAACATGCCGATGGCCCACCGCTCGCTCTGGAACAGCGCATTGCGCCGCAATCCGAACGCCACCCCGAGATGGACGATAAGAAAGAAGGCAAACGCGTAGCTCTGGCCGATCAGTGGCTCCAGACCCAGCAGGACTGGAATAACCACAGTGCAAATGAACAGCCCGGAGCCGATCAGTGTCGAAACGCCAACCCAGCGTATCGCTGCCCGCTCCAGCGGCTTTTTTCTTGAGCGGAAAAACTGGACCGCCACCAGCAGCAGGATCGCCAGCATTTCGGTGGCGGTGAGCAGTGGCCCTTCGTTGGCAGGCGAACCCAGCGCATCGAACTGGCCCAGCAGGAACCAACCGCCGAAAAAGGCCGCGACGACGGCCAACAACCTGTTGGGGATCATTCGGACGGGATAGATCAGAAACAGGCAGATCATCGCCACGCCATAAGTCATGGCACCGAAAACATTCATCGCGCTCAACGGGACGAAGAGCGAAGATGGCAGCGCCAGCCAGCGCGTGCTGTACAATGCCGCAGTCGTCGCGGAAATCCACACGCCTGCCCCCGCAATACCAAACAGCCGATTGGCAAGTGCGCGGGGCTGAAGTGCCCAGATCCAGGCCGACACCACGAAAATGGCAAAACCCACCAGTATTTGCAGCCAGAATTCAAAGGGCAGGCTTCGCGACGGGGTTAGCGGTATTTGCGTCCGCAACCGGCCATCCCCGATGACGGGAACGGTATCCTGACCGGGCTCCGCCAGCCAGCGCGCAAAAGCATCCTGCCGGGCAAAGAACCGCGCCTGCGCGTCGTAGCTGTCGATGACATCCGGGTCCGGGGTGAGATCTCCCGGTTCGGGGCGGATGGGCGTATCATCAACCGCCACCGGCGGGGCAAGCTCGCCAACAGCCTGCCGCTTTGTGTCGTAAAGAAGGACGCGGTCCTGTTCCAACACCAGCCGCTCCGCATAATGCGGTTGCATCATGGCAAGCACGGTCATGGCGGCGGAAAAAACGAATCCTATTGAAATCGCAATGGAAAGCAGCGTGCCCGGCATGGCCCAGAAGCTGTTTCTTGCAATGTTCGGCATTGACGATCCAGGCCCGGAGAAAAGAGGACGGTGGAGCCCATGGGCCCCACCGTCAAGGTCAAGCTGTCCTGTCGGGTCGCATTAGGCATGGACTGCTTGGCAAGAACTGTGTTTCACCGCCTTGCAGCTGCCATATGCACTTGGTCCGCGAAGCCCGACCATCCCGCAAATGGGGGATGAACCGAGGATCGCGTGAGATAAACGGAGCCGCCGCGCCAAGGCGTGTTCGCTCCGCCGACCGTTGCCTTTCCCGTCAGCGTGAGATGCGCACCTCCTCGATATCCCCCGTAAAGGGGAAACGGCCCGTGTAGCCCTTGCCCACCGGCGATCCGCAATTCTGCCCCACACAGAAGGCCCCGAGATAGGATGGCATGAAGATGTGAGGGATCGGCGTTTCACCCACCTCCTCTCCGTTGACCAGCAAATGCCCGACCTGGGTCTTGTCATCCTTGCTCAGCACAAACGAAACCGTGACCGGGCCGGCCGGAAGCGGTTCGGCAGAGCGAATGGTATCGTAGTGCACGTCTGCCAGATTATTTTCGTAAACGAGGTAACCGTCTTTCAGATAGAGTGTGAAGCCGCCATCCCGTGCGCCATTCGATGCGATGACGCCATTGGCATCTGCCTCGGGAACAGTGATCTTCGCGTCGATCCGGTGCGGGCCGATCAACATCGGCATCCCGTAAAGCGACGGGATCGGCGCAGTGTCGCGTTTGTAGACGAATTCCTTGCGCCCACGCTCCAGCGAAGGCTGGATGTTCATCAATGTGGAATTGAGCGTCATCGTTGCCAGCGGCTCGGCATTGTTGCGCTTGGCTTCACTTTCGAACAGCGCCTGCATCGCTTTCAGTTTTTCAGGATAGCGCGTGGCGAGATCGGTGGCCTGCGAGAAATCCTTGTCGAGATTGTACAGTTCCCACTTGTCCTCACTGAACGGCTTGTTCTCTTCATGTAGCAGCCAGGGGATGTGATGCCGCGCACTGGCCATCCAGCCATTCGAATAAACGCCGCGATTGCCCTGCATTTCGAAGTACTGGGTCCTTGGTTTTTCAGCGACCGGACCTTTGAACGTAGCGGCGAAGCTGATGCCGTCCATGCTGATCTGCTTCACGCCATTGACCGTATCGGGCGCCTTGATCCCGATGATGTCGTATAGCGTCGGCGCCACATCTATCACATGGGTCCAGGCGGAACGGACCTGGCCAGCCTTTGCAATATGTCCCGGCCAACTGATGACCATCGGGTTTCGCACACCGCCGAGGTGCGAGGCAATCTGCTTGGTCCACTGAAACGGCGCGTCGCTGGCCCATGCCCAGCCGGCCGAGAAGTGGTTGTCAGCCTGATCGCTGCCAAGCTCGTCCATCCGCGCAGACTGGGTGGAAAGATCGTGCGCGGATTCGGTAATCATATCGAACAGATTGCGGTCCGAACCGTTCATGCCGCCTTCGGCGGAAGCGCCGTTGTCACCCATGATGTAGATGACCATGGTGTTTTCGCCGCCTGGGCCCGCGCGTGCCGCATCCACCATCCGTCCGATTTCATAATCGGTCTGCTCCAGAAAACCGGCATAGACTTCCATTTGCCGCGCATAGAGTTTCCTGGCCTCTTCGCTGAGGCTGTTCCAGGCAGGCAGTTCGGCGGGTCGTTCCGTCAGCTTGGCATCCTTGGGGATCACTCCCATTCTCTTCTGCCGCTCGAACGTCATTTTGCGCATCGCATCCCAGCCGTCATCGAAACGGCCACGATATTTGGCGATCCATTCCGGCCCGACCTGATGCGGTGCATGGGTCGCGCCGGGGGCATAATAGAGGAAATAGGGCTTGCCCGGGGCAAGCGACTGGTGCGTGTGCAACCAGCCAATCGCATCGTTTGCCATGCCTACGTTGAAGTTATAGCCCGTCTCCGGAGCGGTCATGGCAACCGTGTTGCGATAAAGGATTGGCTGCCATTGATCGGCTTCACCCCCCATGAACCCGTAGAAATACTCAAAGCCGAGACCCGTCGGCCAGCGATCGAATGGCCCGACCGGGCTTGCTTCCCAATTGGGAGTATTGTGCCATTTCCCGAATGCGGCGGTGCTGTACCCATTATCTTTGAGCACTTGTGCAATCGACGCTGCCGATTTCGGCCAGATTCCAGTGTAGCCTGCATGCGGCTTTTCCTGGCCGGAAACATAGCCGAAGCCCACCCGGTGCTGGTTACGCCCCGTAAGCAATGCCGCGCGGGTGGGCGAACAGACGGCGGTCGTATGGAACCGGTTGTAACGGAGCCCTTCCTCCGCCAGCTTGTCGAATGCCGGAGTGGCGATCGGGCCGCCAAATGCGCCCGCCGCGCCAAATCCCACATCGTCGAGCAGGATAAGAATGACATTGGGTGCGTTTTTCGGAGCCGTCGGCTGCTGCCATTCGGAAGCCGGGTCATGTGCAGCATCCTGCGCCGCGAGAGGGTGCCCGGCGACCAGACCAAGAGCAAAACCCAAACTACTTACTACCGCGCGCGCACGTTTCCTGCCCATAAGACACCTTCCAAGATCGACCTCACCCAACATGTTTAAGTGTATACACTTAAACATGTCTGACCACTAATGCGCTATAGACCCGTTCACAAGACCCAAAATCGAAGGCAGAAGCCCGGGAAAACCAGATGATACGATATGAACGCTTCACCATTCCCGACATCACCGGGCAGAACGGCACGCGCGAACGCCTGATGATGGCGGGCGAAAACCTGATGGGGCGCCGTGGCTTCAGCAATGTCTCTCTCGAAGAGATTGCCAGCCATGCGAAGCAACGGAACAAGTACGCCGTGCAATACCATTTCAACAACCGGGATGGGCTTGCCCAGGCAATCCTGAACGTGCGCATGCAACAGGTCGAGCTCCGCCGAAAAGTGCTGCTCCGCGATGTCGACCCGGCAGATATCCATTCGATCCTGACGGCGTTTCTGTATCCGCTTGCCGAGCAAACCGACGGCGACGGCAACTGCAGCTTTGCGCGTTTCCTGCTTCAGTTCATTGTCCGGGACGATCCAATCGATGAGATCGTCCATCCCGTGTTAGCCTCGCAAACGGACAGCCCCACGCTCCAACTGTTTGAAATGAGCCGCCGGGCAATTGGCATCAGCGACAGGGAATTGTTCAAGCGGACGAAGCTGTTTCTGCCCGTGTCCCTACGCTTCCTTGCCGTGCAAACGCACGAGGACACACAACCGGTTATCCCGGCGGGCTTTCCGCAAGTCGTCAGAATGATCGCAGCCGCATTGGCTGTCCAGTGTCCGGACGAGCTGGAGGAGGGCCACCGGGAAACTCAAGACTGGATACCCTTCGTCAAAACCCCTGCGGCAGATATGTGAACTGAACCGCCGTGTCATGCCATCGCGTCGAAAGACCAGCGATGGCGCACGATCATGGCTGAACTTCGGCTGCGACCTTGGGAACGTCAGGCAGATCATACTTCAGGTAGGCTGTCGACAGGCGAACCATGGAATCAATGAACTCCTCGTCCGTCATCCCGGCAGGATTTTCCATAATATAACGCCGCATGTTCGCCAGAATGCCGATTTCGAGAACAATCAGTGCCTTCTCGAGATCCATGGGCACCATCTCGTCCTGATGTTGTTCGAGCAGGACCCTGTTCGTCTGGTGCGTGAATTTCTCGACCGAGAGGTTCTGCGTCAGCTCGATCAGTTCCGGAGAACGCTTGGGGAGCGAATAGAACAGCTCCTTCTTTTCCCGCAGGTTATCGAGCAGATAGGAAAACGCGTTGCGGCTCGCGATTTCGAGGGGAAGCTCCATTGCCTCCCGCAAGACCACTCTCATCCCGTTTGCGACCCGTGAAACCGTCTGTTCGATCAACGCCGATATGATCGAATTCTTGTTCGGAAAATACTGATAGAGCGAGCCGATGCTCACTCCTGCCTTTTCGGCAATGTAGTTGGTCGTCGCCTTTTCATATCCCTCTTCCAGGACGATGATCTCCGCGGCTTCCAGTATGGCATCCGACGTAAATTTGGCGCGATCTTGAATTGGTTTCTTGCGGCGCAACGATGGGCCCTCTCGATTATGCCTTTGATTTCCAGCAGCGCTGCAATCTAACCTCTGCAAATCCGCATGACAAAGGAGCTTTTGGCATCACTCTGACGTGCCGGAACACGTCCAGCGACGACTATCCCGGATCGGCGCCTTTGCATCGCATGTCATATCTCACTCCGCGCCAAGCTGATATGCATGGCCCCAATGGTCCGGCACCGTGCTGACAGTCGGTTCGAAACGAGTCCAGTCGAGTTGCAGACCTTCACAACCGATCTCGAGCGGCACGTTGGCGGGCCCGTGGACATAGAACGAAACCATGTTGTCGTTACAGTGCCGCCCCAACGAAGCCATCAGGCTGATATTGCGAGCCTCGACCCGATCAAGGCACCGCCCGACTTCGTCAAGATTTTCCATCTCGAGCATCAGATGCACGACCCCGGTCGGGGAAGGCAGGTTGAACAGCGCCAGGCTGTGATGCCGGGGATTGTCCGCATGAAGGAACCGGACCCGCATATCCGGCATGCCTGCCTGCGGCGACGCGATGGTCAGATCGTCGCTGTCTCCCAGCCCTAGCGTGGTCGTATAGAACCTGTAGGCCTCTTCAAACGCACCGGCGGCGGAAACGACGATATGCCCCAGGCCCATCGCACCGGTCACGAAACCGGATGTACCGATAGGCGACACGAACGGTTCGCCACAACCCGTTCGGCCATAATAGAATTCGAGAGGGTTTCCGGCAGGGTCGGTAGTGGCGAAAAATTCCGTGACGCAGCGCTTTTCGGCTTCTTCAGCCGTGCCGGATCGCACTGCGAGACCCTGCCCTGCAAGATGATCGCGCATCGCCGCAAGGTCGGCATGCGAAGCCATTTCCCAACCGATTGCTTGCAACCGGTCAGCTTCGCCGGTTTCGACCAGAATCCGGAACGGATGCTCGTCGATCTTCAAAGCCACGGCACCATCGGGCGCAGGCGCCTCCATCGTCCCGATTACCTCAAGCCCGAAACTGCGCCAGGCATCAGGTGCGGGTGAACTGAGGATAACGTAACCGAGATTAGAAATTTTCATTGCGGAATAGTCTCTCTTGTCCGGAACACATCGGCTGCGAGTACCAGTTCAATTGCTGTCGAGACGGTCGAGGAAATACTGCACCTGAGCATTGAACATGCCGGCACGCTCCACCATCACCCAGTGGCCGCAATTGGACACGATAGTGAATGCGCAATCCGGGCTGCTTGCCAGAAACTTGGAGAAGCCGGTAACTGGCGTGAACTGATCGTCCTGGCCCCAGAAGCCGAGAATGGGGCAACGCAGGTTGGGAAGCTCCTGCTCCATATTCGACACCTGCAATCGGGCGAGAACATCCACCGGTTGCAACTGGAGAACTTCCAACCGTTCAGAAACCAGTTGATCGTCGACGATGGCAGGGTCCTTTACCAGCATCTGCAACAGGTTGCGCAGGCCATCGAAATCGAGCGAGCCCCCCACGAAACCGGCGATCATGCTCTTGATGCCCGGCATGTTGTAATACACCGCATCGGCTTCGATCCCGCCCGGCGCCATCAGCACCAGACCATCAACCATGTCCGGGTGATCGAGCGCCAGCCTGATGCTCACGGCCCCGCCGAGCGAATTTCCGACCAGCACACAGTGCGTCACGCCAAGGGCATCCAGCGCGCCCTTGATCGTCTCCGCGAACAATTCCGTGGTATAGTCGATACCGGTCGGTTTGCTCGAGTAACCAAACCCGATCATATCGAATACGATCGCCCGCCTGCCGGCTTCGACAACCGTGTCGATATTCGACCTGAAGTTGCTGAAGCCGCTCGCGCCCGGCCCACTCCCATGCAGGAATACGACCGCAGGCCCTTCCCCATAGCTCAGGTAATGGATCCGGTGCTCACCAACCGCGACTTCATGGCCGCGCGGAAGAAGGTCTTTGCTCACGATAGTCCCTCAAAGAAAGAAATCGGCATTGTCGGCACCCAGCAGCATGTTTCCGTAATTACGGGCCAGCGGGACCGGGTTGTTGGCGACGTGAGCACGAGCAATGTGGATGTCGTGCCAGATGTTCTGAATCTCGGAGCCCAGAAACACGCTGCGTCCGCCGCCGACTTCGAACAGAATATCCACCGCTTGCATCATCTGCACCACGATCGCCCCGGTTTCGTAGCGGTAACGGGCGCGATCGATCAGCGGTATCTCCTGACCGCTTTCGAGCAGACCCATCATCGAGTCGAAATTCGCAATGAGGTTGGCCTCCGCCCTGTCGATCAGGGAACTGGCTTCCGCAACGCGGCGGAGAATGTCCGGATCCCCTTTCAGCTTGGTCGGGTCCGTGCTGCTCCCGCCTGCCTTGGCAATGAACAGCCTGAGCGCATGACGAGCGGCGCCGATGGCCGGGGCGGCAACGGTCGCGGCAAAGATTTGCGCCCAGGGCAGACCGTAAACGGCATCCGGCTGATCGCGCAGTCTTTCATAGCCGTCCATCTGTGAATGGATGTGATCGTCCGGCACGAATATCGGCTCTTCGATCACGATATCGTTGGAACCCGTCCCCTGAAGCCCCATCACATGCCATGTGTCTTCGATCACATAGGCGCTGCGCGGCACGAGCATGGTCTGAAGCAGCGGCCGTCCTTCGACAATCGTCCCCAACAGGGCCCACTGACAGTGGTCGCTCCCGGAACTCCAGCCCCAGCGCCCGTGCAGCATGACACCGCCCTCTACCGGCTTGGTTCTGGCCCCCACGGGATTGTAGGAACTGCTGACACGTTCATCGAGATCGGTGCCATAGACTTCGTCCTGCACCTGGCTGTCCAGCAGGGATATCTGGAAGGCGTGCACCGAAATAACGCCGGTGATCCACGCCGTGCTCATATCCCGTTCCGCCACTTTGATGAGCGTCCGCAGCCACTCCTGTGGCGTGGCGCCGATCCCGCCGAGACGTTTGGGAATGAAAGCCCGGAAAACGCCGCTTTCACGCAAAGCTTCCACGGACCCGGTGGGGACTTTCCGTTCCTTCCGCGCCACGGGGCCGTTCTTCTCAATGAGATCGAGGCAGGGTTCGATGTCGATCACGCTCATTGCCGGTGCATTTCCGGCTGCTGCAAAACTCGTAGCCATATTCTCTCTCGATTTTCCCGGTTCAGTGGCCGTTCGCCATTTCCAGATCGCGTGTGATGTCGTCGGCCGGTTTCTTGTGCGTCGGAACATGCCGTCCCTTGGCAATGCCCTGAAATTCCGCCGCACGATTCCGCGGGTTGTAAAATTGCCGATACCAGGTCCGGCCAAGCTGGAAGTTACGCTCGGTCGGCAGACCCATGATCCCGATCGCGGGCTGCTTCCTCGACCAGATCTCGAAATCCTGGCTGAACGCGTCGAGCACTTCGCCCTGCATAGCCTTGGCTGCGGCGATTTCGTCAGGCCCCGGATTGTCGTTCGGCACACGCAGCAAGTTATTGTGCCACACCTTGATCACCCCGTCGTCGACCGGAGTGTGAAAGATGAATTCGATACCGTAAATGTCGCCGATCGACTGCCGGGACAGCAGCAGACCCGGCCCGGTGTACCAGGTAAGAGTCTTCAGATAGGCATCGTATTCCCGGCGGAATCCGCCCTGCCGCTGTTGATAGACGTGCCCGTTGAACTCGTTCTCGAAATACTCGCACGGGACGCCGTGCGTCGGGCCGAGGTGGTTGGAATCGGCCATGTTGTCGAGAACTTCCTGCGGGTGGATCGCCAGCGTTCCCAGATGGTCGTAGGCCCCGTTGATCCAGTTCGGCATATCCCATTCGGGCAACTGCGGCGGCTCGTAGTCCGGCTCCCCTCCTTCGGGGTCGTGCCACATCATCACTGCCCCCATCACCTCGCGCACCAGGTGCGTGCCCAATGTCGCCGCCTTGGGGCATGGTCCGTCGAACCCGGGAATGTCATCCACCCGCCCCTCGCTGTTGTAACGCCAGCCGTGGTAGGGGCAGCGAATGGCATCGCCTTCGATCTGCTCGTGATGAGCGGCGATGGAAGCCGTCTTCGAACCCGCGAGATGAGCGCCCATGTGCCGACAGAATGCGTCGAGACAGATCAGCTTCCCGCTCTCTCCGCGAAAGAGCGCGAAATCCTTGCCGAAGAAGCGCAACGGCACAGGCCCCGAGTCCAGTTCGGTGGCTTCCGCCACCATGAACCAGCCCCGCGGAAATTCGAATTCGCCCAGTTTATAGTCTTCTGTCTTGGCCACGTTTCCAGTTCCCGATAGTGTTTCACTAACTAAGCGTTGGCGTGCATGAGCTTGTTGCAGGCGCGGAACGCCATGGTCAGCGCCGGACCGAGCGTGCATCCCGCCCCCGGATATTTGTCCCCCATGATGGAGGCAGAGCTGTTGCCGGCGGCGAACAGGCCGGGAATGATCTCCCCCGCGTCGTCCAGCACCTGCGCATCGTCATCGATGACCAGGCCGCCCTTGGTACCAATGTCACCGGGATAGAGCGGCGTGCCGTAAAACGGCGCCTTCTCAATCGGGCCCAGGCATGGATTTGGACCGACCCTGGCATCGCCATACTGCCGATCGTGTTCGTCACTGCCTCTGCCGAATTGCTCGTCCACGCCAGTCTCGGCATAGCGGGCCATCTCCGCCGCCGTGGCCTCGAGGCCATCGGGGTCGATACCGAGCTGAGACGCGAGAGAGCGCAAGGAGGACGCCTTGCGCAGAAAGCCTTCGGGCCCGAAGGCATCCCTGTTCATCCAGTCCGGCGACATGTTCGATTGGAGCAAGCCCCCGAACATATAGTTCTCTCGATAAGTGCGGTCGAAAATGACGAACGCGGGCACCCGATCACGGATGCTGTAGTCCTCACCATAGATGCACTTGCCATAGGAATTGTAAGTGATGGATTCGTTCATGAAACGGCGGCCATTGCGATCGACGATGAGGAATCCCGGCTTCGACTTCTCGAAGAACAGGACCACACTGCGTTCGCCCCACCTGACCACAGGGGCCCACCACGCTTCGTTCATGAGGCCCGTTGCGGCGCCGATCTCTTTGCCTGCGGCAATCAGGTCGCCAGTGTTGCCGGGGCTTCCCGCCGACCAGTCAGCCGAAGTGGGCGCGGCAATATTTGCCGACCGCATGATTGAGCTGCGTTCAAAGCCACCTGCCGCGATTATCACCCCGCGGCGAGCCCCGATGTGCTGATGCCGCCCGACCGCATCTTCGATAACGACTCCGGCCACACGCTTGCCTTCCCGGATCAGTCCCTTGACCGGGGCATTCAACCGGAAATCCACACCACGCTTGCGCAGCGCGAGCAGCAGACGGCCGACCAGAGCTTCACCCATGCACAGGCGGCGATCACGGCTGCCCTTTAATCTGCCGCCGATGTCCGCTGCATAGCGGGCTACGGCTCTCAGCGCGATCTTCTGCCACCCCTTAGCGACAGCCTGGATCTTCGACACCTCGGTAATCGACAGGTTGATCCGCCCGAATGCCTTCGAGGCAGGCGGCATCTCGCGAAGCCTGCCGAGATCGTCCCCAAGCTCGCGACCGTCGAGCGGCGCACAATCCATTGTCCGGCCACCCGGCTTCCATCCGGGAGCGGAAGGGTAATAATCCGGATATTTCTTCACCGGGCGATAAGGCACGCCGATCTGCCCGAGATATGCGATCATCGCCGGTGCCGTTCGGATATAGGTCCGGATCGTATCGTCGCCGATCTGATCGCCGGGGATCACTCCCCTTAGATAGGCATACGCATCTTCTTCGCTGTCTGTAACACCGGCTTCGGCGATCCACGGATTGTTCGGCACCCAGATTCCCCCGCCGGAAGTGGCCGAGTTACCTCCGATGCGGTCCGTCTTTTCCAGCACGAGCACACGCGCGCCAAGATCCGTGGCCCGGCAGGCAGCCAGAAGCGCCGCCGCACCGGATCCGACCACGATCACATCATAAGCCAAATCCCCCCCGGACCCGGCGGATTGCATTGCCTGAGGCGTGGACGGAGGCTTATTCATATATCGGGCCCCGACCGCTGCCGGCACCACGCCCGTTCGGGCGACCTGGCGCCATCCAATCGGCGCAGCGATGCCGCAAACCTGTAATATGCGTTGCCCGGTTCTTCATCATCGTCTCCCGTGCACACTGCCCGTCTGCTTGCCCCGGCCGCAAACCGTAGCGTCAGTGTTTGTGTCCCGCAGTTTACCGGGCCTTGCACGAAAATCTGACTATGGCGTGAGAAGGTTCACCTCAAACTCGCATTTAGTCGCCAATGACTCCCGCAAACTCGTCTTTCGCGCTCGAATGCGAGTTTCTGTTGAGCCTCTTTCGACAACATAATCTCGAAATGGCGCAAAGCTGCGTGCCCGGCCCCGATTGCGCATTGCGCGATCTCAAGGGCCCTCGGGCGAGGCAGCCTGAGGGCAAAATGCACCGGATCAGACAGACCTGGACCGCATGAACGCGCGGTTCCCGGCAGGATCAGGATGGATGGGAGGCAGAGCAATTCAATTCGAAACGCTCCGATATGAAGTCACCGACGGCGTCGCTCTGATTACGCTGGACAGGCCCGCAAGGCTGAATTCGATCAACAGCGTGATGAGCCGCGAGTTGCCCATACTGTGGCGCGGCTTTGAACACGACGAATCCGCCATTGTCGCGATTGTTACCGGCGCGGGAGACAAGGCTTTCTGCACCGGGGCCGATCTCAGGGATCTGCCGGAAATGATCACCGATGCGGCGGGCACCTCCCTGCCTGAATCAGTGCGCTGGTCGCCATTGCAGAACCGGGTCTGGAAGCCGGTTATCTGTGCCGTAAACGGTCTCGCCATGGGCGGCGGCCTGCACTTCGTGGCCGAATGCGACGTGGTAATCGCCAGCGACACTGCCGAATTTTCCGACCCCCATGTCAGTGTCGGGCTGGTTTCCGCCCTGGAAACCATCGCTCTGGCCCGGCGCATTCCCATCGGCGCTGTCCTGCGCATGGCGCTGGGAGGTCGCGGGGAGAAAATTTCTGCGCATCGGGCCCATGCCATCGGGATGCTGGATGAATTGTCGCCCCCCGATGAACTGATGAACCACGCCTATGCCCTGGCAGAGCGAATGCGGCGAAATTCGCCCAGCGCCATGGCCCGGACCAAACGAGCAATCTGGAGTTCGAAAGAGGCTGGCCTGGGCGAAGCCACGACGCGCGCGTGGGACACGATGAATGTCCACAACCGTTCGCACGACTTTTTCGAAGGGGTCCGCGCCTTCGGCGAGGGCCGCGATGCGCGATGGTCCCCGTATCATCCGGACACCGAATCCTAAGCAAAAATCAGCATATTTTCCAATGGAATACGACGCGAATGAACACGATCCGATTTGACGACATTGCAACGCTGGAGGCGCTGGTCTCCGATGAATATGGGCCTTGGAGCAAAGAGCGGCTGGTTACGCAGGACGACATCACCGCCTTTGGCGAACTGACCGACGATATGCAGTGGATCCATGTCGATCCTGAACGTGCGGCTGTCGAAAGCCCGCTGGGTTGCACGATTGCTCATGGCTTCCTCGTGCTCTCGTTTCTTTCCGCGCTGCGGAAGTCGGACGGGATCGCAATTGTCGGGCACGGCAATGCCCTGAACTACGGAATAGACCGGCTTCGGTTTGTCCGCCCGGTTCCCGTCGGATCGCGCATCCATTGCCGTACCCGGATCGAAAACGTGCTCGTCAAGGATGGCGCCACGATGATTGACTTCGGCGTCGCGGTTCACGTGGTCGGACAGGACAAGCCCTGCCTCGTGTTCTCGTGGAAGCTGCTTTACCGCCCCTGACCCCGCGAAGGAGCCCGACATGATCGAAGGCATGCCTCTGCCGGCAACCGATGACCCGCTCGACCGGGAGTTCTGGAGCAAGGCACGCGATGGGAAGCTGGTCGTGCAAGCCTGTGGCGACTGCGGAACATCGCGGTTTCCACCGCGCCCGATGTGCCCGCATTGCCAATCCGAGAACGTGACCTGGCGCGACGATCCCGGCACTGCCACCATCTGGTCGTTCGCGACCCCTCGCCCACCGCTGCTGCCGGCTTTCGAAGCGATCACACCCTACATCACAGTAATCGGCGCGCTCGATTCCGATCCCATGATCCGCATCGCCGGCATGGCGGTGACAGGAGCGGACGACGCGTTCACCGGCCTTACCGCGGAAGACGTCGAGATCGGACAGCCTCTCACGATCCATTTCCAGACCGTGTCACCAGACTGCGCCCTGCCCGTCTGGCGGCTTGGCCCACGTATCTGAAAAGAGGAAATCAACTTGACCAGCGCTGCAACAGCATCGGCTCTCGCCCTGGAAGATTACGCACTGGAGGATCGCTATCGCAAGCAATCCGGCCAGGTCTATCTCTCGGGATCGCAGGCGCTTGTCCGCCTGCCTCTGATGCAACGCGAGCGGGACCTCGCCAGCGGCCTGAATACCGCCGGGTTCATCTCGGGTTACACGGGTTCACCCCTCGGCGGATATGACACGACGCTGAAGGCGGCACAGCGCGAGCTGGACGAACATCACATCGTCTTCCAGCCCGGCATCAACGAGGAGCTGGGCGCGACCGCAGTATGGGGATCGCAGCAGACCGACCTCATGGGCGGGGCGCTCTATGACGGGGTATTCGCCCTGTGGTATGGCAAAGGGCCGGGCGTCGACCGCGCCGGAGACGCGCTGAAGCATGGCAATTATTCCGGCTCATCCCGGCACGGGGGCGTGCTCGTACTCACGGGCGACGATCATGGGGCGAAATCGTCCACCATTGCCCACCAGAGCGACCATGCCCTGATCCATTTCGGAATGCCCTATTTCAATCCCGCCACAGTGCAGGACTATCTCGACTACGGCCTCTACGGCTTCGCATTGTCTCGCTATTCCGGCTGCTGGATCGGCATGAAGTGCGTGACCGATACGATCGAGAGTTCGGCATCGGTCAACGTCTCACCGGATCAGGCACCGATCGTCATTCCGGAAACGGAAAGCGGCAAGGAAGGGGACCTTGCGCTCCATGCGCGGTGGGGCATCCACCCGGTTCAGGCAGAACAACGCCACTACCAGCAACGCATTCCCCGAGTGAAGGCCTTCATCAAGGCCAACCGCCTCAATCGGCCTGTCATTCATCAGGACCACGGCGCACTGGGCATTGTGACGACCGGCAAGGCCCACCTGGATCTGATGCAGGCGCTGGAAGAACTCGGCCTCGACGAGGACGCGTGCAAACTCCACGGGATCGGTGTCTTCAAGGTTGCCATGCCCTGGCCGCTGGAGCCCGACCTCATCGCGGAATTCGTCCGGTGCTATGACCGCATTCTGGTTGTCGAGGAAAAGCGGCCGATCATCGAACAGCAACTGGCAAGCCTGTTCGTCAACGATCCCACCTCCCCGATTCTGACCGGCAAGATGGACGAAAGCGGCGCGCCGCTGATTTCGTCCGAAGCGGAACTGAACGCCACGGTCCTGTCGCAAGTCATCGCAACCACTCTGTCCCGGCAGGGTGTGAACATCGCCCCGCCCTGCCACGGCAAGCCGAACACTGCCTCTGGCGGCAGTCTGGTGCGAATGCCCAGCTTCTGCGCGGGATGCCCCCACAACACCTCGACCAAGGTGCCCGAAGGCAGCGTCGCATTCGGCGGTATCGGCTGCCATGGCATGGCCACATTCCTGCCAGAGCGCAACACACCAACATTGTTCCAGATGGGCGGTGAAGGCGCCGCATGGATCGGGCTGTCGCCTTTCACCGAAAAACAGCACATGTTCCAGAATCTTGGCGACGGAACGTATTTTCATTCGGGCCTTCTGGCCATTCGCGCGGCGGTGGCGGGCAAGGTCAACATCACATACAAGATCCTCGTCAACGACGCGATCGCCATGACCGGCGGTCAGACCATCGAAGGCAATGTCCGGGTTGACGATCTGACCCGGCAGGTCGCTTCCGAAGGCGTGCGCCGGATCGCACTGGTCAGCGACAACATCGAGAAATATCGCTCCGGCTACGACTTTGCGCCGGGGGTAACGCTCCACCATCGCGACGATCTCAACGCCGTACAACGGGAACTGCGCGAGATCGAAGGCGTATCGGCGATCATCTACGAACAATACTGCGCAACCGAACTGCGGCGGCGGCGCAAACGTGGCATGGCAGACGACCCCGACCGGCGCGTGTTCATCAATCCAAGGGTCTGTGAAGGATGCGGCGATTGCGGCGTCCAGTCGAATTGCATCGCCATCGAACCGGTCGAAACGCCATTCGGACGCAAGCGGCGCATCAACCAGTCGGCCTGCAACAAGGATTTTTCCTGCACCAAAGGCTATTGCCCCAGTTTCGTGACCGTTCACGGCGGTACCCCCCGCAACCGCAGCCGGGGGAAAGGCGCCACCCTGCCCGCCGAAGCGGCACGGCTGGCTGCGGACCTGCCCCCACCGCAACAAGCGCCTCTCAATGCTCCTTTCAGCCTGCTTGTCACCGGCATTGGCGGGGCAGGCGTGGTTACGGTCGGCGCACTGCTCGGCATGGCAGCACATCTGGAAGGCAAGGGATGTTCAGTGCTCGATGTAGCCGGCCTCGCCCAGCGCAACGGCCCGGTCACCAGCCACGTGCGCATTGCGAACCGGCCGGAGGAACTCCACGCCACGCGCATCGTCACGGCGGATCTCCTGCTGGGTTGTGACATCGTGGTCAGTTCCGGGCAGGAAGCCGTGTCCAAGCTGGACTCACAACGCAGCCGGGTGGTGGTCAATACCCGTGTCGCCCCCACTTCCGCCTTTGCCAGCAATCCGGATCTCAATCTGACCCCCGACGGAATGATCGCGTCGATGCAGGACATCGTCGGCCATGAACGCGGCGCGTTCGTCGATGCAGGCAGGCTGGCCTACGCACTGCTCGGAAACGAGATCGCCGCCAATCTCTTCCTCCTCGGCTATGCCATCCAGAAAGGCTGGATGCCGATTAGCCTCGATGCCGTCCTGAAGGCAGTGGAACTGAACGGCGTCAGCGTCGACATGAACAAGGCCGCGCTCACCTGGGGACGGATCGCGGCAAACGATCCCCATACCGTGGAACGTTTCGCCTTCGCAGACCAGGCTAAGCAGCCTGCAAGATCAGAAACGGCGAACGAACTGGCGGATCGCCTCACCAGTGAACTGACCGCGTACCAGAACGCCAGCTATGCGCAGAAATATCGGGAATTGGTGGATAGTGCGGAAAAGGCCGATCTCCGCTTCCCTAAACGGGAACAGGCACTGACCGGTGCCGTCGCGCGGTATTACTACAAACTGATGGCCTACAAGGACGAATATGAAGTTGCCCGGCTGTACGCCGATGACAGCTTCAGACGCGCTCTGGAGGAGGAGTTCGAGGGCGATCTGACGCTCGAGTTCCACATGGCGCCCCCCAAATTGCAGAAACGCGATCCGGAGACCGGCCGCTATCGCAAGCGTACTTTCGGTCCGCGCACCATGCTGCTCTACAAGGTTCTCGCAAAACTCAAGGTTCTGCGCGGCACGCCGTTCGACATCTTCGGCCATAACGCACATCGCAAGCTGGAGCGCCAGCTGATCGACGATTACGCCGCGCTGATGCGCGATGTTCTCCTCCGGACCGACGCGGACAACTATGACCTGGCCGTTCAAATAGCCTCGTGGCCGGAACTGATCCGCGGCTACGACACAGTGAAGGACGAACATCTCGCACGCGCGAGGGAGCATCTGGCCAGTCTGCTGGAGAGTTTCTTCTCCCCTGCCCCGCAGCCGATGGCTCTGGAAGCCGCAGAATGATCGCACCGATTGCGCCAAACTCACTCCAAGGCATCTGAACATGTTCAAGGACAAGACCGCCATTGTCGGAATTGGCGAAACCACGTTCGCCAAGAATCTGGAAGAATCCGAATTTCAGCTTGCCTGCCGTGCGATCAAGGCCGCGCTCGACGACGCCGGGATCGCCCCGGGCGAAGTCGATGCGCTGTCCTGCTACACTTATGAGGAGACGCCCGAATTCGAAGTCGCCCGCAGCGTCGGCATGGGGGATGTCCATTACCTGTCGCAATCGCCTCACGGCGGAGGCGCGGGTTGCGGTGCGATCGGCCATCTCGCACTTTCCATTGCCGCCGGCATCGCCAACGTCGGCGTAGTCTGGCGTTCGCGCAAACGCGGATCGCCCACAAAGCGGCTCTGGGCAGGTGTGAACAGCGTTGTCACCGATCACTGGAAATGGACACGCCCGCAGGGGCTGGTCCGTCCGGTGGACGAAGTGGCCGTGCTGACCCGCCGCTACATGCACGAATACGGATTGAAACGGGAAGAGCTGGCCGAAGTCGCCCTGGCGATGCGCAAATTTGCCCGAAACAACCCCAAGGCACTGATGCACGCGCGGGCACTGACGCTCGATCAGTACATGGAAGCGCGGATGATTTCCGACCCCTTGTGCCTGTTCGATAATTGCCTGGAAAGCGACGGGGCCATTGCATTGGTGCTCACGCGAAGCGACCGCGCCACCGACTGCGCGAAACCGCCCGTCTATATCCATGCCTTCTCACAGGGCATGACGGCCCAGCATCAGTTGATGACCGATTATCACAGTGCCGATCCTCTGCGCAGTTCCTCCTGGGCCTGCGCGGAAAACCTCTGGCGTCAGTCAGACATCGGTCCCGCCGATATCGACGTGGCGCAGCTGTACGACGCATTCGCTCCGCTCGTGCTGTTCAGCCTCGAAGCCTATGGCTTTTGCGGCCGGGGAGAAGCCGGCGCCTTTGCCGCGGAAGGCAACTTGCGCGCGGGCGGGAAACTGCCGGTCAACACATCGGGCGGCAGCCTGTCGGAAATCTATCTGCACGGCATGAACCTCGCCACAGAAGCGGTCAAACAGCTGCGCGGCGACGCGTTGACCCAGATCGAAGGCGCGAGCACGTGCCTGGTCACTTCATGCGACACGACACCCAACGGCGCGCTGGTTCTGCGCAATTGAGAGCCCGCCATCAGCAAATAACAAATCAATACGAGTTAATGTTGAGCAGCATTGGGATGTAGGGCTGCGAACACGCAAGCCACCGCACGAGGAACAAGTGTCGGCGGGCAAGGACACACTGATATTGGGATCGGGGGAACATACGTGGGCGCCGCACAATTCCTGCCTATAGAACGCACGATATTTTCTGAAGAGCATGAGATTTTCCGGGCATCCGTCCGCCGGTTCATGCGCGATGCCGTCATTCCCAATCTCGATAAATGGAACAAGCAGTGCCATCCCGACCGCGAGGTCTGGCTGGAGGCCGGCAAACAAGGCCTGCTGTGCGTCACCACCCCGACGGAGTACGGCGGCGCTGGCGCCGACCGGAAATACAGCGCCGTGCTTATCGAGGAACAGCAGCGCGCCAACGCCGCCGGGCCGGGCTTTGTAATGCATTCCGAAATTGTCGCCGGATATATCGAGCGGTTCGGCACCGAAGAGCAGAAGCAGGCCTGGTTGCCGAAAATGGCGCGCGGCGAAGTCATCGGCTCTCTTGCGATGACCGAACCCCGCGGAGGATCCGACTTGCGCGCGATCTCTACCCGCGCCAATCCGGTCGGCGACGAATACGTCATCAACGGCGCCAAGACCTTCATCACCAATGGTTATGTCACCGATCTTATCGTTCTCGCCGCGAAAACGGAAATGGGTGACGGATCGAGCGCGCTATCCCTGTTCCTGGTCGAAGCCGACCGTGAAGGGGTGAGCAAGAGCGCGCCGCTGGACAAGGTCGGGCAGAAGGCGCAGGACGCGGCGGAACTGTTTTTCGACGACGTCCGCATTCCGAAGACCAGCCTGCTCGGCAAGGAAGGCGAAGGGCTGCGTTACCTCATGCAGGAACTGGCCTGGGAACGGCTGATGATTGCCATTCGCGCAGTTGCGGGATGCGAAATCGCGCTGGAAAACACCGTCGATTACACCAAGTCGCGCAACGCGTTCGGCCAGAGCCTGATGGATTTCCAGAACACCAAGTTCAAGCTGGCCGAATGCAAGACCAAGACCCAGATTGCCCGCGTCTATATCGACCAGTGCATCGAACTGGCGGCGGAAGGCAAACTCAACGCAGAAGCCTCCGCCATGGCCAAGTGGTGGTGCACCGAACTGCAAAACCGCGTGCTGGATGAATGCGTCCAGTTGCACGGCGGTTATGGCTATATGCTCGAATATCCGGTCGCACGAGCATGGACCGACGCACGCGCACAGATGATCTATGGCGGCACCAACGAGATCATGAAGGAAATCATTTCGAGGAGCTTCTGACCATGTCAGGCGCTCGAAGCTTGCCGGACCGGATTCCGGAAAATCCGCTGCCCCGCCGCTCATCCGGTCTCTAGCCGATGCCCACCGCACTCACCGTCAGCGAAGTTCCCGCTCTGTTGCAGCCGGGAATGACAGTGTTCGTCCAGGGGAGCATTGGCCAGCCGCAGGGATTGATGCAGGCGCTGTACAATGCATCCAGCCAGCTTGGCGGCCTGCGCTTCATTACCCCGCTGACACCGGGAATGAACCATTTCGCAATCGGGCAAGGCCGCGAACCGAGTACCTGCGTCACCTTTTTCGACTACAAGGAACTTCGCAGCTCCTGGCAGGCAGGTCCGATCGAATTCGTTCCGAGGCATTACAGCGCCATCGAGCCATTGCTCGGCCGGATCGACATCGGCCTGATACAACTCAGCCCACCTGACGCTGACGGCATGTGCAGCACCGGGCTAAGCGCGGATTTCGTGCCGGATATCGTTGGCCGCTGTGATGTCGTGATTGCCGAATTGAATGCGGCGATGCCTCCGGTGGCCGGTGGGCCAAGGGTTTCGCTGGAACAGATCGACTATGCCGTCGCCGTCGATTATCCCCTGCCCACAGTCGCAGATCCGGTGGCAAATGCCGTCACAGACAAGATCGCCCGCAACGCGGCCGCGCTCATACGCGATGGCGACACCTTGCAATTCGGTGTGGGCCGGTTGCCACAGCTGGTTGTTGGGTCCCTCGGGCACCTGAACGATCTCGGGCTCCACAGTGGCCTGATCTCCCCGGTCATCCAGCCGCTGATAGAGGGCGGCGCGATGACTGGCGCGCGCAAGTCGATCGACCAGGGGTTGCATGTCACCGGCGCGGTCTGCGGCGATGCAGCGTTTTATGACTGGATCGCGCAACGCCCCGATTTCGCATTCCGGCCTGTCTCGTACACACACGATTGCCGCACGCTGGCCGATCTGGATAATCTGGTTGCCATCAATTCCGTGCTGGAGGTCGATCTGTTCGGTCAAGCCAATGCCGAAACCGCAGGGGGGCGGCAGATCAGCGGCAGCGGCGGGCTGGTCGATTTCGTCCGGGGCGCGCACCTGTCACGAGGGGGGCGGGCGATCATATGCCTGCAGTCGACCAGCGGCGGCGGCAAGCGATCGAATATCGTAAACCGGCTCAATGGTGTGGTGACAATCTGCCGCACCGATCTGGACATCGTCGTGACGGAACACGGGGTGGCAGAGCTGGCCGACAAGTCGGTCGAACAGCGGGCCGAAGCCCTGATCGGTGTGGCTGCGCCGGAGTTTCGCAATCAGCTGGCAGAGCAGTGGCGCGCGCACCAACAGGCATGAGCCACCGCTGCCAAGCCAGAGCCCGCTCAATCAAGCGTTGAACGCTGCCCCACCGTCAATCCTGAGCCCTTCACCCGATACGTAGCGAGCCGCGTCGGATGCGAGGAACACCGCCACCGGGCCGATGTCGTCCGGCTCACCCAGGCGGCCAAGAGGGATCTTCCTCTTCCAATGCGCGACATACTGCTCATCCGCCATGTGCGCCTCGGACAACGGCGTAACGATCGCCCCCGGCTGGAGAAAGTTCGCGCAAATCCCGTACTGCCCCAGATCCATTGCCATGGCCTTGGTCATGCCAGCGACGGCGTGCTTGGAAGTCACATATGCGATGATGGAGGGGCTTGCGATCTCGGACATGATCGAGCCTGTGTTGATGATCCGTCCGCTGCCGCTCTGCTTCAAAAAGGGCACGGCTGCGCGCGTCAGCCGGAACACGGCATCGACGTTGAGCGCCATGACCCGGCTCCACATTTCATCAGATGTCGTCTCGACATCGCCAGCCGGCGAAATGCCTGCATTGTTGACCAGGATATCGATCCCGCCGAGCATGTTCCGTGCTGCCTCCACGACACGCGCTGGGGCGTCGGCCAATGTCACATCAACCGCCAATCGAGCCACACCGTTTTCGACGACATTGCTGGTCTCCCACTGCCCGGACGGCAAATCGACCGCGAGAACCGTGGCGCCTTCCCTGACGAACGCTTCCAGAATGCCTCGGCCAATGCCGCTGGCTGCTCCTGTGATGACTGCCTTGCGCCCGCCAAGGGCACCTGTGACCTGCTGCATGGCTCGCTCTCTCCTCAACTCGGCCAGGCCCAATTCGCCGCGACCGTTGTTGCGGCACATCTAGACCGCCGGGATGCGGGGAATAATTCGCGAAGCGCTCGCTTTTCCTAACATTCGCCATTGATCCGTCCGCCGGTCCGCAAGCGAACCCGGCCCTATACGAGTTTTATGTGAGCACCCTTGTTTCCTAGCAGACAGGCACAGCTCGCCGTCGAAGGGCGCGACAACGGCTGTTCGCATCCGTTGAAACGCCTCGGCCGGTCGATCCCAAATGACGTTGCCGAACAGGGCGCCACGGAGAAGCCATTGACCAACACAGGTATCACCTCGATCGCGGGTTACCTCCCGCGATTGCGCGTTGCCCGCCGGGTGATCGCAGACGCCAACAAGTGGGCCAACCCGGCCCTGGCCGCGATGGCCAAAGGCCACCGTACAAGCTGCACTCCCGATGAAGACAGCCTGACCATGGCAGTGGAGGCCAGCCGCAGCTGTCTCGCCGCCGGGTCCGGCGCAGCACCGGCAGTGGTGCAGTTCGCCAGCACGACAGCGCCGTTTGCCGACCGGGCCAATGCCGTGCTGCTGAGCGAGGCTTTGACACTTCCAGCCCAAATTCGTTGTGCCGATTTCGGCGGCTTTCTCGGCGCTGGAATGACCGCGCTCATCGACGCCTTGTCCAGCGGGCAGCCGACCCTGACAGTCGCCGCCGACAGGCGCAGCGCGAAACCCGCTTCCGCGCTGGAAATGACGCTCGGCCACGGCGCGGCAGCCGTGGCCACCGGGACGCAGGGGCTGATTGCCCAGCTGGTCGCTACTCATGCAACGGCAACAGATTTCGTGGACCACTATCGCGCCGCAGGGGCCGAAATCGATTATTCGCTCGAAGAGCGCTGGGTCAGGGACGAAGGGCAGATGAAGATCCTGCCCTCTGCCATCCTGGCCCTGCTGGAACAGGCCGGCTGCACACCCGGCGATATCGATCACGTGGTTCTGTCCGGCATCGGGCAGGCTGCCGCTCGCAATATCGCCAAGGTCTGTGGCATTGCACCGGAACGTCTGGTCGATCCGCTGGATGCAGGTTGCGGTAATACCGGGACGGCCCACGGGCTGCTGATGCTGAGCCATGCGCTCGAGCAGGCATCGCCGGGGAAGAAGATCCTGGTCGCGAATTTCGCGCAGGGCACCCAGTGCATCCTGCTGGAAACCACAGATGCCATTGCCGACTGGGCAGCCGCCAATCCGGTGGCCGCCCAACTGGAAAACGGATGCGAGGATGGGAATTACACCCGTTTTCTGGCGTTCAACGATCAGCTGGAGATCGATTGGGGCATCCGTGCCGAGCGTGACAATCGTACCGCTCTTTCCGCGTTCAACCGCCACCGCAAAACCATAACCGGGTTCATCGGCGGGAAGTGCACCGCATGCGGCACCAGGCAGTTTCCCAAGGGCCCGGCATGCGTAAACCCGGATTGCCGCAGCTTCGGCACGCTGGAGGACGAACCGTTTCGCGACAAGATCGGGCGGGTCAAATCGTTCACCGAGGATTGGCTGGCAATCTCTCCCAATCCGCCGCTGATGTACGGCAACGTCGCCTTCGACGACGGCGGCGTAATCATGATGGAATTTACCGATTTCGAACCCGGCGAGCTGGCCGTGGGCACACCGGTCCGCTTCGTGTTTCGCATCAAGGACAAGGATCCGAAACGCAGGTTCCATCGCTACTTCTGGAAAGCGGCCCCGGTAAACTCAGCGGAGGCGGGATAAATGGCCAAGGGCATTCGAGACAAAGTCGTCATTCTCGGTATGGGATGTTCGCAGTTTGGCGAGCGATGGGATTGCAGCGCGGAAGACCTGCTGGCGGAATCGTTCCTTGAGGCGATCGGCGATGCGGGGATCGATCGCGATCAGATCGAGGCCGCGTGGTTTGGCCTGTCCATGGACGAACAGAACCTGGGCAAATCGGGCCTCTCTGCCTCGCAAAGCCTGCGCCTGCCGAACATCCCCGTCACGCGCGTCGAAAACCTTTGCGCCACCGGTTCGGAGGCATTGCGCGGCGCGGTCTATGCCGTCGCTTCCGGCGCGGTGGACATCGCCATGGCCATCGGGGTCGAGAAGCTGAAGGATACCGGCTACGGCGGCCTGCCGGAACGCAGCAAGGGGACGTTCAACGAACTGTGGCAACCCAGCGCGACCGCGCCAGGGTCCTTCGCCCAGTTCGCCAGCGCCTATACGGCGCGCCACGGAATCGAGATGGACACGCTCAAGGAAGCGATGGCCCACGTCTCGTGGAAAAGCCACGAGAACGGATCGAAGAACCCCAAGGCCCATCTCCAGCGCCGGATATCCAAAGAGGCGATCCTGAATGCGCCCATGGTCGCCTATCCGCTGGGCCTGTTCGATTGCTGCGGCGTCAGTGACGGATCGGCCTGTGCCATCATCACCACGCCGGAAGTCGCGCGCCGTCTGGGGAGGACGGGCGACCTCGTCAGCGTGAAGGCCGTGCAGCTGGCTGTCAGCAACGGTTCGGAAATGTCCCATGATTCATGGGACGGCAGCTATGCCCGCACAACCCGCATTGCAGCCGAACGCGCATACCGCGAGGCGGGGATTACCGATCCGCTCAAGCAGCTCGACCTGGTCGAAGTGCATGACTGCTTCTCGATAACGGAACTGGTCACAATGGAAGACCTTGGCCTGTCCAAGCCTGGAGAAGGTTTCCGGGACGTTCTGGCGGGCAAGTTCGATGCCGATGGCGAAGTTGCCTGCAACATCGACGGCGGACTCAAATGCTTCGGCCATCCGATCGGGGCATCAGGCCTGCGCATGGTCTATGAATGCTATCAGCAATTGCTGAACCGTGCAGGCGACCGCCAGTTGAACCGGCCGACCCATGCGCTGACGCACAATCTCGGCGGATTTCCGAATTTCAATGTGTGCAGTGTCTCGGTTCTCGGCCTGCTCGACACCTGACCGGCCTTCCCGCCCCAAACTCAACGCAAACAAGGTTCAAACGTGGAAAATCCAGCATCCCTCGACCGCAAGGTCATCATCATTACCGGCGCTGCGCAAGGTATCGGCAAGGCTCTTGCCGACCAGTGCCTGCTGATGGGCGCCCGTGTCGCGGCAGTCGACATCAACGAGGCGGCTCTGGCCGACAGCTTCGGCAGTTGCGACGCCGGAAGGGTGAAGACCTTTGCCGGTGACATCACTGACGAAGCATTCGTCGCCAGTGTGGTCGAAGATACCGCGAAGACGCTCGGCGATGTGAATGGCCTGATGAACAACGCCGGCATCGTACGCGCGGCAATGGCCGCCGAAATGTCCCGCGAGCAATGGCAATCGGTCATCCATGTCAACCTGACCGGCGCCTTCACCTGTCTTCAGGCTGTCGGACGTTTCCTGATAGAAAAGGCGAAGAACGGCGATTCCAATCCCGGTTCGATCGTCAATGTCTCTTCAGACGCGGGCCGTCGCGGCACTTTTGGCCAGATCAACTACGGTGCGGCCAAGTCCGGCGTTCTCGGCCTGACGATGAGCGCAGCACGCGAATGGGGCCGTTACAACATCAACGTCAACAGCGTATGTTATGGGCTGGTCGAAACCGCGATGACGGAGACCATCCGTCAGGACAAGTTTCGCGACCGTTATCTGGACTCCATCCCGCTTCGCCGCTTTTCCTCGCCCGAGGATGTCGCGCCCGCGACCTGCTTCCTTCTGTCAGATGCAGCGGCCTACATCACCGGCCAGCACCTCGGCATAGATGGCGGGTTTCACATCACTGCTTGAGGGGCGCACCGGGGGATCAACATCCCCCGGTATTTGCGTGGCATCAGGTTTCAAGCGGGCTGCAGCCAACGCTCTCCGCCACGATCCCACGGATTGTCGGCTTCGTCGGCGGGCAGAGCATAGAGCGCGTCGCAGGTCGTCACGATCCGCCCGTCGACCGTCATATTCAGCGTGACTTTAACACATGGTCCGCAAGGTCCGTCTTGCAGGACATCCTCGACCGTGCCGTGGATGGCGACCTCATCTTCCGCAAAGACCGATACCCGCATGGCGAAGCGCATCTGCACGGTGCGGCCCATCGGGCCCGACCAATCGTTGAGATAACGTTCGAACAGCGCGGCCTGAAATTGGGTATTGGCGAAAATGTCACGCTGACCCGCAACATCGACCACGTAGCGCCTGTCATGATGCAACGGCGAATAATCCCTGCTGGCCAGGGCACCGGCAACCAGCCTGGTGGCCGACACCGTAAAGACGAGTTCAGGCAAATCCATGCCCATGGCGACATCGGCGACGGTGAGCCGTTTCATGCCTCACCTTTGTCGAAGCCGAAGAAATCGTAACTTTCGACGCCGACGACATCTCCCGCAGCGTCCAGATATTGCATGTCGACCGTCCAGAAACGTCCTGTGCCGAGCTTTGTCGACTTGATCTCGCCAATCCGGCGGACGATCTGCTGGGTCCGCAGGCGATCACCGAGTTTGACCGGCTTGTAGAATGTGGTGGTGTAAGTCACCACGATCGAAGCGGGATAGCCCAGCAGACCCTTGAGATCGAAATGCGCCTGCAGGGCCCTCAGCGGCTCCCCCTGCCCCGGTTCCCACAGTTCCGGCCTGCCCCACGCGGGAAGCATCGTGGCGGGGCAATAGGGCTGGCCAAGCAACACCGTGGCCTCCCCCGCGCTCCACCAGGCCGGATTGGCGTTTTCAACCGCCGCGCACATGGCCTGCACATTGCGCTCATTGGCAGGGATGCCCGCCTCCGCCACATATTGCGGGCGGCCGATCAGGCGAACAATCGCGGGATCGAGATCCGCCGCACACTCCTCAGTTGTCGGGGCGTCAGCCATGGCCTTCACGACAGGACATGGTCGGCAATGGACTTCTTCAGCCCGGCCGCAGTCCCATACATGAGCTCATGATATTTGGAGCGCCGATAGAACAGCTGCGGCTCTCCTTCGGTCGAATAGCCGATCCCGCCGTGGACCTGAACCGCCACTGTCGCCAGACGGCGGAACAGGGCGGCGGCAGAGTATTTGGCCATTCTGGCGAGATGAGCGCAGTCCTGGCCTTCATCCTTCGCCCAAGCGGCCTGATAGGTCAGGTAACGCACGCCTTCCAGTTCGGTCGCACAGTCGGCCAGGGGATGCGAAATGGCCTGAAAACCGGCAATAGGCCGCCCGAACTGCTTGCGCTGGTTGGCATAATCCGCCGTGATCTTCAGCAGACGCGTCGCCGCGCCGACAGCTTCCGCCGCCGCTGCAATCAACACATCATCGGATAAGGCAGAGTTTTCGGCGGCGGGCCAGAAATGCCCTTCCGCAACATGCACATGATCGAAACGGACTTCGAACAGTGGTTGCGATGCATAGTTCGGTTGTTCGGTAATAACGATGCCATCGGACTGTGCGGGAATCAGAGCCCAGCCGGCACCGGACTCGGTCGCAGCTCTCACCAGAAAAGCATCGGCAACACTGGCGAACGGTACGACCATCTTGGTGCCCGACACCGTCCTGCTTGCACTGTCGAAATGCGATGGTCGCGCCGCTTCACGCAACTCGTCTTCCTGCCAGGCCGGGATGACGATGACTTCTCCGCCAGCGATTTTGGGTAGCCATTCCGCAGCCAGATCTTCCGATCCAACGGCAGAAAGAATGTCGGCGGCGTGAACCGCGCTTTGCAGGAATGGCGAGGACGCGAGCACCTGCCCGAACTCCTCAAACACAATCGCGAGGTTGAGAGCGCCCATCTGCGCACCGCCGTGCCGTTCTTCAATCCGCAGCGCACAGATACCGCTTTCGCCCAGCGCCGCCCAGAATGCCCGGTCGAGTTTGTCCCGTTCCCCTTCCAGCTTGCGAACTGCCGCAGAGTCGAACGACGTCTCGCAGATGCGCCGGACAGTGGCGCGCAACAGTTCCTGTTCTTCGTTGAAATCGAGATCCATGAATCAAGCTCCGACCATGAGGCCCAGGCCCCGCCGGGCAACGATATTCTTCTGCACTTCGGTCGAACCCCCACCAATCGTATCGACCACTGTCGCACGATCGGACATTTCCCATCTGCCGCCGAACGGCGCACCGGGAGCACCCGATTTCAGCAGCCCCAACGGCCCAAGACAATCGATGGCATAGTTGGCGATCCGGCGGCCGAGCCCGGTGCTGAAATACTTGTACATCGCCGCCTCCACTGTGGGCACCTCGCCCTTGATCGCCTTGGCGATGACGCGGCGCTGGAGCATGGTGGCCATTTCCACTTCGCAGGCAAATTCCGCGATCCGGTCGCGCACCACGGGATCGTCCGACAATGGCCGCCCATCCCGTCTGGCCACCTTCGCCAGTTCGACGAGAGCCTCGAATTTCAGGAGCAGCGGGCCAACCGTGTAGAGCGCGAAGCGTTCGTAATCGAGCGCCTCGCAAACATATCGCCACCCGGCATTCTCTTCGCCGACGAGATAATCCGGCCCGATGTTGACCTCGTCGAAGAACACCTCGTTCGTGCGGTGATCCCCCATGGTCTTGATCTCTTTGATCGTCAGACCGGGGTGATCCATCGGCACGAGGAATACGCTGATCCCCTTATGCTTGGGCGCTTCGGGATCAGTGCGTGCGGCAACCCAGTACCAGTCGGCAAAGTGCGCCGAAGTGGTCCACATCTTCTGCCCGTTGAGCACCCATTCGTCGCCCCGACGCTCCGCCCGGAGCCGCAATGACGCGAGATCCGAACCTGCCCCCGGTTCGGAATAACCAAGTGCGAATTCTATATCGGCGGCAAGGATCTGCGGCAGGAACTCCTGCTTCAGCTTGTCGGAACCATGCGCGATGATCGTCTTGCCGATGCAACCGACACCCTTGCCGATGATCGGGGCACCCTGGCTGGAGAGCTCTTCGTTCAACAGATAGTCGTAGACGCCGGGCCGTTCGCGACCGCCATATTGCTTTTCCCACGACATGCCGATGTATCCGGCCTGCGCCAGCCGCTTCATGAAGCCGCGCCGTTCGGGGGAATCGACCAGCCAGGAATCGGTTTCGCGCCATGGCGCGAAGATCACGGAACTGTCAGGCCCCGCCTTCTCCTGTTCGAGATATTGCTGGAAATCCTTCAGGAAGGCCATTTCCTCTTCGGAAAATGCGAAATTCATGACGCATGTTCCTCCATCAGTTCGATGGTATTTCCGTCGGAATCTTCGACCAGAGCCACATCCACTCCCGGCCGCAATGTGCGGATCGGGATCACCACGTTGAAACCGGCATCGGTCACACGTTGGACCAGTTCCGCCAGATTCGAAACTTTCAGGGCAATATAGCGGATACCCTCGGTGCCGGCGAAACCCCCTTCCCGCGATGCACCCGCGGCAGGGGTGAGCGGGACCAACACGCGCAGGACGCTGCCGCCTGCCCGAAAGCGTGTTATCCTGCCCACCTGCGGAATCTCCACGTTGCCTTCCACCGGCAGGCCGAGCGTTTCGCTGTAAAAACGGGTCTGACCTTCGATGTCGTTCGACACCAGCCCGACTTCAAGCCCCAGGTCCGCACGCATGGCGATTGCTTCCTCTGTCACGTCCGAGGTCCCTTTCACGTCTGAGGCATTGCCGCGATGTTCCGGGCAATCGTTTCGGGGTCGAGCCCGCGATGCCCCCAGATATCGCCTTCGACGAACTGGTTGGCTGTCCAGTCCTTGTCGATCAGGCGGCCATCGAAACCGATTTCCACTTCGAAACCGAATGGGCTCCTCATGTAGAATGACAGCATGTTGTCATTCACATGGCGCCCCAAAGTCGAGGTTATCGCTATGCCTGCATCGTTGACCCGTTCCAGGCATTGCAGGACCATATCGACACTGGTGACTTCCAGCATGAGATGGTGAATCCCGATCGCACCGCCGACCTTGAGCAGCCCGACCGAATGATGCCGCGCATTGCAGGCATAGAAATTCGCCACGTTGCCGCCGCCAAAGTGGATGTAATCCGACAACTTGAAGCCAAGGACGCGTGTGTAGAAGTTCTGCGCATCCTCCAGATGGTCGGATGTCAGCAGGTTCACATGTCCCACACCGAAAGGGCCTGCCAGAAATTCCATGCCCAGCGGAGACGCAAACTTCCTGTCCAGCACAGGCCCGTAGAACAGTTCGATGGCATTGCCGGAGGGGTCCCGCGTGAAGGCTATGCCGGTGACGGAACGGGCCTGCGCCTGGGCCTGCGTCCCCAGTTCGGCGGGGAAGCCCGCTTCGTTCAGCTTGGCGACTTGCTCTTCGAGGTCGATCTGATCCTCGACTTCCAAGCCAATATACTTGATCCCCCGATTTTCCGCATCCGGGTGAATGGCGATCCGCCACTGCCAGTCATCCATCTTCAGATAGACAGTACCGTCATCTGCCACGCCGCTGCCCGCGCTGGCAGGCCCGGAACCGGGAACCATCGGGATACCCCAGTCCTCACCCGCACATGCCCGCGCAGGCATAAGGCCGATGATCCTGGTGGCATATTCCAGCCAGACAGCCGGATCAGGGGCCCCGAACCCCACATAGCCGAGGCTGCGAATGGACATTATTACCTCTCCTTGACGTGTTCTGGCGTGATTTTCAGTCGCCCAGTTCCACCGGTATGTGATCGAAGCCCGACAGGAATTCGCTGTAGGCGCGGGTGCAGCGCCCGGTGTCGATCCGGTAGTCGCCTGCAACCTTGAAGAATTCTTCCAGCAGGATGACTCCCGCCATCGTCGCCAGATGCATCCCGAGACACATGTGCCCGCCCACACCGAACGTCAGGTCTCGCGGATAGCTGCGGAAGATATCGAACTCTCCCGCCCGCTCGAATTCCGCCTCGTCGCGATTGGCGGAGGCATAAACCATGAGCAGGTTCTGCCCCGCCTTGATCTGTTTGCCGCGAATTTCGAAGTCGTTGGCCGCCCTGCGGCACAGGATATTGGTCGGCTGATCGTAGCGAGCCGCCTCGGAAAACGCCTGCGGAACGAGCGACAGATCGTTCAGAACGGCGTGCTTCTGATCGGGATTCTGGGCCAGATAATAGACCGCCCCCGCGCACACGTTGGGTGTCGTGCCCGATCCGACAGTGAGGAATATGATCAACAGATTGACCAGGCCCTGATCGTCGAGCTTTTGCCCATCGATCTCTGCCGCCAGATACTTGGCCACATGCCCTCCCGCCAGAGCGGGATTGGCGCGCACCTCACGCACATAGGCGTGAAGCTGTTGGGCCAGTTGCCCAGCCGCCTTCAGATTGCGTTCCGAACTGGTGCCGACCTGCCCGGTTTCCCGGTGCATCGTTTCATCGACAAGGCCACGCCAGGCGATTGATTTTTCCCGCGGCAGGCCGAGATTATAGCCCGCGTTGATCGCCAGGACACGGTTCACGTATTCCTTGTAGAAGTCGAAGCTGCCGCGCTCTGCAAGAGGGGCCAGAATCTCGCGCGCCAGCGCCGTAATGCGCTCTCGTTCCTTCTCGACGCTGCCCTTGGTATAGTCGGCATGAACGACCCGTCGCCACTTGCGGTGTTCGCTCATGTCCATGCTGGGGAATGCATGTGGCACAGGCTCCCCCAGAAGGACGTTGGTGAGCGGCTGTCCCGCCGTGAAGGTGATATCCTTCTCGTGCTTGGTGCTGGTGTTCCAGATGTCCTCGAAATGGACGAGAGCCCAGGCGTTGTATTTCTCGATGAAATGAGGCCCATCGCCCTTGCGCAGCTCCGCATAGATCTTGTGCGGATCCCGCATCGCATCGTCAGAAAAGGGATCGTAATCAATCAAGGGACCAAGCCTTCGTCTATTCAACATACTCCCACAGACTGCTCCGCACGGCATTGACTGCCGCCCAGGCTGTCCGGGTTTGTGTTGCGAAAGCTATGGCCGGGGGTGCCTCACGATAAACTCGCTTTCCGGGCCGCAAGAGGAATGCGAGCGAAAACTTAGGTCAGGTGCGGCAACCGTCAGCTACACAATGCCCAGGTTTGGTTAGCGCAAGGGACGTACCGGTCTGATGAGCAATCCCACGTTACGGGCATATGAGAACTCTACGGAAGGTCTGTCCATCAGTGCCAGCGACCGCGTACTGACCATCCGGCTGGACCGCGAGGAAAAGCGTAACGCGATCACGTATGACATGTATGTCGCGATCACTCAGGTGCTGGCGCTGGCGGCCACTGACGGCGACGTATCCTGCGTCCTGTTCACGGGCAGTGGGACCACTTTTTCGGGCGGTCACGATGTGGGCGGTTTCACCCGTGGCCTCAGTATCGCTCCGGAGGAAAAACCATCCTTTGCCTTCATGCAGGCGCTCTCCATGTTCCCCAAACCCGTGATCGCCGCGCTTAACGGGAATGCTGTCGGGATCGCGGCGACGATGTTGCTGCACTGCGACCTGGTGTTTGCCGTGCCTGATTGCCGGCTCGTCTTCCCGTTCACGAAAATGGGTCTGATTCCGGAATTTGCCTCCACCCACTTTCTTCCGCGTCTGATCGGACACCAGAGAGCGATGGCATTGTTCCTCACTCAGGGGCAGTGCACTGCGGAGCGTGCTGTCGAATGGGGCATCATCAACGCAACGGTCCCGGCAGCGGAGATGCTCGGCGTCATCGCCGAAACAACGGCGACGATCTCCGGGCTCTCGCTCGAAGCGGTCATGGAAACAAAACGCCTTGTGAAGGCGGACGGACAGGCCGCTGTACAAGACGCGATTGGCGATGAGGCACGGACCTTTCACCGGCTGCTGCAATCCGACTTCGTACTCGGAAAGCTTGCTGCCGGGCGGGGAACTGCAGATCGGCAACCCGCCCGGAATGCCTGAGCCTACGCGGCTCAATTCACGCTGAGCGAATTGAAAATGCCAAGGTCGCGACCGTGCCCTTCGAGATGGCCGAACTGGTTGTTGCCCATCTGCCGCTCGATTATGCGCCATTCGCCATCCACTTTCTGGACCCGATCGGCATAGTCACCGCCGATGACCGGCTGCAGCGGCACCGCGTCTGTCTGCTGAAATACCATGACGTAGGATTTCACCAGCGCCCGGTCTTCGCCTTCCGGAATGATGCACAGGTTGGCCAGGCAGTGGCGCGTCCGCGGCGTGCCATCTTCATACGTTATCACCCAGGAACGGAATGCCTCGGCCACGGCTTCCGCGCTCTTGGATGCCATCAAGGTCCCGCCGCTGATCACATCGGCATGCTTGAACAACTGCCCGACGGCGTCGAAATCGCCCCGGTCCAACAGATAGGGATAGCTGTTGATCAGGTTCTGGATTGCGAAATAGTCGTCTGCTTTCATGATCCTCTAATTCCCATATGTCTTTGCACGCGGCCTGCCGTTTCCGCAGACCGGACGTGTTTCTGGCCCCAATCGCACCGGTTGTCGCGATTTGGTCGTAACAGCTAGGCCGTCAGGTAATTCAACGTCATCCGGGTCAGCTCGTCAATCAGCTGTTCCTCGGTCATGTTCGTTGGATTGTGCGCCAGAAAATATTCGATGTTGTGGATCGTCGCCCGTTCGATAAGCAGCAGCGAGGTCTTGATATCAGTGACAGTCAGGTCAGCCTGATGCTGCTCCAGAAATGCCAGGTTGGTTGAATAGGTGTATATCTCGATCGCGAGATTGTTGGTGTATTCCTTCAGCTCCGGCACCTGATCGAGGATGCGGAAGATGATGAAGTCGTTTTCCTTGTAGATCTCCAACAGCAAGGTCATGATCTGGCGAAGCGCGGGTTCGAGCGGTTCGTCCATCAGATCACGAAGCAAGGTGCGCACGCGCATTGCCGCCTTCGTGACCGTTTCCTGGATCAAGGTTCTGACGATCGCCTGCTTGTTGGGGAAATACTGATACAGCGATCCAACGCTGACCCCCGCGACTTCAGCAATGCGATTGGTTGTGGCCTTCTTGAACCCTTCGCGAATGATGATCTGCTGCGTCGCCTGCGTAATCGCCTCCGCCGTGACGACAGCGCGCTGTTGTTTCGGATCCTTCCTGCGATCCACATCGTTCATCTGCTGCTTCTGATTTGTCATCAGTGTCGTTCCAGATCCATCCCCCGGCCGGATCGATGCTTGCACACGAACCGACCTTACGCGAGTACATTGTGAACCCCGCGCCTGTTACCCCCTGCCCGAAAGAGGGCAAAAATGACTGCTTACGTAATTGGAAAACTGATCGTCAAAGACTGGGACTGGTATCGCGAATACCGTTCGGTCACCGAGCCTCTGATTGCCGAACACGGCGGACGCTATCTCGTGAAGGGCGGCGATTGCGAGAAGCTTGAAGGGGTTGAGCCCGCCGGTCACGCCAGCGTGCTCGTCGCATTCCCCGATCGGCAGGCCGCGATGAACTGGTACAACGATCCGCGCTATGCGGCGATGATCGCATTGCGCCGCGACAGCGGGGTCATCTGCGATCTCGCGGTGGTCGATGGGCTGGACACCCCCACGCCCGAAGGCAACTGAACCCCCGTTCGCCCGGATATCTGCCCCCACCGCACAGACCATCAGGAGCGTGCGGCAAGGCCGCAGAAACGAGCGAACGGCCCGTTCATTTCCTCAGCTTCAGCATATTGCAGATATTGTTCTTCTGGATCGCTGACGATCCCCCGAGGATCGGCATGATCAGGATGTCACGCACGTGCCGTTCCATGTCGAATTCCTTGATATACCCGTAAGCGCCCAGCACCTGCTGGCAGGACAGAACGATATCCCGCGCGGTATCGCACACGAACAGTTTTGCCATCGACGTTTCGAGCGATGCCGGCTCGCCCCGGTCGAGCTGTTCGGCAGCCTGGTAGGTGACCGCGCGGCACGCGTGGAGTTTGGTCCTGGCATCGGCCAGCATGTGACGGATCGACTGGAACGCCGAAATCGGCTTTCCGAACTGTTCGCGTTCCTGTGCGTATTCCCAGGCTTCCTCGACCGCTGCCGATGCGATGCCAAGCGCCATGGCCGCCACTTCGATCTTCTCGATATCGAGTCCCGGCCCGACCAGCATCTTCCATGCCTGGTTCCATCCGGCATCCTCGCCAACCACGTTTTCCAGCGGAACCTTCACGTCCGCGAAAGTGACATCGTAAGTGCCGGTGCCCTTGAGACCCAGGGCGTCCTGAGGCTCGAAGACGATCCCTTCGGCGTCCGTGGGTACGAGCACCAGGGAAAGGTTGGCATATTTGTCTTCTTTCGGACCGGTGCGAACGAGGGTGTAGATATAATCCGCGATAGTCGCGCCGGAACAGAACCGTTTCGATCCATTGATGACGACGTTGCCGTCCTCGATCCGGCCGGTCGAACGAACGGCGGCGACGTCGGCCCCGACATCCGGCTCGCTGATGCCATAGGCGAAGATCATGCCGTCATTGACGACTCTGGGCAGCAGTTCTTTTTTCTGCCGTTCGCTCGCAACCTCGGCAAGATTTAGACCGGCATAGCAGGCTGACTGGATATAGGGCCCGCCGACCGCCATGCTTCGCCCGCACAGCAGTTCGATAGCCATGACGGTCGCGCGTATGTCTCGCCCGCCGCCGCCATGCTCTTCCGGAACCGTCAGCCCCATGAGACCGAGATCTGCCAGCTTGCGGTGGACCTCCGCCGGAAAGTGATTGTCGCGGTCCCATTGCCTCACGAGTTCGAGCGGCATCTCCTTTTCGATGAAACGCAACAGCGTTTCCCGCAGCATCTGGATATGATCGTCCTCGTACAAATCGCCCACCTAAGCCTAGCAGCCTTGCATCCCGTGTCCGGCATGGCCGTCCATTATGCGCGCCACTCTCTCGGTCTGCGCGTCTGCGAAAGGACTACAGGCCACCGGCTTCAATTTTAACTCGCATACCGTTCGGACAACTGGCTGCACCGGGATGGCCACGCGGGAAAGCGGACGGAAAACGAGTTTAAAATGAGCTTGGTCCGCCCCTAGCTTCAGCGCTGACAGATGCGATGGGAGAGCCTGAGTGGCGCGGACACTGAAGACCGCTCCATCGGTGTGCCCGTCGCAAATTCTCACAGGCGAACAAGAACAAGAGCGTGCACAGACCCGATCCAACGATTTCCGAAGTGCTCGCCCCGGCTGACGAGCGCGATGCGCACTCGACCCAATTGACGATGGGAGCGGCGCTTGAACGGGCCGCTCGCAAATGGGGCGAACGCGAAGCCGTTGTCTATCGCCATCAGCCCTCTGTTGGCGACGTCTCCTGGACCTATGCCGAACTCGATGCCTTGGCCGTCAGGCTGGCCGCGGCCTTGGTCGAGACGGGATACCGGCCAGGCGAAAGGATCGCCGTGTGGGGCCCCAATCATCCGGAATGGATCCTGCTGGAATACGCGATAGCGAAAGCCGGGCTCGTCATCGTCGCGCTCAACCCGCTATACCGCCAGAGCGAGCTGGAATTCGTGCTGCAGGATTCCGCCTGCGCCGGAATCTTCCATGCAGACACGATCGGTGCGCATGTGCCCTCCGAAACGATCGAACAGGTCCGCGCCGATACGCCCGCACTGCGTCATGTCCATTCCTTTTCGAGCATCTGGACGGACCTGCTGCGGCACTCGCCCGAGAAACTTGCCCCAATAGACATAGATCCCGCCCGGACCTTCATGATCCAGTACACATCGGGCACCACGGGCGTGCCGAAGGCGGTGCGGCTGTCGCATCAGGCGATCACCACGACGGGGCGCAATTCGTATCGTCGCTGGGGCCTGGATGAACATAGCCGTGTGTGCCCCGGATTTCCCCTTTTCCATGTGGGCGGTTCGGGCAATTCCGTGCCGGGCGCATGTCTCAACGGCGCCACCCTCCTGCCTCTCCACATCTTCAAGCCGACAATCACGCTCGATATTCTCGAACGGGAACGCTGCACGTCCTTCATCGGGGTGCCGACGATGCTGATCGCCATGCTCGAAGATCCCACCGTCGCGCACAGGGACTTTGCCGCGATGGAATCCATCATCGTGGGCGGCGCCCCCGTAACGCGCGACCTGCTCCATCGCTGCCAGAGTGTTTTCGGGGCCGACGTGATCAATTGTTACGGCCAGACCGAAACCTGCGGCGTGACGGCCACGACACGATTTGAGGACAGCGTGGAGAAGAAGACCGAAACGAGCGGCAAACCGCTTGTGGGTGTCAGCATCTCGATCAGGGACGATGCGGGAAAGCCGGTTCCGCTCGGCGAGGTCGGCCAGCTGTTCTACAAGGGGCCAGGGGCCATGACCGGCTATGGCAATGACGAGGATGGCCAGGCACCGGACGTCGATGCCTGGATCGCGTCAGGCGACCTTGCCCGGATGGATGCCGCAGGCTTCATCGCCATTGCCGGGCGCAAGAAGGAAATGATCATCCGCGGGGGCGAGAACCTGTCCCCTGTCGAGATCGAGACATACATGAAGGAGCACGAAGCGATCGGGGATGTCTCCGTCATTGCCGTGCCCGATGCAAAGTATGGAGAAGTGGCATGCGCCGTGGTGCGCCTGCTGCCCGGACACCGCCCATCCGGAGATGCCATTCGCCAGTGGTGTTCCGAACGGATTTCGCGCTGGAAAGTGCCCGAATACGTCGAATTCGTTGAAGACTTTCCCATGACGCCCTCCGGAAAAATCCAGAAATTCATCCTTCAGGAAACAATGACCGAACGGCTCGGGCTCGCAGCTCACGCCATCAACGAAAACAAGGATGCCAAGGCATGAACTACGATAACTACAAAGATCTTGCGATTGAGCGGGCCGGAAAGATCCTGACCATCACGATCAACCGTCCAGAGGCGAAGAACGCGCTCAACCAGCGGCTGCACGAGGAATTTTCCCGCATCTTCGATGATGTGGACGCCGATGAAGATGTCGACGTCGTTATTTTGACCGGCTCGGGCGGCGCATTCTGCGCGGGCGGCGATCTCAACTGGCTGCTGAACATGCACGGCGACCCCGTCGCCACCAGCGTCGGCATCCGCCGCGATCGCCGGATCCAGAATTCGATCCTCGATCTTGAAAAGCCGATCATTGCCAAAGTCGATGGCCCCGCCATCGGCCTTGGCTGTTCGCTCGCGCTATATTGCGACTTCGTCTATGCCAGCGAGCGTTCCGTCTTCGCCGATCCGCACGTCTCGATCGGGCTTGTCGCTGGCGACGGTGGTGCGGTCATGTGGCCTCAGTTGATCGGCTATGCCCGGGCCCGTCGCTATCTCCTGACCGGTGAAGCTATCCGCGCAGGGGCAGCGGCCGAAATGGGCCTCATCACGGAAGTGGTTCCGGCAGACGAGCTGGACGACAAGGTGGCCAAGATGGCAGAGCACCTCGCCAGTGGCGCAACGCATTCGATCAAGTGGACAAAAGCGGCCATCAATGCTGGCCTCAAGGTCACCGCCAATGCCATCATCGATCGCGCAGCAGCCTTTGAAAACGTGACCCAATTGCTGGACGACCACAGGATTGCACTTGAAGCTTTCCAGCGTAAGGAGAAACCCCGGTTCACTGGCCGCTGAGACCTTCATTCCGGGGACATTACCGACTGTGCATCGATTCAACCTTTCACCGGTGACACTGCCACCGGGCAGCCAGGCGCTCCGCCAGGAAGTACGAACTTTCCTCACCGAGGAACTGGGCGCCATCACTCCTGTCGAGCGGGCGAAATCCTGGTTCGGCTGCGACCCGGCATTCAGCCGGAAGCTGGGTGCCCAGGGCTGGATCGGCATGACATGGCCGAAAGAATATGGCGGGCACGAACGACCGGCCAGCGACCGCTATATCGTGATCGAGGAACTGCTGACGGCAGGGGCCCCGGTAGGGGCGCACTGGATTGCCGACCGGCAGAGCGGCCCTTTGATCCTCAATTACGGTTCGCCTGCGGCAAAGGCGGCATTCCTGCCCGGAATCGCCGCCGGGGAAGTGTATTTCTGCATCGGTATGAGCGAACCGAACGCGGGTTCTGACCTGGCGGCGATCCGGACCACTGCCGAGCGGGTCGATGGCGGATGGACTGTGAACGGTGCCAAGCTCTGGACCACCAATATCGCCGAAGCCCATCAGATGATCGCACTGGTGCGGACGGAAAAAGCCAGTGAAACGCGGCACGGCGGGATGAGCCAGCTCATCATCGATCTCAATGCCGAAGGCGTAACCCGCAATACGATCATGGATCACCAGTCGGAACGGCACTTCGGGGAAGTTCACTTCGATAATGTTTTCGTCGCTGACGACATGGTGGTCGGTCAGCCGGGCGCAGGCTGGGCTCAGGTCAATGCCGAGCTGGCGTTGGAGCGGAGCGGGCCGGAACGTTATCTGAGCAGTTACCGGCTGTATGAGGAACTGGTCCTCTCACACCGCGGGCGTCACGATCCGGCGATCGAACAGCTGGTCGGTGAACTGACAGCGCGGCTGTGGACCTTGCGGCAGATGTCGGTCTCCGTCTCCCACAGCATCGGCACGGGTGACAACCCGACAATCGAAGCCGCGATCGTCAAGGATCTGGGGGCGACGCTGGAACAGGATCTGCCCGCCCTCGTTCAGGCCACGATCGACGACAGCAGTGATGCACCCGAGCGTAAAGACCTGCTGGAGGTCATGGAATATCTGCTGCTTTTCTCGCCCATCTTCTCCCTCCGCGGGGGAACGCGTGAGATTCTGCGCGGTATCATTGCAAGAGAGATTGGCCTGCGATGAGCGACCACTCCGACATCCTGGCGCAGAGCGTCGACCGCCTGTTTGCCGACATCGCCGCATCCCGCCCAAGCCCGGACGAAGCCTGGCGCAGTATCGAGGAGCTCGGTATTCCGGCCCTGTTTCTGCCTGAAACCGAGGGTGGCATGGAAGGCAGCTGGAGCGACGCGGAAATCGTGTTCCAGCTAAGTGGGTATCACGCGATCGAACTGCCGGTGGGCGAAACGATGATCGCGCGCAAGCTGCTCAGCGAAGCAGGGATAAAGGCGCCGACAGGCCCTCTCACTCTCGGGCGCGGCCAGGGCGACATCGACGCGGCAAGTTTCAGCGGGACGATCCGTTCCTTGTCCAGCAGCTTGGCGGGCTGCCAGATGGTCGCCTGCGTCACGCAAAGTACCACAGGGGCTTGCGTTCTGATCGACCCGTCTCTCGCCAGCCATGGCGAAGAAAGGCTCAATCTTGCTGGCGAACCACGTACCGCGTTCACTTTCGAAAATGCCCGCTGCGACGTGATCGTCAGTGAAAGCGGTCTGGGGGACACCATCATGCACGCTGGCGCGCTCTTGCGAGCAGCGCAGATTGGCGGCGCTCTGGCCCGCTCCCTCGAACAATGCGTGAATTACGCGCAGGAACGCAGCCAGTTCGGCCGCGAGCTCAGGAAGTTCCAAGCCATCCAGCATCAGATTGCTCTCCTCGCGGAAGAAGCCGCAGCTGTGGCTTGCGCCTCTTCGTCGGCGGCCGCCGCGCGAGACAGCGGGGATGCCGAATTCGAAATTGCCTGTGCCAAGCTGCGCGCCAATCAGGCGACGGGAAAGAGCGCTCTGATCGCCCACCAAGTGCATGGAGCGATCGGCATAACCGAGGAACATGACCTTCATCGCTTCACCCAACGGCTCTGGGCGTGGCGGAGCGAGTTCGGTAACGACAGATATTGGGCTAAAATGCTCGGAAACTTTATGTTGTCATTCAACGGTCGATCCCCTTGGGACACGATCGTTTCACGGGGCGAGTCATGACCGGATTACCTGAAGTCGTCGATGCTGCGCTTACGCTTGAGGATGGCGTCGCCATCCTGCGCTTCAATCGCCACGATGTCCGCAACGCACTGACCGGTACGAAGCTGGCGGATGAAATCGTTACTGTCTGCGAATGGGCCAATGCCTGTCGCGATGTCGCAACCCTTGTGCTTACCGGCAACGGCTCCGCCTTTTCGGCCGGAGGCAATGTCTATGACATGCAGGACCGCAAGGGCATGTTTGGTGGCACTCCCATGGAAATGCAGCAGGATTACCGCAGCGGTATCCAGCGGATGGCACGCGCCATGCATGATGTGGAGGTACCGACCATCGCCGCCATCAATGGCGCGGCAATCGGCGCCGGGATGGACCTAGCCTGCATGTGCGACATTCGCATCGGGTCCCAAAAGGCGAAGATGGGCGAAACCTTCGTAAACCTCGGTATTCTTCCCGGCGATGGCGGCGCATGGTTTCTGCCCCGTGCCGTCGGCGCCCAACGCGCGGCGGAACTGACCTTTTCCGGCAGGATCGTCGAAGCGGACGAAGCGGTGGAGATCGGCCTCCTGATGGAAGTCTGCCCACCGGATGACCTGATGCCTCGCTGCGAAGATCTGGCTCGGCAATTTGCTGCAAAACCGCGCGATGCGCTGCGCATTTCAAAGCGTCTGCTGCGCTCGGGCCAACGGATGGGCCTGCCCGATTTCCTCGACTATTGCGCCAGCCTCCAGAGCTTGTGCCACACCACCGAGGAACACCATGAAGCGATCGCGGCAATGATTGAGCAATTGCGCAAATAAGCGCATCCGCAACCATGACCGGCTTCAACTCCCTTCTCAATGTAACCTTCTCCGGCTTCGAAGAAGGCCGTTACTGGATCGAACTCGAAGCCGGCGAACATCACGTGCACGAGCAGGGGTTCGTCCATGGCGGCGTGATCCTCAGCCTGCTGGACATCGCGATGTCGCGCGCTGCAAGGCATGGCCGTCCCAAGGACGCATATCTGCCGACCATCGAACTCACTGCCAGTTTCCTCCGCCCCCTATCGCCAGGAAGGGTCCGGGCATGGGGCATGATCAGGCAACAGGGCAGAAGCCTGTGCCGTATCGAGGGCATGGTTCTGGATGACAAAGGGCGAAGCTGCGCTTCGGGGCGAGCCACCTTCATGCCGCAAAGTTAGCCGACAGCCATTCAAATATTGGCTGGCATGGCTGCAAGTGCACGCATCCCTGGCACCATCTTGAACGTGCCGGACAGCAGCACGCACGGCGAAAATTTTTCCTTATTTATTAATATCATAGAAGAATTCCTGCAGCGACGCGGGCATTCTCGTCATGTCTGCGATACGGCCATCAAAGTAAATTAATGCGAGCGCAACGCGAGCAGCTTTTCCGACCATTCAGTTTTACTAAGCAGGCCACTTTTGATGGCTAATTTTGAGACGGAATTTGAACAATCCGTCCAAAATCAGGGAGAGCGAAATGAAGGGCGTCAAGTCAACGTTATTGCAGTCCACCACGATTCTGGTCCTCGCCGCGCTCGCGTCGCCCGCGTACGGACAGGTCGATGAAATCGTCGTCACTGCGCAAAAACGTGAACAGTCGATCCGGGACGTGCCGATTTCACTTCAGGTCGTATCCGGCGACGATATCAAGAATCAGCAGATCAGCGGTGCCGAAGATCTTGCCGACAGCATGCCGAACGTCTTCGTCTCCAAGGACTCGGTATCGAACAACATCTATGTCCGTGGCGTGGGCTCGGGCGCGAATGCCGGGTATGAGCAAGCCGTCGCAACATTCGTCGACGGCGTTTATCATGGCCGTTCCCGCTATTCACAGTCCACTCTCGTCGATGTCGAGCGCATCGAGGTCCTGCGCGGTCCGCAGACGATCTATTTCGGCAACAACGCCATCGGCGGCGCGTTCAGCGTCACGACCAAGCAGCCCAGCCTCGACCAGTGGGAAGGCTATGGCCTGGCCTCCTATGAATTCGTAGGAAACGAGCCCGCCGTAGAGGCCGCTGTTGGCGGTCCGGTGATCCAGGACAAGCTCGGAATCAGGGTGGCGGGCCGCTATTCCCACCTGCAGGGGTATATCAAGAATACGATCTCGGGCGACAAGAATCCCGACGTTGAGGATCGGTTCATCCGCTTCTCGTCATTGTTGAAGATCTCCGACAATTGGCGCGCTTCGTTCAAGGCTGAATACGGCAAGCAGGACTCGACTGCGCCGTTTGCCCTCCAGCTCATCGATTGCCCGCCAGCAGCGCCGTTTTCCCCCTCCACGACGTTTTCATGCGCTTACGCATTGGCAACGGACCAAGAGGCGGATTTCGACTATCGCCGCGCATCGGGGCCGGGCGAGCGTGGGGACATCGAGGCATCGGAATTCCTGTTCAAGATCGAACGGGACAACTTCGATGGTCCGGGCATTGTCGCGCAGGCATCCTATTCCAAGCAGGACTTCCTGCTTTCGGCCGACTCCGACAATGTTCCCGCGGAATTCTTTTCCTACAACACTCTGGAAAATCTCGACCAGAAGACGATGGAATTCAGGGTAACCTCACCTGCCGATTCCAAGCTCGAATGGATGGTCGGCGCATACTACCTCGATTCCGACGTGCGTATCGACACGACATTGAACTTCCCGTTCTCGACCGTGTTGCTGACTGGGCCGCTGGACGTTCTGGCCCCCTACGCACCGTTGAGCGGGGATATCCAACTGGACCAGCAGGAGAAGGCCTTCTCCGCTTTCGGTTCATTGACCTTCCCGTTCACCGAACGCCTTTCCGGCACAATCGGCCTGCGTTACACCCGTTCGAAGAAGACTGGCGTGCAGTCGGCCACCAACGCCACGGCAAACGATCCGTTCGGCTTCTCCGTCACGCCACTTCCCACCGCTTTGCAGCCAGTGGCCGCGCTGTTGACGGGCTTCAACGAACATACGACCGCCGCCACAGTGAAGGATGACGATTTCCTTCCGTCGATATCGTTGCGCTATGAGCCGATCGACGATGTCTCATTCTACGCGAAGTTCAGCGAAGGCTTCAAAGCCGGCGGCTTCGACGCAGTGGAGCTGACCGGCATTCCGGATCGACTTTCGTTCGCTCCGGAGACGGTCAAGGCATACGAAATCGGGATGAAGTCCCTGCTGCTTGACCGTACATTGTCGTTCAATCTCTCCCTTTTCCGGAGCGACTACAAGGACCTGCAGCAGTCGGTGGCCCAGTTCACCGCCACATCGGCATTCATCACGGTGACCAACGTCGGTGCCCTGCGGACGCAGGGTCTCGAAGCGGATATGTTGTGGCGGCCCAATGACCGCTTCCAACTGGGTGGTAACATCGCCATCCTCGATGCGAAGTACAAAGACTATCCCAATGGCGGATGCACTGTGCTGCAGGCATACGAGGCAACCGAGGCGGGGGAAACCGGCTGTGCGCAGGATCTGACAGGCAAGTCGCCACCGTTCGCTCCCAACTATTCGGGCAACGTCAAGGTCGGCTACAACCTGCCGATCAGCAACGCGCTCAAGCTGTCGACCGACGTGATGTATTCGTTCTCCGGCGCCTATGACGTCATCGGCGACAAGGATCCCCGGACCCGTCAGGGTGCATGGCAGAAAATCGACGCACGCCTCAGCCTGACGGATATCGACGACACCTGGAGCCTGTCCCTGATCGGCAAGAACCTGACCAACGAGAAGGTGCTTGGCTCCGCCAACGACGTGGTCGCTTCTGCGGGCTCCTATTCCGCTCAGATCATGCGGGGCCGTACCGTAGCCGTGCAGGCGCGGTTCAATTTCTGACGGGCCGGGGGTGCAGCCGGGCTCTGCCCGGCTGCTTGGGGGCAAACCCCGGCTCAATCCATTGCCAATCATTGCGTCACACTGAAAAAGGGCAGAGCATCCATGCAGGCTGGAGATCCCAACTGGAATTCACGGGTTGAGGCTCCGCTGACAATCGATCCGTCAGACCCGGTTTCCTGGGACGCCGAAGCAGATATCGTCATCATCGGTCTCGGCGGCGCAGGCGTTTGTGCCGCCATCGAAGCGCTGGATGCAGGCGCACGCGTTATCGCCATCGATCGTTTCGGCGGTGGCGGTGCCACACGCATGTCGGGCGGTGTTTTCTATTCCGGCGGCGGCACCCGCTATCAGCAGGAAGCGGGCGTCCAGGACGATCCCGACAATATGTACAACTACCTCAAACAAGAGGTGGCGGACTCCGTTTCGGATGAAACGCTACGCAACTTCTGCAACACCAGTGTCGAACAGATCGAATGGCTGGCCGATCACGGCGTTCGCTTCGACAGCACGCTTTCTCCCGTCAAGACATCCTATCCCGGCAACGGCCACTTCCTTTACTACTCGGGCAATGAGGCACAGGCAGATTACGCCGATCATGCGGTTCCCGCACAACGTGGCCATCGCACGTTCGGCCACGGCCTGACCGGCCATCGGCTGTTCGACCCTCTTCTGGAAGAAGCCTTGAGGAAGGGCCTGCAAATCTGCCGCTTCAGCGAGGCACGGCGCTTCATCCTCTCTCCGACAGGAGAAATCGAGGGGATAGAGATACACCAGGTCGATGAAAAATCCCGTCCGGCATCGAAACTGCAAGCGATCAACAGGAAATTCGGCAATCCCGTAACCTTGCTGTTTCCTGCACTGGCCGCAAAACTGGCAAGAAAAGCCAATGCTATTTCTGATCACGATGGCCAGACCAGGACTATCAGGATCGGAAAGGCGGCCATTCTCACCGCCGGAGGCTACATCCACAACCGCGAGATGGTTCGCCATCATGCCCCTGAATATGCCGGAGCCATTCCGTTGGGGAGCATTGGCTGCGACGGCTCCGGTATCAGGCTGGGCCAATCCGTCGGGGCCGTGGCCGACAGGCTGGACCATATATCGGCCTGGCGGCAATTCCAGCCCCCTGCAGCACTCGCCACCGGGATCGTCGTGAACGGCAAGGGGGAACGCTTCGTTGCAGAAGATTGCTATGGCGGGAAGATCGGCCACCACATCGCACAGGATGCCGGGGGCACGGCGTATATAATCCTGGACAGCACATTGCGGCGGAAGGCCCTGCTGCAAGCGATGCCGGGCCAGGCCAAGCTGTTCCGGCTGCAGGGCGCGCCTGCCATCATGGGCATTCTGCTGAGTTCTGCCAAGGCCCCGACGCTGGAAAAACTGGCCATGAAATGCGGTATGGAGCCGGGCGCGCTCGCAGCCTCTGTCGACCACTACAACCGTTCGTCGGCGGGTCTGGAAGCACCCCGCTTCCGCAAGAGCCCCGACTTCACAGGCCAGATCGTGAAACCGCCATTCTATGCCGTCGATATTTCGATCGGCAACAAGCGCTATTTGTGCCCGTCCATTTCACTGGGGGGCCTGGTTGTCGACGAAACGACCGGTCAGGCGCTCGATACCAACGCCCGGCCGATCCCGAAGCTCTACGCAGCGGGAAAAAACGCCAAGGGCGTTTCCTCCCATCGGTATGTTAGCGGAATCTCTCTGGCCGATTGCATCTATTCCGGCCGGATAGCTGGTCGCGCAGCAGCGGCCTGAGACTGGAGGCCGTTCAGAAGACGACGACGGTTCGGATAGATTTGCCTT
>NZ_JRQQ01000010.1 GCF_001625325.1 Croceicoccus estronivorus
GCAGCCTGAACGATGTGGAGTTCCGCAAGGACCCGAACTTCGGGTTTGATGTGCCGGTCGCGGTTCCCGGCGTCGACACCGCGATCCTCGATCCGCGCTCGACCTGGACGGACAAGGACGAATACGACGCCACCGCACAGAAACTCGTCCAGCTCTTCGTCGACAACTTCGCCCAGTTCGAAGACCACGTCGACGATAGCGTCAAACAAGCCGCACCTGCAGCCTGATTGACAAATTTGATGGGTATCAACGGGTTGGCTGGCACAAGCCCGGCCAACCCGTTTTGATTCTGGATCTTTCACCTTTTGGGCTTGTGACAGGGCACGTTGAGTGCATCATGGGCGTGGCTTCAGAAGGTTTGCAAGGAGTGGTTAGATGAGCATTTTTGACGCAGTTCTGAAAGGCATTGGCGGCGCACCCGACGATGTCGCAAATCTTGCTTCACAGCTTGGTATTGACCCTGCGATGGTGGAAAAGGCGATCGGAGCCCTTGGTCATGCGCACCAGCTTCAGGGCGATACGGTAGATGCCGCTGCTGCGCAGACCGGCCTTTCGAAAGCAACGCTGCAGCAGATCGTTGAAGCTATCGGCGGTGAAGGCTCGCTGATGCAGTTCGCCAACATGCTGGACTTCGACGGCGATGGAAATCCGTTGGACGATATCGCAGGCATGGCGAAAGGCTTGTTCGGCAAGAAATAGGCCACTCTGTCCGAGGGGCTATAAACAAACCTGCCCCATGACAGGACAATTGATCTGAACGTCGGAAGAAAGTGTGAACAGGTCGTCCTGAGGCGTCGCTTATCTTGCTCAAGCAATTGCGACGTTTCTGGATGGATTATTAAGACCTCGCCGCAATAATCGGGAACAGAAACCGGGTCGCACGGTTTCAGCGGGGGAAACCGCAATGAATATACTTGAGACGCTACGCCGCACAGGCGGGCTGTCGGCCATTTCCAACAGGCTGGAGATTTCTCCGGCTGAGTCCGCGCAAGTGGCTGATGCCTTTTTGCCTTTTCTTATCGCCGGCTTCCGGCGAGTGTTTGAACGTGCCGGTCAGGATGGCCTCCTTTTCCAATTGGAAAGCCTGGGAGGCGAAGAAATGGCCCAGGCGGTTCTCATGCCGCAGGAAATCGCCGGATCGGCAGGGGATGCGGCATTGAGGCTAGCATTCGGATCCCGCGAAGGTGCGCGCAATGTCGAAGCGCAAGTGCGCGACGTGATCGAACTGGAACCCACAAAATTGCGAGATGCCATGCGATTGCTGGCGATGCTGCTGGGTGGGTATCTCGCGTCCCGGGCGGAGCGGGAAGAAATCAACGTGACCGACAGCATGGCGACATTGCTGAAACCGAATGGGGACAAGGATCCGCTGGATGCGATCCTTCCCGCGGTTGAGGGCTAGCCGCGATGGATGCCGTTCTTTCCGTCATGATGCTGACGGCCATTGCCTTGTTGCTGGGCGCGCTGTTTCTATGGCGCCGCGGTGGCAAGCCTGTCCGTCAGGTGGTGCTGATGGTGATCATGGCGCTGGTGCTGATGGTCAATGTCGCGATCTGGACATTGCCGGATGCCAGTGGAGAGAACCCGCTGGAGCAGGTCGAGGCTCAACAAGCAGCTCACGGCGACAGTTAATCACACTCCCCCTGCGTTCGGGCAGGGAAGCGCACCCAGGCCAACCTCCCGCGCTCCGGCAAACATATGATTTGACGGAGCCGGGCAAGGTCGATGGTCCGATTACTTGATCGGGCAATCCGGCGAGAGGCGGAAATCGAGATAATTGTCGACCGAAAGCATCAGGTCTTCCAACTCGTTTTCGAAGAAGTGGTTCGCACGCGGGATCTCGTCGTGGTGGATCGTGATATGTTTCTGCGTGCGCAGTTTATCGACGAGCTTCTGTACTGCGGACGGCTGTACGACTGTATCGCCCGCACCCTGAACGATGATGCCTGAGGCAGGGCAGGGGGCGAGGAATGAAAAATCATACATGTTCGCGGGCGGATTGATCGAAATGAAGCCGCGGATTTCCGGCCTCCGCATGAGTAACTGCATGCCGATCAACGCACCGAAACTGAATCCCGCGATCCAGGTGGTCTGTGCTTCGGGGTGGATTGACTGCACCCAGTCGAGCGCGGCGGCGGCGTCGGACAATTCACCGATGCCGTTGTCGAAGCTGCCCTGGCTGCGGCCAACACCGCGAAAATTGAAACGCAAGGTTGCAAAACCGCGATCGACGAATGTCTTGTAGAGACGTTGGACGATGCGATCGTTCATCGTGCCGCCGCCCTGGGGGTGCGGATGAAGGATCATGGCCACAGGCGCGCGTGGGCGGGCAGAAGGCTGGAAGCGGCCTTCGAGGCGGCCTTCGGGACCGGGGAAGATGACTGACGGCATGGGTGACCCCTGAGAATGCGAAAATGTCGCGCGGGTGGCGCGCTGGAAGTGTAGGGCTATATAGTGTCCGTTCCATATTTCGCAATTCCCGTGGACAAGGACCTTTCTTGCGCATCTATTTCGATCACGCCGCGACCACACCGGTCCGGCCCGAAGCCCAGGCCGCAGTGGCGGAAGGCCTGGCGCGCTGGGCCAATCCGTCGAGCCCGCATGGGGAAGGGCGCGCGGCGCGCGCTGCTCTGGAAGATGCGCGCGTCAGGATCGGAAAAGCACTGGGCTGGAACGGTGAGGTCATTCTGACCAGCGGTGCCAGCGAAAGTGCGGTTATCGCCTTGACCCGAGCCAAAGGCGGTGCGCGTCTGGCAAGTGCCGTGGAACATGAATCGGTCCTACGCGCCTTGCCTGAGGCTGGAATACTTCCGGTGATGGCGAATGGTGCATTGGACCTCGAGGCGCTGGGTCAGGCTCTCAATGGGCAAGAGCGCGCGGTTGTCGCCGTCCAGGCCGTGAATTCGGAAACTGGCAATCGGCAGGACATTCAGGCCATTGCTGCCGTGGTACACGATGCCGGCGGATTGCTGATCGTCGATGCGGCGCAGAGCGCGGGGAAATGGCCGGTTCCCGCAGAGGCGGATATGGTGATCGTATCCGCGCACAAGCTTGGTGGCCCACCGGGTGTGGGGGCCTTGCTGGTCAAGGACTTCGCGCAGTTGGAAGCCTCGGGCGGACAGGAGCGTGGCTATCGCCGCGGGACTGAGAACCTGCCTGGCGCGCTTGGCTTCGCGGCAGCTCTGGAAGCTTGCTCGCAGCCATATTGCGATCCGGCCGTGCTAGCCCCGATTGTCGAAATTCTGGCTCCGGCAATGGGCGAACTGGGAGGGACGCGGCTGGCTACGAGCCTTGCCGATCCGACCCCCTATGTGGAAGCATTGGCCATGCCGGGGTTGTCGGGTAGCGCGCAGTTGATGCGCTTCGACATGGCAGGCTTTGCCGTGTCGCAAGGCAGTGCCTGCTCATCCGGCAGTCTGAAACGCAGCCATGTGCTGGAGGCAATGGGGCTGGATACCGATATTGCCGACCGTACGATCCGGGTAAGCTTTGGCTGGAACACCCGGAAAGAGGAGGTGGAGGCTTTCTGCGCTGCCTGGATTGCGATGGCCAGGGATGCGAAGGCTCGCGCCGCATGATCTATTGCGATTATCAGGCGACAACCCCACTGGCACCCGAAGCGCGCGAGGAGATGCTGCGCTGGCTCGACGGGCCAGCCGGCCAGGGTTTCGGCAATCCCCATAGTCCGCATCGTCTTGGCCGGATGGCGGCGGCGGCAGTGGAATTGGCGCGGGAACGGGTGGCAGCGCTCTGTCCGCCGGGCGGCAGCGTCGTATTTACCGGTTCGGCGACCGAAGCGCTCAATCTCGCTTTACGGGGCAGCACTGCACCGGGTGACATCCGGCCCGTGGCCGTGTCGGCGATAGAGCACGCGGCTGTCCTCGATACCGCCCATGCGCTGGGCGGCCCGGTGAATGTCTTGACGGTCGACGCTGCGGGGATGGTGGCTGAGGAGCCTGACCTTGTGCCTGACACCCGTCTTGTGGCCGTTATGCAGGTCAACAACGAGATCGGTACGATCCAGCCGGTCGAGGCAATAGCCGCGCATGCGAAGCGGATCGGGGCGTTGTTCGTGTGCGATGCCGTGCAAGGGGCGGGGAAGGTCGCGCCGCCCGCAAATGCCGAAATGATCGCGATTTCCGCGCATAAACTCTATGGTCCGAAAGGCATTGGGGCGCTTTGGGTTCGTGAAGGGGTCGAACTCGCGCCGATCGTTACGGGTGGCGGGCAGGAGATGGGTTTGCGTTCAGGCACTCTCAGTCCGGCGCTCTGTGCCGGTTTCGGGATGGCGGCGAAGCTGGCCTTCGAACAGCAGGAGGCCGACGCGAGGCATGTGGAAACCCTGTGGAAAAGGGCGGGAGAACTTTTCTCGGGCTGGACTCTCAATGGCAGCGCCGAGATGCGCTGGCATGGCAATCTCAATCTGCGGCGGGATGGGCTGGATGTGGCGCGGTTGATGGCGGATGTCCGTGATGTGGCATTTTCCGCAGGTTCGGCCTGTGCCAGTGGTTCAGGAAGGCCGAGCCATGTGCTGAGCGCCATCGGCCTTGACCGGAAACAGGCGAAAAGTTCTATCCGCCTGGGATTTGGGCGCTATTCGACCCTTGCGGAAATCGAGGAAGCGGCGGAAAAGATCAATGCAGCCGCTCAGAAACAGGAATGAGGATGATCCGGGTCACATTCATCACCGCGAATGGCGAAAAGGTCCCGGCAGAGGCCGAAGAGGGATCGTGCCTGTTGGACGTAGGCCAAGCGGCGGGGATGCCGCTGGAGGGGACTTGCGAAGGGCAGATGGCCTGTTCCACATGCCATGTCATCGTGGCAGGTGACTGGTTCGGAAAATTGCCGGAGGCCCGTGAGGAGGAAGAGGATATGCTCGACCTGGCGGCAGGCGTCCAACGCACCAGTCGCCTCTCCTGTCAGATCACGTTGACTGCGGATCTGGATGGGCTGGAAGTACGGATACCGCCGGAAAGCCACGATCTGAAGGGTATATAGCCAACTATCCCTTCAAACGGTGGATTGCACAAACCTGGCGCTAGAGCGCATCCTGCAGCCCTGCTAGGTCATTCCGATCATGGATACGACCACCACTGACGAATCCTCCGATCCGTTCGACGCCATTGTCGATGCCCCGTTCGATTCCGCCCTGTCGGAACGATATCTGGTCTATGCGCTGTCGACGATCACCGCTCGTTCGCTGCCGGATTTGCGCGACGGATTGAAGCCCGTCCACCGCAGGCTGTTGTGGGCCATGCGTCAGTTGAAACTGGACCCGAGCCAGGCGTTCAAGAAATCGGCGCGCGTGGTGGGTGACGTAATCGGTAAATACCACCCTCATGGCGACCAGTCGGTCTATGACGCGATGGTTCGCCTCGCGCAGGATTTCGCGCTGCGCTATCCGTTGGTCGAGGGGCAGGGCAATTTCGGCAATATCGATGGCGATAATGCCGCAGCCTACCGTTATACCGAGGCGCGGCTGACGCCCACGGCAATCCGCCTGATGGCGGGGCTGGACGAAGGCACGGTCGATTTCATCCCGACGTATAATGGGGAGGAGGAAGAACCGGAGATATTCCCCGGCCTGTTCCCGAACCTGCTGGCCAATGGGGCCAGCGGGATTGCGGTCGGCATGGCAACCAACATCCCCAGCCACAATGTGGCCGAGATCGTCGATGCCACGCTGGAACTGGTCGATAACCCCCATGTCGAACACAGCCGCCTTATGGAACTGTTCCAGGGGCCGGATTTCCCCACTGGCGGCGTTGTCGTCGACAGTCCGGAAACGATTGCGGCGGCATACGAGACGGGGCGCGGCTCCTTCCGCGTGCGCGGGCGCTTCCGTGCGGATGAGGCTGACAAGGAAGAGGATCGCGAGGCGGGGATAGAGCGGCTGGGCGGCGGGCAATATCAGCTCGTCATCTCCGAGATCCCCTACATGGTGCAGAAGGGCAAGCTGATCGAACAGATTGCCCAACTGATCGCGGATCGCAAACTGCCGATCCTGGAGGATGTACGTGACGAGAGTGACGAACATATCCGTATCGTGCTGGTGCCCAAGAGCAGGAATGTCGATCCGGAACTGCTCAAGGAAAGCGTTTACAAGCTGACCGATCTCGAAACGCGTTTCGGCCTCAATCTCAATGTGCTCGATGCCACGCGCACGCCCATGGTCATGGGATTGAAGGAATTGCTGGCTAACTGGATCGCCAGCCAGATCGACATTCTCCAGCGCCGCAGCCAGCATCGGCTGGACAAGATCGCCGCACGACTGGAGCTGGTCGAAGGCTATATCGTCGCTTTCCTCAACCTCGACCGGATCATCGAAATCATCCGGACGGAGGATGAGCCGAAATCCGTGATGATGGCGGAATTCAACCTGACCGACCGCCAGGCCGAAGCGATCCTCAACATGCGTTTGCGCAGCTTGCGCAAGCTGGAGGAAATGGAGCTGCGCCAGGAACGGGACGACCTGCTGGCGGAACGTGACGAACTGGAAAAGCTGCTGGCCAGCCCCGCACGGCAACGGACCCGGTTGAAACGCGACCTTGGCCAGTTGCGCAAGGAATATGCGGAGGACACGCCGCTCGGCCGCCGTCGCACGACGATTGCCGAAGCCGCGCCGACTGTCGAATTCAGCATGGACGCGATGATTGAAAAGGAGCCGGTCACGGTGATCCTTTCGCAACGCGGCTGGATTCGCGCGGCGAAGGGTCATGTCGCGCTCGATTCCGATTTCAAGTTCAAGGAAGGCGATGGGCCGGCCTTCGCGCTTCACGCCCAGACGACGGACAAGCTGTTGATCGCGGCGGACAATGGCCGCTTCTACACCCTGGGTGCGGACAAGCTGCCGGGCGCACGCGGTTTTGGCGAGCCGATCCGGACAATGGTCGACATCGATGCAGACGCGCAGATCGTGAGCGTGCTGGTCTATCGGTCCAAGGGGCAGGTTCTGGCTGCCAGCAGTGCGGGCAAGGGCTTCGCTGCGGAGATGGACGAGCTGCTCGCCGAAACGCGCAAGGGCCGCCAGGTGATGAACGTAAAGGCTGGGGTGAAGCTTGCGGTCGTGCGCGAGATTGCCCCGGAGCACGATCACGTCGCGGTTGTTGGCGACAATCGCAAGCTGGTGATCTTCGCGCTCGAAGAATTGCCGCTGCTCGCACGTGGGCAGGGCGTGGCGCTACAACGGTATCGGGACGGCGGGTTGTCCGATGCGGTCACGCTCAAGCTGGAGGATGGCCTCAGCTGGACCATGGGTGGTGAGACGGGCCGCACCCGCACTGAAAAGGATATGATGTTGTGGAAGGTGGCCCGTGGCGCTGCCGGGCGTTTGCCCCCCACCGGGTTCCCGCGCGACAACAAGTTCTAGGCAAATTATGGAAATTGCGGAGGGGCCGGATGCGATAACGAGCATCCGGCCCCTTCCAAATCAGCCGCCAGCCTGCTGCGACAACGCGTCGCTCAATGCCTGGGCGGTGAAACGCACGATCAGCCCCTGGCCGTCGGTCGCGAAATATTCGCGCTTGAGAGTGACCGGCTTGCCCGAATAGTCGATGACCACGTTGCCTTCTTCGAGCTTGGTGACACTGCCCAGCGCAACGCCGTCCACGCTGCGTACCGCGGCGCCAACCTGCAAGGCAGCGTCGAGTGCGGCCGCGGCCTTGGCTGCTGCTGCTTCTACGGCAGAGTCCAGTTCGGCCTTGGTGGCGCCGATCATCGGGCCGTTCGGGCCGTCAGCGAAAGATGCGGCACCCAAGGTTGCCTTGTTCGTGCCGGTATCGATAATCACGACATCGTCGCGGATTTCGGCAATCGTGCCTACCACTTCACCCTGCGGGTCATAGACCGTCGCACCGGCAGTGAGCGTTGCCCCCTGGTTCGCTTCTGCCGGCGCCTGAGCCCATGCGGAGGCAGGAACGCCAGCCGTGGCAAGCGCCGCGATTGCGGCCAGTTTAGAAAATTTCATTATATACTCCAATACGTTACCTTCAGGACTTCCATGCCGAAAGGAAACGGGTCTGAGCGCGGGAGTGGTGCGCTGTGTGGCGACGGCGAGAGATGCGGTCACCTGGCAGCATATTGCCGCCGTAAGGGGTGGAAGCGGGCGCAATGCCCGGCTCCATGCGGAAAGTCGTTCCAGCACAGTTGCTGGACACACCACCCTGCCAATGCAGGACAGCCCGCAAACCCGTTCCGTTCTGACAAGGGACCTGTCCCATCATTGGCGGTGAATGGCAACCGTAAATGGCGGAAAAACGTAACTTGATGGAGGTGAGGGGCATTGCATGGAACACTTACCGCTGTTGGGAAGGTGAGACCCAGCCATTGACTCCTTCGTTCATTGTTAGCCTAAGCGTAATCCCCTTTTTGACCCACAATTCACCATTCTGGGGTAAGACCCTGAAGTCTAGCTGCTCATTTCCAAAGGTCGGCGCGCATCTGGTTCACTACGGCGAAACGTTGGAATGGCAGGCGCGCCTTTCGCTTTGTGACGGTGGCGTTGAGATCGCCCAACGCGTTGCCAAGCTGGCTCCTTGTAACGTCGCACACTTGGCCTACGATCACCTCCTTAAGCGCCAGGTCGGCATCGAAATCCCGAAACCAAAGACCGGTCTCCGCATCACGATCCTCCAACGCAACGAACAACCTGACCTCATTTTCGTAACGCCAATGACTGAATTTCGTGCTGGCTACTGTTCGCATCAATGCCTTAGCGTCGGGGCCTTCGAGCAATGCCCGATCAATCGGCAATCGCTTCCGACTATAGGCTACCCTTGTGAGGAGGTCGTCTGGAACGTCGAAGCCTAGGCACATACCGTGGTGGCGCTCGGCGTAATGACTCCATTGTACCGGATTTCGCCAACTGCGGCTGAAACAAAGCATGCCGGCCAGCTGAGACATTTGGGATTTCATCGCTTGAAATGCCTGCCGCAACTCAGGATCGCGGAGCGACAGCGCAAACATTTCGAATGGGCCGTTTAGATCATCGAGTGTCGCGATTTTGAGACGACGTTGGTTAATGTTCTCCAGCCCATATTTGCGGTCTAGGAAGTGATAAACTCTCATCTGGCCCCCCAAGCATTCGAGACGTTTATGTCGCAATAGCAACTTGGAATAGAAACGCCCCGCTGCATTTGGAAGGTCAACCCTGAGCTTGCTCTGTTCGAAGCCGCAGCGCATCAAGTTCTGTAAAACGCACTATTGTTTGCTTAGGTCAAAGCTGTCGGGCTCGGGCCAAGAGATTACCATGCCAGCCAAGAGTGCCTCCGCCCCAATTCCGACAAGGAAAGTTTGCGGCCGCTATTCATGCAGCCGAAGCATCAGGACTGGGCCAATAAGGCCTCAAGGAGTTCCTGTACCCGCTCGGGGCCCGGGAAACCTTCCTCGACCCATTGGGCTTCGACCATGCGCAAGGTTCGTGCGACCAAGGGGCCGGCCTTGACGCCGCGAGCAACGATGTCTCCGCCTTTGAGTGGAAAATTCGGTATTTCCCAATGTGTTATCGGGGTAATGGCGAAGCCGCCAAGCAGGAGCCGGTCGACGGCGCATTCCAGCCCTTCCCGGTAAGCGAGGGCGCGGGGATCTGTTCCGTCGGCGTCCTGCCGCTCTGCAATACAGGAAAGCCGCTTGCGCTGCTTTCCTGACAGGCGGAGCCGTGCTGCGACATTGTCGGCCACCGGTTCTGCTGCTGGCAGGAGAGCCGCAAGACGGCGCAGAGGGTCCGGCGAAACGTTTGCCGCACGCTCGGCAGCGATGAGCCGCTCCAGCACGGCAATCTGCGCATTCCCCGCTTCGGGGAGAATGACTGGCAGCACGCCGAGTGATCGCATGCGGGCGACAGTCGCCGATGGGTCGGGCAGGGCGAGCAGGTTGAGCAGTTCCATCGCAACCCGTTCGCGGCTGAGACCTTTCAACGTGCCGGCGAGTTCCTTGCAAGCGGCCTCTGCCGCTGGATCAAGCTCGGCACCGAAACGGGCCTGAAACCGAAAATAGCGCAGGATCCGCAAATGGTCTTCACGGATGCGTTCATGGGCATCGCCAATGAAACGGACGCGTCGCGCGACGAGATCGGCCAGCCCGTCATGGAAATCCGAAATTTCCAGCGTCGTCGGATCTGCGTAGAGCGCGTTGATCGTGAAATCCCGCCGGTCGGCGTCGTGGTGCCATTCCTCGGCATATTCCACGGTCGCGCGGCGCCCATCGGTCGAAATGTCGCGTCGCAGCGTGGTGATTTCCACGTTGCCTTCGGGAAGCACGGCGGTGACCGTTCCATGGTCAATGCCGGTCGGCACTGTGGTGATGGTTGCGTGTTTCAGGCGGCGGATCACTTCTTCGGGCGGGAGTGGCGTTGCGCAGTCCACGTCCTTGACCTCTACGCCCAGCAACGTGTCACGCACTGCGCCGCCGACCCAGCGGGCATTGCCATCGCCAAGCGCGGCAACCAGCGCGGCAAGGTCTTCGCGAGCGGTCCACGCGGCCGCTGGGAGATACTCAGCCATTGCCGAAATCCCCCCACGCGATGCGTTTGGACAGATTGGCGATGATCCCCGCTGTCACGCCCCAGATGCGGTGGTCCTGCCACATGATCTCTGTGTATCCGCGCTCTATACCGTTCCAGACCTTGTATTTGCGTTGCTGGTTGGCGGGGTTGAATACAAAATCGACCGGCGCCTCGAACCATTGGGCGACTTCGGTCGGATTGGGTTCAAGCTTTATGTCGGGCGGAACCACGGCGACGACAGGGGTCACGGCAAAGCCCGAGCCTGTCCGGTAAAGGTCGCTTTGCCCGATCACCGTGACATCGCTTTCGCGAATGCCGAGTTCTTCCCATGCCTCGCGCAGAGCGGCTTCCACCGGTGTTTCATCGCCGTCGATCTTGCCGCCGGGAAAGGCCACCTGCCCCGGATGGGAGCGCATATTGCTGGGCCGGTGGATGAACAGGAAGCCCGGTCGCTCGCGTTCCGTAATCGCGGCAAGGACGGCAGCGGGCCGGAACGTGCCCGAAGGAAAGGCGGAAGCTTCGTCCTCCATGTCGGCAGCGACAGCGTGCCCTGCCGTGTGGAGCGAGCGTAAGCGTTCGACAAGCATGCTCATGCAGGCACCAGCGGGAAGCGCATGCCTTGGCTGGTAACGGCCATCTCGCCGTTTTGGAGCGCCATTTCGGCAAGCTGCCCATATGTGCTGCGGTTGAGGCGAGCCTCTGTGCCATGGCGAACGCCGATATACAGGGCGGGCGTATCGGGATCGCCCCGCGCGATAATCGGATGGCCAGGCCCGGCGATGACCGTGTCGCCGGTGTTGAGCCGGAAGGCGAGAGTGCCGTCCTGCTGCACAACGTCAGTGGCGATAAATGCTGCGTCTTCCACTTCGATGGACTGTTTTTCCACCGGCGTGACCAGCCAATGCTGGCCTGCTTCGTCACGCCACAAGAGAGAGGAAAAGGCGCGGACCATGGCAGGGCGGGTAATTTCGCCGCCGTCATGGAACCAGCGCCCATCCGCGGCGATGCGCATGAGACTGTCGCTGCTGTGTTGCGGTTGCCATTGATCCACGGGAGGCAGACCTTGCGCCTCGGCCAGTGCGGCAATTTCTTCCAGCGTGAGGGAAGCCAGTTCGGGGGGCGGTTCGTAAGGCATCGGTTCCAGTCTGTTCTTCAGACCCCGATGCCAGAAGCGATCAGCCGCGCCAAGGCCCCAACATGCCTTCGCGAGGGAGAACGCCGGGATTGTCGCACCGTACCAGCAAACGCTTCGGGTCGACCGGGCCGGGGACCTGCCAGCCTTGAGTGGGCGCGGCGGAAAAGCCGAAGAAGCGGCCGTAGTAATCCTCGTCCCCGATCATGACCAGGGGCAGGGGGGCACGTTCGTCCAGCGCGCCGATCAGGGCGAGCATCAGGGCCTTGCCATAGCCTTCCCCCTGATGTTCAGGCACCACTGCGACCGGGCCGACCATGACCATCGGGTGATTGCGACCTTCCGGATCGGCTAGCGCGACCGGCCATGACTGGATTGTCCCGACCAGATAGCCGTCTTCATCCAGTGCGGCGAAACTAAGCCCCGGCAGCCAGTCCATCCCCTCTCGAATGCGATAGGCGGTGCGCTTGTGCCGCTCCGGTTCGAAGGCGCGGTCCAGCAACTCCTCGATCAGTGCGGGATCTATGTCGGCAAGGGGAATCAGGTCAGCCATGGGCCGCGCGCGGATAGGGCCGCGTAAGAGGAATGTCGATGTTTTTCGGTCAGGATCAGCGCGGCGTGAGCTTGAGCAGGTTCGCGCCCTTGCCATCCTCGACCACCCAGATTGCTCCGTCGGGTCCCTGAGTGATTGCGCGCAGCCGCTCTCCAAAACCATAACGGGCCAGTTCCATCGCTTTTGCGCCGTTGACTGAGACGCGCACGAGAGCCTTGGATTTCAGGCCGGGAATCAGCGCCTGTCCACGCCAGTCGGGAAACAGGCTGCCAGTGTAGAACAGCAGGTCTCCGGGGGCGATTACCGGCGTCCAGCTCACTGCCGGGGCAGCGAATTGCGGGCGTTCGGAGTGGTTCGGGATCGGCGTGCCGTTATAGTGATCGCCGTCTGACGCGACGGGCCAGCCATAGTTCTTGCCCGGTTCGACGAGGTTCAGTTCATCGCCGCCCGCAGGGCCATGTTCGACGTCCCATAACTGCCCCTGTGGGTCGAAGCGCAGGCCGAGGATATTGCGATGGCCATAAGACCAAACCTCATGGCTGGGCGTGTCGCGCCCTGCGAGCGGATTGCCGTCAGCGGCACTACCATCGGGATTGAGGCGCACGATTGTGCCGAGCGTGTTTGAAATATCTTGAGCAGGTTCCTGCTTCTGCCGTTCTCCGGAAGCGACGAACAGGTATTTACCGTCTGGGGAGAAGGTGAGGCGGTGGGAATAATGCCCCCGGCCAGTCACTTTGGGAAACTGGCGCCAGATTACCTGCAGGTCCCGAATGGCGCAGCTGCCTTGTTCGGCGCAGACGAGGCGCCCTTTGCCGACGGCCGCGCCACGGGTATCCTTCTCGCCCGCTTCAGCCCAGCTGAGATAGATTGTCCGTGGATTCAGGTCAGCGGCTTCCTCACCCGGAAGGAAGGCAATGTCACCGAGCCCGCCTTGTCCGCCATAATCCACTTTCGGAGCGCCCGACACGGTGATCTTCCGACCGGTTTCCGTGTCGTATCCTGCGATTGTCCCTGCCTTTTGCGTAATCATCAACACGTTGGTGCCGGGAACGAACGCCATTGCCCATGGTTCGTCGAAATCGCCATGGGGGGCCACGTCGAAGACATCGGACGCATGACCCATTACGGGGGTGGCGGTTGATGCGCTTTCCGGTTCGGCGGCTGAGGCCTGCCTGTCCGTTGCTGGCTCGACCCCGCAGGCGGCGAGCACGAAAACGAGTGGGGAAAGGATCGAGTGCAGGCGAAGGTGGATCATGCCACGCATAACGCACTACCGGGCTCAGAGGTCCGGACGATTATGAAAATACCTGTGAACCGGAGACAACCTGTGCCCCGACGGTTACATGGTAGACAGATCACTTCAATCAGAGGTGATGTGGGGGAGAATGACAATGGCGTTCACTGAAGCGGACGTGCCATCGCAAGAGGGCAAGTGTTTCGTAGTGACCGGCGCCAACGCCGGCCTTGGGTTCTCGGCTTCTGCGGTTCTGGCAGCGCGCGGTGCACGGGTCGTTCTGGCCTGCAGGAACCGTGACAAGGCAAAGGCGGCGATGGTGCGTATCCGTGAGGTAACGCCTGATGCCGATCTCACTTTTTTGAAACTCGATCAGGGGGACCTGGCCAGTGTGCGAGCTGCGGCAGAGCAGGTTTCGGCAGAACCCCGGATTGATGCACTGGTGAACAATGCGGGCGTCATGTACCCGCCTCTGGTTCACACCGCCCAGGGCTTCGAGCCGCAATTTGGTGTCAATCATCTGGGCTGCTTCGCTCTGACGTCCCTGTTGTTGCCCAAATTGTCGGAGACGCCCGGTTCGCGGGTAGTTGTGACGGCAAGTCTTGCGCACCGGTTCGGCAAGATCGACTGGGACGACCTGGACGCGCGCAAGAGCTACAAGACTTCACAGCGCTACGCCGACAGCAAGCTTGCAAACTTGCTGTTTCTTTACGAGTTGGACAGGCGTTTGCGGGCATCCGGCTCTCCTGTAATGGCAGTTGGATGTCATCCCGGTGTCGCGGCTACTGAACTTGGGCGCAATTCCGCAGGGTTCAGATTCTTCATTCGCTTCTTCGGCTGGATGCTCAATACGGCGGAAATGGGCGCATGGCCGACATTGCAGGCGGCCACCGATCCCGCTGTGGTGGCGGGTGGATACTATGGGCCGCAAGGAATGGGTGAGATGCGTGGCCCGTCGGGACTCGCGAAGCGGGTGAAAGCCGCGACGGACCCGGAAACGGCTCGCCGTCTGTGGGATGTCTCGATCGAGAAAACAGGGATCGATCCCGGCCTGCCACCTGCCTGAACGAACTATCGGATCGGCTATTGGGCGTGGATATCGCGCCCGCTCCCCTTGTGCTTGGCTGCTGCTTGCGGCGATGACGAGGCTATGGGCAGGCTCCTCTTCTCCGCTCAGCAGGGTATTGTCGCCGGTGTGGACGAAGCCGGGCGAGGGCCGCTTGCCGGCCCGGTCATCGCGGCTGCCGTCGTGCTCGGGCGCAACGCGCCTACCGGGCTTGACGATTCCAAGAAGCTGTCGGCCAAGCGCCGGGCCGCATTGGAAGAGTCGATCAAGGGAACCTGCCATTGGGCGCTCGGTATTGCCGATGTGGAGGAGATCGACCGGCTGAATATCTTCGCCGCAACCATGTTGGCCATGACGCGGGCGATGGCGGGGTTGTGTACCGAACTGGGCGGGGACCCGGAGGATGTACTGATCGACGGTAACCTGACGCCTGCGGGGCGGTGTGAAGGCTGGCGTTGGCCCGCGCGTGCGCTGGTGGGCGGCGACGGGCTGGAACCCTGTATTTCCGCAGCTTCGATAATTGCCAAGGAACATCGTGATCGCCTGATGCGGGAAGCTGCGCTCAAGCACCCCCATTACGGGTGGGAACGCAACATGGGCTATGGGACGAAAGAGCACATGGCGGCCTTGCGGACGCATGGCCCGACACCGCTGCATCGACGAAGCTTCGCCCCGGTGGCGCAACTGGCCATGTTCTGATAAAGGGACCTTTCGAACGTGTGAGAAGGAGTAAGGCATCGTGAACAACAGCATGGAAATTGAACCGATTTTCCAAGCTGCTTCCATGGTGTCCTATGTCTTCTCTTCTCGTATTCGATCGCCTCTCTGCCACTCGGCCTGATCGAACCCCACTCTTTCCGGAACTCACTCTCGCGCTGGGGCGCGAACGTGTCGGGCTTGTCGGCCGCAACGGCTGCGGTAAATCAACTCTGCTGGCTATTGCGGCCGGACTGCGCGAGCCTGCCTCGGGAACAGTGACGTCCCATGGGACAGCCGGTTTTCTGCAACAGGTACAGCCGTCCGATGGCAACGTTGCGCAGGCGCTCGGTATTGCCGAGGTAATTGGGGCGATGGCGAGGCTGGAGCACGGTGTCGGTTCGGCTGACGATGCCGCCCTTGCGCAATGGGACCTCCCTGAACGACTGGAACAGGCGCTGGCTGCTGCCGGTCTGTCCGGCCTTGAGGTGGAGCGTGACGTCGCAAGCCTGAGCGGTGGAGAAAGAACAAGGTTGGGCCTGGCTCGCCTCATGGTGGAGCGACCGGACCTGCTCCTGCTGGATGAACCGACCAACAATCTCGACCAGGTTGGACGAGAGGCGATACATGTCTTGCTGCGCGATTGGCAGGGAGGGGCATTGGTCGCCAGCCATGACCGGGCATTGCTGGAGCAGATGGATCGCATCGCGGAACTCACGCCAACAGGCGTGACTGTTCATGGCGGCGGTTGGAGCAGTTTTGCGGCCGCGCGGGATGCGGCGCGGGAACGGGCGGAGGCGGAACTCGACCGGGCGAAACGCGCAGTTGGTCAACAGGCGCAGGCAGCCCAGCGGCAGGTGGAAAAGCAGGCGCGGCGGGACAAGGCCGGGCGGGCGGTCAAGGCGCGGGGGGATCAGCCGAAAATACTGCTCAGTAAACGGAGGGAACGGGCCGAACACACTGCGGCGGGGAACAGGCTGCTGGCGGAACGGCAGACACAGGAAGTGCTGGAAACGCTCGATCATGCCCGCAAACGGGTTGCGGCTGTAACGCCATTGACGATTGCACTGCCAGCCAGTGGCTTGCCCGCCAATCGCGTTGTGCTGGAAATGCGGGACGTCACGATCGAGCGGGCAGGAAAGCGGGTTGCGGGGCCCATTTCCCTGTCTCTAACCGGCCCGGAACGCGTTTCGTTGGCCGGGTCGAATGGGAGTGGCAAGACCAGTCTGTTGCGTGTGGTGACAGGCAAGGATCGCCCTGCGTCGGGAATGGTCCGGCGCACGAGTGGCGCCGTTGCCATGCTGGACCAACATGTGCAGCTGCTCGATCCCCATCTCACACTGGTTGATAATATTCGCTCTTACTATCCTGAAATAACGATACATAAATCGCATGAAATCCTTGCTCGTTTCGCATTCCGCAACCGTGAGGCGCTGCGTCCGGCAGGCACGTTGAGCGGGGGTGAAAAATTGCGGGCAGGGCTGGCAGTTGTCTGTTCCGGGCCGCGGGTGCCGCAATTGCTGGTTCTGGACGAGCCGACCAATCATCTCGATCTTGATGCGATAGAGGAACTGGAACGTGCCTTGGCGGCATGGGATGGCGCGCTATTGGTGGTCAGCCATGACGCTGCCTTTCTGGAAGCAATCGGGATCGAGCGCGAAATCTCTCTGACCACAAAAAAATCGGGTTGAGAGTCCTTCGTGCCACACCCCTAGATATCGAGTCCGCGCACCGTTCCCAGACTCCAGATGCTGTGTGGGACTCCTTGTGTTCTCATCGCATTAGCAGGCACTTAAGAATGCTTTGCGAAGATACTGTGACGATCCGAGCTTGACGCGGAGTCCGCGAAGACTCACCCTGTGGATAACTAAGGGGGTTTGAATACGGATGGTTCAGGTACTGACAAAGGTTCGCGCGCCAGCGCGCGCAGAGCCCAAAAAGGCGCGAGCGGTTGCCAAGGCGGAGTTGCCTCTGGGGCGGATTCTCGATGGCGATTGCGTCGAAGCGATGCGTTCGCTGCCGGATAATTGCATTGATCTGATCTTTGCCGATCCGCCGTATAATCTCCAGCTTGGCGGCGACCTCAATCGCCCGGACGGCAGCCATGTCGATGCCGTGACTGACGAATGGGACAGGTTCGACAGCTTCGCGGTCTATGACGGGTTCACGCGAGACTGGTTGACGGAGGCGCGGCGCATCCTGAAGCCGGATGGGGCCCTGTGGGTCATCGGGTCCTATCACAACATTTTCCGCGTCGGTGCGATCTTGCAGGATCTGGGGTTCTGGATACTCAACGACATCGTCTGGCGGAAATCGAACCCCATGCCGAATTTCCGTGGCACCCGTTTTACCAATGCGCACGAAACGCTGATCTGGGCGAGCATGGGTGAGAAGGCAAAATACCATTTCAACTACCGTGCTATGAAGACGCTTAATGACGAACTGCAGATGCGGTCGGACTGGGTGATACCGATTTGCAGTGGTCAGGAACGGCTGAAGAAGGGGGGACATAAGGTCCACCCGACGCAGAAGCCGGAGGCATTGCTCTACCGGGTCATGCTGGCGACCACGGAAAAAGGCGATGTCGTGCTCGATCCGTTTTTCGGTACAGGCACGACCGGTGCGGTGGCGAAGCGTCTTGGCCGGGAATGGATCGGCTGCGAACGTGAAGGAGGCTATCGCGAAGCAGCGCTGGAGCGGATCGAGATGGCCTTGCCGCTGGACGAAAGTTCACTGACGACCATGCAGAGCCGCAAGGATGCGCCTCGTGTGGCATTCGGCGCACTGGTTGAGGCCGGACTGATCCCGCCGGGGACGCAGGTGTTCGACAAGCAGCGCCGCTGGGCTGCGACAGTGCGGGCGGACGGTTCTCTGGAGAGCGGCAAGGACAACATTGGCTCGATCCATGGCGTCGGCAAGACACTGCAGGGTGCGCCAAGCTGCAACGGCTGGACCTTCTGGCACCTTGAACATGACGGTGCGGTGAAACCCCTCGATGCACTGCGCCAGCTTTATTTGCTGAGCGTGGAAGATTGATCTGCCCACTGTCATTTGCGTGGCCGCAGCAGCAATCGCGGCGTGAGGGTGCCGTGTTGTGACCCAGCAGCTTTATATCCGTCCGATCGGTCTTACCCCCAGCCCGCAAAGTGAAGAGGGAGAAGCGATCCGGCTTGGTGGTGGCATGGTCTATGCGCACCGCTTTGCTCTGATCGTGCGGCAAAATGACAAGATCCTGTCACGGGAACGGGTTTCGGTTGCCAACATGCAGGATGCGCTGACCTGTCTGCCGGCCGATCTGGCTGCTGAGGGGGCAGCGCAGTGGGCTGGGCTCCAGACTGTCCACGCCCCCCTGCAATGCGGCGAACGTACCATCCGGCTCGATCAGCCGCAGGTCATGGGTATTCTCAATGTCACGCCGGACAGTTTCTCCGATGGCGGTAAGTTCCTCGATAATCCGGAGGAGGCGCGCAATCACGCTGCTGCAATGCTCGAACGCGGGGCAGCAATCGTCGATGTCGGGGGGGAGAGCACCCGGCCCGGCGCGGCTGCCGTATGGGAAGGCGATGAACTGAAGCGCGTCGTTCCGGCAGTGCAAAGCCTGTCTTCGATGGGCGCAGCTATCAGCGTCGATACACGCCGTGTCGGTGTCATGGAGGCGGCGCTTGAGGCTGGGGCGCATGTCATCAATGATGTCTCGGCCTTGCGTCATGACCCGCGTGCGCTTGAATTCGCAGTGGCCCGTGGCGCCCCGGTGATATTGATGCATGCACCCGGTGAGGGGGAAGACCTTCACGCCTGTGCCGAATACACCAATCCAGCCCTTGATGTGTTCGACTGGCTCAAGCAGCGGCGCGATGCGGCCATTGCAGCGGGCATTGCGCGCGAGAAGATTATTCTCGACCCTGGTGTCGGTTTCGGCAAGTCGCTGGCACATAACCTTGCGGTGCTGAACGCGTTACCGCTTTATCATGCGTTGGGGCAGCCTTTGCTTCTGGGGGCCAGTCGCAAACGGTTTATCGGTGCGCTTGCCAATGAAGCGCCAGTCCATGAACGGCTGGGCGGTTCAGTGGCAGTCGCCATCCACGGCATGAATGCCGGTGTGCAGCTGTTGCGGGTTCACGATGTGGCTGAAACCGTGCAGGCACGCGATGTCTGGCGCGGGCTGCGGGATGGTGCGCTCACCGATTTCAGCGAATTGCCGGCCCTCTAAACGCAATAGCGACTGTGGATCGAGCCCCCTACGGAATGACGGTTTGTCAGGCCGCGTTGGAGCCTTCGATCCCCAGATCCCCCAGCTTCCGGTAAAGGGTAGAACGCCCGATGCCGAGGCGACGGGCCACTTCGCTCATCCGGCCGCGATAGTGGCCGATGGCAAGGCGAATAACATCGGCCTCAATCTCTTCTAGCGGCCGCAAATTGCCGTCTTCGGTATATAGCTCGATTCCGACACCGTCCTGCGCGTTGTTAAGCGAGGCTTGCGTATCTCCCAGCAGCTCGGACAGCTGCGGGAAATCCTGCGCGGTGAGAGCATCCCCGTCGCAGAACACAGCCGCGCGGAACAGCGTCGCCTGCAACTGGCGCACGTTACCCGGCCAGTCGTAGGCAGAAAGCAGCGCGAGAGCGCCATCGGTGATACTGAGCGGGCGCAGGCCCGGTTGCTCCCCGATGTGGTGGAGAAAATAGCGGGTCAGGGCTGGGATATCCCCCGGTCGTGCACGCAGAGGAGGCAATACGACGCGGGTATTGGACAGTGCTTCATAGAGATCGGGACGGAAAGCCCCAGCTGCCACCAGCTCTTCCAATGGCCAGTTGCTCGCCGAAATGATCCTGACATCCACGCGGAAGCGGTGCTGCGCGCCGATAGGCCGAACCTGTTGCGTTTTCAGAGCTTCGGCCAGCCGGTCTTGCGCTGTCGGCGGGAGGCGGTCGATCTCATCGAGTACCAGGGTGCCGCCGTCGCAATGCTGCAGCGCGCCGATCTGGCGGTCGAATGCGCCGGGAAAGGCACCTTTTTCATGGCCGAACAACACGGATTCCACGGAGTTGACCGGGATACCGCCGATGTTGACAATGCGCAGCTGATTTTTCGCTCGGGGACTGGCTGCATGCATGGCATGAACGAGCATCTCCTTGCCGGTTCCGCTCTCTCCTTCGATCAGGACACTTCCATGGCCACGCGCGGCTTTCGCAGCTTTCGCCAGGGCAGTGCGAAATTCGGCATTGGTGCCGATCATGGCATCGAAATCCAGAGTCGCTGCGATCTTTTCCGTCAGCGGCTGCAACTCGTCACGAGGTGCTTCACGGGTCGTTGCGCTGCGCAGCGCCTGCATGAGGCGGTCGGGCGAAACCGGCTTGACGAGATAGTCCGTCGCGCCTGCGCGCATGGCTTCGACTGCCAGCAATGGGCTGGCACTGGTGGTCAGCATCAGGATCGGCAAGGCCGGGCGTCGCGATTTCAATTCGGAAATTAGAGCGCAGGCGTCATCGCCAGGAACCCATTGGTCGAGGATGATCGCACCCAATTGCATGCCCTGGCGTGTGCCGAGCGTGGCAATGGCCGTTTCCGAATCGCGCACGATCAATGACCGCCAGCCTTCGCGTGCGGCGAGCGCACTGATCAGCCGGCTCTGTGCCGGTTCATCGTCGATCAGCATCAACAGTCGCTCTTCGCTTTCGCTCATGGTCCTCATCTGTCCCTAATTGGTACGGACCGACGAATAACGCGGGGGAGTAAAGAGCTGATTAAGCTTACCACCGGGTCAGCGGTTGGCTTGGGGGTAAGTCGGATCACTCAATCAAACCGAGCCTTGACGACAGGCGACGGAAAGCTAGAGCAGGCGCGATGCGGCCTCGGATTGGCCGCTTTTATTGAACTGGGGAAGGCGATTTATGGCTTCTGGGAATAACATGAAGGCCGCAGAACAATCCTACGAAAACTTCGTTACCTTGGTGAAATGGGCAACGCCGATTTGTGCGCTGGTTGCTCTGCTGGTTATCGTCCTGATCGCTAATTGATGGCAGGTCAGACCAGGATTGCGGTCCTCAAGGAACGGGCCGCAGGAGAAAGCCGTGTTTCCGCAACTCCCGAGACGGTAAAGAAATTTATCGCGCTCGGTGCTGCTGTGGCGGTCGAGCAGGGCGCAGGCGAACGAGCATCCATCGGCGACGCTGTCTACCGGGAAGCCGGGGCAGAAGTGGGGCCGTTGGATAGTGTCGTCAAGGATGCCGACATCGTTTTCGGTGTTCAGGGGCCGGACCCGGCGCTGCTGGCCGGGGCGAAGCCGGGCGTGTGGCTGGCCGCTGTGCTCGATCCCTTCGGGCAAAGGGCGCGAATCGATTCTTATGCTTCCGCCGGAATCGAGGCGCTGGCGATGGAATTCATGCCGCGTATCACGCGTGCGCAATCCATGGACGTGCTTTCGAGCCAGTCGAACCTCGCCGGTTACAAGGCTGTCATCGCGGCGGCCGATACTTACGGGCGTGCCTTTCCGATGATGATGACTGCGGCGGGCACGATTACCGCCGCGCGGGTCTTCGTCATGGGCGTGGGTGTTGCCGGCTTGCAGGCGATCGCGACAGCGCGCCGTCTGGGCGCGCAAGTTTCAGCAACCGACGTGCGATCCGCGACGAAGGAACAGATTCAATCACTTGGTGCCAAGCCGATCTTCGTGGAAGAAGTCGCTGGCATCGAGGGTGAAGGGCAGGGTGGCTATGCCACCGAAATGTCGGAAGAATACCAGAAGGCGCAAGCTGCACTGGTATCGTCCCACATTGCCAAGCAGGATATCGTAATCACGACGGCGCTGATTCCGGGTCGTGCCGCTCCGCGGCTGATTTCCGATGCACAGATCGCGACGATGAAGCCCGGCAGCGTGATTTTCGATCTCGCGGTTGGGCAAGGGGGGAATGTCGAGGGTTCGGTTGCCGATCAGGTCGTCGAGAAACACGGCGTCAAGATCATGGGTTACTCGAACACGCCGGCCCATCTTGCGGCGGATGCTTCGGCCCTGTTTTCGCGCAATCTCTATAATTTCCTGTCGGCCTTCTGGGACAATGAGGCGGGCAAACCCGTGCTGGACGAGGAAATCGGCAATGCCGTGCGGCTTACGCAAGCCGGCAAGGTCGTTAACGAACGGCTGCTCGGGTGAGAGGGAATAACTAAGTCATGGACTTCATCAATATCCTTTCGATCTTCGTAATGGCCTGCTTCGTCGGGTATTATGTGGTGTGGTCGGTTACTCCGGCTCTTCACACGCCGCTTATGGCGGTGACCAACGCGATTTCTTCGGTCATTATCGTTGGGGCGCTGATCGCTGCGGCCGCAGCGGGCAGCCCGGTGGCCAAATGGCTTGGCCTTGCTGGGGTGGTGCTGGCCAGCATCAACATTTTTGGCGGCTTCGCCGTTACCGAGCGCATGCTCGCAATGTACAAGAAGAAGGAGCGCAAATAATGGGCTCTCCTCGCTTCCTGTCTCCCGCACGGGCGGGGCACCAGTTGTTGCGCTCGGGCGCAGTGCGTTGGGCTTCTGCCTTTGCGGGGCTGTCGGCATTTCTGGCCACGACAGCGCAAGCTGCCGATTTCGCGTCAGGCGATCTTCCGCTGCATGTGGGGAATGCCTCGATTGCGGACGCTGCGGCGCATATGCCGCTGCCTGCGTGGGCATTGATCGCTTATCTCATTTCGGGCGTACTCTTCATTCTCGCGCTGCGGGGGCTGAGTTCACCTGCGTCTTCGCGTCGGGGCAATCGCTTCGGCATGATCGGCATGCTGATCGCGGTGGTTACGACTCTGGTGACCCATTCGGTAGCGACCTTGCCGGAAATCGCGATTGCGATTGCGATTGGTGGCGGGATCGGTTTCGTCATCGCCCGCAAGATTGCGATGACCGACATGCCCCAGCTTGTCGCTGCATTTCACTCGCTCGTCGGCCTGGCCGCGGTTTTGGTGGGGCTTGCTGCCTACTTCAACCCGGATGCGTTCGGCATTCTGTTGCCCGATGGGACGATCAATCCGGTCAGCCGGGTGGAAATGGGCCTCGGTATCGCCATCGGCGCGATCACCTTCTCCGGTTCGGTGATCGCTTTCCTGAAACTCGCCGGCAAGATGAGCGGTGCGCCGATCATGCTTCCGGGCCGCCATATCATCAATCTCGGCACATTGGCGCTGATCGTGGGTCTGACGGGGTATTTCACTACCGATCAGTCGATCGAAGTGATTGCCGCGATCACGTTGCTGTCGTTTATCATCGGTTTCCTGCTGATCATCCCGATCGGCGGCGCAGACATGCCGGTGGTTGTTTCCATGCTCAATTCCTATTCGGGTTGGGCCGCGGCGGCGATGGGCTTCACGCTGCATAACACCGCGATGATCATTACCGGCGCGCTGGTGGGTTCTTCGGGTGCGATCCTGTCGTACATCATGTGCCGGGCAATGAATCGCAGCTTCATTTCGGTGATTGCTGGCGGTTTCGGTGCGGACGATGGCGGATCGGGCGGTGCCGGAGCGGCCAAGTCCGATCGTCCCTGGAAGCGGGGCAGTGCGGAAGATGCGGCTTTCCTGCTGAAGGAAGCGCAAAACGTCATCATTATTCCGGGCTACGGCATGGCCGTCGCACAGGCGCAGCATACGCTGCGTGAGATGGGCGATCTGCTGAAGGAAGAAGGCGTCAACGTAAAATACGCGATTCACCCGGTAGCGGGGCGTATGCCTGGCCACATGAACGTGCTGCTGGCCGAGGCCAATGTCCCGTATGACGAGGTGTTTGAGCTGGAAGATATCAATAGCGAGTTCGCACAGGCCGATGTCGCTTTCATCATCGGTGCGAATGACGTTGTTAATCCAGCAGCGAAGAGCGACAAGTCGAGCCCGATCTATGGCATGCCGGTGTTCGATGTGGACAAGGCAAAGACGATCTTCTTCATCAAGCGTTCCATGGGCGGTGTCGGTTATTCCGGGGTCGATAACGATGTGTTCTATATGGACCAGACCATGATGCTGCTTGGCGATGCCAAGAAAATGGTTGAGGAAATCATCAAGTCGCTCTGACGCGCGGCTTTGTGATTTTTCAGTGAAAAGAGGCGGTTCCATATCTGGAGCCGCCTTTTTCTGTCTCCAGTGATCGCACGAGAGGCCCGATCTAACGCCCGGCCATTGTCACGGGTAACGTTGTAGCAAGGTTGATATGGCCTTAATTGGTACGGATTCACTAAGGGCACAGCAGGGAAACACCGCATTGCGTAAACTCGGCCTGATCGGCGGCATGAGCTGGGTCTCCACCCGGACATACTACGAACATATCAATCGCATCATTCAATTGCGTCGCGACCCTCACGCGAGCGCGCCGATGCTCCTCGAAAATCTCGATTTCACCAATCTGCGAGGTCTGACCAGCAGCGAAGACTGGGACCGTGCAGGGGGTATCCTGGTCGATTCCGCCAAGAGACTGGCCGACGCCGGGGTCGGTGCCCTGCTGATCGGGGCGAATTCGATGCACAAGGTTTACGACCGTGTCGCCGAAGCGGTCGACATTCCCGTCATTCACATCGCCGAGTGTGTTGGGGAAAGAATGGGCCGCGACGGAGTGAAAACCGCAGCGTTGATCGGCAGCAGCAATGTGATGACAGAAAGCTTCTACCGCGAGAGGCTGGTTGCCCACGGAGTCGACTTGCTGCCGCCGGACATGAAGAACACCGAGACCCTTGACCGGATCATTTACAATCAACTGACCTGCGGCAAGGTAACCCGCGATGCGCAGCGCGCGCTGAAAACGATCATTACAGTGAAGGCGCAGGAGGGGGCGCGGGCGATTGTTCTTGCCTGTACCGAGCTGGAACTGGTTGTGGACGTCGACGCCAATGTCCTGCCGATCTATGACTGCACGCGGATCCATGCGGAAAAAGCAGCGGCGTGGATCTTGGGTGACGAGTGAAGTTGCTCCAAAAACGGCCATGTGTTCACTGATGACCCCATTGCGTTAACCCTTCACCGGGCCTAGTTCGCACAGCGCATGAACCGCGCGCCCTATGCCTCTGATCCCGCGATTTCGCGCGGCCGTGAATTTCCGGAAGACCGGGCTGGTACCCGGGGACCGCGAAGCGAGTTTCAGCGTGACCGGGACCGGATCATTCATTCAATCTCGTTTCGCCGGCTACGCCATAAGACCCAGGTGTTTATTGCGCCTGACGGCGACCATTACCGAGTTCGCCTGACGCACAGTATCGAAGTCGCGCAAGTGGGGCGTGTGGTGGCCCGCGCGCTGGGCCTCGATGAAGATCTGACAGAGGCTTTGTGCCTTGCCCACGACATCGGCCATCCCCCGTTTGGCCATGCGGGGGAAAAGGCGCTGGACGGAGCGCTGCGGAACCGCGGCGGTTTCGATCACAATGCCATGGCCATGCGCATGCTGATGCGGCTCGACAGCCCCTATTGCGATCATGTCGGCCTGAACCTGACATGGGAGCTGTTGGAAGGCCTTGCCAAGCATAACGGGCCGGTTGCCCAACCGAATTGGGCGCTGGAAGAGCTGGACGCCGCTTTCCCGGTGGAATTGAACAGCTGGCCGTCGCTCGAAGCGCAGGTTGCGGCGTTGTCCGACGACATCGCCTACGACAATCACGATATAGATGACGGGCTGCGTGCCGGGTTCCTGCAACTGGACGATCTGCTCACTCTGGATTTCGTCGCGGATCAGTGGAGAGCCGTTGAAAAACGTTTTCCCCATGCCGCTCGCGACAGCCAGCTGCGCGAACTTGTACGCGGACAGATCGGGCTGATGGTCAATGACCTGCTCGACCATACGCGGGCCCAGCTGAACGGTGTGGATTCAGTGAACGAAGTGCGGGCTGCCGGACGGCCGCTTGCCGGTTTCTCACCTGAATTTGCTGCGCAGGAACGGGCGTTGAAATCGTTCATGTATGCGAGGCTCTATAATCACCCCGATCAGGTCGCCACGGCAGAGCGGGCGCGTGAAGTGATTGCATCTCTGTTCGCCGCCTATGAACAGGACCCGGCTTTGATGGCGGATGGCTGGGCAACGCAGGTCCCTGGAGATGAACCGGAACGTAGCAGGCATATCGTGGACTTCATTGCCGGCATGACGGATCGCTATGCGATCGATTGCTATGCGGCGATTTACGGGAGGATTCCGGAGGGCTTGCGCAATGTCTAGCCGACGGATCCTGTTGATTGGCGCAACCGGGTTGATCGGTCAGGCAGTGATGGCATGTGCCGTGGGTTATGAACCCGTGCGGCTGGCTGCAGTCGCTCGTCGCAGAGTGGCGTTGCCCCAGGGCGCACGAATGGAAATGTTCGTTGCCGGTACGGAACACTGGCCTGAGATTATCGAGTCCATGCGACCGGATGCTGTCGTCTGCGCACTGGGCACGACCTGGCGCAAGGCCGGGCGGGACGAAGATGCCTTTCGTGCGGTGGATGAGAAGCTGGTTCTGGATGTTGCTCGTGCGACCAGGGACGCCGATATTCGGCAGCTGATTGTCGTTTCATCGATTGGAGCGGATCGGCGGAGCCGCCATCTCTATCTGCGCGTGAAGGGCGAGGTTGAGGATGCCTTGCAGAAGATGCGCTTTGGCCGCCTCGATATTCTTCGGCCGGGCCTCCTTCGTGGGCATCGCGTGGAGGATCCGCGCCCGCGTGAACAATTGGCGATGTGGTTCAGCCCGATCATGGATATGTTCCTGCAAGGGGGAAATCGCCGGTTGAGATCTATTTCCGCCAAGCGAATGGCGGAGGCGATTCTGGAACTGGCGCAGGAAAAGGCGGGGGGGCGTTTCGTGCATGAGCATGACAGCATAATGCGGGCGGCGCGGCGCTTCGAACGGGATCTCGCAGACAAGGAAGTCGCTCAGGGCAAGCGGGCCGAGAGGAAGCTGGCCTGATACACCTCTGACCTGCTATCGGGTTTGCTCGGACGACGGGGGAGGGGATTTTCGGATGATCCAGCGCGCGACCAATCTTTTTGCGCTGTGGACGGTGATGGGTACGCTGTGGGCGTGGCTGGTCCCGGAACATTTCATATGGGTCGCCGACGGCTCTATCCGCCCTTTCGGTCAGCCGCTGATCAGCGTCCTGCTGGGCGTCATCATGCTTGGCATGGGCATTACTCTCTCGTTCGACGATTTCCGGCGCGTATTCGCCATGCCACGGTGTGTGGTGGCAGGCGTTGTCCTGCAATTCACGATTATGCCAGTGACTGGCGTGGTGCTGGCCCATGCACTTGGCCTGGCGCCTGGCCTCGCTGTGGGGCTCATTCTTGTTTCATGTTGCCCCGGTGGGACGGCTTCGAATGTGATAACCTATATGGCGCGGGCAAACGTGGCGCTGTCTGTCACGATGACAATGGCGTCGACTCTTGTTGCCATAGCGTTGACGCCGCTACTGACAGGCTGGCTGGCCGGCGTGTTCGTCGAAATCGATCGCTGGAGCCTGTTTCGCGAGATGGTGGCGATTGTTCTGTTGCCGGTTATCGCAGGGGTGCTTCTCAACCGTTACATGCCCAAGGTCACGAAGCTGGCAGCCAATGCCTCGCCGATGCTGTCGGTTTTGACAGTCGTGTTGATCGTAGGCGGCATTATTGCGAAGTCGAAGCCACTGATCGAGGCAAATTTCGGGATACTGCTGCTCTCAGTCCTGCTGCTGCATGCGTCCGGGTTTGGGCTCGGCTATCTTCTGGCGCGCGTGCTGGGCCTTGGCAGTGCCGAACAGCGAACAGTGGGCATTGAAGTCGGAATGCAAAACAGTGGCCTTGGCGCGACCCTGGCTTCCTCTCCTTCGTTCACTGCCCAATTTCCGAACCCGCTTCAGGCTGCTTTGGCTCCTGTGCCCAGCGCGTTGTCCTCCGTCTGTCATGTCCTGATCGGTAGCCTGCTTGCGGCTGTGTGGCGGAGGCAGCCGCCAGTCGCCTCTGCTGAGATCGGCGCGCCCGCCGTGGCCGAAAGCTGAACTCATGTGGGAGTTTTACCTCGCCCTCGTCAATCTGCTTGCCCTTGCCAGCTGGGCGGTGCTGATCCTGCTTCCGCGGAAGCCGGTGCTCCTGGCGTTTGCGCTTTATTGCGGGGTGGGAATCCTTTGCCTGTTATACGCAGTCGCGTTTGGGGCGGTATTGGCGGGCGTGACGGCGCCGGGCGGTGATGTGACCAATGCCGGCTTTTTTTCGATCGATGGCATCCGTGCGATGTTTGAAACCGATGCAGGCGTTGCCATCGGCTGGTCGCATTATCTCGCGTTCGATCTGTTTATCGGGATCTGGATCGTCAAGGATGCCGAAGCCAAGGGATTCTCGCGGCTCGCGCAGGCGCCCGTCCTGTTGTTGACGCTGCTGGCGGGCCCGGCCGGTTTGCTTCTCTGGCTTGTCGTTCGTGAAAAGCGCGCGCGCAGACAGGGGCGCATGACATGAAACGGCATGCTCCAGCGACCGCCCGTAATCGGGAGCCGATTGCCGCTATTCTCATGGAGGAACTGCCCGAGAGTGGTCTGGTTCTGGAGGTGGCGAGCGGCACTGGTGAACACGCGGTATTTTTTGCTGAACGTTTTCCTGCTCTTGCCTGGCAGCCAAGCGACCCGGATGGCACGGCGCGAAGTTCCATCGCGACATGGCGAGGTGATGCGGACCTGCCAAACCTGCGCGAACCAGTGGCGCTCAACGCAGCGGATGCAACATGGCCGGTCGAGTCTGCGGAGGCCATCGTATGCATCAATATGGTGCATATCAGCCCATGGAGCGCGACTGAGGGGCTGTTTGCGGGTGGCGCAAGGATATTGCCGGCGGGGGCGCCGCTCGTACTTTACGGGCCCTATCTTGAAGAGGGCGTCGATACCGCCCCGTCCAATCTGGATTTCGATGCCAGTCTGAGGGCGCGCAATTCCGCCTGGGGTATTCGCGCCCTTGCTGACATGGACATGTTGGCGGCGGGTAATGGTTTCACCCGCACACGGCGGAGCGCCATGCCCGCCAACAATCTCATGCTGGTCTACCGCAAGAAGGGCGACTGAGGCCCTTCTTTTCGCGGCTTTTTACATGGCGTCGTCGGCGGCCTGCCCAACCGATTCGATGTCCCGTCCAACACCCTTTACCGTGTTACAGGCGGTAGCAGTCAGGGCGATGCCGCTGATAGCCAGAGCGAGGATGAATTTGCGTACCATCTTGTTGTCCCTTTTGAAGAGCAGCGCCTTGCGGTGAGCTTGCTCGTGCCAAACGTACTTTCCCGCCTTCGGTTCCATCATCGACCGAGCATGGTTTCCGCCCTGATCGTGGCACGAACCTGGGAATGCTCGCGCCAGGCGATGACCAGCCCGGCGGTTATGATCAGCGGCGCACCGATCCAGGTTGCGGCGGGCGGAAACTGATCGAACAACAGCGCGCCATACAGTGTCGACCACACCAGCCCTGAATAATCCATGACTATGACGCTGGAGACCGACCCGAACCTCAACGACATCGTCAACAGTATCTGACCGGCAAAGCCGCACAGACCCATCAGCATCAGAAGAATCCAGGTAGTCGCATCATGGGCGACAGAGACGAATGGCAGGCTGAGGGCCAGGATTGGGCTGGTAAATGCGGCGAAGTAAAAGACGATCGTCAACGGTTCTTCGGAACGATTGAGGTCCTTCACCAGGATTGAAAGCAAGGCGATGGCGAAAGCCGACCCAAGCCCGACTGCCAGACCAAGCAGCGGAATATCGACCTGTCCCGGCTGGGTTATGATGAGGATTCCGGTAAACCCCAAAATGAGCGCCGACAGACGCCAGGCACCGACTTTCTCATGGAGAAGAAATACCGAGAGGATCGTGGCGAACAGCGGTGCGGTGAATTGCAGCGCCTGTGCTTCTGCCAGTGGAAGCAGAAGGGCTGCGCCAAATGTCATGGCCATGCCGGTCATGCCGATCATCGCCCGGCGAAAGTGATGCTGTACGCGTGTGGTTCGCAAACGGGAAAGGGACCCCCTCATCGCCAGGAAAGCCAGCAGGAGCGGAACCGTCAGAAACTGCCGCCAGAACATCGTTTCCAGCAGGTGAACCCCGCGCTCCCCGACCAGCTTGACCATCGCGATCATCGTCGAAAGCATCACTACCGCTGCAATGCGGATGGCGAGAGCGAGGATCGGGCGCTGTTGGGGGACGGCGGGCATGTTCCCGCCTTAGATTGCGGTGTGTTGGGATCAAGCTTTTTGCACCCATGCCGCTATTCGCTGTGGCATGGGTGTGGAGATCAGAGGCAAGCTTCCAGATAGGCTTGATCGAACCCGAACTGGCGAGCCTTCTCAAGGGTATAGGGGCGGAGACCCGAACTGCGGAATTCACCGATGATCTTGCCGTCCTCGGTTTCGTCAAGATACTCGAAATGGAACAGTTCCTGCGTCACGATAACGTCGCCTTCCATGCCGATCACCTCTGTGACGTTGGTCGTGCGGCGTGACCCGTCGCGCAGGCGCTTTACCTGAACGATAAGGTCGATCGATTCCGCGATCTGGCGCGAAATAGCCTCTTTCGGGATCTTGATGTCGCCCATCAGGATCATGTTTTCCATACGTGCGAGGCATTCACGCGGGCTGTTGGAGTGCAGCGTACACATCGAGCCATCGTGGCCGGTATTCATGGCCGCCAGAAGGTCGAAACATTCGGAACCACGAATTTCGCCCAGGATGATCCGGTCCGGACGCATACGCAGCGCGTTCTTCACGAGGTCGCCGATGGTGATTTCACCTTGGCCTTCCAGGTTCGGAGGGCGGGTTTCGAGTGGCAGCCAGTGAGGCTGTTGCAAGCGAAGCTCGGCGGCGTCTTCAATTGTCAGAACACGTTCGCCCGGATCGATCATTTTCGACAGCGCATTGAGCATGGTCGTCTTACCCGAGCCGGTGCCGCCCGAAATCACCACGTTCATGCGGCAGGCACCAGCGATCTTCAGCGCAGTGGCCATCTTCTCGTTCATCGAGCCGAAGTCCTTGAGCATATCGAGAGTGATCGGCTTTTCGGAAAACTTACGAATCGAGATGGCGGTACCGCGCAAGCTGAGCGGCGGGACGATTACGTTGACGCGGCTGCCGTCCTTCAGGCGGGCGTCGGCCAGCGGTGTGGTCTGGTCGACGCGACGGCCGACCTGGTTCACGATCCGCTGGGCAATCTGGAACAGGTGCTGTTCATCGCGAAACTTGATGCTTGCGAGCTGCAGCTTGCCCTTCTTTTCGATGTAGGTCTGGTTGGGGCCATTGACCATGATGTCGGATACGTCGGGATCGCTGAGTAGCTCTTCCAGTGGCCCGAACCCGAGCAGTTCATCGACCAGCACCTTTTCCAGTGCGAACTGTTCGCGGCGGTTTAGCGTGATCTTGAGTTCGGCGAGGACTTCGAGAATGATCGGCCGGAATTCTTCCGACAGTTCTTCCTTGGTCAGAGTCGCCGCTGCTTCGGGATCGACACGTTCGAGCAGACGCGGCAGCACCTGCTCCTTGATCTTGTGAACGCTGGCTTCAAAGCCTTCGACCTTGGCTTCGCCGGATACCACCCCATTGGCGCGGTCGGCGAGGCGACTCATCGCGTCGGCCTTCGCCGGATGCAGGGCTTCGGGCATCCCTCCCGGAATATCGGCCGACTGGCCACCGGGCAGTGGCGGGAACTGGTCACCTCCGGGTGGCGGAGCCCGGCGGTCTTCCGGCATGGCACCGCCCTTCATCGGGCGGGCAACGCCAAAAGTCGGCCTTGCCCCCTGACCCATGCCGCCAACACCAGTTCTGCGACCGAATGCGCTCATTCATAACTCCCGTGAACACGGTTTGGACCGGCCGTAACCGGCGCTGTTTGGTTGTTGTTAATTATAAAGTTTTGAGAACTTCCTAACGCAGCAAGGAAGTCGGAAATTATCTCCAACGCCGCAGATCTCTTGCGATTTTCCCAGTTTTCCGGGGCAAAGCGGCGTTCCGTGCGCGCCAAATCGTAAACGTCTGGCGTGGTTTGTCGCATGTGCCTATGGGGGCGCAGTTTCGATCAGGAGCGGTGCAGTGCAGCAGGAAGAACGGATCGGCCTGATCTATGGAGGGCTCGGCTTCGCAACGTTTCCAATAGGGGACGCCATGGTGAAGACCATGGCAGGAGAATGGGCGCCAACTGCCATCGCGGAATTGCGCTATCTTATCGCCGCGCTTGGTCTTGGCGTTGTGCTGGCGGTGCGGGAAGGGCGGCGGGGATTTCGTATTCCCCGACCAGGAATCCAGTTGATGCGCGGGCTGGGCGTCGGTTGCGCGGGGCCGGCCTTTTTCGCCGCCCTGATGCTGATGCCGATGGGAGAAGCAACCTCCATAACCCTGACGCAGCCGGTACTGACCGGGTTGCTGGCGGTCTTGCTGCTGAAAGAGCCTGCACGGCGTGAGACCTGGATCGCGACAATACTGGCTTTTGCCGGCGTCCTGGTCATTTTGCGGCCGAGTTTTATCGAGCTGGGCTGGGCGGCGCTGCTGCCGCTTTCGACCGCTTTGGGGATGAGCCTGACCATGATCGGCAATCGCATGTCGGCCAATCTGGCGAGCCCGTTGGCGATGCAGTTTGCTATCACCGCAGTGGCGAGTGTCGTGATTGGCCTCTTTGCACTGGCCGGCCATGTGAGCGGAATCGAAGAGCTTCACATTGGCGCGCCGTCAGCTCTCGTTCTGGCGAAATGCGTTTTCGTGGCTGTGGTTCTGACTACAGGGCACTGGTTGGTGTTCATGGGCACGACCCGCGCCGGGGCGGGAACGGTGGCCCCGATGACTTACCTGCAATTGCTGGGAGCAACGGCTATGGGCTGGATCGTGTTCGGTGACAGGCCTGATCTTGTAGCACTGATCGGTGCGGCCATGATCGTTAGCGCCGGACTTTATCTGTGGTGGAATGGCCGGGTCAAAGAAGCTGCCGAGTTGCCTTGAGATTACAGCCTTTGTAGTGCGCGCTTATTATCCACACAACTAGGAAGATTTACCTCTTTTTCGTCAGAATTCGGACCAACAACGTAAAGGTGATATGTCAGCCCATCGTATCCAACTGGGCTTTTCCAGAGTGGCAAGAGGGTTTCTTTTGGTATGTTGGTGATTGTACGATCACTGACGAGATAAGAACGGCCATGGCGAGTGATCTCATCGCGCAGAAAGTTCTCCAGTTGCGGGGAATTGATTAGTGTATTGTGGTAATCCCACCTGACAAAATCGAGCATGCAATGTTGTTCCGGTCGCTCGAATTTCATTCCCGACAAGGCAGAGAGGCCTGAAACTCGCCATTCGGGAAATGCCATCCAATGTCTATTTTCCAATCCCTGCTTGCGGATCTCGGCCACAGCCACGTGGGCAGTGTCAAAAGGACGTTGCAATGCTATGATCGCGGTGCTGATGCCTGATAATGCCGCTATCGTCAGCCAGGTGCGAAAGGCTCCACTCGGTATTTTGCCTTGCATGTGGCCATGCCAGGCGAGCAGAATGAGAAAGAGGGCGATAAGCATCAGGTGACGCAAGCCAAGGGGATAGGAGGCAAGGCTGAAAACCAGAGTCAGCCCAATGAAGCCAAATAGAAGCACTCGATTAGTGAGGGTGTCGCGCGTTTCATGCCAACACAAGGCAAGAAACCCAATCCAGGCAATGTTGGCGATTGGAAAGAGGCGGCTGTTCCATTGAGGCCTTAGCCCACCTTGGAAGGGAATAAGGAGACTGTCGACCTTCTGAATCCAGAGTATTGCGCTATTCTGGATGCCGAGCTGCTGAAAGGCTGAAACCATATTCGGCGCAGGCCAAACCGTCCATGTGGCAACTATGCCGGAGAGTAACCACAAAGCTGCCCAAGGCGGCGTTAACGCCCCTTCGCGCCATTTCATGAGCACAAAGATTCCCGAAAGTACTCCGAACAGAAAGTCGCACATTGGGAGGAGGACGATGGCGATCCATACCCAACGGCTTCGCCATGTTGCCATGACGAGCAGGAGCACCAATACGCCCAGCGTCTGACTACGCGAAATGGTGAAAAAGTCGAATAGGAAGAATTCGCTCAGTGCTATCAGCAGCCGTTCGATGCGGGTAAATGGGCTCGCGAAGATGATCAGACATTGTCCAGGAATGGCAAGCAGCAACGCTGCCAGCCAAAGTGTATCGAGCGGTTCCGTGAGATGGGCAAGAGAACGCAGAAGCAAATACCACAATGGTGGATGGCCTTCGTACCGCAACCATTGGAGCAAGGTGGCGATATCCGGTGCCTGCACAGCGATTTGCAGGGCCTGATATTCGTCGGGCCACGGCCAGTGCGTGACGATCAAGGCAGTCTGCAGGGCAAGAACGGCGGCGCAGGCGAGCAACCAGATTACAGAGCGGTCGAGGAGACGATCGGCTGTGCTGAATGCGGTGCAGATACCCTTGGAAAAACGCGAAAAAGGCAGTTTAGTTTGGAAAGCCGTCATCGCTTGTTTGAAACCCTTTGTTTCTCACACCATGCTTGGCGATAGTCTTGATTATCTCGAGGTGCAGCGTTCGGAAGAATTGTTGGTGGACCTTTGCTCTTCTAGTGGTCAGATATGGCATTGATGAAGATACTTTTCCTCACATCCACTTTGCCCCGTTTTCCTGGAGACATGCAGGCGAATTTTGTTGCTGAACAGGCAGAAGCTTGGCTGGCTGCTCGGCCATTCGACGAAATCACGGTTTTGGCGCCACACGACTCGGGGGCACCGAGAAAAGAAAGGCATGGGAACCTTTGCATTGAACGCTTTCCCTATATGCTAAGGGAGCGATGGCAAAGGCTTGCTTATCCCGCAATTCTCCCGAATATTCGGCGCAATCCTGCACTTGTGTTACAAGTACCGTTTTTTTTGTGGGGCGAGTACCGAGCGGCAAGTCAGGTAGTCAGGGGATTCAATCCTCATTTGATTTACGCCCATTGGGTCATGCCTCAGGGGGTGGTCGCATGGCAATTAAAACGAAAACTCGGTATTCCTTATATTTTACAGAATCACTCATCTGACCTTTCTGCATTTTTAAAATTAGGTGGATTTGGAAGAAAAATAGCTAAAGATGTACTAAAGAGTGCAGAGCATTTCTTCTGTGTTAATGCATACCAGAGAGATTTCGCTCTGGATTTTTTTGATGATGATGTGCAGCGTGCGGAATTTTCCAAACGCTGTACCGTATTACCAATGGGAATTGGTGGAAATTTTTTTTCATCCACTAAAAAAGAAAAAAACGGCTTTGAAATTGCGACGATTGCTCGCCTTTCAAGAAAAAAAGGTCTAAATTATCTTTTGGAGGCGGCAGAGAGGCTTGCTGACCGAGGTGTCATGCCAAGCATTGGGATAGCTGGTGACGGAGAGGATCGCGCCGAACTTCAAGCAATGGTCAGTAAGGCAAATGTGACATTTACCGGTTTCTTAAACGGCAGAGAAAAAGAGCACTTTTTAGCATCGGCTCAACGCTTCATATTTCCTGCACGTTCTTCTGATGGTGACGTGGAAGGTATGCCAGTTGCTTTGCTTGAGGCGTTGTGTCGCGGATGTCCTGTTTTAGCGAGTAAGGACACTAATATAGAATTACTGCCAGAATGGCCTAGCATTTGTGAAACAGTAGCCCTTGTTCCTGACCCAACAAACATTGAAGCTTTAGAGAAGGCAATCGAGCGATTGCTGGGTGCCGATCAGGAAAAATCACGGGAGGCGGCAAAACTGATGTCACGCTATCGTTGGGATTGCCTCATCCAAGAATATCTAAGTGTGATCGAAAAGGTGGCCTAATCACATGACTTGCAGGAATCGGGTAAATTGGTTTTGAATCAAGGCTGACCTTGCAGGGAGCTTAAGCTAACCCCGATCAACCAAGCTAAGGCATCACCGACAATGGTGACAAGGCGAAAACCCGCAGCGGCGAACAATATGACGCTGTCTGGGTAAGCACCGGATAACAGGGAAAAAAAACTGATTTCCCGCAGACCAAGCCCTGCTGGTGCGCCAGGGGTTACAAATCCTATTAGCCAACTGACTACCAATGCACTTGCTACTCTCAATGCTGAAGGCCAACTCCAATCACCACTCATCGCACTTATAAGGACGATATTGGCTGCAGAAAGCAATACAAAGACCGTTAGATAACATGTCAATGCGCAAATCAGTGTCCCGGTGAGGCGGCTGACAATATTAAGTCTCTTTCGAACAAGTAATATTGAGACTGCTAAAGCTACAATTGCCGCCATACCAACAACAATAGGAAGGCGGAGGCTGGCTCCTTCCACGAATCCCAATGTTGCAGCAAGGCCTGCCAGGATTGCTCCGGCGATGAGAACGCCAGATTGCTCCAATACAATTGCAATGCCGGAGGCTTCAAGGGGCATGCCATATTTTTTGGCCAAATAAGCTCGTCCAAAGAAATGCGCTACATTACCGGGTATGTACTTGCCAATCTGAGAAATCATAAAAATAATAGACCAATGAGTAAATTTTATCCTATAACTAAATTTATCCGAAATAATTTTACAGGAAATTATCATAATAAATATGGTAATAAAATAAATAAATAGAGACAGTATAATAATTTTATAATTAGAATAAATATAATTAAGTGAAAAATATGATTTATTTTCTATTAAGTAAAAAGAAAAAAATATCAATGATGTTATGGACAATAAAATGCCCATAAACTTCCCGTATGAGTAAAGTTTTTTTGAAATTCTATTCATTTATTATGGTCGTTGGTTTGTGCGCAACCGCTACTATTCCGACTGCGAGAAGGCCAGATCGGTCAAGAAAGCGATCAACTTTCGCTGAGGCCAGAGAGAGAGGCGCGTTTAAGATCGTCGATACCACGAGGAGTGGGCGAAAAATAGACGTCAATCCGATCAGCACCGTTGCAAATTGATGGTGAAGGAAGCTCAAGATTCCACCGTATATGGTAATTGTCTCGATCTCGAATCCAGCATTACGGAGCAGAGATTCAAGACCTCTTGGCGTGAAACGGAAATAATCGTGAGGAAGTTCGTGCTGTCGGCTGAGGTGTGGTGCGCTAATTACAAGCGTCCCTCCCTTTTTTAAAGTTCGAAACAGTTCGCAAATAGCTGCTGAGGGATTAGGAACATGTTCTAAAACCTGATGGCAAATGGTTGCATCGTAGCGTTCCGTTGGGACCTGAGGCATGTCTGTAATGTCTGCGAGCCAAGTAACTTGTTCATTGGCCTTCGGTGCGATGTCGAGTGATTCACGGATCGCGTTTCGTGTGATGATTCCACTCCATGCACCGCGACCAGAGCCAGCATCCAGAACAAGACCTTTGCTATATTTCGAGGTTGGTTGGAATGCGGCTTTCCATAAGCTATATGTGGTGCCAGAGAAATAAATGTTGCATAATTTGTCTGCACCGGCGTCGCGATCTAATGCTTTCTGACGGGCATTCTGAATATATTTTGTAATTGATTTCGCCATTACACGTCCTCAGTAGTCCGTGAAAAAACGGCCTTTGGGCCATTCGAATGCTGGGTGGGGGAGGTGATCGCCCCAGCGCAATACCGTCTCGTTGCGACGTGATCCGGTAACGATATGTCGGCCGCGCGACAAAGTGACGACGTCACCCGGCGCATGGGAGTGGCCATCTATTTCGAGTGTGCCATCTTCGACAGTGTATGGCCCCGGTACTGCGATCGCGATCGTTTCAGGTTCGACGCCTGCTGCGATCCGCTTTCCGGCGACATAGGCGAGCCCCCAATGCTGAATGTAGTTGTCATGCAACGTCTTTGCGTCGTCGGGCAACAGGTGCAGATCGCTGTCTGTTTTTGCGAAGACATTGCGCAGGGCATGACTCGTGGCGATCACAAGCGGAACCTGTTCCTGTTGCATCGCCTCGCTGTATTCCGGTTTTTTCGCACGACGGTAATTTTCCAGGGCCCAGCCGCTGGCAAAGTGTGGAACGGCGCGGGGATACTCGCTCAGCATCCCGCTCTCGTCGATATAAGTTACCGGCTGAGGAAATATCTCGCGCAATCCCGTTTGAATCGTCCGCTGCCGGTCCAACATTGTCCTGTCTTCAATGTAGGAAAGGGCGAATGCATTAAGAACGAATGCGATGCTGAGCGGGATGAGGCCGTAACGGTTGCGAAATTGATCGATGGCCGGCGCCGCTGCGACAAGGGCAGGGGGCAAGATGAAGACAAAGAAGTATGGGTAGGCGTTGCGATAGAATGCCACCGTGCAAAGCGGAGCGAGCAGCGCGACGAGAATAATACGCTCCTGCCAGGTACGGCCCTGCTTCCATATGAGACACGCGGCCAATATGAGAATAATGGCAAGCAGGGGGGCATAAATGATCTGTCTGACGAGGGATCGCCCCTGGGGAAACAATCCGCCTGAAAACATTCGATCAATCGAGAGTTGCCCCAGTCTCGCCACGTCATGCAGGGGGGCAGCCAATCCCATCCTTGGAAGCCAAGGTCCGACCAGAAGCAGCAGGATCAGGGCCAAAGCCGTTAGTGCTGCGATACCGGCGACAATCCAGCGTTGGGTGGGCGTCTGTAACCGGATCAGCAGAACGCCGAAAAAGGCAGGCGCATAAAGCACGCTCTTGATCGTCGCCACACTTGCGAGAATGACAAGCAGACCTGCAATTGCCAGTTCCAGCGGACGAAGCGGGCGACATAGCCCAATCCACAACGCCCCCATCAGCAGCGCTGCGGCAATCATGTCGGCGCGCAAGGCAAACGCATGGAGAAATACATATCCACCAGATGCATAGGCAAGCGCGCACAGCGCAGCGGTTTCGCGGCTCGCAAAATAGCGAGCCATGGCGAAAATCGCTGCCAAAGTAGCGAACTCAAAGGGAAGGATCAGCGCACGAATGATCCGGATATGTGTGATATTATCGCCGGGGAGCGACGGGACCCAGGAATAGAGCCAGACAAAGGGTGTTTGCAGCCACTGCACGGGCTGACCGAGCAGATGCCGGTGTATCAGGCTGAAATGGAAGAACTCATCCCAGTTTATGCTCTTCGAAAAGACAAGCTCGAATTGCATCAGGAGGACGAGCGCCAGGGCCGCGAGCGGCCAGACAATTGATCGGACATCGGGCAGACTGACATTGCCGAATCTGGTGGTGGCAACTGTCGAAGCAGATGCGGTCACGCGGCGTCCTTTCGCCCATTCTTGTGATGCGTGTGCTCCGTGTCGGGCGTTGAATTTGCAGCTTCCAGCATGTCCTCGATCTGGCGCAGGCGAGTAAGACTGGCTTCGACCAATTTGCGATTGGCTGCGATCAGATCGGCAAGCACGCCCAGCACGGCGATCAATGTCCCCAGGACCAGCAAGGCACCACCAATCACCAGCGATTGAACGTGCCCGTCGCCTTCTCCCATCAGGAAATAGACAAGAAACCGCAGGATCGGCAGGGCACCGACAAATGCGATAAGCGCACCAGCCCCGACGAATGCGCGCAGGGGATTGTACGTCGTGTAGGCGCGGGCCATGGTGATCCCGGTATTCATGATGAAACGCGGGATCGACTTGAACAGACGAGACGGGCGGGTCGTGGCATTGGTGCGGATCGGTACGCTCAGGATCGCCATCCGTTTCCGCCCTGCCTGGATCAGCATGTCCGTCGTGTAACTGAATTCGGTCGTGATATTGATGCGCTGTGCTGCCTCGCGGCTGATTGCGCGAAAGCCGCTTACCGCGTCAGTCACCTGGACACGGGAAAGACGCTGCACCGTAGCGCTGCCAAACCTTTGCAGTTGCCGCTTGATCGCCCCGAAATGGGCGTTGTCCGATACACCCCGGTCACCGATCACGATATCGGCACGCCCATCCAGGATGGGCGTGACAAGCTTCGCAATATCTTCACCGGCATATTGCCCGTCGGCGTCAGTGTTCACGATGATGTCCGCACCTGCGCGCAAGGCGGCGTCCACCCCGGATTGGAATGCTGCGGCCAGTCCGCGGTTGCGGCGGTGGCGCACGACATGGTGAACGCCCCACATTCGCGCGACCTGCGCAGTGTTATCGCTGCTGCCATCGTCGATCACCAGAATCTCGATCCGCTCGATCCCGGGGATGGAACGGGGGAGTGCCGCGAGTGTGTCGGGCAGGTGCTCGGCTTCGTTCAGGCACGGAATCTGGATAATCAGCTTGGTCATGTTGCCCCCACGCTTGCGGCCTTGGACCGCAGTCACCCGACCATTTGGCCTGCCAGGCTTTAAGGAAGCGTAAACTATGAAAATTTGCTTTTGCGAAGCTCTGACCAGAGGGCATGAGGGTGGTTGAAGATGGAGAAGGTGAATTCCATGCTGCCTTGTCGTGAAGCTGATTCGTCGTCACGGAGACCGTCATGAGTGACGAAGAAGGCCATTGCTGGTTGTGTGGCCGCCCGCTTGGCGAGCAGGTGGAATGGCATCACCCCGTGCCGAAGAAGAAGGGCGGGCGGGCTGTGGTGGCACTTCATCCGATTTGTCACCGGACGATCCATGCAAATTTCACGAACTCGGTTCTGGCAAGAATCGGTGATGATCGTGAAACCGTGATGGCCAATGAGACGGTGGCTCGGTTCGTCAGTTGGGTGGCGAACAAGCCACCTGATTTTCACGCACCGACGAGAAAGGGGTGAGGGTATACTGCCCTGCTATGCTGCGGCGAGAGTTTCCACGAACGTCATGCCATTGTCGCAAGACTTTGCCTGATACATCAGTCGATCCGCTGCGATGATTACGGCCTCTGCGTCGACCGGGGCATCGGCGGGGACTACGGCGACGCCGACGCTTGCGCCAATCTCCCATTCCTCCCCGTTTGATACACTCGCCAGATTGTTACGCAGATATGCCAGCACGGTATCGACGGAGAGACCCGATGTCGCAGGGAGCAGGGCGAGAAACTCGTCTCCTCCAAGGCGGGCGAGCATGTCGTCGTTGCGGAACGATTTGCGAAGCGCGGAGGCGACCTTGATCAGGCACCGATCGCCTTCGGTGTGGCCGAAGCGATCGTTCACACCCTTGAAGCCGTCAAGATCAATGAAGGCGACTGCAAATCCCTCAAGGTTCTCGTCACCGATCAATTTCTCAAGTCGTTTGAGTGCGCCACGGCGATTGAGCAGTCCGGTAAGCTGGTCATGCTCCGCATCTATTTCGGCTGCGCGGCGGGCCGATATGTCCTCGATAACTGACACGAAAAAGTCGGGACGGCCGTCATCCTTGCGGATCATAGACACTGTGAGATTGATCCAGACTACGGTGCTGTCCGCACGCACGTAGCGTTTCTCCATCGAATATCGTTTCGCACGACCATTCAGGAGATCCTGCAAATGCGCCAGATCCGCATCGAGATCGTCTGGATGGGTAATGCGCTGGAATCCCCCCTGGATGAGGTCTGCCCGCTCATGTCCTGCAATTTCGCAGAAGCGGTCGTTCACGAGAATGAACTGACCTTCGGGCGTCACGTGGGCGATGCCTACAGATGCCTGATCGAATGTTGCCTTGAAGCGCTTGTCCGCTTCCGCACGCGCACGCTCGCCGCGTGCATGCGCGTGACGGGCAAGTCCCAGATTGATCAGGCCGGCAAGCAATTGCAGGGCGAGCAAGTCCCCATTGTCAAACGCTTTGCTGACTGTGGAGTGGAGTGTCAGCACACCGACATTGGCCCCTTCGAAGGGGATAGGAGCGACAATTGCAGACAGAAGCATTGTCCCACCTGGCACTCCACCGGCGGGCTGACGTTGTGCCTTGATAGAGCAGAATCCCGGCAAATTGAGCGCATTGCGTGAGCGGCTGCCGACGGCTTTTGCCGTTACGCCGCTAGTCGCACGGCAAACGAGATGTTGCTTCTCGCGTAGCTCGATTTCACCACCATCGGCGGCTGGAATCAGGCGCAGTGCGTTGTCGAGAACGATCTGGAGGACACGCTGAAGATCGTCTCCCGCAGCGCTGACTGAAGTCTGTATGGCGAGAAATTCGCGGGGCCAGTTCAGCATCTTGGCCGACTGATCCTCTGCATCTGCGAAAGAAGGCGTTTTCTGGCGTAACAAAATCGTCCCAACCTCGCAGTCTCGGGTGTCTTACGGGCACAATAGAATTGTTACGGTTGAGACGATGTAAACATTGGGGAACGTTTTGCCACGGTGCGCGGATTTGTGACAAAAAAGGGTGCCGCGATGGGCACCCTTTCTGTCTATTGTCCGGTGGTGAGGGCAGTTTCAGCCTTCAACATGCTCCGCGAGAACGGTGAGGCCATTGGCACCCACTTCGGCGAAGCCGCCGCGCACCTGAATTTCCTCAGGTGCGCTGCCTTCGGTCTTGTAGATCTGGACGGCGCCATCGGGGACCGTGGACATGAAGGGCGCGTGCCCTTCCAGCACACCGAATTCGCCTTCCGAGCCGGGGACGACCACCATGTGGACATCCTCGGAGCGGACCAGCTTGGCCGGCGTGACGAGTTCGAAGTGCAGAGCCATGATCTCAGGCTTCCTCGGCCAGCTTCTTGGCTTTCTCGACTGCTTCGTCGATACCGCCAACCATGTAGAACGCTGCTTCCGGCAGGTGATCGTACTCGCCTTCGACAACCGCCTTGAACGAGGCGATGGTGTCTTCGATCTGCACGAACTTGCCGGGGATGCCGGTGAAGACTTCCGCAACGTGGAACGGCTGTGAAAGGAAGCGCTGGATCTTGCGGGCGCGAGCGACCGTCAGCTTATCTTCTTCGCTCAGTTCGTCCATGCCGAGAATGGCGATGATGTCCTGCAGCGACTTGTACTTCTGCAGCGTTTCCTGAACCTTACGAGCCGTTTCGTAGTGTTCCTGGCCGACGACGCGCGGTTCGAGGACGCGACTGGTGGAATCGAGCGGGTCAACCGCAGGGTAAATACCCAGTTCGGAAATCGCACGGGACAGCGTCGTCGTCGCGTCGAGGTGAGCAAACGAAGTTGCCGGGGCCGGGTCGGTAAGGTCGTCCGCAGGGACGTAAATAGCCTGCACCGAGGTGATCGAACCCTTGGTGGTCGAGGTAATGCGTTCTTGCAACTGGCCCATGTCGGTCGACAGGGTCGGCTGATAACCCACAGCCGAAGGAATACGACCGAGAAGGGCGGACACTTCTGCACCAGCCTGAGTGAAGCGGAAGATGTTGTCCACGAAGAACAGCACGTCCTGACCTTCCTGATCGCGGAAGTATTCCGCCATGGTCAGACCGGAGAGAGCAACGCGAGCACGAGCGCCCGGCGGTTCGTTCATCTGGCCAAACACCAGCGCAACCTTGGAGCCTTCCGAGGTGGCATTGCCTTCGGCGTCCTTGGCGATAACGCCAGCATCGAGGAATTCGTGGTAAAGGTCGTTACCTTCGCGAGTACGTTCGCCAACACCGGCGAAGACGGACACGCCACCGTGGCCCTTTGCGATGTTGTTGATCAGTTCCTGGATCAGCACGGTCTTGCCCACGCCGGCGCCGCCGAACAGGCCGATCTTACCGCCCTTGGCGTAGGGAGCGAGAAGGTCGATGACCTTGATGCCGGTAACCAGAATGGCCGCTTCGGTCGACTGGTCGATGAAATCCGGGGCTTCGGCGTGGATCGGCGCCGACAGGTCCGAGTTGACCGGGCCGCGTTCGTCGATCGGCTCACCGACGACGTTGAGAATGCGTCCCAGAGTTTTCGGGCCGACGGGCACAGTGATCTGCGCACCGGTGCTGCTCACGCTCTGGCCGCGGGTCAGGCCATCAGTGCCGTCCATGGCGATGCAGCGCACGGTATTTTCACCGAGGTGCTGAGCGACTTCGAGCACCAGCTTGGAACCGCCATTGTCGGTTTCGAGCGCGGTGAGAATGGCCGGCAGTTCGCCTTCGAAGGTCACGTCGACGACAGCGCCGATGACCTGGCTGATAGTGCCGTTGGTGGTCTGGTTGAGAACGGGGGCGGTGGCCATGGTCGTTTCCTTGCCTGTGATCTCTTACAGCGCTTCTGCGCCAGCGATGATTTCGATGAGTTCGGTGGTAATCGCGGCCTGACGGCTGCGGTTGTACTGGATGGTCAGCTTCTGGATCAGGTCGCCCGCGTTGCGCGTGGCATTGTCCATTGCGGTCATCGATGCACCCTGTTCGGACGCGGCGATTTCCAGCAACGCGCCAAACAACTGCGTCTTGAGGTAACGCGGCAGCAGCTCGGTGAGAATTTCCTCTTCGCCCGGCTCGTATTCGACGACAGCACCGGAGTTGTCCTCCACCGCTTCCGCAGGGGCAGGGACCGGAATGATCTGCTGCAGGGTCGGGTCCTGAACAAGAGCCGATTTGAACGTCGGATAGATCAGGTGGGCGATGTCGAATTTGCCGCCTTCGAACATATCGACCAGTTCGGCGGCAATTTTTTCCGCTTCCTCGTAGCCCGGGTTACGGACTTCGGAAGTGTCGAATTGGCCGATGATCGCGTCAGGGAAAGCGCGCCTGATAGGGGCGCGGCCCTTCTTGCCGACGAGATAGAACTGAACCGACTTGCCTTCGGCCTGCAATGCACGGGCTTTCGCCAGGGCAGCGCGGACGATGTTGGAGTTCAGACCGCCGCAAAGACCCTTGTCGGTGTTGATCACGACCAGAAGGTAGCGTTCACTGCAACCCGTCCCCGCCAGCAGGCGGGGAGCGTTGTCGTTGCCTGCAACTTTGCTGGCGAGGCTGGCCATGACGTCCGCGAGCCGTGAGGCGTAGGGACGTGCAGCTTCCGCCGCAGCCTGCGCTTTACGCAGCTTTGCGGCGGCGACCATCTGCTTGGCCTTCGTGATCTTCTGGGTCGACTTGACCGAGTTGATCCGGCCCTTGAGTTCCTTAAGCGAGGCCATGACGGCTCCCTGTTAAGTGTGGCTCAGGCGAACTGCTTCGCGAAAGTATCAAGTGCGGCGACGGTCTTTGCCTTCGCTTCGTCACCGAATTCCTTCGTTTCGCGGATCAGCTTCAGAACGTCGGCATGATCAGAACGCATGTAGCTGAGCATGGCGGCTTCGTATTCGGTCACGCGATCCACGGGGATCGAATCCAGGTAGCCGTTGGTGCCAGCAAAGATAGACAGCGTCTGTTCTTCGAAAGGCAGCGGGCTGAACTGGGGCTGCTTGAGCAGCTCGGTCAGGCGCGCACCGCGGTTCAGCAGCTTCTGGGTTGCGGCGTCGAGGTCCGAACCAAACTGCGCGAAAGCGGCCATTTCACGGTACTGCGCCAGCTCGAGCTTGATCGAGCCCGCAACCTTCTTCATCGCCTTGGTCTGGGCCGAACCACCCACACGGGACACCGAAAGACCGACGTTAATGGCCGGACGGATACCCTGATAGAACAGGCCGGTTTCAAGGAAGATCTGACCGTCGGTGATCGAAATCACGTTGGTCGGAATGTAAGCGGACACGTCGCCTGCCTGCGTTTCGATGATCGGCAGCGCGGTCAGCGAACCGGCGCCGTTCTCGTCATTCATCTTCGCCGCGCGTTCGAGCAAGCGGCTGTGCAGGTAGAACACGTCACCCGGATAGGCTTCGCGACCCGGCGGGCGGCGGAGCAGCAGGGACATCTGACGATAGGCCACGGCCTGCTTGGAAAGGTCATCATACACGATCACGGCGTGCATGCCGTTGTCGCGGAAGAACTCGCCCATAGCGGCGCCAGTGTAAGGCGCGAGATACTGCAGCGGAGCCGGTTCGGAAGCGGTAGCGGCTACGACAATGGAATATTCCATCGCGCCGTTTTCTTCGAGCTGACGCACGATCTGCGCAACCGTTGAACGCTTCTGGCCGACCGCGACGTAGATGCAGTAGAGCTTCTTGGACTCATCGTCGCCGGCGTTGACTTCCTTCTGGTTGATGAAGGTGTCGATGGCGACGGCGGTCTTGCCGGTCTGGCGGTCGCCGATGATCAATTCGCGTTGACCACGGCCAACGGGAACGAGAGCGTCGATCGCCTTGAGGCCGGTCTGCACCGGCTCGTGTACCGATTTCCGAGGAATAATGCCTGGGGCTTTCGCCTCGACGCGCTTGCGCTCGACATTCTCGATCGGGCCCTTGCCGTCGATCGGATTGCCCAAAGCGTCGACCACGCGACCGAGCAGACCCTTGCCGACGGGAACGTCGACGATAGTGCCGGTACGCTTGACGCTGTCACCTTCCTTGATCTCGGAGTCAGAGCCGAAGATCACGACGCCGACGTTGTCGGCTTCGAGGTTGAGAGCCATGCCCTGAACGCCATTGGCGAATTCGACCATTTCACCGGCCTGGACATTGTCGAGGCCGTGAATGCGGGCGATGCCGTCACCGACCGACAGCACGCTGCCGACTTCGCTGACCTGTGCTTCTGTGCCGAAGCTGGCGATCTGGTCCTTAATGACCTTGGAGATTTCTGCGGCGCGGATTTCCATGTTCAGCCTTTCACTGGGAATCTTGGCATCAGCCCTTCATCGCATGGGCGAGGGAATTGAGACGGGTACGGATCGAATTGTCGATCCGCTTGGAACCGATGGTGACGACCAGCCCACCCAAAAGGTCGGGGTCGACACTGGTGCGGATTTTTACATTGCGGCCTTCGCGGGCCTTCAGCTTTTCCTGCAGGCTGGAAACCTGTGCGTCGGAAAGGGGGTGGGCGCTCGCGACTTCGGCGGTCACTTCGCCACGCTGGGCGGCGGCGATGACCGAAAAGGCGCGGATCATCGCAGGCAACTGCGAGACGCGACGATTCTGGGCAAGAACACCAAGGAAATTGGTGGTCAGCTTGTCGAGACCGAGCAACCCGGCAAGCGCGTTCACCGCCTTGCCAAGATCTGCGCGGCTGACTTCGGGGTTCTTGATAAGCCCCGTGAGATCAGCCGATTCGCCAAGGGCGGCGGCGAGCTTTTCAAGGTCGGATTCGACCGTGCTCACATTGCCTGCCTCGGATGCGAGTTCGAACAGGGCGGCGGCATATCGCCCTGCTAGGCTAGACTGTATACCGGCGGAAATCTCCACGCGCGAAGGTCCTCTTGGGTCCGAAGGAACGGAAAATTTTTCCCAGCGCAAAAAGGCACCCTCAAGGGCACCCCCGGCAAGGTTGGCGGCCCCCTATCACCGGGGGGAAAGGGATGCAACCCGAGTCGGGATTCTTGCTGCGACTATTGTGCAGGTGCGGCAGAGACAGGCGTCATTCTGCGGTATGGCAGCGATAGACCAGCCGCTCGTTCGGCTGTGAAGGCAGCAGCGCAGCGATCGCACCTTGCTGTTCCCCGAGAGCGCGGGCGGCGCCATCCCCGCTGCCGCACGCCGGAGGATCATATTTCGCCCGTTCGGCCCGGACCGACTCCATTGCATCGTGATCGAGGAGATAGCGGTCCACCCGATATTCCTGCCGGGCGGGGTCGTAATGGGCGACTGAGACGGTTTCTTCCTCGTTGGGCACCAGAATGCGTGACCATTTTCCGCCCGACAGCCCATACTGGCTGCGGTGATTGACGCAGCCTTCGTCGGTCCAGTTCAATGGCACATCGTTCATTTCGGCGTTGGTGACGCGGCTGCGGGCAAGATCGATCGTGCAGACCAGATCGCCCTTGCCATTGGCCGCCGCCGGTTGGGGTTTCTCGGCAGGCACAGTATGCTGGGCGAGCGAGGCGACGGCGCGTTCCTCTATCTGATCCATGGAAGGCCGCGTGAACCAAGCCGCAAACATGCCGATAAGCACGATACCGGTCAGGGCCCCGGCGATGGTCGCATGGCGCTCGCTTCCCTTCTCCTTGGCATGCCAGGTGTAGAGCCCGGTCAGCAGGGAGAGGGCTAGCAGCAAGGCTGCAATTGCCATTCCGTTATCCCGTTCCTCCACGATGTCGAATTCCGCGTCCCGCCGTGCCGCGTCGCGCCGCTGTGTAGCTTGTGCTTCCTGACGGCGAGCGAGTTCCATTGCGGTCTGGGCCTCGCGTTCGGAACGGACGCGTTCCGCCGCGTCGAGTTCTGCCAGGCTCTTGCACGGTAATCCGTTGACTACCGGCTCGACCCCGTTGGAACGGAGAAACGGCAGGATCTCGCGCGTGGAAACGGCAAAGAAGAATTCGGCGTCGGTCCCTTGCGATTCGGCGCCGAAGCTGTTCGCTCCGATGACGCGTCCGCAGTTGTCGAGCAGCGGGCCGCCGGAATTGCCCCGCGCGATGGGCGCGGTATGGAGCACGGTATCGAAATCGCGTGTGGGCCGTTCGCCAGAGACATAGCCGCGGCTCTTTACCGGGGGTTGCGGGCGCAGCACGTCGGCAACGGAAAGGCCCTGCGCACGATCTACATTCATGGGATAGCCCACCGCGGAAACCAGAGTGCTGTCCTGCGGGGGTACGCTGGCGATTGCCAGTGGAGGCAGATGGAGCGGCTTGGTCGCTTCGATCAGTGCGAGGTCATTTTTCGGAGAATAGGAGACGATTCTGCCGGGCACCGCTTCTCCACCCTGTGGTGGCACGATGCCGAGAGTGAGGCCGGAAACTTGCAGCACCTCTTGCACCACGTGTGCATTGGTCAGGATTCTGTCCCCTTGCACGACAAAGCCGGTACCGTGAGAGACCGGGAACAACTGGCTCCCGTCATGACCCAGCACTACGACACGAACCACCCCGCGCGCTGCTGCCGCAATGTCGGATGGATCCGCACGACTGGGGGTCGGTGCCAGAGCCATCGCGCATATTGCGATAGGGAGGAGGAAGGAGAGCAGGCGAAGCAGGGGTTTGCCGAACATCATACTCCTAAATGACAGCAATTGATTTGAGCGCAAGAATCGGGACGCAAATTGCCTCTCGCATCCCTATGCTGTCTGAATGATGATCGAAGACCCTGAACGCCTGAAAGCGATGAGAGCTGCCTTTGCCGCGCGTGATCGTTCGAAGGATGGCGATTTCGTGGTCGCTGTTCGCTCGACCCGGATATATTGCCGTCCGAGTTGCCCGGCCCGCAGGCCGAGGGCGGAAAATATAGCCTTCTATTCCGACAGCGTCAGTGCGGAGGCGGCAGGGTTCCGTCCCTGCAAGCGCTGCCGACCCGATGAAGCTGCGCGCGACGTGCAGGCCGTACTCGTGGGTATTGCTGCACTACGTGATGCCGGGCAAGCGTTGACACTTGCGGAATTGTCCAGCCTGACGGGCTATTCATCGGGCCACTTTCAACGCGTATTCAAACGCGCCACCGGGCTTTCGCCCGCAGCCTACGGACGTGCCTTGCGAGCAGAACGAGCGCAAGAGGTGCTGTCGGACGGAAAGCGGGTAAGCGATGCGATTTATGATGCGGGGTTTGCCGTACCTTCGCGTTTTTACGAGGCGATGGAAGGGAGATTGGGCATGGTGCCATCGGCATGGTTGAACGGTGGGGCCGGTTCCCGGATTTTCTGGTCAGTTGTCGATACCAGTTTGGGGGCGATGCTGGTGGCCGCGACGGACAAGGGTGTCTGCCGACTGGCCTTCGACGAAGGGGTGGATGATCTCGCACGGCGTTTCCCCAATGCGGACCTGGTCGAAGGAGGGAAGACATTTTCATCTTTGCTGGAACGGGTCGTGGCCTCGGTCGAGCGGCCTGGAACGGAGATGGATATTCCGCTTGATGTTAGGGGAACTGCTTTTCAGGAGCAGGTATGGGAGGCCTTGAAGGCAATTCCTGCCGGGGAAACCCGAACATATGCGCAGATCGCGGCTGCAGTCGGCAGCCCCAAGGCGGTGCGTGCCGCAGGAAGTGCGAATGGCGCCAATCCCGTTGCGGTGCTGGTTCCCTGCCATCGGGTGATCCGCTCTGACGGAAGTCTCGGCGGCTACGCCTACGGGAATGAAATCAAACAGGAATTGCTGCGGCGGGAACAAAATAAGTGAGCCCGGTGCGGTGGCGCAAGAGTTGCCGCTAAACGAAGCTGTAAGGGTCGATGTCCACGGAAACCCGCACACTGTTCGGTAACTGGAACTGCGCAAGCCACTGGCGGATCACGTCCTGCAATCGCGCCGTGCGCCGCGCATTTATAAGCAGGCGATAACGATAGCGGCCACGGAGCAGGGCCAACGGTGCGGGCGCAGGGCCGAGGATGGCGATGTCAGGCACGTCGGGGCGTTTCCCGCCGATTGCGCGTGCGGCATCGCGTGCTTCCGCCTCGTCTTCGCTCGATACGATAATTGCAGCCCAACGCCCGAACGGTGGTGCGCCGGCTTCCCTGCGTGCCTCTGTTTCCGCTTCATAGAAGGCGTCACGATCCCCGGCTGCGAGAGCGGCGATGACAGGCGCTTCGGGATGGCGGGTCTGGATCAGGACTTCACCCGGCTTCGTTCCGCGTCCGGCACGCCCTGCAACTTGTGCAATCTGTTGATAGGTCCGTTCCGCAGCGCGCAGATCGCCGCCTTCAAGGCCGAGATCGGCGTCGACAACGCCGACCAGTGTCAGCTCGGGGAAATGGAAACCCTTGGTAACAAGCTGGGTGCCCACAATTACATCAATGGCTTTTGCTTCGGCCATCGCGATAAACTCGGCGGCTCGCTCAGGCGTGTTGAGCGTGTCAGAAGTTGCGACCGCTACCCGCGCTTCGGGCATCAGTTCAGTCACCTCGTCGGCAATGCGTTCCACACCGGGGCCGCAGGCGACGAGACAATCCTCCGTGCCGCATTCGGGGCAGGCGGGGGGAGGGGGAACCTCGTGGCCGCAATGGTGACAGGCGAGCCGTTGCGAAAACCGATGCTCGACCAGCCAGGCGCTGCAATTGGGGCATTGGAAACGATAGCCGCAGTGACGGCACAAGGTCAGAGGAGCGTATCCGCGGCGGTTCAGGAACAGCAGCGTCTGTTCGCCGCGCTCGGCGCGGGCCTCCATCTCAGTGACCAGTTGTGGCGCCAGCCAGCGGCCGCGCGGCGGCGGGTCCGCGCGCAGGTCGATTACCGAAACGTCCGGCAATTGCGCGCCACCGTAACGGGCGGCGAGTTCGATCCGCTTGTAAGTGCCGCTATCCGCCATCTGCAGGCTCTCCAGTGCGGGAGTGGCGCTGGCCAGAATGACTGGAATCTGTGCAAAGCGGCCGCGCATTACCGCGACATCTCGCGCGTTGTAGCGAACACCTTCATCCTGCTTGAAGCTGACTTCGTGGGCTTCATCGACTACGATAAGGCCCAGCTTGGCATATGGGAGGAACAGTGCGGAACGGGCGCCGACTACGACTTGTGCTTCCCCGCTGGCAATGGCCCGCCACGCTCGCCGGCGCTCGGTAGATTTGAGCGAGCTGTGCCAGGTGACCGGCTGTGTGCCGAAGCGCTCCTCAAAGCGTTTCAGGAATGCTTCGGTCAGAGCGATTTCAGGTAACAGGACAAGGACCTGCCTGCTTTCCTCCAGAGCTGCGGCGATCCCCTCGAAATAGACTTCCGTCTTGCCGGAACCTGTCACGCCATCAAGCAGGAAGGGCGTGAAACCGCCCTGCTTGATGGCAGCGATAAAGATGTCGGCTGCCTCTTGCTGCTCAGGGTTGAGCACGGGTACCGCGTGGTGGGGATCAGCGCGGGGAAAGGGACGGTCGCAATCGACTATGACAGGTTCCAGCGCACCGGCATTGGCGAGCCCCCGCAGTACGCCTTCCGAAACTCCGGCAATTCCGGCCAGTTCACGCAACGTCGCCTGTTCGCCCTGAAGAGAATCGAGCGCAACGGCACGTTGTGGTGTCATGCGCTGTGGCTCCACGCCGGAGAGCCGATATTCGGTCATTGTCGCAGGGCCTTTGAGTGCTCCGCCACTGGACAAAACCATTCGTGCGACAGAGGCAGGCGCGGCGCAGTAATAATCCGCTGTCCACTCGACCAGCCGCCTCAGTTCGGGAGGAAGTGGGGGAACAGGCAGTAGCCCCACAAGCGGGCGAAGCTTACTGTCCGGTACTGAGGTGGCTTCCAGCCTGTCTTCATCCCATACCACGCCGACGATCTGGCGGGGGCCAAGCGGCGCGAGAACGACCGATCCCGGTTCCACCACCATGCCTTCGGGAACCCGATAATCGAGCGGGCCGAGCGCGGCATTGAGAACGAGGAGGCGGACACGGTTCATGGTGCAGGGGCTTATATGGGCGTGCCTGTGGTCCGGCCGCAAGGACGGAACGCAAGCAAATGGAATGACGTGTTGATTGGTGAACGGGTCGGCCTCCCCTAGCGGATAGGGTCGGGCTTGGCTAAGGCGTCAGGGAATCGCTTTTCCAGCCGGAGCCGAACATGAAATTCTTCGCCGACACCGCCGAAATCGCCGATATCGAGGAACTGGCCGCTACCGGTCTGCTCGACGGTGTGACAACAAATCCGTCCCTGATCGCCAAATCGGGCCGTGACTTCATGGAAGTGACCAAGGAAATCTGTGGAATCGTGGATGGTCCCGTCAGTGCAGAGGTTGTTGCTCTGGACCATGAGACGATGATGAAAGAAGCGGAAGTCCTGCGCAAGATCGCGGACAATGTCTGCATCAAGGTGCCGTTGACGATTGACGGGTTGAAGACCTGCAAGGCGCTGACCGGCGATGGTACGATGGTCAATGTAACGCTTTGCTTTTCCGCCAATCAGGCATTGCTCGCGGCCAAGGCCGGCGCGACTTTCGTTTCGCCCTTTGTTGGCCGTCACGACGACAACGGCTTCGACGGCATGGATCTGATCCGCGATATTCGGCTGATTTACGACAACTATGCTTTCGACACCGAAATCCTCGTCGCATCCGTGCGGCACGTGGTCCACGTGCTTGAAAGTGCGCGGATCGGGGCCGATGTGATGACTGCGCCGCCGGCGGTCATTCGCGGGCTCGTCAAGCATGTGCTGACTGACAAGGGAATCGAGGGGTTCCTTGCTGACTGGGCCAAGACCGGCCAGACCATTCTGAAATGAGGCCTTGTATAGCGGCCTGAACTTGTTTCGGGATCGGTTTCGCCTCAAGGTCCATCGTGTGCATCAGGCACGAAGCATTCTGAATAAGGGTAACGTTCGCAAAGCCATATGTCCGAAGAATCGCCTCTCGACCGGTTCAAGTCCGCACTGACCAGCACCAGCCGTGCGATTGCGCACGAACCGGAACTGGAACTGACATGGACCGCGGACGCTCCTGCGCAAACGGGCAAGAACTTGCGTGTTCCGATGCCGGGGCGGAGCCTGCCGCATGACAAGGCAATGGAAGCGCGGGGCTTTGCGGACAGTTTCTCGCTGCGATTGCGCCATCACAACGATGCTCTCCATATGCGCAATGCGCCGCCGGAAGCAGCGGCGCGTGCCTGCTATGATGCGGTTGAAACCATCCGTTACGAGGCGTTGGGCTCGCGCGATTATGCGGGGATACGCCAAAATCTGGTCGCTGCGGAGGATGTCCGCCTGGCGTCCGATCCGATTGCCCGTGCGGCAACGCCGGGCGAGGTCCCGATGCAGGTTGCGCTGGGCCTGCTGCTGCGTGAACGCCTGACGGGCGAAGCCGTACCAGAGGTCGCGCGTGCAGGCGTCGACATGGTGCGTGGCTGGATTGAGGAACGGGCTGGCGCCGACTTCGATAAACTGGCCCATTCGCTGGAGGATCAACAGGCCTTCCAGAGTCTTTCGCTGGATATGTTGCGCCATCTGGAGCTGGTTCAGGCAGAGCCTGTCGAACCTGAGACGCTCGACGACGATGACGAGCAGGAGGACGAAGAGGGCGGGGAAGAGGACGAGGGCGAGGAAGATTCCGAGTCCGGTGAAGATATGCGCCGAGAGATGTCGGGCGAGATGCAGGATGGGGAACAGGGTGACGACACCGATTCCCAGCCGGAGCCCGATGGCGAGATGGGCGAGGCCGACATTGACGACGAGGGCGAGGAAGGGATGCTGCCGGTCCGTCCCAACCGCCCGTGGACGGAACTGCCCGCCAATTTCGAATACAAGATTTATACCGAACGGTTCGACGAGGTTGTCGGAGCGGATGAGCTGTGTGACGAGGAAGAACTGACCCGCTTGCGGGCCTATCTCGATAGTCAGCTTACCGGGTTGCAGGGCGTCGTGACACGGCTTGCCAACAGGCTTCAGCGTCGCCTCATGGCGCAGCAGAACCGCAACTGGGATTTCGATCAGGAAGAGGGGATGCTGGACGCCGCACGCTTGGCGCGTGTGGTCGTGTCGCCAGGGCATTCGCTGTCCTACAAGATCGAACGCGATGTTGAATTCAAGGATACTGTCGTCACGCTGCTGATCGACAATTCAGGTTCCATGCGAGGGCGCCCCATTTCGATTGCTGCGATCAGTGCCGATGTCATGGCGCGAACGCTGGAACGCTGCGGGGTCAAAGTTGAAATCCTCGGCTTCACCACGCGTGCCTGGAAGGGCGGCCAAAGCCGTGAGGCGTGGCTGGCGGAAGGGAAGCCTACCAATCCTGGTAGGCTGAACGACCTGCGTCATATCGTTTACAAGAAGGCCGATGAGCCGTGGCGCCGTGCGCGGCGCAATCTTGGCCTGATGATGCGCGAAGGCCTGCTGAAAGAAAATATCGACGGCGAGGCATTGCTCTGGGCCCACAATCGCCTGCTCGCAAGGCCGGAAGATCGCCGGATACTGATGGTCATTTCGGACGGTGCTCCGGTCGATGATTCAACGCTGAGCGTAAACAATGCCGGCTATCTCGAAGCGCATTTGCGCAAGATGATCGAGTGGATCGAACGGTTGAGCCCGGTTCAGCTTATCGCCATCGGCATCGGTCATGATGTGACGCGATATTACAAGCGGGCCGTCACGATCATGGATGCGGAACAACTGGGCGGTACAATTATCGAGCAGCTCGCCGATCTGTTCGAGGTTGAGTAACCGGCTGACCGGTTGGTTCCGTATCGGTGTCGCCTCGCGGCTTGACGTTTGAAAGGGCGTGCGTAAGGCCCGCCCCATGACCCAATCTGTGCCGCTGAAGCTGTTCAACAGCCTGACCCGCCAGCTCGAAGTGTTCGAGCCCGTCCATCCGGGTGAGGCGCGTGTCTATTCCTGCGGCCCGACGGTCTATAACTACCCCCATATCGGCAATATGCGGGCTTATGTCTTTGCCGATGTGCTTGGCCGGACGCTGGCATGGAAAGGCTATAAGCTGACCCATGTCATCAACATTACCGACGTCGGCCATCTGACGGACGATGCCGATGCCGGTGAGGACAAGATGGAGAAGATGGCTGCGGAAAAGGCGCAATCCATCTGGGACATCGCGGAACACTACAAGCAGGCCTACTGGGGGGATGTGGCAGCTCTCAACATTCGCCAGCCAGCGGAATGGACAATTGCGACGGATTACGTCCCGCAAATGATCGAGTTTGCAAAGTCGATTGCGGAAAAGCACTGCTACGAACTGGATAGCGGCCTTTATTTCGACGTCGGCAGCGTCGCTGACTACGGGCGGCTGGCACGGGCTACCACCGATGAGGGTGAAGGCCGGATCGAAACGGTGGAAGGCAAGCGCCATCCGGCGGACTTCGCGATCTGGCGCAAGACTCCATCGGGGGAAAAGCGGCAGATGGAATGGGATTCACCCTGGGGTCGGGGCGCGCCGGGGTGGCATCTGGAATGTTCGGTGATGAGCGGGCGAGTCCTGGGCTTTCCGTTCGACATTCACACCGGCGGCATTGACCATCGGGAGATTCACCATCCCAATGAGATTGCGCAGAATCAGGCCTATTGCTGCACCAACGGGCTAGATGTCCCGGCCAACAGCGGCGCGCGCATATGGATGCACAACAACTTTCTTGTTGAGCGTAGTGGCAAGATGTCGAAGTCATCGGGTGAATTTCTTCGGCTCCAGCTTCTGATCGACAAGGGTTATCACCCGCTTGCCTACCGGATGATGTGTTTGCAGGCGCATTATCGCAGTGAACTGGAGTTTTCCTGGGAAGGGCTGGGTGCTGCGCTGACCCGCTTGAAGCGGCTGGTCATGGCGATTGTCCAGCTTAAGGCCCGTCATGCGGAAGCTGGTGAAGATGCTGCCATTTCTCTTGACCGGATCGCGGGGAATGAAGGGTGGACCTTCGAGCGGGTCCGGAGTGAAGTTGGGCCCAAGCTCATCCCCTTGCTGGAAAAATTCGACGCAGCGATTGCGGACGATCTGAATACGCCGATTGCTCTCACCGTTCTGGAAGAGGCAGTTGGCATGAAGAAGGTCGACGCAGGCCTCAAACTGCTTACCCTGCAGGCGATGGATGCCGTTCTGGGTCTGAACCTGTTTGGTCTTAACCGTGCAGACCTGCGTATCCGGCCGAAATACGTGGAGATCGACGAAAGCGAAATCGATGCCGCGATGGAACGGCGCAAGGAGGCACGGGCTGCCAAGGACTTCGCCAGCTCCGACGCGATCCGTGATGAATTGGCTGTAAAAGGTGTTGAAGTGATGGATGGCGATCCGCTTGGCTGGGATTGGAAGCTGTGACAATCGCGGTTCTTCCTGCTTCGCAAAAGGTGCATCTTGACGGCCGACTTCCGGATTGGGTCGATGCCCGGTTCTTCGAAACCGCGGACGAACTGCTTGCTCTGGCCCCTGAAGCGGAAATCGGCTGGTTCGACTACTTCGTGGATGGCCCGGGAACGACTGTCGAAGCTGTTCGCCGAGCAGAAAAACTGCGCTGGCTGGTTACGATCGGCGCCGGGCTGGATTATCTGCCGGTAGATGTTCTGGTCGAACGTGGCGTCACGATCACCAAAGGGGCAGGGCTCAGTGCCGCACCCATTGCCGAATATGTCGTCATGCTGATGCTCGCCTTCGCGAAGGACTATCGCACGGTTATGCGCGCGCAGGAACGGCGGGACTGGTTGAACGACGCGCCAGGCAAGCGGCAGTTGGCCGGGAGCAAGGCTCTCGTGATCGGATATGGAGCGATTGGGCGCGCATTGGGGCAGCGTTTGCGGGCGTTTGACGTTGAAGTGACGCCGGTCAGCCGATCCGGCGGCGATGGCATATTGCGTGCGGACGAGTGGCAGGGCCATCTGGGCGAATTCGACTGGGTGATCCTGTCCGCTCCCGCAACGGCGGAAACGCAACATATGATCGGTGCGGCAGAGCTCGCAGCCATGAAACAGGACGGTGTTCTGGTCAATGTCGCTCGCGGTACGCTGGTGGATTCGCCGGCGCTGGTGGAAGCCCTGACCACGCGCCGTATTGCGGGTGCCTTGCTGGATGTCACCGATCCCGAGCCATTGCCTGACGATCACCCACTGTGGGCATTCGATAACGTTCATGTGACGATGCATCTGAGCGGCCGGGCGCAAGACACAGTCTATGCGCGCGCTGCCGAACGTTTTCTGGCCAATCTTGAGCCTTACAGAGCGGGCAGGCAGCCCGAGCCGGTATATGATCCGACCACGGGCTATTAGCCTTCGGGCGTGATGCCTAGGCATCTTGCAGCAAAAGAATTTCAGCAATGACGATCACGCGCTGGGTCGGGATCATCTGGTGATCCACGCTCGTGATAGTGGCATCCGCGACAAGCTGGCCTGGAATCGCGAACTCGTGATCCGGCAAAGCCGCGATAAACGATTCGGCTGCGGCAACGGCGTAATCTTCTTCGAAAACTAGCTCTATCCGGTGACGCGACCCGGCAAACGTCGCGCTGGCCCACGGGGTTTCGCGATGGGCCTCTATTTTCACTTGTCCTTCAGAGAGCTTGTACAGTTCTTCTCGCAGCCTGTCGGCACAGGTGCGCCGCCGTACGCGGGGTACGGAGGTGGTGAGCGAGGGTGAAGGGCGGCATTCAACGTGCATGGGCTGCTCCGGTTTGCGATGAATTCTCATATATGTTCATGAAATGTTCCACTCGTCTCTCTGTGCGTGTTCGGGGGATGCGACCATTGCGCAGATCAAGCACGAAGCGTGGATCGTGTGTGGCGAGGCGTCCGAACTTGGTGGCTGGCATGCCGGTACGGCGCAGGAATTTTTCGATTTTACGGATCAACACGATCATCCCCCAATCCAGTGATTCGACCGGCCCGATTCGTTGCCTGTGAAATCCTACTTGTCTAGGAAAAATACTACGCGTAGGATTGCAGTGTGGTAAATCCGAAGGAAAAGCTCATGTCCGATGTGCGCAAGCGGCTGCTCGAACTGGCTGAGGAGGCACGTGTGAGCCTTGCTGCTCTGTCGCAAATGATTGGCCGTAACCCATCGTATTTACAGCAATATATAAGAAAGGGGAGCCCGCGTAAGCTGGATGAGACGGATCGGGCGACGCTTGCCGGGTTCTTCGGTGTTGCCGAATCGGAATTGGGGGGGGTGGAGGAAATTTCTCTCGATTCCCGAATCGGAAAGCGTATGGCCGGCTGGGTCGAAGTGCCAAGACTTGCGCTCGATGCATCGGCTGGCCCCGGTGCGTTCGGAACTGACGAATTGCCGTTCGACAGCTTCCGTTTTTCTGCCCGTTGGTTGCGTGAACGGGATTTCGATGCGGCGATGCTCTCCATCATTACGGTTGCAGGGGATTCGATGGAGCCGTTGTTGCGCGATGGCGATGAAATCCTTGTCGATCGCACACCACGCCCTTTGCGCGATGGTGTGCATGTCGTGAGACTGGGGGAAGCGCTGCATGTCAAACGGGTGCAGCAGTTACGGCCCGACGCGATCAAGCTGATCAGCGCGAACGAAGCCTATCCACCCGTCGAAGTGGCGCTGGCCGATGTCGATGTAATCGGCCGTGTGGTCTGGAAAGCCGGACGCCTTTGATCGCGAGGATCATGGACGAAGACAGTCAGGCCAATCCGCTGATTTTGAGCATGAGCAGGGCGGTCACGGCGAGCAGGAGCAGAGAAACCGCTACCGCCACAACCACGCGGGGGCCGGCGGCTGTAATGTCACGCAGGTCGACGCCCAGGCCGAGCCCGGCCATGGCCAGCACAGTCAGGATCTCACTCGCATGATGGGCCGATATGGCGACCGTATGCGGCAGGACGCCGATCGAACGGAGCCCGGCAAGGCCAAGGAACGCAAGAATAAAGGGCGGCAGAAGGTTTAGAAGTGTACCGCCTTTACTGGCCGGTCCGGTTCTCGCGGTGCGCCGCGCCATAAACAACGATAGCCCTGCTACGACAGGGCCCAACATCAAAACCCGGACCAGTTTGACCAATGTACCGGCCTGAACCGCGGTTGAGCCCATTGGACCTGCAGCGGCGAGAACCTGGGGGACTGCGTAGACGGTGAGACCGGCCAGCATACCCCCGGCGGCCGGACTTAGGTGCAAGTGTGTGGTCGCGATGGGCAGTGCGATGATGACGCCGATACCAAGCACTGCAGTGAACGCGATGGCAGTCGCAACATCGTCGCTGTCCGCATCGATTACAGGGGCAACGGCCGCGATGGCGGAGTTGCCGCAGATCGCATTCCCGCAGGCGATCAACATCGCCATTTTGCCCGGCAGACCGATCACGCGACCGACAAGATAGCTCGCCAGAATAGCGCCAATGACGGTGGCAATGATCGACAGTAAGAGTGGCAAGCCAGCTGCCGCCATGGTGCCGAAGCTGACTGTCGCTCCCATTAGCGCGACCGCAATTTCCAGCATCGTCTTGGCCGCGCACTTGATGCCCGCATCATAGATGCGCGGTGGGGTCCAGATTGTTCGTATGATAGCCCCGAGCACGATTGCCAGCACCAATGCCTCGAATGCTGTGCGGCCAAGGAGCAGGCGTTCGAGGTGTTCCAGCAACAGCGCAGTCAGAGCCGTTGCTGCGCATAACATCAGGCCTGGCACATGGGCGCGGAGAGACAGGGACAATGTCATTCCCCGAATCTGCGGCCGGCACTATAAAAAATCCAATTGATTGAATTTTGATATTTAATAAGTAATTCTTATCAAATGACGTTGGATCAACTCCGTATTTTCGTTGCTGTTGCGGAAGCGCTCAGCATGACGCGCGCGGCAGAACGACTGAACTTGACGCAACCTGCCGTCAGTGCGGCAGTCGCGGCGCTCGAAGAACGGCACGACACCCGGCTTTTCGATCGGGTGGGGCGGAGGCTGGAATTGACCGAAGCAGGCAAGTTGTTCTTGCCGGAAGCGCGGGAAGTGCTGGCCCGTGCGGAAGCGGCGCAACGTGTTCTGGTCGATCTCGCCGATCTTACCCGTGGAGAAGTGCGTATCGCGGCCAGCCAGACTGTGGCGAACTATTGGCTGCCCGAACGTATGGCGCGATTCGCGGGGGATAATCCGGGCATTCGGCTGGATCTGGTGACGGGCAATACTGCGCAGGCAGTCGCGCGAGTGCTTGGCGGAGAGGCTGATCTTGGTTTTGTCGAGGGTTTCGTGGATGAACCGATTCTCGCCCGCAGGGTCGTAGGCCATGATCGAATCGGTTTGTATGTCGCTCCGGGGCACAGGCTGGCAGGCTGCAAGGTATCCAAAGCAGACTTGGAAACTACCTCATGGGCGCTGCGGGAGCCTGGGTCTGGCACGCGCGAAAGTATGATGGCCGGGTTGGCAAAGCTGGGAATCGCAGAAGACACACTGGATATCCGGATGGAATTTCCGTCGAATGATGCGCTGCTTGAGGCTGCGAGGGCAGGGGATCTGATCGCCGGGGTGTCGGACATGGCTGCCGCGCCGCGCGTGGCCGCCGGTTTGATCCAGAGGCTGGACTGCCCACTTGCCGAGCGTGATTTCACAATGGTCACCCATCGCGCTCGTCGGCTGGGGCGGGCCGCGGCGGCGTTCATGGCTTCGCTTTAGGCTAAGGATTCGAATGGGTGTGCCGGGTTGAAGCGCTTGCATTCGGGCCCTCCCGCCGCCACATCGCGATCATGTCTGACAAAAGCACTCAAACCGGAATGCCGCCGATGCGCGCGGCCATTATTCCCGTTACTCCGTTACAGCAGAACTGCTCTCTCATCTGGTGTACAAAGACGATGAAAGGCGCATTGATCGATGCCGGGGGCGATCTGGATCGGCTCAAGGCAGCGGTCGAGAAGGCGGGCGTTACGCTTGAAAAGCTGCTCGTCACGCATGGCCATCTCGACCATTGCGGGCAGACCGGCATACTTGCAAAAGAACTTAGCCTGCCGATCGAGGGGCCGGATGAGGCAGATCGCTTCTGGATCGCCCGGCTTGGCGACGACGGTGCACAATATGGCATGCACGGGGAAGTGTTCGAACCGGATCGTTGGCTGAAGGACGGTGACAAGGTAACTGTCGGGGAATTGACCCTGGACGTGATTCATTGCCCTGGACACACCCCGGGCCATGTCGTTTTTTATCATGAGCCCAGCCATTTTGCGATTGTGGGCGATGTGCTGTTTCAGGGTTCTATCGGACGAACGGACTTTCCGCTTGGCAACCATCAGGACCTGATCGATTCGATCACGAAAAAGCTGTGGCCGCTTGGCAAGGACGTGACATTTATCCCCGGCCATGGCGCAGTCAGTACGTTTGGTCAGGAACGGCGAACCAATCCCTTCGTGGGGGATGCGGTAGTCGGGTAAATGAAACCGGCCCGTTCGATCATGGGCCGGTTTCCCCAATCTTGCCTGATCAGAATTTTCCGAGTGCGATCAGCACGGCGACTACGGCCAGGCCCAGCAGAACTGCAAAGGTAATCGCGGCGCCTGCTGCACGCAGCGGGTTGGCGGTGTCTCCGTCCATCCCGATCGCATGGCCCACGCGCGCCAACAGGAACGCGCCCACAACAAGCGGCAACCAGATTCCGCCTTTCCCGGCAATTTCGATCGCACCTGCGAGAATCAGCACCAGCGGGGTACTTTCAATGAAGTTGGCATGGGCCCGCATGCGTTTCAGCATCAGAGGATTGCCGCCGTCACCGTGGATAATCTTTGCGTTTGCGCGAACACTGCCGCACCGGAACATTAGCCACATATTGATGAGCGCGGCAGCGGCTGCCGCAGTTAACGTGGTTGCCAGAATCATGATTGCTGCCTCTCCCTGTTGCGTGCGGAGTGCTAGCAAGGGTGAGCCTGTGCTTGCAACGCTCGTGAAAATCGCTATAGGCCGCGCCTTCGCCGCCGTATGAAACCGCTGCGATGTGCGGGCCACGACTTGGGCTTGTGCATCACCGGGGCTTCGCTTAGGGCGGCTTCAAACAATTTGATATTGCAGGAACAGGTGCCGCAATGGCTGTCCCCAAAAGAAAAGTTTCGCCTCACCGCCGGGGCAACCGTCGTGCCCATGATGCACTCAAGGTCGAAGCATTCCATGAATGCTCCAATTGTGGTGAGCTGAAGCGCCCCCACAACCTCTGCTCGCATTGCGGTCATTATAACGGGCGCGAAATTGTTGCGGTGGGGCTCTAAGCCCCTTTAGCCGGAGATGTCCGTCATGAGTTTGCCGCGTATCGCTGTTGACGCGATGGGCGGAGACGATGGCGTGCGCGTTATGGTTGAAGGCGCGGCGCTTGCCCGCCGCCACCATGATCAGTTCAAGTTCCTGCTTGTCGGGGACGAGGCGCGAATCAAGCGCGCGCTCGAAAAGCATCCAAACATGTATGCCGCGTCCGAAATCCTTCATGCGGAGGATGTCGTTTCGGGCGAGGAGAAGCCGACGCAGGCATTGAGGCGGGCGAAGACCACCTCAATGGGGCTCGCGATCAATGCCGTGAAGCAGGGGGATGCGGGCGCGGCCGTCAGCGCGGGTAACACCGGCGCTTTGATGGCAATGGCCAAATTGGCCTTGCGCACTATGCCGGGGATTGATCGGCCAGCTTTGGCAGCCCGTATTCCAACTCTGGGCGAGAATGACGTGATCATGCTCGATCTCGGTGCGAATACCGAGTGTGATGCGCGCAATCTCCTGCAATTTGCAGTCATGGGTGCCGCTTATTCCCGGATCATTACTGGTCTGGATGCGCCGCGTGTTCGGTTGCTGAACATCGGAACAGAAGAGATCAAGGGTACCGATCAATTGCAGCAGGCTGCCGCGCAATTGCGCGAGGTGAGCGGGCTGTCGCTGCAATTCGAAGGTTTCGTCGAAGCGGACAAGATTACCCGCGGTGATGTCGAGGTGGTCGTTACGGATGGCTTTTCCGGCAATATCGCGCTCAAGGCCATCGAAGGAGCGGCCCGGTTCGTCGGCGATTTGCTCAAACGTAGCTTTACCAGCTCGCTGAGATCGAAATTCGGTTTCCTGATCTCGCGCCCAGCCACCGAGCTTATCCGCCATCATCTTGATCCCAACAATCACAATGGGGCAGTTTTCCTGGGTTTGAATGGCATTGTGGTGAAAAGCCACGGGAGTGCCAATGCGGCAGGCGTGGCTAATGCCGTGGCTGTTACGGCCCGCTTGCTGGAGGAAAACCTGACGGAGCGGATCATCGCCGATCTTGCGGAACTCGGTACCGGAACCGTAAATGCACAGGCCTTCGCAGGCGCAGAGGTACAGGGAGAGGTCGCAAAGTGATCCGTTCAGTTGTCCGTGGAAGCGGTTCGGCCTTGCCGAAGCGCTTGGTGACCAATGCCGACCTTGCCGGTCGGGTGGACACGAGTGATGAATGGATCGTCGAGCGGACGGGTATTCGCCAACGCTACATCGCGGATGACGATGAAACGACGTCTTCCCTCGCGATTGAGGCAGGGCGCAAGGCCATAGAAGCCGCAGGGATGGAGCCTGCCAGCATCGATCTTATCGTGCTTGCCACGGCAACGCCCGACCAGACATTTCCTGCCACTGCGACTCGCGTGCAGGATGCGCTTGGCTGCAATGGGGGGACGGCGTTCGACGTTGCGGCGGTTTGTTCCGGCTTCCTGTATGCTCTCGGTGTAGCCGATTCGATGCTTCGCACGGGTATGGCGAAGCGAGCGCTTGTGATCGGCGCGGAAACATTCAGCCGCATACTGGACTGGGAGGATCGCACGACCTGTGTGTTGTTCGGCGACGGGGCAGGGGCGATGGTTCTCGAAGCCGCTGACGTGGCCGAGGACGGGCCGGGCATTCTTGTCACCAGACTGCATGCCGACGGTGAGCATAATCAGCTGCTCTATGTCGACGGTGGCCCGTCAACCACGCAGACTGTCGGCAAATTGCGGATGAAAGGTCGCGAAGTTTTTCGTCATGCCGTGGTCAATCTGGCGGAAGTGCTGAACGAAGTACTTGGCGAAGCCGGGCTGACCCCCGCCGATATTGACTGGGTCGTGCCGCACCAGGCAAATGCGCGCATTCTCGATGCGACGGCAAAGAAACTTGGCCTTCCGGCGGAAAAGGTCATCAAGACCGTGGAATCGCACGCGAATACGTCTGCTGCATCGGTTCCGCTCGCTTTCGATGTCGCGGTCCGGGACGGGCGGATCAAGCCCGGCGATCTGGTTGTATTGGAGGCAATGGGCGGCGGCTTTACCTGGGGGGCGAGCCTCGTTCGGCTGTAATTACAGCCTAAAGCGCGAAATGTCCCAAATCGGGCCCGTTCGGTCCTGTTAAGACCCAGGATTGCAATTACTGTTCCTTCGGCATTGATAAATCGTGTGAAACGCGTAGTCTTCTGATTCGGGGAGTTTATAGCGTTCGCACAATTTATAGAGGGGACGGCCACATGATGCGTTCGGTGGGTACGCTCACTCGCGCTGATCTGGCAGAGGCGATCAATCGTAAGATCGGCCTGTCGCGCGCGGAATCTCTTGCTCTCGTCGAGTCGATTCTCGATCGGATGAGCGACGCCATGGCTCATGGCGAGAATGTAAAAATCTCTGGTTTTGGCACTTTCATCCTGCGCGACAAGAAACAGCGCATCGGTCGCAATCCGAAGACCGGCGTAGAAGTGCCGATCACGCCACGGCGCGTGCTGACCTTTCGCGCCAGCCAGATCCTGAAAGACAGGATATTCGAAGGATGAACAGTCCTGTCGACCTGCGCTTTGCCGATGGCAAGGATGCAGGGGCTTTACGTACGATCGGCGAAGTTGCGAAAGCATTGGGAATTGCGCCGCATGTCCTGCGGTATTGGGAACAGCAATTTCCAATGCTTAAACCGGTCAAGCGTAGTGGCGGACGCCGCTATTATCGCGCGGCCGATATCGACCTCATCTCTACTATAGACCGCCTCGTGAACCGGGAAGGGTACACACTGAAAGGCGCGAAGAAGGCGCTCGCATCTGGTGTTGCCGAGGAGATCGAGGCTCCCGAACTTACGGCAGCCGACCTGCTGCCGCGCTTGCGGGTATTGCGTGAGCAGCTGGCTTCGGCATTGGACGCATAACGCACAAGCCTGCGTTACGGCACCTCTTCAGGGCCGAGAGTTGGGTCGAGGTCGCGCGGGCGGGCAAAGTGGACCATCCGGCCACAACCGCGTTCGATATCTGCCCAGTCGTCTATATCGAGTTCGATAACGGCAAAGGCTGCCGTAGGAAATTTCCGGACGGCTTCGTCGAATTTGGCATCCTGCGCCGATTCCGGAATCAGCTCGAACAGCATGTCCTGCAATCCGGGGTTGTGTGCAGCGAGAATGATGTTGGCAGGCTGCCCTTCGACATGGCGCAGGACGTCGAGCATCGTCGGGACATTGGCGAGATAGAGACGTTCATCCCATGTGACGGGCGGCGGGCTGGCCATGGCGGGAATCGCACTTTCCAGCGTTTCGCGCACACGAACGGCGGGGCTCGCAATCAGAATGTCCCAAGGGACACCGTGTTCGCCAATATGCTGGCCCATCAACGTGGCTCCTCTGCGTCCACGCTTGTTCAGCGCGCGGTCGAAGTCGCGTAGATCCATGTCCTCCCATGAGGATTTCGCATGCCGAAAAAGTCCGAGCCGTTTCACGCCCTTGCCATCATCCTTTGTTCCCGGCGTCTTGTGTGTCCGGTGTTTCGGGTTCCGTCGTTCGGTCCAAGGAAACACTGGAGGCGATGCGTTGTAAAGCCTCATCCAGTGTCAGTCTTATGACAGGTGTGCCCTTGGGGAAAGCGGTGAGCAGACGGCTGGGGAACGCCGCGGACAGGACGACGAAATGCCCCCGATCTTCCCTGCTGCGGATCAAACGGCCAAAACCTTGCGCCAGTCTGGCCCTGATAATGCGATCGTCATACGATGATCCGCCATTCATCGCGCGGCGCGCACGGTGAAGGATGCCCGGTTTGGGCCACGGAACCTGCTCCATCACGACACAACGCAGTGAATGACCGGGGACATCGACTCCATCGCGGAGAGCATCGGTGCCGAGCAGGGATGCATGGGGATCGTCGCGAAAGATATCGACCAGTGTGCCCGTGTCGATCGGATCGACATGCTGGGCATAGAGCGGCAATCCGGCGCGGGCGAGATGATCTGCAATTCGTCCATACACTGCGCGCAGTCGCCGAATAGCGGTGAACAGCCCCAGGACTCCGCCTTCAGCCGCTTCGATAAGGCGGGCATAGGCCCCCGCCAGCGCAGGTATGTCGCCTCGCTTCACGTCGGTGACAATCAGAACCTCGGCCTGGTTCGAATAATCGAATGGGCTTTCTGCCATGCACAGGCGCGGCGCGACATCGATATGCGCGGCACCAGACCGGGCTATGGCAGTTTCCCAGTCGTCATCCTCGTGCCCGCTGCGGTCCGTCAGAGTTGCACTTGTGAGCATCACGCCGTGTGAGGGTTCGAGCACCACGCGCGCAAAAGGCTTCATTGGATCGAGCCACCGGCGGTGAATGCCGGTGTCGTATTCCCGGGCCTCGGACCGGTCGACTGCGAGCCAGTCGACGAAATCCGGGTCAACCGGTCCACCCAGACGGTCAAGCAATGCCTCCCAGGCGGCAATCAGGTCGATCCGCCAGCCGAGCGAATGGCGGGCACCCTCGATCCGTGCGCGGCCCAATCCGTCGAGCCAGTCGGGCGGTTCCTCCAACAGAGCTTCCAGCCGATTGGACAACTTCATCAGCGGATGGCGCAGTTCGGCCAGTGCAGCTTGCGCTTGCCCGGCGAGTTCGACGAAGTTGCCATCCAGTTGAGCCGCTTCGGTTTCGATACCGTATCCCGCCTCTTGCCCGCCGCTTTCGTCGCGGGCGTAGGTGAGCGAACGTACCGCGCCGAGCAGGGTTTCCAGCGGCCCTGAAGGTGCCTCGTCATGCAGGCGTTGCAGCCATCCGTCAGCGGGCAGCGCTTCTGCGGCCTCGCGCGCGGCGGCGATCGCCTTGGCCCCTTGTTCGTCGTAAGAGGAGACATCGGCCAGCCGGGCGGCAAGACCCCGCCGCCGCCCCTTGGAGCCACGCTCGGGCCCGATGACCCAGCGCCTTAATTCAATCGTCTCACTACCGGTCAATGCGGCGGAAAACGTTGAATCGGCTGCCTCGAATACGTGATGGCCTTCGTCGAATACGATGCGTGTCGGACGCTGGGCATGATCGCGTCCGCGTGCGGCATTGACCATCACCAGGGCATGATTGGCGATGACCAGATCTGCCTGGGCCGAAGCACGAGCGGAGCGTTCGATAAAGCACTTCCGATAGTGGGGGCATCCGGCATAGACGCATTCGCCGCGTTGATCGGTCAGCGCCTTGATCCCTCGCTGGCGAAACAGTGTTCCGAGCCATCCCGGCAGGTCACCGCCGATCATGTCCCCGTCCTGCGTATAGGCAGCCCAACGGGCAATCAATTGCGCCATGATGGCCGGACGTCCGCTGAACCCCCCTTGCAGCGCGTCTTCGAGATTGAGCAGGCAAAGGTAATTTTCCCGCCCCTTGCGCACTACCACTCGCTGCCTATTGCCGGATGCAACGCTGCCTTCCGTCGACGTATCAGGCCATACGCGGCGGCTTTCGCGGCGGAGCTGACGTTGCAGATTCTTAGTATAGGTGGAAACCCAGATCGTTCCGCCAGATTGCTCGGCCCATAGGGATGCCGGTGCCAGATATCCCAGCGTCTTGCCGGTCCCGGTGCCCGCCTGGGCCAGCAATACATGGGGGAGGCCCGGCTGCTGCCGCGGGGCAAACGTATGACCTGCCTCGCGCGCGTAGGCTTGCTGGCCGGGGCGTTGTTCGGCGCCTGCGCCGGTCAGGAATGCCAGTCTTGCGTCGATGGCTTCGGGATCAAGTACGATCTGTCCGGGTTGGGGCCTGTCAGGGGCCTCCTCCCATTCCGGGAGACGGGTGAACAGCCACCGTTCGGCCCGTGGGGGCTGCTTGATATGAGGGGCGATTACCTGGGCCCAGGGCCAGCGCAGACGGGAAAGGGATTGCAGTGCGCTCCAAGCGCCTTCGCGCTCTGCCCAGTTGGAGCTTTCACAGGTTTCCAGCAATTTGCCAGCCGCGTGTTGCAGCAGTTCGGGCACCGCATCGTCGCTGGCAGGCGGTGCCAGCCCCAATGCGGTTGCGAGACCTTTGGGTGTGGGCACGCAAAAGCGCGCAGGATGAACGAATGCGAACAGTTCCAGAAGGTCGAGACCGGAAAGGTCGGGATATCCCAGGCGGGTTGCCACCAGAGGCGCATTGAGCATCAGCAACGGGGTATCGGCCGAGGCCATGATGGCTTCGCCTTTACCCAGACCGCGCGTCCTTCCGTCACTATCGCGCAGCCAACAACCGCCATGGCTGGCATGGAGTGCGCCCAGGGGCAGGGGGGAAGGACGCGGTGCGGCCATATCCTTGCGTTAGGACGGGCAGGTAGCGGTGGGCAAGGCGACAGCGCCGGCTGGAGCGCATTTTACCCAGACATGATCTCGATTCCGTCGCAGCGAGCGCGATTCATGCTCGGGTCTTGCAAAATAACTTACAAGATATATCTTAGACGAACTTGAAATGGTCTGGAGATATTTTGTGAGATCAGGAAATGGCCATGCCCATGGCCGGGGTCGGCATCGCGGACACGGTGGGGCACAGGAAGCCTTGGAGCCTCATCACGGCGGAAGAGGCCTGCACCATCATGAAGATGGATTTGGCAACCGGAGACGTCGGCGACGGCGTTTGTTCGATCAGGGCGAGTTGCAATTGTTGCTGCTGAGCCTGACCGTAAATCAGGCGCGGCACGGATATGAAATGATCCGCGAAATCGAGGCGCGTTCTCACGGAGGATATTCGCCCAGCCCGGGCGTGGTATATCCTGCCCTGACCTTCATGGAAGAAGCAGGTTTGATTGCGGTTGCCGCTGACGAAGGCGCTCGCAAGAGTTACGCCGCCACCGGAGAAGGTGAGGGGCACGTCGCGGCACATGCGGACGAAGTGGCGGCGGTCGAGGCGCGGCTGGCGGCTCTGGCGGAAATGAGGGAACGCACCGATGCAGCGCCTGTCAAACGGGCAATGCAGAATCTCAAGACCGCGATTTTTGACCGCTTGTCGCAGGAAAATGCTGGGCGAGACACGGTGTTGCAGGTCGCGGACCTGATCGATCAGGCGGCGCGCCAGATCGAGAGGATCGAAACATGACAACAGCGATCGCAATGGTCAGCACCGCCAATGGTGGGAAATACATTCGGCAACTCTGCAAGCACTGGTCGCACAAACTGGATGTCGAACAGGAAGGGCAGACCGGCGTGGTCCGGTTTCCCGACGCTGTGGCCACCATGGAAGCGGGTAATGATGCGATACGGGTCAAACTCGTAGCCGACGATCAAGAGACGGTCCTGCGTTTGCAGGACGTGATCGAACGCCATCTTGACCGTTTCGCCTTTCGCGAAGCACCGCTGCTTTACAAGTGGAAGGTGGGTTAACCACCTTCCACGGAGGCCTGAGGCCTCGCCTTTGGCTCAGGCCGCGTTGGCGGCCGGCAGGGAAACCGGAACATCGTCTTTGAAGGTATGCGTGACATAGGGGAAAGGAATCTCGATCCCCGCATCGTCCAGTGCCTGCTTCACTGTGAAGACCACCTCGCTCTTGACGCCGAGAAAGTCGTTCTTGCCGGTATCGGTCCACCAACGCACGAGGAAGTCGATCGAGCTCGAATTGAATTCCTGGGCATATATGTCGATGCCCCGCTGCTGCTCTATGGATGAGAGCCTGTCCAATGCCTTGCGGATGGTACTTTCGGCTTTCGCGAGATCGGTATCGTACGAGACGCCGACTACGATCTCGTTCCGGCGAATGGGGGCGTCGGTCAGGATTTTCACCGGGTTCTTGAAGATTGTGGAATTCGGAAGAATGGTCAGCTCGTTGGAAAACTGCCGGATGTGGGTTTCCCGCAAGGTAATCCGTTCGACCTTGCCCAGAATGCCGTCCACTTCGACAGCATCGCCGATCTGCATCTTTTCCCGCAGCATGATCAGAACGCCGGCGAGGAAGTTTTCGAAGATGTCCTGAAACGCGAAGCCGATCGCGACGGCGCCAATACCCAGCCCGGCGACAAGACTGGCGGGTGTCAGCCCAGGCATGACGATGGCGGCTGCGATCATCAATCCGATAAGCCAGATGCCAAGCCGCACCAGCGTCTCACTCAATTGCCTGAGATCCTGCCTCAGCGAAGTCCGGTTGGTAATCCGTGAGGTGATGCGGACGGCTGCCCGGGACACCAGCCATGTCAGCAACAGAACACATATCGCGATGGCGATTCCCGGGATGGCGGCGATCAGGGCATGGGACATCGCATCTACCTGCTCACGCAGGATATCGGCATAAGGCAACGTAAAATCTCCAGCTTTATCTCATTCCTCCAACAGTCAGAACGTGGCTCTGTTCCGACGAGGCGGGTGCCGGGTGCCATTTTCCTTCAGAAAGGGGCGGGCCATCGAAACAGGCGCGGTGCTGGAAATTCAGTTCCTCGACCAGATGGTGCGCCCTTCCTTGATCGTTTCGAGTACGGCAATGTCACGGATGGCATCTGTTGGCGTTTCCAGGGGGTTGCGGTCCAGAACAACGAAATCGGCAAGTAGCCCCGCGTGAATGCGACCCTTGCGGTTTTCCTCGAAGATTTGCCAGGCAGGGCCGGTCGTCAGCGCTTGCAGAGCGGCATATGCGGATACCCGCTGGTCCGGGCCGCTTACCACACCCGATTTCGACACGCGGGCCATCGATGTCCACATCATCAGCCGGGTATCCAGCGGCGTAACCGGAAAGTCGCTGTGGTTGGATGGGTGGAGGCCGGCGGCCTTTGCCGCGCGCAGCGGGCTGATGAAGTCGACCACCTCCTTGCCGAAATTGCTGCGGTGTACGTCGGCCCAGAAATAGGTGTGATTGGTGAAATAGGCGGGCCCGACGCCAATCCGGGCATAATCGGCCAATTGCTCGGGCCGCTGGAACTGGGAATGGATGACGATGGGCCGTCGATCATCCCCGGCCACGATGCCAAGCGCGTCAAAGGCGTGAATTGCCATGTCGATGGCTGCATCGCCATTGGCGTGCGCAAATATCTGCCATCCGCGATCGTTTACCTTGCGGGCGAGGCGGGTGAAGGTTTCCTCGTCGACAACAGGCTGTCCGTGCCAGGGATGATGCCCTGCCGGACTGCCATTGGCATAGTCGCGCGTGAAATAGGCAGTGCGGGCCTGCGGCGATCCATCGAGAATGAACTTGATGCCCTGCAGTTTTACATGTCCGCGATAGGAACCGAATTGCAGGTCATCGCGGCTGAGCAGATCGTCAAGCTGCGTATAGAATGGCAACAGGGCGAGATCGATGAACATGTGTTCGCCAGCTGCTTCGGAAAGGAAGAAGGGGAGGTCTGACGCCTGCGTCGCCCCGTCCTGAGCATGGGTATAGCCTTCGCGGGCATAACGCATTTGCGCGGCGTCGAGCGCGGCGAGTTTCTCCTCCTCCGTGGGTTGCGGCATAACCGGGAACAGGAGGAAGGAGGCGCTCTCGAACAAGGCCCCGGTCAATTGCCCTTGCTCATCCTTCAGGATCATCCCACCGGGGGGCACTGCTGTCGTTTCGTCGATCCCTGCTGCAGCCAGTGCAGTGCTGTTCGCGACCAGGCCATGTCCGGATATGTGCAGCAGGACCACTTTGCGGCCCGGCAGCGCTGCATCGAGTTCGGCACGCGTGACCTGACGCCGTTCGGACAATTCCTCCTGATCGTATTGCGTGGCGATGACCCATCCACCCTCGGGAATGTCCCTGGCTGCGACATAGGCGTGCAGGGCATCGAGCAGGCCTGGGATATCTTTCACTGGCGGGTCGGAAAGGTCGAGCGTGTTGGCCCCCTGCAGCGCTGCGGTGAAATGGGAATGAGCATCTATGAAACCGGGCAACATGGTCGCACCATGCAGATCCCGGTCGATGGCATCGGCCCCGGCAAGTGTGCGCGCCTTCGCTTCCGGCCCGGCGAATGCAATTAATCCGTCGCGCACCACGACAGCTTCGACAGTTTCCGGACTGTCGCCATCCATCGTGATGATGGGGCCACCATGATAGAGTGCTGCAGGTTCAGCCTGTGCCTGGCTGCCCGTAAACGCAGCAATGGCCAGACCTGCCGCCAGCCATTTGAAACGGAATTTGCGCATGCCAGTCTCCTCTCCCAACCCTGTGCCTAGGGGAAGACAGGGCGATTTGCATCCTCTGACTGGAGGGCGCGGCTTTTGCGCACTTGCGAAAAGCGCGCATCTCCGCGAAAGGGCTCGGCCATGACTGACAGCACTCTGATCGCAGCCGCGAAGACGTCCAAGGCATGGCCGTTCGAGGAGGCCCGCAAGCTCGCCAAGCGGTTCCCGCAAGGGAAACCGGGTGGTGAGCCGGTGTTGTTCGAAACCGGCTATGGTCCGTCGGGCTTGCCGCATATCGGCACTTTCCAGGAAGTATTGCGCACCACGCTGGTACGCCGTGCCTATGAAGTGCTTACTGACGGTGCCCCCACTCGGCTGGTGGCTTTTTCGGATGACATGGACGGCCTGCGCAAAGTGCCGGACAATGTCCCCAATGGGGAACTGCTGGCGGCCAATCTCGGCAAGCCGTTGTCCCGCATTCCCGATCCGTTCGGAAAGTATGAAAGCTTCGCGCATCACAACAATGCGATGCTGTGCGAATTCCTCGATCGCTTCGGCTTCGACTATGAATTCGTTTCCGCTTCCGATCGATACAATTCCGGCGCATTCGACGATGCGTTGCGCAACGTGTTGCGCAATTACGGTGCGATCATGGACGTCATGCTGCCAACCCTGCGGGCAGAGCGGCAGGCGACCTACTCACCGGTTTTGCCGGTCAGCCCGTCAAGCGGAGTGGTGCTTCAGGTCCCGGTCGAAGTGGTCGATGCGGAAGCAGGCATCATCCGTTTCGCTGACGAGGATGGCAGTACGGTCGAGCAATCGATTCTCGGCGGACAGGCCAAGCTGCAATGGAAAGTCGACTGGGCAATGCGTTGGGTCGCGTTGGGCGTCGATTACGAGATGTGCGGCAAGGATCTGACCGATAGTGTCACCCAGTCTGGCAAGATCGCGAAGATTCTTGGTGGGCGGCGCCCGGAAGGATTGATCTACGAACTTTTCCTCGACGAGAAGGGGGAGAAGATCTCGAAGTCGAAGGGCAACGGGCTCACGATCGAAGAGTGGTTGCGGTACGGTACGGAAGAAAGCCTCGGCTTTTACCTCTTCCGCGAACCGAAGAGCGCCAAGCAACTGCATATCGGGATCATTCCGCGCGCGGTCGATGAATACTGGCAGTTCCGGGAACGGCTGGCAGAGCAGGATCTCGACAAGCAACTCGGTAATCCCGTGTGGCATCTGAGCCGTGCGAATGGAGGGGTTGCCGGGGCGGACGCACCCGGTGCGGGGGACAAACTCGCCGTTACTTTCGGGCTTCTGCTCAATCTCGTTGGGGTACTGGGACCCCGTGCTACGCATGATCAGGTTTGGTCTTATCTGGGCAACTACGTCCATGATGCGAACCCGGCGGATCATCCGGAATTGAACAATCTCGTTGATCCGGCCCTGGCCTATAATCGGGATTTCGTGCTGCCGACGCTCCATCATCGCGCACCTGCCGCGAATGAGGCGGCCGCGCTGAAGGCGCTGGATGGGGAACTTGCGGAGCTGCCGGAAGATACCGCAGCGGAAGACATTCAGACCAAAGTCTATGAAATCGGAAAAGACGAAGCATTCGGTTTCGAAAGCTTGCGGGATTGGTTCAAGGCGCTCTACGAAACGCTGTTGGGGTCCTCTCAAGGGCCGCGCATGGGCAGCTTCATTGCGCTTTATGGCATTGCCAACACGCGCAAGCTGATCGAAGAGGCATTGTCCCGGTAATCTTCTGCGAGGTGGGGCGGCATGAAACTTGATACCAGTCCCGAAGCTCTGGCAAAGGAGCTGCTTGGCCGTCCCTTTGCGGAACTGGACGTGGAAGAACGCGCGGTGCTCCATCGCGTTTCGACCGGGGAAGTCATGGGCCTCGATGCCGACGAGCGGGCCGCCGCAAAGATGACTTTCGGGGATCGGCTATCTGACAAGGTGGCCGCGATTGGGGGAAGCTGGGCCTTCATTTGCAGTTTTGCCGTGGTCTTGCTGACCTGGATGGTCATCAACAGCCGCGTATTGGAAGACTTCGGTTTGCATCCGTTCGATGCCTATCCGTACATTTTCCTCAATCTCATGCTGTCGATGCTGGCGGCATTGCAGGCTCCGATCATCATGATGAGCCAGAATCGCCAGGCGCAGAAGGACCGGGTGTCCGCCCGTCACGATTACGAGGTCAATCTGCGCACTACGATCGAACTGCTTCGGCTCCATCGCAAGATAGACCATGTCCTGGCCAGGCTGGGGCAATTGGAAGGGGTAGGTCCCGCAGATCGGGAACACCACGAATAGAATTCATCCTGGCGCGCGTGTTCAGCCCCATTCGCGGACGCGATACCACTTCGTCACGACATGCTTTACGCCCTTGATGACAGGGTTTGCCGCATGCATTGTCATTTCGTTGGGCGTGCCGTCGGGGTTGGCATTGTTCCATACCAGCAGCGCCCCTTTTTGAGGTGTTACCGACAGGCCGACACGCGTGAAATAGGTGTGCCCGCCTTCCTCTACATCGTTCAGGAAAGCCATGGCCGTCCAGCAGCGTTGTCCACCGCGCTTGCGTTCGGTCTTCCAGTAATCGGTCTCCATCGCGAACCAGTCGTGATGCTCCTTGTACTGCTGACCGGGATGATATCGCTGCCCTTGCAGTGTTTCGCCAAATTCGGAAGGCAGGCCCAGGAGATCGTCGATCCGCCGTGAAATCATCTGAATGAACGGGTGGTGGTGATCGAGATTGCCGGAATACGATGTGCGATAGTCCGCTTCGGCCTCGCTTGATGCAAACAGGGTCGAGGGCTGGGCGACCGTGTCGATCATCGTGGTCAATTGCCAACATTCCGCGGCGTCGAAAAACGCGCCCAGCGCATAGATCTCTGCATCTTCGGTCGGCAATTTATGCACATTCGGATCCGCCTGCAGCCGTTCGCGGACAGAGGCTCCGAGGCGGGCGAGGGCTTCCCGGTCGGGCGAGCCGGTTGATTTCCGCTTGAACAGTTTCATCGCCAGCCACCTTTGGAAGCGGATGCCCGGCATCGCAAGGGGGCTGTGCAAACCGGGTTGCCGAAAAGACACGAGCAGTTAAGACTATGCTTATGGAGAGTTTGGGAACCCCCGCGGCGCGCAGCCGCTATTCGCTTGTCGCGATGCTCCTGCACTGGGCTATCGCGATCGGAGTCATCGCCAACTGGCGCATTGCCGAAGCGGCCGAAAATCTTCCGCAGGCGGAGCGAGGGGCCGTGATGAGCTGGCACTTCGCTATCGGCATGGCGATCCTGCTGGCCACTTTGGCACGGATCATCTGGCGGCTGGTGCACCGTCCTCCACCACTGTCCTCACGCCTCGCTGTCTGGGAGCGGGTACTTGCTCGCGTGACCCACTCGATCTTCTATATCCTGCTGCTTGCCTTGCCGCTCCTCGGCTGGATCGGGATGTCGGGTTACAAGGCTCCGATCGATATGTTCGGATTTGTCTGGCCCGTTCTGCCGGTGGGTTTCGGGGAAAAGACCGGACATGAGATTCTCGAATTCCATGCGACCCTGGGCAGTCTGATGATTCTGCTGGTGGGCCTGCATTTGCTGGGTGTCATCAAACACATGGTTGTCGACCGGGATGGCAACCTTTGGCGCATGCTGCCGTTCGGCACGCCAAAGGCATAGCAGCCGGGCAGGTGCGCTAAGCGTCAGGCAAAGGAAAACCCCCGCCCGAGGGAAGAGGCGGGGGTTCCTTGCCCAAAACTGCCGAACCACTCAAACGGCAGGGGCTATTCGTTACCAGAAGAAGTCGTAGATCACGTCCACCACTTCACCGGAATAAATGTTCACCAGCAGCACGTCGTCATAATAGCGTACCCAGCGATAGGGGCCGTATGCGGACGGCAAGCGATAGTTGTAGGGATCGCTGATCCAATAGCGGTTCGAATAGAACAGCGAGTCCAGGAAGAAGCCCACAGTCAGGCGGCGATAGGACCAGTGGCTATACGGTGAATAGTAGCGGCCGATCCGGTAGGCATTCCGGTGCTTGTTACGATAATTATACCAATTGTACCGGTTGTTGTCGCGCCAGCGGCGATCCCATTTGCGGCTGTCGTCCCGCCCATTCCGATATCCGTCCCGATAGGCATCGCGGCGGTCATAGCGCCGGTCGTCCCGATTCCGGTTCCGGTCGGTATATGTCCGATTGCGGTCGCGGTCGGCATAGCTCCGATTACGGTTTTGTTCAGCCATGCGATCCCGGTTTGCGGTACGGGTATCGCGACGTTCGATGCGATCGGCCTGGCGTTCGCTCCGGGCATTCACTTGTGCGGCACGAATGTCACCCCGTCGCTCGATTTGCGCGGCACGACGTTCGCTGTTGCGTTCAATCTGCGCGGCCCGACGATCGCCCATACGTTCGACTCGCCTGGAGTCACTGTTGTTGGTGCGGTTCTGCACTTGCTGCGCGCGAATGTCTGCCCGGCGTTCGACACGCTCCGCGCGTCGTTCGCTGCGATTGTCTATCCGGGCGGCACGGTTGTCACCCCGCCGTTCGACTCTGGCGCTCCGATTGTCGTTGTTCCAGTTTCGTTTGTTATCCGAATTGGCGAGAGCTTCAGCGGGAAGGGCGGTAATCGCCATTGCAGCGGCCAGCGCTGTCATGCCACCCGATCTCAGCATTTCTTTCACATGCATTGCGGCATCTCCATCCGTCAGGCCGCATGAGTGGGAGGCGGCTTATTACGAAGCCTGTATTACCCGAGTCGGCCTGTCGCGAAGGTGAACCGGGCGCATAGGCCTTTGTTCATGTTTATGAACTGTAACATGAACAAACCTGAAGGTTACCAAGAGTTTCTTTCCTTCACTGGACCTGAGGGCTTCCCGCCTCTAGGAGCCCTGCATGCAATTTTTCCGACGGATTGCCGATCGTGTCGCAGGCGCTCTGCCGACCGAGCCCGTCCAATTGGACGATTGGCGCCGTCGCGTGGCAACTCTGGTCGCTGCGTTGCTTGTTGGTCTCGTTGCTCTCGCATTCGCCAAGATGGGCGACCTTGCGCAGTCCGCTTTTTCGCGCCTGGAAAACGAAGCGTGGTGGCTGCCGTTGATCTGGACGCCGTTTCTGTTCGTGTTGTTCGCGGCCATTACCCGGCGGTTCGCGCCCGAGGCGCGCGGCTCTGGCATTCCGCAGGTCATTGCGGCCAGCCATAATGCGGAAGGACGTTATAGCGCGAGGCTTCTGTCCTTGCGCGTGGGATTGTCCAAGCTGTTCCTGACTGTGGGCGCCTTGCTGGGCGGCGCGTCAGTCGGCCGCGAAGGGCCGACCGTGCAGGTTGCTGCTGCGATCATGGTGAAAGTTCACCGGCTGTTTCGGGTGAAATTAACGCCCGGTGTCATGATCGCCGGTGGCGCGGCAGGCGTGTCGGCTGCGTTCAATACGCCGCTCGCGGGAATTGCGTTCGCGATCGAGGAATTGGCTGTCGCCTATGAACAGCGTGTGGCTGTGCTGGTCATGGCAGCGGTGATGATTTCAGGCCTTACCAGTCTCGGGATCGCTGGCGATTACATTTACTTCGGCCAGATGGGGGCCAGTTTGCCCGTTTCGACAGTGCTTGTCGCGGCTCCTCTCGCCGGTATTGTCGGCGGGGTTGCCGGAGGGCTGTTCTCGCGCTGGTTGCTCGCTCTAAGAGGGCCAGAGGGCCGCTTTTCCAGCTTGCTTGGCAAACGGCCGATGCTTGCGGCGCTGGCCTGTGGTTTGCTGGTGGCCGTTCTTGGCGTTGTCACTGGCGGAATGACCTGGGGCACCGGCTACGAACCGACCAGGGCATTGCTGGAAGGTGGAGAGAGTGCCTTGTGGTTCGGCCCGGCCAAACTGCTCAGCACGCTGGCGACAGCGGCCAGCGGGCTTCCAGGCGGCATTTTCGCCCCATCTCTGGCCGTTGGCGCCGGTTTTGGCGAATTGCTGACGCCTTTGTTCCCCTCTGATGATGCCGGGGCAATCATTCTGTTGGGGATGGCGGGATATTTCGTCGGCGTAGTGCGAGCGCCACTGACTGCGGTGATTATTCTGGCCGAGACTACGGCATCGAGCAGCAGCATGATCCTGCCCTTGTTCGCAACCGCATTGATCGGGGATTGGGCCGGCTCTCTGGTGTGCAAGCAAAGGCTTTATCATGCGCTGGCCAAGGATTTCCTGCCCAAACAGGAAACGGCGGAGAAAGCAGGCTCAGCCTGACCAGTCGCAACTCGCTTGCGTTTTATTGCAGCGCACACTAGATGTGCCCGCGATTGGTGTTCGGGGACTTGTCCCTTCGCCGTCCGTAGCAGCGTGAGGCCCATTGATAATTGGGGCCTGCGCGGACGAATGATCACCAAAACCAGCTTAAGCTTCCTTATTCACGCAGGGTCGCGATTTTACGAACCCTGACCGCGCGCCGCGATTGCGCGCGCGCCGTTATTTATCGAAAGCATCTCATGTCTTATTTTTCAGAACTCGGTCTGGCCGAGCCTCTTCTTCGTGCGCTTGGCAGCAAGGGCTATTCCGATCCGACCCCCATTCAGCAACAGGCTATTCCGGCGCTGTTGCAGGGCCGTGACCTCCTGGGCATTGCCCAGACCGGGACGGGCAAGACCGCCGCGTTCTCGCTTCCCTCCATTCACCGTCTCGCAGCGGACCCCCAACCGCGCAAGAATGCCTCCTGCCGCATGCTCGTCTTGTCGCCGACGCGAGAGCTGGCTGCCCAGATCGCCGAAAACATGCGCGGCTACGCAAAGTACCTCGCGCTCAATATCCAGTGCGTATTTGGCGGCGTTCCGGCTGGCAGACAGGCTCGCGCGCTGGTGCCGGGCTGCGACATTCTGGTCGCAACGCCTGGCCGATTGCTGGATCTGGTCGATCAACGTGCGCTGACATTGCGTAATGTCGAGATTTTCGTGCTCGATGAAGCCGACCAGATGATGGATCTCGGCTTTATTCACCCGCTAAAGCGGATTGCCGCGATGTTGCCTAAGGAACGGCAAAGTCTGTTCTTTTCCGCCACTATGCCCAAGGCGATTGCGGATCTGGGCAAGCAATTCATCCATGACCCGGTTCGTGTCGAGGTCGCGCCGCAATCGACCACGGCAGAGCGGGTCGAACAATTCGCGACATTCCTCAATCAACCTGAGAAGCAGGCGCTTCTGACGTTGAGCTTGCGCGGTGGATTGGCCGATGGTTCCATTGATCGTGCGCTGGTCTTTACGCGGACCAAACATGGCGCGGACCGCGTGGTGCGCCATTTGTCCACGGCAGGGATTCCGGCCGCTGCAATCCACGGTAACAAGAGCCAGGCGCAGCGGACGGCCGCGATCAAGGGATTTCGCTCCGGCTCGATAGCGATCCTTGTTGCAACCGATATCGCTGCTCGCGGAATCGATATTCCGGGCGTGAGCCATGTGTTCAACTTCGAGTTGCCGAACGTGCCGGAACAATATGTGCACCGTATCGGCCGCACGGCGCGTGCCGGTGCAGATGGCGTAGCGATCAGCTTCGTGGCGCCCGATGAGAAAGCGTATCTCCGCGATATCGAACGCCTCACCAAAGTGAAGCTGACGCAGCAACCGCTCCCTGAAGATTTCACGAAGGAAGCCGCACGGTTGCCACTGCCTTCGCGTAAGGCCGTACAGGCAGCGGTGTCGGAAGATGGCCGCAGAGCGCAAAACCAGCCACGCGGCCGTCGTAATGATGGCCGCCGCAACGATGGCCGTGGCGAAGGTGGTCGCAGCAACGATGGACGGGGCAGGCGCGAGGGCGATCGGGATCAGCGGTCACAGGGCCAGTCGCGCGGGCCTGCGAGGCCGCGCACGGACCGGACTCATATCCAACCGGGCCGGGCCGATGGCCAGCGCGGTCATGAGGAACGGCAGGCACGTCCCGCGCGCAGCGGGGGCAATTCTTCGCGTTCACATGATGCTCGTTCTGCTCCACAAAAGGATGGTGGACGCAAGGCCCAGGGGCACGGCGGCCAGCGTGGCGGTGGCCAGAACAATGGCAACCGGAATAACGGTGGGCAACGGTCTTCGGGACGCCAGCGGCAACCGCAAAGCTGAACCGGGCACCCGGAATTTCATCTCTTCAAACAAAAAGGGGCCGCGTACCGAAAGTACGCGGCCCCTTTTTTGTCGATGTGACCGTCAGCGAGTCAGTTTCTTGTATGCGAGCCGTGTCGGCCGGTCTGCCGCATCACCCAACCGGCGACGCTTGTCCTCTTCATATGCAGCGAAGTTGCCTTCGAACCATTCGACGTGGCTGTTGCCTTCGAAAGCGAGGATGTGCGTTGCCAAACGGTCAAGGAAGAAACGGTCGTGGCTGATGACCACGGCGCAGCCGGCGAAATTCTCGATTGCGTCTTCCAGCGCGGCAAGCGTTTCCACGTCGAGGTCGTTCGTCGGTTCGTCCAGCAGCAACACGTTGCCGCCTTCCTTCAGCATCTTGGCCATGTGTACGCGATTGCGCTCACCACCAGAGAGCTTGCCTACGTTCTTCTGCTGGTCCGCACCCTTGAAGTTGAACGCGCCGACGTAGGCCCGCGTGCTCATGTCGTGACCGTTGACCTTCATGTAATCGAGCCCGTCGGAAATCTCTTCCCAGACGTTCTTCTTCGGGTCGAGGTGGTCGCGGCTTTGATCAACATAGCCGAGATGCACCGTCTGGCCGATTTCGATCTCGCCTTCGTCAGGTGTTTCCTTGCCGGTGATGATCTTGAACAGCGTGGATTTACCTGCGCCGTTCGGCCCGATCACACCCACGATGCCGCCCGGCGGCAACATGAACGAGAGGTTTTCGAACAGCAGCTTGTCACCATAGGCCTTCGAAATGTTCTTGGCCTCGATGACTTTGCCACCCAGCCGTTCCGGCACCTGAATGACGATCTGTGCCTTGCCGGGTTTGCGGTCGCTTTGCGCTTCCTGCAGTTGTTCGAACTTGCGGATACGGGCTTTCGACTTGGTCTGGCGGGCAGCCGGCGTCTGCCGGATCCATTCCAGTTCTTCCCGAAGGGCCTTGGAACGACCGCTTTCCTCACGCTCTTCCTGCGCCAGGCGTTTGGCCTTCTTTTCCAGATAGGTCGAATAGTTGCCTTCGTAGGGGAAGTATTTCCCGCGATCGAGTTCAAGAATCCATTCCACCACGTTGTCGAGGAAGTAGCGGTCGTGGGTGATCATCAGCACCGCGCCGGCATATTCCTTGAGATGGCTTTCCAGCCATTCGACGCTTTCGGCATCGAGGTGGTTGGTCGGTTCGTCCAGCAGCAGAATTGACGGTTTCTGGATCAGCAGGCGGGTGAGGGCGACGCGACGCTTTTCACCGCCGGAAAGAGTGGACACTTCCCAGTCCGAGGGCGGGCAGCGCAAGGCCTCCATTGCGATCTCGAGCTGATTGTCGAGCGTCCAGCCATCGACTGCGTCGATCTTCTCCTGAAGCGTGCCCATCTCTTCCATCAGGGCGTCGAAATCGGTGTCATCCTGCGGATCACCCATTTCAGCCGAAATCGCGTTGAACCGATCGACCATGTCGGCGATTTCGCGGGCGCCGTCCTTGACGTTTTCAAGGACGTTCTTGGTCGGGTCGAGTTCCGGCTCCTGCGGCAGATAGCCCACAGTGATATTTTCGCCGGGCCATGCTTCGCCGGTGATGTCGGTATCGATCCCGGCCATGATTTTCATCAGTGTGGATTTACCCGCGCCGTTGGGCCCGACGATGCCGATCTTGGCACCCTGATAAAACTGCAGGTTGATATCGCTCAGCACCGGCTTCTGCGCGCCGGGGAAAGTCTTCGTCATGCTCTTCATGACATATGCGTATTGGGCGGCCATGCGTCGTCCTTCGGGGGTGACTTGTGAATGTACGGAGTTGCCGCGCCATGTAGCGATGGCGAGGGGCAGGGGCAAGGTTTGCGAACCTATTCGGCGGCCAGCAATTCCTCTGCCGCGCCCAGATCGACACTGACGAGCCGGGAAACACCCTTTTCCACCATGGTGACACCGAACAGGCGGTTCATGCGGCTCATTGTGACGGCATTGTGCGTCACGATCAGGTAGCGAGTCTGCGTTTCGAGGTTCATGGCGTCGAGCAGGTCGCAAAAGCGATCGATATTGGCATCGTCCAACGGCGCGTCGACTTCGTCGAGCACGCAGATCGGCGCAGGATTGGTAAGAAACAGGGCAAAGATAAGCGCCACGGCGGTCAACGCCTGTTCCCCGCCCGACAGCAGGCTGAGCGACTGGAGGCGCTTGCCTGGGGGCTGAGCGAAGATCTCAAGCCCTGCTTCCAGTGGATCGTCGGAATCGATCAGTGCAAGGTGGGCTTGCCCGCCTTCGAACAACCGCGTGAAGAGACGGCGAAAGTGCGTATCGACTTTCTCAAAGGCGGCGCGCAGCCGTTCACGCCCCTCGCGGTTGAGACTGCCTATGGACCCGCGCAGACGATGGACTGCTTCGGCCAATTCGGCCTGTTCGGCGGCGCTTTCCCCATGGCGGGTCTCGATTTCGGCAAGTTCGTCGGCTGCCACGAGATTGACCGGGCCAATTCGCTCCCGGTCGGAAGTGAGCTTTTCGAGGGCGGCGGACTCGTCGTTGGGATCCGTGATGTCCTGCTCATCGAAATCGAACCGGCTGGTCAACAAGGGCGGAGGGCATTGGAACCGTTCGCCCGATATTCGGGCGATCTCACTGCGCCGCGTCTCTTCGTTTTCCGCTCGCGCACTGGCCCCGGCACGGGCTTCGCGTGCGCTGGCAAGCATTTCCGTTGCTTCCGCGAGGCGAGCGTCGATGGCCTTTGCGGCGACTTCGGCTTCCGTCAGCGCCGCTTCCGCAGCGGCAAGTTCCCGGTTCAACCGTTCGCGAACGACATCGCCCTGCTCGATGTCGCACATCAATGCGGCAGGCCTGGCTGCGACAATCGTGCGTTCTTCTTCGATTTCCTCGAACCGGCGGGCCATTTCGGAAAGGCGGCGCGTGGCTTCGTCAGATCGGGCCTGCCAACCCTTGATATCGGCGGCGCGAGTGGCAGTTCGCTCCCGCGCTACAGCCAGAGCCTGATCGTGGGCGGCCAATGTCGCAGTGGCGGTTTGCAGGGTGGAGCGGGCCGCCTCGTGTTTGGCCTGAGCCGCAGTCAGCGCGGACCTGCCCAATTCCGGATCCGGCAAGTTCGCCAGCTTGGCTTCCGCATTCTTCCACTCTGTTTCGGCCTGTTCGCGCTGTTCCTCCAGGTCGGTCGCTGTCCTCGCCAATTCGGCCAGGCGGGAGGCGTGCCGTTCCCACGCCGCTTCTGCCTGATCGAGTGTGCGTAGAGCCTTGCGTTCGTCATCCGCAGCCGCAGCTATCTCGCGTTCCGCCGCAATCAGGGCGCGTTGCAGTTCGCTGAGAGCCTCCTGCGCAGCCTGTTGGCGTGAAGTGGCAGCATCTACAGCAGCGCGCTTGCCGGGCAATTCCTCTTCCAGTTCGACGAAGCGATTTTCCGCTTCCAGCCGGGCGGCCTCGGCGGCGCCTTCGCCCCGTGCGATGAACCCATCCCAGCGTCGCAGAAGGCCATCGCGCGTAACCAGCCATTCGCCCGGGGCAAGGTCACGTCCATCGTCCGCGTCCGCCACATGAACGAGAGCAAGACGGGCACCGAGTTCGGGAGGGCAGTCGGGCACATGCGAAGCAAGGCTGTCTGCCACGGAAGGAGGGACGGCGCTGCCGGTCCAGAATCGCCCTTCCACCACCGTATCCGGCTGGCCAAGCGGTGCCTTGGCATCACGACCAAGCACGGCGGCAAGCGCTCGTTCGTAACCGGGTGCGGCACGCACCTTGTCCAATGCAGCAGGCATGCCGTGCTTGTTTGCGGCCTGCTTGGCCCGTGCCTCACGATCCCGCAGTAATGCGTTGTATTCTCTCTCTATTCCAGTGAGTTCGGCCTTTGCGGAAGCCAGCATGGCCTCTGCATCGTCGCGCGCCGTGGCCATTTCTTCCTTGCGACCTTGTCGTTTGGCGAAATCGTCACGCAGGACGGACAATCTAGCACTGGCCTGATCTACTGAAACTTTGGCGTCGGTGACCGCGCGTTCAGGATCTTCCTGCGCGGTCAGAGCTGCGCGCATTTCTTCCTGGCGCCTCACTTCCTGATCCAGCCGCTCCAGACGCGACCGTGCCTGCGCCAGTTCGGCCTCTGCCACGCGCCATTCGGCTTCAACTCCGGCATGGTCTGCTGTCGCCTTGGCCAAGGCAAGCTCGGCGGCGCGGGCGCTGCGTTCGGCATCTTCAAGCTTCGCCGCCATACCGGGTCGAGCCTGTTCGTCCGCAGCGAGCGCCTTTTCGTTGTCGGCCAATTCGGTTTCCAGCCGGGCCAATGCCTCGGCGGCGTCTCTCGTCAGCCGGTCGGCATCGCCGCGATCCTCTTCCAGCCTGCGATGCTGACGTTCGAGATCCGCCAGCCGTTGTTCCGCTGCCTCCAGCTGGCTCGTCAGAGTCGCCATGCGATGCCCGTGGGCACTGGCATCGTCACGTCTGTCAGCCAGCGTGTCACGCACCTGGGCCAGTGCTGTTGCGGCTTCCGCTTGTGCTTTCTGAGCCTCGGTAGCTGCGGCTTGCGCGTTGGCAACCCTCGCGTCGCACGATTGGGCTTCGGCACGTGCGGCATCGGCGGCTTGCGCTGCGTCGCGCCAACGGGAAAAGAGCAGCCGCGCTTCCGCCACCTGAATCTGTGCGGAGAGGGCTTTGTAGCGTTCCGCCTGTCGTGCCTGGCGTCGCAGAGTCGATATCTGCGAATCCAGACCAGCCATCATATCTTCCAGCCGGGCCAGATTGGCTTCGGTCTGACGTAGCTTGCTCTCCGCGTCCTTCCGGCGGACGTGCAGCCCGGCAATCCCGGCCGCCTCTTCCAGCATTTGCCGCCGTTCAGCAGGCTTTGCGGCAATGACTGCGGCAATTTTGCCCTGACTGACCAAGGCAGGGCTATGTGCGCCGGTTGCTGCATCCGCAAAGACGAGCGCGACGTCCTTTGCGCGCACATCGCGCCCGTTGACGCGATAGGCGCTGCCAGCGCCGCGTTCTATCCGGCGTGTGACTTCAAGTTCTTCTGCCTCCGAATCCTCGCATTGCAGGACGACTTCGGCAAAATCTCGCGGTGGGCGTTGGGTCGTTCCCGCGAAGATGACATCTTCCATCCCGCCAGAGCGCATGGACTTGGGCGAATTTTCGCCCATGACCCAGCGGATCGCTTCCAGCAGATTGGATTTACCGCAGCCATTCGGGCCGACAACCCCGGTCAGTCCGGGTTCGATGCGCAGTTCAGCAGGTTCGACAAAGCTCTTGAAGCCCGAAAGTTTGAGCTTCTTGATCTTCATCGCGACCCGCCCCCGCTACTCAGCCTGGCGCATTATCGCGCGCCTGCATTTTGAAGCACCGGTTCAAGCTTGTCCCAACTTTGCTCATCCAGCTTGCGGCCATTGAGCAGGAAAGTGGGTGTTCCCTCAATTCCAAGTTCTTCCGACTGGGTTTCGGACCGATTGACGATCCCTTCCGCGAATCCCGGCTTGGCAAGGCAAGTGGCCGATTGCTCACGGGAAATGCCACGTGCAGCGAAAAAGTCGGTCAGGCCGCCGGCATCGGCAATCGTCTTGTAGCGTGTAGTCTGATCGGTCTGCTTCATCGCGGCTTCCACTTTCGCGGAATTGGCCTGAACGCCTTTTACGATGTCTTGCAGGTTGGCCCACACCTGCTCGCTCAATGCAGGATAGCTTTCGGGAGTGCCGCAGCGAACCAACATGGCCAGTGTCAGGTCCAGCCCGTCATGCACCTGATTGCGCAATTCGTAGCTGACTACGCCGCTCGCGACATATTTGTCGCGCAATGCCCCTCCGGCTTCCTCGGAGAAATGAGCGCAATGCGGACAGGTCAGCGATGCATATTCGACAAGCTTGAGGGGGGCATCCGGATTGCCGATGCGATAGCCATCTTCGTCGGTGACACTGATTACCTCCGACCACTGCTTGCCCGCGGGAGGGGCAATGGCGGCAATCGGCCCCGCATTTTGGGTTGCTGCTGCGTCATTGTCCGAGCCACAAGCAGCGAGGGCCAGCACCACTGGGGCCATCAGGGTTGCAAGGGCGGCGGGGCGAAGCAATCTCGTCATGGTTGGTCCTTACTGTCGATCGGGAGGTTAGCCCAAGGGGCGCGGCGGGCAAAGCGGGCATGGCTCCGGATATGGGCTATTCCACAGATATCGGCGGCTTCAGTTGGATGGGATCAAAGGCGCGCAGCGATTTGCGGTTGCAGAGTATCCCACGTGTGCGTTCCGCTCAGCAGTACGCCGTCGATGGCAAAGCTGGGAGTTCCGGTGACACCGAGAGCATCGGCGCCGGCCTCGCTCTGGGTCGCAATACGGCGGGCGGCGGCGTCATCGGAAAGACAGCGGTTGGCCGCGACACGGTCATATCCACGTTTCGTCATGATGTCGTAAAAGCCGACATCGCTGGCGATCGCGCGCATCCGTTGCCCCATGGGGCCACTGCGCCAGCGCACTTGGGTGGCACTGCTTGCCGATGTCACACGGGGGAGCCATTCGTCCTGATTACGGAGAATGGCGGCGTGATTGCCGAAAAACTTGTCCTTCGGGCCGCATTCGGCAAGCAGAGCGGCTGCCAGGTCCACCGGATTGCGGATGACATGGCGAACTTCGACTGAAACCAGCCCAGGATTGACATAGGCAAGCTGTATTGCGCCATCCGCTTCCTTCTGGAAATGCGCGCAATGAGGACAGGTGTAGCTGACGAATTCCATCAAGGCGATTTTCGCATCGGGATTGCCCATGCGGTAGCCGCCTGCATCCGTTTTGGCGACGTATGTAAGCCATGAAGGATGCGTCGCTGCCACCGAGAGCAGGGCAACGGCGGCGAGAGCACAGAATGTGAGGGCTTTCGGCAGTATTTTCACTCTTTCCCATCCTCCTTGCCGCCCAGGCTCCGGGCGAGCGATTCAAGCACTGTGCGCAGTTCGGAGTCCCCGATGTCGCGCAAGCTATCACCCAGTTCCATCGGGATAGGTTTCAACGAAGGCGGCGCGCTGGCGCGCTTTTGAGCATCGGGTGCCTTAACCACACCTTGCCGAAGCTTGACCCGGGCGACGGCATTGTATCCGAAGAAGCGATTTACCCGTTCGATGATTTCCGGAATGACTTGCTGAATCAGGGGGGCGTGTGCGGGTTTCACCACCAGTTGCAGGATGCCTTCGCTTTTCTCGCCGGGCGGAAAACGTATCGCCTCCGGCACGCATGCGCGGGCGTGGACTTCGCCGACGATCTCCGGCCAGCGGGTAACGACGCTCGATTGGACGAAACCGAAGCGGCGAAAGGCTGTGCGTCCGATTTGAGGCATGAGATCGCCAATCGCGCGGGCCTGCCCCCCGCGTGGACGCTCATACGGCTTCGCCGTTTTGCCGCCTGGCTTGCTTTTCGCGCTGCGTTTCGGTTTCGGTTCGTCCGGTTCCATTGCGTTGTTCGCCATGCCATAGCCGATGGATGGAGGATAGTGCTTCGACCAAACTGCTCGACTGGTATGACACCCATGCGCGTACATTGCCCTGGCGCAGCCCGCCGGGCGTGCAGCGGCCATTCGACAGGAACTGGCCCTATCGGGTGTGGCTTTCCGAAGTGATGCTGCAGCAAACTACTGTCGCGGCGGTTATCCCCTATTTCGAAACTTTCATCCGGCGTTGGCCGGATGTGGAGGCTTTGGCTTCTGCACCGGAAGAAGACGTCATGGCCGCATGGGCGGGGCTTGGATACTACAGCCGGGCACGCAATCTCGTGGCTTGCGCCCGCGAGGTTGCAGCAAAGGGAGGCTTTCCGGAAACGGAAGCGGAGCTCCTGCAACTGCCGGGCCTGGGCGCATATACCGCGGCTGCGGTCGCTGCGATTGCATTCGGGCAACGCGCGGTCGTGGTTGACGCCAACGTGGAGCGCGTGGTGGCGCGCCTATTCGCAATAGCGGAGCCGCTTCCTGCTGCACGCAAGCGGATTCGTGAATGTGCAGACCAGATTACGCCTGACACGCGGTCAGGCGATTTCGCACAGGCCATGATGGATCTGGGGGCGACGATCTGCACCTCACGCGATCCCAAATGTCTGCTTTGCCCGTTAACAGGCAATTGTGCGGCAAGGGCGGGAGGTGACCCGGCGAGTTTCCCGGTCAAGGCACCGAAAAAGGCACGCCCTGAACGGCATGGAACGGCCTACTGGATCGTGCAAGGCAGAGAAGTGTGGTTGGTCCGCCGTCCGGGGAAGGGAATGCTGGGTGGTATGCGTTCGCTGCCCGACGACTCGTGGTCCGCACGGAAGAATGGGCATGGGACGGCCCCCATAGCTGGCGCGTGGCGTTCGGGAGGGGTGGTTCAGCATGGCTTCACACACTTTTCGCTCCATCTCTCGGTCGCATTGTACGATGGCCAGACCCCGTTGTCGGCCTTGGATGATGCGGATGGAGAATGGTGGCCGCTTGACCGGCTGGATGATGCCGGGTTGCCAACCGTGTTTGCCAAAGCTGCGCGGCTGGCGCTCGCCCAACTGGTATGAGCGGACGTTCAAATGGGAGCCGGTTTCATGCGCGATGTAATGCCAGACTTTGAAAGCGGGGCAGGAACGGGAATGGGCAAGACCGGTCCGGCTCTGTCCCGTCGTGCTCTCCTCGGGCAGGGCGTGATGCTTGGTGCCTCGCTGGCTCTGGTTCCGCAATTCGCGCTCGCGGAAGTGGCATCATGGCCTGGTGTAACCCGTTATGCCGATAATTACGTTCGCACCGGCAAGGTGGCCGGTGCCGTTGCCGCCATGGGTGTGGGGCAGGAAACATTGGACGTCATTGCCCGAGGCAGGCGGACGCTCCAGGGCGGTGTGATCGACGGAGACAGCCTCTTTCGCATCTATTCCATGACCAAACCGATCACCGGCATGGCGGCCATGATGCTGATCGACGAGGGGCTGCTGGAACTCGATCAACCGCTGGCGGAAATTCTGCCGAAATATGCGCATATGCAGGTTCAACGTGTCGCTGACGGTTCGGTAAGCGATCTGGTGCCCGCAGAACGGCCTATCACCATACGACACCTGCTCACCCACACCTCGGGCCTCGGTTATTCGATTGTGCAGCAAGGGCCGATCAAGGCGGCGTATGTGCAAGCCGGGCTTGTTCCGGGGCGGATCAGCCGTTTGCCGCTCGCCGAAATGTTCGGTGCCGGCAACACGATGCTGACCTTGGCCCAGTTTGCCGATCGGCTGGCAACGATGCCGCTGGTCTATCAGCCGGGTACGAAATGGAGCTATTCGGTTGGGCTGGATCTGATCGGGCGGGTAATCGAGGTGGTATCGGGGCAATCATTCGATGCATTTCTCCAGCAACGCCTGTTCGATCCGCTGGGCATGACCAGCACGTTTTTTCGGGTCCCGCAGACTGAAGTCGGCCGATTGACGACCAATTACGGCGTGCTCGGCGGTGTGCTGCTGCCTCTTGATCCGGCAGGAGCGTCGGTTTTTCTGAACGAACCGGCGTTTCCGTTCGGCGGGTCCGGACTGGTCAGCAGCCCACGCGACTATGATCGTTTCCTTCGTATGTTGCTTGGTTTCGGGAAATTCGAAGGCAGGCGTGTAATGGCGGAGAGCGCCGTAAGGATCGGCACCAGCAATCTTCTGCCAGATGGGATCAGCACGGTGGGCACGTTTGCGACCGGAGGGGGCTTCGGAGCAGGCGGTCGCGTCGGGCTGGGACGAGAGGCCGGGACGTTCGGCTGGGCCGGTGCGGCGGGAACTATTGCTTTCGCTGATCTAAAACGCGGTTGGCGTGGCGGCTATTACACGCAATACATGCCGGCCTCGGCATATCCGATCCAGAAGGAGTTTCCCGAAGTGGCGATGAAGGATGCATTGGCGGCCCTTGGGGTGAACGCATGATGGACGCACTGATTGGTTTTGTCGGGCAACCGCTCGATCGTGCTGACCATATCCGCAACGATCCCGAAGCGCTGGAGGCGCTCAAGGACGAACGCGCATTGCTGCTGCTGCTCGAAGGGCTCGATCCGGTGATGGACGATGACAATCGTCTTCAGTGGGGTTCATTGTCCGACGCGCCAACGGGGGCGGAGCTCGTTTTTCTGGGTCTCATGGATGGCCGGGTCTGTTTTGCGGCGGTTCCCTCCGCGGGGGAGGGCGGCCCGCTCAATATGGGTTCGTCGATCCGCCGCGTCATGGGCGGGATGCCATCCATCGATCTCGCACTTTACGGAATGGCCCGCAGTGTTGTCGATTGGCATGCCCGGCATCGTTTCTGCGCGCAGTGTGGAGGCTCGACTGTTCCGGCCAAGGGCGGTTGGCAGCGTGATTGTTCCTCGTGCAAGGCGCAGCATTTCCCGCGGGTCGATCCGGTGACCATCATGGTGGTCGAACATCGTGGGCGCCTGCTGCTGGGGCGTCAGCCGCGTTTCCCGGAAGGGTTCTATTCTGCGCTTGCAGGCTTTGTTGAGCCCGGTGAGACGGTGGAGGAGGCTGTCGCGCGCGAAGTCATGGAAGAAGCAGGCGTGCGTGTAAACAACGTCGATTATGTGATGAGCCAGCCCTGGCCATTCCCGTCACAGCTCATGATCGGCTGCTATGCACGGGCAGAAGATGACAGATTGATCGTGGATCGCACCGAACTGGAGGATGCGCGCTGGTTCACGCATGAGGAAGTCGCTCGTGCCGTGGCGGGGCAGGCTGAACAATCGCTAGAAGGTGCCCCGTTCGTCCCACCTCCGCCGGTTGCGATTGCCCATCATCTTCTGAAATGGTGGTTGAGGCGCGACAACTGAGACTTGCCTTGCCAGCCGTTTCTGTCAGCTTCTCTATTTCAGGCATTAGACCGGTCCATGATCTGCAAGCAGGAGGTTTTGGCACATGGCTGACATTCTGGCCGAATTTGTAGCGAACCTCAGATCGGGCCTTCTCGACGGTGATGACAGTGCGATCATCCTCCATACTCCGGGTGAAACCTATACCCGTGCGGAATTTCGGGAGCTGGTGGCCAGTCTTGTAGTCGGTTTGCAGGATGCTGGTGTAGGTCCGGCCAGTCGGTTGGTATATCATTTTCCAGAGGCGCGGGCGCTTGGCGCTGCGCTGCCGATTGCCGCTTATTTTCTTGGTTTTTCATATATGCAGGCCAAGCCCGCGTTCGATTACGAAGATCTGGTTGCAACCCATTTCATAAAAGATCCCGTTTCACCGCAGCTTTCGCTGCATGGTGCACAAGCCATGGCAACGCTGGAGTTTGGGGTTACTCGACGCGTCAGTAACGCAGCAGATGTCATTACACGCTGCCCGGGCCCGTCATCGGGCGAAGATGTCGGACCGATTATTCCTTCATCGGGCACCACAGGAATTCCGAAGGCCGTGCCGGTCGGGTTCAGGGCTCTCGCGATATACTGCACGAAAGCTCCGGCCGCTCACCCGGAAATCGTCCGTAGCGCCTCTTTGTTTCCTACGGCTTCCCTTGGGGGACTGATCAGGCTCATGGTCGGCATCGCGGGTGGGGGAAGCTATTTCGATGCCTTTGGCGCGGACGCTGAACGAATACTACATTACCGTCCCGAGACTTTGGCGGGATCTCCAGCGCAGATTGCATCCTTTATCCGGCAATGCAGACCTCTGATGAGCGAACCATTGCCCAGGGCAACTTGTGGCGGTGGTTTTTTGTCCGCGCCTCTTGCGTTGGCGATGAGCAAACACTTCCGCGAAGTTTATGTTGGTTATGGAGCTTCGGAGGTTGGTGCGATCTGTGAGATGCTCGTAGAGCAGGGCTACCAGCCGGGAGTAGTGGGTACGCCGTGGTCAGGCTGTGAGGTTCAGGTTGTCGATGGGAATGACGATCCAAGGCCCGTCACAGATGTGGGTGCCGTCCGCCTGCGCAGTGGTACGATGTGCCATGGGTATCTGGGGAAATCGGATGTTCACGATGCAGAGAGTTTTCGTGACGGCTGGTTCTACCCTGGTGACCATGGGCGGCTGTTACCGGATGGCCGTTTGCAGATCGTGGGGCGTGAAGCCGATCATCTCAATATCGGCGGAGTTAAAGTCAACGCATTGATCATCGACGAAATTATGGTTTCGGCGGAAGGAGTGAAAGACGCTGCCTGCTTTATTCTGCCCGGTGAAATGGGGATTGGCCGGCTGTCGGCGATGATCGTGCGGGAGGACGGCTTCGATATCGAAGTTATCAAGCAGAATATTGTCGCCGCTTTTCACGGCGATCCACGTACCCGGCCGACAATGGTGCCTCGGCATATCTTTTCTGCAAGTGCGCTGCCGCGGAATGAAAATGGCAAGATCATGCGGCATGTGGCCACCAAATTGGCTGGGCAACTGGCATAGCACGCAGGGGGCTAGACCAGTCCGAGTTTGGCCAATTCCTTTACCAGATGGCTGGGCAGAACATCGCCCTGTATCTCGCCGGAACCGAGATCGGGTGGGGCATCTTCCGGCTTGAGATAGCGCCAACCCTGATGCGCGCGCTTGGCTCTGGGTTCGACGGGAATGAGGCGCGGTTCCAGCATGATGTTCCAACGGCCATCATCACGTTGCGTAAAGCCGCGAATTGGGCTGCGCCCGACCAGCGTGTGGTCGAAAATCCAGTAGAGTGAGCCGCCAAGCATCTCTTCATGCCGCTTGGGCAAGTAGCGTGTCGTGGCAAAGGCATCAGGGAGACGCTCCAGCCATCCGCGCAGATCGTCCACGCTTTTTGCCCCAAAGGCGATCTTGGTCATGTGCAGGGCCATAAATGGCAAATTAGGCAGACTGTGGCAGCACGCAAGGCTTGAACGATAGGGCGTCTAGGCCAGCCCGACGACCACGGCCAGCCCGAGGAACGAGAAGAAGCCCATAACGTCGGTTGCCGTAGTCACAAAAACGGCAGATGAGACGGCGGGGTCGATCTTCAGGCGCTCCAGTGTGACAGGTACCATGATCCCTGCCAGCCCTGCGGTCAGGTTGTTGATTATCATCGCGGCGCCAATCACCGCGCCGAGGAGGGGGTATTGGAACAGCAGGGCGGTGCCGCTGCCGATCAGCAGGCCGAGGGCTGCGCCATTGGCAAGCGCAATCCGCAACTCGCGCCCGATCATCCTGACGGTATTCGAACTGGTGAGCTGGTTGGTGGCAAGTGCGCGTACGACCACGGCCAGCGTTTGTGTTCCGGCATTGCCGCCCATCCCGGAAACAATCGGCATGAGTACGGCGAGCAACGCAAATTTCGTGATCGCGCCCTGAAATAGCCCGACGACGGACGACGCCACGATTGCTGTGCCGAGATTGACCACCAGCCATGACAGGCGTGAACGGACAGTGAGGACGATGGGTTCGTTGATGTCGCCATCGCCTGCGCCAGACAGGCGCATGATGTCTTCGCTGGCTTCTTCCTGAATGATATGCACGACGTCATCGACCGTGATCTGGCCGACGAGGCGGCCGCCATCGTCCACAACCGCTGCCGAGATTAGCGCGTACTTCTGAAAGCGCAGCGCAACCTCTTCCTGATCCATGCTTACCGGGATCAGAGTTTGATCGCGCTGCATCACATCGGTCAGTGGGATATGGCGGGGTGTCCGCAATATCCAGCTCAGCTGGCATGTGCCGACCGGACGATGCTGTGGATCGACAATGAACGCTTCCCAGAATTCGGTCGTCAGGTCGCCATTGTCGCGCAGGTAGTCGATCAGATCGCCGACTGTGAGATGTTCGGGCACCGCGACCAGATCGCGCTGCATCAGGCGGCCAGCGGTTTCTTCCGGATAAGCCAGCGCGGATTCGATCGCGGCCCGGCCTTCCGGCTCCATCTTGGCGAGAATCGCCTGCTGGTCTTCCGGTTCGAGATCCTCGATCAGCTGGACGGCATCGTCGGTTTCCAGCTGATCGGCAATTTCGGCCACTGCGTCCGGAGTGAGCGATTCGACCAGTTCTTCCCGCACATAGTCGTTCAGTTCACTGATCACCTCGGCGGTCATCAGGTCGGTGATCGACCGTGCGAGCTGGCGCCGCTGCTCCGGCTGAAGCAATTCGAAAAGATCGGCGATGTCTGCGGGGTGCAATGGCTCGACGAGGCTATAAGTCTCGTCAGCGTCGCCTTCATCCAGAGCTTCGCGGACTTGCTCGACGAAATCGTGTTTCAGCCGGTCTTCGTCGTCGAGGCGATCCTCGCGGGTCGTATCGACCGAAGAGTCGTCCCGGGGGAGGGACTCGTCCAGAACAGTATCGTCGAAATCGTCTGCTGCCATGCAGCGGGGTGTAGGTTTGTGCAGCGCAAAAGCAACCCAATATCAGGGCACGGCGATGCGAACATTCCCCGTTGTCCCAAATGCGATGCGAAATTGCGTGGGGAGTGACTTTGTCGTTCGCTTGCCTATATCGGTGCGCAAACTTCAGGAGATACCCGATGTCCGATCAAAAGCTTACCCTCACGCTCGATACCAATAACGGAGAGGGGGGCGATGTTGTAATCAAGTTGCGCCCCGATCTTGCGCCGGGCCATGTCGCGCGGATTACCGAACTTGCCAACGAAGGTTTCTACGATGGCGTCACCTTCCACCGTGTGATCCCCGGTTTCATGGCGCAGGGCGGTTGCCCCAACGGCACCGGGATGGGTGGCTCGTCCAAGCCGGACCTGCAGGCTGAATTCAACGATGCGCCGCACGTGCGTGGAACGTGCTCAATGGCACGCACATCTTATCCGCATAGCGCAAACAGCCAGTTTTTCATCTGCTTTGACGATGCCAGCTTCCTCAACAAGCAGTATACGGTGTGGGGCGAGGTCGAGAGTGGAATGGAACACATCGACGCCTTGCCGAAGGGTGAGCCGCCTGCGAATCCGGGCAAGATCGTCAAGGCTACCGTTTCCTGAATTCGCGGGGCCGCAGTCTTCTGACTTGATCGCGGCCTAGTGTTCGGTTTTCAAAATGCGGCCGCGAAATACCTTGGCTGAGGTGTTCGCGGCCGTTTTGCATCTGTCAGTGCCATCATCGCTCATGACCATAAGCGTATCACTGGTCAGAAATACGGCACTTTCCGGAACGAAGTCCTGCCAGCCTGCTTGATCCGCCGCAGGTTGCGCGGGGCTTTGCCCATCCCAGTGATAAAGTGCGAAATTGCGCCCTGTATCGACCGGGCCGGCAACAACGATGTAACCGCCTGCTGGATCAGCCTCGATGCTGCGGATACCTCTGCCACCGAGGTCGAGAAGGAAGGGGGCTGAGAAGCGTGGCCTTTCTGCTCTGGCTAGAACGGCTTGTGGGTTTCCCAAATTCGCAACGATTGCCTTTCCCTCGGCAAGCGGGCTGCGCAAGCCAATGAGCAATCCGCCATCTGGTGTTGAGGCGAGGCCCTCGATATTGATGCCGCCTGCTTTGGGTGGCAATTGCCGCTTTTCCGCCTCTGACAAACCCAGAGAGGCTATGCGCGGATCGGCGAGCAAATCGGACAACAAACGCTTGTAGGGCTTCCCGGCCATCGTGAGATGTCTGTCATCCCATTGCGTGGCAAAAAGGAGGTGGCGCGCTTCCCTGACCTTGCCGTTCGCGTTGCGGCCGTGAGAGGATATCCAGTAAATTGTGTCACCGATCCGGGCCGCTGCTTCAAGGTCTGCCTCCTGATCGTGCTCAAGGCCGAGTTTGCGGCCTAATTCCAGTTCCCAGACCGGCAGGTGAATAGACACGCAGAATGTTATCCTCGTCATTCGCGGTAATGAGGAGATCGGGTGAAAGCGCCGCTGCCGCAGAACCGTCGCAGGTCCCGGTGAATGTCTGGATGTCCATGGATGGCGGTGGTGCTTGAGCGGAACCCGTCACTGGCAGGCAGAGCATTGAGAGACCTGCCAGCAAGCTCAAAATAAGGAGGTCCTTTCTCCGATAAGCAAAGGCCTTGGTCATGTGCGGAGAATCCGTTTCTTGCGGTGACAGGCATTGCTGCCCCGCTATTCAGTTCAAAACGGCCGGGCTTCTTTGCGCACAATATGACCTTGGTGTGACAAAATCGAATCAAAGACCGGCATGCACCAGCCACTCATAAAAGATGCGAACCGGGCGTTGTTCCAGAGCTTTGGGGCGACAGACGAACCAATAGCTGTAGGGGCTTTCGACTTCCTGCCCAGGGAACAGGCGTGCCAGACGCTTGTCCGCTGCGCGGCGGAAGTGATCGTCATGCATGATGGCGATACCCAGACCTTGTGCCGCTGCTTCCAGCAGCAGCTGTCCAGAATCGAAATGGTCGATTGCTACGGGATCGAGGTCCGGCAATCCTACGGCTTCTTTCCAGGCACCCAGACTATCCGGCATTTCCTGATGGACGAGAAATGTCTGGTGCGAGAGAACTTCCGCACTGGGCGTCTCGCCGATTTCATCGGCAAGATCCTGTGCGCAAATAGCATAGACCTGATTGTGATCCAGCCGAAAGGCATGGAGCGATGGATCTGGCTGTTTTACGAGAAGAATAGCGCAATCCAGAGTATCACCCACGCGCGCCTCGAGATGCGGGCTGGTGTCCATATCAATGTGCAGGCGGGGATGTAGCTTGCGCAATTCCGGCAGGCGAGGAAACAGGCGCTGGCTGCCGAAAAGGGGCAGCATTCCCAGATGAAGCCGCCAGAGAGTCAGATTCTCTGACTGATCTTCCACCGCAGCGGCGAGCGCTTCGAGGTGCGGCGAGACAGCATCGTAGAATGCGCGACCTTCATCGGTCAGTTGCATTGATTGGCGTGCGCGGGTGAACAGCTTTTTGCCCGTGAATTCTTCCAGATTGGCAACCCGGCGGGACAGGGCCGATGGCGACAGGGCGAGCTCTTCCGCCGCCGCGCGGGCGGAACCCAGGCGGACAATGCGCACGAAGGCTTCGAGCGAGCGCAGCGGCGGTAAGCGTCGCGTTGGCACTGTCGATCCGATTCCTAATCTATGCTTTCGCTGTTATCGTCCGTTACCGGCGGATGAAGCCGCAACCGTGTGACATGACGTTCGTCACCGTCGGTCACCTCAATGCGCCATCCGCTATCATGTTCCAGCACTGCACCCACAGGCGGTACCTGCCCGGCCAGTACAAATGTCAGGCCGCCAAGAGTATCTACAGCTTCGTCCACTTCGGCAAGTCGCGGATCGACCTTTTTCGATATGTCATCCAACTCGGCCCTGGCATCGGCATCCCACATCCCATTCCCAATGGAGACAATGAGTTCCTGGGGGGCATCATCGTGTTCGTCTTCGATATCCCCGACGATCTCTTCCACCAGATCCTCGATCGTGATGATGCCATCGACGCCCGAGTATTCATCGACGACGACCGCAAGGTGAATGCGGCGGCTGCGCATGTCGGCCAGCACATCCAGTGCCCCACGGGACTGCGGGACATAGAGTGGCTGGCGCATCAGGATCGTCCAGTCGGACGGTGGTGGCGTGCCCTTGGCAAGATAGGTGAAGATGTCCTTCACATGGATCATGCCGATTACCGAATCGAGCGTGTCGCGATAAACGGGCATGCGGGAGTGGCCGTGTTCCGCAAAACTGGCGACCAGATCGTCCCAGGATGCATCGGCGGACACGGCAATGATCTCGCCACGCGGTATGGCCACGTCATCGGCGTCGTGTTCGCTGAAATGGAGCAGGTTGCGTAGCATCTGCAATTCTACGGGGGAAAGGTCGCCGTTCCTCCCTGCCGCAGATGTCTCGCTATGCTCTTCCTCATGTTCGTCGATCGCTTCTTCGATCTGCGCGCGCAACGACTGGTCGCCGCCTTCGCCTTCGAAGAAACGCCGGATGACGCGCCACAGGCTGTGCCTACTGTCCGCGTCTCCCGTGCTATCGCCTTGCCTGCTTTCGGGCATGGCCACTTTCAATTCCCCTCAATAGTGTGGTGGTCGCCATATGGGTCTGCAATTCCAAGAATCGCAAGCGCCTTTATTTCCAATTCTTCCATCGCACGCGCATCTTCCGGTGAGGTCTCGTGATCGTAGCCTGCCAGATGGAGCAGTGCGTGAGTGATCAAATGTGTGGTATGCGCCTTCACCTCGATAGCTTTCTCGACAGCTTCGCGGATGCAGGTTTCATAAGCAAGAGCGATATCGCCGAGCAGTTCGGGTGGGCCGCCGATTGCATCCGTGCCGGACAGGGCAAGCAATTCCTCACGCTCCAGCATGGGAAATGACAGGACGTTGGTGGGTTTATCCTTGTTGCGCCATTCACGGTTGAGCGTTCGGACTTCGGCGTCCGAGGTAAACAGCAGGCTGGTTACCAGAAGCGGATGAGAAAGCTCGGGTGCAACCTGCGCGACGGCATCGGCCGCATCCATCGCCAGGCCATTCCAGTCCACCGTGTCAGGCCACGGCTCTTCAATGTCGATTTCCAGGTCCAACTGATGTTCCGCCAGTCCCGTGAATACAGGGACGCCTCTATACTATTCAGGCGTCCTTGCCTTCATATGCTTCGACAATCCGCCCCACGATCGGGTGACGCACGACATCCGCGGCAGTAAAGCGAGTGATGGCAATTCCATCGACTCCTTCGAGCCGTCCAACTGCGTCCTGAAGGCCGCTCAGCGACACACCGCCTGGAATGTCCACTTGCTTGGGGTCGCCGCAGATGACCATCCGGCTGTTCATGCCGAAGCGGGTGAGGAACATTTTCATTTGTTCGCGTGTGGTATTCTGTGCCTCGTCCAGAATGACGAAAGCATCAGCGAGGGTGCGCCCGCGCATGAAGGCGATCGGGGCGATTTCAATTTCGCCGCTCGCCAATCGCCGCTCAACCTGTTCCGGCGGCATGCAATCATACAGCGCATCGTAAAGGGGGCGCAGGTAAGGGTCGACCTTGTCCTTCATGTCGCCTGGCAGAAAGCCCAGTCTCTCGCCGGCCTCGACTGCTGGCCGTGAAAGAATCAGACGTTGGACACTGCCGGTGATGAGCTGGCTGACCGCCTGGGCAACTGCCAGGTACGTCTTGCCGGTACCCGCCGGCCCCAAGGCGAAGATCATGTCGTCCCGGGCCAGTGCCTTCATATACTCGATTTGTGTGGCGGAGCGCGGAACGATCGTCTTGCGTCGCGTGCGGATCATGATCCCGCCGCCCAGAGGGTCCTTGCCTGAAATGATACCGTCCAATGTCGGCTCGCTGGACATCGCTATGAGTGATTCGACGGCCCCGGCATCGAGTTCCTGCCCTTCAAGCAGGCGCCGATGCATGCCTTTGAGGACATCGCGGGTACGAGCCACCGAATCTTCGGAACCTTCGATCAACACACGATTGCCGCGGGCGCTGATATAAACGCCCAGGCGGTTCTCAAGCTGTACGAGGTTGGCATCGAATTCACCGAACAACGCGCCAAGCACGGTTTGTTCTTCAAATTCCACTTCAGCTCGCGCTCGCCGTGGCGAGGCGCGATCAGCGGGGCGGATCAACGCCGAATCGGAGTCGGCGCGTTGCGGTTTACGGCCCATGCGCTCCTTTCAACTGGTGCAGGCTGAAGATAATGCGCGTTTGGCCAAGGGCAAGCTGGCAGATGAAAGTGTACGGTGGATAACCGCTCAGACGGTGGCCGGAACAAGCAGGCGACCCGACAATGAATTGGGGCCTGCCTCGGCCAGTTCCACTGTCGTCAGGTCACCGATACCGGCATCGCCGGTGAAATGCACCGATTGCAGCCATGGCGATTTGCCCAGCCATTGGCCGGGGTATTTGCCCTTGCGTTCGACCAGCACTTCGCAGGTTTTCCCCACAGAGGCCTGGTTGAAGGCCAGCTGATCGCGATTGATGGCAGCTTGCAGCCGCTGGAGCCGCTCGTCCATCACCTCTGCCGCAATCGTATCTTCCATATCGGCAGCGGGTGTCCCCGGACGAGCGGAATATTTGAAGCTGTAGGCTTGTGCGTAACGCACTTCGTCGACCAGCGAGAGGGTGTCTTCAAACTCGGCTTCCGTTTCACCCGGGAAGCCGACGATGAAATCGCCTGACAAGGCGATGTCGGGCCGCGCTGCACGGAAGCGTTCGAGCAGTTTAAGATAGCTGTCCGCCGTATGGCTGCGGTTCATGGCCCTCAACACTCTGTCTGATCCGCTTTGGACCGGCAGATGCAGGTAAGGCATCAATTTGGGTTCTTCGCCATGCGCCGCAATCAGCCCGTCGGTCACGTCCATCGGGTGACTGGTTGTGTAGCGAATCCTTTGTAAATCAGGCAGTTTGGCAAGGGATCTTATCAATCCATCGAAACTGACGGCTTGGCCCGCCGCATTTTCGCCCGACCACGCATTCACATTTTGTCCCAGCAGTGTGATTTCACGCGCACCGTTTTCGACCAGCCTTTCCGCCTCGGCAACCAAATCCTTGAAGGGCCGAGAAATTTCTGCGCCGCGCGTATATGGGACAACGCAATATGTGCAGAATTTGTCACAGCCTTCCTGTATGGTCAAAAAGGCTGCCGGGCCGATCCGGCGGCGCTGGGGAAGTTGATCGAACTTCGCATTCGCGGGCATATCCGTGTCGGTCGCACGCTCACCCTTCGCTGCCTTGTCGAGCAGAACTGGCAAGCGATGGTAAGCCTGAGGTCCGACCACCATGGAGACGGCGGGGGCGCGAGCCATGATCTCTTCCCCTTCCGCCTGTGCAACGCATCCGGCAACAGCGATAAGCGGCTTGGAACCGTCGACCTTTGTGAGGCGCCCGATATCGGAATAGACCTTTTCCGCTGCTTTCTCGCGAATGTGGCAGGTATTGAGCACCACCAGATCGGCGTCCTGCCCTTCGGCAGCGGCAGTCATGCCCCTGTCAGCCAGCAATTCGGCCATGCGCTCGCCATCATAGACGTTCATCTGGCAGCCGAAGTTTTTGACCCGGTACGTCTTGGGGGTGGTGGGATTAGGCATGGCGCGCGCGTTTAGGGGAAAAGCGGGCTTTCGTGAAGGGGGCTCACGCACGCGCCATCTCTCGATCAATTGCTGCACCGGCTTCAGCAGCCATCTCCTTGCGGCTGTTCAGGGCATTGTCTGCGAGCGGGGTCAAGAAATGGACCTCCACCTTGATGGGGCGCCATCGCGCCAGGATGCGAATGAAATTGGCAATTCCGCTCTCTTCCCCATACCAGGCTATCGCTTGTGCTTCCGCTCCGTAATCGAGGAATACGGGCTGGACCGAGACGCCTGCGGGCAGAGGTTCAACTGCGGCCAGCAGGGCGGATTTAAACGGCAGAAGAGATTGTCCATTGCCGGTCGTTCCCTCGGGAAACAGTGTGAGCGCCCCAGTGTCGTCAAGGGCATGGCGGACCTGTTCCGCCTGAGCCGCAACGCTGGTTCGGCGGTGGCGGGCCACGAAGACGGTATCGTTCATTGCGCAAAGCTGTTTGAGAACGGCGATTTGGGCCAGTCCGTCATGCGCGATGAAAGCGCTGCCGCTGACTGAGGCAATGGCAGGTATGTCCAGCCAACTCAGGTGATTGGCAAGAAAGAGTGTGCGTTTGCGTGGAGTGCCGCTTCTTTTGACCCGAAGGCCTGCAATCCATCCCACGCCGGCCAGGAAGATGCGAGGCCAGAAACGAGGGCGGCGAAGAAGTCGCCACAGATAATAAAGCGGTATGCAGGCCAGCAGGAGAACCAGCATTGATGTGATCCGAATGGCTACCAAAGCCAGACCGGGCAAGCTGATTGTTCCTGAAGGCCGTGCTGTACTGGACGTAAGCGTCAATCCTCGCGGTCGAGGCGGACGCCGTAAAGTTCCATCCGGTGATCGACCAGGCGATAGCCCAGCTTCTCCGCAATCTGGCGCTGGAGCGCCTCCAGTTCCGGGTCGACAAATTCGACGACCCGTCCCGTTTCAACGTCGATCAGATGGTCATGGTGAGCCTCTGGCACGGCTTCGTAACGGGCGCGGCCGTCTCCGAAATCATGCCGGTCGAGAATGCCTGCCTCTTCAAAGAGCCGCACTGTGCGATAGACCGTGGCGATGGAAATGCCGGGGTCGATGGCCGAAGCCCGCTCATGCAGTTTTTCGACGTCGGGATGGTCTTCACTTTCCGAAAGGACACGAGCGATGACGCGCCTTTGGTCGGTGATTCTCAAGCCGCGATCATGGCAGAGTTGTTCGATATCTATTGCCTGGTGCAAGGTAACCCCTCGGGCAAAATGAAACGCCCCGCTACCTTAGCCGGGCAGGGCGTTTCTCACAAGCGGAGGGAGGACTTACTTCCCGGTCGAGCGCGGTTTGCGGCCACGCTTCTGGCCAGGCTTACGGCCCAGGCCAATTTTCTTCGCCAGTTCGCGGCGGGTTTCGGCATAATTGGGTGCCACCAGCGGGTAATCGGAACTGAGACCCCAGCGGGCGCGATATTCTTCAGTGGTCAGCCCGTGATCGGTGGACAGGTGCCGCTTGAGCATTTTCATTTTCTTGCCGCATTCGAGGCAGACGACATGATCGGGTTTTACCGAAGACCGAATAGAAACGGCAGGTTCAAGTTTTTCTTCAACTACAGGGGCAGTGTTGCCGAGCTCTGAAAGGGCTCCGTAGACATTGGCGATCAGTGAAGGAACATCTTCAACCGTTACGCTATTGTTCGAAACATGCGCTGCAACGATGTCGGAAGTTAGCGTAATAAGAGTTTCCTTCATGTCGTTCTCAATGCTTTCCATGTCTTTCCTCATTATTTTTAACGACCACGTATATTCGAAATTATCAAAACTATATGGATTCGGTGCGGGCCCTTGCACGCGTGCCTAAGAATTTTCAAGTGTACGTATTATTAATATCGACGAACGGAGCAAAAAATCATCCTTACACACATGCCAGCAATTTTTCGAAAGTCAGAGCATCTGTGCGAGCGCCGTTGGCACCTCTGTAGTACTGTGGGCGTCTGCCAATCGGTGTAAAGCCAAATTGGCGGTAGAGATTTTCTGCTGTATTGCCGTCTCTCATTTCAAGGAGAAGGCGTGTCGCTCCGTGTAAATGGGAATCTTCCTGAAATAATTCCAGCAGGTTATTGCCAATGCCGCGGCGACGGGCTTCGGGCTTTACCGCGAGGAGGAGCAATTCTGCTTCGTCGAGTACGCCGCGCGCCATGAAAAAGCCCGCGGCGGAGACGCCTTCTGCCGGAGGGGCTCCCCGGGCATCAAGCAAGCCGTAGCGGCAATTTCCGACCATCAAGGCATCCGATACCTGCCGACGTGTCCAAGCCTCGCCAAAGGCAGGATCGAATGCAACAGCCATCACGTCCATGATTCGGTCGATGTCGTCAGAAGGGAAGACGGGAGGGCTCATCGGCATCAGTCCGGTATCTTGGCGTCTGGCGGGCGACCGTAAAGGGGAGCGGGTTCGGGCACCAGAACACCTTCAGCGAGCAACGGGAATTGCCGCGCATCCGGAAGAAGGGGCAGGGCATGGCCTTTTTTGCGCAAGGCGCACAAGGCCTCTGCCTGGCTGCCGGCTACAAGAGTGGCGTTCGCGGTGTTGCTGGCATCTTGTGGGCGTAGAGAAGCCAAAGGTGCATCCGGTTCACCGAATGCGTCGAAATTTTGCAGAAACCACTCGCCATGCCCGCCGGTCATAACGACAGTGACGGGCTGGTCCCCGGCCTCATTGCGCGCCATGGCGGCTATTAGTGCCAATGTGGGGTAGCCGATCACATCTGCCCCCCATGCCAGAGCCAACGCGCGCGCGGCGGCAAGGCCAATTCTGACACCGGTAAAGCTACCGGGCCCGAGCGAGACCGCTATCCGGTCTGCTCGCCCCTGGTGCGGCAGGCGGGCTATCATGGGGATCAGATGCTCGGCATGGCCACGACCGAGCATGGCGCATTCGCTCCCCACGAGCACATCACCTTCGAACAGAGCAGCTGAACAGTTTTCAGTCGCGCAATCTATCGCGAGAGTCCGCACGCCCTATCGTCCGCCGTCAAAGAATAGTGTTGAAAGTATCGAATTCAGGCCTTGGGCTGCGCGCAAAAATAGAATCCTTGTCGCCATAGCCAATAGAGCAAATGAAATTGGCCTTGACCTTGGCCTGATCAGCAAAGAATTCCTGCGTCACGCCTTCTTCATCGAAGCCGGACATCGGGCCACAATCGAGGCCGATCGCCCGAGCGGCCAGCATCAGATAGGCGCCTTGTAATGAGGAATTGCGCAAGGCGTGGCGTGTCCGCCCTTCCGCATCGCCAGCATACCAGCTTTTCGCGTCCGTATGGGGGAACAGCCAGGGCAGTTCCTCGTGAAAATCCTGATCCATGCCAATAACCACGCAAACAGGCGCGGTCAGGATTTTCGACTGATTGCCTTGCGAGGCGTGTGCGGCGAGGCGGGCCTTTGCTTCAGGTGAACGACACCACACAAACCTGCTGGGCTGCATGTTTGCGGCTGTCGGCCCCATTTTCAGTAATTCGTATATTCGATGGATGTCGGCGTCGCTGACATCTTGATCGAGCCAGCCATTAAAGCTGCGCGCTGTGCGGAACAACTGGTCGAGGGCACTATCCGGTATGGCTTCGGTCGTCATCGCTGAACTCCTGTTGTGACGGAGCGTGAGGCTTAGGCGGCGCGCACTTCAGTTACCTCGGGGACATAATGCTTGAGCAGCGATTCTATGCCGTTCTTGAGCGTTGCAGTGGACGAAGGGCATCCGGAACAGGCACCTTGCATAGTCAGATACACGATGCCTTCGCGAAAACCGCGATAGACTATATCGCCGCCGTCACCTGCCACCGCCGGGCGCACGCGGGTTTCCAGCAGTTCCTTGATCTGGTCGACGACATCAGCGTCGGCGGGATCGTCTCCGAAGTCTTCTGCGTCCTGCGTGGGAATTGCGATTGCATCCGCGCTACCACCCGCGAAGAGCGGAGCCTCGCTGATGAAATGATCAAGCAGGATGGAGACGACCTGCGGCTTCAATTGTCCCCAGTCCGCTCCGGGCCCAGCCGTAACAGAAATAAAATCCGAACCGAAGAAAACCCCCGTCACTTCCCCGGAATCGAACAGGGCACTGGCAAGCGGCGAACTTTCCGCTGCTTCGGGCGAGGTGAATTCACGCGTTCCCGCCTCCATCACTTTCCTGCCGGGCAGAAATTTCAGTGTGGCCGGATTGGGCGTAGTTTCGGTTTCAATATACATGATCCACGCGATGTAGGGACCATTGTCTGCCGGTCAACCCGCGATCGCATCTGCCTGGGTCGAAGCAGCCTATTCACTGGTCCTTCATCGTTGCCCTTTCTATAGCGTTGGCATGACCAGATTTGCACGGCTGTTTGCGGCGCTCGCTTTCCTCTTCTCTGCACTCCTTGCCGGACAGGTGACTGTCGCGCAGGCACGACAGAGTGCGCAAGCGCCTGTGCAGTCGCCTGTGCCGTCGATAGAGAAGGACGATCCGTGGATCTACCGGGGCACAGATATTCCCCATGATCCGGAATGGGTTTTCGGTACACTGAAGAATGGTCTGCGGTACGCGGTCCGCCACAATGAAGTACCTCCGGGCCAGGTTTCCATCAGAATTATTGTCGATGCCGGCTCGCTTTATGAAAGCGAGAACGAACGGGGCTACGCTCATTTGCTCGAGCATTTGCTGTTCCGTCAGTCGAAATATCTCGGTGTTGCGGAGGCTATTCCGACCTGGCAGCGTTTGGGTGCCACATTCGGCAGCGACACCAATGCGCAGACCACCGCCACTCAGACGGTTTACAAACTCGATTTGCCGAACGCGAATGCGACTGGGCTCAACGAGAGTTTTCGTCTGCTTTCCGGTATGGTGCGCGATCCGGTATTGAGCCAGACCAATATCGACACGGAAGTGCCGATCGTATTGGCCGAAAAACGTGAGAGGGGCGGGGCCGCCAAGCGTGTCGGGGACGCTACGCGGGAAACATTCTTTGCAGGTCAGCCTTTGGCCGTGCGTGCGCCCATCGGAACCGAGAAGGCATTGAAAGGTGCCACGGCGAAGACTGTGCAGGCATTTCACGATCGTTGGTATCGACCCGAAAACGTGGTGATCGCGGTGGTCGGGGATGCAGACCCGATGAAACTTGCTGCCGAAATCGAGCAGTGGTTCGGTGACTGGCAAGGGGAAGGTCCCTTGGCGGCTGCGCCCGATTTCGGTTCGCCCAAAGCGCCGGCAGGGGTTGATCCCGCCAATCCGGTGGGTAGGGCCAATGTGGTCGTTGAACCCGATCTGCCGCGCAATATCGGCTATGTCATTTTGCGGCCCTATGTGCAGGTCGTCGATAATATCGAGTATAATCGTGGGTTGATGCTGGACGCGATCGCGCAGGCGATCATCAATCGCAAACTTGAAGAACGCGCCCGGGCAGGTGGCAGTTATCTTTTTGCACAAGTCAATCAGGACAAGATAAGCCGTTCCGCCGATGGAACATTCGTCAATTTCACGCCGCTTGGCAGTGACTGGCGAGCCGCCTTGGCCGATGTCCGGGGCGTCATCGCAGATGCCTTGGCCAATCCCCCGAGCCAGGCTGAAATCGATCGTGAACTGGCGGAATACGATGTGGCATTCGCCAGTGCGGTTGAAGAACGTGCGGTAATGGCCGGATCCAAGCTGGCCGACGATATCGCTTCGGCTGTCGATATTCGCGAAGCCGTGGCGACCCCGGAGACGGTGTTGCAGGTGTTTCGCGATATGCGCGCCCGTTTCACGCCGGAGGCGATCCGGGAACATACACGTCAGCTTTTTTCCGGTACTGTGATCCGGGCGGCCATGAATACCCCTGTTGCTGGAGAGGCGGACGCGGAATCGCTGCGTCAGGCCTTGTTGAAACCCGCTGATGCCAGTGGGGGGAGCAAGGGGGCGGTCAAGTCACTGACTTTTGGCGATTTACCCTCCATCGGCACGCCTGGGACAGTCGAGAAAAGCGTACCGACCGGCATAATGCAGATTGAATGGCTGCAATTGTCGAACGGTGTCCGGGCCCTCATCTGGCCGAACAACGCGGAGCCGGGACGGGTCAATGTGCAGGTCCGGTTCGGTTCGGGCTATCGTGGTTTCACTGCCGCGGATGCCCCATATATCCAGTTGGGTCAGATGGCGTTGGTCGGTGCCGGTCTTGGGCCTCTGGGCCAGGATGGGCTGGATCGAATTTCCACCGGACGCAAGATGGGCTTCGATTTCCAGATCGAGGATGCGGCTTTCCAGTTCAGCGCGGAAACCCGTGCGGCGGATCTGGAAGATCAGCTCTACCTGTTTGCGGCCAAGCTGGGGATGCCGCGATGGGACGAGAATCCGGTGCTGAGAGCCCGTGCTGCGGCACAGATGCAATATGAAAGCTTTGCCACTGCTCCGGGGGGGATCCTGCAGCGCGATCTCGACTGGTTGCTGTCAAATCGCGACGCGCGTTTTGCCACTCCCGATCCCGAGGCGATGGCGAAGACCACGCCACAGGGTTTTCGCAAGGTTTGGGAACCGTTGCTGAAGCAAGGGCCGGTCGAAGTGATCATGTTTGGTGATTTCAAGCGTGAAGACGGTATTGCCGCATTGGAAAAGACTTTCGGAGCATTGCCTGCTCGGGAGCCAATCCCGGCTGATGCTGCGGCTCGCACTGTTGCGTTCCCTGACCCCGTCGATGCGCCGACGGTTCTGCATCACCGTGGTGATCCAAATCAGGCGGCGGCGGTAATCGCATGGCCCAGCGGAGGCGGCTCTGCCGGGTTGAGTGAATCGCGTCAGCTCGAAATTCTCGTGCAGTTGTTCAACAATCGTTTGTTTGACGCCATGCGCGAGCATGCAGGTGCCAGCTATGCGCCGCAGGCCACTTCGGACTGGCCGGTGGATATGCCCGGTGGTGGCCGCATCATGGCGTTTGCTCAGCTCGAACCAAAGGCTGTGCCGATGTTCTTTGCCGAGGCGAAGAGGATTGCGTCCGAGCTGGCTGCCGCGCCGCCGAGTACCGACGAGCTGGAGCGGATTACGGAGCCTCTGCGGCAAAAGATCAGCCGGGCGTCCACTGGCAACGCCTTCTGGATGTATCAGCTTGAGGGGGCGAGCTACGATCCGGTACGTGCGGAAAAGCTGCGCAGCCTGTTAAGCGACTACACCGAAACTACTCCCGAAAAGATGCAGGAGCTTGCCAGAAAATATCTGACCAGCCGTCCCGGATGGCGGGTGGCAGTGATTCCAGAAGGCCAGGAACTGGCCACATCCGCCGATTGAGCAGGCTCTCCCGATCACTGTGAGTGGTTTTCCACGCTGGCCTTGGGCGCTCGCGCTCGCTATGGGGCCACGCAGTTAGATTGATCCCTATATGGGTGGCGGGCACGTCCCGCACAGTTCCGGTGGCCCCGGAACATGAATTTGGAGAGTAACTGTGGCCAAGAACTGGACCCCGGATGGATGGAAAGCCTTCGAGGCAAAGCATCTGCCGAAGTATGAAGACCCGGCCGTGCTGGAAGCGGCTGAGAAAACGCTCGCTACTTATCCGCCGCTCGTGTTCGCAGGTGAAGCGCGTGCGTTGCAGGCTGAATTGGCGGAAGTGTGCCACGGGCGTGGTTTCCTGCTTCAAGGCGGGGATTGCGCTGAAAGTTTTGCCGAATTCCATCCGAATAACATTCGCGACACTTTCCGTGTGTTGTTGCAAATGGCCGTCGTGCTGACGTTTGCCAGCAAGCAGCCCGTGGTGAAAGTTGGCCGTATGGCCGGCCAGTTCGCGAAGCCTCGTAGTGCGCCGACCGAGAGCCAGGGCGAAATGGAACTGCCGAGTTATTTCGGCGACATCATCAACGGGATCGAGTTCCAGCCGGATAGCCGGATGAACGATCCGCAGCGGATGATCCGCGCCTATTCCCAGGCGGCGGCCACGCTCAACCTGCTGCGGGCGTTTGCCGGCGGCGGGTATGCGAATCTGCGTCAGGTTCATCAGTGGACGCTGGAATTCATGGGTCGCAGCCCATGGGCGGAAAAGTTCAAGGATATTGCCGATCGCATCGGCGAAGCTCTGGATTTCATGGAGGCTTGCGGGATTGATCCGAAGACCGTGCCGCAGCTTCAGGCGACCAGCTTCTACACCAGCCATGAGGCATTGTTGCTGCCGTATGAGGAAGCCCTGACCCGTCAGGATTCGCTGACCGGGGAATGGTATGACACCAGCGCCCACATGCTGTGGATCGGCGATCGTACTCGCTTCGAAGGGTCTGCTCACGTCGAATACCTGCGCGGTGTCGGTAACCCGATCGGGATGAAGTGTGGCCCGAGTCTGGAACCGGATGCCTTGCTGCAAATGCTCGACACGCTGAATCCCGGCCGTGTACCGGGACGCATGACGCTGATCAGTCGTTTCGGCCACGACAAGGTCGAGGCAGGACTGCCTCGCCTCGTCCGTGCGGTTCAGCGCGAAGGACATCCGGTGGTTTGGTCATGTGACCCGATGCATGGGAACATCATCAAGTCGGAAAGCGGCCTGAAGACGCGGCCTTTCGATCGCATCCTGTCGGAAGTGAAAGGCTTCTTCGCTGTACACCGGGCAGAGGGCACGCATGCTGGCGGTATCCATATCGAGATGACGGGTCAGGACGTGACCGAATGTACCGGCGGTGCCGTTGCTATCACCGATGAGGCATTGTCCAGCCGTTATCGCACTCATTGCGATCCCCGGCTGAATGCGGCCCAATCCCTGGAACTTTCATTCCTTCTGGCAGAAATGCTCAATCTGGAAGCGGAACAGCGCCGGGCCGCTGCCGCCTGACCGTATGATCTTTGCCCGACAGTGCTGATTGTTTCGGTGCTGTCGGGCTTAGGTTAAGTATTATCCCCTATACGGTCGTTGCGCAGGCCGAAATGCAAAAACCTTACGTTGTACCCCTTAACCTTGGGGAGACGGGTCGTTGTATTCGAGGTTGTCATATGGAGGGGCCGCGCTTGCCGCTGTGGCATGGCTCGTGGTCGCCCTGCCGGCATATTATGCATATGGCATTTTCCATGTGACCTTTGCCGTATGGCTGCCCAGTGGTATCGCGGTAGCGGCACTGATGCTGGTCCCCGTACGCAAATGGCCACTCGTAATGGCAATATTTGCCTGTGGCAGCTTCTCCCTCAATCTTACGCTTGGCCTGCCCACTGCGTTTCTCCTCACCCATTTTTTAAATACGGTGATGCAGCCGACCTTAACCGCGTTGCTTCTTCGGAGGCTGGTGCGCGGCACCATGGTCGACACGATGTCTCTCTCCGATTTGATCGGGTTGACCGCCGCGGCTCTGTTGGGCGCCTTGCCAACAGCCGTGCCGCTGGCCTTCGTGCTCAAGGACCCCACATTCACTGTCATTCAGTACTATCTGACGATGGTACTCGGGACGATCATCGTCACTCCGATCGCGCTGAGCATAAGGGATAAGGTCGCAAAAAGGGCGGACAACCGCATATGGCGGCAAATCGCGCAGCAAGTCGTCATTGGAATCGCGTTATTTACTCTTTCCTATGTCGTGCTCGGAATTGGTCGCATTCCGCTGTTGTTCCTGTGCGGAGCGATAATCGTGATTACAGTGGCGCGATTTGGCCAGATCGGGGCTTCCACAGGCGTGTTCGCCCTGGGCATGGCGGTAACCATGCGCTCCGCCGGCGGGCAAGCTCCAGCCGCATTTCTCGATTTTACCACGATGCAGCAAGTCGTTTATCTGCAAATCTACATGTTGGCCGTGGCTGCCGTATCCCTTCCTTTGGCGGCGTTGCTCAACGATCATAACCGGCTTGCCCGCAAGCTTGGTGCCCGTAACCAGGAACTGCATCACGATATGATGGTCTTTTCCCTGGCGGAAACTCTGGCCAGAATCGGCCGCTGGCGGCTTGATCTCGCAACGGGTGAATGCTGGTTTTCTCCTGAACTCAAGCGAATGTTCGGCTATTCCGCCGATGCCCATGTCACCTTCGCCCAGCTGGCGGCATTAACTTCGGATAATGGTGCCGATTTCCGCTCATCCTTGACCACGCGGAGGGCCAGCCGCACGCCTTGGCGGATGGAATTGATTGTCCGCCGCCTGGATGGGCAGGAACGGATTGTAGAAACAATTGCAGTCAATGAGTTCGATGATGACGGCCAGGTGCGCGAAAACCTGGGAGTGGTGATTGATGTCACGGAGCAGCGGCGGCGTGAGGAAGCACTGAGTGAAGAGCGGACACGGGCGATGAGACTGGCAGCGGAAGCCAACCTGCTGGCCCAGACCGATCCGCTGACGGGGTTGGCAAACCGCCGGCGAACATTGACGCAACTTGAGAAGTGCGTTGTTCGTTCGAGGTCGGATGCAAAGAGTCTGTCGCTTGTCGTTTTCGATATCGACCATTTCAAACGGATCAACGATACCTTCGGTCATCAGGTTGGCGATGAGGTGTTGATACGGGTTGCCGATATCGCGCGGAAACAGATGAGGGATTTCGACCTGCTTGGACGGACCGGCGGGGAAGAGTTCGTTTGGTTGCTGCCTCGCGCAGACGCGAAGGAGGCGCGCGTTGCTGCGGAGCGTTTACGGCTGGCGATAGAGCGGGACAGCGCAATGAATGGCTTGCCCGGCGTAACGGTCAGTGTGGGCTATGCAACGTTTCAGGAAAGCGACGATGCCAACGCGCTGTTCGCACGTGCCGATGCAGCACTTTACGAAGCCAAGCGCGATGGTCGCAATTGTGTGACGATGGCTGCCTGAGTATCGGTTTTCCCGCAATCTCAAGGTGATGGCTGGGGCGGCAGGATTCGAACCTGCGAATGCCGGTACCAAAAACCGGTGCCTTACCACTTGGCGACGCCCCAGCAGCCGGGCGCCTCTATAGCGGGCGCGGCGGTGAAGGGAAGGGGGGTTAGGACGCTTTCAGCAACTTAGGGTCGATAGTATCGAAATCGCTTGCTGCATGACGTTCTGCCAAACCTTTTTCGGTATTGACCAGACTGCCGCGAATTGCGCCGGGACGCTCGCGAATCTCGTCGATCCATCGCCCGACATTCTCATATTCATGAAGCGACAGAAAACGAGCGCCATTGTCATAGGCTTGGCCGTTATAGACGATGCTTAGCCAGGGGAAACTCGCAATATCGGCGATTGAATAGTCATCACCGGCCAGAAAGCGGGTTTGACCGAGTTTCCGGTCCGCCACGTCGAACAGGCGCTTTACTTCCATGGCGTAGCGATCGATCGCATATTCCAGTTTCACTGGTGCATAAGCATAGAAATGACCAAATCCGCCGCCGATGTAGGGGGCAGAACCCATTTGCCACATCAGCCAGCTTATCGCTTCCGCGCGGCCTGCCGGATCACGTGGCAGGAGGTAATCGAATTTCTCCGCCAAGTGCAGCAGGATGGCCCCTGATTCGAACACGCGAAACGGTTCGCTGCCAGAACAGTCCAGCAGGGCAGGGATCTTTGAATTGGGATTGATGTCGACAAAGCCCGACCAGAATTGCTGGCTTTCCATGATGTTGATCATCCAGGCATCATACTCTGCGTCCGAATAACCTGCTTCCAGCAGTTCTTCGAACATAATGGTGACCTTCTGCCCATTGGGAGTGCCCAGCGAATAGAGCTGGAAGGGGTGCTTGCCCTGCGGCAGTTCCTTTTGCTCCCGAGGGCCGGCGGTTGGGCGGTTGATACCGGAGAAGCGCCCGCCATTTCCCTGGTTCCAAGTCCAGACCTCGGGTGGGGTGTAAGGTGCGTCAGCCATGCTGTATCTCTCCTGCGCGATTTCTCGTCTATGTTCTCAGGATGACTGCTGCGGGCGCGCGGAGCAAGAGAGGGGTTTCTTGCAAGGAGTGTAGACGGGCTTTCCCGCTAAACGTGATTTTAAGCGCAGGAGGGCTAAGACATAGCTATGTTGCCGGTGCTCATCACGATCGATACCGAATATTCAGCTGGCTTGTACGCCCGCGGAAGCGGGCGGGATCGCTTGCGCAATTTCGATGTGGCTATCGCCTGTCGAGGGAAGAATGGCGAAGAGACCGGCATTCATTACCAGATGGATGTGTTCGATCGTCATGGGATCCGGGCGGTGTTCTTTGTCGATCCCATGCCTGCCCTCGTCTGGGGCCAGGATGCTGTCGATCAAGTCGTAAAGCCAATCATGGAGCGCGGACATGAGGTTCAGTTGCACCTCCATACGGAGTGGCTCGCTTTCGCCGAAAACAACCCGTTGGGCGACCGCACGGGACGTAACATGCAGGATTTTACGCGCGAAGAGCAGCGCATATTGCTGGACTATGGCGCGGAAAAGCTGGTCGCGGCAGGGGCTCCGTTCCCGCTGGCGTTTCGCGCCGGTAATTACGGTGCCAATGACGACACTCTGCTCGCGCTTGCGGATTGCGGGATTGTATATGACTCCAGCTTTCCTGCGGGATTGGTGGGTGGCGACTGTGCCGTTGGCTTGCCACCTGGAAATTGCATGCCAGTTTCCCGAGGCCCCGTCGCAGAGCTTCCCATTGCGGCGATAGAGGCGGTTGGCGGCGGTTATCGTCATGGGCAGATAACCGCGCTTTCCGCGTGGGAAATGCAGGCGGCGGTTCGCCATGCCGCGTTGGGGGGCTGGCCAGCTTTCGTGCTGGTGTCCCATAGCTTCGAATTGTTTAATCGTGTTCGAGGCGTGGCCAATGTTGTCGTTCGTCGCCGATTTGAGCGATTCTGTACTTGGCTGGGCGCGTGCGGGATAGCGCGAGGGACGGGTTTCGCAGCGCTCGACCTTGATCCATGTAATGGACCGGAGGCTGGCAAAGCAGCCAAATTGCTACCGCACAATGCGTTGCGCACCATGCACCGTATGGCGGAACAACTCGTATCCAAGGGCCTCTACGGTTGAATTGATGCTGTAGAATTGTGACGCGGCAGGCGTCTTACCCCAGTTTCATGACCCAGCCGTATTTATCTTCGATCGTGCCACGTTGGATGCCCACCAGCCGTTCACGGAACTTCTGAGTCAACTGTCCCGGCCCGCCCGATCCGATGGTTATTTCACCGTCATGGCCAGCGAGCTTGCCAACCGGGGTAACGACGGCTGCTGTGCCGCAGGCGAATGTTTCGAGCAGACGACCAGAGGCGGCGTCTTCGCGCCATTGATCGAGGCTGTAACGTTCCTCATGAACGTCCAGTCCTTCTTCCCGCGCGAGAGTCAGCAGGCTGTTACGAGTGATTCCTGGAAGGATCGTTCCGGTTAGCGGCGGCGTAACGATTCGCCCATCGTCGAAAATGAAGAACAGGTTCATCCCGCCCAGTTCTTCAATCCACTTGTGCTCTTCCGCGTCGAGGAACACGACCTGATCGTGCCCGCGTTCGATCGCTTCGGCCTGGGGGACGAGGCTCGCGGCATAGTTCCCACCGCATTTCGCTGCGCCTGTTCCGCCCGGCGCGGCGCGGGAATAGTCGCGGCTGACCCAGATCGAGACCGCCGGGGCGCCTGATTTGAAGTAATTGCCGGCAGGGCTGGCGATTACGAGATATTTGTATTTCCTGGATGGGCGGACACCGAGGAATGCTTCCGATGCAAACATGAACGGCCGCAGATATAGCGAGCCGCCTTCGAGGCTGGGGAACCACTCGCGGTCGGTTTCGACCAGCAGGCGGACCGATTCGACAAAAACGTCTTCGGGTAATTCCGGCATGGCCAGACGCTTGGCAGATTCGTTAAACCGCGCGGCGTTGGCTTCGGGGCGAAACAGCGCAAGCCCGCCATCGGCCTGCTTGTAGGCCTTCAGCCCTTCAAAGACTTCCTGCGCGTAATGAAGCACGGCGGTCGCCGGGTCGAGGCTGAGCGGTGCGCGCGGACCAATGGCCGCATTGTGCCAGCCCTTGCCCTCTTCCCAGTCAATCGTGACCATATGATCGGAAAACACCGAACCGAAACCGGGATTGGCGAGCGCCGCCACCCGCTGCGCTTCGCCGGTAGGCGCAGGGTGGGGAAGACGTTCGAATGTAATGCCCGGATTGTCGGCCATGGGGACAGCCACCTCTCATACTTTGTAGTGCCGCGCGCGGGTAAGCCGATGTGCGGTTTCGCGCAAGAGGGAAGGCATCAATCAGATCGAGAGGGACGTGGCATTCAGGCAATGAGAAAGGCCGCCCCGGCCCGTACCAGGTGCGGCCTTTCGCATGGTCAGCGGCCAGGAAGTGCCGCCCACGAAGCCTTTATCGCTTTTGAATGCCTAGCGATAATGCTCCGCGCGGAACGTAGCCGACCTCTCTGCTGGACCATGAGACATCGGATCACCTCCTTTCGCGCTGTTTAGCCAAAGTCGCCGTTTTTTGCGGCTGGTCCGGGGTTTCTCCGAACCTGAGGACAATGTGATTCATGACGCGTTGCAACACAAGTCTTGCAATGATTTTTTTTGGCGTCAAAATCGGTATTTCGGGCCGGTTATCCACCGGCCTTTTTTCTTTTCCCTCAAGTTCGCTCCCGCAGGCCGTCAGGCGACGCTTGCGCCCGAACTTGGGCAGCGGGTTAGCGACAGTCTTCGATTACGCGCGAAACCTCGACCCAACTGGGCAGGTAAAGCGTTGGGAGGCCTTGGACTTCCACTGCAAAGCGTCCCTTGGAAAACGCCATCGCATCAAGCAGCGGGTCGCGGGGCGCAAGCGAAGCGGTCACGCGTCCGGCATCCGGTCTTGCGTCAAGCAGGCGGGTAGTCGTCTCGGTAAGGATGCGCATGGGAACTGTTCCCGCAGCGGTCCCCGTACGGGACAGGAGGATGCGGCCGGAACCGCGCTCGCAGGTCATCGTGAATACGCTGGTGCCGCTGCCATAGGTGGCGCGGCTGGCAGCGTAGGACCAATCCCCTGGTGTACGCGGCGCATCCATCCAGTTGCTTGGCGCAGGGGGAGGTAGAGCCGGCTTTGGTGCCGGTTTCGGCGCTACCGGTGCCGGGGGCGGGGCGGGGGGCTGAGGTACACAGGCTGCTAGGGTGAACAGGGAGATGCCGATGAAGGCAGATGCAAGGCGTGTGGCGGCATGTTTGGCTATCATTCCGCAATGATGGCGCGAAGCCGGTGCTGGCTCAAGAGGCATGAAAGGGCTATCGGCTGAGGGCATGGCCGGAAAACAACGCATTGACCAATTGCTCGTCGCGCGCGGGCTCGCTGAAAGCAGGGCTCGTGCACAGGCATTGGTGATGGCTGGGCTGGTCATGATTGGTGACCGCAAGGCTGAAAAACCTGGTCAGCAGGTGGCCGAAGATGTGGAAATCGTGCTCAAGGGTCGCGATCATCCATGGGTTTCTCGTGGCGGAATCAAGCTTGCTCATGCGCTGGAACATTTCCGGCTCGATCCGGCCGGTTTGGTGGCGATGGACATCGGCAGTTCGACAGGAGGCTTCACTGACGTCCTGTTGAACAAGGGTGCGGATCATGTCTTTGCGGTCGATTCCGGCACTAACCAGCTTGCCTGGAAATTGCGTCAGGACCCACGCGTAACGGTTCTGGAACAAACCAGCGCCCGTGTTCTGACACCGGAAATGATCAGTGCCGATTGCGGCTGGGTAGTTTGCGATGCTTCCTTCATTTCCTTGCGTAAGGTATTGGAAGTACCCTTGAAACTGGCTGCTCCGCACTGCCGCCTGGTCGCTTTGATCAAGCCGCAGTTCGAAGTGGGCAAGGGTGAGGTGGGCAAGGGAGGCGTGGTGCGCGATCCTGTATTACATGCTCGGGTGTGTGACGAAGTGCGGCATTGGCTCGAACAGGAGGGCTGGCGCATTGACGGGATCGTCGAAAGTCCGATCACCGGTCCGGAAGGCAACGTCGAATTCCTGATTGCGGCAGAACGTGGTTGACGGTGGAATGGATCTCGCCCGCAATTTTCAGGGCGTCCCGTCTGGGAACAAGGTTAATCAGCGAGTTGCATGCCGGGGCACTAGCCGTCAGTATCACCTGCGAATCATGAGGTTTTGCCGATGAATCTCCTCGCCTCGCGTGGGCAATTGCGGGCGAGTTTCGCTCGCTGGGCGCTATTGCTTGTCCCGGCCGTTCTTCTGGCTGGCTTTCTGTCTGGCGAATTTTCAGGCAGCGGGCCGGACAATCTTTGGTTTGCCTCGCTTGAAAAGCCCGGCATCTATCCTCCGCCGGCGACGTTCGGAATTGTCTGGACGATTCTCTATGCCTTGATGGGGCTGGCTTTTGCGATTGTTTGCTCCTCTTGGGGCGCGCGGGGGCGTGGCGCGGCAATCGGCGCCTTTCTTATCCAGCTCGGATTGAACCTTGCATGGTCCCCCGTTTTCTTCGGCGCGCACCAGATCAGTGCCGCGTTGGTGCTGTTGGTCGTCCTTGATGTGTTCGTGCTGATTACGCTGGCATTGTTCTGGCGAATTCGCTGGTATGCCGGCTTGCTGTTCGTCCCGTATCTGGCCTGGGTATTGTTTGCATCGCTGCTGACCTGGCAGTTCCTCGAACTGAACCCGGGCGCCGATGGCAGGGAAGTTTCCGGCGCAGTGCAGCGGATAGAGCTGTAGCTATCGTTTGCCGCTGCAAAGCGTGAAACGCTGGACAAGCGTGGCAGGGCGCACCAAATAGCGCGCATGCAAAGTGAAAATCCCCTGATCGCCGATTTCGTCAAGCTGATGAACAGCGCTGCCGGCACATTCGCCGGCATGACTCGGGAAGCGCGTGACGGCGCGCGGGAGCGTTTGAAAGAAACCCTGGGCGGGCTCGATTTTGTGAGCCGGGAAGAATTCGATGCCGTCAAGGACATGGCGGCGAAAGCCCGCGAGGAAAACGAGGCGCTGTCGGAACGCCTTGCCGCACTGGAAGCCAAGCTGGCGAAATAGCTTGGGCAGGTTGCGCAAACCGGGATGAGAGGCCACATCCTGGCCTGATGGAAATCCGCACGCCTGCCATAATTTGTGCAACACGCGCACATGGCGAAACGGCGGTTATCGTCCGCCTTCTGACAGAACACTATGGTCTTGTCGCAGGGTATGTCGCTGGCGGCAGGGGAAGAGGCCTGCGGCCTGTCGTCATCCCGGGAAACCTCGTCTCGGCAGAGGTCCGGGCGAAATCCGATAGTCAGTTACCCTTCGTAAAACTGGAGTTGCTGGAGAGTCGGGGGCCGTGGCTGGCCGAGCCGTTGCCTGCGGCCGCGATCACGTGGGCCAGTGCACTGACTGCCAGTACGCTGCCGGAACGCCATTCCTTTCCTGCGCTCTATTCGGCGCTCTCGGCCCTGTTGACTGCGATTTGCCATGCCCCTTCGGCCCGTGGCTGGGCTGAGGCTCTGTTGCGGTACGAGGCACTGTTGCTGCGAGAACTGGGCTACGGTGGCGATGCACCCGGAGCGGACGCGGAATGGACCGATGACCTGTCCGCCTTCGACCGGATGGGTATCTTGATAGAACGATACTGCCTTGCCGACCGGCGCGGAATGATTATGGCGGCCCGCACAATGTTGCGCGACCGGCTCGCCCGGATCGCCGGTTAGGCACAATCAGGAAGGTTTCCCATGAAGATCGCGGTTTTCGCCGGTGACGGTATCGGCCCTGAAATCATGACGCAGGCGCTGCGCGTTCTGGACGCACTCGATCTGCCTGATGTGACGCTGATGGAAGGGTATGTTGGCGGGGCAGGCTATCGCCAACTCGGGCACCCACTTCATGCCGATACAATTGCAATCGCGCATGAGGCGGACGCGATTCTGTTTGGCGCCGTGGGGGATTTCGAATGCGATAATCTCGAACGCCATTTGCGCCCGGAGCAGGCCATTCTGGGCCTGCGCCGCGAATTGACGCTGTTCGCCAACTTGCGCCCTGCGACGATGTTTCCGGGTTTGGAGGAAATGTCCGCGCTGCGCCCTGAAGTCGCCGGTGCGATCGACATGCTGATCGTGCGTGAGTTGAACGGGGATGTCTATTTCGGTGAAAAGGGCTTCCGGACCAATGCTGCAGGTGAGCGCGAAGGTTATGACGTGATGTCATATTCCGAGAGTGAAGTCCGGCGAATTGCCCACGTGGCATTTCGTGCGGCTCAAGGGCGTAAGGGACGACTGTGCTCTGTCGATAAGGCCAACGTGCTGGAAACCTTCCAGCTATGGCGGGATGTGGTGACGGAAGTCGGCGCCGGATATCCCGACGTGGAATTGAGCCATATGTACGTCGATAACGCTGCGATGCAGCTGGTGCGCGATCCGGGACAGTTCGATGTCATCGTTACCGGCAACATGTTCGGAGATATCTTGTCGGATCAGGCGAGCATGTGTGTCGGCTCGATCGGGCTGCTGGCCAGCGCAGCACTGGGTGAGACGCAGACTCAATATGGGACCAAGGGTCTGTTTGAACCGATCCATGGCAGTGCACCTGACATTGCCGGGCAAGGCAAGGCCAATCCGATGGCAATGATTCTCAGCCTCGCGATGATGCTCCGGCACAGTTTTGGCCGTGATGCGGAGGCCGCGCGTATCGAAGCCGCGGTGGCCAGGGCTCTTTCCGACGGCATACGTGGCGGGGATCTGGGGGGAAGCGCCGGAACCGTCGAAGTAGGCGACGCCGTGCTGCAGCGCCTCTAAAAACATGCGCCGGGGAACTTTCTTTCCCGATCGCCCGTTGGTCGGACAGGTGCTCGCAACGAGCGGGCCGTCCTGAAAAAGGAGCGCGATCATGGAATTTATCCTCGGAATTGTTGTCCTGGTTCTTGATATCTGGGCTATCGTCAGTGTGCTGGGCAGCGGGTCTTCCGGAATGTCCAAGCTATTGTGGACAATAGGCATCATCGTATTCCCGGTGGTTGGTTTCATCGTCTGGTATCTGGCCGGGCCGAAGGGCCGGGCTGCCATGGCCTGAGTCAGCCACTTAAAATGCGAATGCAGATCTGCCCCGGTGCAAACCGGGGCAGTTTCGTTTTGGATTGAACGAACTTGCTCCACCGGGCGCGCAGGCCTAAATGCGCGGCCATGAAGAGAGACACTGGCCAGAACCGTTCGATCACGTCCAAGTGGCGGCCCGCTACACGTGCGGTCCGTGCCGGCACCTGGCGGTCGGAGCAGGGCGAAACGAGCGAAGCGTTGTTCCTCACGTCCGGCTATTGCTACGATGATGCGGCGACCCCTGCCGCGCGCTTTGCCGGCGAAGAACCGGGAATGACGTATTCCCGCACGCAAAACCCCACGGTTCAGATGCTGGAAGAACGCATTGCGATGATGGAAGGGGCGGAGGCTTGCCGCGTCCAGGCCTCAGGCATGGCGGCGATGACGGCGGCCATGCTTTGCCAGTTGTCTGCCGGCGATCATATGGTGATTGCACAGGCTGCTTTCGGGCCAACCCGCTGGGTGACGGATAATCTTCTGCCGCGTTTCGGGATCGAGACGACGCCGGTCGATGGCCGCGATCTCGATGCGTGGAAGGCGGCAATCCGGCCCAATACGAAGATGTTCTTCTTCGAAACGCCTGCCAATCCGACCATGGATATCGTCGATATCGAGGCAGTATGCGGGCTCGCGCGCGAGCATGGCATCCGGAGCGTGGTGGATAATGCTTTCGCTACCAGCGCAATGCAGCGCCCGCTGGAATTTGGCGCCGATGTTGTCGCCTATTCGGTCACGAAGCTGATGGACGGGCAGGGCCGGGTTCTTGCCGGGGCAGTGTGCGGTTCGGCGGAATTCATCAATTCCGTGTTGCTGCCATTTCAGCGGAATACGGGGCCGACCCTGTCGCCATTCAACGCCTGGGTGGTGCTCAAGGGGTTGGAAACGCTTGAACTGCGTGCCGAGCGGCAGGCGGACAACGCTTTGGAGGTTGGGCGTTTCCTTGAGAAACGCGTGCCGCGTATCCTGCATCCGGGTTTGGAAAGCCATCCGCAATATGATCTCGTTCAGAAGCAGATGATACGCCCCGGTTCGATCTTTGCGTTTGAGATCGACGGTGGCCGCGCGGCGGCGCACGGGATTCTCGATGCTCTGGAACTGATCGATATCTCGAACAATATCGGTGATTCCAAAACCCTGATGACTCATCCGGCCACGACCACCCATTCGAGCCTGGCGCCGGACGTACGCGCCGCCATGGGGGTGAGCGACGGTATGCTGAGGATCAGTGTCGGGCTGGAAGATCCGCAGGACGTGATCGAGGATCTGGACCAGGCGTTGCGCAAGGCTGGTCTATAGGGCCAGTGGATGTTCGAATCCCGTAAGCCTGTTTCAGGGGCGTGTGGATTTCGCACTTCCGGCTCTTGCACAACGGATGAATCGAGCTAGTCTGAGGCTTGCTATGGAACAGCTATTCCAGCACGCAGCGATCACCGAGGGCGTTACCGTCCGAGTAGCGGTCAACTTTTTGCCAGAACAGTCACATGTCTCGGCGGGCAAATGGTTCTGGGTTTATCATATTCGGATCGAGAACCATTCCAGCGATACGATCCAGTTGCTCACCCGGCATTGGCGAATTACCGATGGCCGGGGCATGGTCAATCATGTCGATGGCGAAGGTGTCGTCGGTGAACAGCCGATCTTGCCGCCAGGTGGCTCGCACGACTATGTTTCGGGGTGTCCGCTCACCACGCCGCACGGGTCGATGGAAGGGCATTACACTTTCCGCAAGGAGAATGGGGGCGCCCTTCGAGTCGCCATTCCGTATTTCCCGCTTGCTGCCCCTGCCACTGCGGATTGACCGGATATATCGGTTGTCCCACGTGACCTTGCGGGGCGGGCCCTGCGCGATTAGACGCAGAAATCCATGAAGCGCACGCACCTGCCTCTCAACGCCCTGCGCGTATTCGACGCCGCGGCCCGGCATTTGTCGTTTACACGCGCGGCAGACGAACTGGCGGTGACGCCGGCGGCAGTCGGCCAACAAATTCGCGCACTTGAAGACGTTCTGGGCGTTGTTCTCTTTCGCCGCACCAGCAAGGGGCTCGAACTCACGGATGAAGCCATGGCCGGGCTCGATGCCTTGCGCGAGGGTTTCCTGCACTTCGAGGAATCGGTCCGGGCGATGCAGGCGGGCCAAGCCAGTCATCATTACACGATCGCTGTTCCGCGTGATTTCTTTGGCGCCTGGCTGGGTGAACGTCTTGCTGCCTTTCGTGCTGACAATCCCGATGTTCACTATGCGTTGGTGGATGGAGAGACGAGCGACTTTACCGAGGCGAATCTCGATCTTGCGGTGCGTTTGGCGGAAGGTCCGGGTGAGCTTGAGGGTATCGTACTCGGCAAGGCGGAGAAATTGCGGGTTGGGGCGGTCGGTCGATCTGGTGAGAAGGATTTGCCGCTGATCCACTGGCAGGGGCAGGGTGAGGGGGCGGAGGAAGATGTCGCACTGAGTGTTCCCGATGCCGGACAGGCCCTGGCTGCCGCAGCGGCAGGGCTTGGAGTGGCCGACGTGCCTGCGCTGCTGGCCGAAAAGTGGATTGCGGAGGGGCGCGTGGAGCCATTGGGAGAACCGGAGCCCTGCCGACGCGCTTATTGGCTGGTCGCGCCGATGCCGCAATGGAGACAAAAGAAGGTCAAGGCTCTGGTTGAGCGTTTGACCGCGGGATAAGCGTTTCAGGCCTTACGAGGCGTTCGCCGCAAAAATTGACTTCAGTCTGTGTTGCCTCGGAGGAGGAGCTGCTCATCCAGCGTTAAGCCTGGATGGATAGACTTCGGGTTTCTGGCAAATGAGGAGGATGATCGATGCGAAAGCTTCGTACAGCCCTTATCGCGGGTGTGCTCACAGTTGCGGCGGCAGGTGCAGCGGTGGCCGCGTCCGAGCATGTTCACGTGATGAAAGTCGACTTGCCCGATGGCGGGGTGGCGCGCATTCACTACACTGGTGATGTGGCGCCCAAGGTGGAATTCGTGCCGGCGAAGGCAGGTGTACCGGCCTTTGCCTTGCCAGTGGCCTTCAGCAGCCTCGACGATGAGGCTTTTTTTGCGCCGTTCGCCCGAATGGACCAGATCATGGCGCAAATGGAGCAGCGACACCGCGCGATGATGCAAATGGTGGCGCAGATGGATTCGCAGGCAAGCAAGGCCCGGGGCAAAGCTGCGGCCAATGGAACTGCGCCGGTTGGGTTCGTGACGACAGGGACTTTGCCTGCCGGAACGACCATGCATTACAGCTTTTATTCGTCGACCAATGGCAAGAACGGCTGCACGCAGACAGTGGAATGGCGTTCTGATGGTTCATCCAAGCAACCGCAGGTAACGCGGGCCAGCAGCGGCGATTGCGACAGTGTGAAACCTTCGACCACACCGAAACCTGCCGCAGCGGCAAAGCCGATGGGCAAGGACGATACCCGGAAATTGCCAGGTAATTCCACCTGACGTCCAATGAAACAGCCAGGCTCCGTCCACAATGTTCGCGCACGGAGCCTGGCTGTTTGGCACTCTATCCCGATGCGGGTTCCCGGATCAGGTCTGCTCGGCTGAATGCGGGATCCGGGTCAGAAACCGGACCAGTCGTAAGCCTTGCCTGGATCCTGTTGAATCACACGCATTGCCTGGGTCATGTAGCGATCCGCTCTTCGCCGGTGCCGGCCCTCTTCCCGGGCTGTCGTGGCACCAAGCGCCATGAGCACCTCCTCACGCGCGTGTTTGAGGCATAGCGGAACGTCCGTTGGTGTAAGCGGTTGCGTCTGCATGTCCGTCCTCTCAATCGAGGAGGGGGCCGGCTGCCGGTTGCGGGCCGGATTGCCGGTATTCCCGCCTCATTTCATGATGGCCACGCCGTTCTGGCAAAGTTTCGGCCATTGATGGTGTATTTGTATCACCTGCCCGCGAGTCGCCGCAAATACGGTGATCACGCCCGGACTGAAACAAAGGGCGGGCCACCGCTCTTAAGCGCGAGCTGTTCGTTGTGTCTGAGTGGAAAGGGGATCTGTCCGGCAATGGCGGATCAAATTTTCCAATGTATTCGGGTGCAACGATTGATCGAAGCGCAAGCCTGCCAAACCGTCATGAGCCCAGCGCACAGCGCCCGTTATTGGATCGAATCCGTCGATTTCCAAGGTGACGAGTTGACCGGTCTCGAATTCCACGGACTGCCCGAGATTGCTGATCCGGCAGCCCTGCAAGGACAGTTCGATCAACAGCCCGCTGATGGCATTGCAGTCGGATCGGGATAGGCTCACCATCCGGCGAACGGCGAACCGTTTGTGCGCGCGGATGTACAATACCGTCATTTGCCCTCCCATCGTGGGAAATATCTCCGAAACTGTGTCTAACCTTATTTTCTTAAGTCTTTCCTGACCGCGGCGATGCCAATTGGTTTTTGTCATTGTACCTTCCCACGCAGCTGGCGCATGGTGAGAGTGGTTGGATCCCGTCGCATGTCGGGTTTGCGCAACGATGGAGATCAATGATGAAACAACCGCTGGCGTTACTTGCTCTTGTCCTCGTCGGTTCATCCCTTGCCGGATGTGTGGCTGGTGGACCTGGACACGGTTTGGCGGGTGAACGCCACCATCCTTACGAAGGCTGGTACGACGACTATTACGGCCCGATCTATGATGGCTACTGGAGCGAGGACGGTTCCTTCTATTTCCGCGTTGATGGCCGCGATGCGCATTATCGCCGTGACGAACAGCAGCATTTCCGGCGTGGGGATCAACCGGAGGATCCTCGTTTCCATCGCCTCCAGGCAGCGAAACGGGCGGTGCCTCATGATGCAAGAATGCCCAATTCCCCGGGCGATGACCGCAAATAGCGGGGCGATTCCGCTCGGAGCATTACGAAAGAAGGCGGCCGAGGGCAGGCCGCCTTCTCCGGACTTTGCCGATATAATGAAGGGGATGGCTCAACCCTTTCCGGCGTGTCCTTCGGGGATGGCTCTGAGTGAACATCCTCTCCTCCAGAGCAGCATCCTTGAACAAAACATGCGAAAGTACGCTGGGTTCCCGGTTGTTCTTGAACCTGCGAGGACCAAACCGTACAAGTGCGTTCGTTTTCTGGGGAGAGGGACGGGACAGCTCCATGTCTATCGATTTTGTTGTCGTCGGCTCAGGTGCGGGTGGGCTGGCCGGAGCGATCGCTGCAAAGCTCAACGGCCTCAACCCGATTATAATTGAAAAGTCGGCCGTATGGGGCGGCACCAGTGCGCTTTCCGGCGGCGGAGTTTGGATTCCCAACAACCCGTTGATGCAGCGTGAAGGCATTGCGGATTCGGAAGAACAGGGGCTGGCCTATTTCGACGCCGTGATAGGGGACGTCGGGCCTGCGAGCAGCCCCGAACGGCGCCAGGCATACCTCAGGGTAGGGCCGGAAATGGTAGTTGGTCTGGAAGAACAGGGTTTCGAGTGGTGTCGTGCGCCGCGCTATCCCGATTACTATCAGGATCAGCCCGGGGCTCACATCGGCCGCACGCTGGAAGCGACGAACTTCGATGCGAAGCGGCTTGGTTCGTGGCTAAAGACAATGCGCCGTGCCGGTTTGCCTGCGATTGCAGTCAACACTGACGTCGCCCCGCAGATTCCAACGTCCTTTCGCTCGCTCAAGTCATTGGGCGGTGTACTGGGTGTCGTTGGCCGGACGCTGGCTTTTCGATTGAGAGGGCAAGTTCCCCTGTCGATGGGCGAGACGTTGGTGGGCCAACTGATGGCCATAGTTCAGAAACTGGAGATCCCGGTCCGGCTCGAAACGCCCTTGCGTTCGCTGGTGCAGGATGCGGAAGGCCGGGTGACTGGCGCTATCGTCGGGCGTGACGACGCAAGGGAGGAAATCCCTGCGCCGCGAGGGGTGCTGCTGGCGGCTGGCGGATTTGCAAAGGATGCCGCGTTTCGCGAACCGTATCAGGGCGTGACGGGCGAATGGAGTCCGGCCAGCCCGGACGATACTGGCGATGCGCACAAGATCGGCGCTGCCATTGGTGCTGAACTGGCACTAATGGATGCGGCCACCTGGTATCCGGTTTCGATCATGCCCAATGGCAGGATCAACGTGGGCATTTGGGAACGGACCCTGCCGGGTGCGATAATCGTCGACCAGTCGGGAAGGCGCTACACCAACGAGGCGGCGTCCTACGTCGATGCCGGCCGCGCAATGCTGGAGCGGGATAAGGAAGTTCCGGCAGTTCCCAGTTGGCTCGTTTTCGACAGCCGCAATCGTAACCGCTATTTCTTCGGACACATTCCTCCTCGCTTGACGAAGCCGCTGGTCAAGAGCGGTTTTTTCGTGCGGGGGCGGACTTTGGAAGAACTGGCTGGGAAGTGCCGGATCGATCCTGCCGGGCTCATGAGCACTGTCGAGCGGGTCAACACGATGGCGGCAAACGGTGTGGATGAGGATTTTAACCGGGGGGAAAGCGTTTACGATCAATATTACGGCGATCCGACCCACAAGCCGAACCCGTCCTTCGGGGCAATCGACAAGGCACCATTTTACGCGGTGCGTTTCTGGCCGGGTGATCTCAGCACCAAGGGTGGGCTGATGGCTGACGAACACGCGCGCGTACTTCACGAGGATGGAAGCGTTATCGAAGGGCTCTATGTGACGGGCAACAGTGCCGCTCCGGTCATGGGGCGGACTTACCCAGGTGCGGGTGCGACCATCGGCCCTTCTATGGTTTTCGCCTGGATTGCCGCGCGAAGTGCCGCCCGAATGTGAAGAGGGGCAAGCAAGGGTTGGGGCAGGCAAAGGAAGCTAACCGATCCTTGACCGAAAGCCTCCATTCCCCTAATGGCGCGCACAACTTGGAGGCGGACATTTCGCCTTCAGGCAATAGAGCTGAACATTGCCGGTAATGTCCTGAGGGCCTTGGGCGTTGAGCCTGAAGGCTTTTTCTATTGGACGGAAGTTTCTTCCGCCTTGGGGCAGCCGTCAAAGTAACCCGGCGATCAGGTCGGGTGGAGCGATTCGGTTCGTGAGGTTCCAGAGTGCCGGGGCATATGCATCAGCTATGCGGGCGGCGGGAGGAACCCGCGTTCTTTTCCTTCACCTTGCCAGTATTGCTATGAACCAGGTGAAGGTATTCAATGCCGACGATCAACCAGCTGGTCCGCAAGGGCCGCGTTCCGCAGAAGGCCAAGAGCAAGGTCCCTGCGATGGAGCAGAACCCGCAGAAGCGTGGCGTCTGCACCCGCGTCTACACCACGACGCCGAAGAAGCCGAACTCCGCTCTGCGCAAGGTGGCCAAGGTTCGCCTGACCAACCAGCGTGAAGTCATTTCCTACATTCCTGGTGAAGGCCACAACCTGCAGGAACACTCGGTTGTGCTGATCCGCGGCGGCCGTGTGCGCGACCTTCCCGGTGTGCGCTATCACGTCCTGCGCGGCGTACTCGATACGCAGGGTGTGAAGGATCGCAAGCAGAGCCGTTCGAAGTACGGCGCCAAGCGTCCGAAGTAAGGCGACGTCCTGCGCTTTGAATCATCGTCCCCATAAGTCGGGAAATGCGTGATTTTCAGTTGCAGGGGTTGTGTTGATTTACTGAGGCCTGATCCGGACATCGCAAAATACCCTGAAGCTGTTTCAGGATTGCGGCACGGGTGGAGGTCTCCGAAAGAAGGAATTCTAACGATGTCACGTCGTCGTCGTCCCGAAAAGCGGGTAATCCTGCCCGATCCCAAGTTTGGTGATCAGGTGCTGTCGAAGTTCATGAACAACCTCATGCTGGACGGTAAGAAGTCCACTGCGGAACGCATAGTCTATGGCGCGCTGGAAACGGTGGAAGCCAAGGCCAAATCCGATCCGATCCAGTTGTTTCATGACGCGCTGAACAATGTGAAGCCGCAGATCGAAGTTCGCAGCCGCCGTGTCGGTGGTGCGACCTACCAGGTGCCGGTCGAGGTTCGTCCTGAACGTGCCCAGGCTCTTGCGATCCGCTGGCTCATCTCGGCCGCACGCGGCCGTGCGGAAACGACCATGGCTGCCCGGTTGTCGGGAGAGCTGATGGATGCGGCGAACAATCGCGGCAACGCGGTCAAGAAGCGGGAAGATACGCACCGCATGGCCGACGCCAACCGTGCGTTCAGCCACTATCGCTGGTAATTGACGCCGGCGGAGGGCGCACGCGTGCGTGCGTCTTTTGCCGGTCATATTCGTTACTATATGGGGCACGGGCCGCCCAAAGCGGCCCAATCTCCGAAAGGCCTTAAGGAACTCATCATGGCACGCAGCCATCCGATCGAACGCTACCGCAATATCGGTATCATGGCGCACATTGACGCCGGCAAAACCACAACCACCGAACGGATCCTTTACTACACCGGCAAGTCCTACAAGATCGGCGAAGTCCATGACGGCGCCGCGACAATGGACTGGATGGAGCAGGAACAGGAACGCGGTATCACCATCACTTCGGCCGCGACCACGACCTTCTGGCAGGCCGAGGACGGGCAGGGCCCCGAACATCGCGTCAACATCATCGACACCCCGGGCCACGTGGACTTCACTATTGAAGTGGAACGTTCGCTGCGCGTGCTCGATGGCGCGGTTGCTGTGTTCGATGGCGTCGCAGGCGTCGAACCGCAGTCCGAAACCGTTTGGCGTCAGGCGGACAAGTACGGCGTGCCTCGCATGTGCTTTATCAACAAGCTGGATCGCACCGGTGCCGACTTCTACTATTGCGTTCAGTCGATCATTGATCGTCTCGGTGCGGTTCCTTTGGTGCTTTATCTGCCGATTGGTGCGGAAAGCGACCTCAAGGGCGTTGTCGACCTCGTCAACAATCGCGGTATCGTGTGGCAGGATGAATCGCTCGGCGCGAAATTCGACTATGTCGATATTCCGGCTGATCTTGCCGACAAAGCTGCCGAATATCGGGAAAGGCTGATTGAAACCGTCGTCGAACAGGACGACGAGGTGATGGAAGCTTATCTCGAAGGCAATGAACCCGATGCCGCAACGCTGAAGAAGCTGATCCGCAAGGGTACGCTTGATCGTGCGTTCGTACCGGTCGTTTGCGGCTCGGCCTTCAAGAACAAGGGCGTGCAGCCGTTGCTCGATGCCGTGGTCGATTACATGCCGTCGCCGATTGACGTTCCGGCGATCAAGGGCGTGCTGCCTGACAGCGACGAAGAGGACAGCCGTCCGTCTTCCGACGACGCACCTTTCGCGGCGCTGGCGTTCAAGATCATGAACGACCCGTTCGTGGGCTCGCTTACCTTCACACGTATCTATTCGGGCAAGCTCGCCAAGGGCTCGGTTCTGAACTCGGTGAAGGACAAGAAAGAGAAGATCGGCCGCATGCTGCTGATGCACTCCAACAACCGTGAAGACATCGATGAAGCCTTCGCTGGCGATATCGTTGCCATCGCAGGTCTGAAGGAAACCACGACCGGCGACACGTTGTGCGATGCATCGAAGCCGATCATCCTCGAACGGATGGAATTCCCCGACCCGGTCATCGAATTGTCGGTAGAACCGAAGACCAAGGCCGACCAGGAGAAGATGGGCGTTGCGCTCAATCGTCTTGCGGCAGAAGATCCGTCCTTCCGCGTTTCGACTGACCATGAATCGGGTCAGACGATCATCAAGGGCATGGGCGAACTTCACCTCGACATTCTGGTCGATCGCATGAAGCGAGAATTCAAGGTCGAAGCCAATGTCGGCGCGCCGCAGGTGGCCTATCGTGAATCGCTCGCCAAGGAAGTTGAAGTCGATTACACCCACAAGAAGCAGTCGGGTGGTTCGGGTCAATTCGGTCGCGTCAAGGTTGTCGTGACACCTGGCGAACGTGGTCAGGGCGTCAATTTCGTCGATGAAATCAAGGGGGGCAACATCCCTCGGGAGTTCATCCCGGCGATTGAGAAGGGCATGCGTGAACAGGCCGAAAGCGGTCATCTCGTGGGCTTCCCGATCATCGATTTCGACATCAAGCTTGTCGATGGTGCTTACCACGACGTCGACTCGTCGGCGATTGCGTTCGAAATTGCCGGTCGCGGCGCCATGCGCGAAGTGGCCAGCAAGGCAGGCATCAAGCTGCTGGAACCGATCATGAAGGTGGAAGTCGTGACTCCCGAGGATTACCTTGGCGACGTTATCGGCGATCTCAACTCGCGCCGTGGCCAGATCCAGGGTACGGACAGCCGGGGCAACGCCCAGGTCGTCGAGGCCAATGTGCCTCTCGCGAACATGTTCGGCTACGTGAACGAGCTGCGTTCCTTCACTCAGGGACGCGCCCAGTACACGATGCAGTTCTCCCATTATGACGAAGTGCCGGCAAATGTCGCTGCTGAGGTCAAGGAGAAGCTTGCCTAAAGGCGAGTGAGCGTCTAGGGGCGGCGCCTGATTCAGCGGGTGCCGCCTTTCTCCCGTGAAAATCTGAGTTCTTAGGAATAGAGGTTAAGAGACAATGGCGAAGGAAAAATTTGAGCGGAACAAGCCGCACTGCAACATCGGCACCATCGGTCACGTCGACCACGGCAAGACCACGCTGACAGCGGCTATCACCAAGGTTCTGGGCGCTCCCGTCGATTTCGCAAACATCGATAAGGCTCCCGAAGAACGTGAACGCGGCATCACCATTTCGACGGCTCACGTTGAATATGAAACTGACGCGCGCCACTATGCGCACGTCGACTGCCCGGGCCACGCTGACTATGTGAAGAACATGATCACCGGCGCTGCGCAGATGGATGGCGCAATTCTGGTTGTGAACGCTGCTGACGGCCCGATGCCGCAGACTCGCGAACACATCCTGCTCGCCCGTCAGGTGGGTGTGCCGGCTCTGGTCGTCTACATGAACAAGGTTGATCAGGTCGACGACGAGGAAATCCTCGAGCTGGTCGAACTGGAAGTTCGTGAACTGCTTTCCAGCTATGACTTCCCGGGTGACGATATTCCGATCATCAAGGGTTCGGCTCTGGCAGCTCTCGAAGGTCGTGACGACGAAATCGGCAAGAACTCGATCCTCGAACTCATGAAGGCTGTGGATGAATACATCCCGCAGCCGGATCGTCCGGTCGACAAGCCGTTCCTGATGCCGATCGAAGACGTGTTCTCGATTTCGGGTCGTGGTACGGTTGTGACTGGCCGCGTCGAAACCGGTGTTGTGAATGTTGGCGACGAAGTTGAAATCGTCGGCATCAAGGACACGCAGAAGACGACGGTTACCGGCGTTGAAATGTTCCGCAAGCTGCTGGATCGTGGTGAAGCCGGTGACAACATCGGTGCGCTGATCCGTGGTATCAGCCGTGAAGACGTTGAGCGTGGCCAGGTTCTCGCGAAGCCGGGTTCGGTTACGCCGCACACTGAATTCGATGCGGAAGTCTACGTGCTGTCGAAGGACGAAGGCGGCCGTCATACGCCATTCTTCGCCAACTATCGTCCGCAGTTCTACTTCCGTACGACTGACGTGACCGGTGAAGTTATCCTCCCCGAGGGTACAGAAATGGTCATGCCGGGCGACAACGTCACGATCGCCGTGAAATTGATTGCTCCGATCGCAATGGATGAAGGTCTTCGTTTCGCTATCCGCGAAGGTGGCCGCACCGTTGGTTCGGGGGTTGTCAGCAAGATCACGAAGTAATATAGGCAGCCGCGCTGGCCGGGTCTTTCGAGATTCGGTCGGCCGGAATTTCAAGGGGGCCGCCCCTTCCCGGAGCACTCCTCAGGAGATCCGGTGAGGCGGGGCGGTCTTCTTTATTTATGAAGGCATCTGGCTTTGGCGGTTGCCTTTTTGGCTCTTTCGCATCGGTAAGTGGACATGGAAGCTCAGAATATCCGCATTCGCCTCAAGGCGTTCGATCATCGCGTGCTCGACCAGGCAACTGGCGAAATTGCGGAAACCGCCCGTCGTACGGGTGCTCTCATTCGGGGTCCCATTCCTCTGCCGACGCGTATCGAGAAGTTCACCGTGAACCGCGGCCCGCACATCGACAAGAAGTCGCGGGAGCAGTTCGAGGTCCGGACTTACAAGCGGTTGCTCGACATCGTGCAGCCGAACGCCCAGACGGTCGATGCCCTAATGAAGCTTGATCTTGCTGCTGGCGTGAATGTTGAGATCAAGCTGGCTTAAGCCGCTGATCAAAAAAGTTTCCGCGCTTTGAAAGCTCTTTTAAGGCGCGATTTCTCTCCGGTTTCGGCCGGTCCGCAGATCGATTGATCTGCAAGGACATAGGGATACCTCCGGTTTTCACCGGGCAAGCGTCCCCCGTCTCGCCAGCCGCTTGCGGCCGGCACGTTTCAGCCCGGACGGGGCTCGCTTCACATTTTGGGCTGAACATGCCTTCGCGGGATGGTCCTGCGTAGGCCTCTGTAGGAGTATGGATCATGCGCACTGGCGTGATCGCTAAAAAAGTCGGGATGACCCGCCTCTTCCAGGAGGATGGCCGTCACGTGCCGGTTACCGTCCTCGCGTTGGAGGATTGCCAGGTTGTGTCTGTTCGCACCGATGAAAAGGACGGGTATACCGCTCTTCAGATCGGTTCGGGCGAGGCCAAGCAGAAGAATGTTGCGAAGCCGCAGCGTGAGCATTTCGCCAAGGCCAATGTTCCGCTCAAGCGCAAGGTCGCCGAATTCCGGGTCGCTGACGATGCGGTTCTTGAAGTCGGTGCGACCATCGCTGCATCGCATTTCGTTTCGGGCCAGTTGGTCGATATTACCGGGCACACGCAGGGCAAGGGCTTTGCTGGTGCCATGAAGCGTTGGGGCTTCGGAGGTTTGCGTGCGACGCACGGTGTGTCGCTCTCGCACCGTTCGCATGGTTCGACCGGTAACCGTCAGGATCCCGGCAAGGTCTTCAAGAACAAGAAGATGGCCGGTCACATGGGTGATCGTCAGCGTACGCAGCAGAACCTCGAGATCGTTCGCACCGATGACGAGCGTGGCCTGATCTTCGTCAAGGGCTCTGTCCCCGGGTCGAAGAATGCATGGCTGCTCGTTCGGGATGCCGTGAAGGTCGCTCGGCATGCTGAAGCTCCTTATCCGGCTGCGCTGAAGAGTGCTGCCAACAGCAACGAACAGAGTGCTGCCGACACGCCGGCCGAAGTGGCTGCCGCTCCGGAAGCAACTGAAGGCCAGGAGGGCTAAGTCGTGAAGGTCAAGGTACAGACCCTGGATGGCGGCAAAGCCTCCGGCGACATCGAATTGAATGACGCGGTGTTTGGCGTAGAGCCACGCACTGACATTCTTCACCGTATTGTCACGTGGCAGCTTGAAAACCGCCGTGGTCCTGCTCGTCCGACGCGTGAGCGTTCCGATGTTGCGCGTACGGGCAAGAAGTGGGGTCGCCAGAAGGGCGGCGGCACGGCTCGTCACGGTGATCGCAAGGCTCCGATCTTTATCGGCGGCGGTAAGGCTCATGGTGCCCGTGCTCGTGATTTCGGTCAGTCGCTGAACAAGAAGCTGCGTGCTCTGGGCCTCAAGATGGCCCTGTCGAGCAAAGCCAAGGATGGTTTGGTCGTAGTCGACAGTCTTGAGCTGAAGGACGCAAAGACGAAGGCTCTTGCTGGGCAGTTCGCTAAGGCAGGCTGGGGCAAGAAGGTTCTGGTCATCGATGGTGAAGCCGTAAACGAAGGTTTCGCCCGCGCCGCCGGTAACCTGCCCAACATCAATGTTCTTCCGGCTGTCGGTGCGAATGTCTACGACATCCTGAAGCATGACACGCTGGTGCTGACCCGCGCGGCGGTCGAAAAACTGGAGGCGCGGTTCAATGGCTAAGAAACAGGAAGTGGATGTACGTCACTACGACGTGATCCTTTCGCCGCACATCACCGAGAAGTCGACGCTGCTGTCCGAGAACAATGCAGTCGTCTTCAAAGTGGCTGAGAGCGCGACCAAGCCGCAGATCAAAGAAGCGGTAGAGGCGCTGTTCGACGTCAAGGTGAAAGGCGTGAATACGATTGTCCAGAAGGGCAAGACGAAGCGCTGGAAGGGCAAGCCCTACAAGCGTTCGGACATGAAGAAGGCGATTGTGACGCTGGCTGAAGGCCAGTCGATCGACGTCACCAGCGGTATCTGAGGCGCGGATCATGGCACTGAAGAACTATAAACCGACGAGCCCCGCGCGCCGCGGACTGGTCCTTGTCGACAAGTCCGGCCTGTGGAAGGGCAAGCCTGTCAAATCGCTGACCGAAGGGAAGCGCAAGACTGGCGGCCGTAACAACAAAGGCCATGTGACTTCGCGTGGCATGGGCGGCGGCCACAAGCAGAAATACCGCTTCATCGACTTCAAGCGTCGGAAGTGGGACGTTCCTGCCAGTGTGGAGCGGATCGAATATGATCCCAACCGCACCGCGTTCATCGCACTGATCAAGTACGAGGATGGCGAATTCGCCTATATTCTCGCACCGCAGCGGCTCGCTGTGGGTGACCAGGTCATTGCTGGCGAGCGCGTTGACGTGAAGCCGGGCAATGCGATGCTCCTGTCGCAAATGCCGGTCGGCACGATTTGTCACAACGTCGAAATGAAGCCTGGCAAGGGTGGGCAGATTGCCCGTTCCGCCGGTGCTTACATCCAAATCGTTGGTCGTGACCGTGGCTTGGTGATCGTTCGCCTGAACTCGGGTGAGCAGCGTTACCTGCGTGGCGATTGCATGGGAACGGTTGGGGCGGTTTCGAACCCCGACAACTCCAACCAGACGCTTGCCAAGGCTGGCCGTCGTCGTTGGATGGGCCGCAAGCCGCTGACTCGTGGTGTTGCGAAGAACCCGGTCGACCACCCGCATGGTGGTGGTGAAGGCCGTACCTCGGGTGGCCGTCACCCGGTCACTCCGTGGGGTAAGCCGACCAAGGGCGCCCGTACCCGCAACAACAAGCAGACGGACAAGATGATTATCCGTTCGCGTCACGCGAAGAAGAAGAGGTAAGCGATAATGGCTCGTTCCGTCTGGAAAGGTCCGTTTGTCGACCTGCACCTGCTGAAAAAAGCAGAAGACGCCCAGGATACGGGTGGCCGTGCTCCGATCAAGACCTGGTCGCGTCGGTCCACCATCCTTCCGCAGTTCGTCGGCCTGACGTTCAGCGTCTACAATGGCCACAAGTTCGTGCCGGTTGCGGTCAACGAAGACATGGTCGGTCACAAGCTTGGGGAATTCGCACCGACGCGTAGTTTCCCCGGCCACGCCGCCGACAAGAAGGGTAAGCGCTGATGAGCAAGCAGAAAGCCCCCCGTCGCGTCGGTGATAACGAGGCACTGGCTGTTGGCACCACGATCCGTGGTTCCGCGCAGAAGCTGAATCTCGTGGCAGGCCTCATTCGTGGCAAGAAGGCTGAGGAAGCATTGAATATCCTCACCTTCTCGAAACGGGCCATGGCCCGTGACGCGCACAAGGTCCTCGCTTCCGCGATCGCGAATGCGGAAAATAATCACAATCTGGATGTCGATTCTCTCGTTGTCGCTGAAGCCAGCGTCGGCAAATCGGTCACCATGAAGCGTTTCCACACGCGGGGCCGTGGCAAATCCACGCGCATCCTCAAGCCGTTCAGCCGGCTGCGTATCGTGGTTCGCGAAGTCGAGGAGGCCTGAGCCATGGGTCAGAAGAGCAATCCGATCGGCCTGCGCCTGCAGATCAACCGTACTTGGGACAGCCGCTGGTATGCGGAAGGTCGTGATTACGGGAAGCTGCTCAAGGAAGATCTCGAAATCCGCAAGTACATTGTCGAGAACGTTCCGCAGGCTGCCATTTCGAAGGTCGTCATCGAACGCCCGGCGAAACTGTGCCGCGTATCCATCTATGCCGCGCGCCCTGGCGTGATCATCGGCAAGAAGGGCGCCGACATTGAAAAGCTGCGCCAGAAGCTGTCGAAAATGACTGACAGCGAAGTGAAGCTGAACATCGTCGAAATCCGCAAGCCGGAAATCGATGCCAAGCTCGTCGCTCAGGGCGTTGCCGATCAGTTGATCCGGCGTGTTGCGTTCCGTCGCGCGATGAAGCGCGCCGTGCAATCCGCTCTGCGGCTTGGCGCGGAAGGGATCAAGATCACCTGCGGTGGCCGTTTGGGCGGGGCGGAAATCGCCCGCGTCGAATGGTATCGTGAAGGTCGCGTGCCGCTCCACACTCTGCGTGCGAATGTGGATTACGCCGAAGCCGAAGCGCTTACCGCATATGGTATCATCGGCATCAAGGTCTGGATCTTCAAGGGTGAGATCCTCGGCCACGATCCGATGGCGCAGGACCGGTTGATGATGGAGGCCCAGACCTCCGGCGTGCGTCCCGCGCGCTGAGGTTTGAGAGAGCTGAGTAAAAGCAATGCTGCAACCGAAAAAAACCAAGTTCCGCAAGGCGTTCAAAGGGCGCATCCATGGTAATGCCAAGGGTGGCACGGCGCTGAATTTTGGCTCTTATGGCCTTAAGGCGCTGGAGCCGGAGCGGATTACCGCACGCCAGATCGAAGCGGCTCGTCGTGCGATCACGCGTCATATCAAGCGTCAGGGTCGTCTTTGGATTCGCGTGTTCCCGGACGTTCCGGTGTCGAAGAAGCCTGCTGAAGTCCGTCAGGGTAAGGGCAAGGGTTCGATCGAATACTGGGCCGCTCGCGTTAAGCCGGGCCGGATCCTGTTCGAATTGGATGGCGTCCCCGGACCGCTGGCTGCTGTGGCGTTCGAACGTGCTGCCATGAAGCTGCCGATCAAGACCAAGGTCGTTGCCCGCCTGGGTGACACCTCGCATCTGGGAGGTGAATGATGGCCAAGACTGAAGATCTCCGCGCCAAGACTGAAGACCAGCTTTCTGCTGATCTGGTCGATTTGAAGCGTGAGCAGTTCAACCTGCGTTTCCAGGCGGCTACCAACCAGATCGAGCGTCCTGCGCGGATCAAGGAAGTGCGTCGCGAAATCGCACGTATCAAGACGCTGCTGGGCGAACGCGCCCGCGCTGAGAAGGCTTAAGGAGCACACGATGCCGAAGCGTATCCTGATCGGGACCGTGGTTTCCGACAAGACCGACAAGACTGTGACAGTGCTTGTCGAGCGTAAGGTGAAGCACCCGCTTTACGGGAAGATCATCCGCCGCTCGAAGAAGTATCATGCTCACGACGAAGACAATGCCTACAAGGCCGGCGAACGCGTGCGGATTGAAGAAACCCGCCCGATTTCGAAGACCAAGACATGGCAGGTGATCGAGCGTGTCCATGCTGGCAAGGGCCAGGCAGTCGAAGCGAACCTCGATGTAGAGGCCGCTGGCAGCAACTGACGTTTTTTGGAACTGCCGGACTGGTTCCGGCAAGCCGAGTGAGAAGGAACCGGATCGATGATCCAGATGCAATCCAATCTCGACGTCGCGGACAACAGCGGCGCGAAGCGCGTCCAGTGCATTAAGGTGCTGGGCGGGTCGAAGCGCCGTACCGCGGGCGTCGGCGACGTGATCGTCGTCTCCGTCAAGGAGGCGCAGCCGCGTGCGCGTGTGAAGAAGGGTGACGTCCACCGCGCGGTGATCGTGCGTACCAAGAAGGACGTTCGCCGTCCTGATGGCAGCGTCATTCGTTTCGATACGAACGCGGCGGTGCTCGTGAACAAGAACGAAGAGCCGATCGGCACTCGTATCTTTGGCCCGGTGGTGCGTGAGCTGCGTGGCCGCGGCTTCATGAAGATCATCTCGCTTGCTCCGGAGGTGCTGTGATGGCTGGCGCGAAGATCAAGCGTGGCGACACTGTCGTCATTCGTTCGGGTAAGGACAAGGGCCGTACCGGCACTGTCATGCAAGTGATGCCCAAGGACGAAAAAGTCGTCGTTCAGGGCATTAACATTGCTGCCCGTCACCGCAAGCCGAGCCAGGCTAACCCTCAGGGCGGTATCGATCGCCGGGAAGCGCCATTGGCGATTTCCAAGGTTGCTTTGGCTGATCCGAAGGATGGCAAGCCGACTCGCGTCCGTTTCGAAACGAAGGACGGCAAGAAGGTTCGCGTTGCCGTGAAGTCCGGGGAGACCATCGATGGCTGAGAACTATACCCCGCGCCTCCGGGCCAAGTACGACTCTGAAATCGCGAAGGCGATGACCGAAAAGTTCGGTTACGTAAATCCGATGCAGGTGCCGAAGCTTGAGAAGATCACACTCAATATGGGTGTGGGCGAAGCCAGTCAGGACAAGAAGAAGGTCCAGACTGCGGCTGAGGAAATGGAGCTGATTGCTGGTCAGAAACCCGTAATCACCAAGGCGAAGAAGTCGATCGCGCAGTTCAAGCTGCGTGAAGGCATGCCGATCGGTTGCAAGGTTACTCTGCGCCGTGAACGCATGTATGAATTTCTCGATCGTCTTGTGACTGTCGCGATGCCGCGTATTCGAGATTTTCGTGGGTTGAACCCGAAGAGCTTCGATGGGCGTGGCAACTATGCGATGGGTGTGAAAGAACAGATCATCTTCCCCGAGATCAGCTACGATCGGATCGAGAAAGTCCGGGGGATGGACATCATCATCACCACCACCGCGGAAACCGACGAAGAAGCGCGCGAATTGTTGCGCCTGTTCGGTTTCCCGTTCCCGGCGGAAGCCGATCAGAAGGAAGCGGCGTGAGCCGCGCCCTGAACCGATAGCGAAAGAGAGCTTAAGTCCATGGCGAAACTGAGTTCCATCAATAAGAACGAACGTCGCAAGCAGCTTGTGAAGAAGTATGCGGCGAAATACGCGAAGCTGAAAGCGATTGCGGACGACAAGTCGGCCGACGAGAGTGAGCGGCTGATGGCGCGTCTCAAGATGGCGGAAATTCCGCGTAACGCAAACCCGACCCGTGTGCGCAATCGCTGCGCAACGACTGGGCGGCCGCGCGGCTATTATCGCAAGTTCGGCCTGTGCAGGATCGAACTGCGGGACCTGGCCAACAAGGGCCTGATCCCGGGCGTGACAAAGTCGAGCTGGTAAGGATCATCACATGGCAATGACCGATCCCCTGGGTGATATGCTCACCCGTATTCGTAATGGCCAGCAGGCAAAGAAGGATTCCGTCTTTTCGCCGGCGTCCAACCTGCGCGCCCGCGTTCTGGAAGTTCTTCAGCGTGAAGGCTACATTCGTGGCTACAGTGAAGACGAAACCGGGAAGCACAAGCAGCTTCGGATTGAACTGAAGTATTTCGAGGGCGAGCCTGCAATCAAGCATGTCGCTCGCGTGTCAAAGCCGGGTCGGCGGATCTATTCGGGCAGCCGTGAACTGCCGACTGTCCGCAACGGCCTTGGCATTACCATCGTCTCGACGCCCCGCGGCGTGCTTTCGGATGCCGAAGCGCGCGCTCAGAACGTCGGCGGCGAAGTGCTGGCGGAGGTGTTCTGATGAGCCGCATTGGGAAGAAGCCGGTGGCGATCCCTAAGGGCGTCACTGCGGAAATCGCTGAAGGCACTCTGACCGTCAAGGGGCCGAAAGGCACCCTGTCGATGGGGCTGACCGAAGACATCAATTACGAGGTAAAGGAAGGCGAGATTTCCGTTCTTCCTGCGAACGATACCAAGCGGGCACGTTCCTTCTGGGGCATGCAGCGTACCTTGGTGTCGAACCTGGTCGAAGGTGTGAGCGAGGGCTTTTCGAAGACCCTGGAAATCACCGGTGTCGGTTATCGTGCATCGGCCCAGGGCGCGAAGCTCAAGTTGCAGCTCGGCTTCAGCCACGACGTCGATCTCGATGTGCCGCAGGGGCTTGACGTAAAGACGCCGGATCAGACCACGGTCGAGATCAGCGGCATCGACAAGCAGCAGGTTGGGCAGTTCGCTGCCGAAATCCGCCGCTGGCGTAAGCCTGAGCCTTATAAGGGCAAGGGTATCAAGTATCGCGGCGAGTATATCTTCCGCAAGGAAGGGAAGAAGAAGTAAGATGGCCAAGCTTTCTCTTTTCGAACGCCGCCGCCGCCGCGTGCGCAGCGCGCTCCGCAGTCGTGCAGGCGGGCGTCCCCGTCTGTCCGTCCATCGCTCGGGCAAGCACATCTACGCGCAGATCATCGATGATACTGCCGGACGTACGCTTGCAGCTGCCTCGACGCTGGGCGGCAAGGGCGGCAATGTCGACGCTGCCGCGAAGGTTGGCGCTGATATCGCAGCGGCCGCCAAGCAGGCGGGCGTGACCACCGTGGTGTTCGACCGCGGCGGTTTCCTGTTCCATGGCCGCGTCAAGGCGCTGGCCGACGCTGCACGCGAAGGCGGGCTGGAGTTCTGATGATGGCTGACGAGAACAACACCGAAAACAGCACCCCGGAAACCCCGGTGGTTGAATCAGCTGCGCCCGAGGCGGCACCGGCATCCGCGCCGCGTGAAGGCCGTGGCCGTGGCCGTGGCCGTGGTGGTGAACGTGACGGCGGCCGTGGCCGTGGTCGGCGTGATGACCGTCGCGGTCGTAACCAGGAAGACGAGGGTGACGAGCTGATCGAAAAGCTGGTTCACATCAATCGCGTCTCCAAGACGGTGAAGGGTGGTAAGCGTTTCGGTTTCGCCGCGCTTGTCGTGGTCGGTGATGGCGCCGGACGCGTCGGTTTCGGACATGGCAAGGCTCGAGAAGTGCCGGAGGCCATCACCAAGGCTACTGCGTCCGCGAAGAAGAAGATGGTTCGCGTTCCGCTCAAGGAAGGCCGCACACTGCATCATGACGGCAAAGGCCGTTATGGCGCTGGCAAGGTCAATGTCCGTTCGGCTCCGGCCGGTACCGGGATCATCGCGGGCGGCCCGATGCGCGCCGTTTTCGAGAGCCTGGGAGTTGCCGACGTTGTGACCAAGTCGGTCGGGACTTCGAACCCTTACAACATGATCCGTGCTACGTTTGACGCTCTGACTCACCAGACTTCGCCGAAGTCAGTTGCCCAGCGTCGCGGCAAGAAGGTTGCTGACCTGCTTGGCCGTGGTGGTGCGAGCGAGGCCGAGGCTGAAGCCGACGCCGCAGCCATCGTGGAGTAAACGAACATGGCTAAGATCAAGATCAAGCAGATTGGCTCCCCGATCCGCCGCCCGGAAAAGCAAAAGCAGATTCTGGTCGGCTTGGGCCTTGGCAAAATGCACAAGGTCGTGGAGGTCGAGGATACTCCGGAGGTCCGTGGTGCGATCGCAAAGCTGCCGCATATGGTGGCAGTGGTAGACTAACCAGACCTCAGGTTGACCTAGGAGGCCCGGTGCAGTACCGGGCCTCTTCTATTTTGGCGCGAACTAAAGCGAAAGCGAGTGCAACGACATGAAACTTAACGATATCCGCGATAACGACGGTGCCCGTAAGGGGCGCATGCGTATTGGCCGTGGCATTGGCTCCGGCAAGGGCAAGACCGGTGGCCGTGGCCAGAAGGGTGCCAAGTCGCGCTCCGGTGTGTCGATCAAGGGCTTCGAAGGCGGTCAGATGCCGCTTCACATGCGGATCCCGAAGCGTGGCTTCAACAATCCGTTTGCCAAGGATTACGCCGAAGTGAATCTCGGTATGATCCAGAAGTTCATTGATGCAGGCAAGCTCGACGCTGGCCAGCTCATCGATCACGCTGCTTTGCAGTCTGCCGGACTTGCTCGTGGCGGTAAGGACGGCGTGCGCTTGCTCGGCAAGGGCGCTATCACGTCCAAGGCTCAGTTCAAGGTCGCCGGGGCATCGAAGGGTGCTGTGGCTGCGGTTGAAAAGGCTGGTGGATCGGTCGAAGTGGCTGCGCCGGCAAAGGCTGAAGCGGCCGAATAATCGGTGATTGCGGCGAGCGGAGTTCTTGCATCTCCGCTCGCTCGCTATATGGGCTGACACTCAGAAGAGGGCGGCTCTATTTCCGTGCTGGCTGCCCAGACAAGGCACATTGAACCCATGGCATCACGCGCCGACAATCTTGCGAGTAACCTTAATCTCGCTAATTTCTCGAAAGCCACCGAGCTCAAGAATCGTATCTGGTTTACGGTCGGTGCGTTGATCGTATTCCGCTTTCTCAGCTTTGTGCCGTTGCCTGGCGTCAATCCGCTGATCCTGCAGGACCTGTACGCGCAGACCCGGGGCGGAATTCTCGACATTTTCAACACTTTCTCGGGCGGTAGCCTTGAGCGTATGAGTCTCATCGCGCTCGGTGTCATGCCCTACATCACTGCTTCGATCGTGGTGCAACTCGCCGCCTCGCTGCATCCTTCGCTCATGGCCTTGAAGAAGGAAGGCGAAAGCGGACGCAAGAAGCTCAATCAATATACGCGTTACGGCGCGGTGTTCCTCACTGTGATCCAGGGGTGGTTCGTCGCTTCCGGGCTTGAGGCTTATGGTGCTCAGAGCGGCCTGCAAGCCGTGGTGAATCCGGGCTACATGTTCCGTATCGGAGCGGTCATCAGTCTCGTCGGTGGGACAATGTTCCTGCTTTGGCTGGGTGAACAGATAACCAGTCGCGGGATCGGGAACGGTGTGTCGCTCATCATCATGGCGGGCATTGTCGCGCAGTTCCCGACTTTTACCGCCAATCTCTTTGAAGGCGGCCGCTCGGGTTCGATCAGCGCGTTCACCATTGTTGCGCTGGTATTGATGATCGTGGGTCTGATCCTGGTCATTTCTTTCATGGAGCGTGCCCAGCGGCGCCTGCTGATCCAGTATCCGAAGCGTGCGAGCCAGCGCGGCATGATGCAGGCGGATCGTTCGCATCTGCCGCTCAAGCTGAACACGTCTGGCGTCATTCCGCCTATTTTCGCCAGTTCGCTGCTGCTCTTGCCGCTGACAATTACGCAATTCGCCGGAAACTCGGTTGATCCCGAGAGCACGATGGGCGGTATTGTCGTGACGATGAACCAATACCTCCAGCACGGCCAGCCAATGTACATGGCGCTCTATGCTGCGGGCATCATCTTCTTTACGTTCTTCTACACCGCAGTGGTTTTCAACCCTGAGGAAACAGCCGAGAACCTGAAGAAGAATGGAGGGTTCATTCCCGGCATTCGTCCAGGCAAGAACACGGCCAATTATCTGGATTACGTGCTGACCCGGATTACCGTGATCGGCGCGATCTATCTGACAGTGGTTTGCGTCGCGCCGGAGTTTTTGTTGGCGGAAACGGGTGTGCGTCTGTTCTTCGGCGGTACCAGCCTGTTGATTGTGGTGAACGTGACGGTTGATACAATCACTCAGATTCAGTCACATCTTCTGGCTCACCAGTATGGTGATCTCATCAAAAAGGCCAAGTTGAAAGGCCGGCTTCGCTAAGCCAGGTTTGAGCGCTCTAACAGGGAGAGCTGCGTGAATATCATTCTTCTCGGACCGCCTGGAGCGGGCAAGGGCACTCAGGCGCAACGGTTGGTCGAGCGGTTCGGCATGCGTCAGCTTTCGACCGGCGACATGCTTCGCGCCGCAGTCAAGGCGGGTACCCCGGTCGGCCTGAAGGCCAAGGCCGTGATGGAGGCTGGCGAACTCGTTTCCGACGAGATCGTGTCGGCTCTGATTTCGGATGAGCTGGCGGCGATGGGTTCGGACGTGGGTGCGATCTTCGATGGTTATCCGCGGACTGAAGCCCAGGCTGTCTCGCTTGAAGCTATTCTCGATAGCCACGGCCGGAAGTTGGATCATGTGATCGAACTGGACGTCGACGAAGACGCGCTGGTGGAACGTATCACTGGCCGGTTTACCTGCGCGAGCTGCGGGAAGGGCTATCATGATCGGTTCGAACGCCCCGAGAAGGAAGGCGTTTGCGACAAGTGCGGCTCGACCGAATTCAAGCGGCGTCCTGATGACAACGAGGAAACCGTCCGGACCCGCATGGCCGAATATCGCGCCAAGACCGCGCCGATCCTGCCGTTCTATGAAAAGAACGGTATTGTCTCGCGCGTTGACGGCATGGCCGATATGGATGCGGTGACGGCTGCGATCGAGGCAATTCTCAATCGGTGATGCGGTGGGGCTTTGACCCCGCCGCCCCAATTTACTATAAGTGCGGTCAGTTAGCGTGAGGTCTTTGACCTTGTACGCATTTGTTCGCCTGCGAAGTCGGATGTTGACGTTTCGCGCGAATCATTTTATGCGCCCCATTCACTCGACAGATCGGATGAGTCCGGCCGGCCGCAAGAAATGCGTGCCATCCGGGCTTTTTGCTATCCCAGCCTTCCGAACTGCCAGTGCAGGCGCGTTGAGATAAGAGACCGCGTTGTTCCCAGTTCGGGGAATTTCGCCGCCTCTTGTGGAGCAGGAGAATTAAGTGGCTCGTATTGCCGGGGTAAACATCCCCACCAACAAGCGCGTGATCATCGCGCTTACCTATATTCACGGTATTGGCCCCAAATCGGCGAAGGATATCGCTGACAAGCTGGGCATTGAACACAGCCGGCGCGTTCAGGACCTGTCCGACGCCGAAGTGCTTCAGATCCGCGAAGCGATTGATGCCGAATATATGGTCGAGGGTGACCTTCGTCGCGAAACTGCGATGAATATCAAGCGTTTGATGGACCTGGCCTGCTATCGCGGGTTGCGTCACCGTAAGGGATTGCCCGTTCGTGGGCAGCGCACGCACACCAATGCCCGTACCCGCAAGGGTAAGGCGAAGCCGATCGCAGGTAAGAAGAAGTAAGCAATCCGGGCAACCGGTGGGCTTTTCTTCCATTCTTTAGGACAGGATACTAACCATGGCACGCGAACCACAGCGCATTCGGCGCCGCGAGCGTAAGAATATCACCAGCGGCGTCGCACACGTGAACGCCAGCTTCAACAACACCATGATCACGATCACGGATGCCCAGGGCAACGCGATCAGCTGGTCCAGCGCCGGCATGATGGGTTTCAAGGGCAGCCGTAAGTCCACGCCGTATGCCGCCCAGGTGGCTGCAGACGACGCCGGCAAGAAGGCGGCGGAGCATGGCGTCCGCACTCTGGAAGTTGAAGTGAAGGGCCCGGGTTCGGGTCGTGAGAGCGCGTTGCGCGCTCTGCAGGCGGTGGGTTTCACCATTACGTCGATCCGCGATGTGACCCCCATCCCGCACAACGGTGTGAGGCCGTCGAAGCGTCGCCGCGTCTGATTTGAACCTGCCTGGCAGCCTGACGAGGCTGCCATCCTTCGGATCGGCCGCGGCGCTCAAAAGGCGTCTAGCGGCCGTTCCCGCCAGATAAGAACCCTAGGGGAATTACATGTCCGTCAATATCAAGAACTGGCAGGAACTGAAGAAGCCCAACAGCCTCGATATCAAGCCTGGCGGTGACGGCAAGCGCAAGGCAACCTTCGTTGCCGAACCTCTGGAGCGCGGCTTTGGCCTGACGCTTGGTAATGCTCTGCGCCGGGTGCTGCTCTCCTCGCTTCAGGGGGCAGCGATCACGTCGATCAAGATCGAGAACGTATTGCACGAGTTCTCTTCGCTTGCGGGCGTACGCGAGGATGTCACCGACATCGTCCTGAACATCAAGCAGGTTGCGCTGAAGATGGAAGGCGAGGGGGCGAAGCGTCTCCAGCTTTCGGTTACCGGTCCGGCTGAAGTGAAGGCCGGCGATATTGCGGTGTCCGGCGACATCGAAGTGATGAACAAGGATCTCGTGATCTGTCACCTCGACGAAGGCGCGACGCTGAACATGGAACTGACCGCCGATACCGGGAAGGGTTACGTGCCCGCGGTTCAGAACCGTCCGGCCGATGCACCGGTAGGTCTGATCCCGGTGGATTCCCTGTACTCGCCGGTTCGCCAGGTGAGCTACAAGGTCGAGAATGCGCGTGTCGGTCAGGAACTCGATTACGACAAGCTCTCGCTGACGGTTGAAACCGACGGAACGGTAACGCCGGAAGATGCGGTGGCTTATTCCGCACGGATCCTGCAGGACCAGCTGGCCCTGTTCGTCCACTTCGAAGACGCCATCCCGCAGGGACCGTCGGCGATGATCGGAGTGGCCGCGCAGCCGGAAGAAAACGATGCCAACCAGCTCAACCGTTACCTGCTCAAGAAGGTGGACGAGCTGGAACTGTCGGTTCGCAGCGCCAATTGCCTCAAGAACGACAATATCATCTATATTGGCGATCTGGTTCAGAAGACCGAGGCGGAAATGCTGCGGACGCCGAACTTCGGCCGCAAGTCGCTTAACGAGATCAAGGAGGTCCTTTCCTCCATGGGTCTGCGGCTTGGCATGGATATCCCGGGCTGGCCGCCTGAGAACATCGAAGAAATGGCCAAGAAGCTGGAACAAGAGCTTCTCGGCTAAATCACACGGGCGATGGCGGCAGGCCCTGGATTGCCGCCAGTACCGGGGTACCTCGTACGGCCCCCTTACGAACGGAGTAAAATGAAATGCGCCACAAGATTTCCGGCCGCAAGTTGCAGCGCAAGTCCGGCCACCGCACCGCTCTCCTGCGCAATCTGGCTGCTTCGCTGATCAAGCACGAGCAGATCCTGACGACCACGCCCAAGGCGAAGGAACTTCGTCCCTATGTCGAAAAGCTGATCACGCTGGCAAAGCATGGGGGCCTTTCCAACCGTCGTCTGGCGCACAGCCGGGTGATGGACGAAGCACAGGAAAAGAAACTCTTCGAAGTGCTGGCTGAGCGTTACAAGGATCGTGAAGGTGGTTACACCCGCGTGATCAAGGCCGGTATCCGTGCCTCTGACGCGGCACCGATTGCTATCATCGAACTGGTCGATCGCGATGTCGACGCAAAGGGTCAGGATAGCGGCCCGGTTGCTGGTGAAGAGGAACTGGCCGACGCCTGATCGGTTCCACACCTGGATAAGCCATTGAAAGGGCGGGCGCAGCCATTAGGGTTGCACCCGCCCTTTCCTTTTGGAGCATGCCATGCGCCGTTTCGCGCGATACATTGCCGGCGCGCCTGCCCTGTGCCTGATGCTGGCTCAGCAGCCTCTGGCTGCACAGAATGCTACCGGAGCAGATACGACCTTGCCGACATCCCAGACCACGCTTGGCTATCCCGAAACCCGCCGTGACGATGTGGTGGAGCAGTTGTTTGGCGAGAAGATCAGCGATCCTTACCGCTGGCTGGAGGACGATGTTCGCAACAATGCCGAGGTGGCGGACTGGGTCGCGCGGGAAAACGCGGTAACGCAGGCCTATCTCGATCGCCTGCCGGATCGTGCATGGTTTTCCTCCAAGATCGGTGAGCTCATGGATTACGAGCGCTTCTCGATCCCCGTTAAAGCGGGCGGGCGCTATTTCTATGAACGCAACGCCGGGCTGCAGAACCAGTCCCAGCTGTTCATGCGCAAGGGATTGAAGGGGAAGCCACAACTGCTGCTCGATCCTGCACAGTGGTCGGACGACGGCACAACTGCGCTGGATGCCTGGAAACCATCACCCGATGGCCGCTATGTGCTCTATAGCATTCAGGATGACGGCAGCGACTGGCGCAGGCTGGCAGTATTGGATGTGCGAAACGGGGAGAATCTTCCCGATACGATCAGGTGGGCGAAGTTTACCAGCCTTGCATGGATCGGGGATGAGGGGTTTCTCTATTCGCGCTTTCCCGAGCCCGAAGAAGGTCAGGATTTTCAGGCGCTCAATTACAATCAGGCGATCTATTTCCATCGTCTCGGCACCGATCAGGGGCAGGACGAACTCGTTTTCGCCACGCCGGATCATCCCGAACGAAGCCACTATGCCGAGGTGACGTACGATGGCCGCTGGGCGGTTATTACCAGCGCGGTGGGGACGGATGCGCGATATGAAATCCACGTCATCGACCTGGCGAAACGCGGCAAGAGTGGCTGGTTTGCCCGGCCTCTTATTACCGGATTCGACAATGCGTGGAATCTTATCGAGGGCGTGGGCGGGGTGCTCTGGTTCACAACCAACGAGGATGCACCGCGTTTCCGCGTGGTAGCGATCGATCTCGATGCACTGTCGCCACGCTGGTATGAAGTGGTGCGGCAGAGTGACGAGACGATCAACGCGGCATCGCTGGTGGGCGACAGGCTGGTGATTTCCTACCTGAAAGATGCCGCTTCGCGAGCGTTGATCTTTGAACTGGGGAGCGGCCAGGTCGATGAAGTGCTTCTCAACGGCCTGGGAACAGCGAGCGGATTTACCGGCAAACCTGGCGATCCCGAAACGTTTTACAGTTTCGCCAGCTTCAATCGCCCGGCCGGCATTTACCGGATGGACCTGTCGACCAAGGCCATGCAGCCTTTCGCTTTGCCGGAGCTGACATTCGATCCTGAGGCCTATCTGGTTGAACAGCGTTTCTACACGTCGAAGGATGGCACGAAGGTGCCGATGTTCATTGTCCGCAAGCGCAGTGTCGCCGGAGCCAACCGGGCGGTTCCGACATTGCTTTACGGCTATGGCGGATTCGATATCTCCCTGACGCCGGGCTTCTCCGCCGTGCGCATGGCCTGGCTCGAGGCCGGAGGCGCTTTTGCGTTGGCGAATATCCGGGGCGGGGGCGAATATGGGAAGGACTGGCACGACGCTGGACGGTTAGGCAACAAGCAGAACGTGTTCGACGATTTCATTGCTGCGGGGGAATATCTCAAGCGTGAGGGGATCACGCCTGCCAATGGCCTCGCCATAGAGGGCCGATCCAATGGGGGGCTGTTGATGGGGGCCGTCACGAACCAGCGGCCCGACTTGTTCGATGCCGTCCATGCCGCAGTCGGCGTGATGGATATGTTGCGGTTCGACCGTTGGACTGCCGGCCGCTATTGGGTCGATGATTATGGCCACCCGGACAGGGAAGAGGATTTCCGGGTGCTGCGTTCTTATTCGCCGTACCACAACATCCATTCGGGTGCGGACTATCCGGCGATCCTCGTAACCACGGCTGACACGGATGATCGGGTGGTGCCGGGGCACAGCTTCAAATACGCCGCTGCTTTGCAGGCGGCTGATATTGGCAGCAAGCCGCATCTTATCAGGATCGAAACCGGGGCAGGGCATGGATCCGGCAAGCCGACGGATAAGCAGATTGCCGAAGGTGCGGATGTCCTCGCCTTTCTTGCGAATTGGACGGGTTTGCATGCACCGGCCCACCCTGCGGTAGGTCGTTCAGAAAAATAACTCTATTCCTGAATGATTGCTGTCACGGGAGTTCAGCATCCCATCACGGGCGAATCGCTAAAACCATTCTCATAGCCGGGCAATCCCGTCCCGGCGGAAGTGAGGATGAGAGTGATGAAGATTCTATCCAAAGCCCTGGTCGGGACCGTCGCCGCAGGTGCGATGGCGGTAACTTCGGCCTCTCCCGCGTTTGCTCGCGATAACGATGGTATCGGAGCGGGTGAAGTGATCGCCGGTGCATTGATTATCGGCGGTATTGCCGCGATTGCGGCCGCTGCGTCCGATAATGACCGTGACCATTATCGCGACCGCTATGGTTATGACGGCTACAGCCGTTACGGTTATCGTGATCGGGACGATTATATGCGCCGCGGAAATCCGCGCCAGGCTGTCGAAATGTGTGTCCGTACAGCGGAGCGCCAGGCGAGCCGGTACAGCTATGGCCGTGCGAATGTCACCGATATTCGGGACATAGATCGCAAGTCCAATGGCTATACGGTGAAGGGCCGCATCGCGGTGTCCGATAAGGGCAGCCGCTGGCATTCTTCCCGCCGCGGATATGACACCGGCAACTTTACCTGCAAGGTGCGCTATGGCCGGGTTGTCGATCTGGACTTCAAGAATATTCGCGGTCTTTGAGTAAACTTATGAAAACGCGGTGCCGGGTTTGAAAGAAATCCGGCACCGCACTTTGGCGGTTCAGCCCGCCGCAAGTATCACACGTCTAGTCGTCGGTAATAGAATATGCGGGTATGCCGCATTGCGTGAAAGGGGTTCCACAATGACCCGTTCTGTTTCGAAGGTTGCTGCTGCTGTCGCACTGGCCGCATGCACTTCCATGACTGCCGTACCTGCCATGGCAGCGCCGTTGCCGGCACCGACCCAATCGCATGGCGCTATCGCCAGTACTGCCGGTGGCTGGACGTCCGAGGACGATACCGTGCAGGCACGGCGATGGGATCGTTATGGCCGGTATCCCTATTACGGGCGCTACCATCGCCATCGCGGCGGAGTGGATGCGGGCGATGTGCTGGCCGGCGTGCTTGTCCTTGGTGGTATCGCAGCCATTGCCAGTGCTGCCAGCAATGCGAACAAGAATCGCGATTATCGCGAGCGGGACTATCGCACCGAAGATTATCGCTATCGCAACGATGACTATCGCGATCAGGACTACAACTATCGTGATAGCGGCCCTGATGGCTATGCTTCAGGCCGTGGCCTCGATCGTGCGGTCGATATGTGCGTTGCCGAGATCGAGCGCGGAGACCGGGTGGACAGCGTCGAAGGCGTTGATCGTTCGGCGAGCGGTTGGCGCGTCGAAGGGTATCTTCGCGACGGGCGCAACTTCAGCTGTGCGATCGATTCCGACGGACGCGTGCGCGGTATCGAATACGGCCGCCGGTAATCCAAATTCATCACTCTGCCGCAGTATCGTGCCTGGGCTCGATACTGCGGCATGAGGTACCTTTCCCGCCTCCGGGCGGGCCAGAATTTCAGATATGAATTGGCTTGCCCCGCACCGACATGGCGGCTTCCTTCAACGCTTCCGAATGGGTCGGGTGAGCGTGGCAGGTATAGGCGATGTCTTCCGACAAAGCGCCGAACTCCATGGCCTGTGCAGCCTGGGCGATCATCGTGCCGGCAACTGAAGCAATGATCCACACGCCCAGAACGCGATCGTCTTTCGCATCGGCGATCACCTTGACGAAGCCATCCGGCTCGCCATTGGTCTTGGCGCGGCTGTTCGCCATCATGGGGAACTTGCCGATCTTCACATCATGGCCTGCGTCCTTGGCTGCTTCTTCGGTCATGCCGACGCCTGCGAATTCCGGAGTGGTGTAAACCACGCTGGGAATCACGGCATGGTTCACGATGCCAACCAGCCCGGCAATGTTTTCAGCCACGGCAATGCCTTCGTCTTCCGCCTTGTGCGCCAGCATCGGGCCGGGGATCACATCGCCGACTGCCCAAACGCCATCGACTTTGGTGCGAAAATCGTGATCTGTTTCGATCTGGCCCCGCTGGTTGGTATCGAGCCCGGCCGCAGCAAGGTTCAGTCCGTCCGTGTTGGGGCGGCGGCCAATAGCGACAAGCACGCAATCGGCTTCCAGCGTTTCGGAATCGCCGCCAGCAGCCGGCTCAAGCGTAAGGGTGGCTTTCTTGCCTTTGACAGTGGCGCCAGTGACCTTGGTGCCGAGCTTGAGGTCCATGCCCTGCTTCTTGAAGATCTTGGCGGCTTCCTTGCGCACGTCACCGTCCATGCCGGGGAGCAGTTTATCGAGGAATTCGACCACAGTGACGTCTGCACCAAGCCGCCGCCAGACCGAACCGAGTTCCAGCCCGATCACGCCGCCGCCGATAACCACCATTTTCTTGGGGACGGCAGGCAGTGCCAGTGCACCGGTGGAGTCCACGATCACGCCCTTGTCGTTATCGACTTCGACGCCGGGCAGCGGGGTAACGGAAGACCCGGTCGCGATCACCACATTGCGTGCGGTGTAGGACTTGCCTTCCACTTCGACAGTGTGTGCGTCCTTGAATGAACCTGTGCCTTTCAGCCATTCGACCTTGTTCTTCTTGAACAGGAATTCGATGCCGCCCGTCAGGCCCTTGACCGCTGCTGCCTTCTCCCCCTGGAGAGCGGAAACGTCGATCTCGACCTTGCCGGTTTTCACGCCGAACTTCGCCAGCGTGCCATCATGCGCTTCCTCGAACAGCTCGGAACCGTGCAGGAGAGCCTTGGACGGTATGCAGCCGACATTGAGACAGGTGCCGCCAAGCGTTCCGCGGCTTTCCACGCAAGCCGTTTTCAGGCCGAGCTGGGCCGCACGGATTGCCGCGACATAACCGCCGGGCCCGGCACCGATGACAAGAACGTCGTAGTCGAATTCAGCCATTTTCAACTCCGTGAAGCGCGCCCCGCGCTGGAAATTGGGACGAGCGGACGTAGTTCAGACCCTCAGCACCGTTCCCGCAAAGGAACGGTAAAAGGGATCACAAATCGATCAGCAGGCGCGTCGGATCCTCGATCGCTTCCTTGATGATCTTCAATGCCGTAACTGCCTCACGTCCGTCGATAAGCCGATGGTCGTAGGACAGGGCGATATACATCATCGGGCGAATGACGATCTCACCATCGACCACGACCGGACGATCTTCAATGCGGTGGAGCCCGAGCACTGCCGACTGGGGCGGGTTGATGATCGGAGTCGACATGAGCGAGCCGAACACGCCGCCGTTGGAAATCGTGAAAGTGCCGCCTTTCATGTCATCCATGGTCAGCGTGCCGTCCTTGGCTTTCTTGCCATAGTCGGCGATCGCCTTCTCGATACCGGCGAACGAGAGCTTGTCGCAATCGCGGACCACCGGCACGACCAACCCGTTGGGGGCGCTGACCGCGACCGAGATGTCGACGAAATCGTGATAGAGGATCTCATCCCCGTCGATCTGCGCGTTGACGGCGGGAACGTCCTTCAATGCAAGGCAGGCCGCCTTGGCGAAGAAGCCCATGAAGCCGAGGCGCACATCGTGCTTCTTCGCGAACAGATCCTTGTATTTGTTCCGCGCTTCAATCACCGCCGACATATCGACATCGTTGAAAGTGGTCAGCAGGGCTGCCGTATCCTGCGCACTTTTCAACCGCTTCGCGATGGTCTGGCGCAGGCGGGTCATCTTTACCCGTTCCACATTGCGACCGCCACCAACCGCAGGGGCTGCGGCTGCGTCAGATGCGGCAGGCGAGGGTGCCGAGCCCGAATCCCGCGAGCCTGCATCCTTGGACTTCGCAGCGGCGAGGACGTCTTCCTTGGTCAGACGGCCATCTTTGCCCGTGCCCTTGATTGTCGAAGGATCGACACCGTGTTCCAGAACCGCGCGCCGCACCGCCGGAGACAGGGTCTGGGAAGCATCGTGAGCCGCTTCCTTAGCAGCTGCCGGGGCCGGAGCAGGGCTTTCCTTGGCGGAAGGAGCGGGGGTAGCCGTGGCACCGGCACCGCCTTCGTTCAGCAGGGCGATGACCGCGCCCACTTCCACGGTATCACCGACCGCAACGACCTGTTCGGCCAGTACGCCATCGGAAGGGGCAGGGACTTCCACTGCCACCTTGTCCGTTTCGAGACTGACGATGGGCTCGTCCGCTTTCACGGCTTCGCCTGGCTGCTTGAGCCATTCACCAACGGTCGCTTCGGTAACCGATTCGCCCAGAGTGGGGACTTTGACTTCGATCGACATGCTTCGCGTTCCCTGTCCGGTCAGGACTTCGACTTGCCGCCGGACTTACCGCCGGTGGCAGGATGATAGTTGGTGAGCGGGCCGAGCGGCGGCTGTTCACCGCCGGGCAGGCCAAGTGCCCCGTTGACCAACGCCTGCTGTTGCAGATTGTGCCGCATGGCGAGGCCGGTGGCGGGTGAGGCCGCCGCATCGCGCCCGACGTAAGAGGGGCGCATGCCCTTCTTGCCGGCGATGGTCAGCGCTTCTTCGATCTGGCTTTCGACGAAGAACCAGGCACCGTTGTTCTTCGGTTCTTCCTGACACCAGATGACCTCTTCGAGATTGGTCATCCGGGCAAGACGCGCAGCCAGAGGTTCGCCGGGGAAGGGATAGATCTGCTCGATCCTGATGATCGAGACATCGTCCAGCTTTTCCTCGTCGCGTTTCTCGATCAGATCGTACGCCACCTTGCCGGAGCACAGGACCGCACGGCGGATCTTTGCATCCGGAATCTCGGTCGTGTCACTGACGATCCGCCGGAAATGGCTATCGCCGGTGAATTCGTCCGCCGCGCTTTTCGCCATCGGATGCCGCAGCAACGATTTCGGCGCCATGATGACCAACGGCTTGCGGAACGGCCGCAACATCTGCCGCCGCAAGACGTGGAAGTAATTCGCCGGAACCGTGATGTTGCAGACCTGGATATTGTCGTTGGCGCAGAGCTGCAGAAAGCGTTCGAGCCTCGCCGAACTGTGTTCCGGACCCTGGCCTTCGTAACCGTGCGGCAACAGCAGGACGAGCCCGTTGGCGCGCAGCCACTTTACCTCGCCCGCGGCAATGTACTGGTCGATGACGATCTGTGCGCCGTTGGCGAAATCGCCGAATTGCGCTTCCCACAGGACGAGCGTCTTCGGGTCTGCCGAAGCGAAGCCGTATTCGAAGCCAAGCACGCCATATTCCGACAGCGTGCTGTCATAGACCTCGAACTTGCCGTGCGGCAGCGTGGTCAGCGGAATATATTTGTGTTCGTCCTTCTGGTCGATCCAGATGGCATGGCGCTGACTGAACGTGCCCCGGCCGGAATCCTGCCCGGAAAGGCGAACGCCGAAACCTTCCATCATCAGGCTGCCGAAAGCGAGCGCTTCGGCAGTTGCCCAGTCGAACCCTTCGCCGTCAGTGAACATCTTGCGCTTGGCATCGATCACACGGGTCAAGGTCTTGTGAATTTCAAGCTCGCCGGGAACGCTGGTCAGCGTACGGCCCAAGCTTTCGAACAATTTCGGTTCGATCGCGGTCGGCGTATTGCGGCGCGCGGTTTCCGGATCGGCAGGCTTGTAAAGACCGGCCCAGCGCCCGCCGAACCAGTCAGCCTCGTTGGGCTTGTAGGATTTGCCCGCTTCGAATTCCTCGTCGAGCAAGTCGACGAATTCGCGCGTCGTCTCCTCCAGGAAGGAATCGTCGATGATGCCTTCCGCCTTCAGCCGTTCCGCATAGATCGCGCTGACCGGCGGATGCTGCCGGATGCGCGCATACATCAAGGGCTGGGTGAAGCTGGGCTCGTCGCCTTCGTTGTGACCGAAACGGCGATAGCACCACATGTCGATCACGATATCGCGTTTGAATGCTGTGCGATAATCCATCGCCAGCTTGCAGGCGAAAGTGACCGCTTCCGGATCGTCGCCGTTCACATGCAGGATCGGAGCCTGAATGCCTTTCGCAACGTCCGAAGGATAGGGCGAGTTGCGCGCGAACTTCGGGCTGGTGGTGAAACCGATCTGGTTGTTGATGATGAAGTGCAGACAGCCGCCGGTCGAATAGCCACCGACACCGGACAGGCCGAAACATTCCCACACGATGCCCTGGCCTGCGAAAGCCGCGTCGCCGTGGATCAGCACAGGCAATACCTGCTCGTGCTTGTCGAGATCTTCCCGGAAAGCCTGCTGGGCGCGGACCTTGCCGAGGACGACCGCATCCACCGTTTCGAGGTGGCTGGGGTTGGGGACCAGCGACATGTGCACCTTGATTCCGTCGAATTCACGGTCGGTGCTGGTGCCGAGGTGGTATTTCACGTCGCCTGAGCCGGCCACATCGTCCGGGTTGGCCGAGCCGCCGGAAAATTCGTGGAAGATGACCTTGTAGGGCTTGCCCATGACGTTGGCGAGCACGTTCAGGCGGCCGCGGTGGGCCATGCCGTAGACGATTTCGCGCACGCCATACTGGCCGCCGTACTTGATGACGGCTTCCAGGGCGGGGATCATGGATTCGCCGCCATCGAGGCCGAAACGCTTGGTTCCGACGTACTTCTTGCCGAGGAACTTTTCGTACTGCTCCCCGCGGATCACGGCCGAAAGGATCGCTTTCTTGCCATTTTCCGTGAATTCGATTTCCTTGTCCGCGCCTTCCATGCGTTCCTGGAGGAAGCGGCGTTCCTCCACGTCGGCAATGTGCATGTATTCAAGGCCGACCTTGCCGCAGTAATTGGCGCGCAGGATCTCGACCAGTTCACGCGGAGTGGTCCATTCGAGCCCGAGATTGCCGCCGACATAGACCGGCGTATCGAGCGCGGCGCCGCCGAGCCCGTGATATTCCGGGGTCAGGTCCGCGGGAAGGTCGCGCGTGGCGAGGCCCAGCGGATCGAGATCGGCCGCGAGATGGCCACGCACGCGATAGGTGCGGATGAGCAGCATTGCACGGATGGAATCGCTGGCCGCCCGTTCGACGGCGCCTTCGTCCATCTGCTTGCCGGCTTTGGCGGCAGCTTCCTTGACCGCCACTTGCATGGCAGTGGGATCGAGCGCCTGTGTCAGGTCGTCTTCTGACGCGCCGCCGACCAGCGGCCAGCGCGTATTCTGCCATGACGGCCCTTGCTGGGGGCCATCAGGCATAAAATCGTGCAGTTCGTTGCCCATGATAGGGGTCACCTCTGGTTGCCCGGCCGTTCATCGGCCTCGCAATGGCAATGTCCCAACCGCGTATATGCTCCCTGGGGAGGTGGGAGGCAGGTCCCCGGTTGAGCGGGGACCTGCATAGGATCAGGCGTATTCCTTAAGAAGCCCGTCCAGCGTCTCGCCAAGCAGAGAAGGCGAGGGGGAGACGCGGATACCGGCATCTTCCATTGCAGCGATCTTGTCTTCGGCGCCGCCCTGGCCGCCGGAGACGATGGCGCCAGCGTGGCCCATGCGACGTCCCGGAGGAGCGGTACGGCCCGCGATGAAGCCGACCATCGGCTTCTTGCGGCCACGCTTGGCTTCGTCCTTGATGAACTGAGCGGCTTCTTCTTCGGCGCTGCCGCCGATTTCACCGATCATGATGATCGACTTGGTTTCGTCGTCGGCCAGGAACAGTTCGAGGACGTCGATGAAGTTGGTGCCGTTGACCGGGTCACCGCCGATGCCGACCGCAGTGGTCTGGCCAAGGCCGATGTTGGTGGTCTGGAACACGGCTTCATAAGTCAGCGTGCCCGAACGGCTGACGACGCCGACGGAACCCTTCTTGAAGATGGAGCCCGGCATGATGCCGATCTTGCATTCACCCGGCGTGAGAACGCCGGGGCAATTCGGGCCGATCAGGCGCGACTTGGAACCCTGCAGGGCACGCTTCACGCGCACCATGTCGAGCACCGGAATGCCCTCGGTGATGGCGACGATCAGTTCCATTTCCGCGTCGATCGCTTCGAGGATCGAGTCAGCAGCGAACGGCGGCGGAACGTAGATGCACGAAGCCGTTGCGCCGGTTGCGGCCTTGGCTTCGGCCACGGTGTTGAAGTTGGGCAGGCCGATGTGAGTCGTGCCGCCTTTGCCGGGGGTCACGCCGCCGACCATCTGGGTGCCGTAGGCCAGAGCCTGTTCGGTGTGGAAAGTACCGGTTGCGCCGGTCATCCCCTGGGTGATGACCTTGGTGTTCTTGTCAACGAGAATGGACATGAGAAACTCCTGAGGAAGAGGGCGATCAGCCGAGGTTGCCGTCGATGCCCTTGCAGGCTTCGAGCAGTTCCTTGACTGCATCGATCGAGACCTGGAGGTTGGACTTGGCTTCGTCGTCGAGAGCGATCTCAACGACTTCCTCGATGCCATCGGCGCCGATCACGGCGGGAACGCCGACATAGAGACCGTCAACGCCATACTGGCCCGTGAGATGCGCGGCGCAAGGCAGGATGCGCTTCTGGTCGCCGAGATAGGCTTCCGCCATGGCGATGGCCGAAGCGGCCGGAGCGTAGAAGGCCGAACCGGTCTTGAGCAGGCCGACGATTTCGCCGCCGCCCGAACGGGTGCGCTGCACGATCGCGTCGATGCGTTCCTTGGTCGATTTGCCCATCTTGATGAGATCGTCGACGGGAATGCCCGAAACGGTGGTGTAGCTCGTTACCGGGACCATCGTGTCGCCGTGGCCGCCGAGCACGAATGCATTCACGTCGCGTACCGAGGTGTTGAATTCCCAGGCGAGGAAAGTCGCGAAGCGGGCCGAGTCGAGCACGCCGGCCATGCCGACGACCTTGTTGTGCGGCAGGCCCGAATATTCGCGCAATGCCCAGACCATCGCGTCGAGCGGGTTGGTGATGCAGATGACGAAAGCGTCAGGGGCATTTTCCTTGATGCCCTGGCCGACCGACTGCATGACCTTGAGGTTGATACCGAGCAGATCGTCGCGGCTCATGCCCGGCTTGCGCGGCACGCCGGCAGTGACGATGATGACATCTGCGCCTGCGATGTCCTTGTAATCGTTGGTGCCGGTGATCTTGGCGTCGAAGCCCTGGACCGGACCGCACTGGGAAAGGTCAAGCGCCTTGCCCTGGGGGATGCCTTCCGCGATGTCGAACAGGACGACATCGCCGAGTTCCTTCTGAGCGGCGAGATGGGCTAGAGTGCCGCCGATGTTCCCGGCGCCAATGAGGGCAATCTTCTTGCGAGCCATAATGAGTGGAATTCCTTCCCTGTTGAGGGGCATTTCAGGCATTTTGGGCAAGCCGCGCCAACAGGGCGGCGGCGCCCGGCTAACCGGTTTGCCCTAGGCTCGTGACACTGCCATTGCAACCGCGAAAAGGCCCTTGAGGGCAACTATCTTTGATAATGGTTTGCAGGAGCAATAATGTGCGTTTCGCTCTGCTCAAACGCATTGCGATTCTGGTGCCTGTGCTCGAAATGCGTCGGACGCGGATTGGTTCCTGTTGTAAGGCCTGACTTCTCGCCCCGATGGGCAAGTTCAGTCAAAATTCAACTCGCTTGCAATTTATGTTGCTGCGTGTCGCGTTCGCGGGCGAGCAGCATGGCGGCCAGATAGTCGGGCACGGCACGGCTGAAATAGTATCCCTGGCCGAGATTGCACCCTGCGTTCCGCACTGCCTGGACCTGTTCGACCGTTTCCAGCCCTTCCGCCACGATGTCCATTTCCAGCGTGGAACCCATTTCGGCCACGGCGCGGATGATCGCTTCCGTCTTGCGGCCAATGTTGGGGCCGGAGACGAAGCTGCGGTCGACCTTGATCTTCTTGAACGGGAACTTGTTGATGTAGCCGAGCGAAGAGAAGCCGGTGCCGAAATCGTCGAGAGCGAAACGCACGCCCATGGCGGAAAGTTCTTCGATGAAGTGGGCGGTGTTTTCGTTGTCTTCGAGGAACAGGCTCTCGGTCACTTCCAGTTCCAGCCGGGCAGGGTCGAGACCGGCCTCGCGCAGGGCGCTCTGAATGCCGAGTGCTGCGCCCGGTGCCTTGATCTGCATCGGAGACAGGTTGACCGCCACCGTGACGTCTTCCGGCCACTGGGCGCAGGCCTTGGCCGCCTGGACCGCGATCCAGTTGCCCAGAGTGATGATGACTCCGGTTTCTTCCGCCACCGGGATGAATTCGTCCGGTCGCAGTTCGCCCTTCTCGGGATGGAACCACCGCACCAGTGCTTCGAATGTGCGGATGCGGCCCGTTTCCAGATCGACGATCGGCTGGAAGAAGATCGACAATTCGTCCTGCTGGATCGCGGCGCGCAGTTCGGCCTCGATCTCTTTGCGGCGGACGAGGTTGCGGGTCATCGACGGGTCGAAGAAGCTCGCCTGATGCCCACCGGCGACCTTGGCATGATAGAGCGCGAGATCGGCGCTCTGCATCAGTGTGGCGATATCGTGACCGTCATCGGGCAGCAGGGCCACACCCAGCGATCCGCCGAGTTCCAGCCGTTCGCCATCCACTCTGAAGGGGCGATGGAGTTCGTCGAGGATATATCCGGCGAGATGTTCGGCATCTGCCCGATTGGCCAGTTCGCATGCGACGATGAATTCATCGCCGCCGAAACGCGCAAGCGTGGCCCCGTCAGGGGCCTGTGTCGACAACCTCTGGGCGACTTCGGCGAGAACCTTGTCGCCGACGGAATGGCCGAGCGTGTCGTTGACTTCCTTGAACCGGTCGAGATCGATCCACAGCAGCATCAGCTTGCGATTGTGGGGCAGGGCCAGGTATTTCTCGGTCAGTTCGTGGTTAAGCCCCGCCCGGTTGGCGAGGCCGGTGACGACATCGGTCCGGGCCAGGACCTGCATGCGATCCGCCAGCTTGGTGCTGTTTTCGGCTTCGAGGATCGATTTGCGCAGGGTGGCGAAGACGTTGAGCGTGATCGACGTCATCGCGGGCAGAAGCAGGATGACCGTGATGCCGAGCGCGATATAGGCCAGCGATCCGTTCGCGATCAGGGCGGCGATGACGGGCACGATCGACAGGAAAAGCTGGCCGATGGCAATGGCGGGCCGCCCGGCATTGCGCGCGGCGATGCCGGTGCCGTAACATAGCGCCACCGCCACTGTCATGACCTGGACATGGCCGCCCACATCCAGCCAGATGCTGAGCGCGGCGATCATGCCGAGCATGATGGAGTAACTAAAAGCGCCGACTTCGTAGGTTATTTCCCATTTGCGGGCGTCTTCCGGTGCGATATCGCGCTGTCCGATCCAGTAACCCAGTGCAATTCTGATCACGGCGACAACAGTCAGAATGACGGCTGCCTGCGTAAGCACGATATTGTTGCTGAGATAGGCGGCGATGGCGCTGGAGACGACGCCGTTGATAGCGCCGATGGCCAGACTGGTGGGCTGGGTATAAAGCGTTTCGAGCAGCAGCGCGCGCACGCGGTCATCCACGGCGTCATCGCCGGTGACCAATCGTGTCATCATATTGCGCAACCGTGTTATTGGCTTGCTCCTGTTCGCCCCTGCGCGGAAGGCTTAGCCAAAAAGCGTGACCGAGTGGTTAAGAGGCTGCTTACCAATGATACGGCGCTGCCCTAGGGTCAATCGGCTGACAAGACGCATTCAGGCACGAGTGCTTTCTGTCTCGCTGCTCAGTTCCCGGGCCATGCGCTTGTCCAGCCTGCGGCAGATCTCCAGCCACCAGTCATAGGATTTCCGGTCACCGGCGAAGAAGGCGGCTTTCGCCTGCGCGCGGGCTTCCTGGGGCGCGCTCAGCCCATATTCGGAGAAATGGCGGAGTGCGGCATAGAGCATCAGATCGCTGGTAGCGGTATCGACATCGTTTGCAGGACGACGGGATTTCGGACACTTCATGACCCGCGCCACCGGCGAATTGGTGGCGTTTCGAGCGGCTGCGAAATGAATTGTCATCGAAAGGCCTCGTTGCGCAGTGTCCGGAGGCGTTCGTCTAATCAGGCCGGGCTAAGCCTTCGTTCGCGGTCATGGTTACCGCGTTGTTAGTGATTTGCCGAAGGGTGCAGAATTTCGGGATGCAATGAGGGAACCGCGTTCTGCAATCGTTTGGCGTATCGCCCGGTGCAAAGCGGCTCTCAGCGAGGGGCGGCGATCCACTCGCCGGTGCGCGCGTATTCCGCTTTCACGCTGCCCGTCTGCGGCAATCTGGTGCCGTCATATAAGGCATCGCCGCCGCGTGCTTCGATGGCCGGGGTGTAGTCGGGCCGGGGCGGGGTAGACGCGCTCGCGCGTTGCAGGCCGTCCGAGTAGGCCTTCGCCAGCGCCACGGGATCGAGTGCTGCAACGGGATCGGTGACAGTGCGGGCGTGGGGCGAGGCAGCGGGCTCGTTACCGGCATATGCGCTGCGAAAGGCGGACAAACGCCCGGCCGCGCCGCGCCAGCCATAGAAGATGTGCGCCCCGATCGTGGTCAGACGATCCAGGCCCTTGGCCCAGTAAGGATTGACCTGAATGGTATGATAATGCGTCGCCAGCCCGACAGGAGCATAGACCGCGCCATTCAGGGCGGCCTGCGCCACCGCACGGGCGCGGTTCCAGCCGAAGCGCGATGGTGTGCGTGACAGCGAACCGTCGCAGGTGAAAGTGAACTGGCAACCCGTCTTGCGCTCTGACCCCTGGAAGACGACGCCGCAAACGGTGTTCGGGTAAGTCGGATGCGCGACCCGGTTGAGCACGACCTGCGCGACGGCGCGTTGCCCGGCATCGGATTCACTGGCCGCTTCATAGTAGATCGCCATGGTCAGGCACTGCAAGGCGCGGGCTTCATCCCCGGCAGTGCCGGATGCCACCAGCGGGCGGGCGGCAGAAATGACAGCGCGTGACGCACCCGGAGCGGGATCTTCGTTATCCCAATGCGCGCCGGTATCCAGATCGCCGTTTCCGGCGGCAGCCGCCGGGGTCAGGTCGTCATCGGCGAGGTAGTAAAAGGCGGAACCGGGAAAGCTCTCGCCAGCGGTTTCGAAACCCATGGACGTGGCGTCGGCCGCATGGTCGCGAACCATTACCGGCCTACGCCATTCCCCCGGCGCGGCAAATGCGGGCACGGCCACGGCCACTGCCAGCACGGCGAGCCGCCGCCCGCGATGCTTCATCCGCCACCGCGCCGAAAGCGGCCGCGAACGGCGGCTGAACCGGGCGCTGAAATCGCCTGGCCGGTCCTCGACGGGAAAACGGGTGGAAATCAAAAGAGGCTGCCCTTCCGGTGGGGTGCGAAAATCGCGCTTCGGCGCGTAGCTGCAATTCCGGAAACGCGCAGCCGTGTTCTGGCCGCCGTCCCGAAGCGATACAGTAGCGGAGCAAAGGTTAACGAATGAAGGGCGTGTCCCGCGCGATGGCGGTCTGATCGCGATGCGTGCGGTGCTTGCCATGCGTAGCATCGCCGCATAAAGGGCGCGCACGTCATGGGTTGTCCGGGCGGGCCGTTGGCCCTGTCCGGGCCTAAGAGGGAAGCCGGAGTCAAACCGGCGCTGCCCCCGCAACTGTGACCGGGGAGCGTTCCTTCCGATATGCCACTGGCCTGGGGCTTTTGCCTCTCAATGGCCGGGAAGGCGGGTGGGGCGCGACGATCCGGGAGCCAGGAGACCTGCCCGTGTCAGTCGTTCAGCCGAGGGGCGGGGTGTACCTTGGGCAGCGTCGGGGCGGCTATTCGCAGGGCGCCTCTCGCCACGAACGGCACATCGTTCGTCGCGGGAGGTTTTATGTATAAATATCTGTTTCTCTTGGGGTCTTCACTGGCCGTGGCGCAGCCTGCCATGGCTGAGGATGGTGAGATCACCGTTACCGCCACAGGTCTGGCGCAACCGGTCGAGCACACGGGGCAGGCCGTCACCGTCATCACGCGTGACGAGATCGAGCGCGTTCAGGGTGCCGATGTCACGCGCGTGATTCAGCGCCTTCCGGGCACGACTTTCACGCGTACCGGCCCGATGGGCAGCCTGACATTGCTGGGCGTGCGCGGCGCTCCGGCCGGGCAGACGCTGGTGCTGATCGACGGGGTGCGGGCGAACGACCCGGCCAACGCCAACGCCGAATTCGACCTGTCGCAGTTGAACACGGCAACGATCGACAGCATCGAATTGCTGCGCGGCCCGAACTCGGTTGTCTGGGGCAGTCAGGCAATGGGCGGGGTGATGAACATCGTCACCCGGATTGAAAACGGCTATTCCGCCAGTGTCGAATATGGCGGGGACGACCGGGTAACCGCCTCTGCCGCTGCCGGAATGACGAATGAAAAGCTGGAGGCGGCGCTGTCCGCCGGCTTCGTCGATGCGGGTGGCTATTCATCCGCGGCTTCCGGCACCGAGAAGGACGGGTACAGGCAGTACAACCTCGCCGGTCGCGCACGTTATCATGTGACCGAGACGCTCTCGCTCACGGCCAATGCGCGTTACACGCACGGGAAAGTCGATCTCGACGGTTATCCGCCGCCCAATTACACTTTCGCCGATGCGGACGTGACGGAAAAGCTGCGCGCCTGGTCGGGCCGCGTCGGCGCGCTTTACGATGTCGGCATTCTGAAACTGAACGCGGGCTTCTCCATCTCCGACACGGAGCGGGTGGGAGACGATCCCTCCTATCCTTACAGCATCGACGGCCGCTCCGAACGGGCGGAGCTGTTCGGACGGGTCGCCTTGCCGGGCCAGCTCGCACTTGATTTCGGCGGCGATTACGAATGGAGCCGGTTCAGCAACGCGCCGGACGCCGGAAAGGCGCACAACGGCAGCGTTCATGCCCTGCTGGGTTATTATGGGGATCGTCTGATCGTGACTGCCGGTATGCGGTACGACGATCATTCCGATTTCGGCGGGGAATGGACGTTCGGTGCCAATGGCGCCTACGAAATCGCGCCCGGCTGGCGTTTGCGCGCCGCCTATGGCGAAGGGTTCAAGGCGCCGACACTGTACCAGTTGCTGTCGCAATACGGGAACCCCGACCTGCTGCCGGAACGCAGCAAGGGGTACGAGGTCGGCGTGAGCCATGGGGAGCGGGGCGATCCGGTCTATCTCTCTCTGACGGCCTATCGCCGGGATTCGAAGAACCTGATCGACTTCTTCAGTTGCTGGTCGGGTACGGCTCCGCTCTGCGCCACGCGCCCGTCCGGTTTTTACTACAATGTCGGCAAGGGGCGGGCGCAAGGCATCGAGGCGGAAGTGGGCCTGCAATGGGCACCCGGCCTCTCCAGCCAGTTCGCCTACAGCTATACCGACACGGAAAACCGCACGCCGGGAGACGTGTATCGCGGCGCCGATTTCGCCCGCCGTCCGGCGCACATGGTTTCCGCTTCGCTCGATTGGGAAAGCACCATGGGACTGGCACTGGGGTTCGATGTGCGCGTGGTCGGCGATGCCTTCGACGATCGCGCCAATGCGACAAAGCTCGACAGTTACGCGCTGGGCGATATCCGGGCGAGCTACCGGGTCAATGACATGATCGAGCTGTTTGGCCGCGTCGAAAATGTCTGGGACCAGGATTATGCGATTGCCGCGGGCTATGGCACACAAGGCCGGGCCGCCTATTTCGGCGTTCGGTTGAGGAAATAGCATTGACTGGAAACCGCCCGGCAGAGCCGTTCCCGCACACGCGGGGGATGCGCTTGATCCGGGCGGTGTTCCATGGTGGGCTGGCCTGCGCGGCGGCCCTGACCATGGGAGGATGCACCGGGGCACCGGACACGGCGAAACGGGACCATCCGGCCATCGTTTCGCTGAACCCCTGTGTCGATGCGATCCTGGCCGAAGTGGCCGATCCCGAACAGATTCTGGCGATTTCGCATTACAGCCGCGATCCGCGCGCCAGTTCGATGCCGCTTGCAGTGGCGCGCCAGTTCCGCGCTACCGGTGGTACTGTGGAAGAGGTCATGGCGCTGAAGCCCGATGTGGTGATGGCGGGCACGTTCATGCCCCCGGCCACTCGGGACGGGTTTCAGCGGATGGGGATCAAGGTCGAAGCGTTCGCCATCGAACACAATGTGGGTGATAGTCTGGCCCGCGTTCGCCGTATTGCCCGGCTGGCGGGCCACCCCGAACGGGGGGAGGCTCTGGTCGCCCGGATAGAACGAGCACTGGATGCCGCAGCACCGTCGCCCGGCCATCGCCCGATTGCAACTGTCGTGTGGCAATCCGGCGGTATCGTGCCGGGGCACGATGCGCTGGTCAGCGATCTGATGCGGCGCACGGGCTTTGTCAGCCAGTCCGCCGAACGGGGGCTGGGGCAGGCCGATTACCTGCCATTGGAAGAGATGCTGTCCGATCCGCCGGAACTGATCCTGACGGCAGGGACGCCGGGCGACGGGGAAGACCGGATGCTTGCGCATCCCGCACTGGATGCCTTGACCGGAACGCAGAGGGCGCGGTTCGATCCCGGTCTGCTCTATTGCGGCGGGCCGACCATTATCCGCGCCGTTGCAAGACTGTCGGAAGTGCGGCGCGAACGGGATGCCGCAACCGCGCAATCTCCGACCCGGAAAGGGCCGGTCGCATGAAGCATCGGGCGACATGGCTGTTCGCGATTCTGCTGGTCATCGCCTTGCCGCTGTCGCTGCTGGCAGGGCGGATATGGCTTGACCCCTGGAGCACGCCCAATGCCGCAGTGATCCTGATGGAACTGCGATTGCCGCGCGGTATCCTTGCGATCGTAGTCGGGGCCGGGCTGGGCGCGGCGGGTGCGGCTATGCAGGGCTATTTGCGCAATCCGCTGGCCGATCCCGGCCTGTTCGGCATTGCACCGGGGGCGGCGCTGGGGGCTGTGCTGGCCTTGTTTCTCGGCCTTGCCACGGCGTGGCTGTTGCCACTGTTCGCTCTTGCGGGTGCGGCAGGGGCCATGGCGCTGCTGGCCTTGATTGCCGGGCGGACAGGCGGGATTGCCCTGTTTACTCTGGCGGGGATGATGCTGGCCAGTCTGGCCGGGGCATTGACTTCGCTGCTCATCAGTTTCGCGCCGAATGCGTTCGCGGTTTCCGAAATCGTCACCTGGCTGATGGGGGCGTTGACCGACCGGGGGTGGCATGAAGTCTGGCTGGCCGCGCCGCTCACTCTGGCGGGGATCGTGTGCCTGACAAGGGCAGGCAGGGGGCTGGATGCCTTGACGCTGGGTGAGGCGGCGGCCCGTTCGCTGGGAATCCAGCCAGTACAATTGCAGGCATGGCTGATCGCGGGGGTCGGGCTGACAGTCGGTTCGGGAGTGGCAGTGGCGGGGGTCGTCGGCTTCGTCGGATTGATCGTGCCGCATCTCGTCCGTCCGCTTACCGACCGGCGGCCATCTTCGCTGCTGGTGCCCAGTGCGCTGGCTGGTGCCCTGCTGGTGCTTGTCGCGGATGCGCTTTGCCGCATTCTGCCGCTGGTTACCGAATTGCGGCTGGGCATCGCCCTGAGCCTGCTTGGCGCACCGTTCTTCCTGGCCTTGCTGTTGCGCATGCGGCGGGGGATGGCGTGATGCTGGAAGCGCGCGACATCGCAGTTACCCTTGGCCACCATCCGGCATTGCACGGGCTTTCGGTCGCGCTCGAACCCGGAACGGTCACGGCCATATGCGGGCCCAACGGTGCCGGTAAATCGACCCTTCTTTCCACGCTGGCGGGATTGCTGCGGCCCGACAGCGGGCAGGTGCTGCTGGATGGAGGCGCGCTGTCCGGTCTCGTGCCGCGAGTGCGGGCGAAGGCCATCGGCTATCTTCCGCAATCCGCCGAAGTCGCATGGGACGTATCGGTGGACAGCCTCGTCGCTCTGGGGCGTCTGCCGCATGGCGATGCGGCAGGAGCGGGGGCTGCCGCGATTGAGGCGACCATCGCGGCGCTCGATCTTCAGCCTTTGGCCCAGCGCCCTGTGTCGCAGCTGTCAGGCGGGGAAAAGGCGCGGGCGTTGCTGGCGCGGGTGCTGGCGGGCCAGCCCCGCTGGATATTGGCCGACGAACCGCTTGCCGCGCTCGACCTCGCGCATCAGCTCGCATTGCTGGCCCGGCTGGGTGAAGCGGCGCAGCGTGGGGCTGGCGTTGTTCTGGTGCTGCACGATCTCGCTCTGGCAATGAATCATGCGGACCGGGTGCTGGTTCTGGAACAGGGGCGGCTGGCAGCCGACGGGCCGCCGCAAGAGGCGCTGTCGGAAGCCGTCATCGCGCGGGTGTGGGGCGTCGCGGCCCGCTGGCTGGGCGAACCGGGCGCGCGGGCTTTGGCCACGCGCTAGGCCCGGTTCTCCGGCGGGGCCGCTGTGCGTCTTATTCGCCGCTGTCCGGGCCGAGGCCGCGTGCTTCCACCATGGCGTCGATCTGCGGATCGCGCCCGGCATAGGCGCGATACATTTCGGCATAGTCCATCGTGTTGCCGCGGCTGAGGATCTTCGCCCGGAACGTGTCGCCTGCCTCGCGCGTCAGCCCGCCGCCCTGATTCATCATGTAGGCGAATGCGTCATGCGCGATCATTTCGGTCCAGAGGTAGGAATAGTAGCCTGCCGCATAACCGTGGTCCCAGATGTGGCGGAAATAGGGGCTGTAATAACGCGGCGGGACCAGATCGACCCGCAGGGCCAGGCTATCCAGCGCGGCCTTTTCGAACGCATCGGCATCCGGCACCTTCTGCCCGGCCTTGAGTGCGTGCCACTTCATGTCCAGCAGCGCCGCGGCCACGACTTCGCCCAGCGCATAGCCCTGATTGAACTTGCTGGCCCGGTCGATCTTTTCGACCAGCGCATCGGGGATCGTTTCGCCCGTCTGATAATGCTTGGCATAGTGTGACAGGATGGCCGGCTGGCTGGCGAAATTCTCGTTGAACTGGCTGGGAAACTCAACGAAATCGCGCGCGGTGTTGGTGCCGGAAACGGAGAGATAGTCCTGATCCGCGAACAGGCCGTGCAGGGCATGGCCGAATTCGTGGAACAGCGTCACCACGTTGTCCCAGCTCACCAGCTGGGGTTCGCCTGCGGCGGCTTTCGAAATGTTCAGCACGTTGTAGATCACCGGCTTGGTGCCGAGCAGCCGCGATTGTTCGACGAAATTGCCCATCCAGGCGCCGCCCTGCTTGTTGGGGCGGGCGAAGGGGTCGAAATAGAACAGGCCCAGTTCCGACCCGTCCTTGTCATAGACGGTGTAGGTCGTCACATCGGGCTGATAGACGGGAATATCGGTGCGCCGCTCGAAAGTCAGCCCGTACATCATGTTCGCCGCATGGAAGACGCCGTCTTCCAGCACGCGGGTCAGCTCGAAGTATGGCTTCACCTTTGCTTCGTCGAGATCGTATTTCGCCTTGCGGACTTTCTCCGCGTAATAGTCCCAATCCCACGGACGGACGGAGAAATCTCCGCCATCGGCCATGATGGCCGCATCCAGTTCGCCTGCTTCGGCCAGTTGCTTGTCGGCCAGCGGCGTGACCAGCCGGGCCATGAAATCCAGCGCGTCCGCCGGGTTCTTCACCATGCGGTCGTACATCGCGTAGCTGGCATAGTCCGGATAGCCGAGCAGGGCGGCCTTTTCGGCGCGCAGCTCCGCCATTTGCGCGATGATCGCGCGGGTGTCGTTATCGTCCCCGCGCGAAGTGCGCGTCACGCTGGCTTCATAGAGCCGACGGCGCGTTTCGCGGTTGGTCAGGCTGGCAAGCTGCGGTTGCTGCGTCGTGTTGATGAGGTTGAGGACATATTTCCCCTCAAGCCCGCGCTCCGTCGCTTCTTTCGCCGCGGCTTCGATCTCGGCATCGGAAAGCCCGTCCAGTTCCTCCCGCGCGTCGACGACCAGCGCGGCATCCTTGGTCGCCTGAGTCAGCTTCTGCGAAAATTCGGTGCCGAGCGTGGAAAGCTGTTCGTTCAGCGATTTGAGCGTGGCCTTGTCGGCATCGCCCAGTTGTGCGCCCGCATTGACGAAGCGGTCGTAGGTCACTTCCAGCAACCGCGCCTGTTCCGCGCTTAGCGAGAGGTTGTCCCGGCCGTCATACAGCGCCTTGACCCGGGCGAAGAGCAGGGAGTTGAGATAGATCTCGTCCGCATGGGCGGCCAGCTTCGGGGAAACCGCCTTTTCCACGGCGTCCAGCGTGTCGTTCGTGTTCGCGCCGACCACGGCATAGAAAGCCGCGAGCGCGCGGTTCAGTTCCTGGCCCGACCATTCCAGCGCGGCCAGCGTGTTGCCGAACGTGGGCGGTTCGGGATTGGCGGCAATCGCCGCGATTTCCGCCTGTTGCGCAGCCATGCCTGCTTCGATCGCGGGCTGATAGTCGGCATCGGTAATGTGCGCGAAATCGGGGGCCTGAAACGGCAACGGGGAAACGTGGGCGAACGGCCCGGAAGAAGGCGCGGTTGCGGCGGGGGCTTCAGCTTCGGCTTCGCCCTTTTCGGCGGCAAGGCTCATGGTCGGGACACTCGCAATGGAAATGGCGGACGTGGCGGTAAGCAGCAGGTTGCGGAACGACACGGGAAGGGACTCTCCTGATCTTGCGGCCTTGAGGAATGGCCGAGATGTGCCCGAAATGGTTGCAGTTGAACAGGGGAGAAACGCGCTCCGGGTGGACATCGGCCCTCCGCGCGATAAGGCAACCCCACTCTTGGGGGGTAATCATGCGACGATATGTATTCGGCGCAGCCGCGGTGCTGTGCCTTGTATCCGCACGCCCGGTCTGGGCGCAGGACGGGCTGGCTTCCGGCCTGAACGAAGGCGGGAACGAACGGCTGAATAACGGGCCGGATGCGGGAATGAATGGTGCACCGGCGGCAGATGAAGCCGCACCAAAGCGGGAATTGAACGCTGCGGAGATGTTCGCCTTCGCCGATGCCGCGCGCGACCGGGGCGATTACGACACGGCCCGCGCGGCCTATCGCGCGCTGACTCTCGATCCTGCCATCGACCTGCGGACGGAAGCGCGTTTTCGCCTCGGCATGATGCTGGCCGACAAGCAGGGCAAATATCGCGAGGCCGCTGTCGAATTTCGCAAGATCCTGGACGAAAGGCCGGAGACGCCGGGGGTCAGGCTCCAGCTTGCGCGGATGCAGGCGCAACTGGGCAACCTTTCCGCCGCCCGGCGCGAATTGCGCGCCGTGCGCGCCAGCGGGCTGCCGCCGGAAGTGGACCAGATCGTGCGGTTCTATGCCAATGCGCTGGAAAGCCTCAAACGCGTCGGCGGCAGTTTCGAAGTGGCGCTGGCCCCCAGCAACAATATCAACCGGGCGACCAGGGCGGATACGCTCGGCACGATCATCGGCGATTTCACGCTGGACGACGATGCGAAGGCGAAATCGGGAACCGGCCTGTCGCTGAAAGGGCAGGCCTATGGAAGAGTGCCGCTGTCGCACCGGCTCGACCTGCTGGCGCGGGTGTCGGGCGATACGGACCTGTATCGCCATCGCGATTTCAACGACATCGCGCTGTCCGCCCAGATGGGGCCGCAATGGCGTTCCGGGAGGGACCGGCTCTCGCTTGCCGGGCTGGCGGCCTGGCGATGGTACGGGGGCGATCCCTACAGCTTCACATATGGTGTGACAGGCAACTGGCTGCACCCCACGGGCAAGCGCAGCCAGGTGAGGCTGGACGGTTCGGTGGTGCGTATCGACAATCGCCGCAACGATCTGGAGGATGCGACCCGGTACATGCTGGCAGGCACGGTCGAGCGGGCTTTCAGCGCGCGCGCCGGGGGAGGGATACAGCTATCCGCCCAGCGGTCGGTGGCCCGCGATCCCGGCTATTCCGGGACGCGCGGCGGAATGGATGCCTTCCTGTTCCGGGAATTCGGCAAGACAACCGTGGTTCTGAACGTCGGCTATTCGCGGCTGACTGCGGACCAGCGGCTGTTTCTCTATCCCCGATTGCGCAAGGATAATCGCTACAGCGCAAGTATTGCTGCGACGTTCCGTTCTCTCCGAATCGGTTCAATCGCCCCCTTGGCGCGGCTGAAATACGAATATAATCGATCCTCAGTCGAAATATATGATTTCAATAGGGTTGCTGCCGAACTCGGAATTACTGCCGCGTTCTGATTACTTCGTTTTTTCTTGGGGAATTCATTCATGGGTAAGTTGCGTTCGGCGGCACAAGTGTCGCTGCTTTCGATTGCGTGCATGCTGACTGCTTGCGGAGGGGGTGACGAGGTGAATAGCGCACCCCCGCCCGAACCTGCTCCCGCGCCCGAACCCACGCCTGACCCGGAACCGACCCCTGAGCCTGAACCAACGCCCGAGCCGGAGCCGACCCCGGAACCGGAGCCCGAACCGGAACCGGAGCCAACTCCTGAGCCAGAGCCAGAGCCAGAGCCTGAGCCTGAGCCGACTCCCGACCCCACACCGTCTGCGTATCGGACATTCGATGAACTGACCGGCGACCAGACGTTCCAGACCGCGGGCATCACTTATTCTCTCAACGGGAACTTCGGGGCGCCTGCACCCGGCGCCACGCGCCCGCTGGATGAAGGGGCCGTCGCGCACTATTACCTCGACGCCGACGAAATCGAAGTTGCCGTGCCGGGTGGTGCGACGGTGCGTTTCGGGATGGCCGACTACAATCCGCTGATCTCGACCGATAGTGTCGATGTGTTCGAGAAGGACGGCCATTCCCTGCAGATCGCGCGCCCGGCGGTGGGCGGCGTCGATCTCAGCTATACCCGTATCGCGACGTTCCTGGACCAGGCATCTCCTGCGCCGACTGCCGAACTTGCGGTGTTCGGTGTCACGACGCAGGCTGAAGACGTGCCGACGACTGGTTCAGCGACCTATACGACGGCCATGAGCGTGGGCGGATACAAGGGCGGTTTCTATAATCTCTCCGGCTCCAGCGCCACGTTCACGGCCAATTTCGAAGGGGCTACCGTGGCAACCGACCTCACGCTGGAAGGGACGCCGGTCGAAGGCGGCGCCTTGACTGCATTCACTTCCCTGCATGGGACCGGGGCCATATCGGGCGCTGGATTCTCCGGCGGTTTCGGCGAAGGCACGACCGGCGGATTCGCGGGTGCGTTCTTCGGCCCGGAAGCCGGGGAAATGGCCTACTCGTTCCAGGCGGAAACGGGCGACGAGTTCGTCTTTGGCCAGGTCTGGGGCAAGAAGTAAGGGGCGGCCTGCCTGCGGTTCATTGCGGACACAGGCGCTCGATCGTGCAGCCGTGGCTTCAGGATGAAGCCCGGTTGCACGGAAGAGACGGCCTGAAACACGCCGTAATTCCGAAGCAGACCGGCATTGAGCTGCCGTGCAGTTGTATTCAGGCCGGGGTGAAGACCCAGCCTCTCACCTGGGTACGTTCCCGAAAACGCCAGCCTGACGGTGTGCGGACCAGCTTGTCTTCGTACCACAGGCCATTGAACATCGTCTTTTCCACGCCACCCTCATTGGCGGTCATCGGTACGATGGCGGCGGACCGTGCGGATGCCTCGTCTCCATCGAGATCGATCATCACGGCGCTTGTCATATGCTGTGTCCCGGCCAGGCTTTCGACGATCGGGCGCAGGAAAGCCTCGACATCGGAGACGCCACCCTTCGGGCCGTCGAATGCCGTGAAGTCCAGAGCGGCGTCTTCAGTGAACAGCGCGCGGAAAGCAGGCCAGTCCTTCAGGTCGAGGGCATGGCAATAACGGGCGATGACTTCGTTGATTTCCAGCCGATCGGCAACTTCACGCAGGTCCATGGGGCATTCTCTCCGGTTCAGGGCGGCTTGCGGCACGCTCTCTGCTTGTGTGATCCCGGCCCCTTAAGCAGGAGCCAAGGATCATCGCCACCTTCTTTTTCAGTTATCCGTTCCGGCGTACAGGTGTTGCTGCCGTGGCAGACGGGCCTTGCTGACGCCTTACTGACCTGCTGCGCAACGGCTGTGATTGCCGCGCTTGCACGCTTCCACATCGGCGCGCCATTGGGCCATTGCCGCGTCGTAATCGGCCTTGGCCCGCGCGGTGGCCGCCTCCTGTTCGCGAATGGCGGCTTCGCGCTGCTGTACCGCCTCGTCATGCGCTTCCTGGCTGGCGGTGTTTTGTTCCAGCTGCTGCCTGGCCAGCTCCGCCTGTTCCCGGTTCAGCCGGGCGCGTTCGGGCGCCTCGGGGTCCGGTGCTTCCGCCGTGGCCTGTGGGGCAGCGGCAGGTTCTTCCTGCGCGGCAAGCGGGGTGAAACCCAGCACGGCAAATGCTGCGCCGAAGACGACGAGATTGTGAGACAGTTTGATGGTCATGATATTCTCCGCGAAACCCGGTCGTAAGAGTGCTTCAACTTGCGGTTCATTGCAAACCGGGATCGCGGGAACCCCATGAAACAGGGCCGATCCTGTGGAACTTAACCCTATCCGTTAGCGCGGCCTTGACGAATGCGAACATTTGCGGAACATTGCCTGGGCCGGGGGTGCGGTGATCGTGCCTCTGGACTCTTTCCCTCCAAGACCCCAGATCGCGCTCCATGCCTCTTACAACCATTTCCGTCCGCGGCGCCCGGGAACACAATCTCAAGGGCGTGGATATCGACCTGCCGCGTGACAAGCTGATCGTCATCACCGGGCTTTCGGGCTCCGGGAAATCCAGCCTCGCCTTCGATACGATCTATGCGGAAGGGCAGCGGCGCTATGTGGAGAGTCTCTCCGCCTATGCGCGGCAGTTTCTCGAAATGATGCAGAAGCCGGACGTCGAACATATCGACGGCCTCAGCCCCGCGATTTCGATCGAACAGAAGACGACCAGCCGCAATCCGCGCTCGACTGTCGCGACGGTAACGGAAATCTATGACTACATGCGCCTGCTGTGGGCCCGGGTGGGGGTGCCCTATTCCCCGGCCACCGGCCTGCCGATCGAGGCGCAGACGGTTTCCAACATGGTCGACCGGGTGATGGAATTGCCCGAAGGGACGCGGCTCTACCTGCTCGCCCCCGTGGTGCGCGGGCGCAAGGGCGAATATCGCAAGGAACTGGCCGAATGGCAGAAGGCCGGCTTCACCCGCGTGCGGATCGACGGCGAGATGTACGAGATCGAAAGCGCCCCGGCGCTCGACAAGAAGTACAAGCATGACATCGAAGTGGTGGTCGACCGGCTGGCCGTGCGCGAGGATATCGAAACGCGGCTGGCCGACAGTTTCGAAACCGCGCTGAAGCTGGCCGAAGGGCTGGCCTATGTCGATCTGGCCGATGGCAACGTGCCGGGGCGCGATGCGGACCAGGGCGGCCCCAACGCGACCGGGGGCCAGCTGAAAGGCGCGGGCATTCCCGCCAACCGCATCGTCTTTTCGGAGAAGTTTGCCTGCCCGGTATCCGGCTTCACGATCGAGGAGATCGAGCCGCGGCTGTTCAGCTTCAACGCGCCGCAGGGGGCCTGCGCGGCTTGCGACGGGCTGGGGGAAAAGCTGCTGTTCGACCCGCAACTGGTGGTGCCGAACGAAAATCTCACGCTCAAGCAGGGCGCAGTGGCTCCCTGGGCCAAGAGCAACCCGCCGTCGCCCTATTACATGCAGGTGCTGTCCAGCCTGGCGCGGGCCTATGACTTCGATCTGACGACGCCGTGGAACGCGCTCGAACCGGACCAGCGGATGATTATCCTGCACGGCACGGGCGGCATGCCGGTGGAGCTGACGTTCAAGGACGGGAAGAAGGAATACACCGTCTCCAAGCCGTTCGAAGGGGTGATCGGCAATCTCAACCGCCGGATGCTGCAAACCGACAGCGCCTGGATGCGGGAGGAACTGAGCAAGTACCAGACGGCCCAGCCGTGCGAGACCTGCGGCGGCAAGCGGCTGAACGAGAAGGCGCTGGCGGTGAAAGTCGCGGGGCAGGACATTGCCGGGCCGACGCAGCTTTCCGTGTCCGATGCACTGGCGTTCTTCGCCGGGCTCCACACCCGATTGAGCGAGCAGCAGAACCAGATCGCCAGAGCCATTCTCAAGGAAATCAACGAGCGGCTGGGGTTCCTCAACAACGTCGGGCTGGACTATCTCAACCTCGACCGGACGAGCGGCACGCTTTCGGGCGGGGAAAGCCAGCGCATCCGCCTGGCCAGCCAGATCGGCAGCGGGCTGTCCGGCGTGCTCTACGTGCTGGACGAACCCAGCATCGGCCTGCATCAGCGTGACAACGACATGCTGCTGGAAACGCTGAAGCACCTGCGCGATCTCGGCAATACGGTGATCGTCGTCGAACATGACGAGGATGCCATTCGCGCCGCGGACTACATCGTCGATCTCGGCCCCGGCGCCGGTGTCCACGGCGGGCAGGTGGTGGCCGAAGGCACGCTGAAACAGATCCTGAAAAGCAAGGACAGCCTGACCGCCGCCTATCTCAACGGCACGCGGGAAATCGCTGTGCCGAAACAGCGGCGCAAGGGCAACGGGCACAAGCTGACCGTCCATGGCGCGCGGGCGAACAACCTGCGCGATGTCACCGCGTCGATCCCGCTCGGCACGTTCACCTGCGTGACGGGGGTGTCCGGTTCGGGCAAGTCCAGCTTCACGATCGACACGCTGCACGCCGGGGCCGCGCGGCAGCTCAACGGGGCGCGGATCATCGCCGGGGCGCATGACAAGATCACCGGGCTGGAATTCTGCGACAAGGTGATCGAGATCGACCAGTCGCCCATCGGCCGCACCCCGCGCAGCAACCCGGCGACTTATACCGGCGCGTTCACCCAGATCCGCGACTGGTTCGCGGGCCTGCCGGAAAGCCAGGCGCGCGGGTACAAGCCGGGCCGGTTCAGCTTCAACGTCAAGGGCGGCCGGTGCGAGGCATGCCATGGCGACGGCCTGATCAAGATCGAAATGCACTTCCTGCCCGACGTCTATGTGACGTGCGAGGAATGCCACGGCAAACGCTACAACCGTGAAACGCTGGAAGTGAAGTTCAAGGGATTGAGCATTGCCGACGTGCTCGACATGACGATCGAGGATGCGGAGGAATTCTTCAAGGCCGTCCCGCCGATCCGTGACAAGATGCACATGCTGAACGAAGTCGGGCTCGGCTATGTCAAAGTGGGCCAGCAGGCGACCACGCTGTCCGGCGGGGAGGCGCAGCGGGTGAAGCTGGCCAAGGAACTCAGCCGCCGTTCAACCGGGCAGACGCTGTATATTCTGGACGAGCCGACCACCGGCCTCCATTTTGAGGATGTCCGCAAGCTGCTGGAAGTGCTGCACCGGCTGGTGGATCAGGGCAACAGCGTGGTGGTGATCGAACACAATCTGGATGTCATCAAGACCGCCGACTGGCTTCTGGACCTCGGCCCGGAAGGCGGCGTGCGCGGCGGCGAGATCGTGGCGGAAGGCACGCCGGAGCAGGTCGCCGCGAATGAGCGCAGCTTTACCGGGCAGTATTTGAAGGGGATGTTGGGGAAATGAGTGGGATATGAATTTTTTATTGATCCCAGCCGAATGGATCGAAATCTACTCCCGTCATTCCTGAATACCCTAAATAAGATGCGGCTAAATCTTGTTTCCCTTCGTCTATCTTTTGTTTTGCTATTTCAATAGATTTTTTTGAGTACGAAAGAAATGAATTTGATATTTTTCGGTCTACATTTATAATTGTCTCAATATCATTGCAAAATCGATAGTGGTTTGCCCATCCTCGAGACATTCCAGATATCTTTGAGAGTGTGCGCGGAATTGAGTAATTAGTGTTAAATTCAGAGGCACTTTGCGAGCTTTTTATCATCTGAAGTGAAAGGGATGCTACATCCATTGTTCTTTTTAATATGCTATTGCGCGATTTTTGAGAAGGTCGAATCATTCTATTATTGAACTCTATTCCCAAATACTCAAATTTCTGACTTACCTCTATTGGGGTAATTGATGTTTTTTCGTGCGAAAATTCCATTCCCTTGTCTTGAAGCAGTTTTTTCGCTTTACGAAAGCGTGCGGAAGCGGCTCGCCCAGAAGGGGCGATGATGATGATATCATCTACATAACGAATGCACGAGCAGTCACCCATATTGAGTTCCTTGTCGATGTCACTCAATACGAGATTTCCCAAGAATGGTGACAGACATACTCCTTGCCCAACCCCAATGTCGCCATAAGGAAAAGCGTCTTTATGTCGCCATATTATTTCATGGTTGTCGAGATCGACTTTGATTGCGCGATTGAAAAGTTCAATGAATTTAGGATCTGAGCTGTATTTCGATATTTTTAGCGCAGCGTCTGATTTTCGAATATTAGAAAAAAATGATGCAATATCCGCTATAATAACATGAGTTCCACCCGATATTATCGCATCCATTACAGCCTTTATCGCTGCGGGGACCCCTGCGAGTTCAGTGCTGCTACGTTTTGGAACGCCGCCGAAACTGGTTGGTTGAAATGCTTCCGCGCGTAGAGTTGGATCTGAGATCAGAGCATCCAATATACATCTTTGGACCAACCTATCCTGCGCACGCGGAATCACAATTGGCCGGACACTGCCTGGCTTATTAGGTTTTTCTAAGGCGATTCCCCTAGCGGGCGAAAACTCGTAGGTTCCGTGTTGAATCTTTGTGGATATTGAGCGGATGTTTGAATCCTCGGAAGTCGAGAACTTTTCGATATCGTCTTTAACGTAGGGAGAAGAAGAGCGGTTGCCATTAACTTTAATGGTTTGCCAAGCCTTCTTAAGGTTGCCGTGCTTCCGAATGAATGCCAGAAAATCGGTGATTGCATTCCTCCCAGTCTCTGGGCCCCGCTCTCATCGACCCATCCGACTTGCGCTATCCTCTGGGCAACGTGACTGGGTC
>NZ_JRQQ01000011.1 GCF_001625325.1 Croceicoccus estronivorus
CGAAAGCGAAACTGTCAACGTCTTCTCCAGACTGGCCAAAACAGGGCGCACTGTGCCGGGTGACACGCCCGATATCACAACCGGTTCCCGGCGGCGGCTGGCCCGCGCATAGTCGCGCAAATGACGTACGTCAATTTTCCCACCGAAATGCTTTTCATTACGGTTTTTATTCAATAATCTACCGCACCTGCGTTGCGCGGCATGCGTCAAGTGCGTTGTCTCCTGCCCGCACTCCCGCTAGATTCTCCCTTCACCCCTTTTACAGCGAAACCTTCTTCCCGCATGGCATCAGACTGTCCCGCAGAAACGCCTTGCACCATTGCCCTGGTGGATGACGATCGCAATATTCTGACGACCGTCTCGATCGCCCTCAGAGCAGAAGGCTTCGTCACCCGAGTCTATTCGGACGGGAGCACCGCCCTCAAAGCCTTGAGCGAGAATCCGCCCGACTTGGCCGTGTTCGATATCAAGATGCCGAGAATGGACGGCATGGAGTTGCTGCGGCGATTGCGGGAAACGTCCGACATTCCCGTGATCTTCCTAACCAGCAAGGATGACGAGCTGGACGAGGAAGCAGGCCTCGCCATGGGCGCAGACGACTATATTGCCAAACCCTTCAGCCAGCGCCTGCTGATTGCCCGTATTCGCGCCATCCTGCGCAGGAAGCGGGGCCCCACCCCGGCCAGCGATGAAGATGACGGGAGCGAAAACAACGATCCGCAGGAAATCCTCATCCGCGGCCGCCTGGAAATGGACCCTGCCCGCCACCACGTCACGTGGGGAGGAAAGCCGGTGTCACTGACCGTTACGGAATTCCTTATACTAGAAGCACTGGCGAGCCGTCCGGGCATCATCAAATCGCGCAACCAGTTGATGGACGCCGCCTACCCTGACGACGTGTTCGTGGACGACCGGACGGTCGACAGCCATATCAAACGGATGCGTCGCAAATTCCGTGCAACCGATCCGGAATTCACCGCCATCGAAACACTATATGGCGCAGGATACAGCTTTGGAGACGCCTGACACTCCGATCCATCCGGAACACAGGCCCCGACGGTTGTTCTGGACCCGGCGCGCATCGCTGACCACGCGTATTCTGGCCGTCAATATCATCGCACTCGCCCTGCTCGCCGGTAGCCTGTTCTATCTCGATTCCTATCGCAAGCAGCTCCTGGCCGAACGCTTCAAGCTGGCCCAAAGCGAAGCGCAGATCACCGCCGAAGCACTGGTCGTCTCTTCACCTGAACGCCAGCGCACTCTACTCCTTCAGTTAGGCAAGGAGCAGCGACTGCGGCTGCGGTTATACAACAAGCAGGGCAAACTGGTGGCCGACAGCTTCGAGCTTGCCGGCCCTTCCTTCACCCTTACCGATCCGGCGACGGAGCCCTGGTATCAGGAGGCGGCACGCATACTGGACAAGGGCATGGATGCCTTGCTCGGCGCGCCACCCATACCACCTTATCAGGAGCCCGATGACCTGAGCGCGAGTGCATGGCCGGAACTGGAGCAGGCCCGGGCGGAAATGCGCACGCATATAACTCTGCGGTATGCTCCTGACCGTACGCCAGTGATTTCCGCCGCCGCGCCAGTCGGTACGGAGGGTGCGATGCTGCTGACCACCCGCAACGCCATCGACATAACCCAGGATGTACGGGATGCACGCCAGACCCTGGCAATTATCGTTGCGATCGCGCTGGCCGTTTCGATCCAGCTTTCGCTGTTTCTGGCGCGCACGATAGTCCAGCCCCTGCGCACGCTGGTTCGTGCCGCCGTGCGGGTTCGGCTTGGCCGCGACCGCGAAGTGGAAGTTCCCCGCCTGCCCGAACGCCGCGACGAAATCGGTATGCTTGCGCGCGCTATTTCAGACATGACCGGTGCACTGAGGCAGCGAATCGACGCCGTCGAACATTTTGCCGCCGACGTGGCGCACGAGATCAAGAACCCGTTGGCAAGCCTGCGCAGCGCGCTCGATTCACTGGACAAGGTCAGCGATCCCGAACTCCGCCGCCAGTTGACGGCCATTGCCATTCACGATGTGCGCCGGATCGACAGACTCGTTACCGAAATTGCCGATGCCAGCAGGATCGACGCAGAATTGAGCCGCGCGACTTTCGAAGTGATCGATATCGAGAAGCTGATTGCCAACGCAATCGGTGCGCGTGAAGATCGCGGCGAAAACGCTGGCCGTATCATCAGGCTGGAGCGGCGCGGCGCAGGGCCGGCCGAAGTGCTCGGCGTGCCCGCCCGGATCGAACGCGTGATCGAAAACTTGCTGGATAACGCAGTTTCCTTTTCCCCGCCCGATGGAGAAATCGACGTCATCGTGACAACCACTCAGGAACGGGTGTGGGCGATGGTATGCGATCATGGCCCCGGCATTCCCGAAAGCGAGCGAAGAAAAGTATTCGAACGGTTTCACTCGATACGTCCGGAAGCAGAGGATTTCGGCCAGCACAGCGGCCTGGGCCTCGCAATTGCCAAGACCATTGCCGAAGCACATGACGGGACTCTCTCCGTTATAGACAGGTTGGACGGAGCCCAGGGGGCCTGCCTCGTCCTCGATCTTCCGCTGCGCGAACAGCCATGAGCGGCTCTCTCCATCAAGCCACCTGCGTCGCGATAGGATCTGCGGGAAACCAGCGCGCGCTGCTGATCGAAGGCCCCCCCGGCAGCGGAAAGTCGAGCCTCGCGCTCGCGCTTATTGACCGCGGTGCGATTCTGGTCGGAGACGATGGTGTCGAACTGTCGTTACAAGAGGGCCAATTATGGGCCGCCCCCCCATCCAATACCGCCGGCTTGCTCGAAATCCGCAACGTCGGAATTGTGAAGGTGCCCTGCACCACCGCGCCTGCCGCACTGGTCATTCGACTCGATGGCAACGCCCCGCGCTATGTAGAAACACCGGAGAGTATCGAATTGCACGGTCTGGCGTTGCCCCTGATCCGCCTCTGGCCGGACAGCCCCGCACTGGCCTTGCGTGCCGAGGCAGCACTGCGCCTTCATGGGACATAACCGTTAACCCTCTTCCCTTTCGTCAAGGTTCGGCGCACAGACGCCCCGATGGGACGCGATTCCTCAGATAGCCGCCAGCGAATCCTGCTGATCACCGGCATGTCGGGGGCCGGCAAGACGACCGCCCTGCGCGTGCTCGAAGATCTCGGCTGGGAGGCGATCGACAATTTCCCCGTCAGGCTACTGGAACGGCTGATCGGGGAAGAAGGCGCGGACAACGAAACTGGCCTGCGTGCCCCGCTTGCCATCGGCTTCGACACTCGCACCAGAGGCTTCGATCCTGCCGATATCATTGCGCTGGTAAAGGATTTGAGCGCGCGCGACGATCTGCTCATCTCCACACTGTTTCTCGATTGCTCCGACAGCGAACTCGAACGCAGATACAACGAAAATCGCAGGCGACACCCGTTGGCGGACGGCAAACCGGTTGCAACCGGTATCGCGGCCGAGCGCGAATTGCTGTCGCCCCTCCGACGCTGGGCAAATGCCGTCGTCACGACCACCGACTTTTCCAGCAATGACTTGCAGCAGGCGATTCGCGGGCAATTCGCCGACGCGGCGCCCCGTGAGATGACAGTTACCGTCAGCAGTTTCGGCTTTGCACGAGGCATGCCCCCAATGGCCGACCTGCTGTTCGACATGCGTTATCTCGACAATCCCCACTGGGACCCTGATCTGCGCGAACTCACCGGCAAGGACCCTGCAGTGGGTGAGCATATCCGCCAGGATCCCGCCTATGCCGAGAGTTTCGAACGCATTCGCGACCTGTTGCTGCTCTTGCTTCCCCGCTACGAAAAACAGGGAAAAAGTTACGTCAACATCGCCTTTGGCTGCACGGGCGGACGCCATCGTTCCGTTTTCGTAGCCGAGGAGATCTCCGGGGCCTTGCGCGCCGCCGGATTTTCGCCCACTGTCCTGCATCGTAATTTGGCGTCTCGTACCGCCGAAATGATCGAAGGGCCGCAACAGCCATGATCCTAGCCGGCAATCCCGGCCACTTGGCCCCGAGCCCTGATTGGAGCCGTTTTCCTACATGATTGGAATGATTCTGGTGACTCATGGCCGCCTGGCTGATGAATTCGTCCACGCCATGGAACATGTCGTTGGCGAACAATCGGCCGTAGTGACGGTCTGCATCGGTCCCAATGACGATATGGAAGCTCGCCGCGCCGAAATTCGCCGTGCGATTCGGGAAGTCGATTCCGGTGAAGGCGCGATCATCCTGACTGACCTGTTCGGCGGGACCCCGTCCAATCTCGCAATCTCCCTGATGGAGGCAGGCAAGGTAGAAGTCATTGCGGGGATCAACCTGCCCATGCTGATCCGGTTGGCCGGTGCGCGGAAGGCCATGACCATAACCGACGCCGTGGCCGCCGCCCGCGACGCTGGACGCAATTACATCACGGTGGCATCCGAATTCCTCGGCCAGGAAGCCTGAGGATAGCGGGCAAAACGGGGGGAGAAGGATGGAGGCAATCCGGCAACAGGTTGTGATCGTCAACAAGCGCGGACTTCACGCACGCGCCAGTGCCAAGTTCGTCGAAGCTGTCAGCCGGGTTCCCGAGGGCACCAAGGTGGTCGTCGGCAAGGATGGAGCGATGGCAGCCGGCGGTTCGATTCTCGGTTTGATGATGCTTGGCGCAGCCAAGGGCGACATGATCGAAATCGCTGTCGATGGCGGAGACGCGCAGAGCGTGCTTGACGATCTGGTGAGCCTGGTTGCGGACGGCTTCGGCGAAGAGTGAACACCAGCAATTATCCGGACGACACGCGGCGCACTATCACGGGTTTGTCCAATCCGACAGTGAAGGCCCTGCGCGCTCTGCGCGACACACGGCTACGCAAGCGCGAGAAACGCTTCATGGCCGAAGGCCTTCGGCTGCTGACCGACGCGCGGACGACCGGCTTGCTGCCGCGTACGCTCGTCATGGCCGAAACCCGTGCCCCGCACCCTTTGCTCACGGCGCTGGAAGCGGATGTCGTCGCCAATGGGGGAGAAATCCTGGAAGTCAGCGAGGCGGTGCTCGCCAAGATTACCGGTAAGGACAACCCGCAGGCCGTCGCTGGCGTCTTCGACGAGTTCGACACCTCGCTTGCGCGTGTAGACCGGGCCTCGGCGCCGATCTGGCTGGTGGCACAAGCGCTGCGCGACCCGGGCAATCTCGGCACGATGCTGCGCACTGGCGATGCCGTGGGTGCAGGCGGCCTGATCCTGATCGACGATTGCGCAGACCCGTTTTCGGTAGAAGCCGTCCGCGCCAGCATGGGGGCGGTCTTCACGCAGAAAGTCGCGCGGGCCCGTTGGGACGAGTTCATCTCATGGCTGCGCGCCGGACCGAGGCAACTGGTGGCGGCATCGTTACGCGATGCCGTGCCCTATCGCGGCGCCCCTTATCAGTCGCCGTGCTTTCTCATGGTCGGGAATGAGTCTCGCGGACTGCCGGAAGAATATGAGCTGGCCTGCGACTTGCGCGTCACGATGCCCATGCGCGGGCGGGCTGACAGCCTCAACGCCGCCGTTGCCGGTGCCGTTCTGGCCTATGAAGTGCTTGCTGCACTGGAAATTTAACAAGGCTTTACATAGCGGTTCAGCGAACGCTCAGCCCGTCTCGGCTAGAAAGCGGGCCATGCAGTTTGCATTGCCTGTCATCGGCGGCCTGTTCGCCATCGCTCTAACCGGGTGCACCGTGAAAGCGGAACCATACCACGCGCTCGCCAACTCCAGTTGGCGCTTCATCAGTATCGACGGTGCGCCGCCGGTATCGGACAAGGCCCATCTGGAATTTCGTGAGGATCGTCTTGGCGCCAATCTGGGGTGCAACGGCATGGGCGGCCCCTGGCGGGTGGAAGACGAAAGACTGATGGCCGGCCCCCTGACTCAAACCGAAATGTATTGCGAAGGTCCGGTCTGGGATCAGGAACAGGCCATAGTGACACTGCTGTCCGCAGCGCCTCAGGTCATGGTGCAAGAAGGCAAGCTGGAACTACGCTCCAGCGGCCATTCCGCCCGGCTCGAACAGGTCGGACCGGGCCCTACTCCCCAGCGACAAGGCTCGTAATGCTCCACTTGCCATTGCGGCTGGAAGCTATGAGACGATACCCCGTGAGGCTCCGCAACTTGTCCGTCGCGATATAACCTTCGGTCTTGCCGTTCAGTATCACCTTCTGGAACGGCTGCTCTGGCCGGTATTCCCCGGCGAGTTCGACGACATCCCAGGAAAGCGTCTTCAATTCCTCGGCATCTTCGGTCACATCGGCACGCAGCGGAACATTCTCGCCCGTCACGATCATGCCCTTCATCGGATCTATGCCGCCGAAATCCTGATCGAAATACCAGGGTATCGTAATGCCACCCTGATCGTTCTGCGCACAGCCCAGGGTCAACATATCCTCAAGCTCGTCCCACAAGTTGCGATCAGGCTGCGTAAGGTGCGTACGTAGCAGGTTCGCCCCTACTCCACCCCCGAAATTGAGCCGCACATCGTTGGCAACGAGCGTCACCAGGCCTTCCACGTCGCGGTCGCTGACCACTTGCGCCAGTTGTTCGCGAAACTCGCTGGCCCCGGGAATTTCGGCGCATTCGTCGCGCGGGGCAAACTGGCCTTCTCCCAGCATGATGGCAGGCGGAGCGCCGGACGCCTTGGCAATCAGTTCATCGGCCGCCTTGGCGATCTTCTGCGACGGGGCCGGCTGATCCTGCTTGCAAGCCACCAGGGCAAGGACCAACGCCAAAGCCGTTAAACGTTTCATTCCCATCGCTCCAAAGGCCGGGACAGGCAAACCTTCCCATGCGGGATATCCCGCCCCGGCGATACTAATCCTCCTGCGCGCCGGTATAACGCGGCGCGCTCTCCACAAGGGGAACCTCTTCGGCTTCGCGCCGTCCGGTCTCAATCCCCTTGTCCTTGAGCTTCCGCGCGGCCGATAGCACGTTGCGCTCGAAGCTGCCGACAAACTTATTGTAATTGTTGACCGCCGTGTCCAGCCCGGAACCGACGCGTTTCAAATGTTCCGCAGCAATCGCGATCCGATCGTAGAGGTCTGTCGCCAGCCGGCCGATCTCCTGCGCTTCCTGCGCCAGTGCATCCTGCCGCCAAACCTGCGCCACCGTGCGGGCGATCGCGACCAGATTTGTCGGCGTGGCCAGCAGAACCTTCTTTTCGAAAGCGAAATCCCACAGCGTCGGATCATGTTCCAGCGCGGCGGCCACAAAATGTTCGCCCGGTACGAACATCACGACATAATCGGGCGCATCCTCAAACTGGCTCTGGTAACTCTTGGCACCCAATTGCTGCACATGATTGCGCATGGACCGGACGTGATCGGCCAGCGCCGCCTGGCGAGCTTCGTCATTGTCGGCCTCGAATGCCTGCTGATAGGCGTTGAGTGACACCTTGGCATCAATCACCAGCATCTTGCCGCCGGGAATGCGGACAATGGCATCGGGCCGCAGCCGTCCATCCTCGGTATTGATCGACTGTTCGAGGAAAAAATCGGTATGCTGCGACAGACCGCAGGTTTCGAGCAGGTTCTTCAACTGATGCTCACCCCAGCGTCCGCGCGCCTTGGGGGCATTGGTCAGGCTGTTACCCAGCCGCTGCGCTTCCCGCCTTACTTCCTCCTGCCCTTCGCGCATGGACTGGATCAAGCCAGTCAGTTGGCCGAAAGCATCGACCCGCTTGGCCTCCAGCGCGGTCACCTGTTCCTCGTAACGCTTCAACCGTTCCCCTACCGGATGAAGCAGCGCCTTGATCTTGAGCTCAGAGCTTTTCTCGGCGTGACCGAACCGTTCGTTCGCCCGTTCCAGAAACGCTTCCTGAGCCTTGGACAACACGGCAGAGCCCGTGTTCTGAAATTCCTTGAGCAATTGCTCGCGCGTTTCCAGCAACAGCCGCTTCTGTTCTTCAAACCCGGCGGCCTGCGCCTTGAGTCCGGTCAATTCCTCCCGCGCGGCATCCAGCCTGGCGCCAAGATCATCAGCCTGCCGTGCCCGTTCGCTTGCCGTCGCCAGCTCGGTAATGGCCTGACGGAATTTCGCATCGAGTTCCCGTGCCTCCGCATCCCGCGCGGCAAACTGAGAACGCACATCGGCAATGGGGCGCGAGCCAAAGAACCAACCGCCCACTGCTCCGACTGCCAATCCAAGCAGCAACACAAAGACAATTAGTAGCTGTGAATCCATTGCCTACCTTCCACTGTCGCCGACGAGATGCAACGTCATCTCGCCGGCTAATAGTGTCATTCAATCTCAGGCTCGAAATTTGAGATCAAGCAGCGCCTCCTCCTCAGTCGCAAAGCCATAAGGCGAGCAACTGAGAATCAAGCCGTCAGCTGAAATAATCAGCCAATGGACGCCGTCGTTGAGTCGACACAGCGAGTATAGACGGCACATGCCGACCTCCTTTCGCTGCGGTCCATTAATTCTGACAAATATGCCTGGTCAGGGAAGCATCAGACGAAGATTCACGCGTTCAAGCAAGCTGAGGCCCACATCCCCTGGAGGAGGGGTTGCCTGGCAAAGCTATCCAAGCGTCAGTACGTCTTTGCGTTTAACACAAGCAGATCAGAGGTGGGTGGTCCGCCCCCCGGCGCTTCGCAATGTTCGTAAGGCTCCTCCCTTCTAGAACGAAAGGGGAACCTAGCAAACAATGAGAATTCCACAAAGCAATCTCAACCAAAGATGTGGAAATCACGCTGCCTTGCGCAGCTTTTCCAGCTTCTTCAGCGCCATATTCCGCTTCAGCCGCGAAAGGTGGTCGATGAACAGCACGCCTTCGAGATGATCCATCTCGTGCTGGATGCAGGTGGCCATCAGGCCTTCCATCGCTTCCTCGTGCACATTCCCTTCAAGATCCTGCCAGCGCACCCGGCAAGTCGCCGGGCGTTCGACTTCGGCGTAGATGTCCGGCACCGACAGGCAACCTTCCTGATAGATGGAATGTTCTTCCGCCGGATCGAGGATTTCCGGGTTGATGAAGACCTGTGGTTCCTTCTTCGTCGGCTGATGCGTATGATGGTGGCCGCCGTGCGCGGTGCACTCTTCCGGCTCCGCATCGGGATCCTCGGGCTGAAGGTCGATCACCAGCACGCGTAGCGGAACGCCGACCTGAATCGCGGCGAGCCCGATACCGGGGGCATCATACATCGTTTCGAACATGTCCTCGACAAGCGTTTTCAGCTCGTCATCGAACTGTTCCACCAGCTTGGACACGGTCTTCAGCCGGGGGTCCGGCACTTCCAGGATTTCACGAATAGCCATGCATGCCAGATAGTGTGCGGCAGGCCCGGCTGCAAGCATTACGCGCGTGCTGCCCAAGGTCGGGATATCGGGAGAATTTCAGGCCATCGGCCGCCGTGCGCGGAGCGCTTGCGCCAACGTCCCTTCGTCGAGGTAATCCAGTTCCCCACCGACCGGCAGACCGTGGGCAAGCTGGGTAATCCGCACCGGATAACCTTCCAGCCGTTCCGCAATGTAATGAGCGGTAGTCTGCCCTTCCAGCGTCGCGTTCATCGCCAATACGACTTCGTCGATCCCGCCCGCTTCCATGCGGCCGATCAGCTTGTCGATCGTCAGGTCTTCCGGACGCACCCCTTCCAGCGCCGAAAGCCGCCCACCAAGGACGTGATAGCGCCCGGTAAACAGCTTTGCACGATCCAGTGCCCAGAGGTCGGCCACATCCTCCACCACGCAAAGCGCGCGTTGATCGCGGCGGGGATCGGCGCAGATACCGCATGGGTCACGCGTATCGACATTGCCGCAGACCGCACATTCGACGAGCTTTTCCTGCACCTCGACCAAAGCACCCACCAGTTGCGCCAAAGCGGTTTCCCGCCGCTTGACCAGCCACAGCACGGCCCGGCGCGCCGAACGCGGCCCCAGGCCGGGCAACCGGGCCAATGCAGAAGCAAGCGTCTCGATCTCTTGCGATGCCATAGGCTCCCCTTTATCCGCTCAATGCGGCTTGTCGAAGTCCACTCTGGCGGTTTTTCCGCCATTGCGTGTCTCGTCATCCTTCGACAGCCCGAGTTCGAGCGGCTAGAGGCAGGATATGCGCATCATCTTCATGGGAACGCCGGACTTCTCGGTGCCGACACTGGCCGCGCTGCACGATGCAGGGCACACGATCGCCGCCGTCTATACCCAGCCACCACGCCGGGCTGGCCGGGGAAAACAGCTTCAACCCTCCCCCGTCCAGAAAGAGGCGGAGATTCGCGGGATCGAAGTCCGCTATCCCGCAACGCTGAAAGATCTCGATGCACAGGCGGAATTTGCCGCCCTCGATGCCGACGTCGCGATCGTTGCAGCCTATGGGCTCCTGCTGCCTCTGCCGATTCTCGAAGCGCCGAAGCATGGTTGCCTCAACGTACATGCCTCCATTCTTCCCCATTGGCGCGGCGCAGCGCCGATCCAGCGGGCGATTCTTGCCGGCGACCATGTCACGGGCGTGACCATCATGCAGATGGAAAAGGGGCTCGATACCGGTCCGATGCTGGCGACCGCACGCACACCGATAGAACGCAAGACGGCTGGCGAGCTGACAGCGGAACTGGCCGAACTGGGCGCGCAATTGATGGTTGGCACACTGATCGACCTCGACGCGCTCCATCCCGTGCCGCAGGACAATGCCGAAGCCACCTATGCGTCCAAGATCGACAAGAGCGAGGCACGGATAGAATTCCATCGCGACGCCGAATTCATTGAACGGCAAGTGCGCGCCTTCGCCCCTGCTCCCGGTGCCTTTTTCGAGATCGGGCAAGACCGTTATCGCGTGCTTGCCGCCGAAGTAATCGGGCGCGAAGGCATGGCCGGGACGGTGCTGGACGACAAGCTGACCATCGCCTGCGGACATGGCGCGATCCGCCCCACATTGATCCAGCGGGCGGGCAAGCCCGCCATGGAAACGGAGGCTCTGCTTCGCGGCCATGCCATTCCGGCAGGTACGGTGTTGCGGTGACCCGTACACACAGCGAACGTGGCCATTCGCAATCACTGTTCCGCCAGCGCCAGAGGACTGTCACTCTCGCAATTCATGCGGCGGCTCGATGACCCGTTTCGCGCTGACTCTTGAATTCGACGGCGGTCCCTTCATGGGCCTCCAGCGGCAAGCCCACGGGCCGAGCGTCCAGCAATCGGTGGAAGAAGCTGTTTTCGCGGTAACGAGCGAGCAGGTTCGCATGCATTCCGCCGGTCGCACGGATGCCGGTGTCCATGCATTCGCCATGCGCAGCCATGTCGATATTGCGAAGGACATTTCCCCCTTCCGCCTGATGGAAGCCTTGAATGCCCGTCTCCGGCCCAATCCCATCGCAGTGATTGCCTGCGATGTCATGCCGGATGACTGGCATGCCCGCTTTTCGTGCGTGGGGCGCAGTTATCTCTATCGCATTGCCAACCGCCGCGCGCCACTGACACTGGAACGCGGCCGGGCCTGGCATGTTACCCGCCCGCTTGATGCCGACGCCATGCACCGCGCGGCACAGGCATTGGTCGGGCGACACGATTTCACTACCTTCCGTTCGGCACATTGCCAGGCCAACGACCCCGTCAAAACACTGGATCGGCTGAACGTCCGGCGAGAAGGCGAACTTGTCCTGGTGGAGGCGGCAGCGCGCAGCTTCCTGCACCATCAGGTTCGCTCCATGGTCGGCACACTGGCATTAGTCGGTACGAGCCAGTGGCGCGAGGAACAGGTGGGCGAGGCGCTGGCGGCGCGCGACCGCACCGCATTGGGGCTCAACGCTCCACCGGAAGGGCTCTATTTCGTCGGGGCACAGTATCCCGACTGAATTCATAAAACGAGAGGATGGAACATGACCGTGAATAGCAGGAGCATCGCCTCGACCTTTGCCGAAGACGGCACATTGACGGTCGAACTGATCGAACGGGAATTACCCGACCCGAGCGAACACGAAGTGCTGGTCAAAGTGGAAGCTTCACCGATCAACCCGTCCGACCTGGGGGTCATGTTCGGGCCCGCCGATCTTTCCGGGGCGACGTATTCACCCGGAAAGATTGTGACCCGTATGAACGGGACCGTACCCCCGCCATTCTTCAAACGTGTCGGCTTCCCCATGCCTTGCGGCAACGAGGGCGCGGGCACTGTTATTGCTGCGGGCGACGCACCGGAAGCACAGGCCTTGTTGGGCAAGACTGTCACCTGTCTGCGCGGGGGGATGTACAGCGAATACCGTCTGGTCGATTCCCGCGCGTGCATCCCATTGCCGGACGGCGTGGACGCCGCGACCGGTGCGGCAAGCTTCGTCAACCCGATCACCACGCTGTCATTCGTGGAAACGATGCGGCAGGAAGGCTTTACCGGGCTGATTCACACAGCTGCAGCCTCAAACCTCGGCCAGATGCTGGTGAAAGTCTGCCAGGAAGATGGCATCCTGCTGGTCAATATCGTGCGCAGCCCGGCACAAGTGGAACTGCTGCGCGGGATCGGCGCGGAACATGTGCTCAATTCCACCGCATCCGATTTCGACGCACAATTGGTCGAAGCGATCCGCGCAACGGGCGCCATGCTGGCATTCGATGCGATCGGCGGAGGCGAACTGGGGAGCCGGATTCTATCGGCAATGGAAGAGGTCGCCGCAACCGGCCTGCCGTTCGATCCCTATGGCAGCAACGTGCGCAAGAAAGTCTATGTCTATGGCATGCTGGATCAGGGGCCGACAGTGATCGACCGCAGCTTCGGCTTCACCTGGGACATGGCAGGCTACATCCTCACCAACTTCCTTGCCCAGCACGGGCCGGAGTGGATGATGTCCGCACAGCAACGGGTCATGGCGGGGCTGACGACCACTTTCGCCAGCCGGTTTACCGGCAAAGTGCCCCTGGCCCGAATGCTGGATCGCGACACGGTGGCCGAATACGCGCAAATGCGCACCGGCGAGAAAGTGCTGATCGTGCCGAACGAATAAGAGGGTCGCAAAACGCAGTCAGGGCCCGGAAAACGGGCCCTGACGTGTGTTCGTTAAAACGGTCTGCTTATGCCTTGGCAACCACGCTTTCGGGCAATTCGGTACCGAATACGCGCTGGTAGTATTCAGCCACCAGCATCCGTTCCGCCTCGTCACACTTGTTCAGGAACGACAGACGGAACGCGAAACCGACATCCTTGAAAATGGCCGCGTTCTGCGCCCAGGTGATGACCGTCCGCGGGCTCATGACGGTAGAGATATCTCCGTTGATGAACCCTTGCCGGGTCAGATCCGCCACTCGGATCATGTTGGCGATGGCTGCCGGATCGGTATCCGGATTCTTCGCCTGAACGATCTTCTGTTCGGTTTCCGCAGGCAGGTAATTCAACCCGACTACGATGTTCCAACGGTCCATCTGGCCCTGGTTGATCTGCTGCGTGCCGTGATAAAGTCCGCTGGTGTCGCCCAGCCCGACCGTATTCGCGGTGGCGAACAGTCGGAAGTTGGGATCGGGGCGGATCACCCGGTTCTGATCGAGCAACGTCAGCTTGCCTTCGGTTTCCAGCACGCGCTGGATCACGAACATCACGTCGGGGCGGCCCGCGTCGTATTCGTCGAACACCAGAGCGACCGGATGCTGGAGCGCCCACGGCAGCAGCCCTTCACGAAACTCCGTGACCTGCAGTCCGTCGCGCAGCACGATGGCATCCCGTCCGATCAGATCGATACGGCTGATATGCGCATCCAGGTTGATACGGATGCACGGCCAATTGAGACGCGCGGCAACCTGTTCGATATGAGTCGACTTACCCGTGCCGTGATATCCCTGCACCATGACGCGGCGATTGAAGGCAAAACCTGCAAGGATCGCCAGCGTCGTGTCGGCATCGAACACGTAGCTTTCATCCAGGTCGGGCACGCGCTCGTCAGCCTCCGAAAAGGCTGGCACGGTCATGTCGATATCGATGCCGAAGACGTCGCGGACGCTGACTTCGGTGTCGGGTGCGGACAGCACCGTTTTGGCGCCGTGTTCGAAAGCTTTGTCGGTCATATCATTCATCGCACCTGCTCGCCTATACGCGCGGGCGCTGCGCTGCAACAGGGTTTGGATGCCATTGCATAGCTGTCAGGCACATTTCGGAGGAAGCGAGAACACGGCAAAGACCCGTTTGGCCAAATCCCGGTCGCCGGCTACCAGCAGTTCTCCCTCCGCCTCCACCGTTTCCAGCGGCTGTTTTCCGTAAACAACCCGCAGGAAGGGAAAGGGCCGGGGCATCCGAACGGAAAAATCCGCCGCGGGATCGCCATCACCCGCCCGCGCCACTGTCAGCTCTCCCCCAGTCAGCCGGGCGAAGAACACATCATTGCCGATTTCAAATCGCATGTTTGCGATCAGCGGTTGCGCCGCGGCATGGTCAATCATCGTCCGCATGCTCAGCATCAGCGAGACAGGAGAAAGCGGCAGTGTCGGATCGTGGGCCAGTGAACGCGCCGCCCAGCGGCCCAGTTCCTGAATCGCCGGTTCGGCCAGATATCCCCACTCCGTCAATTCATAGACATGCGTCGCGACTGGTGGCGGCAACTTGCGCCGCGAAAGAACGCCCGCTTTCTCCAGCCCGTCCAGACGTTCGGTCAGCACTTTGGCGCTGATGCCGGGCAGACTGGCGCGAAGGTCGGAAAAACGCCGGGGGCCGAGCATTAATTCGCGAATGATCAGCAATGACCAGCGTTCCCCGATCAGTTCGAGGGCAAACGCAGTTCCGCAGGCATCACCGTACCATTTGCCATGGCCGCTTTCCGTCTTTGCGCTTTCCTTAGTTTCCTTTTGTAACTTCATAGTTGCCTTTAGTAACCTATTCCCGCACAAACGCACAAGAACGATTCGCCCGAAAAGGATTTGTCATGCCAAAAATGATCTTCGTTAATCTGCCAGTGGCCGATCTGCCGCATGCCAAGGCCTTTTACGAGGCAATCGGATTCCGAAACGAACCACGCTTCACAGATGAAACCGCCGCCGCAATGCAATGGTCCGAGACCATTGTCGTCATGCTGTTGACGCATGAAAAGTGGAAGACCTTCACCGATCGCCCCCTGCCCGCCCCCGGTTCGAGCGAGGTAATGCTGTGCGTGAATTGCGAAAGCCGGGATGAGGTGGACAACCTGACCATCACGGCTGCCGCACATGGCGGCACGGCGGACGTCAACCCGGCACAGGATCATGGTTTTATGATGAGCCGTACTTTTGCCGACCCCGATGGTCATGTCTGGGAACCGATGTGGATGGACCCTGCAGTGGCCGGGAGCGAAAGTCACATCTCCGAAGCTCACGCCTGAATTCCCATACACTTCAAAGGACGCAAACATGCCCTCTTCGCCAACCCACCCGGTCATCACCGGATTCGCCAATGTTCCCGATTTCGCCAAAGGCAAAGTACGCGACCTGCGCATTCGCTGGGCAATGGAAGAGATTGGCAAACCCTACAGCACGGAATTGTTCGACGCCATGGCCGAACGGCCGGCAAACTACCGCGAATGGCAACCTTTCGGACAGGTCCCTGCGTTTGATGACGGGGGCCTGCGCATTTTCGAAAGTGGCGCGATCCTGCTTTATCTGGGCGAACAGGACGAGCGCCTGCTGCCTTCGGACAAACAGGAACGGTGGCAGGCGATCTCGTGGCTGATTGCCGCGTTGAACAGCATCGAACCGGTTCTCATGCAGATCGTCAGCCTGGACTTGTTCCACGCTGGCCAGGACTGGACGGCTGGAGCGCGCAAAGCCGCCGTCAATCTGGCGGAGATGCGCCTGACCAGTCTTTCGAATGCACTCGGCGACCGCGACTGGCTCACCAGCCGGTTTTCGATTGCCGATATCGCGATGGTCACGGTTCTGCGCAATATCCAGCATACGGACATGCTCGATGCCTTTCCGGTTATCGCCGCGTATAGCGAGCGAGGCGAAGCGCGTGACGCCTTCATCAAGGCGCAAGCCGCCCAGTTCGCGGATTTCGAAAAGGCGGCGGAAAGCACGGTCGCCTGAACGGCTGCCGGCACCGCGCGCGCATTAACACCTGATCGGGAGAGAAAGATCATGGCAAATCCTGTTGGCGGTTTCATATGGTATGAACTGATGACCACCGACGCCGATGGTGCGGCGGCCTTTTATGGCTCGGTCGTCGGCTGGACGATTTCCGGGGACGGCCCCTCCCCTGAAGGAATCGACTATCGGCACATCACCCGCAGCGACGGAGGCAGCAATGGCGGCGTCCTGCACCTGACCCCCGAGATGTGCGACGAAGGCGCCCGGCCCTGCTGGGTCGGCTATCTGCATGTCGCGGACGTGGATAGCGCAGTCGATGCCATTCTGGCCGATGGAGGCCGCCTGCTGATGCCCAAGGCGACAATTGACGTCGGCAGCTTCGCACTCGTGACCGACCCGCAAGGCACGCCGTTTTACGTCATGACTCCCGTCCCGCCGCCGGGTAAACCGGATGCGGTCAGCGATGTCTTCTCCGTTACCGAGCCTCAGCATGTCCGCTGGAATGAGCTGGCGAGCCCGGATCAGGCGGGGGCCATGGCATTTTATGCCAGGCATTTCGGCTTCGAATTCAATGAGAAGATGAGCATGGGCCCGATGGGCGACTATTGCTTCATCGGACATAACGGCATCACTCTGGGTGCCATCATGCAACAGCAGGACAAGACGCAGCCAGCCTTGTGGCAGTTCTATATCGGCGTGCCTTCGATCGCGGATGCAAAGCGGGCGGTAGAGGCCAATGGCGGCACGGTGTTGATGGGCCCGCACGAGGTCCCCGGCGGTGACTGGATCATCGTTGGCACGGACCCGCAGGGTGTCGTCTTCGGACTGGTCGGACCGAAGGGAGAATGAACGTGGCGAAAGCAACGGTCTCCTTGTGGTTTGAAAGGGGCGCGGAAGAAGCCGCCCGTTTCTATGCCGAAACGTTTCCGGACAGCGCGGTGGGTGCCGTACACCACGCCCCTGCCGATTTCCCTTCCGGCAAGGCTGGCGACGTGCTGACGGTGGAATTCACTGTGGCAGGTATTCCCTGCGTCGGTGTGAATGGCGGCCCCGCCTTCCCGCAAAGCGAAGCTTTCTCGTTCCAGATCATGACCGATACGCAGAAAGAAACCGACCGGCTCTGGAACGCGATCGTCGACAACGGCGGGCAGGAAAGCCAGTGCGGCTGGTGCAAGGACCGCTGGGGCCTGTCTTGGCAAATTACCCCGCGCGCCCTGACCGCCGCCCTGTCGGACAGTGACGCTGCGGCTGCCAAACGGGCAATGGAAGCCATGCTCGAGATGAAGAAGATCGATATTGCGGCGATTGAAGCCGCCCGTGCAGGATAGGCGGCAATGGAGCTCTACGGCCACCCCTTCTCTTCCTATACCTGGAAGGCCCAGATCGCGCTTTACGCCACCGGCACCGAACACGAATTTCGCATGGTCGACCAGGACCACCCGGACCATGCCGCCATCGTGCAATCGGCGCACCCCGCAGGCAAATTTCCCGTATTGCGCGACGGGGAAACGACGATTGTGGAAGCGACCGCCATCGTCGAATACCTCGCCGCCGTCCATTCTGGAAATTGTGCCCTGATTCCGCCCAATCCGCGTGACGCAGCCAATGCGCGAATGCTCGATCGCGTGTTCGACAATTACGTGATGGCGAACATGCAGCGAATTGTGAACGCGTGGCTCGCAACGCCCGGCAACCCCGATCCCACGGAAATCGCCGCCGGGCAGGCAGGATTACGCCGCGCCTATCTCTGGCTGGAGGACTGGCTTGCGGCAAACGCGCTGTCACCGCATGTGTCCCTCGTCACCTGCGCTGCTGCGCCGTCCCTGTTCTATGCCGATTGGGTGGAGTGTATTCCTGCCAACTGCCCACGCCTCGCATCCTTGCGCGCGGAGCTGCTGGCATTGCCCGAAGTCAGCCGATGCGTTGAAGATGCGCGACCCTACCGCGCGTTCTTCCCCCCTGGTGCCCCGGATCGCGACTGAAGCCTTTATCTAATATAACTAATTGAAAATTATATCTTTCCTACAAACCCACAACCGTGCTCCATTCTTTTCAAGGATGGTTCCAAAGCTCGGGTTGCGGACGCCACCGAGGGACTTGTCACGGAAGGTCACACATGAATTTGTTCTGGGACATGGCAACCTTTTGTTCCCGCTCGACAATGGAGGAGCGGACGCAGTCCACAACCGCGCCGGTCCGTGTCACTTTCCTCAGGCAGAATTCAGGCGAACGCAGTGGCCCGGCGCAACAGTTGGTACGCCTCGACCACTTTCTGCAACCGGGCCTCATGGCTGCGATCGCCGCCATTGCGATCCGGGTGATACTTGCGAACCAGCTGCGAATACCGTCGGCGCAGGCTCGAGCGGTCGGCATCGCCGCCCAATCCCATGACGTTCAGCGCCTCCCTCTCGCGCGGGGTAAAGCGCGTCCACTCATGACTGTTACCCTCCGCCCGTCTGCGGATGCCCGCGGCTCTCGCTCCGATGGCGTCGAGGGGGTCTATAAAGTCGGCCCAGCGCGGCACCCCGTCCACTCCGGCATCGGCACTGTAAATGCGACTGGCGGTTGCCCAGCCCGCTGCCGGGGATTGCGCGTGGAGAATCTCGTCCGCGCTCATCCCTTCAAAAAAATCGTACCCCGCATTGAATGCCCGCACATGATCGAGGCAGAAATACCGGTAGTCGCCCGGCCCGTCGAAACCAGCCGGGCGGTTGCCAGGCGCGCGAAATTCGCCCGGTTCATCACACTCAGGAGCCTCGCACAATCGCCCCCTGCTATCGAAACGCCCTTGGAACCTGCTGCCAGCCATCGCATTAGGATGGGGAATGAGTCCCTCAATGGGAACCCCCTAAGCCGAATTGGAGAAACAGATGGCCGGTCCCCTGCAACAGGAAATCGAAGCCCTGCTCACCGAAGCCTTCGCTCCGGACAGGCTCGAAGTCGTCAATGACAGTGCCAGCCATCGGGGCCACATGGGTGACGACGACAGCGGCGAATCCCATTTCACTGTGGTAATAGAAAGCGAATTGTTCACCGGAAAATCCCGGCTGGAGCGGCAACGGATGGTCAACCGCGCATTGGGTGACATTCCGGGCCAACGCGTCCACGCCCTGGCTATCAAGGCCAGCGCACCTGGCGAATAAGATCGGAGAAACCGAAATGACGATCATCCAGACACTCACGCCCGTGACTCACAATCTGGGCGATTTCCAGGTCAGGCGCGCCCTTCCCGCCCGCGAACGGACAATGGTCGGCCCGTTCATTTTCGTGGACCAGTTCGGCCCCAATAAACTCGATCCCGGCAAGGGCATGGATGTCCGCCCCCATCCCCATATCAATCTGGCCACTGTCACATGGCTGTTCGAAGGGGCAATCGATCATCGGGATTCGCTCGGCAGCTTTTCGACCATTCGCCCCGGCCAGGTAAACCTGATGACGGCGGGCAGCGGAATCGTCCATTCGGAACGGAGCCCTGCCGCAGAACGCGAGGCAGGACCCCATTTCTATGGGATGCAGACATGGCTGACGCTGCCTGACGGGCAGGAAGAAATCGCCCCGGCGTTCGAATGCAGGCAGGATCTGCCACTGGTTGAGGATCAATGCGTCACTGCCCGCATCGTCATGGGCGAACTATGGGGCAAGCGAGCCCCGACCACCACTTATGCCGATACGATCTATGCCGAAATCGTTCTTGGTCCGTCCGGCGCGCTTCCGATTGAAAACGCCGCGGATGAACGTGCGGTCATGCTGGTCGGCGGCGAGGCCAGTCTCGATGACCAGGCGCTTGAGCTTTACACCCTGACCGTGCTGAAGCCGGGCGAGGCGATGACCTTGCGCTCCGGCAAGGGCGGGCGGGTCATGCTGCTGGGCGGCGAAGCCTTCTCGACGAAGCGCCATGTGTGGTGGAACTTCGTCTCGAGTTCGCGCGATCGAATTCAGCAGGCGAAGGAGGATTGGATGGGCGGCATGTTCCCCAAGGTTCCCGGCGACGAGAAGGAATGGATTCCGATCCCGCAGACGCCCAAGACAGTCAGCTACCCCTGATCGTCACCATCGAACCAGGCCACCCACGCCCCATGGGCGTGGGCCTCGCCCAGTAACGTCCAGCCGCTGTCCTGTCCCGAGCCCCCGGCCCAGTAACGGGCCCGCAATTCATGGCGGTAGCTTTCGCGATTGGTTTCCAGCTGCACCCATGCGAGCGGTCGTTCGGCAGTAGCCGACTTGCCCGCGTCTTCCATGGCCCCCTCGATCCGCTTCCGCGTATCGGGAGGCAGATATTGCCACACGATCGAATGAAATAGCACGCGGGTAACGCCTGATTCCTGCGGCTCCGATAACCGCTTTTCCACCCACTCGCCCGCATCGGCGCGATCGACGACCGGCGCCTGCTCCGCCGCCAGGGCTATTGCCGCATCGATCCGCTCCATCCGCTTGGTCGCATCGGCCCACACATAGCTTTTGAGCCGTAAGACCGCCTGCGGATCGGTCAGCATGATTGGAGCAATATCACATCCCCGGATCGCCGTGATGCATACCGGCACATCCGGCGGTGGCGACCCGCGCCATTCGGGCGAAATACGCATCGGCGACCCCATATCGCCCGTACGCACTCCGCCGAGATCAAAGGCAAAGCGGTCCATCATCGTATTGGTACCGGCGCTCGCCCCGATTTCGTTCAACTCGAAACGCGGGCCCAGCCGTTGCACCAGCCAGAGCAGACCCGCCATGATGCCGGCAGACCGTCCTGCCTCGTTGGTCTGCGGCGGACCGTCCAGCCAATGCGACAGTTCCTCGTCATGATCGCGCACCACGGCCAGCAAAATCGCATCGACCGCCGACTGCTCCACCACCGCCCCTGCATAAACAGGTTCGAGCCGGGGCTCTGCCCCGCTCAGGTGCAAGCTATGGAAACCGCCAGCCAATCGCAGCGGCATCGCCTCTCCCCGCCGTACGTCCTGCCAGGATGCCATGCGCCGCCCACACAGCGTGTCACTCTCCATGATCGCCAGCAACGCCGTGACCACACGCCCAGTCACCGGGGCGTCGTTTCGACGGCAATACTCAGCCTGCCAGGAAATCGCGTCCCTTTGCGCCTGCATGTCACTTTTGCTGGCCATTCCGCCCTCCATCATGTTGCCCTTTGCCCTTACCCGGCCTAAATGCCCGCTCGCTATGACCAAGCCATTGATCTTTGCCGTGCCCAAAGGGCGAATTCTGGACGAGGCATTGCCTGTAATGGCAAGTGCCGGCATCGTTCCGGCGGCGGAGTTCCATGACAAGAAAAATCGTGCGCTGAGCTTCGCCACGGAAGACAGCGACATGCGCATCATCCGCGTCCGCGCGTTCGATGTCGCAACCTTTGTCGCCCATGGGGCCGCGCAAGTGGGCATCGTCGGATCGGATGTGGTTGAGGAATTCAATTATCCCGACCTTTACGCCCCCGTTGATCTGGACATCGGCCATTGCCGGCTTTCGGTTGCCGAACCTGTCGATGCAGCCAATGGTCAAGGCTCTCACACCAGTCACCTGCGGGTGGCGACCAAGTATCCCAATCTCACGCGGCGATATTTCGAGGGTCAGGGCATTCAGGCGGAATGCGTCAAGCTGAACGGAGCAATGGAACTGGCCCCAACGCTCGGGCTGGCCGGGCGGATTGTCGATCTCGTTTCGACCGGTCGCACACTGAAGGAAAACGGCCTTGTCGAAACGGCCGAGATCCTGCGTATTTCTGCCAGGCTCATCGTCAATCGCGCCGCGCTCAAGACCGATGACCGGGTCGGGGCATTGGTCGATGCGTTCCGTGCAGCCTGCCGCACCGGGGATGACGCCTGATGCAACGGCTTGCGACCTCCGATCCCGATTTCGAGGCCAAATTCGCGCGCCTCGTCGCTGACCGGCGGGAAAGCTCGTCTGACGTCGCCCAGACGGTTTCGACCATTCTGCATGAAGTGCGCGCCCGCGGCGATGCGGCGCTGGCCGACTATACCAAGCGGTTCGATCACTACACACTAGCCTCCGATGCCGACTGGCAGATTGCCCCGGATGCCTGCCGGGCTGCATTCGATGCCCTTGAACCCGGCCTTCGCGAAGCTCTCGAACTCGCAGCCGAACGCATTCGCGCCTATCACGCCGATCAACTGCCCGCGGATCGCGACTTCACTGATGCAGCAGGTGTCCGACTGGGTGCGAAATGGCGCCCTGTCGATGCTGCCGGGCTCTATGTTCCAGGCGGGCGGGCCGCTTATCCATCATCCCTGTTGATGAACGCCATCCCCGCCAAGGTGGCCGGGGTCGAACGCCTGGTCGTCACCACGCCGACTCCCGGTGGCGAAGTCAATCCGCTGGTACTGGCCGCCGCGCACCTTGCAGGCGTTGACGAGATCTGGCGCGTGGGCGGAGCACAGGCGGTCGCCGCGCTTGCCTATGGTACGGATCGCATTCGTCCTGTCGATGTCGTCACTGGCCCAGGTAATGCCTGGGTGGCAGAGGCAAAGCGCCAGCTTTTCGGGGTGGTCGGCATCGACATGGTCGCGGGCCCCAGCGAGATCCTCGTCATCGCGGACGGCAAGAACAACGCCGACTGGATCGCCGCCGATCTGCTCAGCCAGGCAGAACATGATCCGTCCGCCCAATCGATCATCATCACTGACGATGCCATTTTCGGTGAGCAGGTGGAAGATCGCGTCGATGTACAGTGTGCCATGCTCTCAACCGGAGCAACGGCACGCAAGAGCTGGGACAAACACGGCGTAATCATCATTGTCCGCGATCTTTCGGAAGCTCCGCGTCTTGCCAATGCCTTGGCCGCGGAACACGTGGAGATTGCAACCGACGATCCCGATGCATTGTTTGCCGATATTCGCCACGCCGGCAGCGTGTTCCTCGGCCGCCACACACCGGAAGCCGTTGGCGACTATGTCGCTGGCCCGAACCACGTTCTGCCGACCGGGCGGCGCGCGCGGTTCGCCAGCGGGCTTTCCGTGCTCGACTTCATGAAGCGGACCAGCTTCATCTCCGTCAGCGAAGAGGCCCTGCGCACGATCGGCCCAGCCGCCGCCGCGCTGGCAGAAGCCGAAGGGCTGCCAGCCCACGCGCGATCGGTACAGGAAAGATTGAAATGAAGGCTCCGAACCCCAAAACCCAAGCCCGCTCAGCCGCGCGGCTCGCCGCTGTGCAGGCCCTCTACCAGCAGCACATGGAGCCCTTGCCGCTCGCACGGCTGCTTGACGAATTCCACATGCACCGTCTCGGTGCTGAAGTGGATGGAGACCAGTTGGCCGATGCCGAAGTGGCCTTCTTCGATGACATCGTTCGCGGTGTGGAAGCGCGGCGCGAGGAAATTGACGAGCTGGTTCAGCAAAAGCTGGCCCAGAACTGGACTATTGCCCGCCTCGACAAGACAATGCTCCAGATTCTGCGTGCAGGAACCTACGAATTGCTTGCCCGGCGGGACGTCCCGACCGGCAGCGCAATCAGCGAGTATGTCGATGTCGCCCACGCGTTTTTTGACGAGCGCGAGGCGAAATTCGTAAACGGCGTGCTCGACGCGGTGGCAAAGGCCGCACGATAATTCGTTCTGCCGGTTCGGGCGCGGCAAAATCCGAGCTTGCGCAGCCTCGGAACGGCCCTGAGGATCGCCATGAATGAAAGCGATTTCATCCACGCTTTGCGCCAACTGGTGCGCCACCCCGGCGCGCAGAATCTGGACGACGATTGCGCGCTGCTTGAAATCGGGACCGAAACGCTGGTCCTGACGCATGACGCAATGGCAGAAGATGTCCACTTCATGGCGATGCAGGACCAGGCCGACGTCGCGTGGAAGCTGATCACCTGCAACATGTCCGACCTGGCTGCCAAGGGCGCGGAACCTATGGGCGTCCTGCTTGGCTACATGTTGGGGCCAGACGATGCCCGCTTTCTCGCAGGTCTGGAACAGGCGCTGACCGCTTTCGACGTTCCCTTGCTTGGCGGGGACACCATTGCCGGAAAAGATGGGCAGGTTCTGGGCCTTACGGCCATCGGTCGCGCCACCTGTCGCCCTGTGCCCACGCGGAGCGGGGCAAGACCAGGGGACATTCTCTACATCACCGGCCCGGTTGGAGCGGCCATGATGGGCTATGAAGCTTTGCGTGACGGCACCCCCGCCGACAGTTCGGCTTATCGTCGCCCGACCCCGCTTCTGGCTGAAGGTCAACTCCTCGCGCCCCATGCCCATGCCATGATGGACATTTCGGACGGGCTCCTGCTCGACAGTTGGCGCATGGCGAAAGCCAGCAATGTCACTATCGCCATTGATGCAGCCTCAGTCCCGGTCAATGCTCCGGAACACCGCCGGGCAGATGCATTGAGGTGGGGTGACGACTACCAGTTGCTCTTTGCCTTGGCGCCTGACTGTCAGCCACCTGTCCCGGCTCACGCGATCGGGCAAGTCCTTGAACAGGGCGCAGGCCTGCTTCTGATCGACGGTATAGCTGCCGAAGGTCCCGAAACGCTGGGCTACCAACACCAGCCATCTTCCTGAAAATACCGCTGATCCTTCTGTTCAGGGCTGTTTCATACACTTGGGCGGTTAGGGCTTGCGCCGCGCCCAACCGGCCTTAAGACTACCCGCTCTAATAAATATTCCGCGCAAAGCGGGGTCAATTCAATTGAGGAGGGATAGCGTGGACTTGGTAGTCATCGCAATTATTCTGGGGCTGCTGGCCATCGTGTATGGCTTTGTCACCAGCCGCCAGATACTCGGCGCTAGTGCCGGCAATGAAAAAATGCAGGAAATCGCATCGGCTATTCAGGAAGGTGCACAAGCCTACCTGAAGCGTCAATATACTACGATTGCCATAGTCGGTGTCGTGGTAGCCATCATTATCGCGGTGACGTTGAACACGGTATCCGCCACCGGCTTCATCATCGGCGCGATTCTCTCGGGCGTTGCCGGGTTCATCGGCATGAATATCTCGGTTCGCTCCAACGTGCGTACCGCCGCCGCCGCTCAGACAGGACTGCAGGAGGGGCTTACGCTCGCATTCCGTGCAGGCGCGATTACCGGCATGTTGGTGGCAGGCCTCGCCCTGCTCGCCATTGCGGTATTCTACTGGTATCTGATCGGTCCTGCTGGACATGCTGCCAACAGTCGCACAGTGGTCGATGGCCTTGTCGCCCTCGCTTTCGGTGCCTCGCTGATTTCCATCTTCGCTCGTCTCGGCGGCGGTATCTTCACCAAGGCTGCTGACGTCGGCGCCGACCTCGTCGGCAAGGTCGAGGCGGGAATTCCGGAAGACGATCCTCGTAACCCTGCCGTGATTGCCGACAACGTCGGTGACAACGTCGGTGACTGTGCAGGCATGGCTGCGGACTTGTTCGAAACCTATGTCGTTACGGTTGGCGCCACGATGGTTCTGACCGCGCTCCTGCTGAAGGGCACGGGCGATCTGCTTGAACCGCTGATGGCGCTTCCGTTGCTGATCGGCGGCGCATGCATCGTTACCTCCATCATCGGCACCTACTTTGTCCGTCTTGGCGGCGGCAGGAACGTGATGGGCGCGATGTACAAGGGCTTCCTTGTCACTGCCATTCTCTCCATCCCGGCGATCTGGTATGTCATGAATCTGGCGCTCGGTGACATTAATACCGCCATCGGCACGGCTGCGTTCACCGGAATGGACCTGTTCTGGTGCTCTCTGCTGGGTCTGGCCATCACCGGCCTGATCATCTGGATCACCGAATACTACACCGGCACGGGTTTCCGCCCGGTTCGCTCCATCGCCAAGGCTTCGGAAACCGGCCATGGCACCAACGTGATCCAGGGTCTGGCCATCAGCCTTGAATCGACCGCGCTGCCCACAATCGTGATCGTCACGGGCATCATCATTTCGTACTCACTCGCCGGTCTGATCGGCATCGCCTATGCGGCAACTGCAATGCTGGCGCTGGCTGGCATGGTCGTCGCGCTCGACGCCTATGGCCCTGTGACCGACAATGCCGGCGGCATTGCCGAAATGGCCGGTCTGGATGACAGCGTACGGGAAAAGACCGATCTGCTGGACGCAGTGGGCAACACCACCAAGGCAGTGACCAAGGGGTATGCTATCGGCTCAGCCGGCCTTGCTGCGCTGGTGCTGTTCGCAGCCTACACCACTGACCTTCGGGAATTCTTCCCGAACCTGACCGTCGATTTCAGCCTTGAAAATCCGTACGTCATCGTCGGGCTGCTGCTCGGCGCTCTGCTGCCTTACCTGTTCGGTGCAATGGGCATGACTGCGGTTGGCCGTGCGGCGGGCGATGTGGTCATGGACGTACGCGATCAGTTCAAGAACGACCCCGGCATCATGGCCGGTACTTCGAAGCCGAACTACGCCAAGACCGTGGACCTCGTAACCAAGGCAGCGATCAAGGAAATGATCATTCCGTCGCTGCTGCCGGTGCTGGCACCGATCGCGGTCTATTTCATCATCACCATGGTTGCAGGCCCAGCGAACGGCTTCGCCGCGCTCGGCGCCCTGTTGCTCGGTGTGATCGTCGGCGGGCTGTTCGTCGCCCTCTCGATGACTTCGGGCGGCGGCGCATGGGACAATGCCAAGAAGTACATCGAAGACGGCAACCACGGCGGTAAAGGTTCCGAAGCTCACAAGGCAGCAGTAACCGGCGACACGGTCGGCGATCCTTACAAGGACACGGCCGGACCTGCTGTCAATCCGATGATCAAGATCACCAATATCGTCGCGCTGCTTCTGCTCGCGGCGCTGGCCAGCCACGCTGCCGGCTAAACTGCAATTGCCGTTTACGGTGGTTACGGCCCCGCCCGGAAATATCCGGGCGGGGTTTTTCTTCGACGGTTAACGTCTGGACAGCAAAATTTTTCGGATCGGCAGGTGACTCGTTGACGGGCGGCGCGACGAGGAGCATGAGGAATTCATGCTGCTCGAACAAACGCCCGAACGGCTTGTCGCGGATCTCGTCCTCCTCCTCGACATGGAGCCGCGTGGCGCCAACCGGTTCGAAGGGCGACGTTACAAACTTACTCCGGGAAGACTGTTTGGCGGCCAGGTGATCGCTCAGGCACTGGCCGCGGCAGAACAGACGGTGCCGGACAACCGGGCTGCCCACTCGCTCCACGCGTACTTCCTGCGCTCGGGCTCCAGCGAATTGCCCGTCAGCTACATGGTGACCAACGATTTCGATGGGCGCAGCTTTTCCAATCGCCGCGTCGTCGCCAGCCAGCAGGGGGAGCCGATCCTCAATCTTACGGCTTCTTTCCATGTTCCCGAAACCGGAATGGAACATCAACGGCATCCCATGCCGGATGTTCCGCCTCCGGAAGATCTCGAACCGTTTGCCAATCAGTATGAGCGTTTTCGCCAAAAAGATGCCGACCGCAATCTGATGGCCGTCGGCAGACCTCGTTCCTTCGATCTCAGGATGGTGGAACCTCCATGCTGGCAGATCGAGGGTGCCGCCGAACCGGTCAATCATATCTGGATTCGGGCAGTTGCCCCCCTGCCTGACGATCCGCGCGTGCACCGGGCCGTGCTCGCCTATGCCAGCGATATGCACTTGCTGATGAGCTCGCTGCGCCCGCACGGCAAATCGATGTTCCGGGGGGAGGTACGCGGGGCGAGCCTGGATCACGCTATATGGTTTCACCAGCCCTTCCGGGCCGATGACTGGCTGCTTTACGTCACGGAAAGCCCCTGGGCCGGGAATGGCCGGGGCTTCGCCAGAGGGCAGGTCTTTAGCCGCGACGGACGATTGGTGGCCAGCACTGCGCAAGAAGGCGTGATCCGCGCGATATAAGGGCGCTTATCCCCCCTCCTCGGCAAGAGCTGCGGAACAATCCTCGCCATTACCGATTTCATTTATATCGGACCGGCTGGTTCCTTTCATCAAAGGACAGTCGGGCAAGTATGAACGCAAATGCGAGGTAACTTGACCATGTCGAACATTTTCAAGTCCCTGAAGGAAGATCACGACCGTCATCGCAAGATGCTGGAACAGCTGGGCGACACATCGGGCGACAGCGAAGAACGCCATGCGACTTTCAAAGCCTTCAAGGAGGAAGTTTCCGCTCACGCCGCAGCGGAAGAACAGTCGCTTTATTCCACGATGCTCGAATGCCCGGAACTGACCGAGAAAGGCCGCCATTCGGTGGCCGAGCACAAGGAAATCGACGACTTCATCGAAGAGTTGGAAGATACCGACATGAGCAGCCCCGGCTGGGCCGCGACGTTCAAGAAGATGCGTCATCGCTATGAACACCATATCGACGAGGAAGAGACGGAAATCTTCCCCGCCGCCCAGAAGGTGTTGAGCGGCAAGGTAACGAAGGAAATCAGCGGCGAATTCAACGAACGGAAAACTGCCGAACTGGAAGAGCAATAACGCTCATCCCCCGCCAGGGTGGTAGAAGTCGTACACCGTTTGCGCCACTGCCACACTGACACCGGGCGCCCGCTGCAAATCCTCCAATGAGGCGGCACGGACCTTCCCCGCCGTGCCGAAATGCAGCAGGAGCGCCCGTTTGCGCGCCGGGCCAATGCCCGGAATTTCATCCAGTGGAGAGGCGCTGATCGCCCGGCTGCGTTTCTGCCGGTGCGCACCGATGGCATAGCGATGCGCCTCGTCGCGGAGGCGCTGGAGATAGAACAGAACCGGAGAATTGAGCGGCAGAGTCTTTTCCCGCCCGTCGGGGAAATGGAACACTTCCCGCCCGGCGTTACGGTCTGGCCCTTTCGAAACCGCGACGAGAGGAACGTCTTCGATCCCCAATTCCTCCAACGTATCGCGCACGGATGACATCTGGCCCTTGCCGCCGTCGATCAACACCAGATCGGGCCATATCGCCCCTTCCTTTCCCTGCGTTTCGCGATCCGGATCTTCTTCCAACGCGCGGGAAAAGCGGCGTTCCATCACTTCGCGCATCATGCCGAAGTCGTCGTTCGACTGCGCCTGCCTGATATTGAACTTGCGATACTGGTTCTTGAGAAACCCTTCGGGCCCTGCGACAACCATGCCACCTACCGCCTTGGCACCTTGTATGTGGCTGTTGTCGTAGATTTCGATCCGCTGCGGCACATCGGGAAGCTCCAGAAACTCCGTCAGTTCGCGCAGCACTTTGGCCTGAGTCCCACGCTCCGCCATGCGTCGATCCAATGCTTCCTCCGCATTGCGGCTGGCCTGTTCGATCAATCGACGGCGATCGCCGCGTTGCGGCACGGAAATGGCCACTTTGTGCCCGGCGGACTTGGCCAACGCTTCGGCCAGCAATTCCCCATCGGCCAACGCGCGATCGACCAGCACCACAGGCGGCGGCGGGACTTCCTCGTAAAATTGCGCCAGCACGCCTGAGAAGACGGCTTCATCCTCCACGCCATCCGTATGCGCGGGGAAGAATGCCCGGTGGCCCCAATTCTGCCCCCCGCGAATGAAGAACGCCTGGATCGCGACGTGGCCGCCCTTTACCGCCATGGCGAAGACATCGGCATCGCCCACGCCTTGCGCATTGATCGCCTGGCTTCCCTGAATGAAGGTCGCGGCACGCAAACGATCGCGCAGCATGGCCGCACTTTCGAAATCGAGCGCCTCGGATGCCTGCTGCATCTGCCGTTCGATTTCCTGCTGGACAGCGCCGGACTTGCCGCCGAGAAAATCCTTTGCCTGGCGGACAAGGTCGGCATATCCCTGCTTGTCTATCCGGCCCACACAAGGCGCGGCACAGCGCTTGATCTGATAGAGCAGGCAGGGCCGATCCCGGCGGGCGAAGAAGCTGTCGGTGCAACTGCGCAAGAGGAACAGTTTCTGCAAGGCGTTGATGGTCGTGTTGACCGAACCCGCACTGGCGAATGGCCCGTAATAATTGCCCTTCGCCTTGCGCGCGCCGCGATGTTTCATGATCCGCGGAAAATCGTGGTCGGCACGCAGGAGAATGAACGGGAAGCTCTTATCGTCGCGCAGCAGGACGTTGTAGGGCGGGCGAAACCGCTTGATGAACTGCGCTTCGAGCAGCAATGCCTCGGCTTCGGAATTGGTCGTGACGATTTCCATCGTCCGGGTCTGGGCCACCATCCGCTGGAGCCGCAGCGGGAGGCGTTCCACCTGCGTGTAGTTGGCGACGCGATTTTTGAGCGCCCGCGCCTTGCCGACGTAAAGCACATCCCCCCGCGCATCGCACATGCGATAAACGCCAGGCTTCGGTTTCAATGTCGCCAGCGTTTCCCGGATCGCGGCAACACCCGCTTCGATGTCCGGCTGGGACGAGCGGACGGTGTAAGTCGCCCGTTCCTCGTTGAAACGTTCCGCACCGTTCGGGTGTGAAGGGGTTCCGGCAGGAGTCTTCGCCATGTCAGCGCCCCGCCGTCCGGCCACGCTTCAGGGCAAAGTTGACACACCTGACACTGTCCTGCGCAGGAACGCCCCTGCCCCCTCCCACCGCACAAAACCGCACGATGGAAAGGGAAGGCAGGCAATCGTCAGGTATGAAGGGGCGGATCGTCATTCGCCCCCTATGCCAAATGCAGGGCCGGTAGGAAAACCGCTTTCGACCGTGGGCCGTCAGAACATCTTCCTGATGTCGATCCCCACATAGCGCCCGGTCGGGTCGCGATAGTCGGCCTGATAGCTCAACGGCACGGTGCCGTTTGCATCGGTAACGCGCTGGCGGGAATCGAAGATGTTATCCAACTGGAAGGAAACGCGCAGCCCCTTGAAGAACGGCGACGCAGCGACGAGCCGTTGCTGTTGCCCAAGATCGGCGAATACCCGCAGGTTGAGCACGAACGTGCTACCGAAGCGCAAGTCCGAGCTGCCCGGCAGGCCGCTGCCATTGACATGCACCGGCGCCGTATAGCTTCCCCTCAGGCGCATACCGAAGCCCCTGTAAAAGCCACCGCCTTCCATCTCGATGGCATGACGCGCAACGCCGCCATCGCTCAGCGCATCACCGTCGAGCAGATCCAGCACGGGGCCGCCCGATGCGATCGTTACCGTCTCGTCGAAACGCACCGTATGATACACGGCCAGATTCCAGCGGCCTTTGCCATCCTGCCGTCTGCCCGGCATTCTCATGGCCGATGCGTCATGGCCGCCCGAACCGGCGCGATCACCACCGCCGGCACCTCTTCCGCCGGGGCCCCTGCCACTTCCCCGGCCGCCTTGCCCCGCATCGGATTCCGGCGCGGCCTTGCCGAATTCGCCGGACAGATTGATGCCGTAACGCAGATGGCTGCTTTCCATCCGCTCGTAAGTCACCGGCCGACGGTCAATCGCCACGAGTTGTCCTGTGGCGTCCCGCACGACACGATCGGGGAATGCCGCCTCGATGGTGGGAGTCAGGACCGGGAAAGCCGCCGTGACATCGTCCGACCGGTTATGGAAATATTCGGCCACGAGGCTGGATCGGGAAAGGAATGGCAACTGCCAATTGGCAGAAAGCTTGATGTCCCGGCGCTTCTCCTTGCTCAGGTCGGGGTTGCCCCCGGTCGTGACTGTCACCAGCGCGGTTTCGCCGCGCGTGAAGTCATAGACCGACACATTGAACGACTGGACCTGCGGATTGCCCAGATCCGTCAGGCTGGGCGCGGCATCTTCCGCGATATAGCTGGCCTGCAAGCTCAGGCTCTCAGTCGGCGACCAGGTCAGCCCGGCATTCCAGTTGGTCAGCGTGCCGAAATCCGACAGTTCATTGATGCCCGCCGTGAAATTCAGCGACAGGTCGCCGATTGCATCGAGTACCCCTTCCCTGCGGCTGGCAATAGGCAGGCCGATATTCAGTCCGGTGTTGAAATCGTTGCGATTAAGGTTGGTCCGCCCGTTCACCCGGCTGTCCCTGCTATCGATACCGGTATAGTCGAACCCGGCCGACAGCGTGAAGCTGGCTTCCCCTGCGGGCAGGCGCAATGGGCTGCCCACCAGAGTCAGCTTGTTGGAGAGGGAATCGTTCGTCACCCTTGCTTCGTCACGACCGGCATCGGGCAACGCCGGGAGCGGTCCATCGATGGCGAGCAACCCCGCCGCTGCGTCCGCGACCAGCCCGCTTGTATCCGCGCGCCGGTCGATTTGAGTCGTCGTCTCGCCATGGCTGCCGTCGACCGTGGCGGTGAGTTGCCATGCGCCGAGCGGCTTGTTGAGCGTAACGCCAGCCTCGAAAGTGTCGCTTTGCGTCGTACGGGTCAGCGCCCCTGCCAGACTGCGCCGCTCGGATGAGCCGTCCGGCGCTGTCAACGTCACCATGTTCAGCCCTGCCAGCGAGCGGGAATCATCGCGCGTATATGTGCCATTGATACTCAACTGGCCGTCCGCACCTTCCTCGCCCAGCCCGGTCGACCAGGTCGCTTCGGCGGTGATATCCCGGCTGTCGGCGACCAGCGAACGGTAACCCGCCGGGTCCGGATCTCCCGCAACAGTGGGGATATTGCTGTCGGATTGGCGAACCTTGCGTTCCGCCTCCGTCAGCATGGAGGTGTCGGTCGCCTTGACCGAGATGTTCAGCCGCCGGGGACCGTCGATCTTCAGAATCGAGCCTTCCAGCTCCGTGTCGAGATACCCGCCCCGCGTCGGGCCGTTGTATTCGCCGGCCACGGTCTTGCTGCTGAAATTCGGCTTGAGGATGAAATTGACCACCCGCTGGTCGGCCGGATAGCCGTAACGCAGGGCGACTTCCTCCGGCAGAATCTCCACCTTGCGGACCGCTTCGGGCGGATAGTTGCGCATTTCGCGGAAGCTGGAAACGCGTTGCCCGTTAACGAGAATCACCGGGTGCCCCCCACCTCTTCCTCGTCCCGACGACACTTGCGGTGACAGGGCATCCAGCAGTTCGGACAGGGAGCTTACGCCGTAGGCGGCAATATCCGCTTCCTCCAGTTCAGCGACCGGAGGCTGCGGTGCATCGACCGAGCCGGGATAGCGCCCGGCAATGACGACGATCTCTTCGGGATTCGCGGCTTCATCGTCCAACTGGACGGATTGCGCCAGAGCAGGCGTTGCCGGAACGAGTGCCAGCAGAGACAAGGTAATGGAGCGCAAGTTGGCAGTCCTCAAAATAAATCAAGCCAGTGGCCGGTTCGCCCCTTCCCCTTGGCGGCTAACTGGCGTGCTTCCACGCAACGCACAAGCCGGAACCATGTAACAAAATGTCGCACTGCTTTTGCCCTCCTGCGGGCGATGCTGCTTTTCTTTGCTTTTTACCGGTTCCGCCGCTATGGCGCGCGGCCATGACAAACAATGGACACGGAATTTAAGCGCCCATGGCGAAAGAAGAACTCCTCGAAATGCGCGGCCGGGTAGTCGAATTGCTGCCAAACGCGATGTTCCGGGTCGAGCTCGAAAACGGCCATGAAATTCTCGGTCACACTGCAGGAAAGATGCGCAAGAACCGCATCCGCGTGCTCGTGGGTGACGAGGTGCTTGTGGAACTGACTCCATACGATCTGACCAAGGGCCGCATTACCTACCGCTTCATGCCCGGTCGGGGCGGCCCGGGGCCGTCTTAAGCTTGGCGGGCGTGACGGCGCCCTCCCTCATCCTCGCATCGGCCAGCCCACGGCGGCGGGAACTACTCGCCCGTCTCGGGGTCGAGCCTGCACGCGTGGGTGGTGCGGATATCGACGAAACCCCGCACAAAGGGGAACTACCCCGCGATTATGCGCGGCGCATGGCCCGTGAAAAGGCGTTGGCTGCGGCAGACGATTCCGCATTCGTACTGGCAGGCGACACGGTCGTGGCCTGCGGCCGCCGGATATTGCCCAAGGCGGAGGACGAGGCCACTGCACGCCACTGTCTGGATCTGCTGTCGGGTCGGCGGCATCGGGTATTGTCGGCCATCGCCCTGCGCGCGCCGGATGGCACGCTGCGCGAACGGCTGAGCGAAACGCAGGTCCGGTTCAAGTCGTTGTCGCAAGAAGAAATCGCATCCTATCTCGCAGGGGGCGAATGGCATGGCAAAGCCGGTGGTTACGCCATTCAAGGTTCAGCCGAAGGCTTGATCGTCTGGATACAGGGCAGCCATTCCGGCGTAGTCGGCCTCCCCCTGTTCGAAACACGCGCGCTGCTCAAGGCGGCAGGATTTGCTCTTGGCTGAATGGCTGGTCGAAGACGGGATCGCGGAACAACGCGCGATCCGCGTCGCTGACGACCAGATCGTTGCCGCACGTCTTCATTGGCCGGGCAGCCTCACTGCCGGGCAAATCGAAGATGCGCAGCTTGTCTCCCGCATGGCGGGCAGCGCACGCGGCACGGCTCGTTTCGCCAGCGGCGAAGAAGCCCTGGTCAGCAAGTTGCCCAAAGGCGCAAGCGAAGGGGCTCCGATCCGGCTGGAAGTGACCCGCGCGGCTATTGCCGAGGCTGGCCGCAACAAGCTGGCCCAAGCGCGCCCAACGCAAAAGGCACCGTGCGGCGCACCTGACCTTGTCGCCCTGCTGGAAGCCGAAGGGTATGACGTAAAGCGCGTCCACCGCTTCCCCGTTACCGGCTGGGAAGAAGTGACCGGCGAGGCATTCGCCCGCTCAGTCGCGTTCGATGGCGGCGAGCTTCACCTTTCTCCCACACCTGCAATGACCCTGATCGACGTGGACGGCGCACAGCCTCCGCGTCAGCTTGCGCTTGCCGCCGTGCCCGCAATCGCTTCAGCATTACATCGATTGGACATTGCCGGTTCGGTCGGAATCGATTTCCCTACGCTGCAAGACAAAGCTGACCGGCGGGCGGTCGATATCGCGCTGGAGAAGGCATTGGCCGACTTCCCGCATGAGCGCACGGCAATGAACGGATTCGGTTTCGTCCAGATCATATCGCGGCTCGATCGCCCCTCGATTCTGCAACGTCTGGCGCACAATCGTGTCGCCGCAGCAGCCAGGCTGCTGTTGCGTCAGGCTGAGGGGATTGCCGATCCCGGCGCGATATTGCTCACCTGCCATCCCGGGGTGAAAGCGAAGTTGCAGCAAAGCTGGCTGGATGAACTGGCCCGGCGGACCGGGCGTGAAATCCGGGTGCAAACCGACCCGGCCCTTGCACTGGAAGGCGGCTTCGCGCAGGCCGTGCCGTTATGAACGACCGGCCCAAACAGAAACTCTGCCCGATCTGCAAGAAACCGCGCGTCGAACAATACACGCCGTTCTGCTCCACCCGCTGCCGCGACCGCGACCTCGCCCAATGGTTCACGGATGGCTATGCCCTGCCCGGCCCACCTGCGATGCCGGAAGATCTCGACAAAGGGGAATAATTCCCCCTTGCCAAGCCGCGCCGAGCGCGCCATAGGCGCGACCTCCAACCGCTCGCGGGTTCTTTCGAACCCTTGCCGTAGCGACGCCCAGGTAGCTCAGTTGGTAGAGCATGCGACTGAAAATCGCAGTGTCGGTGGTTCGATTCCGCCCCTGGGCACCATTTCCCGAGATCAGCCTCGCCGAAGCATGGGAAGCCCGCAACGCTGCACACAGATCCTTGGCATCCGGAGGCGATCCTTGCCGAGAAAAGCAACGGGCCGCGTTTCTGGACCCGAAGCAATTCGGGGACCTGCTCCGGGCAATCGATGGCTACAACGGGAGCTTCAGCACCAAATTTGCTTTGGCTGTTGATTTTCGCTGAGACCTGACCCCGCACTGAGGGATATTTCCACCCGGAATTGACCCATGTTTGAACCATCCCTGCTTGTTTCCAGCAGGGGATATGGAGTGATCGACATGGCGTGATTGAGTGTGATCCGACGCTGGCATTTTCGGAAGTAGAGACCAGCCACCTCAATAGCCGGAGGAAAGCGCCCCACCATTCTCCAATCGGTAAATGTGGTGAAGGACAATTATGCGGACCGACCAATTAGCGCAACCGAGCGGCCTGGTTGCGGACGCCCCAGCGAACAGCGGCAAAATTCGGCAACGACTGCATCCATCAATCTCGCAGTATCGCCCGATTTCTTCTTCGAGGAGGAAAGCGCCCTCTTGTTAATTGTACGGTGACGTGCGAATAAATTCCCATCACACTATAGTTCGAGAGGAACTGCGATGACCCGTGCCCTTCTTCCTGCCATTGCCCTGATGATGCTCGCACCGACGGTTGCTTTCGCAGGCGATGCAACGGCGGCACATTATTCGACCAGCACAACCACCATCGGCACCCTGCTTGACGACCCCGCCGCCAAGGCAATCGTTGAGAAGAACATTCCCGGCATGACGACCAGTGCCCAGATCGACATGGCCCGCGGCATGACGCTGAAGGACATTCAGCAGTATTCGTCCGATCAGGTAACGGATGCCAAACTTGCCGCAATCGATGCAGAATTGGCGGAACTGCCTGCGACGAACTAATTTCGCCTGTTTTCGCTGCCCGCGGTCAGCGCCCGAATGGACGAGGCCGGGGATAGACACTCCGCCCTCTGTTTCGGATCTTCGTTTGAGGACAGCCGATGACCAGTAGCCGCAAGACGGTTTTCCTCACAGGCGCCACCGGCAACATGGGGCGTGAAGCGGTCAGGCGCATTGCAGCGCGTGGCGATGTCAAACTGCGCGTGCTGGTCCGGCCGGGGGAGCGGAACCACCCGGTCGTTCGAAACATCCAGCGGAGGGCGCTCGCCGATATCGTCTGGGGGGATCTGACCGATCCCGTAGTGATCCGAGAATGCGTCTCCGGCGCGGACATCGTGCTTCACGTCGGCGGGCTGGTTTCGCCGCTCGCTGACCGGCTACCGCCAGAGCAGGTTTCGGCAGTGAATGTCGGGGCGGCGCGCAACATCGTCGACGGGATCGTAGCGTCCGGCGGCGCCGAACGAACACGGCTCGTCTATATCGGTACTGTGGCCGAAACCGGTAGCCGCAACGCGCCGATCCATTGGGGGCGCACCGGCGATCCGATCAAGATCAGCGCTTACGACCATTACGCCGTCACCAAGACACAGGCCGAAGCGATCGTGGCGGAAAGCGGTATCCGCCGGTGGGTTTCACTGCGCCAGAGTGGCATGGCCCATTTCGAGATGTGGAAGATCGTCGATCCGATCATGTTCCACAATCCGCTGAACGGCGTGTTCGAATGGTCAACCGCCAACGACAGTGGCCGTCTGATGGCCGCGCTGTGCTCCGACGACATACCCGAAGCGATATGGCGCGGATTTTACAACATCGGCGGCGGTGCAAAATCCCGCGTGGTCAATCATGAATTCATGGCCGCGAACATGTCGCGCTATCGTGAAATCCTGCGCCCTCACTGGTTCGCAACACGCAATTTCCATGGCCAATGGTATTCGGATTCCGACAAGCTGGAAGCGCTCGTGCCGTTTCGGGAGCAGTCGCTCGACGCCTTTATGGCCGAAGCCCCACGCCATACGCCATGGCTTGTCCGTACACTTCCGAACCTGCTTCCCGGCGTCGCGCGCAAACGGATCGAAGCAATGGCCGAGGGCGAAGGCGGAACGCTCCACTGGTTCGCGAGCAACGACGAGGCGAAGATACGCGCCTATTTTGGATCACGCACTGCGTGGGAGGCCATTCCGCGAGACTGGGACACATTTCCCTTTGCTTCACCATCGCGTGAACCCGTCCTGCTCGATCACGGGTACGACGAAACCCGCCAGCCGCAGGATTGGACCGGCGATGATCTTGCTGCGGCGGCAGTGTTTCGAGGCGGTGTCTGCCACGACACCATGCCCGAGAGCCCCTTCACCCCGATCGAATGGAATTGTGCGAACGGGCATCGCTTCGCCATGTCGCCCAATCTCATGCTGAAAGGTGGTCACTGGTGCCCGGATTGCATGATTAACCCTTCGAGCTACGACGAGACAGCCCGGCGGAGCCCCTTCTTCGCCCAGGTCTGGACCGAAGAGCGAGACGCCTGATAGGCAAACCTGTCGCGCAGACGCGATACGCGGGGGCGAAACCCAACCGGACCATTGGTCACTGCCGCGTATTACGGCACGAGCCCCATCGACCGGAGGCGCACTTTCAAACGCGCGGCACACTTGCGCGCCCCGGATACTATCCATGCGCATGCCAAAGATCAGTCGATGCCCGCAGAGCCGCCAGGTTCGAGGTGCACTGAAGCGACCACCTCAATGCACGCCGAAAGGCAGTGGAACACTGGAATATACTGATCGCTTCGGAAAAATTTTTAGGTGTATTCACCTATATTTGATGTAACCAACAGCATTATCACCCATAATTTTGTGTGTGTTTCGTAAAATTTCAGCGGCCTGCACGCTTGACACAAGGTCAATTTACATAGTTAACCAAAATAACCTTGTGGCGTAAAGACCGCTTGCAAATATCGCTGGGATGGGGTTTCTTGGGGGTATATGAAACAACCAGTCGCTGTTGCGGGTATTTTTGCGTGAAACAGTATCAGGTCTGCTTATATGAAAAATAAAATTGCAGAGGACAAATCCGTTCCATTAAATCCTGATGGGTGTTCAATATTTTACAGAAATTTATATTCTTTAGATCATCGCGTGATCCATTGAATGGATGCAATGAATCTGCATTTCTGCAAACCATAGCGATATATTAGGGAAATTTCCCTTACTTAATATAATATTACCATGATATTTTTGATATGCGTCAATTATTTCTCATGGTTGAGACTGTTTAGTGTTTCCGTAATATTCGAACTCTAACAAGTTAACTTATGGATCGTGGCGTTAACCCCTGACTTCGCGGGTGGCGTCGTTCTTGGGCAAAGGGGCAATCGAAATGAAGAGTGTGTCGAGCAAAAGCCGGGCTCGCCTGCTGACCACAGTCGGCGGGGCAATTGTTGCATCAATCGCTATCACACCCGCGCACGCGGCAGATACGACCGTCAATTCCGATGGCACGCTGGCTACTGTCACGGGCTATGTCGACGTTGATTCCATTCTCAACAACGCGGGCGCGATTGACTCGAACGCCAACGGTTCCTTCAATGGTGTGGCCCAGACCGTCAGCCCGACAACGGCGACAACCATCACCGTGACTGGCAACGATGTTACCGCAACGTCCTTCGGCAACAATTTCGACAACCTGATCGACCTGACCACGATCGACAACGACGGCCTCAATGATGGTGCCGGCTCGCTGGGTTACACGATCAACACGAGTGTCGTCACCGGCACGGCGAGTGGTAACGACATCGGGGCTGACCTCGACAATTTCGCTATCGGCAGCGTTCTGGTCGGAGGCAACAGCATCGACGCCAACGCGACCGGCAACAACGGCAGCACCACACTGTCCGGTTCGATCCCCGATACATATTCGTCGACTGCAACCGGTTCCTCCTCGATCGACACCAATGGCGTCGACGACATGCTCTATGCGGAAGGCAGCCTGGTCGCCAGCACCCTGCAGATAAAGCGAGCGAACTCGATCACGGCCACGGCTGACGACAACGATATCGGGCTGAACCTGATCAGCACGCAGGAGAATGACATTCTCGCAGCCCCGGCCGTTGACGGCAACAGTGTCGGCGCCACGGCAAAGGGTAACAGCTCCGCCACCACGATCGACATTCAGTCCGGCGACGCGCCGACCTTCACCGGCAGCGCAGTGGTCACCAACCGGCAACATACGAGCTCCGGCGTTCTTAACATTTCCGACGTGACGGCACTCAATAACGATACCCGGATCGTTGCGACGCTCGATGCGGATTCCCCGTTCTTGAACACGCTGGAAGGCAGCCTCTCGGTTGACGGCAACACCGTCAGTTCCAGCGCCAGCGGTAACGAAGCGCTGGGCACGACTACGGGCCAGGCGGGCAACCGTATCCTTCTGGCCGATGGCATGTCCTTTGCCGGAACCAGTTCCACCACCGCATCGGTGGATTCTACCCATGATGCCGGCATCGTGTCGAGCGATGCCCAGGCCGATCTGGTCATTCACAACAATCAGAGCAATGTGGCGCTGACCAACAGCCCCCGCATGGAAATCGGGGCCACGACGAGCGCCAGTGTGATCGGCGCTGACGTACAGGCGATTGATGGCGGCTCGATCTCTATTTCCGACAACGCTTCGACCGCGACTGCCAGCGGCAACGCTGCCAG
>NZ_JRQQ01000012.1 GCF_001625325.1 Croceicoccus estronivorus
GTTCGCCAACGGTGACGGGGCTGCCTCGTTCGCCGGCACCGCCGCCCTCGCCAACCAGCAGAGCAATTTTCAAGTCAACATTTCGGCTTTGAACAGCGAAGCCCAAATCGGTGTCGAAGTCGTCGATTCCAATGCAGGCGACCTTCCGGGCAGCACGGTAGCGGTGGACAGCAATCGCGTTGCCGCTGCGGCTTACGGCAACCAGGTGAACCAGAGCCTCGCCCTCGACGCAGCAGTTGTCGACATGCTCTCAGCAGGCGTCGACCTTTCAGGCGGCACGGGGCTGGGTGGCAACAATATCTCCGCAGACGGCAATCTGATCGTCACCAGCCTTCAAACCCAGTACAGCAGCAATGTCTCGGCCGACGAAACCAGCCTGATCCGCATCCTGACCGATGCGGATACGACTGTTGCCAGCACTCTGGCGGTAACGGACAACACGCAGGAAGCGGTTGCTCTCGGCAGCTCCGGATCAAACGGGCTTTCACTTTCCGGCACTACGCTCGGTACCGGCGCAGGCATTGTCAGCGTCCAGACTGTTGATTACGATTCCGCAGTCAGCGCTTCGAGCGGCGGCTTTGCCGCAGTGGAAGCGCTCGACGTTTCCGGCAGCACTCTCGAAGTGAGCGACAACCTGCAACGGGCGATTGCCTATGGCGGTTCGGCAAACAACGCGCTGGCGATCGATGGTGAAACTCTCACTGTCGATGATACGATCAGCCCAGTTGCTTCGATTGTCATTTACGATAGCGGTGCGACGGACGGCTTCGTGCTTGACTCCACGACCCTGCCACAAGTGCTTGCTGCATATGGGCTGCTCAATGTCCAGTCGGTCGGCGCTGGCATCACTGCAACAACGGTGAGTACGGGTGCCATGTCGGTCAATGCCGATAACGTATCCGATGGCGCGAACGTCATCAACGAAAGCAATGCGTTCGTGGCGGCGGCATACGGCACTGACGCAATGAACAGTGCCGCCCTCGACATCGGCACGCTCGATACGTCCGCCGGTGGTTTTGCTTCGGTTGTCAATCTCACCAACGCCCAGACGGCAACGGACGACTCTTCGATTCTGGCCAGGGCCACTGGCGGCGATGTGATCGTGACTACTGTCGATGGTGACGCAACGAATTCAGGCGTAGCCACATCGACCAACACTGTGCAGGTATTGGCCTACGGCAACCGGGTCGGGAACGACGTGACCGTAAGCGGGACCGACATCGACACCGCAGTGTCCGGCACGCCCCGAGGCCAAGCCGCTGTCTCCAGCGATCAACTGGCCATTAGCGATGCATCTTTTGGGCTCAACAACGTGCAGGCAGCGGCAGGCACAATCACCGCCTCCCTGTTGACGGATGACATCACGCCCGCAGCTGCCGGTATTGCGACCTACGTCACTGGCAATGTCGAAGGGGCATCGATCGTCAGCGACGGCAATACGTTGAGCGCAGGCGGCACGGGCAACCGCGCCGACAATCTGATCGACCTGAGCGCCAACACTCTGGCTTCGACCAGCGCATTGAGCAGCTTCCAGGTTTCCGGCGCCAATGTGGTTTCGGAAATCGGGGCTGAAGGGTCTGACGACCAACCCTTCAGTTACACCTACTTCTATAATGGTGGTAGCGCGGGCGCGTGTGATCTCACCAGTTGCGAGCCCGGTTCATTATACATCGCAATCGGTATCACCGGCACTCCATCGGACAATACTCTGACGCCGGATCAGATCGCATACTTGCTCGACAATGGTTGGACGTTTGAGAGCGCTGGACCATATTCCGCTTATCGCCATACGGTTACTAGCGGGTCGGTTCCTCTCAATTGGAATGGCGGGATTTTCTCTGCAGACGCGACTCTGCCCGGAACTCCCAACGATGGTGGCGTAGTCGTCTCGATCGGGGAAGACCTGACAGCATCCACCGTTTCGGTGGACGATAACGCCATCGCCGGTTCCGTCACGGGCAATAATGCAGCCAACCGCCTGACAGCATCAGGTACGACCATTGATGATGGCAGCGGCTTCAGCGGAGCGTCAGCGCAAGTCATTTTTCCGAACACGGTGGCTATCACCGCAGATCATAGCCTGACGAACCGGCAAGTCGTGAATGTAGGGGGCGACCTGCAAAGCGATGTCTATGGCGCTTTTGTCATCGATATGGCCGATTCTGCAGATATCGATGGATCGACCCTGACAGTTGACGGCAATACTCAAAGCTCGCGCGCTGTTGCAAACACGGCGACCAACAACCTCGATCTGTCAGCGAATGAGCTGTCTGCCGGATCCGCGCTGGCGTCATTCCAGACCAGCTATGGGACGGTCACTGCCTTCTCCGATCTCGATGTCATCGCTCCTGCAGCCATGCTCAATTCGAGTGTCAGCATATCGGACAATACCAATCTCGCGGTTGGCGTGGTCAACAATGCCACCAACACCGGCTCGGTTTCCGCAACGAATATCGACCCGGTGGATGGGACAGCCTCAAATGCCGACCTTTATACCAACAGCCTCGGTTTCTACGCCAATGCCGACCATGGTATGCTGAATGTGCAATTTTCCTACTATGCAGTAAGCGCTGACGCATCGACGCAGCTGTACAATGACGATTACCGGTCGACGAATACTGACAGCAGCGAAAACAGCTCGATGACGATGACCGGCAACAGCACTGCGGCCGAAGCCACATCCAATCGTTCCGCAAATACGCTGTCAGTCGATGCGGCCTCCAGTCTCGGTGCGAGTGCCGGCATCCAGAACGCGCAGGCACACAACTCGGGTAGCGTCGTCGCCACGGCCACCACCTCGGCCAGCCTGACCCTGCAGGGCGACTTCACCAGCCCGACTGCGGCGCTCAATGGCGGGAGCGCCCTGCTGGGCAGCAATTCCACCAGCGCACTGGCCCGTGGCAACGCAGCCAGTAATGCCCTGAACTATTCGGCAGGCGCCGACTATGGTTCTGCACCTGCTGGTCCGGCACAGGTTTCCTCGACTGCCGGCTTCGGCAATGCCTCCTCCAGAGCGCAGGCAAGCGTACTGAACATCCAGTACAGCTCGTCCCCGGTCACCGCCTCGAGCACCGATGCCAGCTATCTCGTAGCCTTGAACGGGACGACCGGAAACGCAGCCACCAGTGCCACTGTCGGGGTGATCGGCAACAGCGTTTCGGCCGCAGGTTACGGCAACACTGCCTCCAATGCGGTTGCAGTGGCCGCGCTCAACACCGGAATGCCCACTGCTGCCATCGGCAGCCGCCAGATCAACGCCAGCGCAGTGAACGCTGCCGTAACGACGGTCAGCTTCGGCATTACGTCAGGTGTAGGTGCAGTTGCCGGCAGCGCATTGTCGGTGACAGGCAACCAGACCACGGCGACCGCCGCCGGCAACAACGTCGCGTCCGCGATTACGCCCGGCCTGTAATCGATCGTAAGCAACACGGATGGGGCGGGGAAAGGCTAACCTTTCCCCGCCCTTCCTTTTTCGTTACCCCAAACAGCACAGGCTGCGACACGCCCGTCCCACTGACCCACATGCAATCGCAACCTTTGCGCTATTTTCAGGGCGTCACGATTTCGCCAGTCCGCCATAAATTGCGCGGGTAGCTTGCCGTCGCTGGTAAGCAAGTAGATCCTCCCCCAATCTCAAGATGAAAAATCTTCTGGGTGGAGGAGAGGTACGATGGAATCGCGGCTTACCCATGAGTGGGCACATTTCTGCGAGCAGCTGGCCGAAGCGGGGGCGGTCCTTTCGCGACCGGATGCACCGGACACGCCGATCGACCAGGCTGAAGGACTGCGCTATCTCACACGTCTGACCCGCGCTTCGTTCGAGTCCATCATTGAAGGCGGAGATCCCGACTTCCCGAGATTCTACCGTCTGACCAGCGACACTCTCAAGATCGGCGGCGACAATCCGGACAATCTCTATCTCAATGCGACAATCAGCGGCAGCCGCGAATACCTTATCTGCGGCAATCGCGGCTCCGTTTCCTATCTAAGCTTCGGAACGAAAGCGAACCGCTTTGCGATAGACGGGCGAATGGCCTCCACCGGAGAGCTGGAAGATTCCGCCATGCACATCGAAGAAGACGGCAGTTTCGAAATAGTGGTGAGCGAGGTCGAACGCGGTCGCAACTGGCTCCCCATGAAATCCGACACATCCATGTTGCTGGTGCGGCAGACATTTCTCGACCGCGAGACCGAGACGCCTGCGGATATTCACATCGAATGCCTCAATGGTCCGCCTTTGCCGAGCCCTCTCAGCCCGGAGCGGGCCCACATGGCGCTAACCACCGCCGGAGCATTCGTTACCCAGACAGCGAAGGCGTTTGCCGGCTGGGCTGAAATGTTCATGGCCAGGCCGAACGAACTGCTCCCCTGGGATCAGACGATATTCCAGAATGTCGGTGGAGATCCCAATATCCACTATCTGCACGGTTATTGGCAGCTGAAACCCGGGGAAGTCTGGGTGATCGAAACCGAAGTGCCCGATTGCCGGTTCTGGAATTTCGTTTTGCAGAACTGGTGGATGGAATCAGCCGATTACACCAATATTCCCAATGCCTATGTCAACAAGCATACGGCCAAAATTGAAGACAACGGGATGCTTCGGATCGTTGTTGCACCAACGGACCCGGGAACAGGCAACTGGATCGACACAACTGGCCACACCAGCGGCACTGCCCTGCTGCGCTGGATCAGTGCCGATCATCACCCTGTGCCACGTTGCCGGGTGATGCGATCCGATGAACTGTGATTGGCAGCAGGCAGGGAAACCCGCCTACAGGAGCCCGCGTTGGAACTGTCTGTAAGCGCTCGGCGTCAATCCGGTCAGCCGCCGGAATGCCGTGGTAAATCCCGCCGGACGTGAAAAGCGCAGTTCCCTGGCGATCTCTGCAATCGAAAGAGTCTCATCCCGCAGCAATGCCCGCGCCCGATCAGCACGAAGCGTCGCAATATACTCGGCAAGAGACCTGTCCATGCTTTGCCGGAAGGCGCGCATGAGATGCCGCGTGCTGATACCGCACAGGGTGGCAAGGTCGCTTATCCTGCAATCCCAATGACCGGCGAGCAAGTATTCGTCGATCCTGCGCAGTTGCCACGGAGCCAGACCGCCGGATCGGACCTCATGCCCTCCTTTGGCCAGGAAACCCGCCAGTTCCCCACCCAGATAAATGCCCAGCCCCTCAATGACAGCTCCCGATGCGAAGCCCGGTTCCATCAGTTCGGAAACCATTCTCAGCAAGGCCGAACGGACGGACCCATTCCGTATGTTCAGGCATCTCTCGAGCCTTACTGCCTGGTCAAATGCCTCCATGTCGTAGCGTATCGGCATGTTGCAGGTCAGCAGGCGCCGCGGGGGAACCGCATCCGCTCGCACGTGGATCGGCGTATGCGGGGGAATGAAGACGATATTTCCCATCGAAACATGCAGTTCCGTGTCAGCTTTCAGGCCCGCCACGAAGCACCCCCGCGATGGATTATGCTGCGGAGAAATGAGAAAGCTCAACGCCATGCAGTCGCGGACGAAAGTCCGATCTATACCCTCTGCCGCAGGATGATCGGCAAGCACGACCTCCGTGTCACCGGCACTCAGCTCCCCGATAATTTCCCAACCGTGGCTGGCGAGATCCATCTTTCCCATATACGCCAAATTATCTCCCCAGCGCCATTATAAGGCAAGCGCCAGTTGATTGTTCGGCAAGTGCGTGGTCAAGGCCAGACCAACGAGGTTTCCGCCTGCGACCGGGAGCAGATATTTGCTGCGCCCAAAAAACACCGCAGTCAGAGGAAGCCGGAAAAGACAAATATAGGGACAGGGTTATGCGGAAATCTTCCATATTCATGGGCTTCATGCTGTCGAGCGCGGCATTCACTCCCCAGATCGTCTGGGCGCAGAATGGCACAGACGCCGACGAAATCACGCGGAACGATGCCAATGTCATCATCGTGACGGCCGAGCGCAGAAGCCAGAATCTGCAGGACGTTCCCATTTCGATCAGCGCATTCACTGACGAACAGCTCGACACCAAGCGCATCACGGGTATCGCAGACCTTCAGGGGGCCGTGCCCAATGTCCAGTTCACCCCGTTCCCGAACGTCGCGACCAGCCAACGCATCTTCATCCGCGGCATCGGCAACGTTAACGACCAGATCACTCAGGACCCGAGCGTGGCCGTCTATGTCGACGGGATCTACACCGCTCGCATTCAGGGCCAGGCAACCGATGTCGCCGATCTGGAGCGTGTGGAGGTGCTGCGCGGTCCGCAAGGTTCGCTCTATGGCCGTAATGCCACGGGCGGAGCTATCAACTTTGTCACAAAGGCCCCGCAATTCGGAGAATTTTCAGGCAGCCTGAGGGCCTCCGCCGGCAATGACGATCTGTTCGAAGCACGCGGTTCCCTGAATATTCCGGTGGGCGATACACTCGCGCTCCAGCTCGGCTACATGCATTCGCAGAAGGATGGCTACGTCAAGAATCTCGGCACCGGGTCCAAGCGGTTCGGGGATCGTCGCCGAGACGCCTATCGCTTTGCCATGCGGTGGGAACCCGTGGATGGGCTGGACATCCGCTACAGTTACGACCGCAGCGAAGTCGGGGATACCGCCCCATATGCACTGACGCCCGTTCCCCTGTATCCCGGCAAGGCCAAACGCCCCACGGAATCCTCCCCCTATGTCCGTGATCTCGAACGCAATGACATCACTGCACAAGGGCACTCATTGATCATCGCATATGACGTTTCGGATGCGGTACAGATCAAGTCGCTGACCGGCTATCGCAAGATGAACGTGCAATATAACCAGAACTTCGCCCCCGGCGTGTTCGGCCCCTTCCCCGCCAACAGAAGCCAGTTCTTTCAGTCGCAGGACCAGTTTTCCTAGGAACTGCAACTGATCGGAAGCGCTGCCGATGGACAGATCGAATACGTTACTGGCCTGTATTACTTTGAAGAATCGGCAAAAAATTATGACACGTCGCGGATATTCAATTTCAATTTCACCGACCCCGACCTCAATTTCAACGAACGGTTCGTAACGGCAAAGAACCAGGCCTATGCCGCTTACGCTCAAGCCACTTACAGCCCGGATTCACTCGATCGGCGGCTGCACATCACGGTTGGGGCACGTTATTCGCACGACAAACGCCAGGGCAGCTATCAACGCAACATAACCCAGGCGTCCGGTGCGCAGATCATCGGGCCGTTCGGCGAAGGCACGCTGAAATCGCACGATTTCAGCCCATCGCTGACTCTCGCCTACGAAGTGACACCGCGGATCAATGTCTATGGCAAAGTCGTCAAAGGCTACAAGACCGGCGGTTTCAATGTGAACGCCTCTTCATTGGAGAAGTTCATCGACGGCTTCGGACCTGAAGATGTCATTTCCTATGAAGTGGGCTTCAAATCGGAACTGTTCGACCGCACACTGAGATTCAATGCCGCCGCTTTCTGGATGGATTACAAGGACATCCAGGTAGGCGTTGCCGATCCGGTCAATCCCATCCTGGTCGACATCATCAATGCCGGGAAATCGCGGATCCGCGGCCTCGAAGTCGATCTCACCGCCTATCCGGCCCCTGGCCTGACGCTGGCAGTGAACTACGGCTATCTTGATGCGAAATTCACGAAAGTCCTGAACGCAAATGACGTGGACATTTCCGGCAGCTTCCCATTTGTGCAAGCTCCTGAGCACACCCTGTCCGCCAGTGCAGACTACGAGATCGCGCAGACCACGGTTGGTACATTGAGCGCAAATGTCAGCTATTCCTACGTTGACAAGCAGTTCAGCCAGACCGGGGACGCAAGCTATATCATACCGTCCTATGGCCTGCTGGATGCCCGGCTGACTCTGGCGGAGATTCCGTTCCTCGACAACGAACTGAAAATGTCGCTGTGGGGCAAGAATCTGACCGACAAGGAGTATTACATCAATCACGGCAACTTCTTCGTTCCTGGCGCTCAGTTTGGTTCCCCACGCAGCTATGGGGTCGACCTGACCTTCGATTTCTAGCATTGGATCAATCGAAAGATCCGGAAACTGGCAACTCCATCGGCTTGATCATGGCGATGGAGAACCGGAAGCATGGGATCGCAATGCAGCAATCAACGGCATGATGGAGAGGCCAGTGACCATTTGTGAGATCGGGAACGCATGACGGCGGAAGCAACTGGCGATGAGCGCCTGACCCGCCGGCATGTCGTCATTCTGGTCCTGCTGGCCAGCATCGTCATGTTCGAAGGCTTCGACATCAGTGCGACCAGCGTTGTCCTGCCCTATCTCAGCGCGGAGTTCGGTACACCGACGGAACGGCTGGGCGATGCCCTGGCCGTGATCGCTCTCGGCTCGATGGGGGCCTGGATATTGCTACGCCTGGCAGACCGCTTTGGCCGGCGCCCTATGCTGCTGCTGGCGGCGGCAGGCTTTTCCCTTGGCTCGCTGATAACAGTCCTGTCGACGGGGGTTGCATCTTACACCGGCATCCAGTTCGTCACGCGGGCCCTGCTCGTCAGTCAGGTTGCCCTGGCGTACATGGTTGCCAGCGAAACACTGCCTCCGAAGCTGCGCGGACGGGCAAATGGCCTGCTCGGGGCGATGGGCAGTTTCGGTTCGGCCTTGCCGTTCATCGCAATTGGTCCCGCGCTGGAGACGGCGCTCAGTTGGCGCCTGCTGTTCGTTATTGGCGCGGCCCCTCTCCTGCTGATGCCGTTGCTATTCCTGTACTTGCGGGAAACCCCCGTCTGGCTCGCGGCACGCGCACGTGGCCTGCCCCGGCCATCGGCACTGGACGAACTGAAGCAACTGGTTGCACCTGGCGTACGCCGCTCCTTCATTGCGATGAGTCTGTTCTGGCTCATTGTCAATTTCGCGAGTTCCACCGGCGGTCTGTTCTTCACGCTATACGTCGTGCAGGAACGCGGCTGGCCCGCAAGCGACTTCGCCCATATCGCCCCGTTCGGGCTGGTGGGCGCATTCGTTGGCTATCTGGGGGCAGGATTGCTGTCCGATGCCATTGGTCGCCGATGGACCGTGTGCATCTTCATGGCGTTGCTCGGCGCGCTGACGATGACCTGTTATGCATCCACCGACTGGTATGCGATTGCCGCATCTTTCATCGGTCTGCAGGCCATGCTCGGTGTCTGGGTGATTGCCTATACTCTCAACAGCGAACTGTTCCCGACGGAACTGCGCGGGGCGGCAAATGGCTGGTGCAACAATCTGATCGGTCGCTGGGGCGTGGTTTTCGCCCCGGCGATAGTCGGCAATCTCAGCAGCAAGGTGGGGGGCATCGGCCCCGCCGCATCACTGCTGGCCGCAGTGGCGTGGCTTGCGATTCCGCTGGTCCTGTTCATGATTCCGGAAACGCGGGGGCGCGATCTGGATCGCCAGGCCGCCACCTGACGGGATACGAGGCCAATCACCACCCCATCCCCCCTTTCCAAGGGGGGATGGGGTGGCCATGAAGTCTCGATTGTCAGACCTTGACGATACGGCAGGCCGGCACCGGATGCTCATCCGCTTCGATCCAGCGCCACAGGCCGGTCCCCTGGCGATGCCCGGCAAGATCCACCCAGTTGCCATAGCCGGGATCTTTATCCGCGCAGACCAGAATCACGCTGCCATCATCCTCGTACTTCGCCTGCGAGTTATTCAGCCACACCTTCTGGTGCACATGATCGAGCGATTCCATCCACCAGTTGTCGACCTGGAAATTCCACATCCGGCAGTTTTTCGGCGGAGTGACTTCGATCACCAGAGCTTCGTCAGGAGCCAGATCGAAATAGATATGGCCATACCAGATCTTGGGATCGCCTCCGGCCTTGTAGAAGACTGATTGATCCCCGTCGTAAATGCGATTGGGCTGGCTCTTGAACCATTCCGACCAGTCCGCGAATGTATTCGCCGTGCCGCGCACCCACGCCGCCGCGCCTTCAAGCTGGCCCTTGATCGCCTCAGGCGTCAACAGTGCCGGCGCAGCCGGCCCATCCCCGATCCGCTCGATATGAAATTCGGCAGGGATCTGGGTCTTCTTGTCATCGAATGTCTGGCGGATGATGAGGAAGGTCGAATCCTGGTCCATCGGCAACCAGTTGCCCGGATGCTCCTGCGCACTGACAATAATCTCGAAGGTTCCGTCCGGGCCCAGTTCCACATCCGCAAATTCGATTTCCCCGGTAGAGCTCATCGTGCCATCGACTGCATAGCGGTTGGCCTTCGTCCCAAGGCTGAGATAGGGCACCGTTCCACGCTTGCCCCAGATGCGATATTCGCGATCGCCACGTACGACGACCTGCTGGTAGATGTTGTCCGGATTGTCGGCACCGATCTTGATCTTGTCGTCGGTGAGCTGAAAAATCCGTGGAAAATCGGGATCACCGGAATCCACCAGCATATTGAGCGCAGTGCGTGTCAGGCGGCTGAGGTAACGCAGCCCTTCTGCCTGGTCGAGCAGCGTTGTTGGGGTTTCCGGTCGCGCAAGCACTTCCCCGGCTTCCGCCAGCCGGGCACAGAAATCACTCCATACGTCGCGCAATTGTTCGGTCATTCTTCCTCTCCATCAAGCATCTCGCCGCCCATGCAGGACCGCATCAGGCACAGACAAGAGCCCCTCATACGATTGTGGCGGTCTTGCGAAATTTTGACAGCATCTTTCATTTTGCACGCCGTCCGATTCATTCAGGCGATCACGACCGAGACAGCATGCGCGCTCTTCAGCATGAAAATCCGACCTCGTCAGACCGAGCGGCGTTGCAATAACCAGTCCACCGCCGCAGCAAGGTCATCGGCAACTGCGTCCGGAGGAAGTCCGGCATCCCGTTCGGCTCCCTCCCGGTATTTACCCGTCCGTACGAGGACTCCCGACAGGCCGCACTTCATCGCGCCAATCACATCGGATTCCACATCATCTCCAATCATTACGGCCGCACCAGCAGGACAAGCCATGCTGGCAAGCGCGGATTCGAAGAAGTTTGGGGCAGGCTTGCCGAGCACTATCGGTTCCCGGCGACTTGCGAAGGCCAATGCCGCGACGAATGGCCCGGCGTCGAGGCTGAGCTCGCCATCGACATCGCGAAAGCTCCGGTTATTCGCCAGGGCGAGAAACGCCGCACCGCGATCAAGTGCACGAAATGCGGCATTGAGCGCCGCGTAGGAGAAACCTTCGCCAGCATCGCCAACAATCACAGCTTCTCTGTCGCCGGACGGGAGCCCGGCAAAGTCTTCTTCCAGAGAAGGGTGAATCAACAGGTGTGGGGCCAACCCCTCCTCTTCGATCAGGCGCCTTGCGGCCAAAGCCGGGGTAAAGAGCTCTTCTGCGGCCACGTCCACACCGATGTCCCGCAGCTTGCGCAGCAGTACCCGGTGCGGACTGCGGGTGGAATTGGTCAGAAAGCGGATGGCAATGCCTGCATCGCGTAATCGACCTATGGCATCGACCGCACCCGGCAGTGGCCGATCACCGATGTAGACTACGCCACCGATATCGAGCAGCACGCCCTCTAGCTGCATGCGCCAAGTCCCATGTTTGCGTGAAACGACGACATTCTAAAACAAGGCTTGCCCGATCGCAAAGCGCCAAACGAAATATGCAAATACCCACCCTCGCCGGGGGGCAGCGCCTGAATCACCAGGCGGGGCGCGCAGCCATCACCATATCCACGGTGCGGTCGGCATATTTGCGCAACCTGTCGGCGGACAATCTGCCGTTGGGCATTTCATGGAGATGATATCCGCTGATTGCCGCAACCACCATCCGCGCGACGCCCTGCGCATCCTCCACCCGCGTGCCATCCGACCTCCCCGCAGCAGCCAGATCGGCGGCAATGACCTCGACCATATGGCCATAACCTATGTCGGAAACCGTTTTGGCCAGTTCCGGAAAACGATGCCTGACAGATAGCAGTACGCGCTGAAACATCAGGATATCAGGCCGCATCAAGGCGTCAGCCAAAGTGCGGGCATAGTGACGAAGCCGCTGGCCTATATCGTCGTGTGCGGGATCGGTTCGCTTGCCCCCTTCCGTCGACCATTCGGCGATTGCATCGTGAACAACGGCGGCGAACAGTTCTTCTTTCGAAGAATGGCGAGCATAGAGCGTGCCCTTCGAAATACCCACGGCACTTGCCACCTGCTCCATCGAAACCGGATCAAAGCCTTCCGCCAGAAACAGTTCGCGAGCCGTCTGGAGGATCACACGATCAATTGCGCTGGCCCGCGCGGCGCTGGGTCGACCACGCTTGGGTTCCAATATGACGGAAGTTGCAGCCATGCCTTCTTTCTACAGAGCTGTGATTCAAGGGCAATAGAAGGGCCAGGCCCGGCGTATCATGCCCAGAGGCACATTTCCGGCTCACACATACCGTTGCACCTGCACATTCGAAACCTGAGATCAGGGCGCGAATAATCAGTTCTTGAAACTTGGGCGAATGAATGTGAGTGCATACTAACTAAAAACAACTGCCAGATTCGGGATGCCTTATGACCACCACCAAGAGACTGATGGATTCCTTGAACACTCTCCCCCTCAGCAACAGCCCGGAACTTGCTGCTGCGCTGGCAGAGGCCAACGAACCCACTTTGCTGGCCGCATATGTCCACCTGTCGCACGATACCGATCTGCTTGAGCGCTTCGCTCCTCACATAAAGCCTGCTTTTTCGGGGCTTCCAACCGTCATCCCGGGGGAACTGACCAAAGAACTGCGCGGCAAGATGCATCACCTGCTCACCACAGGCGAAGGGCTCCACAAGGACATGCCCGCCGATGATCTGATCCAGCAGATCATGTCGGTCACCGTCGGTGAGAAGGTCGAGGACGAATTCGTCGATCTCGTCTTCGATCAATGCGGATTCCGCCCGTGGATCGACCGCTCCAGAATAGAAGGCCGGGTTCAGCCGCCAGCCGATTTCAAGGTACTCGTGATCGGGGCCGGCCTTACCGGGATGGAAGCCGCGATGAAGCTCCGCGAGGCTGGCTATGACCACGTGGTGATCGAAAAGAACCCCGAAGTCGGCGGTACATGGTGGGAAAATCGCTATCCTGGCGTAGGCGTCGATACCCCCAGTCACTTCTACAGCTTCAGTTGGGAAATCTGGCCGGACTGGAGCACATATCACCCGTCGGGCTCCGACATGCTGCGTTACATGCTGGAAGTGGCCGACAAGTACAACTTGCGGGAAAAAATGCGCTTCAACACCACCGTTGAAACGCTGGTATATGATGAAAAGGCCGGCACCTGGACGGTGACCGTACGCAATCAGGACGGTTCGACCGAGGATATCGTCGCCAACGCAGTCATCAATGGGCACGGCCCGGTCAATCGCTTCCGGTGGCCGGATATTCCGGGCTTGCAGGATTTCAAAGGGCCTGTCGTCCATACCGCTGCGTGGCCCAAGGATCTGGACGTTTCCGGAAAACGAGTGGCCGTCATCGGCACCGGAGCGAGCTCCGCCCAGCTTGTCGGCGCGATCGCACCGCAGGTCGCGGATATGAAGGTTTACCAGCGCACCAAGCACTGGGTGATCCATAACCGCGAAGTCGCCGACGATGTGACCGATGGCATGAAGTGGGCCCTGGTCAACATTCCGACATTCCTCGAATGGTTCCGTTTTCGCGTCTATTGGAATGCAGCGGACGGGCTGTTCGAAAACGTCCTGAGAGACCCTGCCTATGCAGGAAACGATCTGGCGGTTTCGGCATCCAATGAGGCGATCCGGCAGTTCGCGCTAAGCCATATTCAAGCCAAGTTTGCCGGGCGACCGGACCTGATCGAGAAATTAACCCCGGATTTCCCGATCTTTTCCAAGCGCATCATACTCGACAATGGCTGGCTCGACGCGCTCCTGAACGATAATGTTCATCTCGAAACGAATGGGGTCGCCCGTATTCTTCCGAATGGCGTGGAAGGCAAGAATGGCGATTTCTACGAATGCGACATCATCGTTTGCGCCACCGGGTTCGAGGTTGCCCGGATGATCGGCAACCTGACTATCAAGGGAATTGGCGGCCGCGACCTTGGCGAAGAATGGGGCGAAGAAGATCCACGTTCCTACATGGGCATGGTCATGCCGGGCTATCCGAACCTGTTCTGGACTGTCGGGCCCAACAGCGCACCCAATCATGCCGCTGGTCAGAATCTCATTTCGGAATGCCAGGTGAACTGGATCATCGAAGCCCTGGACCGTGTAATCGAAGCTGGCGCGAAGTCATTCGAAGTGAAGCAGGAAACCTTCGACGCATGGAACCGTAAAGTCGAAGAACGCATGCCGCAGATGATCTGGTCCCATCCCAAAGCCAACAGCTACTACAACAATTCCAAGGGACGAGTCTTTCTGTCCTGGCCATGGCGGCTGGTCGATTTCTACGTCGAAACCCGCAAGCCAGAGGAAGGCAGCTATACCTTGCACAGCTAAGGTTGCCCGAACGGGAGCGGATTCCCGACCTGTTCGAAAGCAGGTGTGGCCACCCACAATCCAGCGGGTGGCCACTATTAAGTGCATTCCGTGTCAGCTGCTGAAGTGCGCCTTCAGAAATTGCGCCGCGTCGTTGAGAACGTCTCGTGCGCCGGGGAGGAACCCCACCCATGAGGCAAACCCGTGGACCATGCCCGGATAACGCTTGGCGATCACTTCCACACCTTCCTCAGCCAGACGGGCTGCAAACGCCTCTGCATCGTCGCGCGATGGGTCGCACTCCGCAGTGGCAACGAAGCACGGAGGAAACCCTGCCAGTGTTTCAGCCAAAACAGGCGATGCCTGGGGATCGACCTTTTGTGTGCCAGGGTCCGCGAGATATTGTTCCCAGAACCAGGCAACGTCATCCTGTGTCAGGATCGGGCCCTGCGCGAATTCGCGTGAGGAGGCCGTTTCCGCGAAGGGGTAAGTGCATGGCCCGTAAATGTCGATGACAGCCCGGAGTGCCGGCCCGTCATGATCCCGGGCGCGCAAGGCGGCGGCACAGGCAAGATTGCCACCCGCGCTATCGCCCGCCAGAGCGATGCGCGACACATCGCCGCCCAGTTCGCCTCCGTTTTCCGCCACCCATTCCAGAGCCGCATAGGTATCGTCCGGGGCGGCCGGAAAGGGATGTTCAGGCGCCAGTCGATAATCGACGGAGATGAGCAACGTACCGGCCCAGGCACAAAGCGCGCGGGCGATCATATCCTGTGTATCGAGGTCTCCGACCACATAACCACCACCATGCATATAGAGTGTAACCGGGAAAGGCCCCTGCCCTAACGGCGTGTAAATGCGGATTGGCAAAGCACCGCCCGGCCCCGGTATCGTCCGATCTTCCACCACTGACACTATCGCATCTTGCGCCGGAGGAATGGCAATGGAACTATCACGGACAGATTGACGCAGTGTATCGAGCGGAACATTGCGAACGCCCGGCCATGGCGGCGCGGCGCCAAGCATGGCATCTATTTGAGGATCGATCGGCATGCTGGAACGGGCCCCTCTCAAAGTTAGCTGGCGGTATAAACGATACCTTCCGAATGCTCGGAGAGGCGTTCAACCATATAAATAAGTGTTTACCCACTTTCATAGGTTGATTAGATTTTCAGTCAATCGGCGACAAGGAGACAACAACATGAGAGCGATGGTCCTGGATGATTTCGGCGGCCCGGAAGTGCTGCATATGGCGGAGATAGAGCGGCCTGCGGCAAGTCCTGGCAATGTCATCGTGCAGGTCGCCTATGCCGCCGTGAATCCTGCCGACTGGAAAGCGCGCGAAGGCTGGCTCTCGCGCTACTTTCAATACACGTTCCCGTTTGTCGTCGGGTTCGATTCTGCCGGCGTGATTGCGGAAGTGGGCGAAGGGGTCGAAGGCCTGGCGGTCGGCGATCGCGTCGTCACACCCGGCAACCAGGGTTTGGGCGAGCGCGGATCATACGCGGAATTCGTACGAGCCGACGCCGAACGTGTGGTGAAGTTGCCCGATCATGTAAGTCTCAGCGATGCAGCCACCCTGCCCACTGCGGGAATGACCGCATGGGAAGCGACTTTCGACGTCGGGCAGGCGGCTCCGGGCAAGACTGTCGTTGTGAACGGCGGCGCGGGAGGCACTGGCAGCTTTGCCATTCAACTTGCCAAAATGGCCGGAGCCAGCGTGGCCACAACCTGCAGCGCGCATAACTTCGACTATGTAACCAGGCTGGGTGCCGATCATCCGATCGATTACAGGCAGGGCAACGTTTACGACAGCATCCGGGAATGGGCCCCTAATGGGGTAGATCTGGTAGTGGACACTGTCGGTCAGGGCACGTTCGTCGATGTCGTGGATGTCATGAAGCGGGGCGGCATCGTGGCACCGATCGGAACACTGATCCCTGATGAACCTGCAATCGACCCGGCCCGTGCCGCCGCCGCTGGCGTCAGCGTGATTCCAACCATCTCACAATTCCCCAATCAACCACGGCAATTGCGTGCTCTGGTCGATGCGCTTGCCGCAGGTAAAATCAGCGTCCCCGATCAAACTGTGATGCCTCTCGCAGAAGCTGCGGAGGCCCATCGCCTTGTGCAAGCGGGGCATGTGCGCGGGAAGATACTTCTCGTCGTTGACGAGAGCTTGGGACAATGACAGCTCGGCTATCTGGTTCGACGTTCTAAAGGTGGCTGAAAACCCAACGAAGGCCCGCTTGCCTCACCGGTTCATTAGCGTATGCTCAGATATCCGGATAACCGGAAAAAAGCTCGCCTTGGGCCCGCATCACCCATTTGGGTTATGCGCGGGTAAAACGGCGGGGATAGTGTGCCCGAGTCAATAGCGGCCACCGGGCCAGGGAGAGCACTGCATGAAATTCTCGATTATTTACGAAGCGCAGATGGTTGATACCTCGCGCGAAAACGAACAGGCTGTTTTTCAGCAGATCGTCGAGCAGGCGAAACTCGCTGAAGAAATGGATTTCGACTGCATCTGGTGCGTCGAACACACTGCCCTGACCCAGTACGCGCACATGTCGGCGCCGGAAACCGTTCTGGCGTTTATCGCCGGTGCGACCAGCCGCATTCACGTTGGCCATGGCGTCGTCTGCCTGCCGCCTGCGATGAATCACCCCGTCAAGGTCGCTGAACGCATCGCCACGCTCGACATCCTTTCAAAGGGACGTCTGCATTTCGGCGTCGGCAAGGGCGGTACGCAGCAGGAAGCCGGGACGTTCGGCTACAACCTGGATGAACTCCAGCCGATGATCGACGAAAGCATGTACCTGATCCCCAAGATCATGGTGCAGGACGAAATCGAACACGAAGGCACCTACATCCAGATCCCGAAGCGTCCGATCCATCCCAAGCCCTATCAGGATCCGCATCCGCCGATGTACATGGCCTGCACCCGGGAACACACGCTGGTGGCCGCCGGTTCGCGCGGCATCGGCGCTCTCGTACTTGGCTTCTCGGGCCCGGATGAAATCGCGAAGAAGAATGCGATCTATCGTGACGCTTTCCGCAATCGCAAGGCAGAAGACCAGGTCGGTTTCCGCCCGACCGAGCACCTCGCCGCACTGTGCGCCGCCACGGTCCTGGACGATCGCGAAACTGCCCGCAAGATCGGCCTGCGCGGCCAGCGCTTCTTCGCGGAATCGATCGCCTACTGGTATCAGGGCGGCCCGAAGCCGACGATCGACGAAAACATGACGGCCGAGGAACAGGAAGCCATCCTCGAGAAGGAAAAGCAGCAGACGGTTGCCTATCTTTCCGAAGAAGCCATTCCCGTCGGCGATCACCACCTGTCGAACTACAATATTGCACAGGACGCCTACGGTACACCGGAAGATTGCATCCGCTACGTTCAGCGCCTGATCGACGCTGGAGCCGACGAAATCCTGTTCATGTTCCAGATGGGTGGCATTCCGCATGACGTGATCATGGAAACGATCCGCAACATCGGCGAGAAGGTCATCCCGCATTTCCGTGGCGAAAAGGCTGCGGAAAAGCAGGCTGAAATCGCCGGGGCTAGCTGAATCCAGAAAAATGCGCTTATGGGTTGGGGATGGATGTCCGTGTCGATCCCCAATTCTCTGAATTACTGATTTGCCTTTACGGCGAGTTGGATGGCGAGCGGCCTTGGGATGCTTTTCTCGAGACGCTCGCCAAATGGCTTGAAGCGTCATACGCTACGCTGATCATTACCGCACCAGGGACCCGGCTTCCGGGCACTTTCATCACACCCGGTGCCAATCCGCGCTACAGCGAAAGCTACATGGAATCGTTCTTTGCCGACGATCCCTTCCGGGATCTTCCCGAAGGCAAGGTGACGACCTTCAGCGAATTCATCAATCAACAGGCTGCGGAAGACTACGCGGCTTACCGCGACTATCTCGCTCTGGCGGCCGGAGAGCAGGTGCTGGCGGTCGATCTTCGTTTCGATGGCCGGTTCGAAGCCCGTTTCCGAGTGACCAGGGACAAGGCCCTGCCCGACTTTACCGGACAGGAACGATCTGCATTGCAGGCGCTTATCCCACATTTGCGCATCGCGGTGACGCTGTTCGAGAAACTGCAACTCGCCGGGGCCGAGCATGGCGTGTTTCAGAGCGCAACCGAAGGTCTTGGCCTTGCGCTGCTTGTCCTCGACCGTAACTACCGTATTGTCAGCAGCAATGCGCTGGCAGAGCGCTTTCTGGACGAAGGTGAAGGGCTCAAGCGCTCCGGCGAGCGTCTCACCATCGAGGCTGCCGAACCACGAAAAACAATCGACCGGCTGCTGGCCGAACCCGAAAAGCAGGACAAGGTCACCCGCTTTCGCGTCGAGCGGCCGGAGCGCGGCGACCTGATCGCCACTGCGCGGACACTCGACCTCCCCGCTATTCACTCAGGCACGGGTGCACTGGCGCTGTTTCTCGCCCTTCCCGGCGAAGAATCCCCGCTGGAACCAGAGACAGTCCGGGAATTGTTTGGACTGACCATGGCCGAGGCCCGGCTTGCAGTCATCCTGGGCCAGGGCGTGTCATTGGTTGAAGCGGCCAAACGCCTTGGCATCACTCATAACACAGCCAAGACGCAGTTGCGGGCAATCTTTGCCAAGACGGGCGCCCATCGCCAATCACAACTCGTCGGCATTCTTGCCTCTGCGGGGGCCTAGGTCGGGCAAGTTCCAAAGTGAGTGAACCGATTTACTTGTAAGTAGGAATCTGCTCACTCCAACCCTGAAAAAGCATTGCTAATCCTTGTACTCCGGAATGCACGTTGCATTGACTTAAGTTCGCTTTGAAATAAGTGAGTGCCGATGACCCGCAAGCGAATTTCCGGTCCTGAGCGCCGCGCGCTGATCCTGGCGGCAGCAAGACGTGTCTTTTCACTGCACGGGTACGATGGCGCAAAGACCCTGCAAATCGCCCGGGAAGCCAAGGTTTCAGAAGCCTTGGTCTACAGGCATTTCCCTTCAAAGCTCGCCCTATACCGCGCGGTCATGCAGCAAGTGTTCAGCGAGCAGGACAACCAGCTCGAGATACTCGGCATACAGGAGGCGAGCGCGGCCGGTCTGGTGAGAAGCCTCAAGAGTTACTTTTGTACGGTCGTTGCCGAAACGGAAGGCGATGTCCAACAACGTTTCCGCATGATGCTGACAAGCCTTTCAGGCGATGGGAACTATGCCAGCCAACTCTACCGACGATCGCAGAGGCTCAACAACAAGGCAGTCAACGAAGCCCACAGAAACGCCCGCGAAGCAGGTGACCTTACGGGCAAGCCGCTCAACATCGCCAATACCGCAATGTTCATAGAACATGTCGGCACCATGATCTGCGCGATCCGAGCGCTGGATCCTGGCTCCCGGCCATATGAATCCGACGGGCACGATCTGGTGATGGACGCAGTGTGGTTTTGCTGCCGTGGCATCGGCCTGACAGACGAAGCTATTGCCCGCTATATTGACGAATAGACCTGACCCTCAGTCGAAGACTGGGCCTATCGCAAGGCACGTCGGCGCTGCCCGGAAAATCCGGACTCTCCGCCAGAAGAGCCCGGACATATTCCCAAAACGATCTGACTGAACGCTGCTGCTAAGCCTGAAGCGTGTAGTCTTCCATCATCGGTGCGAGCATCGCTTCTGTAAAAGCATCGTAACTCCACGGCCAGCTTGCCGGCACGCCCGTCGCATCCAAGTACCAACTCGCACAACCGGAGCCGAAAATGGTTGTCTTCGCAGCCGCAATTCGCCGCTCTTCATAATTATCGTGCGCGGCTGTGCTGGGCGCAATCGCCTTTGCCTCACCCTTGCGCAGAAGATCGATCAGTTGATCGATATATTCCCATTGCCGCTCGGCAATGTCGATCAACGAGAAATTCCCGACCGGGCCAGTCGGACCATTCAGCATGAAGAAATTGGGAAAGCCGGGAATGGTGACGGCGTAATATGCAGTGGGCCGCACCGCCCATGCCTCATCGAGCGAACGCCCCCCCTGCCCCAGCACCGTTGTGGGGCGGATGAAGCGATCAGCTTCAAATCCCGTGGCGAGCACCAGCGTATCGAGTTCGTGGAAGGTGCCGTCCTGCATCCGAATGCCCTTGGGCTCGACCTGCGCGATACCGCCAGTTTCCACATAAACAGCCGGGTGCTGGACTTCGTCGTAATAGCACCAGGAATAGATCAACCGCTTGCAGGCCGCCCGATAATCCGGCGTCAATTTCGCCTTCAGTTCCGGATCTGTAATCTTCATATCGAGATATTGCTGACAGACTTCCTCGATCTGTTTGATTTCAGGGCCCTCAATATCCATTATCGCATTCGTAAAACGGCGCACATTGCCAATATATTCGTCACTGTAACGAATCGCGTCCATCAAGGACGGGTCCTTCCGGAATGCTTCGCGTTCCTCGTCCGAATACTCGAACTGCTGCACCGGCATGATCCACTGCGGCGATCGCTGGAAATGAACCAGCCGTTCGACCCGCTTGTTGATCGCAGTAACGATCTGGATGCCGGTGGATCCGCAGCCAATCAGCCCGACCCGCGCGCCATCAATCGGTGCCTCATCATCCCAACGAGCGGTATGGAAGGCAGGACCTTCAAAAGTTTCAAGGCCCGGAATCGCCGGTATCTTGGGGTGGTGAAGCACGCCGGAGGCGGCAATAACGACGTCCGCCTCGATCTGCTCGCCTGTGCCAAGCCCCAGCTTCCAGTATGACCCGGCTTCATCCCAGACAACAGAGACCACCTCCTGACCGAAACGAATGTAGGGCATGATACCATACTTCTCCGCGACCATCTCGAAATACGTCTCGATCTCATCCCCGGTGGCATAGTTCGCCTTCCACTCGGGGTAGGGTTCAAAGCTGTAGGTATAGGCATGTGCCGGTACGTCGCAGGTCAGGCCAGGGTACCGGTTTTCCCGCCAGGTCCCGCCCAGACGATTGGCTTTTTCATATATGGTGAAGTCCTCGCCACGCTCTTTCAGCTTTATGCCTGCAAGGATGCCCGCCATTCCCGCGCCCACGATCGCGTATCGCAACTGGCGTCCTGTACCATTGTCTACTGAAGGCATTTTTCGATCCTCATCCCTTTCGTTGTTCGGTGATGCACGAATTTGCATGGTCGCAAATCGCGTGCATCACCCGTTGGGGTTAGGAACGGTAATATGATGAAATTTCCGGCCTGAATTGGCCTTCACTTCATGATTGCGCCACCATCTACGTGGATCACCTGCCCGTTGACCCAGCGGCCATCCTCGGACAACAGCAGAGCCACCATCGCGGCGATATCCTCTACCTTTCCGACACGAGGAGCGGGCGTCGCACGGGAAAATTCTTCCAGAACCTCCTTCGGCACCTGCCCTCCGGCAATCATTTCGGGAGTCATCACGAAACCCGGGGCCACACAGTTTGAAGTGATGCTTTCACGACCCCAACGGCTCGCGATATGCCGCATCAATGCGTTCAACCCGCTTTTTGAAGTGGCGTAGGACGGGCGAACCGGCTCACCCGCGTCGCCCGCATCCGACGTCGTGAAGATCAACGCCCCGCCGCCATTTGCAAGCAGGTGGGGCAAAGCCTCTTTCGCACAGCGCAGGTGCCCACGGAGGTTTACGTCGATCGTCCGGTCGAACACCGCCATGTCGATATCGATCGCGTTGCTGTCTTCGAATATCACTCTCAGATCGGCCGCGTTGATGTGGGCACCGTCCAGCCGTCCAAGACGCGCCACCGCCTCATCAAAAGCCGCCTTGACGGAATCTGCGTCGGTTATGTCGACAGTCACTGCAAAGGCACTGCCACCGTGCGACAGGACCTGCTCCGCCACGCCGCGGGCCGCATCGCCATTGATGTCGGCCACGCAGACTTTGGCGCCTTCCGACGCGAGACGCTTGACCGTTGCCGCGCCGATACCGGTCCCGGCACCAACGACGATAAAACACTTTCCTTCCAGGCGTTCACTCATTCCCTATCTCCACATTTCAGCCCTCTGCTAACTCGCACATTCTCCGGGCGCAAGGGCCGATTCATACTATCCTACGAAAATCATTGGATTTTATTGATTGCTTGCAAGAGCCACCGCAGTATCGAGGACCATATCCGCGATAGGCGACAGGGACCGGCCCGCATGGGAAACCACCACGAGTTCGATGGCCTCGGGAAAGCCGGCGAACCTGATTGGCAGAGTAGTCAGAATATCCGGCGATCTGGTCACTATCGCCCCAGATGCCAACCACACCGTGTCGGAATGAGCTGTCAATTCCAACAGCACGCCACAATCGTCACATACTGTAGAGATATGGTGATCGCGCAGCCACGGCATGCCGTTATCCTCACCTTCCTTGGGAAAATCGGTCGCGATACAGGCAATCGGAAAAGCCTTGAGCTGATCTGACTCGACAGTTCCACGTCCTGCCAGAGGATGTCCCTGGCGAGCGATGAAGTTCATCGGCAGTTCTGCGAACTGCTGGATATCCAGTCCATCCACATCCTGCAGCGCGAGCCGCGCGCAGATGAAGAACTCTATGGAATCGGATGCAAGTTGGTTCAGAAGCTCTGAAACCGCCCCAACCGGCGCGGTCGCGGACACCCCGGGATGATCGCGCGCAAGAGTGCCGAGTATGTCCGCGAGCCATAGCATCGCAGGTAAAGGTGCGAAGCCGAATCGGACTTCTCCTCCGGTCTTTTGGGCAAGCGACTGGGCATTACGGCGTAGCGTTGTCGCTTCGCGCAGCACACTGCGCGCGTCCTTCAGCAATTGCGCGCCGACATGAGTGGGCTTTGTCCCGCTCCTGCTCCGATCCAGCAGAACAAGACCAAGTTCTTCTTCCAGCATGCGAATGCTGTGGCTTAAGCCCGATTGGGTGACATGCAGCAGCTTGGCCGCCCGCACGAAGCTCCCTTGCTCAACAAGAGTCACGAAATGTTCGAGGCGGCGCAAATTCATAAGTGAATATTATTCATACATGTGCGTAAATCAATTCATTTTCTTGATGGCCTACCGCATGATATTCCCGCATCAGAACAAGATGAGAGGATGTCGTTCATGGGCTACGGTTCATATGGGCAATTTTACCTGCTTTTTGGCCTGGGCGTTCTCGCCGTCGAAGTAATCGCTGGGCGACATCGCGACATCTACACGCGCTCCGACTGGCTGGTGAACTTGCTTTGCGGCGCACTCGGCATGGCAATCGTGCGCCCCATCCTCTCGATCGGTCTCGCATTTCTCTTCGTGACACTGCTGCCCGGCGAACAGGGCATGTTCGCAGATGCCCCCTTCTGGCTCGTGTTCCTCGTCACCCTGCTCGTGACGGAATTCCTGTTTTACTGGGTACACCGATGGGCACACGAAGGACGCAACAAGCCGGGGCGGGACTGGCTCTGGCGGCTCCACCGTACGCATCATTCCGGCAAATACATGAACCTCATGCTGATGATCCGGATCAACCCCTTCTGGGCTATTCTGCAACCACAAACCTGGACGACCGCCTTTGCCCTTTACGCTGGCCAGCCCATTGCCGCAGCGCTCGTCGCGCTGACCACTTATGCATGGAACGTCATTACCCACAGCAACTTCCGCTGGGATGACAGCGTCCGCCGGGCACCTGTAATCGGCCGGTTGTTTTATGCAGCCGAACACATCTTCGTCTCGCCGGGAGTGCACCATACCCATCACGGATACGGCAAGGATGGAGCGAACTATCGCAACTTCGGAGTCGTTTTCTCCATCTTCGACACGATGTTCGGGACCCTCCACATCCCCCAAGGGCGTCCCTGGCGTTATGGCGTTCCGGGCGCCGATGCGCATTGGACAGAGGAAGTCTTCTATCCGTTCGTTCGCCATTCCCCCAAGAAGGGTTAAGTCGACAGGTCAGGCCCCACTGCGCTCCATCTCTCCATGCAGGAAGTGATGGAGTTGCGCCGCCATGGTTTCGATCCCCGCCCGGGGATCGTCCTGCCACTTCCGAACGCCGAGGTAGTAACAGGCACGATCAAGCTGGCTCAATATCAACCCTGTTCTCATCCGTGCATCACCATCGTCCCGCAAGTGTGCAAGGCGCGGTTCGCCGTCTGCCAACAGGTCGATCAGGACATCCTGATAGCCCGCTGTCTTTCCGTAGATCTCCTGATCCAGCAATGCCGCCTGCGCCAGAATAACGCAGACCGCTTCATTTTCGCGATAGAAGCGCACCATGCCCGTACACCAGTCGGTCAACTCCGCGAGAGTCTTGCCCTGCAAGCGTGCAAGATTTGCGAAATGCGGTTGCCAGAGCGGAGCGAAACGGTCGGCAATTTCTTCGATCAGCGCCTGCATCGAATTGAAATGGGCGTAGAAAGATGCCCGGCTCACACAGGCCTCTTTCAAGACATCCGCCACGACGCATGCCGCATAACCCTTGCGCGTAAAAACACGGACAGCCCCTTCGACCAGCCGGTCGCGAGTTGCTTCGCGCTGCGCGGCCTGAAGCGCATTGCCACGCCCCCCTGCCGGTTCCCTGAACGCCTTTTGCATTGCCATTGCATCGCCCATACAAACTGTATAGTCACCAACCGAATCCGGCGGCAAGGCCCTGCGGTAAAAATGCCCGGCCCCCACGGAAGAGCGGATAAGCACAACTGGGAGCCTGAAGCATGACGTCCAACCGTTTTCCCCACCTGTTGTCACCGGGCCGTATCGGCACCATGGAACTGCGCAACCGCATCGTGGTCACCGCGATGGGCGTCAGCCTTTCGGAAGACGACGGCACTGTCGGGGAACGCCTGATCGCCTATCATGAGGAACAGGCGAAAGGCGGGGTTGGGCTGATCATCTCCGGCGTGGCCGGAGTTGCGTGGCCGACAGGATGTGTTTCCTGGCAGCAGACGGCCATTTCCGAAGACCGCTTCATTCCCGGCCTTACCCGCTTGACGGAACGGGTTCATGCCCATGGCGCCAAAATCGCCGCGCAGTTACATCATGGCGGCCTGGTCGCCGCCTATTCGGCGGGACGCTGGGGTCTGCCCTTGTGGGCTCCCGCCATTCCACCAGCGCCAAAAGGCAGTTTTGCCGATTTCTTCCTGATGGAAGAAATGGCCGGAATGGCTGGAATGAAGGTGCCAGAGATCAAGGTTCTGGAAAAAGCCGATATCGCTCTGGTCGTCGAACAGTTCCGGGCCGGCGCGGCCCGCGCAAAGCAGGCGGGCTTTGACGGTGTCGAGATCCATGGCGGCCATGGCTACCTGCTGTCGTCGTTCATTTCTCCGTACACGAACAACCGTACCGACGAATATGGCGGCTCGCTGGAAAACCGCATGAGGCTGCCCCTCGAAGTCATCCGCGCCATCCGCGAAGAAGTGGGGCCCGATTTCCCCGTCTGGATGAAGCTAGACACCCGCGAAATCGGCAAGGACGGCATCACGGTGGAAACCGCTCAGGCTTCTGCGCGAATGGTAGAGCAGGCGGGTGCTGACGCTATCACGATGACGACGTACCACGACACCGACGTTGGAAAGCTCCACTCGGAATCCCACACCCCCCACATCGACGGATGGAACCTGCCGGCCACCGCAATGGTCAAGCAGGCCGTTTCCATTCCAGTGATCGGATCTGGGAGGGTGGAACCGGAACTCGGCGACCAGACAATCGGCAAGGGCGAACTCGATTTCGTAGCCATGGGGCGCAAGCTGCTGGCCGACCCGCACCTGCCCAACAAACTCAAGGCAGGCGCGCCGGAAAAAGTGCGCCCTTGCATTTACTGCTACACCTGCATCAGCGCGATCTACATGGGCGACCACGCGCGGTGCGCGGTCAACCCCGAGTTGTCCCACGAATTTGAACAGAAGCCTGCCGACACGACGGCGCCAAAGCATATAGCCATCATTGGTGGTGGCCCTGGCGGCATGGAATCCGCCCGCCGACTGGCCGCGATGGGCAGCAAGGTCACTCTGATCGAAAAAGGCGACCGGCTGGGTGGCACACTGCGCTTTGCCTCGCTCGCCTATGAACCCAACGAACGACTGCTCAACTGGCTCCGCGCAGAAGTGGCAGAAGCCGACATCGACGTGCGCCTTTCGACAGAGGCCACTCCCGAATTGCTTCGCGAACTGGGCGTCGACAAGGTAATTGTCGCTACCGGTGCAATTCGCGGAATGCCGCCCATTCCCGGCCATGATCTGCCACACGTTTTCTCCGGCGACGATATGCGCAACATGATGCTGGGCGAAAGCTCCTCGGAATTGAAGCGCAAGACCGGCCTTCTCACCCGCATGGCCACCAAGATCGGCGCGGCGACGGGGGCGACGTCGAACCTCGCCCTGGTCCGCAAGGCAACACATAGCTGGATGCCGCTGGGCCAGAACATCGTGATAATCGGCGGCGAACTGGTGGGGATCGAACTGGCAGAGTTCCTGATCGAACGCGGTCGCACAGTCACTGTCGTTGATGAGGCGCCGCGCTTCGGCAAAGGGCTCACCCTGGTACGTCGCATGCGTATCCTGTCAGAACTCGCCGAGCATGGCGCATCCCTGCAGCAGGGGGCGTCCGACATTGCGATTGAGGAAGGCGTGGTACGCTTTACCGACGCCTCGGGCACGGAACAAACCGTTCCGGCCGACCATGTGATCGTAGCCAAGGGAGCGGAAGGGAACCTTACCCTTGCCGACCGGCTACGGGCCGAAGGGTTTGCGGTGGAAACCGTGGGCGATGCGAATGGTGTCGGCTACATCGAAGGCGCGATGCGCGGTGCGGCCCAGGCGGTCGCCGAAATAGCCGCATAGCAATGCAGAAACGGCCGGAGGCGATCTCCGGCCGTTTTTCAATGAGTACGCCGGGTACGGTATCGGGCCGGAGTCATGCCAACGGCCTCGCGGAAGGCGTTCGTAAAGCTGGTAACGTGACTGAACCCGCAACGGTAAGCCACTTCCTTTATCGGGAGCATGGTATCGAGCAGCAGTTGACGTGCCTGACGGAAGCGGAGCGATGCAAGATATTGGCTGAAACCAAGGCCGGTCGTCCGCTTGAGCGCGGCGGCAAGCTGCCTTGGGGACAGACCACACAGGACCGCGACTTCCGGCAGGCCGGGTTTTTCCGCGATATGTTCCATGCAATAGCTTTCGACCAACAGCAGCAGCTCTTCCGAGAGAGCCCCCGCCGCATCGCTTGCCGTCAACCGCACAAGATCGATAGCCAGTGCAGTCGCGATAGCTGAAATCAAAGCTCCACTTGCAGAGCCCGGATTGCGGGTTTCTTCTGCAATTCTTTCAAGCGCCCGCACAATATCGCGATTTCGGATATCCACGCATCGCGCCAGCCGATCCAGATCAATCCCATCGCCTTTCTCGAACAGCGGCCCACGCGGCGCATTATCGTACCGGCACATGAGCATTCGTGCCCCTGCCTCCCTTCCCACCGCATGCATGCCCACTCCGGCAGGTAGATAACTGACCGCACCGAACCTGCGATAATCGCTGCGCACTCCATCCAGAATGTAGCAGGCACGGATGTCGACCGGCTTACGGGCAAGGTTGAATGCCACGACATGCCGGTCGCCGGGCGCCATCTCCAACTCATGCCGAAAACGCGCTTCCTCAATGCGCACACTTAATCCCGGCAAATCATACTCCACTGGCTAGGACCTTTCTGATGTGGAAACCGCACCCCCGACAATTCCGAAACCGGAAACAGTCCATAGTGCTGTGCATTTCTCCCTAACTTCAGGCCATATCCCTAAAGTTTCTGCCGTGTATGCGCCTGTCGATTAGTATAGCTTTCAAGCATAACGATGCACAAGACAGACAAGATTAAAATGGGCGAGAAGATCGAGACAAGCAGGCCGATCCGTGTCGGGATCGTCGGAGCAAACCCTGACCGCGGGTGGGGTTCGGGTGTCCACCGCCGTGTCATACAATTCCTGCCTGAATTCGAATTGTCCGCCGTGTGCACCACCAAGCGGGAAACGGCGGAGCGCGCAGCCCACGAATTCGGTGCCACTCACGCCTTTATCGACGCAACGGATCTCGTGACCCATCCTGACGTCGATCTTGTGGCGGTCTGCGTACTTGCTCCCCATCACTATGATATCGCCCGGGCAGCACTGGCTGCGGGCAAGCATGTGTATTGCGAATGGCCATTGGCTTTCACTGTGGAGCAGGCGGAAGAACTCGCCGCCATGGCCACGGATCGCGGTCTCAAGGCAATGATTGGTCTGCACCTCAATGGCGCGCCAGCCCTGCGACATGCCGCGCAACTGGTGACGGATGGTTTTATTGGCACCATGCAGGATGTGAACCTGCATGTACGCGTACCGGGCTCTATCACCCGCACCATGGCGACACGATCCAGCGGCACCCATCTGCTTTCAATCTATGGCGGCCACCTTCTCGGCGCCCTGACAAGCCATTTTGCCCCGATCATCGACTGGTCCGCACGTGGGGCCATTCATTTACCTCCGTACGATGAAACCGGCCTGCCATGCACACGCGATGCTCCCGATCATGTCCTGATCCAGGGCGAGCTTGCCAACGGCAGTCTGTTCAGTCTCGATCTCGGCAGCATGTCGATGGCCGGCATGGGCTCTCACTGGCGCATCGGCGGTACGGAAGGCACGATCCAACTCCATTCCGCCGCAGCCGACATGCCCGCCATGGAAGCCTTGACGATTTCGGGCGGCAGGCTGGGCGATGATATCCGCCCGCTGGGAATTCCCGGCCATCTGGACTGTGCCGACATCCCGGCCGAACCGCAGCGCTATTCCGCCTACCCCGGCGTCGAAGCATCCCGCGCGGCGCTTGCTTCGGTCGGAAATCTGTACCGGCAACTCGATCAGGCCATTCGCACTGACGGCCCCGTCTTCCCGGATTTCACCCACGCAGCCGATATCCAGAGGCTCGTCACCGCAATTGATGCGACGTTGATCGAGGCCGATAGTCATTCAAACACACAATCCTGATGAAGTGGAGAGGACAGCAATCATGAACGCCCAGACAGAGTCCGCCGATCTGAAAGAGCGCGCAACCGAAGAGGTTGAGGTAACCTCCGGCAACGCCGTCAGCTACATGAACAATCGCAAGCTGATCCGTACGGAAAGCAGTGTGTTGGTCAGCTCCTCCCCCTGGCTCAACGAACCACGCGTCCGTGAATGGGTGGCGACCGAAAGCCTGCGCCGCAACGGGAACGATTACCCTCTGCTGTTCGGCATGGCTTCCGCCGTGAAAGGGCTGGACGAAACCCGCGACCACGAGCGGATCGACGCGTTGATCAAGGCCGAGCGGAAGATCAATCCCAAGCTTGATGCCTGGTTCGAGGAACGTTTCATTTCCACCTTCACGCTCGAGGATCTTGGCAAAAACCCGAAGGGTTCGGTTGGCCGCATGTTATACGATCATATGGCCGAACTAGGGCTCTCCCCAGAACTCATGCATCAGCGGATGGAAAACCCCGAGTGGGCCCCGGAAAGCGACTTCGACTATTTCACATTGCGTACGGGCCAGACCCACGATCTCGACCATTTGCTGGGTGAAGTCGGCTTCGACGTGATTGCCGAAATCTTCCCGACCGGCCTGCGTACCGGCAACATGTTTGCGCATGTCAGCCCCGAGCTTGCGGGTCAGTTGCTGGCGACGAACACCATGATCATCTTCCCATGGTTCATGCGCTGCATGCTGAACTATCCCGAAGCATGGCCGATGATGTGGCATAACCTCAACCATGGTTACGAAGTGGGCCAACAGTCCGACATGCTGTTTACAGCCAAGGTGGAGGACATCTGGCACCTTTCACCAGCCGAAGCGCGAGATGCCCTGGGTGTTCGCGGGTGGAAAGGCCCGAATGACAGCCGCGCCGCCTCCCGCATTTTTGGCGAGGGATACGAAATCATCTGAGCTTCAGCGCCGACTTACAACGTAAGTACATGCTAACAATTTTGATTGACTTCCCTGTTATCCGCATGTTTTTAAATGCGGATAAGATAATGAGGGGAGGAATCGGCAATGCGCATCGTTGATGCAGGCTGCCATTTCCGGAAACCGGGCGATACGCGCAGACACGCTGCTCTGGGGAGGCATAGCGCCTCCATGCCATGCGAATACGCGAATGTGACATCGCGCGGTCTAGGCCGCCATCAGCAGGCTGCCGAACACAAGCCCACCCGGCGGGAAGGCGCACCACCCCTCACTTCTTCTGTGCGGAGATGCCAGGTTTCAGCGCATCTCCATGACCGACATCATGAATGCATGGAACAGTCAGGCTCTGATCTGCTGAGGCTGGATCAGCCCGGCAGTCGAGCATCAAATCGACTGCAAAGAGCTTTGCGAAGAAAGGGAGGAAAATATGCCTGACAATGGAAAACTCTGGAAGCTCGCACTGTGTGCCTCTGCATCATGGGCTGCGATTGGAACGGCCCAGCCGGCATTGGCCCAGGATGCAACGGACACAGTCGACACGCAGGAGATCATCGTTACGGGCACCCTGATCCGCCAAACGGTGACTTCGTCCCCCCTGGCGGTGATGAATAGCGAAGACATAGCCGCCCGCGCGCTGACCAATGCGGCAGAACTGGTAAACACCCTGCCTTCGAATTCCGGCTCCGAAGCGGGGACCGACCAACTCGGACAGCCACTGACTTCGGGGACGGCCCAGTTCAACCTCCGCAACCTCGGCCTCGGTTCCACTCTGGTTCTGGTCAACAATCGCCGCCAGACACTTGCTGCCGTGGCCAACAACGACGGCAGCACTTTCGTCGATATCAATTCGCTGGTGCCTTTGATCGCGGTTGAGCGAGTGGAGGTCGTAAAGGACGGCGCAGCAGCTACCTATGGCTCCGACGCAGTGGCAGGCGTGGTCAATTTCATCACCCGCAAGCACGTGGATCGCCCGGAAATATCAGCGCGCGTAAATTTCATCGACGGTGCGGAGCAATACAATCTGGACGGCATCGCGGGTTTCGACGTGGGCGACAACGGCCATCTCATCGTGGCTGCTTCGTATTACAAGAGCACGCGACTGGCATCGACCAAGCGTAAATTCTCCACCGCCGCGACATTCGGCCGCCCCTGGTGGCACTCGGTCTCAAGTTATGGACAGCCGGGTTCGTACCTTCCAGTGGGCGGCACTGCGTATCTGCCCGATCCGGATTGCACCAACCCGGCCTTCCCGGATAGCTATCAGGGATCACCCACTGACCTGTGCCGGTTCGACTTTTCAGGCTACTACGACCTGATCCCGAAGGAGCGGCGCATACAGGCATTCGCCAGCTATAGCGGCACCATCGGCGACAGCATCAATCTGAACCTCGAGGCGGCCTACGCCAATACGAAGACACGGACCGCATCTTCACCGTCCTTTCCTATGCTGGCGATCTCCCCGATCGTGCCCGCGTCCCATCCCGACAATCCCTTCGGTCAGGACGTTTATTTCCGTGGACGCCTGCTGAATGGCGAATACGGCCCTTCGATCACGGCCAACGATTACGACACCTTCCGCCTCGCTGCGGGACTGGACGGAGAACTGGGCAAGGCATGGAACTGGTCGCTGAATGCGACCTACAGCCAGCAGACCGTGCTCTATGACAAACCCGACACGATCAAGACCGCTTTCATCAATGCCCTGAATGGCCTTGGCGGACCAAACTGTGACTCATTCAGCGGAACGCCCGGCGTGGGCGACTGCATGTACTTCAATCCTTTCGGATCAGCCTACCTCGGAACCGGCACAGCCAACAGCGACGCACTGGTCCAAAGCCTGATCGGAATGAGCGACCTGCACGGGAAAACATCTCTCGTCACTCTCGATGGTGTGGTTTCGGGCGACTTGTTCGACTTTGGCGGCGAAACCGTTCAGGCGGCTATCGGCGCTCAATACCGGCGCAGTACATTTCGCCATAATTGGGGCGACCTGATCAATGCCGGGGAACTCGTCACCCTTGGCCAAGCACCTGATTTTTCTGGCAATGAGGACGTCTATTCCGTGTTCGGCGAACTGCGGGTCCCCTTCGCTTCCATTGCGGAAGCCACATTCTCCGGCCGTTATGAGAAGTACGCCAACAGCTTCGGCCGTTTCACGCCGAAGATTTCACTGCTCGCCCACCCCATCGACATGCTCTCCCTGCGGGCAAGCTGGGGCAAGGCTTTCCGTGCCCCCGGCGTGTATCAGCAATATGCGGTCCAGGCTGCCCAGCCAGGCGTTCTGGACCCGGCGTTGAGCAACGCCTACGTCTTCGTCAACACCGTGGCTTACGGCGACAAGGGCCTTGATCCGGAACGCTCGACCAACTGGAATCTGGGCGCGACATTCACGCCCACACGCAATTTCGAATTCAATTTCGACTATTACAACTTCAAGTACAAAGATCTCATTGTTAAGGAAAATCCGCAGCAGATCCTGAATGCCGCGTGGGCTGGCGATACTGATGCGCAAAGCCGCATCACACGCGACGTGAACGGCAACCTGCAGCGGGTGGACCTCAAATTCATCAATGCTTCGTCAGTGGAAGTCGAAGGCTTCGACGCAGGCGCGCGCATGTGGTTCGATAGCGACGCCGGACGTTTCGAGGTAAAGGCGGATTGGTCGCATGTCGTCAAATACGACATCCAGACAGTTGCCGGAGGCACCGTGATCGACGGCCTCGGAAATGTGAACTTCAACAATCTGGGCCATTCAATGCCGCAAGACCGGGTCGAATACGGTGTGTACTGGTCGTCCGGTGCCCACAGGCTGAACGTCTTGGGTCACTATATCAGCGGTTACGACAACGACCGTACGGGTACCCACATCAAGTCGCAGAATACCTACGACCTGCAATACAGCGTAATGCTGGACGACCTGATCGGGCTGGATGGTACGACCTTGTCAGTCGGGGCGATCAACGTCTTCGACAAGGATCCGCCGGTCGCCCAGTTGTTTCTCGGCTTCGACCCGACGGTGCACGACCCGCGTGGCCGTGTGATCTACGTCGGCATCAACCAGAAACTCTAAGACCGTTGATCTGCTCCACCCTCGCTGCATCAGCGGGGGTGGAAGCTTCCTGCCTGCGGGTGGGTTGGCAGCACAGCCCCGCATTTCCCCAATTTTTGGCATCATTGGATATTCCCAAGCGGTGCAATCGTGCATAGGCAATCCACACGCAAAGCCTGCAAGGCCAGCCATTGGGATAGGTTGATTTCATGAAGCAATCAGAGGCGAGCCCGCCATCGACCACGCTGACATCAGGGCAAGCCAACTTTGCACTGGCCGTCTTCCTGTTGGCATATGTGTTGTCGTTTGTTGACCGGCAGATCCTCAGCCTGATGGTCGATCCCATCCGGCAGGATCTTGGCCTCAGCGATATTCAGATCGGATTGCTCCAGGGATTTGCCTTCGCCATTCTCTATGCGACCATGGGCGTTCCTTTCGGAATGCTCGCCGACCGGGCATCGCGACGTAAGCTGATCGCCGCAGGTATCGTATTCTGGAGCTTCGCCACCGCCATGTGCGGCCTCGCGCGAAGCTTTGCGCATCTGTTTATCGCACGCATCGGCGTGGGCGTAGGCGAAGCCGCCCTGTCACCGGCTGCGCATTCCTATCTCAGCAATGCCTTCCCACGGGAAAAGCTCGCCCGGGCGATGGCAATATACAATCTCGGCATCACGCTCGGTGGCGGTATGGCGCTGATTATCGGAGGTTCCGTTGTCGCTCTCATCGCACGGAGCGGCAATATCGAGCTTCCGTTCTTCGGCGAATTGCGTTCCTGGCAAACGGCATTCCTGGCCGTATCGCTGCCCGGCATTTTCATCGCATTGCTGGCACTGGCAACCAAGGAACCACCCCGCCCCCGAGTGGCCGATACGGAAAAACAGGTTCCGCCGCTCGGTGACGTGTTCCGTAACCTCTGGGCCCATCGCCGGGCCTTCGCCAGCATTCACTTCAGCTCTGCCGTATTCGGAATCTACGGCTACAGCCTGATCGGTTGGTACCCGACCCTGATGATCCGCAGCTTCGACCTCACCCCCGGACAGGCCGGAACGACGCTCGGCCTCTATCACCTCTTTCTGGGCAGCCTCGGCTCGATCTGTGGCGGCATGCTGGCAGACAAACTGGCAGCCAAGGGGCGGTTTGATTCCAATATGCGGGTCATTTCCTGGATTGCCGCAGCAGTGGTCATTCCCGCAACTCTCACTCCGCTCATGCCCAATATCACGCTGCTGCTGATTATGCTCGCTCCGGCAGTGTTCCTCTTTAACGGCTACTTCGGGTGCTCGGTTGCCGCGATCCAGCTGGCCTCGCCTCCCTCCATGCGCGGCACCAACGCCGCGCTATTCCTGCTGACCAACAGCTTCGTCGGCCTCACCATCGGCATGCTGGCCGTGCCGATGACGGACAAATACATGTTTGGCGGCACCGGCGAACTGGGTCCGGCGCTTGGCGTCATCGCGGCTGTCGGTTGCACCTTGGCCGGGTTGATCGCTCGTTCCGGCCTGAAACAATATGGGGATCTCGCGAAAAGGCAGGCGAGCCTTGCAAAGGAAGCGGCGGCAATGGCCTAACGGCGTTTGCCAGTCAGTCCCGTAGCTTGTCCTTCAAAACTTTCCCCGCCGCATTGCGGGGAAAATCGGCAACGAAAGCAACACTGCGCGGTACCTTGTAATTGGCCATGTTATCCTTTGCCCAGGCCAGCAGATCCTGCTGATCCACCTGCATGTCGGGGCGCAGGATCACGAAAGCCTTGCCGACTTCACCCAATCGTTCATCCGGAATGCCGACCACCGCCACTGTCGCGATTGCCGGATGGCGAGAGAGCAATGCCTCCACTTCCGCTGGATAGACGTTGAATCCGCCGGAAATATACATGTCCTTCAACCGGTCGGTGATGCGGACATAGCCCGTTTCATCCATCGTCCCGACATCACCCGTGTGAAGCCATCCATTCCCATCAATGGCTTCCGCTGTTGCCACTGGATCGTCCAGATAACCGAGCATTACGCTCGGCCCGCGAACCCAAATCTCTCCCGTATCACCACGCGGCACTTCCTGCCCGCCCGGGTCCACGATCTTCACTTCGGTGCCAGGCAAAGCACACCCGACACTATTCGCGATTACATCTGCCGGATCGCCGCGCCGGCAACTGGTTATGACGGTATATTCGCTCATTCCATAAGCAGTGGTGATGTCCTGCATCCCCAGTTCACTACGGATCCGCTCGATCAGTATGGGCGGAACCGTGGTCGAACCGCTGGTCCCTCCACGTAGGGAACTGCAATCGAACGGATGCCGTTCCCGTTCCGCCAGCAATGTCTGGAAGACCGTCGGAGGCGCGGGGAAGAAATTGATGCGTTCCTGCTCGATCAGGCGGATCACTTCCTTAACGTCGAACTGAGCCAGTGGATACATGACCGCGCCCGCGATCAGACTGGCTACCCAGCCGACCTTGAAGCCGAAGCTGTGAAAGAACGGATTGACGATCAGGTAGCGTTCGCCCCGCGAGAGGCCGGTGTTTTCGATCCAGACCTCGCACTGGGGAATGACCCGCCCATAGGTCATCATCACGCCTTTCGGGGCACCAGTCGTACCGGACGTAAAGATCATGTCGGAGACAATATCCGGCGTCAGCGCATCGAATGCGGCGGCAACGGCAGGATCATCGGCCCCATTCCCGCTGGCGACGAATTCCGAAAATTCGCTGTCCAGAAGCACTGTCTCTGCCAGTTCGGGCAGATCCTCCGCCGCGAGCAAGGCGGGATAATCGATGTCCAGAAATCCCTTGACGGTGAACAGCAGCCGGGAATGCGTCCGACGCAGAATATCGCCCGCTTCGTGCCCCTTCAGACGCGTGTTGATGGGAATCAGGGTGGCGCCGCAGGTCATCAGCCCAACAGCCGCGACGATCCATTCCCGGCTGTTGGGCGCCCATATGGCGACACGGTCGCCCTTTTCCACGCCACGGGCCAGCAGGGCAGACGCAGCCGCCCTGCACCGTGCCCAGAGCTCATTGAAGCTCCAGGTCTCTCCATGTTCTACCAGCGCCGGGGCATCGCCCCAGCGCCGGGCGGCCAAGGCCGCCGCGTGCGGAATAGTCAGCGGCAGCCCTTCGGCCATGATCAGGCGACTTCGAACAGCCCTGCAGCACCCATGCCACCGGCAACGCACATCGAAACGACAACGTATTTAACGCCGCGCCGTTTGCCTTCGATCAGGGCGTGGCCGACCAAGCGGCTCCCGGTCATGCCGAAGGGGTGGCCGATAGCGATGCCGCCGCCATTGACGTTGAGCTTTTCAGGGTCGATGCCGAGCTTCTGCTGACAGTAAACGGCCTGCGAAGCGAAAGCTTCGTTGATTTCCCACAAGCCGATGTCGTCCACCTTCAGGCCGCTACGCTCAAGCAGCTTCGGAATGGCGAAAACCGGGCCGATGCCCATTTCTTCCGGGCCACAACCCGCAACCTGGAAGCCCCGATAGATGCCCAGAACCGGCAGGTTTTCCTTCTGCGCAGTGGCAAGATCCATCACGACCTGAGCAGAGGCACCATCGGAAAGCTGGCTGGCATTGCCCGCAGTCACGTGCTTGCCTTCTTGAATCATCATACCGTTCTTGAAGACCGGTTTGAGCTCCTGAAGCTTTTCGAAGGTCGTGCCGGGACGAACACCTTCATCCTTCGTCAGCGTGACCTCTTCCTTGCCGGTTTCGTTGCCTTCCTTGTCGAACAACGCCTTGTTGACGGTGATCGGCACGATTTCGTCATCGAATTTGCCCGCTTCCTGCGCGGCAGCGGCACGCTGCTGGCTCTGTGCGGCAAAACGGTCCTGATCTTCACGGCTGACGCTGTAACGGTCCGCAACCACTTCGGCCGTTTCGATCATCACCATGTAGGCGTAGGGATCGTGTTCCTTCACGAATTCGGAACGATTGCGCCACTGCGGCGCATGTTTGTTGATCGTCAGCGAAACATTCTCGGTGCCGCACGCGAGTGCCACATCGATCTCGTTCGTCATGATTCCGCGCGCGGCGAAAGCGATCGCATTCAGGCCCGACGAACACTTGCGGTCCATCGTGAAGCCGGCGGTCGTGTCCGGCAGGACCGAGCCATGCACTGCGAGACGACCGAGATTGTAGCTCTGCGTGTTCCAGTGATTGGCGCAACCCATGTAGACGTCGTCGATACGGGCAGGGTCGATTCCTGCGCGTTCAATCGCTGCATTGACGACGTGTGCCGCCATCAACGGGGCTTCGGTGTCGTTGAACGCACCGCGATACGCCTTGCCTACGCCAGTACGTGCGGTGGAAACGATAGCTGCTTCGCGCATGTGCAATTCCTATTCAAATCCGTGCATGTTGGTCGGGCCCCAGAAAGCCCGCATTTCGATCACTTCGTTGGCTTCGTTGAAGCGGAAGGTGTCGATCACGTCGATCCGCTTGTCCGAACCTTCAAAATGAAGATTAACCGAGAAGGGGAACACAGCATAGTCTTCTGCCACGCGAACCGGCCCTTCAAGCTTGAGCTTCGCACCGGTTTTCATCGATTCAGCGTAGAAAGCGCGAATGGCATCACGCCCGACATGCTTCGGCGTCCCGATCGGATCTTCAACCGTCGCGTCCTCGGCGAACAGAGCCGCAACCCGATCCGGGCTGCCTGCATCAAACGCAGCAACGTATTCCTGCACGGCGGCAGTCATTTTCATTGGATCAGGCATTGTCATACTCTCCAAAAACCGAGGAAGTCGCATCCATCGGATCAAATATCATCGTATCGCCCACACCGTATTCGGCCAAGCGGCAGTCTGGCAATACGTGCTGTGCCCAAGGCCCTATTCGGGGAAATAACGATTGATCGTATCGACTACGCAGGCCGGACGATCCTTGCCCTCAATTTCGACAGTGACACGGATGACCGCCTGAATCGCGCCGCCTTTCACTTCTTCAGCCGAAACGATCTCTGCCGTGCCGCGAATACGCGAGCCGACAACGACCGGATTGAGAAAGCGCGTCTTGTCCATCCCGACATTTACGCCAGCGGAAAACCCGCGCACTTCGACCATTTGCGGCATGAACATGTTGACGAGACTGAGCGTCAGATAGCCATGGGCAATCGTCGCACCGAACGGGCCGTCCTTGGCCTTGACCGGATCGACATGGATCCACTGGTGGTCGCCGGTGCAATCGGCAAACGCATCAATCCGTTCCTGTTCGACAGTCAGCCATTCGCTCGCCTCAAGCTTCGTGCCTTCCTTTCCCAGAAGATCACGCGGGCTTTCGAAAATCGTGGGCATGGCTCAGGCTCTCTGGCTGGAAACGGAAACAATCTCACCCGTCATATAGGACGACAGGTCGCATGCCAGGAACAGCATGACATTGGCGATTTCCCAGACTTCCGCAGGGCGCTTGAACGCTTCTCGCTCAACCAGCTTGTCGAGCGCTTCCTGCGTCGTCACCTTGGCCAGGAACGGATGCATCGCCAGCGAGGGCGAAACCGCATTGATGCGCACACCGTGCTCGGCCGCTTCGATTGCCGCACAACGGGTGAAAGCCATCACGCCAGCCTTTGCCGCAGCATAATGCGCCTGCCCCTTCTGCGCCCGCCAGCCCAACACCGAGGCGTTGTTGACCATCACACCGGACTTGTTGGCATACATGGAAGGCAGGAAGGCCCGCGTCATGCGAAACAGGCTGGTCAATGTAACGTCGAGCACGCGGCTCCACTGCTCATCCGTCATGTCGACAACATCGACTTCACCGCCAAGACCGGCATTGTTGATCAACACATCGACCCTGCCAAGCGCGGCAAGCGAGGCATCACGCAGCCCCTGCACAGCTTCTTCGCTCGTGACGTCGCAAATGAACGTCGCCGGGCGTTCCACGCCTACTTCGTCCGCAATCCGATCGGCCGCTTCGTTGAGGCGCCGTTCGTGGAAATCGCTGATCAGCAATTTCGCGCCTTCTTCCACCGCCCGCTTTGCAACAGCAAAGCCGATGCCGGTGCCGGCAGCTGCGGTAACGACGACGGTCTTGCCTTTCAGCAGGCCGCGCGGTTCGGGATAGACAGCAACGGTACTCATATATTTCCCCTCGATTCGAGCTTGATCATCGGTCGCCTCGCGGCTCCCGGGGCAGGCCCAGTCCGCGTTCCGCGATGATATTGCGTTGGATTTGATTGGTGCCGCCATAAATGGTGTCCGAGCGGCTGAACAGGAACATGTTTGGCAACATGCTCCATTCGTAATCTTCACCTTCGGTAATCTCACCCTCTTGGCCAAGCACATCCATGGCCAGTTCACCAAGATCGCGGCGCCAGGAAGCCCACTGGATCTTGTACGTGAGAGCCGCACCATCGATCTGTGAAGGATCGGTATTCGAAAGCATGCGCAAGGCGCCGTAACGCATCAGACGCAAGCCGATTTCCGCCTTGGCAATGCGCTGCCGGACCAGCGGATCGTTCGCCAGCCCATTGGCTCTGGCCGCCTCGACGATCGCATCCAGCTCGTTGCGGAAGCCCATCTGCTGACCAAGCGTCGAAACGCCGCGTTCGAAAGCCAGCAGGCCCATCGCAACACGCCAGCCATCGCCGGGTGTCCCAATCAGGCTGTCTGCCGGGCAACGGGCATCTTCGAAGAACGTCTCGTTAAATTCGGCATCGCCGTTAATCTGCCGGATCGGGCGGACCTCTATTCCCGGCGTGTGCATATCCATCATCAGGAAGGTAATGCCCTTCGGCCCCTTCGATCCTTCCTCGCTCCGCGCCACGACGAAGATCCAGTCGGAATAATGCGCAAGGCTAGTCCAGACCTTCTGGCCATTGACCACCCATTCGTCGCCATCGAGCCGCGCCTTGGTGCGAACATTGGCAAGGTCAGAACCGGCATTCGGCTCCGAATAACCCTGGCACCAGATCTGTGTCCCTCCGGCAATACCCGGCAGGAACCTGGCTTTCTGTTCTTCGGTCCCAAAAGCAAGGATGGTCGGCCCTGCGAGTTCGACACCGATGTGGTTCACACGCCCCGGCGCGCCGGCCCGTGCATATTCCTCCGCAAAGATAACCTGCTGACCCAGCGTCGCATTTCGACCGCCCCACTCCTCGGGCCAGCCGATGCACGACCACTTATGGGCAGCAAGCTGCTGTTCCCATTCCTTGCGGCGCTCAATCTCGTCGTTAAGGCCCGGAATGCCTTTGATGTCAGCGAATTCGCCAGCCATCTGGCCTTGGAGCCAGTCTGCGCATTCGGTGCGGAAGTCCTCTTCCGCTTGCGAAAAGCCCAGCTTCATGCCGCTTCTCCTACGACCAGTCCGGCAATCTGTTCACGATGCCAATCCCCGTTGCCCAGCATTGTCAGGATCGAACGTGCCCGCTTGAAGAACAGATGCGCATCGTGCTCCCAAGTGAAACCGATGCCGCCGTGGAGCTGGATCATATTGCCGGCGCACATGAAATAAGTGTCACCGCAGAAACTCTTCGCCGCATGGAGCGCGAGAGGTGCCTCATCCGACGCTTCGTCCACTGCGCAAGCCGCCCAGTAAACCGCCGAGCGAGCCTGCTCGATGTCGATCATCATGTCCGCCAGACGATGCTTGTAAGCCTGGAACGAGCCGATAAGGCGTCCGAACTGCACACGCTCCTTCGAGTAGGCAACCGTACGATCCAACGCTTCCTGCGCGCCTCCCAGAGCCTCTGCCGCGAGACATATCCAGCCACCAGCATGAAGCGCATCACGAGCAGCTTGCGCGTCGGCAAGAGGCTCAGCCTCCACATTCACCAGGCTTACTGTCGCCAGCGGACGCGTCTGGTCCATCGTGGTATGACCGGCAACTGAAACACCTGGCATGTCCCGACGGACAAGCCATGCGCCATCCTTGCGGATAAATACGAACACGTCAGCGACCGCCCCATGCGGGACATATTTGACATCACCGGACAATACATTGCCAGCTACGTCCAGAGTGTGAATACCCTGGGCAGCCGCAATCGCCTCACCGCTCACCAGTTTGGGTAGCCATTCCGCCTTCTGCGCATCGCTCCCGCCCGCGGCAATCGCTTGCGCGGCAGTCGCCAGCCCCAGCAAAGGCAATGCGGCGACCTGAGCACCGGCCGCTTCGGCAACGATGGCGAATTCCACCATGCCAAGCCCCGCTCCGCCAAATTCCTCAGGCAGGCCGATCCCGGCCAGCCCGAGTTCGGTGCAGAACGAAGTCCATAGCTCACGATCAACCCCGTCGCCTTCCATGGCGGCACGGGTCTTCTCACTGGTGGCGTTTTCACGGAAGAAGGCTTGCACCGTCTCCGCAATCATACCCTGTTCGTCGGTGAAGGCGAATTCCATGGCTTAGCCGGCTCCGTAAACCGGCTTGGCCGGTTCCCGCTGTTCCAGCAGCTTGCGAACGATCGGGTCCAGTTCACCCGCTTCGAAGCGCGCGCCCTTGTCGTATGACGGGCTGTCGCTCCAGCCTTGCGACAGGAAGATTTCGCCACCCTTCAGCTCGAATACCTGCCCGGTCACGCCATCCGACTGTTCCGACACGAGATAGGCCACCAGCGGCGCCATGTTCTCAGGAGCGAAGACGTCGAACTCACCTTCTTTCACATCCATGTCGAAAGCACCCGTGTTGGTCATCCGGGTCCGGGCATTCGGGGCAAGCGCATTCGCCGTCACGCCGAGGCGTGCCATCTCCGCCGCCTGCACCAGTGTCAACGAAGCAATCCCGCCCTTAGCCGTGGAGTAGGCCGACTGCCCAATGGAGCCCTGCAGGCCCGCACCGCTCGTGGTGTTGATGATACGTGCGTTGACCGGACGACCCGCCTTCGATTCACTACGCCAGTATTCGGCGGCATGACGGCTGGTGCAGAAATGACCGCGCAAATGGACGCGAATAACCGCATCCCATTCTTCGGGCGAGCAGGTGAAGAACATGCGGTCCCGCACAAAGCCGGCGTTGTTGACCACGGCATGCAGCGCGCCGAAATTGTCCAGTGCCGCTTCGACCATGCGCTTGCCCGCATCCCAGTCCGCGACATCGTCGGTGTTGGCAACGGCTTCGCCACCCATCGCACGGATCTGATCGACGACCTGTTCCGCCGCGCCTTTGGTTTCACCCGCTTCACCGTGCGTACCGACGCCAAGATCGTTAACGACGACCTTGCAGCCCTCAGCCGCCAGTCCCAGCGCATAGGCCTTGCCCAGACCGTTGCCGGCCCCGGTAACGATTGCCACGCGTCCTTCGCAAATTCCCGCCATTTTAGGCTACCCTTCTTTCTCTTGTCCTGATCCGCGGCTTCAAAGCCGTTCGATAATCGTCACGTTGGCCTGACCGCCGCCTTCGCACATCGTCTGCAGGCCGTAACGGCCGCCTGTACGTTCCAGCGCATTGAGCAAGGTCGTCATCAGACGGGCACCCGTGGCGCCAATCGGGTGGCCAAGCGCAATCCCCCCGCCCTGCACATTCACTTTCTCATGCGGAATGCCCAGTTCCTGCATCCAGGCCATCGGTACTGATGCGAAAGCCTCGTTGCATTCAAACAGGTCGATATCGTCGACCGTCATACCCGCCTTCTTCAACGCATATTGCGTTGCCGGAATCGGGCCGGTCAGCATCCACACCGGGTTGGCGGCGCGCACGGAAAGGTGATGAATGCGGGCACGGGGTTTCAGACCGTATTCCTTCACCGCCTTCTCACCAGCCACCAGAAGCGCAGCAGCGGCATCGCAATTCTGGCTGGCGATACCGGCGGTGACGATCCCGCCCTCATTAACCGGCCTGAGCCCGGCCAGCCCTTCAAGAGAAGTGGTCGGGCGAATGGTTTCGTCACGTTCCAGGCCTTCAAGCGGCGCCACTTCCGCATCGAACCAGCCGGCATCCCATGCCGCCTGCGCACGTTGATGCGAGGCGAGCGCGAACTCTTCCATTGCCTCGCGGCTGATATTCCACTTGTTGGCGATCATTTCCGCAGATTTGATCTGGTTGACTTCCTCGTCTCCGTACCGGGCGATCCACCCCGGCGAACTGTCAAACGGCGTGTTGAAACCAAACTGCGTCCCAACGGCCATTGCAGCCGAAATCGGAATGACATTCATCGCCTGGCTGCCGCCTGCAACGACAATATCCTGCGTTCCGCTCATCACGCCCTGGGCCGCGAAATGAACTGCCTGTTGCGAGCTGCCGCATTGCCGATCGATGGTGACACCGGGGACTTCTTCCGGCATTCCAGCTACCAGCCACGCCGTACGGCCGATATCACCCGCCTGACCGCCGATTGTATCGGTACAACCCCAGACAACATCGTCGACCAAAGAGGCGTCGATACCGGTGCGCTTCACCAGTTCACGGATCGGATGGGCCCCGAGATCCGCAGGGTGAATATGGGCCAGGCTGCCCTTCTTGCGCCCGATCGGGCTGCGGACGGCGTCGATAATATAGGCTTCAGGCATTTTCTGTCTCACGGGCAAAAGTCTGATCGGGACCGGTGGGCTGAGTGAACATCCGCGTTGCAATGCGGCTGCGATGAAAATTCGGAGTGCCCCAGTTCTGAGTCAGGGCAAGCGCGCGCTTGAGGAACAGGTGGACATCCACTTCCCAGCTGTAACCCATAGCGCCATGCACCTGGATAGACGCGCGGGCAGCCTTTTCCGCCGCTTCGAGCGCAACCAGCTTTGCATGGCTGACACGGGCGCGGGCCTGCACATCGCAATTTCCGATGTCGGCCGCTGCGGCCACGACGACCGGACGGGCAAATTCGATGGCGACCTGTGCCGAGGCCAGATGGTGCTTCACCGCCTGATAAGTGCCGATCGCTTTGCCGAACTGCTGCCGTTCCTGCGCATAGGACACCGCCATATCCACGGCACGCTGAGCCAGACCCAGCCCCTGCGCCGCGCAGAACAGGGCCGCACGGTCCAGCGCAAGATCCCAGTCCACCTTACCCAACGCAGTCGCTTTGGCAGGATCCCAATCCACGCGAAACAGCCTACGGAATGGATCGATGCTCTGCTCCCGGGTCAGAGTAACCTGATCCGGCGTTGCAAGATAGGCCTCACCATCCTTGTGCAGAAGGATCGCTGCGGCAAGATCCGCATCAAGCACGAAGGGATTGGACGGATGCTGTATCGCAATCGTCGCGGACGGGTCGCTCAGAGCTTCATGGTCCGGCGCAAGGCTGGCCAGCATCGGCGCCGCAACGCCGGCACTTTCAACCAACGGCTCCGGCAAGGCGACATAGCCCGCCTGTTCGGCGATCAACGCGAAATCGAGTTCGGTCAGCCCCAGCCCGCCGACTGCTTCAGGCAGCAGCAGCAGGGTAAAGCCGGTCTCCACGATCGCCTGCCAACGTGCATCATCACGCGCTTCGCCCGTTTCCATTTGCTTGCGCCAATGATCAGGCGTGCAAGTGTCAGCAAACAGGGTCTGCGCTGTTTCAGCGAACATCCGCTGTTCGTCATTGAGGGTAAAATCCATCGTGCCCCTCCTACTTGCGCGGCAGGCCAAGCATACGCTCGGCAATGATGTTGCGCTGGATCTCGTTTGAACCGGCGTAAATCGGCCCGGCCAATGCGAAGATGTAGTCGTCGATCCAGTCGTATGGATATGCGTCTGGCGCTTCCTGCGTCAGTTCGGCTTTGGGGCCCAGAATTGCGAGCGCGGTTTCCATCAGGTGGATATCCAGCTCCGACCAGAAGATCTTGTTCGTCGAGGCTTCCGGCCCGATCTTCGCACCAGCCATCAGGCGGGACGCCGTCTGATAGATATTCAATGCATAGGCTTCCGCATTCATGAAAGCACGGACGACCTCCGCCTCCAGCGCCGGATCCGCAGCATCCTTGTGCTGTTCCCACAGATCGGCAAGCTTGGACGCAGCCACCTGGTAACGGGCCGGTGAACGGAGCATGAGCCCACGTTCGAAACCAGCGGTCGCCATGCAGATGTGCCACCCCTGCCCCTCGTCACCGAGGCGGTTGAACGCCGGAACCCGGACATCTTCCAGAAAGATTTCGGCAAACCCGACATGCCCGTTGATCTTCTTGATCGCATTGACCGTTACACCCGGCGCATCCAGCGGAAAGAAGATCAGGCTCATACCCTGGTGCCGTTCGCTGCCAGGCGCGCGAAAAAGGCCAAACGCCCAGTCAGCAAAGACCGCGCGGCTCGACCAGATCTTGTGACCGTTCAGCACATATTCGTCGCCATCGAGTACGGCCGTCGAACGAACCCCGGCAAGATCGCTTCCGGCCATTGGTTCAGACCATGCCTGCGCCCAGATTTCCTCGCCTGAGGCCATCTTCGGCAGAAAGCGAACCTTCTGTTCATGCGTTCCGAATTCCATCAGCGTCGGACCGAGAAGGAAAATACCGTTCTGATTGACGCGCCCCGGCGCACCTGCCCGGTAGTATTCTTCCTCGAAGATGAGCCACTGGATCAGGTCTACGCCACGGCCGCCATATTCCTTCGGCCAGGTGACCATGCCCCAGTCGCCCGATTTCAGGGTCTTTTCCCACTCGCGGTGCGCTTCGAAGCCTTCGCGAGTGGCATCAAAATGTTCCAGCGGCTCGGAAGGAACGTGCACATCCAGCCATGCCCGCACTTCAGCACGGAACGCCTGCTGCTCGGGAGTATACGTCAGGTCCATCAGAACTTTGCCGCCTTGCCGGTTTCAACAAAGGCATCGCGCGCCTTCTGGCTATCCTCATGCATGTACATTTCGAGCGTGAAGCCCTGTTCCCAGCGGTAGCCACGATCGACATCGCGTGCTTCCAGACCATTCAGCGCTTCCTTGGCGATCACCAGTGCCTTGCGCGATTTGGAAGCGATGACTTCACAAAATGCCCGTGCTTCGGTTTCCAGGTCCGCCCGCGGCACAACCTTTTCAACCGCGCCCAGACGATAGGCTTCCTGGGCCGGAATGTTCCCGCCGGTAAAGAAGGCCGCCCGTACCTTGTGCAGCGGCAGCATGCGGGACATGTGGCTGGCGCCACCCATGGCGCCACGATCCACTTCGGGCAGCGAGAAATAGGCATCATCGGCCGCGATAACGGTATCGGATGCACCGCAGATCCCGATGCCGCCGCCTATCACGAATTTGTGCACTGCCGAAACCACCGGGACTTCGGCTTCATGAATTGCCTTGAAAGTCAGATAATTGCCGCGGTTCAGAATAGTGATCCGCTCTGGGTGAGCCTGCATTTCCTTGATGTCGACACCACCGCAGAAGCCCCGCCCTTCGGCCCGGATGAGGACGCAATTGACCTCGGGATTACGCGCCGCTTCCGTGATAATGGTGGGAAGCGACATCCAGGTTTCGCTGTCGAACGCATTGACCGGCGGTGTATCGAAAACGATCTCTGCGATCCGGTCCTTGATGGTTGTGGTAATCGGCATTTCAGTCTCCTCAGGCTCCGGCGTGCGACGCGCACAGTGCCTCTAAGCGTCCCTGCGCTTCGGCTACGATACGATCGATCAATTCCTGGCAGGTGGGTATTTCGTTTATGCGTCCGCCCACCACACCGGTGGCCATGACACCATTTTCGATATCGCCGTCGACAACGGCCTTCTGGATCAACATCGGCATGGTCGCGGCCATCATCGCCTGCTTGAGCGGCATGGCGCCATGAGACGTCATTCCGCGAGCAGACTTGAGCATGTCGAACCATGACGCACCCGTCTGCTTCTTCATGCTCATGCTGGCTTCGATAGCCCGCGCCCACATGCCGAGTTTGCCGGACTTTTCAATCCGATCCATCAAAGGCGAACGAACCATGCGCTGCGGGATACCATCGAGCTTCGTGGTCAACACGATCCCATCCGTCGACGCCTTCAGATATTCTGCCTTGGTCGTATCGGGAACCGGGCTCTCCTGAGTGAGCAGGAAACGCGTACCCATCGCGATGCCGACCGCGCCATATGCCAGCGCAGCGACAAGGCCGCGCCCGTCGGCAAAGCCGCCACTGGCGATTACCGGCACGTCCACTGCATCGAGAACCTGTGGCAGCAGGACTGTTGTCGGCACGGAACCGGTATGACCACCGCCTTCCCCGCCCTGCACGCTGACCATGTCCACGCCCAGTTCGACCATCTTGCGCGCGTGTTTGACCGCACCGACAGTGGGGACGCAGAGAATGCCTGCATCCTTGAAGCGACCGATCATCTTCGCATTCGGTCCACGCCCGAAACTGACCGCGCGAACCTGATCCTTGTTCTCGATAATCAGGTCGACGATCTTGTCTGCACCTGGCTGAAACGAGTGGAAGTTCACACCGAATGGCCGGTCCGTCCCCCGCCGCACCTGCAACAACTTCTCACGCGCTTCGTCGGGCGTCATCACCGCAGCCCCGAGGAAACCGAATGCCCCGGCATTGGAAGATCCGATGACAAGGCTGGGTTCCGCGACCCAGCCCATCGCCGTCTGAATGATCGGCACCCGGCAACCCAGCCGCTCGACCATGATTGTGTTCAATGCATTACTCATTATTTTTTATCCGTCTTGGCCGCTGCGGCCTTGTTCGCTGAAGCCATCGCCTTCGCATCCATCCCGCCCAGACTGTTCGATGACAGGAGGTCGCTTTGCGCATGAGCGAAGTGGTGCATGTGGAAGTGAGCGTCGGTGGCGCTGCGCTTGCCGCGAAGTTCCTCGACGTGGTTAAGCGCCTGCTTGGTCAGCCAATTGCCCAGACGCGGACGGCTCGCCAAGTCCTCACCCAGCTTCTGGACATCATCCAACAGGTTTTCGCGGGTGCTCAGACGGTTTACCATGCCGAAATTGTATGCCCGCTCCGCCGGGAGCCGCTCACCCAACAGGATGAACTCCTTGGCGATGCGCGGTGGAAGTTCAAAACCATGCGCAAAGTATTCAACGCCAGGAATACCCATCCGATTTACGGGGTCCTGAAAAAAGGCATCGTCGGTCGCCACGATGATGTCGCACACCCAGGCCAGCATCAGGCCGCCAGCAACGCACGCGCCCTGCACCGCCGCAATCGTCGGCTTGGGAACATCGCGCCAACGCCGGCACATGTTGAGATAAACCTCATGCTCACGCGTGTAGAGAAATTCCACACCGGGCTTGTTGGTGTGATCAGGCACCAGCGCCTGACGATCCCAGCTGGCGGTAATATCCCGGCCGGGAGTGCCGATGTCATGCCCCGCGGAAAAATGCTTGCCTTCGCCACGCAGGACGATGGCGCGAACATCGTCATCGTCCACCGCCCGGCGAAAGGCCGCATCCAGAGCATAGGTCATCTGACTGTTCTGGGCGTTATTGTATTTCGGTCGATTCAGAATGATGTGCGCAACCGGCCCGACTACCTCGTAGCGGACAGGCTCGTCAGTTTCGTAAACAATTTCAGCCTGGGGGGGATCCACCAAGCGGTCGAGTTCATTCATCAATTCCTCCTGGCCGCGCGTAGTTCCGAATCCGCCACGGCCGTGATCATCGCGCACATGCGCATGATCACGCCTTCACAATCACCGAAGACCCGTGCCCGAACAGGCCTTGGTTCGCGGTGATGCCAACCTTCGCACCCTGGACCTGCCGCGATCCACTCTGGCCGCGAAGCTGCCAGGTCAGTTCGCAGACCTGTGCAATCGCCTGAGCCGGCACGGCTTCGCCAAAGCAGGCCAAGCCGCCTGAAGGATTGACCGGAATACGCCCGCCAATGCGCGTCGCGCCCTCCCGCACCAACGCAGCGGCTTCGCCACGCGGGCAAAGTTGCAGATCTTCCACCCAATCCAGTTCGAGCGCGGTGGACAAGTCGTACACTTCGGCCACGGAAACGTCCTCCGGTCCGATACCGGCCTCTTCATATGCCTTGCGTGGCAGAGCCGCGCGGAAGCTATGTGCTTCCATCGCCACAGCGCTATCCGTAGCAAGATCGGGCATTTCGATGACCGCGGAGGCAAAGGTCGGTGTAACCGTCGAGATCGCAGCAACCCGCGGAGCACTCGCCTTGCCGATCTTGCGCGCGTAATCGAGGCTGCAGACAATCAACGCAGCGCCACCGTCAGAGGTTGCGCAGATATCCATCAGCCGCAAAGGATCGGCCACCATGGCCGAAGCGGCGACATCTTCCATCGTGAATTTCTTGCGATAACGCGCTTTCGGATTGGAGAAGCCGTGCTCGGCATTCTTCACTTTCACTTGCGCGAAATCATCCTGCGTATCGCCATACACTTCCATGCGACGGCGCGCATAGAGAGCGAAATAAGTGGGATTGGTGATACCGACCCTGAAACGGACCCAATCGGGGTCATCCGGCCGCTCGCCCTTCGCCGGCGCGAGGAAACCCTTTGGCGTCGTATCTGCACCGATCACCAACGCGACTTCCGCCTGGCCGGACAAAATCTTGGCCCGAGCGGCGGCAAGTGCCTGCGAACCGGAAGCGCACGCCGCATAGCTGGTGTTGACTTCCGCACCCTGCCAACCGAGCGCCTGCGCGAAAGTCGCACCAGCGACATAACCGGGATACCCGCAGCGCATTGTCGCCGCGCCCGATACGAATTGCACATCGCGCCAGGAAATACCGGCATCGGCCAAAGCTTCGCGCGCGGCTTCGACGCCGTAGTCCACGAACTTGCGGCCCCATTTTCCCCACGGGTGCATACCTGCGCCGATGATTGCGATCTCTTGTGTCATGCCACAGGCTTCCACTTCCAAACGAGCTTCCCTTCCGCTTCCACGGCATCGGGGATCGTCTCAAGAACAAGCTCCATCGCCAGTCCGGCCTTGAGCTGTTCGACGCCGATGCCCTCGGCCACCTGGCCGAGGACAATCATTTTCTCTTTTTCGAGTTCAACAGCCGCAATCGCGTAAGGCTCGAACGGCTCTTGCGCGACATACGGCTCCGGCGGCTTGTAACAAGCATTGGTAAATGACCACAGCTTGCCCGTCCGCGACAGTTCCACACTTTCAAACTGCGAACAGTCGCAGTCCGGGTTACGGCAGAAACCTTCCACTGAAGGAAAGTAGAACGTGCCGCATTTGACACAGCGCGAGCCTAGCAAGGCAGGCTTGTCGCCGGTCGTGAAGAATCCCTCGATGACGGGCTTCGCTGCTTGGGTCATGCAGTCCTCTTGGCCGGCGGGTTATCCTTGATCACGCTTGCACGGATATTGTGCGGATCAAGCTGGGCAATGATCTCAAGCGCTTCTGCCGTCGGCATGGGCGTTTCGACCAGATCACCCTTCTCCAGCGGGAAGCCGGTCGCTTCTTCCACTTCCTCGAAAGTCACGCCGGGATGAAGGGAGACGACACGGATCGCATTGTCCTTGCCGCCAAAGTCCATGACGCACAGGTTGGTGACAATCACGCGCAGGTCGACGCCCGAATAATTGCCGCCAGCCACACGCTTCGCCGGATTGTATCCGACACCCGAAATCATATCGACTTCGCCTTCCACAAACACCCGCGGAGAGTGTGCGGGGAAGAAAAAGGAGTTGGTATGATAAATGGTGTTGCCCGGGAAACCGCGCACGCCCAGCATCTGGGTCTTCGGCTGCTGATATGTGCCGCCCATGTAGGACAGGTTGATCTGGCCGAAACGGTCGAGCTGGGTCGGTGTCACCATTGCATGACGGCGTCCTGTCCACACCGCACTGTCGAAGAAGCGCGAGAATGGCAGGTAGCCTGCCGGCTTCCGGTCGTCGTAACCACGCGGGCCGATCGGCACCGGCTGTTCGACCAGATAGGCTTCGCCGTCGGTCATCATCAGTTCCGGCGTGTGAGTCAGCTTGGCAAGGCTCGCGCCCAGACGTGGCACGGGGCCAACGCCAGTCGCCACGATCTCACCATTGTTGCGGAAGGCTTCCGAGCACGCAAAGATGCACAGTTCTGTCAGGGTTACTTCACTCATCAGAATATCGGCAACGGGAGAGCCGCTACCGCCTCCTTTCCGCCAATGCTTTCAAGATATGCTTCTTCGCTCGAACCGACGAAACGGTCGGCCACAGCGGCCCAGTCGCCCGGATCCTTCGCCGCAGCGGCGTAGGCCTTGAACGCCTTCATGTCCCAGCCATAGGAAGGCGGCATCGAACTCGGATGCGCGCCATAGGGCATATGCACCACACCGCTCACGAAGCAGCGCTCGAATATGTTGGCGTGCGCTTCGCCGGGATAATGGTCTTCCATGCGATCGACCAGTTCTTCACAAGATACGAAAGTCTTTGCCGCAGCCTTGGCGAACCAGTCGTCGTAATAGGTGTCCGGCCCGAACAGGTGGACATTGCCACGCCAATCGCTGCGATTGGCGTGGATCAGCGCCACGTCCAGTTTGAGCGCGGGCATGGCGATCAGCGTCTCGCCATCGTCATACGGTGACTGGACAGTTTTGAGCCCGCCCAGTTCGGCGAGGTCAGTACCCAGACCGACCCGGGTCGGCAGGAACGGAAGGCCGAGTGCCGCCGCCTTCAGGCCCCACTGGAACATACCTTCGTCCAGTTCGAGCACTTCGATCTCACCCGCCTGGCGCGCCTTGCGGAACCAGGGTTCGAGCGGGATCGCGTCAAGCGAAACGAACGCGAAGATCAGCTTCTTCACTTTGCCGGCAGCACACAGCATGCCGACATCCGCGCCGCCATATGCAACGACAGTCAAATCCTTGACGTCAGAACGCAGCAGCTCGCGTACCAGCCCCATGGGCTTGCGACGCGGCCCCCAGCCGCCAATACCGATGGTCATCCCATCCTTTATTTGTGCGACGGCATCCGCCGCACTCATCCGCTTATCCAACATTGCTCAACCTTCTTCAGACGACACGATCAATACTACTAGTGTCGTATTTTCAGTCTTCCATGGCCTTCTGCCACGCCCAGACATGCCCCCACTCGCTCGGTACCAGATGAGCGGTGGGTTCCCACGACTCTGGGTCGATCACCAGCGGATCGCAACCGATCTCCAAATCGAACCCACTCGGCGTCTGCATGTAGAAGCCGAAGGTCTGGTCATTGACATGCCGCCCGATCGAAGCGCTTTCCGGAACCTTGGCCGCGCGCATGCGATCATGGCACTTGCCCACATCCGAAATCGTCTTCATCTCAAGCATCAGGTGCACACATCCCGAAGGCGGAATGGGCATTTCCCCGATCGCAATCGAGTGATGGCGACCGTTTTCCGCATGCATGAAAGCGAAACCCATCCCCGGATCGTCTTCCGCCCCGGTCAACTGGAAGCGCGGAATGTCCGTATCATGGAAACCGACCACGTCCCTGTAAAAGGCATGGGTCGCTTCGAAACTGGGAGCCGCGAAAACCGCATGCCCCATTCCCATATCGCCGGTGACAAAGCCGCTCACCCCGGCAGGGGAAACGAATGCGACATTGTCGCGCGTGTCGCCGTGGAAGAATTCCAGGCCATTGCCATCCGGATCACTGGTCCTGAAAAAAGCTGCAACGCCGCGCGCCTTCGCTTCTTCGGCAGTCCCGTCCTCAACCGGCCGACCAGCGGCGGAAATGGCCGCTTTCAACGCATCGAGAGCGGCAGCATCCTCGACTTCGTATCCTGCCGCAGCAAGACGCTCTTCATTTCCCGGACGCACCCAGAAACGGAACGGACGGTCATCGATACGATAGAAGGCGGTTCCCTCCGGAGCTCCCTCACCACGCATAACTCCGACCACATCGGCCAGATAGCTGTCCCATTCCGCCATCTTCTCGGTCGTAACGATTACATAGCCAAGCGCTTTTACAGTCATGAGCCTAGCCTCCTTTTACCAGATCCAGGAAATAGGGGCGCTCACCCCCGCCATCGACATTCATGCGCGACCCGCTGACCCAGCTCGCCATGTCAGAGCACAACCACAACACGGCACCAGCCAGATCCTCGCCCATTCCCATCCGCTGAAGCGGGATGGAACGCCCGACAGCGGCCTGCGCTTCGGCGTCGCCATAGGTCGCCTCGGCCGTTTCAGTCGTCATCAAGCCAAGAATGATCGCATTGACCCGGATATTGTCGGGGCCCCATTCCTGCGCCAAACTCTGCGTCAGGTTAAGCAAACCGGCCTTCGCGGCGCCATAAGCGGCAGTGCCGGGCGATGGGCGAATGGCCGATACACTGGCGACATTGACAATGCTTCCCGTGCCGGCCGCCTTCATGGTGGGATAGGCCGCCTGCGCCATATACATGGCGGAATGCAGGTTCAGCTTGAGAATGGAATCAAAGAACCGCGGGCTTGCCGTCGCAGCATCCGCCGGCGGCGAACCACCCGCATTGTTAATCAGGAAGTCGAGCCTGCCATGCTGTTCAACCACAGCATCGACGAAAGCCTTGGCCTGATCGGGATCGCGAATGTCAGCAGCATGGAAGCTGACACCTTCAGGCAGGTCCTCAGGCTCGTTACGCCCGCAGACGGCCACCTTGCAGCCGGCCCCGGCCATGGTTGCGGCAACGATGCGGCCCAGCCCGCGCGTACCCCCTGTGACGATAGCCACGCATCCAGTCAGATCGACGGCAAACTTGCCCGACAAAAGCTACTCTCCCAACTTTGTACAATTAGAACAGAATGACACTGAACAAGCAGATTCGAAATGCCCATATCCAAAGCCATGATGCTTTTCAATTGACGATTTGCGTATCGCATGGCAGGAAAAATTACGAATGCTTCGATAACAAGCCATTCCGATTCGAATTTAAGGGAGAGAACGCTAAGATGGCTAGCGCCGTGCCGTCAACCACCGCCCCCGAATCCATCCCGACGCACGAGGAAATGGTTGCGCGAGCCCGCGCAATGGTTCCCGTACTCAAGGAGCGCGCACGCAAATGCGTCGCCGACAGGGATGTTCCCACCGAAACTATCGCTGATTTTCAGAAGGCTGGCTTCTTCCGAATCCTCCAGCCGAAGCGATGGGGTGGCTTTGAAATGCACCCGAACGTCTTCTTCGATGTGCAGAAGACTCTCGCTGAAGGCTGCATGTCCACGGGCTGGATGTATGGCGTGGTCGGTTGCCACCCTTACGAACTCGCTCTGTTCCATAACGAAGCGCAGCAGGAAGTCTGGGGTGAGGATACCTCCACTCTCGTCTCGTCCAGCTATCAGCCTGTCGGCAAGGTCACTCATGTCGATGGCGGCTTCCGTCTGTCGGGACGCTGGGGTTTTTCGACCGGATCCATTCACTGTCAGTGGGTAATCCTGGGCGCAATGGTCCCCCCGAAGAACGAAGGCGATCCGCCCGATATGCGCGCCTTTCTCCTGCCGCGCAGCGACTACACCATCGACCGTGACGCTTGGCACGTATTCGGCCTTCAGGGCACCGGCAGCCACGATGTGATCGTGGAGGATGTGTTCGTTCCGGAATATCGCACGCACCGCGCGGTGGACGGTTTCCTGTGCAACAATCCTGGCCAGAAAGAAAACGACGGCCCGCTTTATACACTCCCCTGGGCGCAGGTATTTACCCGCTCGGTCTCCACGGCGGCTTTCGGTGGCGCTCGGGCTGCTGTGAACGCGGCAATCGACATCATGCAGAGCCGCATATCGACCAATACCGGCAAGGCTTCCAAGGCGGATCCGTTCCTCCATGCAGCCATCGCCAAGGCCCATGCGCAGATGATCGAGATGGAAAATACGCTTCGGCTGACTTTCGACGATCTTATGGGTTATGCCGAGCGCGGCGAGCCCATTCCGATGGAGAAGCGCACTCTGTATGCCTACAACTCGGCTTCCGTGGTACGCCGCCTGGCCGAAATGGTTGACGGAATGGTCCAGCTTCTCGGCGGACGGGCGATCTACATGTCGAGCGATATCATCCAGCCCTGGCTGGATCTCAACGCCGGCCGCGCCCACGTTGCAAACGATCCCAACAATCGTACTGCCGACCTTGTCGGGGGAATTCTGGGCAACGATCCTAGCTTCACCTTCCTCTAAGGAACGCAAAAATGGCCGACTTCAGAGAGGCAATCTACAAGGTTGCCGGCGGATATGACATCCATCTGAAAGAGGCTGGCTCCGGCCCTGCCGTGGTATTCATCCACGGCAGTGGCCCGGGGGCATCCGGCGCCTCGAATTTCCGGCTCAATGTCGATGCATTCGTTGCAGCCGGTTTCCGCGTGATCCTGCCCGACCTCATAGGTTACGGCGGGTCGTCGAAGCCTGAAGGCATCGATTACACGCTGCAGCTGTTCACAGACACGCTGTACGACGCGCTACAACAACATCGGATTGAAAAGGCTTCGCTGGTCGGCAACTCGCTGGGGGGTGCCATCGCCCTGCAGATGACGCTCGACCATCCGGAATTTTCCGAAAAACTGATCCTGATGGCTCCCGGCTGCGTGGCGGAACAGGAAAGCTACTTCACCCTGCCTGGAATCGCCAAGATGCGTTCAGGGTTCGGCGGCCCCGACTTCAATATCGACGAACAGCGCAGATTGATTGCAAACCTGATGCACCCGGATTCTGCCGGGCTGGTGTCGGAGCAGCTGGTTGCCGAACGCTTCGCCGTCGCCCGCACTCAGCCGAAAGACGTCATCGTCAGGATGAAAACGCCCAATCTGGGGCCACGGTTGCACGAAATCACACAGCCGATTTTTGTGCTATGGGGATTGAACGATGAGTTCTGCCCTGAAAGCCACACCCGCCTGTTTCTGGATGCATGTCAGGACGTGCGCACAATCACCTTTGGCCGGACCGGCCACTGGGTACAGGTCGAACGGGCGGATGAGTTCAACCACTATTCGATTGATTTTCTCCAATGAGCAAAGCTGAACAATACGGACGTGAACTTTACGATGCCCTGCGCGGCCGCCGCACTGTGGCCCCGTTGATCGAGCGTGATTCCACGCTGACGATCGACGACGCCTACGGCATCAGCCTGGATTTCCTCTCCCGCCGGACGAAGGATGGCGAGAAGGTCATCGGCAAGAAAATCGGCGTGACTTCAAAAGCCGTGCAGGACATGCTCGGTGTGCATCAGCCCGATTTCGGCTTTCTGACCGACTGGATGTTCGTCGAAGGCGATATCGATGTCGATAGCAAGGCCTTGATCGCACCCCGTGCGGAAGCGGAAATTGCCTTTATTCTCAAGGACAGCCTCAATGGTCCGGGCGTGACCGCCGCCGATGTGGTTGCCGCCACGGAAAGCATCGCGCCCTGCTTTGAAATTGTCGACAGCCGCATCACCGACTGGAAGATCAGCATTGTCGATACCGTGGCTGATAACGCCTCCTGCGGAGTATATGTGGTCGGTGATGCACGGCTCGATCCACGCGATTTCGATCTGCCCGGCCTGCATGTATCCGTGACGAAGAATGGCGAGCCACTCTCCGAAGGCTACGGCAACGCAGTCCAGGGTGATCCGGCACAGGCGGTTGCCTGGCTGGCCAATACGCTTGGTGCCTACGGAGTGACGCTCGATGCCGGTGATATCATTCTGTCAGGCTCGCTCGTTCCCCTCGCTCCGGCCGTGAAGGGCGATACTTTCGAAATGATCTTGAGCGATAAAAATCCGGGCGACGGCGGCCGCACTCTCGGCAATTGCGTCGCCCGTTTTGTGTAAGGACAGGCAATGGCACGGATAAAGGCTGCGATAATTGGTTCTGGTAA
>NZ_JRQQ01000013.1 GCF_001625325.1 Croceicoccus estronivorus
TCTGCCGCGCGAATATCTCCTCACGCAGCTTGTCCCAACCCTGATTGAACTTACCCTTGTAACGGTCGATATACTCTTGGGGCACCTGGATCGGCGCGTGGATTGCGCCGGTTGCAAGGTAGAGGAAAAACGGCTTGTCGGGCGTTACCGACTTCTGGGCCCTGATCCACTGGATCGAGTGATCGACCAGATCGTCGGTCAGGTGATAGTCCTTGCCTTCAGGGCGTAAGATCGGGGTAGTGCCATCATAGAGAGTGGGATCGAACTGGTCGGTCTCACCGCCCTGGAAACCGTAGAATTTCTCAAACCCTTCGCCGGTCGGCCAGCGGTCGAACGGCCCGCTTTGTGAGACTTCCCAATCGGGGGTCTGGTGCCATTTGCCGAATGCAGCCGTGCTGTAACCGTTCTCCCGCAGGATCTCGGCGATCGTGGCCGTGTCCTTCGCATGGAAACCCGAATAGCCAGGGCGTGAATCCGCTACGTTCATGACGGCGCCGATGCCCGTTGCATGCGGATTGCGCCCGGTCAGCAACGAAGCCCGGGTAGGTGAACAGATCGCGGTGGTGTGGAAACGATTGTAGCGCAGCCCCTCATTGGCCAGTTCGTCCAGAGCACGTGTTACTGCGGGCCCGCCGAAAGTGGATGCTGCACCGAAGCCCACATCGTCGAGCAGAACCAGAACGACATTGGGGGCACCCGCCGGTGCATGCCGTTGATAAGCGGCAGAAGGCGAGGGAGCGGGATCTTGCGCCAGGGCGCTGGATGTCATGCCGAACGACATCGCTCCAGCCGAAGCTGCCATGGCGAGCCATCCGGCCGTTTTGCGAAACCCGTTCCTTGTCATCCCTGATCCCTTCATTTTCTCATGGAGCAACACGCTCCTGTAATATACAGTATCGTACCATGCAGGTGTGATTTCGCAACCCGTGGCTTGGTTGGCCATGCAGATTTCCGTCGACCGCAGGCGGGCAGAATTGCAATGGTTCTGAGGCCTTGCTGAGCACGGCCGCACCAATTTTCGTGGGGTCTCGCCGTCGAAGAAACTGCCGGATGGCGCGAGGCTTTCCCTTGTGTACGGCATTGGTCTATGGCGTCCCGGAGCGGGATGCCTTGTTGAAAGGATGGATATTGCAAACCGAAACCGATCTTGCAGGCATGACGAAGATCGCAGGCGGAACCTTCACCATGGGATCGGAGCGATTCTATCCGGAGGAAGCCCCGCTGCGGAAAGTGCGCGTCGATACGTTCTGGATTGACGAAACCCCTGTCACCAATCGTGAATTTGCACGCTTCGTCGAAGCGACCGGTTACAAGACATTCGCTGAAACGGCACCGGACCCGGCAGACTATCCCGGGATGGACCCATCGCTGGCCAAGGCCGGATCACTGGTGTTCTTCAGGACCCCGACTCCGGTCGATACGAACGATTTTTCCCAATGGTGGAGATTCATGCCCGGTGCCGACTGGCGTCATCCGATTGGCCCGGACAGTTCGCTCGAAGGGCTGGAGGACCATCCGGTTGTCCATGTGGTTCATGAAGATGCGATGGCCTATGCCAAGTGGGCGGGCAAGTCGCTGCCAACGGAGGCTGAATTCGAATTCGCGGCGCGCGGCGGGTTGGAAGGCGCCGAATATGCCTGGGGCGATGAACTGGCCCCTGATGGTGCGATGCTGGCCAATTACTGGCAGGGGCTGTTCCCGTTTGCGAACCAAATGCTGGACGGATGGGAACGGACATCGCCGGTGCGCACCTATCCGGCCAATGGCTATGGCCTGTATGACATGATCGGCAATGTCTGGGAATGGACCGACGACTGGTATGGCCAGCCAGTGGTTGAGAAGAAAGCCAAGGGTGCCTGCTGCGTGGCCGAAAATCCGCGGGGCGGCCGGCCGCGTGACAGTTTTGATCCCTGCACCCCGGCGGTTCCGATCCCGCGCAAGGTGTTGAAGGGTGGTTCGCACTTGTGTGCGCCCAACTATTGCCAGCGTTATCGACCGGCGGCGCGACACCCGCAGCCGTTGGATACTTCGACCAGCCATGTCGGCTTTCGTTGCGTGGTACGCGATGCGGGCTAGAAAGGGCGGGGTGCGCAGTATCCCCAAGCTGGTTGCGCAGGATGACCAGTTGCACAGCATGGCGGCCCATGAGCCGGAGGCAATCCGGCGTCCATCGCTAGGATGGGCGTTGCTGGAGCCTGCACGCTTCGCCGCCGAACTGGGGCTGTTGGCGCTGACCGGGCCACTTCTTGCGACGTCGCCACGTGGTGACGGGCACCCGGTGATGGTCTTGCCCGGTTTTGCCGCGACGGATCATGGAACCATGCTGTTGCGCGAGTTTCTTTCGCTGATCGGGTATGAAGTGTTTCCCTGGAATCTGGGCTGGAACCTCGATCAGCACAGTGCGGGCGAAAATGGCGAATATGTCGCGCAGCGGATCGATGCGATTGCGGATCAGACCGGGCGCAAGGTCAGCCTTGTCGGATGGAGCCTGGGGGGAGTCATCGCACGCGAAGCGGCCCGGCGCGATTCGTCGCCGCTGCGGCAGGTCATTACTCTGGCGGGGCCGTTCGCGGGTAACCCGAGTGCGACCAGTTTGGCGATTCTCTATGAGATGATCACCGGGAACCGGCTTTCCAGTCCGGAACATCGGGAGCGTTATCGTTGCGGCCACCGGCCTCTGGCCGTGCCGTCCAGCGCGATTTTCAGCAAGAGCGACGGAGTCGTCGCATGGCAGAATTGCGTCAGCGAAACGGACGCGATCACTGAGAATATCGAGGTTTATTCAAGCCATAGCGGATTTTCGGTCAATCCTGCGGTGTTCTATGCTGTGGCGGACAGGCTGGCCCAGCCGGAGCAGGGATGGAGCAAGTTCGTTCCTTCGGGCCCCTACAGACATTTCTTTCCCGAAATGGGCTCCGCCCAGGGAAATTGATTCGTCTCAATGTCGGGTGGGGGCTGCTTTGCTCTAACCCCACCTATGTGGCCTTATTACCCCGATCTGCTGGACATGCCGGTGCCTCGTTACACCAGCTACCCGACCGCAGCCGAGTTCCGGGACGATGTCGGGCCGAGAGATTATGCCGAGGCGCTCAATGGCGCTTCCGGCGATATCTCACTGTACGTCCACATTCCATTCTGTGAATCGATCTGCTGGTATTGCGCCTGCAACACGGGGGCGGCCAATCGCCGGCAGCGGCTGGCCACTTATCTCGATTCATTGCATCACGAAATCGCATTGGTCGCGGCGCATTTGCCACGCGATGCGCGGGTCAGGCGGGTCGCTTTCGGCGGGGGGAGCCCCAACGCTATTTCTCCGGTCGATTTTGTCCGCTTGTTCAGCGAACTGGTCCTGCATTTTTCCCTGGAAAGCCCGGAGGTGTCGATTGAACTCGACCCACGGACTCTGTCCCCGGAATGGGGGAGCGTGATCGCGGGAATCGGCGCGACTCATGCCAGCATGGGCGTGCAGACTTTTGCCCCGCACCTGCAAAAAGCGATTGGCAGAATCCAGCCATTGGAGGCGATCCAGCGCAGTGTGGCGTTGTTGCGGGATGCGGGTATTACCTCACTCAATTTCGATCTCATGTATGGCCTGCCGGGGCAGTCGGACGCTGATCTGGAAGAGACCTTGCGGATTGCGAGCGCGATGGGGGCAAACCGTATCGCATTGTTCGGCTACGCCCATGTACCGCATCTAATCGCGCGGCAACGCCGGATCGACGGCAGTGCTCTTCCGAGCAAGGAAGAGCGCTTTATGATGGCGCAGAGTGGCTATCGCCAATTGACCGATGAAGGATACGATCCGATCGGGTTCGATCATTTTGCCTTGCCCGGCGATCCCTTGGCGCAAGCAGCGGTGAGCGGCAGGCTGCATCGCAATTTCCAGGGATTTACCGACGATGCGGCACCGGTGCTGATCGGTCTGGGTGCATCCGCCATCGGAAACTTTCCCGACCTTCTGGTTCAGAATGAGAAGAACAGTGGCCGTTACCGGATGATGTTGTCGCAGGATATTCTCCCGGCGGCCTTGGGCGTCTACCGTTCGGAGGAGGATCAGCGGCGCGGGCAAGTGATCGAGGCGCTGCTATGTCATGGCCGGGCAAGCATGGAACCGGACCTTGCCAGGCAGAGTGTTCCTGCGCTCGAACCCTATTTGCGTAAGGAGTTGTGCGCTTTTGCGGGCAACGAATTGACGATCCTGCCGGAAGGATTGCCTTATGCGCGCAGTATTGCCTCGCAGTTCGATCCCTATCGCCAACATTCCCCCCGTCGTTTCAGTTCGGCGATCTGACGAATTCGCGAGCATCGCCGGCACCTCGACAATCGGCGGAAGGGTGATTGCGATGTAGCCCGATTTACGACATGGCATGACCATGGTTTGGCGGTTCTGGGTCGATAGGGGCGGCACTTTCACCGATGTGGTGGCCCAAGAAGAAGGTGGCGCGCTCCACCGGATGAAATTGTTGTCGGAGGATCCGGGCCGATACGATGACGCCGCATTGGAAGCGATGCGGCGGATCACCGGGGCGGGCGAGGGACCGCTACCACCGGCGGAACTGCGGCTCGGAACCACGGTGGCCACGAATGCACTGCTGGAGCGCAAGGGCGAACCCGTACTGCTTGCGATAACTGCTGGGCTTGGCGATGCATTGCGGATCGCAACGCAGGATCGCCCTGACCTGTTTGCTCGCCAGATTATCCTGCCCGAACCGCTTTACGCCGATGTGGCTGAAATAGCGGAGCGGATCGGGGCCGATGGTAACGTGGTTCGTCCGCTGGATCGGGAACAGGCGGCATCGGCATTGCAGGCCGCCTACGACCGGGGCCTGCGGGCTGTTGCGATCGTTTTGATGCATGGCTACCGCCACACGGAACACGAGCAACGGCTGGCCGAAATGGCGCGCCGGATCGGCTTCACCCAGATCTCTACCAGTCATGAAGTGGCTTCGTTGATCAAATTGGTCGCACGGGGGCAGACTTGCGTGGCGGACGCCTACCTTTCGCCCGTTCTGCAACGCTATGTCCGGGGTCTGGAAGCCGGGTTGGGTGATGCTGTCGATGCGCTCTACATGCAATCGAACGGCGGCCTGACGGCAGGCGAGGCATTCCATGGCAAGGACGCCATTCTATCCGGACCGGCAGGCGGTATCGTAGGGATGGCGGCAACCGCGCGTGAGGCCGGTTTCGATCACGTGATCGGCTTCGACATGGGCGGGACTTCCACGGACGTGTCCCACTATGCGGGCATGTTTGAGCGTGACAACGAAGTCCAGGTCGCGGGAACTCGCATCAGGGCTCCGATGATGCGGATCAATACAGTGGCGGCGGGTGGTGGCTCGATCTGCCGTTTCGATGGGGTACGCTTCCTTGTCGGCCCGGAATCTGCCGGGGCTCAGCCGGGGCCGGCCTGCTACCGCAAGGGCGGCCCGCTGACAGTGACCGACTGCAACCTTCTTCTGGGCAAACTCCAGCCTGACCATTTCCCGCATGTGTTCGGCCAGAACGGGGACGAGCCTCTCGACCTCCGTGCGGCTGAGAGCCGAATGGATGCCATTCTGCGCGAAGTGGAGGCGGCAACCGGTCAGTGCTTCACCCGAGAGGCGGCGGCGGAGGGCTTTCTGCAAATTGCCGTCGCCAACATGGCCAATGCGATCAAGGCGATTTCCCTCAGGCGCGGGCATGACGTTACACGAGCCGCTCTGGTCTCTTTCGGAGGAGCAGGGGGGCAGCATGCCTGCCGGGTGGCGGATGCTCTGAGCATCGAAACAGTCGTCTGCCATCCCCTGGCAAGCCTGCTTTCGGCATATGGAATGGGGCTGGCTCAGCGCAGCCTCGTGCGGGAAACGACACTGCGCCTGCCACTGGATGAAGGGCATTGGGACGAAATCAGCGAAGAAGTCGAATGGCTGGGCAGGGAAGTGCAGGATGATCTGTCCGTACAATGTGGGGAAGGTGCCCGGCTGAGCCGCAATGCGGCGCTGCTCCTGCGACCGGAGGGAAGTGAGAGCGGGATCGAGGTGCCGTTCACTTCAATGCACGAGATGCAGTCCAAATTCGCGGCGCTGTGGCAGGCCCGGTTCGGCTTTACCGCAGAAGGACGGATCATTGCCGAAATGCTGCGGATGGAAGCGGTTGCCGATGAGAACCGTGCCGCAACGTCCCGCGTGAATTTGCCGGCGAAGTCAGCTGCGCCGGAGAGGGCGGTCACTCTATTTTCGGGTGGTGAGTTTCGAGAAGCTCCACTCCTTGGGCGCGAAACATTGGCGGAAGGCTTTTCGACGCTTGGGCCGGCCCTGATTGTCGATGATGTTTCAACCATCGTCGTCGAACCGGATTGGCAGGTCCGCGTGGATGCCATCGGCAACCTGATCCTCAGCCGTATCGCGAACGAAAAGTCGGGAAAAGCAGCCAGCACGGAAATGGACCCGGTACGGCTCGAAATCATGGGGGCCCTGTTCATGGCCGTGGCGGAGGAGATGGGCGCTACGCTTCAGCACAGTGCAAGTTCGGTGAACATCCGCGAACGGCTCGATTTCTCCTGCGCCATATTCGATCAGAGCGGCAATCTGGTCGCCAACGCGCCGCACATGCCTGTTCACCTCGGTTCCATGGGGGAGAGTGTGCGGACCATTCTTGCCCGCCGGGGTGATGGGCGGGACAGGCGCGGTATTCGCCATGGCGATGTCTATGCGTTGAATGCGCCTTATGATGGCGGAACGCACTTGCCCGATATTACGGTGATCATGCCGGTATTTGCGGATGAGACAGAGCGGGAGCCGGCATGGTTTGTGGCGGCACGTGGGCATCATGCGGATATCGGTGGGATCGCGCCGGGATCCATGCCCGCGAACAGCCGCACCGTGGGCGAAGAAGGCGTGCTGATCGAGAATTTCCTGCTGGTCGAACAGGGGCGCCTGCGCGAGCCTGAATTGCGGGATCTGCTGGCGTCAGGCGCTTGGCCAGCGAGGAATCCCGACCGCAATCTGGACGATTTGAGGGCCCAGATCGCGGCTTGCGCCAAGGGTGCCGCAGAACTGCGCCGTATCGCTGCGGAACAGGGGCGCCCGGTGGTCGATGCCTATATGGGGCATGTGCAGGACGCGGCGGAAGAGGCGGTTCGCGCATTGCTCGGGCGGCTCACGGATGGAACATTCAGTTGTCCGATGGACAATGGCGCAGAGGTCGTCGCAGCGATCCGGATCGACCATGCGGCGAGAGAGGCGGTGATCGACTTTACCGGTACCAGCGCCCAGCTCGCGGACAATTTCAACGCACCCCTGCCGGTGGTGCGGGCGGCTGTCCTCTATGTCGTGAGGACTCTGGTCGACGATGCGGTGCCCATGAACGAGGGATGCCTTCGCCCCCTGCGCATCGTGGTGCCGGACGGCTCCATGCTTCATCCCCACGCTCCTGCCGCTGTGGTGGCGGGCAATGTCGAAACCAGCCAGATCGTAACCGATGCATTGTTCGGTGCTTTGGGGGCATTGGCCGCTTCGCAGGGGACGATGAACAACTTCACTTTCGGTAACGAACGCCATCAATATTACGAGACGATCGCGGGCGGTTCCGGTGCGGGACCGGGCTTCGCGGGGGCCGATGCAGTGCAGACGCATATGACCAACAGCCGGCTGACCGATCCCGAAGTGCTGGAAAGCGCCTTTCCCGTGCGGTTGGAGCGTTTTGCCATCCGGCGCGGTTCGGGCGGGCCAGGGCGATGGCGCGGAGGCGATGGCGTTATTCGCGCGATCCGCTTCCTTGAGCCGATGACAGCCGATATTCTTTCAGGCCGACGCGTGGTCACGCCTTTCGGCCTTGACGGAGGAGGCGATGGTGCGCCGGGTATCAATCGTCTGGAACGTGAAAATGGCAAGGTCGAGATCCTTGCGTCGTCCGCGACGGTTGAGGCTCAGCCGGGCGACCTGATGATGATCGAAACACCAGGCGGCGGCGGGTACGGCACGAAGCGTTGATATTCCCGGCTTGTGGATCGAGCGAAGGGCGCCCACCTTGCAGGGCCCGAGGCAAGCCATTTGCTGGGTAAAGGAGTTGCCATGTATATTGCGATGAACCGATTTCAGGTCATGCGGGGTCACGAGGACGCATTCGAAAAGGTCTGGACCTCGCGCGATACCTTTCTTGCCGGTGTACCGGGTTTTGTGGAGTTCCACCTCCTGCGCGGTCCGGAGGCAGAAGACCACACCCTGTTTGCCTCTCACACCGTCTGGCGCTCGCGCGAGGATTTCGAGGCGTGGACCAGGTCCGAGGCGTTTCGCATGGCACATCGCGGTGCGGGTGAGAACAAACCGCTCTATCTCGGCCATCCGCGGTTCGAAGGGTTCGAAGTGGTGCAGACAGTGGCTCCGGCACAGGCTGCAACCTGATAGCGGGAAGAGTCGGCCGGACTATCCGGTGAAGCCGGGGCCAAGCAGCATGAGCAACCGGACATCGATGGCTTTTCCATCCTTGCGTTGATCGGCCACGAAGCGGGAAAGCTCTGACAATGGCACGCGGTGGGGTACGATATTTTCGTCGTCCACCCCTCCTCCGTCTCCGACTTTTTCCAGGCCACTGGCCCGGATCAAATGGAAGCTCTCGCTGACCATGCCGGGCGAGGAGTAGAACTCACCGCAGTCCTCCAGCTTGGCCGCGCGGTAGCCAGTCTCTTCTTCAAGTTCGCGTCCGGCAGCGGCAAGTGCATCTTCGCCATCGAAGGCATCATGGTCGCCGATCAGACCTGCCGGCAATTCAATGCAGAAGCGGCCGAGCGGCACACGGTATTGTTCGACGAGAATGACGTGATCGTCTTCCACCGCCAGGATCACAGCTGCCCGGATTCCGCGTGAACGCGACACGTATTCCCAACGGCCCTTGGTCTTTGCGGTAATGAAGCGGCCTTCCCAGACGACATTCTCGGGGGCGTCGGCATCGCGATGGTTCATATTTCGATCAATCTGTCCGGCAATTCGTTTACATCTTCGGCGTCGGAGGGAAAATGCGCGGCCAGAACGGCCCCGACGCGTTCCACGGCAGCCGACATCCCTTCTGCAACCCTGTCTTGCTTCAGTTCGGTGAGCATCGCCGCCATGGCATCGCCCCATACGGCAGGGTCGACCCTGCTGGCGATTGCCTCGTCCGCAATAATTTCAGCGCGATGTTCGCGCATGGAAAGGTAAATCAGGATACCGGTGCGGCCATGGGTCCGCCGTTCCGCTCCGATGCGGAAGGCCGCCAAGGCCCGATCATGTACCCGTGCATCTTTGATCTGCCCTGGGACGAGAGCAAACTTCAGCGGTTGCCACAGTTGCAGCAACCAGACAGCGGCGAATTTCACGATCCCAAGCGCCGCCGCGAGAGCGAATGCGTGAGCCGCTGTCCATTCGCTGTTCCAGCGGCCACTTATCAGTTCAAGCTTGGACAGGAAAAAGCTAGGCCACAGGGAAACGACCGTTAGTGCCGTGAAAGCCGCGAATGCGGCCCAGGCCAAGGCAATATCGCCATAACCGTCGGAACGATCGGTAAGGATCGTCACGATTTCGCCTGAAGTGTTCTCTTCCGCCTTGGAGACCGCTTCGCTGATGCGCTGGCGACCGGCATCGTTGAGCGGAGATGATGTGTTGTGCATCGTCATCCCTTACCAGCGTCCGCTCGCGCCGCCGCCGCCGAAGCTGCCGCCACCACCGGAAAATCCACCGCCAAAGCCGCCTGAGCTGCGACCGCCGGAAAACCCGCCGGGAAACAGGATTACCGGCCCGGCACCGCGCCTGCGGCGACCGCCGCCGCGAATGATCGGCAGGACGAAGAAGAAGAAAATGAACCCAAGCCAGATCAGCAGGCCGAAGGGAAAGGGGCCCTCCTGACGGCGCTCATCGGCCTTGGCCGCAATCTGCCGGGCCTCTTCTTCCGGCAGGGTCAGCTGCTTGATGATCGCATCGGTCCCGGCGACAATCCCGCCCGGCATGTCACCGGCTTTGAAGCGAGGCAGGATGTCGTTGTTGATGATGAGGAACGACATACCGTCCGTGAGCACCGGTTCCAGACCATACCCGACCTCGATCCGCACCTGGCGGTCGGAAGGTGCGACGATCAGCAGGGCACCGTCATTGCGCTCCTTGCTGCCGATGCCCCAGTGCCTGCCGAGGCGATAGCCGTAGTCCGAAATTTCGTAGCCTTGCAGACTGGGGATCGTTGCGACAACCAGTTGGCGTTGGGACTGCTGTCCCAGCGCTTCCAGCTTGGCAGTCAGTTGCGCCTCCACATCGGGAGGGATGACGTTCGCCGCATCGACCACACGTCCGGTGAGCGGGGGAAATTCCTGCGCGACAGCCAGCCCGGGCCAGGCCAGAGCCACTAGCAGCACGAGCATGGTACGCCGGAACACGGCGATTACAGGAGGGGCGTTGCTCAAATCTTCCCTTCAAGGCTGGGTGCGACTTCGGCGCCTGGTGTTGCCGCCTGATAGGGGACCATCGGCTTTGCGCCGTAGATCAGCTTGGCGGCTATGATCGCGGGAAAGGTGCGGACTGTGGTATTATAGTTCTGCACGGCCTGATTGTAATCACGAATGGCGATGCGGACCCGGTTTTCCTGCCCTTCCAGCTGACTTTGCAGCATCTGGTAATTGGTGATGCTCTTGAGCTCGGGATAGCGCTCCACATTGACGAGCAGGCGCCCAAACCCGGCCAGCGACTGGGAGAATTGCTCCTGCGCCGCCTGGAACTGGGCCATCTTGGCCGGATCGGTGAGATCGTCAGCCGATATCTGGATGCTGGTGGCCTTGGCACGTGCTTCGATCACACCGGTCAGGATGCCCTTTTCCTGCTCGGCAGCGCCCTTGGCCACGGCGGCGAGATTGGGAACAAGATTGGCACGTTCCTGAAATGCGGCCTGTACGTCCGCCCAGCGGGCCTTGGCGTTTTCTTCCGCCGTGGGCACGGAATTGATGCCGCAGGCAGCCAGGGCGAAAGCCGTGAAGGCAACGAGGATGTTTCGGAGAAGCGACACAGGGCGTGACATGGACGGGATTCCTCTCGTTAGGCGCGCGGCTTCCCGCGTGGTGTTGCGAAGATAGCGAGCCGTGTGCCCGGCGCAAGGTGAGGATGGGCCGATAGCCCCGATAGCTTGAGATGTCCCGACGTTGGTGGCAGGGTCTTTGCCTGGATCGTTGGAGGAACAGGAGAAAGCATGCTCAAGGAATTCAGGGAGTTCATCGCCAAAGGCAATGTCCTCGACCTGGCTGTGGCCGTGATCATCGGTGGGGCGTTCAGTTCGATCGTCAAGTCGCTGACGGATAACGTGATCATGCCGATCGTCGGTGCGATCTTCGGTGGAGCCGATTTCTCCAACTATTTCATTCTGCTCAGCACGCCGGACGGTTACGAGGGATCGCTGACCGATTTCGCCGCCCTGCAGGAAGCGGGTGCGGTCATGATCGGATACGGCGCCTTTGTTACCGCCGTGATCAATTTCGTGATTCTTGCCTTCATCATTTTCCTGATGGTCCGGACTGCCAACAGAATGATGAAAAAGCAGGAAGAAGCAGCTCCGCCGCCGCCTGCCGGGCCAAGCGAGATCGATTTGCTGATCGAGATCCGCGACGCGTTGAAGAAGTAATCCGCAGTCACTTCACATTAAGCCGGCATTCCCTATATAGGGCGTGCCGGTTTCGATCGGCTATGACGATAAATTGCGGCGTGCAATAGGCACAGCGGACCCGGGGGCAGTACCCGGCGGCTCCACCACCTCTCCTGATTGTCACGGGGGAAATGTTGGGGCCGAACCAGGATCGACGTGTGTTGAAAGACGTTGTTTTCGTCCGGGCTGAGTAACCCGTTAAAGGCTCAAAACTCACAAGTGCCAATGACAATGAAGCACTCGCTCTCGCTGCGTAATTTTAAGGCCTAACGGCCTGACCTTACAAAGCTAAAGCGCGGTTGGACCCACCGGGCAACAGAAGCGGATTCCGGGGGCCCGGGGGTGCCTAGCAACAGAAACCCCCACCCTCCCTTCATATGGATGCAAAGGGCAGGTGCCCGGTAATGGCCGTTCGTAACGGGGCAGGGCCTGCGTGGGTGTGAACGAGCGGCGCGTGTGACCGGGTCAGGCCTCGCTTTCGGCCTCGCGCAATCGCTTCTCATGTTTGAGGCAGTCGAGGATCTTACCCCCGGCCATGAAAACCGCTCCGGTGCAGGCGAGAAACAGCGCTTTGCCGCCCCAGCCCGGATATTGGCCAAGATAGACGATTCCTCGTTCGCATGCGCCCAAGGCAAGCGCGTAGATGATCAGGAAGGCTTCCAATCGCGTCTTGATGATGAACAGCCTGCCGATCTTCCGAACCATGGTTACCTCTCGTTAGGCATGTTGCCCAGCAACGATCATGCCAGTCGCCAATCGCCGCGCAAAGTCTTGGTTAACACGAAATCAACTGTAAGTTATCCCGACGCTTCGGCATGTCTCCGCATATCGTGGAGCTACAGTTTCACCCTTGCCCTGCGGGGCGCGATGGGCCATAGGCGCGACGCTTCTTCCCCGGGGCATGTCTTGACTTCGTACCGGTCTTTCCATGACTGGTCTCAATGCTATGTCGAAGGGGTATTTCCATGAACGAACGGATCGAACACGCGGGACTGAAGGTCGATGCGGGGCTTGCTGCATTCGTTGAACAGGCCGTGCTGCCACCGCTGGGTCTCGATGCGGAGAGTTTCTGGCAAGGGCTGGCCTCGATCTGCGAACATTTCGTTCCGCGCAATTGTGATCTGCTGGCAAAGCGGGATGCGCTGCAGGCCCAACTCGATGCCTGGCATATGGAGCGGGCCGGGCAACCGCATGATGCCGCAGGTTACAAGGCGTTCCTTGCCGAGATTGGTTATCTTGTTCCGGAACCGGAAGACTTCGTCATCGGTACGCAGAATGTCGATCCGGAAATCGCTACCATGGCGGGACCGCAGCTGGTGGTGCCGGTTCTAAACGAACGATTTGCACTCAACGCGGCCAATGCCCGTTGGGGCAGCCTCTACGATGCCTTCTACGGTACGGATGCGCTCGATGCCCCGGCGGCGAAGCCGGGTGGCTATGATCCGGAACGCGGTGCTGCGGTCATCAAGCGGGTCCGCCGTTTCCTGAATGAAACCATTCCCGGCTGGGAAGCGGCTTTGACAGGAGGTGAATGCCCGCACGCGTTCGCCACGCGTGACGGTAATCCAGCCAATGGCGTCATGTTCACCAATAACGGTCTGCATATCGAATTGGTGATTGATCGCGAAAACCCGATCGGTGCGACGGACCCCTTGGGCATTGCCGACGTGATCATGGAATCCGCGCTGACCACCATTATCGACATGGAGGATTCGGTCGCGGCGGTCGATGGTGAAGACAAGCGCCATGCCTATGCGAACTGGCTGGGGCTGATGCGGGGCGATTTGTCGGCCAGTTTCGACAAGGGCGGCCGGACCATCACGCGCGAACTGGAAGCTGACCGCGAATGGATCGCGGCCTCAGGTTCCAAGTTCACCTTGCCCGGTCGCAGCCTGTTGTTCGTGCGTAATGTCGGGCACCTGATGACCAGCCCCGCGATCCTGTTGCCCGACGGTTCGGAAATTCCGGAAGGGATCATGGATGCGGTCATGACCAGCACGATCGCGAAGCACGATCTCGACGGTCTGGGTCGTTATAGTAACAGCCGTGAGGGCAGCATCTACATTGTGAAGCCCAAGATGCATGGCCCGGAAGAGGCCGCATTCACGAACGACCTGTTCGATGCGGTCGAGGATATGCTGGGCCTTGCCCGCCACACGATCAAGGTTGGCGTGATGGACGAGGAACGGCGCACCAGTGCCAATCTCGCGGCATGTATCCGGGCAGTTAAGGACCGGATCGTATTCATCAACACCGGTTTCCTCGATCGGACCGGTGATGAAATCCACACGTCGATGCGGGCCGGCCCGATGATCCGCAAGGGCGCGATCAAGAATTCAGTGTGGATCGACGCCTATGAAAAACGCAATGTCGCCATCGGTTTGAAGCATGGCTTGTCCGGCAAGGCGCAGATCGGCAAGGGTATGTGGTCCGCACCCGACCGGATGGCCGATATGCTGGACCAGAAAATCGGCCATCCGATGACGGGCGCCAACACCGCATGGGTACCGTCCCCTACGGCAGCGACCCTGCATGCGCTTCATTACCACAAGGTCGATGTCTTTGACCGGCAAGGCGAAGTTGCAAAGGGCGGTATTCCACCGATCGAGGCGTTGCTGACCATCCCGTTGGCCGAAGGCACCAATTGGTCGGAAGAGGAAGTGCGCGAAGAGCTCGACAACAACGCGCAGGGATTGCTCGGTTACGTCGTGCGCTGGATCGATCAGGGCGTGGGTTGCTCCAAAGTGCCTGACATCAACGATGTCGGGCTGATGGAAGACCGCGCGACTTTGCGCATCTCCAGTCAGCACATGGCAAACTGGCTGCTGCACGGCGTCTGCACGAAAGAGCAGGTCATGGACTCGCTGCACCGTATGGCGGCCAAGGTCGATGCGCAGAATGCCGGTGATCCGCTCTATGAGCCGATGGCAGGCAATTGGGATGGCAGCATGGCGTTCCAGGCCGCATGTGATCTGGTGTTTAAGGGTGTCGAGCAGCCCAGCGGTTACACGGAACCGTTGCTGCACGCCTGGCGGCGCAAGAAGAAAGCTGCGGCAGCCTAGCTCAGAGCTTTTGCCACTGCCACGAATTCCGCAACGCTCAGCGTCTCGGCACGGCGTTGCGGATCGATCCCCAGGCGTTCGAGCGCGTCGACTGCATTGGGTAACCCCTTGAGGCTTTGTCGCAGCATCTTGCGGCGTTGCCCGAAAGCGGCTTCCGTCACGCGTTCCAGAATACGGGCAGAGACCCCTTCCGGCATGGGCGCGGGGGTAACGTGAATGATCGCGCTCATGACTTTGGGTGGCGGCGTGAAGGCGCTGCGATGGACTTTCATGGCCAGCTTTGCAGTCGATCGCCACTGGGCCAGCACGGACAATCGCCCATAGGCGGAACTGCCAGGCTGGGCAGCGATGCGCTGAGCAACTTCCTGCTGGAACATCAGGGTCAGGGATGACCACTGTGGCGGCCAGCTTTCGCCGGATAGCCAACCGGTGAACAGCGCCGTGCCGACATTATAGGGCAGGTTCGCCACAATGGCATAAGGCTCGTCGAACAGGCTTGCCGGGTCGATTGCCATTGCATCGCCTTCGATCACCTTCAACTGGCCGGGAAATGCCTCTCCCAATTCGGCAAGTGCGGGCAGGCAACGTCGATCCATTTCGATGGCTGACACGCGGGCGCCAGCCCGCAGCAGCGCGCGCGTAAGCCCCCCTGGTCCCGGCCCGATTTCCAGCACTGGCTTGCCCTTCAGAGAGCCGGGTATGGCCGCGATACGATCAAGCAATTGTTCGTCGAGGAGGAAGTTCTGGCCGAGCGCTTTTGACGCCGACAGACCGTGCCGGGCGATCACTTCGCGGATGGGGGGCAATGCAGACACTATTCGCTGTGCCCCTGCCGACGGAAGGCGGCTTCACCAGCCAAACGAATTGCGGCAATCAATGCGCCCGGATCGGCCTGTTTGCGGCCGGCGATGGCGAAAGCGGTGCCGTGGTCGGGCGAGGTACGTACGATCGGCAATCCCAGTGTCATGTTGACGCCGTTGTCGAAGTCGAGCGCCTTGAGCGGGATCAGGGCCTGATCGTGATACATGCAGATGGCCACATCGAATGTCTCGCGGGCATGGGGAGCAAACAACGAGTCCGCCGGGTGGGGCCCGGTCGCGTCAATGCCCTCATCGCGCAAGGCAGCGATAGCAGGGGCGACAATCAGCCCTTCCTCGTCACCGAAGCGGCCTTCTTCCCCGGCATGAGGATTAAGCGCACAGATCGCCAGCCGCGGCTGTGCGATGCCGAGATCCCTGCGCAATCCCTCTGCTGTAATCCGCGCGCGATTGCGGATCAGATCGACGGAAAGGAGGCCGGGGACATCGGCAAGTGCGCAATGAACGGTTAGCGGAACAGTCCTGAGCCTTGGTCCGGCAAGCAGCATCACGGCATCCTGTGCGGCGATGTTGCAGGCTGCGGCTACGAATTCGGTCTGACCGGGATAATGGAAACCCACTTCCGCCAACCGGGCCTTGGCGATGGGCCCGGTCATTATGCCCGATGCGAAACCGTTGATGGCAAGTTCGGTCGCACGCGTCAGAGAAAACAGGGCGAGGCGGGCACCATCTGTGCTGGGCTGGCCAGGGCGATATTCGGTGTCTTCCTCACCCAGGACGGGCAGGGCGTGAGGGAATACCGCAATGGCTTCGGCTGGATCGGTAATCTGCTGTATGGGCACTGCAAGCCCGCGGGTTTTGGCCGCGGCTGCGAGCAGGCCTGCGCCGCCGACGGCAAAATAGCCAGGCAAGGCTTCTTTATCCCGCCGGACCCATGCCTCACACACCAATTCCGGCCCGACGCCGGCGGGATCGCCTAGCGAAACCGCAAGCGCGGGGCCGTTCATACGCCTAGTTGTATTCGATTACCGCGTCGCGGCGCAGATCGCGCAGATAACGCTGCGCACGCTTGTTGACGCGTTCATCTTCGATCTGGGTCATCAGATCATCGAAACTGGGCCCATCGTTGGTAGCCGCTTCGTCGCGGCCGCACAGCATGAGTACGCTCACGCCCTCCTTGGCCGAACCGAACGGCGGGGTCGTCTCGCCCACCTGCAGCGACAGCATCAGTTGCTGCAACGGTGCGGGCAGGTCACGGATGCGTACGTTATCGTTGGTCACGATCGAAGCACCCAGAGCATCGGCTGCACTGTCAGCATCGCCACACCCCTTGATCCGCTTCACACCTTCGGCGAACGAAGCAGCCTTCTTCTGTGCGTCCTGCTCGCTCGTACTTGCGGGGAAGGCGAGCGAGATCTGCTTGAGGCTGAGAAGGGCATCGCGCGGGTCGGCCATGAGGACCTGCCGCTTGTCGATCAGATAGATGATGGAAAAGCCGCCAGGGACTTCTACCGGCCCGACGAGCTGGCCGCGGTCCATGTCACGTGCAACGGTAGCCAGTTCTGTGGGAAGCTGTGCAAGCCGGACCCATCCCAGATCGCCACCGACAGCGGCGGTCGATGCTTCCGAAAACTGACGGGCATAGGCAACGAAGCTGCCTCCCTGGCTCAGTTGTTCCACGATTCGCTTGGCGTTTTCGAAAACGGAGGCCCTGTTTGCCGAATTGGCGGACAGGTAGATTTCGCCAATGCGATATTCGCTTGTCCCGCGTGAAGCCTTGAGCCGCGCGAGCAGCTCGTTCACTTCCTCTTCCGAGACGTTCACGTAAGGTTGAACATTGCGGCGCAGCAGGCGCTGCCAAGCCAGTTCGCCTTCGATCTGGCGCTTGAGCGATGTTGGCGAAGAACCGATCCGCCCGAGGTATTCGTCCATCGCCTGCGTGTTCTGGCCAAAATTCTGAGCGGCGACGCGAGCATAGGTCTGCTCGATCTCTGCCGGATCGACCTGAATTTCCTGAGCCTTGGCTTCCTGGATTTCGAGCGTTTCGTCGATCAGGTTCCGGAGAACCTGCAGGCGCAGCCGCTCCGTTTCCTCGGGGCTCATCGGTTGGGTGTTCGCTGCAAGCACGAGCGCAAGCCGTTGATCGATATCCGTCCCGGTGATGATGTCGCCATTCACGCGCACTGCGGCGCGGCGCACGTTCGGGTCGTTCTCGCCGAAAATCTTGAGATCCTGCGGAATGCTGAGCGCGCTTGTCGTCTCTTCATCGGAATCCTGCGCGTGTGCTATGCCGACGCTGGAAAGCAATACGGCGAAAGCAGCGCAAAAGGCCACACGCCGGGAGGGGGTCTTACGCTGGGTTTTCATTACCACTCGTGCATTCCTGTTATCGGCGCCATTCCGGCGTCATCCCAATCATTCGGGGCCAATCGTCCGGAGGCCTTGCCGCCAGCAGGCTTAACCGAAGCTGAGTTGCGCCGATAGCGTGTTTGCAACGCCCTGCCAACGCCTGCGCGAAATCGCGGGGCTCCAACCTATTGAACACCGATATTGCGCAGGGCGAAATAGACCTGGAAACGATTGCCGGCCCGAGCGTCGCCGGTATCGACATAGTCATGCCGCCAGGTCAGGCCGAATTCCATACACTCGTCCTGGTAGGCAATGCCGACGCGGGTGCGCAGGGGTTCGAAGCCGTCGGACTGGGCTGTCGGATCTTCCTTGCGGTCCGTCAGATTGATCACGCCCGAGCCGAATATCGACCAGTAGTCGGCAATGGCGATGCGACCCGCAACCCGCAGTTCCTCGCGGTCCTGCAAATCTTCGAGATCCTGGATATTGCGGTTGAGCCTGAGATAGCTGACTTCAGCGTAAGTCTTGCGTGTGCCGACGGCGGCGGCAACTTCATTGCGCCGTATGCCGAAGTTGTCCTTGTCGAGCCGGAACCTGTGCGTGAGCGTCAGGAATTCGCGGAAACGGATCTCTGTGCGTCCGACATAGTCGGAGAAGCGCCCGCTCAACCCGGTGCCTTCCGGCAGGATTTCCGCTTCGTTGGTCAGGCGATAGGATTGGCCGATTGTCGTCTTGATCCGCCAGCCCGGCCGGTCGAGTTGCCAGTCGAACCCGTAGGTGAAGCGAACCCCGTCCTCCACCCGGTCATAACCTGGGAAGCGGTTGAGCGCGAAAAGGTTGCTGTCCTCCAGATCGATCGCGCGCGCATCCTCGTTAGGCACGTCGAGATTGCGAACCTTGGGAGAGGCGACAAGCTGAATGCGCGGCGTGAAAACCTGCGTGCCGCCGAACGCCGGGCCCAGGAAAGGCCATTTCACGTCGATCGCGCCAATTGCGATGCCGCGGGTTTGCCAGCCCGGAAGGCCTCTGTAGATGGAAGTGTCGGTAAGGTCGTTGTCGCTCGAATGATAGGCATCGCCGCGTGCAAGCGCGGTCAGACTGATCACTTGCCCCATGCCGGTGATCCGTCGGAGATCCCACCGCGCGAGAGCGAAAGCACGCTGGGTATCCTGTCCGGAAGTGCGGCTGATCGCGAGGCTGTTGACCTGCAGTTCGACCTTTCCGCCGAGCAAGGGCGGGGTCAGGCGATGACGATATTCGAGAATGGGCAGGGCGATAGGCACCTGCCCTTGGTCGTCACCGGTGCGCAGCGTTTGCGTGGCCCAGCCGGAAAGCGAAAAGTAAGTGTTTTCGCCGATCCGTTCCAGGTCGACTGTCGAGCGCAAGCGGTCGTCGCGACTTATGTCGTAACGGCGCAGAAATGTGCGGTCGCTTGCGACGCGGGCGGAATAAGTCAGGCTCCAGTTGGGATCGAACTGGAACCGGCCATTGCCTTCGAGATAACCGCGCCAATCCTTCTCCGGCACAGTGTTGGACAACGGAATACGTTCGCTGCGGGTCGCGTATCCGGTGAACTGGTAGGCACCGTTATCCCACAGGGCCCGATAGCGGACTTTCCCCATCGGCGGTGCTTCGGAAAAAGCATACGCGGTCAGTTCGAGATCACGATTGTCGGACAACCGCGCGTAATAGCTCGCCGAGAGTTCGAGCCCATTATTGCGCGATACGGAAATGCCCGGAATCATGAGGCCGGATCGCGCCCTGCCATCGGTATTGACCGCCAGACCGGGCAAAGGCACCAGCGGCATCCCGAATACTTCCAGTCGTGCGCCGTAAAAGCGAACGCGCTTCTCGTCCGGGTCATAGACCACACGATTGGCAATCACGCGCCAGCTTGGCTTGCGGTCGCAGCCATTCGGCCCGGTAACCGGGCATCCGCTGTAGGCGGTATCGCGAAGCACGATGGCACCATCCTCACCGCGCGTTCCCTCCCGCGCGGCGAGTCGCCCGCCTTCGGCAAAGGCGAGCAGCATGTTCTGCATCGCGCCTGCCTTCAGTTCATCCGTCAGCTCAAGGCTGTCCGAAAACAGCTGGTTACCGTCCTCGTCGCTCAGGCGGATATTGCCGCTGGCAGTGATCTGGCCGGTCTTGCGATTCCAGATGACGTTCTGCGCTTCCAGCGTCTGCCCATCCGTGCGGAGGATGACGTCGCCACTGGCAGTGAGAATGTCCGCGTCCGAATCGTAGTCCAACTGGTTCGCTTCGAACGCGATTTCACGCTGCTCCTGCGTTCCCTGGGCCTGTTCCGCATCTTGCGCGTGTGCTTGCCCCGGCAGTGCAAAGGGCACCAGCAGGGCTAGGGAAAGGGCCGAACGTGTATGGTGCAAGCGGCGGATCGGGGCTTGCAGCAATGGCGCAGCATCGGGGAGCATGGCTTGCCTATCGCACCGCCCGCCCTTAACTGCAACGGCAGTATTGCGGATCGAACGCTCGCACTGTTCGTATCGCCTCAAGCCATTTGTCGGAGAGCCCATGAAATTTCTGTTCCAAGACCAGCCCGTCACCTCTCCTATCCGCCTGCAGGCGCAGATTGTCGACAAGGGCACGTTGCCTGATGGAATCGAACAATTGGTTCGCGAAGGTGCGGCCGCTGCCCGCTTCGAAGGCAAGGCGGGTCAGGTGTTTGAAACTTTCGTCGAACGCAACGGGCAGGTGGTGCGTCTGGTGCTCGCGGGTGCAGGCGAACCCGGCGATTCCGGTCGGTTGAGCGCGCTGGAACGGGCCGGTGCCGCACTGGCGGCAAAATACCGGACTTCGGGCGAAAAGGACCTGCTGCTGGAGCTTCCCGGCAGCGTCTCCACCCCTGAGCAGGCGGTAGCGGTGCTGTTGGGGCTGCGCCTGCGTGGTTGGCGCCACGATGCCTACCGCACGACATTGCGTCCGGATCAGAAAGTCACGCTGGTGCAGACGACTGTTGTCGGCGCACCTGCGGGCACGGAAGCGGCATGGGAAGTCGAATCCTGCATTGCGGAAGGCGTTGAGTTCACCAAGCAGCTGGTGACCGAGCCTGCCAATATCATTTACCCGGAAAGCTTCGTCGAAACCTGCCGTAGCAGGTTCGAGGGAACGGGAGCGGAACTGACGGTTCTCGACGAGGCGGAAATGCGCGAATTGGGCATGGGGGCCTTGCTGGGCGTGGCTCAGGGTTCAGCCCGCCCCCCACGTATCCTCGCGATCCGGTGGAATGGTGGCAAGCCGGGCGAGAAGCCGGTTGCGTTCGTCGGCAAGGGCGTAACCTTCGATACCGGTGGCATTTCGATCAAGCCGGCTGCCGGCATGGAAGACATGAAGTGGGACATGGGCGGCGCGGGCGCGGTTGCCGGCGCAATGCTTGCTCTGGTCCTGAGGCGGGCAAACGCGAATGTCGTGGGCGTGTGCGGGCTGGTGGAAAACATGCCTGACGGTAAAGCGCAACGACCGGGCGATGTCGTTACCACGATGTCGGGCAAGACGGTCGAGGTTATCAATACGGATGCCGAGGGGCGGCTTGTCCTGTGCGACACGTTGACCTGGACGCAGAAGAATTTCTCCCCTGCCGCGATTGTGGACCTTGCCACTCTCACCGGTGCGATCCTCATCTCGCTGGGCCACGAACATGCCGGCATGTTCACCAACAACGATGATCTCGCGGCGAAGCTCGACGCCGCAGGCAAGGCGACCGGCGATTCCCTTTGGCGGTTCCCGCTTGGCCCGGCTTACGACAAGATGATCGAAAGCCCGATTGCGGACATGAAGAACGTTGGCCCGCGTTACGGGGGATCGATAACCGCGGCGCAGTTCCTTCAGCGTTATATCGAGAAAGACACGCCATGGGCGCATCTCGACATCGCCGGTACCGTCTGGACCGACAAGCCGGGCGCGACGTGGGAGAAAGGCGCTTCGGGCTTTGGCGTGCGTTTGCTCGACCGGCTGGTGCGCGACAACTACGAGGGGTAAGGCGCGCTAACGATGCGTGTCGATTTCTATCAGCTGAGCCGCGATCCCGTAGAGCGGACGATTCCGTTGCTCGCCTCCAAGGTGAAGGCAGCGGGAGAGCGGTTGCTGATAGTATCCGATGACGAAGCCCAGTTGCGTACCGTTTCGGATGCGCTGTGGGCCGATAGGCCCAGCGAGTTTCTCGCCAATGGCTTGGCCGGGGAAGGGCACGAGGCACGCCAGCCGATCCTGCTTTCGCATCTGTGCGAGGCGCTGAACGGCGCGCGTATGGTAATGCTGGCCGACGGCTTGTGGAGGGCTGAGGTTCTTCCGGAAAACGGCGGTGCTTTCGATCGCGTCATGCTGATGTTCGATGATGCGCGGATTGAAGGCGCGCGTGCCTGCTGGCGGGAGTTGGGAGCGCATCCCGAACTGGAGCGTCATTTCTGGCGGCAGGAAGACGGCAGATGGAACAAGGCGGGATGATGCCGCTGCTCTAGTTGTCCGGCGCATTACGCGACCTCTTGCCCGCAGAGGCGGGGAGCGCTAGTGGCCCGCGCGAAATCAATCGACATCACATTTCGCAAGGAACGCACAATGGCGGTTACCCGCACTTTTTCGATCATCAAGCCCGACGCCACGCGTCGCAACCTGACCGGCGCGGTCACCAAGATGCTGGAAGAAGCGGGCCTGCGTGTCGTCGCTTCAAAGCGTATCCAGATGACCAAGGAACAAGCGGAAGGCTTTTACGCCGTTCACAAGGAACGCCCCTTTTTCGGTGAACTGGTCAGCTTCATGACCAGCGGCCCGGTCGTGGTGCAGGTTCTCGAAGGTGAAGACGCTGTGAAGCGTAACCGCGATGTCATGGGTGCTACCAACCCCGCGGATGCCGCGGAAGGCACGATTCGCAAGACTTTTGCGGAATCGATCGAAGCGAATTCCGTCCATGGTTCGGACAGCGAAGAGAATGCCGCGATCGAAATCGCATTCTTCTTCAAGCCGGAAGAAATCGTCGGCTGATAGCAGGCATCATAGCTGAAAATTGCGGAAGGCCGTCCTGAAAGGGATGGCCTTTCTGCTTTTCATACATGCTCAATTCATGCCGAATCCGGTTGCTTGGAGGCAAGGAGGATGCATGATGCGCAAGATCTTTTTGGGCGCCGCCGTGCTGGCGCTTGCCGCCTGTAGCCAAGATGGTGGCAACTCCGGGCAAGCGGATGACGTGGGCCAAAGTGGCGATGAGGTCGCAGCGACCGCCCAGGAAACTGTAAAACCCAGCTTCGATTGTGCGAAGGCCGACGGTGAAGTGCAGCAACTTGTCTGCAAGATGCCGGACCTTGCCCGCATGGATAATGAAATGACCCGGCTCTATGCTCTTGCCGAAGCGAGCGAGCATATGAGCGCGGACAAGCTGGCTGAGCTCAAGGCTACCCAGCGGGGCTGGATCAAGGGCCGTGACGACTGCTGGAAAGCAGATGAGAAAGATCATTGCGTGATGGAGGCCTATGCCATGCGCATCCATGACCTGCGTCAGGGCTATGCCGATGCGCGCGCGGATGATGCCAAGGGTGCCTCGACCGGCCCATTTGCAATGACGTGCAAGGGGCTGGATTACGGTATCGGCGTCACTTTCATCCAGACCGAGCCGGGAGCGGCCTATCTGCAATGGAAGGGCAATGGCATGGCCATGGCGCACGTGCCCAGCGCTTCCGGTGCCAGATATCAGACCATGACTGATGGCAAGATCGCGAGCCTGTTCACCAAGGGTGATGAGGCGACACTGGCTCTGCCGGGTGAACCCGAACGGACATGCAAGATCGAGGATGTCGGCTAGACGCGTCGCCTTTGTTGCCCTCATTCGGCAATCGCCTTATCCTCACGCCTGAAGGAGACGATGAATGTTAGGCATGGGCAATGAAGGCGAAGCCTGCCCTTTCGAATTCAACTTCGATCCGGCAACCTTCAAGGTTGGCGACACGATCAGTTATCGCGTGACGGGCAGTCTCGAAGGATTCCCCTTCGTTGGGACATTGGCGGAAGTGCACGAGGAATTCGTGGTGATATCGCCGGGCGATCCCACCACGCCTGACGCGCGCTATCGCGGAACGCGCGAAAGCCGGCCACTGGTACAGGAATCCGAAATCTAGCCCTGATCCGTGACGAGCGCGGCCAGACAGCGTGAATAGAGCTGGTGTTCGGCAATCAGGACACGCCCCGCGAGGCTATCTGCCGTATCGTCCGGGAGGATGGCGACTTTCGACTGGCCAAGAATCGGGCCATCATCAAGATCGGCAGTGACAAGGTGAACGGTGCATCCGCCATGGCTGTCGCCGGCCTCCAGCGCACGCTCATGCGTGTGCAGGCCGCGATACTTGGGCAGCAGGGAAGGGTGAATGTTGAGCATCCGGCCGCTCCAACCCGCCACGAACTCCGGGGTCAGGATGCGCATATAGCCAGCAAGTGCGACATATTCCGCGCCGCTGGACCTGATCGCCTCGTCCATGGCGGCATCATGTGCCGCGCGCGCCATTCCCTTGTGTGACAGCGCGAAAGTCGTGACACCCTCGGCCTCGGCCAGCTTCAGACCGCCTGCAGTCGGGTCGTTGCTGGCGACCAGCACGATCTCATATGGGGAACCGGGCTGTCGGCTGGCATAGAGCAGGGCGGCCATGTTGGTCCCGCTGCCCGAAATCAAGACCGCGACCTTCGCCTTGCGTCCTGCCGTGTCAGGCATTGTGGCAGGCTTCCCAATCGCTTTTCGCGCTCCAGGTGCCGGCCGCACCGCGCACGGTGCAGCCGCGTGAACCGGCGGTGACTTCACCGATGCGGTGAACGCTCTCGCCAGCTTCGGTCAAATCGGCAGTTACTTGTACGACGGCCTCCGGCTGAACTGCCAGAACCATTCCGATACCGCAGTTGAAAGTGCGTGCCATCTCGCCGGGTTCGATATTGCCCTGCGCCTGGAGGAAGGCCATCAGCCGGGGCTGTTCCCAGCTACCGGCGTCGATTACCGCATGGGTGCCTTCGGGAAGGACGCGGGGGATATTTTCCAGCAAGCCGCCGCCCGTGATGTGGGCCAGTGCGTCGATCCTGCCCTGACGGATAATGGGCAAGAGGCTTTTCACGTAAATCCGGGTCGGTTCGATCAAGGCGTCGATAAGCAAAACATCCTGATCGAACAGCGCGGGCCGATCCAGTTTCCAGCCCTTGTCGGCGGCCAGCCGGCGGACCAGCGAATACCCGTTGGAATGGACGCCGGAACTGGCAAGACCGAGCAGGACGTGGCCCGGCGCAACCGTTTCGCCCGTCAACTGCTCTCCACGTTCGACCGCGCCGACGCAGAACCCGGCGAGATCGTAGTCGCCCGCGGCGTACATGCCCGGCATTTCGGCGGTTTCGCCCCCGATCAGCGCACATCCCGAGATGCGGCAGCCTTCGGCGATGCTGGCAATGACTCGTTCCGCTACGCCGTTATCGAGTTTGCCGGTGGCGAAATAGTCGAGGAAGAAAAGCGGTTCCGCCCCCTGGACGATCAGGTCGTTGACGCACATGGCGACCAGATCGATTCCGATCCTGTCGTGCCGGTCATGATCGATCGCCAATTTTACCTTTGTGCCGACGCCATCGTTGGCGGCGACCAGCAGCGGATCAGAATAGCCCGCTGCCCTGGGATCGAAAAAGCCGCCGAAACCGCCCAATTCCGCGTCTGCGCCAGGGCGCGCCGTGGCCTTTACCAGTGGTCCGATGGCCTTTACCAGCGCATTGCCCGCAGCAATCGAGACACCGGCTTTCTCGTAACTATAGGAACTGTCGTCGCTCATCAGGCGCGCCTAACGCTTTCCAGCTTGGAAATCCAAGCTTGTTTGGGCAAAAGGCCTCCAGTTTTCCCCATGGCCTATTCACCCTTCCCCCTTTTCGCCGCGCACGGCCGTCGCCCGCTCCTCTGGATTGCCTTGGCAATGCTTGCGATTCCGCTGGCTTTCGCAGCGCGTGAAGCCCTCCTGGCGCAAGTGGAAGGGGATCGAGGCATTGCGCCGGTCGTCAGCACGGGGGACATCTCCGTAGGCGGAATCAAAGTCGACATTCGCGACAAGACGGCAGAGAAAGCCCGCGAAGAAGGCTGGAAACAGGCAATGGTGCTCGGCTGGAAGAAGCTCGGCGGACCCACCATGAGCGATTCGCAGATCGAATCGATGGTTTCCTCGGTCGTGGTCGAAAAGGAACAGATCGGACCGCACCGCTATATCGCGACTTTGGGCGTGGTGTTCGATCGCACGCGCGCCGGGCAATATCTCGGGACTGGCGGACCAGCCAATCACTCCGCGCCGATGTTGTTGATTCCGGTGTTGTACACCGGCGGAACACAGACGGTCTACGAAGTGCGAAACCCCTGGCAAAAGGCGTGGGCGGAATACCAGACAGGGGCCAGCGCGATCGATTATGTCCGTCCCTCCGGTGCGGGGGGCGATTCGCTGCTGCTGACCTATGGTCAGACCACCCGGCGGAGCCGCCTGTGGTGGAGCAACATTCTGGACCAGTTTTCCGCCGCCGACGTGCTGATCGCGATCGCGCGGGTTGAACGCCAGTGGCCGGGCGGCCCGGTTACAGGGCATTTCACGGCGCGATACGGGCCGGATAACCGCTATCTCGACAGTTTCACCCTGAAGGCAGATGGCGATGCTGGCATTCCGGCCATGTTCGACAAGGCGCTCGGGCAGTTTGATGCAATATACACGCGGGCCTTGCAGACAGGCTTGCTGCGTCCCGATCCGACGTTGAAAGCGCAACGGATAGAGGTGGACCCGGTGCTGGCCGCTCTGCTGGAGGCGGGGCGCAGAGCCCAGGCTGCCGATGCCGCTGCGGCCGAGGCTGGTGTGCCGGTCACTGTGGTGACAGATGGAACCCAGCCCAGCCCCCGCGCGGTTGCGAGCTACACGGTGCAGTTCGCATCGCCGGATGCGGCTTCGGTCGACGCCGCATTGGGTTCGCTGCGGGGGACTTCCGGGGTTCAGGGTGCGGCGACGACCAGCATTGCGATCGGCGGGGTTTCGGTAATGCGGGTCAGCTATGGCGGCAGTCTGGCGGAATTGGCATCGGCCTTGCGCTCACGCGGATGGCAGGTCGTCGAAGGCCAGAATGCACTGAGCATCAGGCGCTAAGCTGGCGGGTGTGCCGCGAAACATGAGCGAGCCATGAGCCAGATTGCATTACCATTGCGGGCAGGACCGGGGGAAGGCGCGGCCCGCATCGTGGTAGGTTCTGCAAACAGAGGCATCGTCGAAGCGCTTTCCGCGCCGCAGGACTGGCCGTTTCGCACGGCGGTACTCACCGGGCCACCGCGATCCGGAAAGTCACTGCTTGCGCGCTGGTTTGCGGGGCAAGGTAACGGCGATGCGATCGACGAGGCAGACCGGCTTGACGAGACGGAACTGTTCCATCGCTGGAATCGCGCGCAGGAGAATGGCGTGCCACTGCTGCTGGTGGCAGGGGAAAGGGGATGGCAAATCCACCTTCCTGATCTGCGTTCCCGGATCGGTGCGGCATTGCACCTCGTCATGGGAACTCCTGATGACGACATGGTGACGGCGCTGATCGGTGCCCATGCGGAACAGCGTGGTCTTGTACTGGGGGAAGGTGCGCTTACCTATCTGACGCCGCGTGTGGAACGGAGCTTTGCCGGGATCGAACGTCTGGTTGCAGCCATCGACCGGATCAGTCTGGAGCGAAAGCAACCCGCTACGCAGGCGATCTGGCGCGATGCGCTGGAGGCGGTGCAGGGCGCTGCTCAACGGCGGCTCCTTTGACGGTAACGCTACGGCAGTTGCTAACTGTCTAGCTTGCTTTGGTAATATTTTGGTGCGAGAATCATTGGCCTGATGTTCAAGAGCCTTGCAGAATATCTGGATTCGATCCGTGCGCGCGATCCTGCGCCCCGTTCACGCTGGGAAGTCCTGCTTTATCCAGGGGTGCTGGCGTTGGGGCTGCACCGGGTTTCGCATTGGCTCTATGGCGGCGGCCTGTTTTTCCTTGCCCGCGTGGTAAACCACTTCGCGCGTTCTCTAACTGCTATCGATATCCATCCCGGGGCAACGATCGGACGGCACCTGTTTATCGATCACGGTTTTGTCACGATTGGTGAAACGGCCGAGATTGGCGATAACGTCACTATTTATCCCTGTGTTACGTTGGGTGGTACCAATCCGGCCAATGGCATCGCAGGCAAACGTCACCCGACTTTGCGTAATGATGTGATTGTTGGATCAGGCGCGCAAATTCTGGGGCCGATCGTCATTAGCGAACGGGCGCGGATCGGCGCCAATGCCGTGGTGACCGACGATGTGCCCGAAGGGGCGACCATGGTCGGGTTCAAGGCGCGTTCCACGCTTGTCCCTGTGGAAGAGTGGTTGCGCGAATTCGTGCCATACGGCACGCCTTGCAAGGAACCTTGCGAGCCGGGCGGCAACCGCATCGATGAATTGGAAGAACAACTCGTCCAGCTGAAGGCGGAACTTGATGCCTTGCGTGAAGATCGGCTGGCCGAGGAAACAAGGCGTAGCGAGGCCGGCGGTTGATGGGGCCCAATCGGGGGGCGGCATCCGTTGTAGCCTTTCCTGGCCGGCAGCCGTTGCAGGTCGGTTTTGCCCGGCTTGAGCTGACCCGTATCCTTGATCTCTACGGTCGAATGGTCGCCGCTGGCCAATGGCGTGATTATGCCATGGACTTCGATCGGGACGTGGCCGTTTTCGCGGCTTTTCGTCGCTCGTCGGAGCGACCGGAAGTACGGATCGAAAAACGCCCTGCCTTGCATACCAAACAGGGGATGTGGACACTGTTCGGAGAAGCGGGACAGGTCCTGAAACGTGGGCATGAACTTGCAGGGGTTCTGGCTCCGGTTGAACGGCGCCTGCTCAAGATCGTTGACGACTAGAGCGCGTCATTGGCGTGCATCGCCGGGGGACCACTCTCTGCCTGACCCAGCTTTATTGCGTACACGAAAAGAGAGGGCCGCCACACCTGCATCCTGAAGAATGCGGCGTGACGGCCCAGTGGGGAATATGGCGGCCCGCAGGTTGGGCCGCCAGCCTTCGTCAGAAGCGGAACTGGCCGTAAAGACCGAACTCGTCGCGCGTTTCCTGGCCCGAACCCAGGTTGCCGATCTTGATGCCGCCATCGCCATTGTCGTGCTTGTACACGAGAGCGAAGTCGACGATCTTGGCCGGGCTGTACTGAATACCCGCTTGGTAGAACTGTTCTTTCTTCAAGGGGGCGGTGTCCTTGTTGGGCTTCACCCAGTCATAGCGTCCGAACAGGCTCCATTTCTTGGCCGGAGAGACCGACGCGAAGATCGAATAGCCTTCAGCACTATCCTTGGGATCGGTGGTCTTGACGCCCCAGTTCTTGGCATGGAAATATTCGCCGCCGATGGTCAGAGGCATACCGCCGACCTTGTCCTTGTAGGCGAGCATGGCGTTGAAGCGTTTCGCAGTCCGGTAATCGTCCGTCGCGCCTTCGACATCCTTGCCCAGTTTGCCGACATAACCGCCGACAGCGGCGTTGAAGCCCTGATACTTGAAGCCAAGGCGACCTTCGATGTCGATCGTCTTGGTGAATTTGGGATCGCGATAGCCGCCGCCATCGACAGCGGAGATCTGATAGTTGACCATGCCGTCGGCGAATTCGCCCATGGCGTGGACACCCCAGTCGGCCGAAGTGCCGAACTTGTCGAGGTCGGTAAGTGTCTTTTCGACGTGGCGGTAACCGTAGATGCCTTCAACATAGGGAATCCAGGGCATGTCGGTGGAGCCGACGCGAACCTTCAACGCCTTGTCGATCTTGGCTTCAAGGAAAGCCTTCTTGACGTAGAAAGCGCGCCCCACGCCGGAGATGTTTTCGATATCCATCGTTACATTGCCGGAGAACGTGTCATCGAACTTGTGATCGACGCCAATATAGAAGCGCTTGATCTGGAAGCCGCCGTCCTTCTCGACATTGCCGCCGCCAGGCGCATCGGCGTCGACGGTGCTGATGTTATAGTACATCCGGCCGCTGATCTTGGTGTTCTCGGCCCACTCAAGTCCCTTGGGCAGAGCGCTTGGCTTTTCGGAGGCGGCGAGGGCCTTGTCAGCCTTGGCGGCAGTGGCCTGCGAGTTGGCGGCCTGCTGGTTCACTTGCGTTTGCAGCGCGCTGATCTGGGCCTGAAGTTGCTGCAACTGCTGGAGGGCGGCTTGCAGCTGCTCCTGCGTCGCGGCTTCGTCGCCAGTGGCGGCCATGGCTGCCTGCGGGGCAGTCAGGGCAATCGCCAGCGCGGCGAAGGAAACGGTTGTCTTCGAAAGGTGGCGGTACATCGTACTAGTCCCTCATGGTTTTCGATCGGCAGGAGGGGCTCGGTGATGTGCCGTCAGGCCCCTCATGACGGGACTGCCGCTACGGACCGCGCGTTACATGCTAAGGAAGAATTCCGGACAGGAAGCTGACACGATCATGACGTGGGCCAGCAAAAAATGTCGCATTATTGTAATTGAAACGTCATGAAACCCGTATATCCTCCCGCGAGGAAAGTTCTTAACGGCGCTTTGCGTGATAGAGATCGAAACCGTTCTTCTGACGTCCCTGGAACCGGATTTGCTGGCGACCCTGGCGCAATTGCTGCCGGGGTTCCATGTGCTTGCAAAACTTACGGAGCCGTTTGAACGGCGTTCAAACGGTCGAATCTGGTGCTTTGTCGACTGGTTGCTGCCTGATTGTTCGGGCCTTGAAATGTGCCGCCGGTTGCGTGCGGTCGTACCGCCGTCGCAAGGCCATATCACGATGGTTCTGGAAGACGACGACCGGGATGCCCGCCGCCGCGCCTTACGAGCAGGGGCGGATGATTATCTTGTCGGCCCTCTGACGCCACAGGCACTTGTCGCACGCCTTCAGCAATATCGCGGCCAGTCCATTGTCAGGGAAGGCGATAATGGCGTCGTGATAACGGATGCTGCCTCAGGCAAGGATAGCGGTTCGCAAATTGGCAGGTCTGAGGTGATCGATGCGGGCGATCAGCGCCGGTTTTTTGCAGATTATGCCGGGATTGCGGCATCGCAGGAGCATGTCCGGCAGGTCATGGCGCATGGTGAACTCACTCTCGATCTGGCGGCCTGTCAGGCCTATTGGCGAGGTATGCCGATTGCGCTTCGGCCGAATGAATTCCGTCTTCTGGCCCATTTCGTAGAGAATACCGGAAAGGTCCTTTCCCGGACCAGTCTCATCGCCCGGATCGGGAAAGAAGGGGCGGAAACGGACGAGCGTACTGTCGATGTGTGGGTTGGGCGCCTGCGTCGCGCGCTCAAGGCCCATGGGGTGCCGGACATACTCCGAACCGTGCGTTCCTTTGGCTATGTGCTCGACAAGATCGAACAGGAAACTGCGCCTGGGGAAGGATGACTCGGCGCCTGCATCTGGCGTACGATGCTTCCCGTTTTGAGAGTTTCCAGCAGTTCGCTGGACGCTGGACTGCGTTTCTTCAACTGACTTTCATCACACTTCGTAGTGCGATCTGCAGGTAGCGCAGATTGCCAATGTAAGCTGCGGCTTTGCTTTGGACAGCTCAACGAGTCGCGCGCATTCCACATGACACTGTGACATTGGGAACGCGCTGTTCGTGACATTTGTCACAATAATGTCACTCAGCGAGCCTAGTGGCCCCCTCGTCAGATCAACAAGACTCGAATGAGGGAAGCCAATTTCATGACCAACAAAAAACGCGTTTGCTCGCTGACGCTGGCGCCCGTTGCGCTTGCCGTTTCGCTGGGGTGGGCGATGCCCGCCCATGCGCAATCATCCGCTGAAGCAGAGGCCCTGCGGCAGGAAATGGCGCAGATGCGGGCGCAGATGCAGGCGATGGCGAACAAGATCAATTCGCTGGAAGGCGATCTTGCCAGTGCCAATGCTAACGCAGAAGCGGCAAAGGTCGCCGCGACCGAGGCCAAGGACGCGTCGAAAGATGCCGTCAAGGTCAGCTGGAAGGGCGCGCCGCAGTTCGAAGGCGACAACGGTTGGAAGTTCAAGGTGCGCGGGCGCGTGCAGGTTGATAGCGGTTCGATCAACGCGCCGAGCGGAACGGGGCAGGACCTTGGCTGGGGCACTGAAGTGCGCCGTGCGCGTCTCGGCGTCGAAGGTGGAATGCCCGGCGGCATCGGGTACAAGTTCGAAGTCGACTTTGCCGAAAACGGTGTCGACATCACTGATGCGTTGGTCAACTACAAAGCGGGCGACGTCAAGCTGACGATCGGTCAGCACAACAACTTCCAGTCGCTGGAAGAACTGACCTCCAGCCGCCACATCAGCTTCATGGAACGTGCAGCGTTCACCGATGCGTTCAATTTCGAGCGTCGCGTGGGTGTCTCTGCCGAATATCACAAGGGCGCGGTACTGGTTCAGACCGGGCTTTTCAGCGACAACATCGCGGATATCAGCAACACCACCAACAACAGCTATGGGGGCGACCTGCGCGTTGTCTTCATGCCGAAGATGGGCAACACGCAGCTTCACCTCGGTGGTTCGCTCCACTATCGCGATCTGCAGGACGCAGCGAGCACCGTTCGCTATCGTCAGCGGCCTTTTGTCCACTTCACCGGGACACGTTTCATCAACACGGGTAATATCCCGGCGAAGAGCGAGACCAGCTACGGTCTTGAAGCCGCAGCGATCGCGGGTCCTCTCCACTTTGCAAGTGAAGCATATTGGCAGAAGGTATCGAGCCCCGGCTTCGCCGATCCGACCTTCTTCGGCGGCTATGCCGAAATCGGCTACTTCCTGACCAAGGGCGATCACCGCGGTTACAAGAACGGGACGTTTGACCGAGTGAAGCCGAAGAACGGTTTCGACAAGGGCGGCGCCGGCGCGGTGCAGGTCAACTTGCGCTATGACTATCTGGACCTGAACGACGCGGGCATCGTTGGCGGGAAACAGGACGGTTATGCCGTTTCCGTAATCTGGACGCCGACCGCTTATACCCGCCTGATGGCGAACTATGGTCGGATGGAATATACCGACGCTGCGATCACGGCCGGAGCTGACACGAAATATGGCGTCGATGTATTCGGCGTGCGGGCACAGTTCGACTTCTGACATCCTGCGGTTGGAAGTAAACTGGGCATGGCCCACTTGGCCCCGCTTCGGCGGGGCCAATTTTTGTAATGATTACTCCGTGTTGTTGCGGCGGGCGTGAAGTCAGACGCCTTGATCAAAGAGAGCGCAGAGCCGGAATCAATTCATCGAAATGGCTGATAACGCAATCCGCGCCAAGTTCCTGGACAGGAACATTATTGAAGCCGAAATCGACTGCTACGGACGGAACGCCGGCTGCCTTGGCGGCTTCCATGTCGATAGTCGTATCTCCGATAAATGCCGTTCTTCCGCCGCCACAGCGGGCGATCATTTCCAGGACCGGATCGGGCGAGGGTTTGCTCCGCCCCGGGCCGAGCGTATCGCCGCCGATCACGGTGACAAATCGATCGAGCATTCCGATCTGCTGCAACAGGGAACGGGCAAAGCCTTCGAATTTGTTCGTGACTACGGCCACCTTGCAACCCTGCGCATCGAGTTCGTCAAGCATCGCGATACACCCGGGGAACGGGCGGGTGTGAACGGCCAGGTTGGCTTCGTAGAAGCGTAGCAATTCCCGATAGATTGGCTTGAAACTCTCATCATCCATGCCGCCATCATGGATAAGCGCACGCTCCAGCATGCGTCGCGCCCCACGCCCGATCAATGGCGCAATTCCCTCCAGCGGAACCGGATCACGCCCTGCGAGGACGAGAGCATGGTTCAGTGCATTGCAAAGATCATGGGATGAATCGACGAGCGTACCGTCGAGATCGAAGCCCACTATAGCGAATGGAAAATCAGGGTTCGGACTCATGGGTGGGCAAGTGCCCGCCCGATGTGGAAACTGCAAGCGTTTGGTGGCATGGCCCTGATCACATGATAGGATTCAGCCATGAGTGATATTGCCGCAATCGTCCTTGCCGCTGGCAAGGGGACCCGCATGAAGAGCGACACGCACAAAGTGCTCCACCCCATCGCAGGCCGTCCGATGTTGCTGCATCTGATGGAAGCAGTCGATGCTCTGAAGCCGGTCTCCAAGGTCGTGGTTGTCGGCGACAAGGCGGAGCAACTGGAATCAGCTCTGGGCGGCAGCGCGGCATTGGTGAAGCAGGAGCCGCAACTCGGGACCGGGCATGCGGTGCAGCAGGCGCAAGATGCACTGGCAGGCTTCACCGGTGACGTGCTCATCCTTTATGGTGACGTCCCATTTGTTCCCACGTCGACCATGCAGGCGATGGTTGATCGGCTTAATGCCCCGGATGCACCAGCGGTGGTCGTCCTGACATTCCAGCCTGACGATACGCAGGCATATGGCCGCGTTATCTGCAGCGAGGAGGGCGTGGGGGATCGTATCCTGAAGATGGTGGAGCACAAGGATGCCTCGCCGGAAGAACGCGCCTGCCGTCGCTGCAATTCAGGACTGATGGCAGTCAAGGCGAAGGATCTGTTTGGGTTGCTCTCGCGCGTGACCAACGACAATGCGGCCGGGGAATATTACCTGCCGGACATCGTGAATCTGGCCACTGCCGATGGGCGCCATTCGGCAGTGGTCGATACCGATCCTTTCGAAGTGTCCGGTATCAACAGCCGGGCCGAACTCGCTTCGATGGAACAGGCATGGCAACAGCGTCGCCGGGCTCGGGCGATGTCTGATGGTGTGAGCCTGGTCGCTCCGGAAACCGTCTGGTTCTCATGGGATACGGAACTGGGCCGGGATGTGACGGTGGAACCCAACGTGGTGTTCGGCCCAGGCGTAAGGGCTGCCGACAAGGTTCGCATTCGCGCCTTTTCGCACCTGGAAGGCGCGGAACTGGCGACAGGGACCGAAATCGGCCCTTACGCCCGGCTACGCCCCGGTGCGGTGCTGGAAGAAGGGGCGAAGGTCGGCAACTTTGTAGAGATGAAGAAAGCGACTCTGGGCAAGGGTGCCAAGGCCAATCACCTGACGTATCTGGGCGATGCGGAAGTCGGGGCAGGGGCCAATATCGGCGCCGGTACGATAACCTGCAATTACGATGGCTATTTCAAGTACAAGACGGTGATTGGCGAACGGGCTTTCATCGGTTCGAACAGTGCATTGATTGCGCCGGTCAGAATCGGAGCGGATGCGATCGTCGCGGCGGGTAGCGCCGTGACGCGAGACGTTGCCGACGGGGAACTGCGGATGGTTCGGGCAGAGCAACTGGTCAAGCCGGGCTGGGCGGATCGCTTCCACGACGCGATGAAAAAGAAGAAGTCCGCCGGAAAGAAGGGCTGAGCGTGCGGCGATTGCGGCAGGTCGTCCTGATTTATACGGAATCCCAAGGATTTCAGCGTATCACGCCATCGAACGGCTATTAAGGATATCGTCCATTCATGTGCGGAATTATCGGCATTGTCGGCAAGGCAGAGGTCGCGGAACGGCTGGTCGATGGACTCAGGCGGATGGAATATCGGGGATACGATTCCGCTGGTGTCTGTACTCTTCATGATGGGCAACTTGTCCGTCGCCGGGCGGAAGGGAAACTGGCCAATCTGGTCAAGGAACTGGAGGGCAATCCCGCGCCCGGCCAGGTCGGCATTGCCCACACCCGGTGGGCCACCCATGGTGCGCCGACGACCAACAATGCCCACCCCCACGCGACGGAAGAAGTGGCGCTGGTCCATAATGGCATTATCGAGAATTTCCGACCTCTGAGGGAAGAACTCATTGCTCGCGGGCGGGTATTCGAGAGCGAGACCGACACGGAAGTCGTCGCCCATCTGGTATCCGAACAGGTCGAAGCGGGCAAAAGCCCCGAAGAAGCCGTGCAAGTGGTGTTACCGCGTCTGCGGGGGGCATTCGCGTTGGCGATCGCCTTTCGCCGCTTTCCCAACCTGCTGATTGGCGCGCGGCTGGGATCGCCACTGGTAGTTGGATATGGCGATGGCGAAACTTACCTTGGATCGGATGCTCTCGCGCTCGCGCCGCTGACGCAGCGGATATCCTATCTGGAGGAAGGCGATTGGGTCGTCCTGACGCGTAACGGGGCGCAAGTCCATGATGCCGCCAACAGGCCGGTGGAACGGGCGATCACGACATCAGGCGCGTCCGCTGCTGCAATCGAGAAGGGCAATTATCGCCACTTCATGCAGAAAGAGATATTCGAGCAGCCGGTGGTCGTGGCGCAAACGCTTCGCTCTTATATCCGCCAGCTCGAACGTCAGGTTACCTTGCCGCAGATCGATTTCGATCTGTCCAAGATAAACCGGGTCACTATCGTGGCCTGCGGCACGTCCTATTACGCCGGCATGGTGGCGAAGTATTGGTTTGAGCGGTTCGCTCGCGTGCCCGTCGACATCGATGTGGCGAGCGAGTTCCGTTATCGTGAGCCGGTGCTGGAAAAGGGTGGGCTGGCCCTGTTCATCTCGCAGTCCGGCGAAACGGCGGACACATTGGCGGCCCTGCGTCATTGCAAGGCGGAAGGGCAGACAATTGCCGTCGTCGTCAACGTTCCGACCAGTTCCATGGCGCGGGAGGCGGATTTGCTATTGCCGACCCACGCAGGTCCGGAAATCGGCGTCGCATCGACCAAGGCTTTTACCTGTCAGCTGGCAGTTCTGGCCGCCTTGGCTGCCCATCTGGCGGTCCGGCGTGGCCGGATGGACCGGGATGAGGAAGAGCGTGTCGTCGGGCATTTGCTGGAGGCTCCGGCCGCGCTCAATGCTGCGCTTGCGCATGATGAGGAAATCGCCGCCATGGCCCCTCTGATCGCCCCGGCGCGGGACGTACTTTATCTTGGGCGGGGACCGGATTATCCGCTGGCTCTCGAAGGTGCGCTCAAGCTCAAGGAAATCAGCTATATTCACGCTGAAGGCTACGCTTCTGGTGAAATGAAGCATGGCCCGATCGCACTGATCGATGAAGCGGTTCCCGTGATAGTGCTGGCCCCGTCGGGCCCGCTGTTCGAAAAGACTGTTTCCAACATGCAGGAGGTGCGGGCACGGGGCGGCAAGATCGTGTTGATTTCCGATGCCGAGGGAATTGCCGAGGCAGGTGAAGGCTGTATGGCTACGATCGAAATGCCCAAAGTGCATCCCCTGATCGCGCCTCTTGTCTATGCAGTTCCCGTTCAACTGCTGGCGTATCATACGGCATGCGCCAAGGGGACGGATGTCGATCAACCGCGCAATCTCGCCAAGTCGGTGACTGTGGAATAGACGTCCAGACGCTGTTGTTTACGAGCTGGAAACCATTGTGTCCTAACGACGACGCGTGGTTGAAGAGCGAACCGAACCGAATGCCGTACCTGCGGATCTGCCGAGCGAATTGCCGGTGGGGGCGCTGCTGGGCATAAGCAATCCCCCCTCTGGGGACTGGGTGCGTTTGCGGCGCCTGCAATATGCGCATCTCGCGAAGGTCACGCTCGGTCGTTTGCTATCGCACGCAATTGCCGGGCTCGTGGTTCTGACGCTTTTTCTCGGTAAGGTGCCGGCATGGCTTCTGGCCGGATGGGCCGTCGTTCTCGCGATCTCGTTGCACTACAGTTACCGGATGGACCGCCAATTGGCGGATGCCGGCCACCGCGCGATCGGCAAGTCCGAGTTTCGCCTCCATATGGCGCTGACCACAGGTTTGGCGATCGTGTGGAGCTTTCCGATTCTCGTATTCACCCGCTTCGGAAGTTCCGCCGATGAAATGGCTCTGTGGGGCGTACAGGCAATGCTGATTGCCGGCGCGGCGCTGTGGCTGTCGTCCGTGCCATTGGGGGCCATTCTGTTTACAGTCATTACCGGTATCAGCGCGATGGTCGCGCTGGCCGTCGACGGCCATCTGGCGATGGTGGCGGTCATTGCGGCATTTATCGGTGTGGCGGTCGCCGGGACCATTCAGGGCGCACGCACGCATCTCACGGCTCGCATTGCCGAAGCCGGCGTCGCCGAAAAGAGCGAGGTGGTGTCACTCTTGCTGCGGGAATTCCAGGAAAGTGAGGCGGACTGGCTGTGGCAGATCGATACTTCACGCCGTGTGCGATCGGTCAGCCCCCGTTTCGCATACGCTTTGGGGCAGGACCCGGACACAGCGGAAGGCATGCCCTTTCTGCAGCTCATTGCCGGAGATGGATGGGATCATGGCAATTTCCCGCCGAGCCTGCACGAACTGGCGGAACGGCTCAAACGACGGGAAAGTTTTTCCAATCTCATGGTCCGCGTGACCATCGGCAAGCAGAAGAAATGGTGGGAGCTTTCCGGCACTCCCAAGATCAACGATGCGGGCAAGTTTATCGGGTTCCGGGGCGTGGGTTCGGATGTGACCGAGCAGCGGGAATCGTCGGACAAGATCGCCTATCTTGCCCGGTACGACACGCTGACCGGCCTTCCCAATCGCATGATGTTGATGGAAGCGTTGGGCGACGCGATGAAATATGCCGATCAATGGAAAAGCCGTTGTGCATTTCTGATGATCGATCTCGACCGTTTCAAACAGATCAACGATTCCCTCGGCCATCAGATCGGCGACAGATTGCTCGCGCAGGTCGCTGAACGGCTCAAAAGCCTGGTAAGCAACAATGAACTGTGCGGTCGACTGGGTGGCGACGAATTCGCGATTGTGATGCGTGATGCATCCGACATGCGACGGATCGACCAGGTGGCCCAGTCGGTCATCAATCTGTTGTCTCAGCCTTATGATGTCGACAATCACACCCTTTATGTCGGTTCCAGTGTCGGTTCGGCCATCGGTCCGCGGGATGGTGCGACTGTCGAAACCTTGATGCGCAATGCCGACCTTGCGCTCTATCGCGCCAAGGATGGCGGTCGGGGTATTCACATCCAGTTTGAACCGTCGCTCCATCAGGATGCGGAGGAACGGCGCAAACTGGAAATGTCCTTGCGTCACGCACTGGAACGCAACGAGTTTCTGCTCAATTATCAGCCGGTCGTAGATGCCCGGAGAGAGACGGTCGTCAGCTTCGAGGCCCTGCTGCGCTGGCAAAGCCCTGAACATGGTCTGGTCAGCCCGGTGAAGTTCATTCCGCTGGCCGAAGATACCAGAATGATCGTATCCATTGGCGAATGGGTACTCAATGAGGCTTGCCGCGAGGCGACGACCTGGCCGGCCCACGTGAAGATCGCGGTCAATGTGTCGGGTGAGCAGCTATTGGCTCCGAACTTCGCGGAAACCGTGGTCAAAGCGTTGGCGGCGACAGGGCTTGATCCCCAACGCCTCGAAATCGAAGTCACCGAAAGTATCTTCCTGCGTGACGATGTGACAGCGCGAAACACGCTGGAAGAGATCATTGCCTTGGGATGCAGTGTCGCGCTTGACGATTTCGGCACTGGCTATTCTTCTCTCGGCTACCTGCGCAAGCTGCGTTTCTCGACCATCAAAGTCGATCGCAGCTTTGTTCAGGGTGCTGCCAAGGGGAACGCGGAAAGCTTGGCGATCATTCGCGCGGTCGTTGCGATGGCGGACAGTCTGGGCATGTCCACCACAGCCGAAGGCGTGGAAAATGCGGTTGAAGCGCGCCTGATCCGTGAACTGGGTTGCAAGAAGATCCAGGGCTATCACTTTGGACGGCCGATGATTGCCGCGGATGTGCAGCGAATTTTCCGCCAGACGGATACCGAACGCCACAGCGCCTGAAAGAGGGGATGCGGCAATGTCGCTTACGCTTCGACGAGGCCTTTCAGAGCGCTTTCGAACAGGGCGCGGCCATCCGATCCACCATGGGCAGGCTCGATCGCACGTTCGGGGTGGGGCATCATGCCCAGCACATTGCCAGCCTCGTTCAGGACACCGGCAATGTCGCGGACTGAGCCATTTACAGGTTCGGCATAGCGAAAAGCCACCCGACCTTCACCTTCCAGACGATCCAGCGTGGCCTCATCGGCGAAATAATTGCCATCGTGATGGGCGACCGGAATATGGACAGTCTGGCCGGCCTTGTATCCGGACGTGAACAGCGAGCGGTTGTTCTCCACCTTCAGTGGCACGGTGCGGCAAACGAAGTTCTGGCTGGCATTGCGCATCAATGCGCCGGGCAGCAGACCTGCCTCGGTCAGTACCTGAAAGCCGTTGCAAACGCCCAGAACCGGTACGCCGCGTCCGGCGGCTTCGATCACAGCCTGCATGATCGGGCTGCGTGCGGCCATCGCGCCGGAGCGTAGATAGTCTCCGTAGGAGAAGCCGCCCGGCAGAGCGATGAAGTCGAGTCCGTCAGGCAGGTCGGCGTCGCCGTGCCATACGCGGATTGCCGGTGTGCCGGACACCTGTTCCAGCGCAACCGCCATGTCCCGGTCGCAGTTGGAGCCGGGGAAAGTGATGACGGCGGAACGGAACGCCATTATGCGGCCACCTTCTCGATCCGGTAGTTTTCGATCACCATGTTGGCGAGCAGCTTGCGGCACATTTCGTCCAGTGCCTCGTCTGTCACGCCATCATCGACGTCCAGTTCGATCAGGCGCCCGGCGCGCACGTCGTTGACCCCGGAAAAACCGAGCCCCTCGAGCGCGTGGTGAATGGCTCGGCCCTGGGGGTCGAGTACACCATTCTTCAGGCTGACATGGACGCGGACTTTCATGGGCAGCGGGCCTTCAATCGCAGGATGGGAATCGCAGCGAGCCTATGCCTTCAGCAACGCCTTAGGGCAAGGCCAGGAGGTATGATGGCGGTTCGCAATATGGCTGCGTCGGGAGAGAAGCCTATTTTTTGCTGCGGAGCTTGCGATGGACACTGAGGTCGAACACTTCGCTGGGGCCATCGTTTTCCAACAGGCCGAGGCGTCGTGCAACTTCCTGATAGGCCTCTTCCTCGCCGCCAAGATCGCGGCGGAAGCGGTCCTTGTCCAGCTTTTCGCCAGTGACCATGTCCCACAGTCGGCAGCCGTCGGGGCTGATTTCGTCGGCCAGAATGACGCGGGAATAATCACCGTCCCAGATGCGGCCGAATTCCAGCTTGAAATCGACGAGGCGGATGTTGATCGCCGCAAACATGCCGCAAAGGAAATCGTTGATCCGGATCGCCATGGAGGAAATGTCCTGCATTTCTTCATTGCTGGCATAACCGAAGCAGGCAATGTGTTCTTCCGCGATCAGCGGATCGCCCAGCGCGTCATCCTTGTAATAGTATTCAAGCAGGGTGTGGGGCAGCATTTCCCCTTCTTCCAGGCCCAGCCGCTTGCAGATCGAGCCGGCCGCGACATTGCGCACGACCACTTCGATCGGCACGATTTCCACCTGCCGGACGAGTTGTTCGCGCATGTTCAGGCGGCGGATGAAATGGGTCGGAATTCCGATATGCGACAGGCGGGTGAACACATATTCGCTGATGCGGTTGTTGATCACACCCTTGCCGTTGATCGTGCCCTTTTTCTGGGCGTTGAACGCGGTCGCATCATCCTTGAAATACTGGATCAGCGTACCTGGTTCGGGACCTTCGTAGAGAATCTTGGCCTTGCCTTCGTAAATCTGGCGGCGACGCGACATGGGCCTTGCCTTTTCAAGTGAAAAACAGAGCGCCCCGGCTGACGAAGCATTTTGCTTCATCCGGTGCCAGGGCGCTTTTCGCCCCATAGTATGAAACAGGCGTGAACGCAATTGCACGCCGGGCCGGGCGCTTCTATCCGACGGCAATGGCTATCGACGTACGAACATTGCAGGGCGAGGAGTGTATCCGGTATCTGGCGGATCTTGCTGCCTTGCGGATCAGCGTCTTTGCCGCCTTCCCTTATCTTTACGACGGGGACGAGGGCTATGAGGCGGAATATGTGAAGGAATTTGCTTCGGAACGGGGCAGCGTGCTGGTGGCGGCCTTCGATCATGAACGTGTGGTCGGGGTGGCGACGGCCAGTCCCATGTGGGCGCAGAAGGCGGAATTTCGCCAGCCATTCGAGAAAGCCGGACTCGATACGGGGCGGCTATTCTATTTCGGGGAAAGTGTGCTCCTGCCCGACTACCGTGGAAGGGGAATCGGGCATGCGTTCTTCGATCGGCGTGAAGCTGCCGCGCGTGCGGGAGGAGCGGACTTGGCCTGTTTCGCGGCAGTGATCCGTGAACCGGATCATCCGGCAAGACCCGCGGATTACACACCGCTCGACGCGTTCTGGAGCAAGCGTGGTTATGAGCCGGTACCGGGACTGGTCACTGAACTGGCCTGGAAGGAACACGGCGAAACGCACGAAAGTGCCAAGCCTATGCAATATTGGCTGCGGCGATTCTGAAGCCGGTGGTTGTATGATCGGCGTGCTTGCGGCAAAGCGCGCGGCATGTCCGGTCCCTTTGCAGACCATGCGGCGGATCTGGCCGCTCTGGCGCAGAAAGCGCGACTACGCACCTTGCGTCCCCGTGACGGTGTTGATTTTGCCTCCAACGATTACCTTGGCCTTGCCGGGGATGCCCGGCTGAAACAGGCAATCGTCGAGGCAATGGAGCGCGGGGTGCCGACCGGTTCCGGCGGATCCCGCCTGTTACGTGGTAACCACGAGGAACATGAAGCGTTGGAAGCCGCCGCCGCGCATTTCTTCGGTAGCGAGAGCGCGCTGTTCTTTGCCAATGGCTATGGTGGGAATTCCGCGCTGGTCGCGACCCTGCCGCACAAGGGCGACGTGGTTATTTACGACCGGTTGATCCATGCCAGCCTGCACGAAGGGCTTCGTCTGACCAGAGCTGACCGGGCGGTGGCGGAGCATAACGATGTGCAGAGCTATGCAGACGCGATAACCCGGTGGCGGAAGAATGGTGGTACCGGTCGCGTTTGGATTGCCGTCGAGACCCTCTATTCGATGGATGGGGACCAGGCACCACTCGACGATCTCATGATGTTGACCGATGAGCATGACGGAGTGCTGCTGGTCGATGAAGCGCATGCAACGGGTGTGTTCGGGGATCGGGGGCGCGGGCTCGCGGCCCATTTGCAGGGCCGGGAAAACCTGATTTCGCTGCACACATGCGGCAAGGCTCTGGGAGGCGAAGGGGCTCTTGTTTGCGCATCACAGACAGTGAAGGAATTTCTCGTCAATCGCGCGCGCGGTTTCATTTTCTCAACCGCGCCGAGCCCGCTCATGGCCGTGGTGGTTGGGGAAGCATTACGCATTTGCGTTGACGACCCGGAACTGCGCCATCAGCTGCAGACTTTGATTTCTCATGCTGAAAAGGCCCTGGCTCCCTTGGGCTTTGCGCCCACGGGATCACAGATCGTGCCCATTATCCTCGGAGAGGATGGGCGGACAATGGCTGCGGCGGACGCATTGCAAAAAGCCGGGTTCGACATAAGGGGCATCCGCCCACCGACAGTGCCAGTGGGAACTGCCCGGTTGCGGTTGTCGTTGACCCTGAATGCCACTTGCGACGATGTCGATGCGCTGGCGGAAAACCTCGGGAGAGTGCTGTCATGATGGGATTTGCCGTCACTGGGACCGACACGGATGTGGGCAAGACTGTATTTTCCGCCGCGTTGGCCGGGTATCTGAATGGCTGGTACTGGAAACCCGTGCAGGCGGGACTAACCGACGGCACCGATGCATTACGTGTGGCGGAGCTATCCGGTTTGCCGGCGGAGCGTATCCTGCCGGAAGCCTATCGCCTGACTACGCCCTGCTCGCCACATCGCGCTGCGCAGATCGACGGCGTGACAATTGAAGACGACGCTCTGACCTTGCCGGAGCAGAGGCCGTTGGTGGTCGAGGGGGCAGGGGGAGCCCTGGTGCCGCTGCGGCATGACCTGCTCGTGGCAGACCAGATCGCGCGTTGGCAATTGCCTGCGATTGTCGTGGCGAGGACCACTCTCGGCACTATCAATCATACGTTGATGACAATTGAGGTCCTCCGCGCACGTGGGATAACCGTGCACGGCGTGGCCTTCATTGGCGACGGTAATGAAGATAGCGAGGCTACGATATGCCGCCTCGGGCAAGTCAGGCGGCTGGGGCGCTTGCCATTGCTGGACCCTCTGGATGCGGCTGGTCTGGCCGAGGCATTCTCGGCAGGAGTCTCTCTTTGAGCGGTTCGTCCATCTGGCACCCCTTCACCCAGCACGGGTTGGAGGAGCCTGCCCCGCTTGTGACGCATGCGGAGGGTGCCGCGCTATACACCAAGGACGGGCAACGTGTAATCGACGCGATATCGAGCTGGTGGGTGACGACACATGGTCATTGTCACCCGCGCATCATGGCTGCCATCCGTCGGCAGGCAGAGCATTTGGACCAGGTTATTTTCGCCGGTTGGACACACGAAGCTGCGGAAGAGGTTGCGCGAGGGTTGAGAGCGATCCTGCCTTCGGAACTGACGCGGGTATTCTTCTCCGATTCCGGGTCCACCAGTGTCGAAGTCGCACTGAAAATGGCGCTGGGATATTGGGCTAATCGCGGTGAAGAACGGCACCGCATCGTCGTAATGGATCATTCCTATCACGGGGACACGATCGGGACGATGTCCGTGGGCGCGCGGGGCGTTTTCAATGCGGCATATGCCCCCCTGCTGTTCGATGTCGGACGCGTACCGTTCCCTTCCGCTCCTCAGGTCACGCTCGATGCGCTGGAGGTGGAATGCAAGGCCGGCGCGGCGGCATTCATCGTTGAACCGCTCGTGCTGGGGGCTGGAGGAATGATGATGTACGGCCCGCTGGTATTGGCGGAGATGCGGGCAATTTGCGAAACCTACGGGACGCTTTTCATTGCAGATGAAGTGATGACCGGTTGGGGGCGGACCGGTACATTGCTCGCCTGTGAGCAGGCCGGGGTGGTTCCCGATCTGCTGTGCTTGTCAAAGGGGCTGACAGGCGGCGCAGTGCCGTTGGCCGTGACAATGGCCAGTGAACCGATCTGGGATGCGCACTATTCGACCGACCGGGCCCGGATGTTTTTCCATTCATCCAGCTATACAGCGAACTCCATCGCATGTGCTGCTGCGGCTGAAAACCTGGCGATCTGGCGGGAAGAGCCGGTTATGGAGCGGATCGGAGCCCTTGCCGCGCGGCAGGAGCAGCATCTGACCGAACTCGCCGACCATCCGGCCGTTGCCGATACGCGCCGTTGCGGCACGATTGCGGCGATGGAACTGGGCGGTGAGGGCGCAGCGTATCTCTCGAACCTCGGTCCGCGATTGCTGGCGCATTTTCGTGAGGCCGGGGTGCTTCTGCGCCCGCTAGGCAATACCGTTTATGTCATGCCGCCATACTGCATCGGGGAAGACGATCTTGCCATCGTCCATGCCGCGATCGGTTCCGCCGCTGACGCTATAGCGGCGGGTGAATTCAACTAAGGCGACCGTCGGCGCCGATAACCCGCATGGCGGGATCGAGACCGACGACTTGCGCCAGCGCCTTGAGATCCTTTTCAGCGGGATTGGTGAACAAGACACTGATCGGTTTACGCATGGCGAGTACGAGCTGATTGCCTTCCACTGACAACGCGCTTTGCGCGAGCGCATCTGGGCTTCCAGCGCTGAAGCGGCGGGCAAGGCGAATGGCAAGGCCCCATGCGCGCCCCTCGTGCAAGCTGGCCGGGGAGGCAATTCGTTCCAGTTCGGGCAATTGCGCATTGCGGCCCGTATTGGCGCAAACGGCGGCGGCAATCATCGCACGGCCTTCGCCGTCGACGCCGACCCATCTTTTGCGCAAGGCCCATTCCACGGCTTCTTCCGCCCGCAGGTTGGGCTCAGTACGATAGGCGGCGAGGGCGAGCATGGTTGCGGCGAGCCGCAGACGCTTGCGGCCATCCCCGGCTGCCGGTGCGGCAATGGCGGTCCAGCGGGCGATCAATTCGGCAAATTTTGCGGGGCAGCCGAGTGTTTCCGTAAACTCCTTCACTCCGGCCAGAAGGGGGTCTTCTGCCTGTTCGTGACGGGTCAACTGACGGTAAAGCAGTCCCTCTCTCAAACCCCACGACGAAAAGACCACTTTTGATGGACGCAATTGGGTGAGGAGTGCAGCGAGCAGGGCTGCCGTATCCGGCAGCATGGTGAGACGGGATGACGACACCATGGGAACATCGGTGGCCAGCTGGCCCTGTTCCATTTCCCTGCAGAGATCGAGTGCATCCACAGAGGACATTGTGAAGCCGTGAGGATCGTCAAACGGCCAATGCAACTTGTGCATGGCATAATGGGCCAGGGCCCGGTGGGAGCCTCCGACGAGGTAAAGCGGAAGGTTTTCCCCTCCGCACCAGTCGGCCATGTCGAGCAGCTTTTCCACCCGCCGGACAAACTTGGCGGGGCCGCCCTCACGCATCTGCGGCAGGCGCAGGGTTCCTAGCGGCAGGCTGGTGCCATGCTCGCAGATCTCACCGTCAATATCGACCAGTTCCAGGCTGCCTCCGCCGATATCCGCGACAATGCCCTTGGCGCCGGGGAAGGCGGCGATCACCCCGGTAGCACTCGTCAGGGCCTCTTCCTCGCCTGACAACAGGCGCACGTCGAGGCCGAGCAGGCGCACGGCATCAAGAAATTCGGCTCCGTTTTCTGCATCGCGAGACGCTGCGGTTGCCACTGTTTCCACACGTTCGACACCGCGCAGGCGCAGGATCGCGGCATAACGGGCCAGCGCGGCCAGAGCGGCCTGCATCGATTTGTTGGTCAGTCGGCCATTGTCCGCCACGCCTTTGCCGAGCCGGGCGGTGACCTTTTCGTTCAGTAATACGGAGGGCGCTCGGGCCGGGCCGCCAAAAATGACCAGGCGGACGGTATTGGAGCCGATGTCGATGACCGCACGTTCGGCGTTCATCGTGCCGCCTGCATAGTATGAAGTGGTATACAGGTGCGGGTGGCGTGGCGCTGCCCGCTCAGGCCGCGCCGCGCCGCAGCGACAACTTTGGCACCTTGCGCCCGCTGGCGAGCGCAGCACCGCGCCCCGACAAGGAGGGATTGGTCATGAAATAGCGGTGCAGGTTGAATGGTTCTTCGCCCTTTTCCATGCGCTGATAAGTACCATCGGGCTCCAGCAGCCAGCTTTGCTCCGTGTCAAGAAGGTTTGCCAGCATCACCTGATCCAGCACCTGGTCATGCACAGTACTGTTGCGGATGGGCACCAACAGTTCCACGCGGCGATCGAGGTTGCGGCTCATCCCATCGGCGGAGGATATGAACACCGCGGCATTGGGGTTGGGGAGGTCTGCGCCCGCTGCAAAGGCCCAGATGCGGCTATGTTCAAGGAATCGGCCGATCACGGACTTGACTGCGATGTGTTCGGACAGGCCGGGGATGCCGGGTCGGAGACAGCAAATGCCGCGGATGACCAGACTGATTTCGACGCCTGCGTTGCTGGCAGCGTAAAGCCGGTCGATCAGTCCATCATCGGTCAACTGGTTCATTTTCGCCCAGATGGCAGCGGGCTTGCCTGCTTTGGCGTTTTCAATTTCCCGGTCGATGCATTCGTAGAGTTTGTCACGCAGACCAATGGGTGAAATGGTCAGCAATTCCATCTCGCGCGGTTCGACATAGCCCGTGATGAAGTTGAACAGCCGGCCTGCGTCGCGTGCAGCCTTGGGGTCCGCCGTGAAGAAGCTCAGGTCGGTATAGATCCGCGCTGTGAACGGATGGTAATTGCCGGTGCCGAAGTGGCAGTACGTGCGATAGCCCTCTTCCTCGCGGCGCACGACCATCGATACCTTGGCGTGGGTCTTCCAGTCGACGAAGCCGTAGATCACTTGCACGCCTGCGCGTTCAAGCTGGCTGGCCCACAGCAGGTTCTGCTCTTCGTCGAAGCGGGCCTTCAATTCGACCACCGCAGTCACCGATTTTCCGGCTTCAGCTGCGGCGATCAAGGCGGCGATGACGGCAGATTGCTTGCCTGCGCGGTACAATGTCTGCTTGATTGCAATGACATCCGGATCGGCCGCGGCCTGGCGCAAGAAGTCGATCACCACCTCGAAGCTTTCATAGGGGTGATGGATCACGATATCCTTTTCGCGGATTGCGGCGAAACAATCGCCGTCATGTTCCAGAATGCGTTCGGGATAGCGCGGGTTATAGGGTTCGAATTTCAGTTCCGGGCGATCTTCGTCAACAATCGTGGACAGCCCGGCCATACCGATCAGTCCGCCAGTCTTGATTACGATTGCCTGATCAAGCCGCAGTTGTTCGCGCAGCAGGTGTTCCGCAGCCTGATCGAATTCGCCCTGCAGCTGCAACACGATGACTTTGCCGCGCCGCCGCCGCTGAATCGCGGTGCGGAAATAGCGGACGAGATCTTCCGCATCTTCCTCGATTTCGATGTCGCTGTCGCGCAAGACGCGGAAAACGCCGTTGCCTTCCACCCGGAAGCCGGGAAAGAGCACATCCGCGTTGCGAGCGATCAAATTCTCGATACTGATGTAGATCGCCTTGTCGCCGGGAATGCGGAGGAAACGTGGAAGAGCTGATGGAATCAGCACCATTTCCATCACCGGCGCCCCATCTGCGATGCGGGTGAGAGAAAAGAGAATGCCCATTCCCTGATTTGCGATGAACGGGAACGGGTGGGCGGGGTCGATTGCCTGAGGGGTGACTACTGGCAGGACAGCGTTGAGAAAATGATTGCGGAGCCATTCCAGTTGATCCGCATCGAGCGGCTGGTCGTCGGCGACAAGGATGTTTTCTCGCGCCAGCTGGTCCTGCAATTCCTGCCAGATAGCCTGTTGCGCGGTTTGCAGCCCGATCACAGCCTCGCGTACTGCCGCGAGCTGTTGCGAAGGCGTCAGGCCGTCGATCGAGATTTCCTCGATATGGCGCTCGACCTGGCCGGCCAGGCCGGCCACGCGGACCATGATGAATTCATCGAGGTTGTTGCCCGAAATGGAAAGAAACCGCAGCCTTTCCAACAGCGGGTAATCCGTGTTGCAGGCTTCATCCAGAACTCGCTGGTTGAAAGTAAGCCAGCTCAACTCGCGGTTGAAAAACCGTGCCCCGCCTTCGGGAATGGGCAGAGATGTGGGCTCTCCCGCATCGTAGCCGCTCGAATCATGATCTTGCCGTTCCATAGCAGGCCGCATCGGTGGTTGCTGTTACATTTCGATGACATGGGAGTGTGTGGTGTGTTTGCATAGGTATTTTCGGCACCGCCCTGCGGTTTTTTGCATCGAAAAACGATAGAAAGAGAGGTGATTGGCGAATAGAAGCCAATATGGATGTGCTTGGCTATCCGAGTTTAACCGGAAATTAGCTAACTTGGCCCACAGTTCTGCGATGTGGAAGAAACCGGCAACCGAGCGGCGCGCGAAAGTCAATATATCACGCGCGTCGAAGCTGTTCTTCCCTCTCAACATGGCTCGCCCCCGAGCCTGGATTGTCGTCGCTTTGACTCTCTGTATCGTCGGACTGGCAGATGCCATTTCAGGCTATGCGATATGGTTCGGGCCTCTCTATCTCATGATCATCGGATTTGCCGCGTGGTCCCTCGGATGGCGGGAAGCCGTGGGCGTAGGTCTGAGCTGCCTGGGCATCACTTTGGTGGTGAACGGCTTCAGCATTTACCCCTATGGGACAGCCCATGCTTACTGGAACCTCGCAATACGCATTCTGGCGGTTCTGGTTATCATTGGCATTCTGGATAGCGCCCGCAAGCTGTGCGAGAATGAATGGCTATTGGCCCGCACGGACCCCTTGACCGGGGTGCTCAATCGTCAGGCCTTCTTCGAACTGGCGGAAAGTATCGATCATTCGGAGACTTGGTACGTTCTCGTCTATGCGGATCTGGACGGACTGAAGCGGCTCAACGATCGTGAAGGTCATGCCAGAGGGGACGCCTGCTTGCAGGCTTACACGGCGCATGTACAGCAATTGATCCGGAAGGATGATATCTTTGCACGCGTCGGTGGGGATGAATTTTTCATATATCTGGCTGTTCGGGATGAAGAGGCGGGCAAAGCTGTCGCCTTGCGGCTCCATAAGGGGATGAACGAAGCAGCATCCGAATTTTCCGCCAGTCTGCGGTGCAGCACAGGGGCTCTGATCCTCGCGCCAGGCAGCCGGTCGCTGAGCCGGGAAGTGAAGATCGCTGACGAACTGATGTATCAGGCAAAGAACGCCGGAGCATCCTTGAGAGTGGCCTCGGTACACGAGCGGCGGGGGAGCTTGTACGTATCGCCCGACTGGAAACTTTCCGCTGCATTCGGAGAAGAGGCCGGGCCGACGACTTGCGCTTCGATCGAGATGCGAGAGCAGAGTGTCGGGGCCGCGATCGAGCCAATCGAGGCATACCGGCCATCAACCGGTATCGCTGCGGCATAAAGCCATACCTGTATAAAAGCGCCGGTCATTTTTGAGAAACTTCGGCGTCGAAAAATGTTGTTGCGTGGGTGGGCGGCCAATCATTTTAGTGATGATTAGGTATTTTGGCCGGAGCATGTTACATACTCCATGCTGACGTCGAAACTTGCGACGGACCTCGGCGAATGACGACCGCTCCAGCTATTGATTAGCTATAGCGTAGCCTGACGACGACTTCCTTTCAATTGACGGCCAAACGCACGACTCTGTCGCATATTGCGGCAGGGTAACTCTTGTTATTTGATAGGAATGAATCATGCCCATCGGCAAAGTCAAATTTTTCAACAATGACCGCGGTTACGGTTTCATTGAACCCGAAGATGGCGGCAAGGATAGCTTCGTCCACATCTCCGCCGTGCAGGCTGCGGGCCTGGCCACGCTCTCACAGGATCAGCGTCTCTCGTACGAGGTGGAACGCGGAAAGAATGGCAAGGAGTCGGCGATCAACCTGGCTGCTGCCTGACGCCTGCCAGAAGTAGTTGCGAAGGCGGGGGCGTTGTTCCCCGCCTTCCAAAAAGAGATTGATTGATATGGCCCAGACTGTCGCATTTTATATTGAACGCGCCGAAGAGTCGGCGGAGGAGGCCAGAAATGCCACTCTTGAAAATGTGAAGGCGCGGGCGCTGCGGTCCGAGGCCTCATGGCGGCAAATGGCCAGTCGGGCTCGTTCGGTCGAAGAAAACAGGGCAAGAAGAGATCGGGAAAAGGTGGCTTCCGCTGCCACCGATATATCCCCCTGTAACGAGCAAAAATAGCACCCGGAAATTCAAACGAAAACCGGGCAATTGCGCTTGCTACGATGCTGTGCCCGTGCGTTCCGCTGCTACGCGGCCAGGCAGGTGATTACCGTCTGAAACCAGACCGTCTTGCCATACCGGGCCCTTGCCCAGCGACTCTTTCCCGAAACACAATCCTGCCTTTGGAGAGGTCGTAAGGGGTCATTTCAACATGCACCCTGTCTCCAACCACGGACCTGATCCTGAACTTGCGCATCTTGCCCGCTGTATAGGCTATGATGCGATGTTCGTTGTCGAGCATGACGCCAAAACGTCCATCGGGTAGAATCTCGTCGATCTGCCCTTCCATAGTGATCAGTTCTTCTTTTGCCATAAGACAGCCTTTTTTCTGATTGACGCCTGTGACCTGCTTTTCAGCGCCTCTAACGAGTGAGGAAATTGCAAGATTTTCCAGCATTCAGGAAAGCTCGAGCATAGGGTCACGGCATATTTTAATGATGTAGATGTGGTTATTGTGTAGCGCTACTTTCTCGCGTACTCGCTAGGCTTTGCATTGTAATTTACTTGCGCAAATTCTTTGGCGGCAGCGATTGTCTTGAATATTTCATCCCTTAAAGTGGATGTGACAATCGGATATCCTTGAGAGTTATAGCGAGTGTCGCGAACCGTCAGGCGATATCCTCCTTCTTCTTCATCTTTGGTAATGAGAAAAGGACGGAGGGCGCCTTGGGTCATGGTCAGTTCCTAACGTGAAAAATAAGAGAAATGCCGGGAAGGATGTTATTCCTTGCCCGGCGTATGTATTTCAGCCGATCATTTCAGCGATAATCTGTTTTACCTCGCTCCGGGAAAGGACGCCACTTGTGGGGCATCTGACTGTCCTGGAATTGCGAGGGTTTCCGGTTGACAGCTTGTGCATTTTGTCATGCCGGATATGAGAAACTCTTTGCATTGTAGTCCTTATTTTCGTGCCTAAGCGTCTGAACGCTTTAGTTTGTAATCAATGATCTTTGCTCTCCCTTGCCAACGTCAGGGCAATACGGCGCATTGTCCGTGCGACCTCGATAAAGCCTTCGGGGCTGGCCATTGCGATGGCCAATGGAGCCCCTCCCAGAGTCGGCTGAGGCGTGTTCAGCATCGTTGCCCCGCCAAGGCGTCCTCCAAACAGAAGGAATGCAAGCTGGGTAATCTCATACTGTCGCCGGGCGGCCTTTGGGCGAAGCCTAAGGTCACCTGACTGCTTGCGAAACGGCCGCATCCGGGGCCTATCATGTCGACCGCTTGCATAAGTACGCAAGCACGTCATGCGTTGCTCTCACCTGCCGCAGGCGTTTCAACCAACGGTCGATATTGAGAGACGCCTAATTCGCCACGCCGCTGACGTATCCTTTCGGCATAATAGCGGACAGAAGCAAAATGGCATTCCTTAAAGGCAACCTGATGCGATTCATTCGCGTTGATCAGTGCTACCTGATGTTGGAATAACAGCTCATTCAGATCCACGTTGTCTCTCCTCATGCGGGAGCGCAACGGTCTCTCAGTCGCCGCCATGCCAAAGTCCGGGCTGCGATAGCGTGAATATGGTGATTGTCACGCGAATTGCAATCTCGCCCCTGATTTAATGAAGCGGATGCTGATCGAATTGCGATCGCGCAGGAGCGTAATTCTGAAGGAACGCGCAGGTTCAATCGAGTTATCTCGCGGCACGGATCGGACGCAATGATGGGGACTTGAACCAGAACGTCCAACAGGCCAGCGTGCCGAGCAATGTCAGCGCCAATCCGGCAAAGGTCAGTGCAATACGCCAGACTATTCCGCCGACCTTGGCTGCGTGCACAGGATAGTATTTCTCTTCGATAAGAGAGGCTGCATCGCCCTGAAAAGGGTCCTGAACGCCAAGGATGGTTGCAGTCGCCGGGTCGAAATAGACATAGGTTCGCCCGTTCGGGGTCCATTCCTCTGCCTGTTTCAGTCGTAATGTAAGAGGAGCGCCAGCCTCTCGCGGAAACTGAAAGCGGCGTGCTGTCGCACCGGGAAAGAGGGCTTCTGCGTCCTTCACGATGAGTGCCCAGTTCGTGTCCGGCCCAGGGGCGGAGTGAGCATGCGGCAGATCCGGGCGTGGCTTTTGCGGTTCTGACAGAGGGAAGAGCAGGGCTGTCGAAAGCGGCTTGAACACCATCAAGGTACCGGTCAGGGCAAGCACAATCAGCAGCGGGGAGGCGACGATCCCGATATCGCGATGTTGCCAGACGATGGCAGGGCGCGACATACGCGCCGGCCACAGGCGGAACTTGAACGTCTTGCGCGTGCGCCACCACAATATTGTGCCACTGATGGTAAAGGCCAGCAGCAGCAGGCCCAGAATGCCAGTGATGAGCTTGCCCGTGTCTCCGAGAAACAGGTGATGGTGCAGATCGAACAACCACAGTTCGGGCCGTTCCCATAGACTGCGCCACTGATCCACGATCAGCCCATCCTGCGTCAGATAGGCTCCTGATCCGTCGTTGTAGATTGCCTGGTGCAATCCGAACCCGTCGCCGGCAAGAGTGAGGCGAGACAGGGGAGAAGTACTGGCGGACATCGCCCCGGCAACAGCCATGCCGATTTGCGTGGCATCGTTACGGACGGGTTCGTCTGCCCCAGGTAGCATGATCCAGGCATCTTCCCACATGAGCAGCACACCGGACAGGCCGATCATCGCCAGCAGCAAACCGGCAATGCCGCCCGCCCAGCGATGAAGCAGGGCGAGCAGTTGCATCAGAATTCACCGCGCCAACTCAGCGTGAAAGTGCGACCCCGCCCGGAATAGAACCGGGTATTGTCAGTCGTCCGCACGGTGTCGCTGTCATAGGAGATATAGAACTTGTCCGTCAGGTTCTGAACCGACAGTGCAAATTCACCGACGTTGGTGCGGTAGGCCACATAGGCATCCAGCAATTCGTAGCCTTCGAAATCGGCGGATGCGGGCTGTCCCTTGAAGCTCCTGGAAAGGTAGAAGCGGCTTTGGAGGCGGAGACTGAGAGGGCCTTTGGTGAAGTCCGCAGCGAGATTCAGTCGATCCGGTGAGATGTTCGCACCATCCAGATCTTCATCGACTTTGCCGTCGCCATCGCTGTCGGTCTTCCCCTTGATATGAGCATAACCGCCGCTGAGAGTGAGGCCGGGCAAAGGAGTGCGCCATGCGAAACTGGCTTCCAGCCCCTCGATATGGATCGGCTGGCGAGAGACGTTGTAGATGCCATCCAGACCGATTACGAGCAGCGAGCCCAGATCGCTGGATGACCAGAAGTAGCTCGCCGAGGCCTTGAGCGGCCCCCGTTCGTATTCCAGACCGAGTTCGCGGTTGTTGGAAATGACTGGTTCGAGCGCGAGGAAATTGTCGATGTCGACACCCTCATCGCTAATACCGCGCAGGATGCGCCCCACATCGGCGATCGTATACCCTTCGGCATAGGAACCGTAGGCGCGCAGCCCGGTCAACGGTTCCACGATCACGCCGCCATTCCACAACAGCTTGTGGAACGAGGGTTTGCCGCCGGAAACGGCGACGGGCTTGTACGTTGAAATATCGCTGGAATCAGTGGCTCCATAGACCGACAGTGTTTCGTAATCGCCGACCTTGAGTTGCACATCTTCGTAACGCATCCCCCCTGCGAGGCGGACTACGCCACCCATCAATGCAAGATTGGCCTGCGCGAAGGGGGCGAGGCTGCGGAAATCGGTCTCCGGAACCCAGTCACGATCGGTTTGCACCAGGAATTGCTTCGTGCGGTCGAACAGCATGTCGAAGCCGGTTGTCACCACCAGGTCTTCGAAACCGGGGATAGCGCGTTCGTAACTGACCTTGGCACCCAGCTTGCGTGACTGGTTGGCCGACTGATCGAAAAGATTGCCTGTCGGGTCGAGATTCGGATCCTGGAAAGTGGCATAGGTGCCCCCACCGAAAATGTCCCGTGTGCGGCTGAAGAACGCCTGCAGCAAGAATGTGCCGCCAGCCAGATCCGTGTCGCTGAATGCTGCCGAGAGCAATTCGGCCCGGTTCGTAGCAGGGGTGCCGGGAGTAGTGCCGCGCACACTGGTCGTGGGGACGCCGGTTGCCCGGTTCCCCGACACTGCCACATAGTGATTGTTGCCTTCCAGCTCGAAACGATTGGCAATCACGTCGATCCGGGCGCTGGAGGAAAGCTGAAAGCCGAAACGACCGAAAACGGACCAGCTGTCGCTGTCCTGGATTTCCCCCTGGGCGCCATCCACTCCGATGCGATTGCCATGGCCGTCCGAAAAGGCACCGCGCCGTTCGAACGAACCGCCGACATTCATGTCGAAGTCACCTGCACGATAACCGACCAGCCCGGCCAGCTTTCCGCCCATTTCGGAGCCACGCAGACCGTCTGCAGCCGAGCCCTGAACCAGTGTGCGAAAGGTGATGCCGTCGGTCTGGGGAGCACCGACTGTGACCTGGTTGACCACCCCGCCGGTCCCACCGATGCCCTGCAAGGCGTTGGAGCCGTATATTACTTCCACCCGGTCGATGAAGAACGGATCAATTGTGTACCCGTCGCGGGAACCGTCGCGGACAGGGGTCGATTGCGATATTCCGTTGATTGCGTAAAGCGGCGACCTGCCGCGCAGACTTTCGCCCGATCCGCTCAGTTTCTCCCGTGTTGGAGAGAACGACGGCAGCAGCGCCGAAACGGCATCGACCGTGGAACCGGAAATCTGCACCTGCCGATCCAGCGCAGTTGAATCGATAACGTCGATTGTCAGCGGCAGTGCACTGGCGGGCAGTTGCGTGCGGGTTGCAGTGACGATGATTGCCGGGTCAGCATTGCCCCCATCCGGACCTTGAGTTGCAGTCGCAGACTGGGCGAATGCCGGTGTTGCCAGAATAAACGCGAGCGCGGTTGCAGGGTAACGAATAGACATGGAGGCTCCCAAAAACATGCGGGCGCCCTAAATTAGTTGATAATAGATCGCAATAGCGAACTTGGGTGCGTGCATGCAGGCCTTGCGCTGCGTCGCATTTTTCACACAGGCTTTGGTATCACGCTTCCATTATAAGCGACGTAGCCAAGCCGGTTCCATGCTGAACACAAAGGCACAGCAAGGGCCATCCCGCATGTGGGGGATGGTTGTGACAGATGGTGGCTCTAATCTGCTGGCGGATCGACCGGATAGGGGGCTCACGCTTTCCTCTGACGGCAGCAGGGTGTCCGGTCGACCATCACGATTTTCACCGCTTGCGGGGCACGCAGCCAGCCCCTGTGAACACGACCCGGCCATTCCCTTTCCGGAAAGCCACTGACTACCATTTAATCGAGACCGCGGACCATGATCGCAATAGCACGTGTTATTTCCGTCTTCACGAGCAGTGCGATTGCGCTCGCCATCATGGCGTCGGCCCCGGCAGCCGCACAAAGCCAGCAGGAAAAGCTTCAGTCCATGGCGCAATTCTATGCGGTATCGACTTACGCCCTTGGAGCGAACGAAAATTGTGACCTGCTGACGAACGGGGAGTACCGGGCACTGATAGTGATGCGCGATTTTCTTGGCCGAGAAATCAAACTGCATGCGAGTGAACAAGCTCTCGCTTCAGTCGACAACTTCGCCAAGGGGCAGGATGGCTGGAAAAGATGCTTGTCACGGACGAAGTCGTCGGGGGAATGGGCCAATATCGACCAGGCGTTGCTGATTGCCCATGCCTTGGAGGCCGCACCGAACGCGATGGTCGCCGATCCGGCGACATGCGACGTGACCTCAGCGTTTGTGAAATTGCGCCGGTCTGAGTGGAAAATGGCGGCTGTGGTGCACAACGACAAGTATAATGAAGAGCCGAAGAAGGCTCAGTATGACGGGCTGAAGGCCATGTTCGCAGGTCTGATCGATGCGGAATGCGCGCGAACAGGGCGGTCGGAACTGATGCAGGCTGGTTTCGATGCCTTGCTTCTCGTTGAAGACATCAATCTGCTGCTGCAAAAAAACTTAGCCAAGAAAAACGTGTTCACCTCAGTCGGTTCCAGCCTCATAACGAGCCATGTGTCGAAGGATCTGGGCGTGTGGCGCCTGCGTCGAGGGGCTTTTACCGGGACTTATTGGCGCGCAGGTCTCAACGTCTATCGCGTGCTCAAGCGTGGCGATGAAAAGACCATTTTTCTGCATCTTACGAGCCCTGGCACTTTCGGTGCGACGGGGCGGATGTTTATCACTCAGAAGGGGCGCTGGATTGCGGAAATAAGCTCCAATCTAGATGCGATGGAAATGCGCCTCTCCAATGGCGATAATCTGGTCATGGAAAAAGAAACCGGGAACGGCAGTGGAGCGATCGGCTTCTCCCGGTTTGTCCTGCCTGTCTTGGCCCAGGCCAGGCTCGACGCGGCACCGGTAGATCTGACGCTGACCTTCGCATATCGCGTCAATGACAAGCCATGGAGCCTTTTCCGGGACACGGGCCGCGAGGCGGATGTCCAGCAGGTTAAACTGCGCCAGACCAGAGAAGCACTTGCGTGGGCAACTGTCCCTCGCGGCGGGTGATGGATCCGGAGTAGAAGTTGGCTGCAAATCGGTAAAGGCAGGCCCTCATTGCTCCGCCGCCCGGGAGTCGGGAATATGGATGGATGCCCTCAGTCCCCCCAAAGCACTTGTACCTAATGTCAAACTGCCGCTTTGTTCGTGCAAAGTGCGTTGGATGAAAGCGAGGCCCAGACCTGCCCCCTGTTTAGCCGAGGGTCCGTCTCGCCGGATTGCCTGACTGGCTTCCAGCTTGCGGAATGGTTGTACGACTTCGGCCCATTTTGCTTGAGGAATGCCGGGCCCGTCATCCTCCACCTGGATTTGCGCATAATGGCTTTCCTCGCCCAGCAGGTGGATTTCGATCCGTTCAGCATAGCGCCTGGCGTTTTCCATCAGGTTTTGCACCATGCGTGTCAGGGCGAGTGGCCGGGTATGCAAAACAAAGCTGCCCGGCCCGATGTATTGCACGTTCACGCCACGATCGGAGGCTTCATCGGCAATTGTGATCAGCATTGCGGCAACATCGATCAGGCGCGGTTGTTCATCCTTGCCGCTGCGGACATAGGCAAGCGTGCTGTCGATGAAATCCTCCATTTCGCTCAGATCGTGCGCAATCATCTCTCCGGTATCCGTGTCTTCCAACATGGAAGCGCGCAGCTTCATTCGCTGGATCGGTGTCCGCAAATCATGCGACACAACTATCAACGCTTGTGTGTTGTCATCCATTGCCTTGATCAGCCGGGTCTGCATGGCATCGAACGCGCGGGCCAGCCTTCGAACTTCAAGAGGGCCGGCAGGGACGATCCGGTAAACATGATGGCGCCCGGTTTCATCTGCCGCCGCCGCAAGATCGCGCAAGGGGCGGATCAGGTTCCTGATCATTATCAAGGCCAGCCCGAACACGATGACCAGCAGCAGGACGTGCAATAACGATACGAACCAGAGTGGCGGTGGCGCGCGAAGGTAGCTGCTGATGCGGAACGAGATGAAACTGCCGTCGCGAAGCGCCATGAGCCCGACCAGATCGCGCTGTTGTCCATCATGTGCGGGCAACAGGCTAAGCCTCAATTCGCGGCCGTCGAGTTCCGGTGCCGCTTGCACCAGCCATCTACGCATCGACGCCAGTTGTTCCTGCGCGGCACTGTGATCGACAATGACAGTGCTTGGAACCCAGTTCAGTGCCAGGCCCTCCATGTTCAGGCTATGCATCAATCTGGCCCTGTCCGGCGGTGCGGCTGCCTCTGCGACATGGACGGCGTTAAGCAACTGCTGAGCGATGATCTGCGCGCGGGAGGAGTCCAGCAATTCGCGATCCTGCCAGCGATGCAGCAGCAAATTGCCCAGCAATTCGAGCAATATTGCTCCGGCAAGAACCATCACGATGCGACCCATCATGCCGCTGGGGATGCGCAGGAAAGCCGGGAGAACCATTGTCAGGAGACGTTCGTTTCCGCGATGAAAACATATCCTACGCCGCGGACCGTACGAATCATTGAAAGACTGCGCCGCGCGCCGCCCAGTTTCTTGCGGAGCCGGCTGACAAGGACATCGATGCTGCGATCATGGGAGTGGGGCAGGCGGCTGCGCACCAGTTCCATCAGTCGCCCACGTCCGATCGTTTGCTGAGAATGGCGCAAGAGAGTGAGGAGCAACTCATGCTCGGCTGCCGTGAGCGATACCTGCGCACCTGATGGGGCGAAGAGTTCACGCCGTTTGGGAAAGAAGCGCCACTCTTCGAAGCGATAGCATTCCGGCGCGCTGCTTTCCGGGGAAATGCGGCTTTCCCCGCCGCGACGCAGGGCAGCGCGAATTCGTGCGAGCAGTTCCGGCCTACTGAAAGGCTTTGGGATGTAATCGTCTGCGCCGATGTCGAGGCCAGCCACCCGGTCGGCCTCCTGCCCGCGTGCACTTACCATGATGATTGGCACCTGGCTGGTTTTTCGAATGCGCTGGCACAGGGTTAGTCCGTTTTCGTCCGGCAACATGATGTCCAGCAAGACAAGGTCGATCGGGCGGTCTCCCGGATGGGCAAGGATATGCGAGAATTCCACTCCGCTGGAAACTCCGGTCGCTTCATACCCGCATTCGCAGAGCAGTCGCGCCAGCAGCGCACGCAGAGGAGCATCATCCTCGACGATGACGATGTGGGCCGGTTTGGTCATTTTCCCGCAGCTCTCCTGTTGGCTTGCAACGTGAACGCATTGCCCGTGGATCGCGAGAGACGGGATATGTGCGACTGTAACAAAGTGTTTCTCTCGGCTTGGGGCGGATTGACCTCCCCCCCTCCGAAGACCAGTTGCCCGGCGCAAATGCGATCTATTAGCAATAGCGCTGAGGGGCACATGACCGATTTTTGCACGACTTTCAACGCCAGGCTGTCCGCCGGAGCCGGAATCTTTGCCATGGGGATGGCGCTTTGCGGCACATCTGCCAGCGCGGAAGAGGGGGCTGCGCTCTCCGCAGAGGAAGAACGCCGGGCGATCGTGGTGACTGCATCCGGTTTTGAGCAGAAAATCACCGATGCGCCCGCCAGTATTACAGTCGTGACCGCAGAGGAAATCCGCCAGCGACCCTACACGACAATGATCGATGCCGTTCGGGACCTGGAAGGTGTCGATGTCGGCGAAACGTCAGACAAGACCGGCCAGCGCACGATCAGCATCCGTGGAATGGGCTCCGACTACACACTCGTCCTGATCGATGGAAAGCGGCAGAACAACCACGGCGATATCTATCCGAACAATTTCGGGGGCAATCAGTTCAATCACATTCCGCCGCTGGACACGATCGAGCGGGTGGAAGTCATTCGCGGCCCTGCCTCTACGCTTTATGGTGCGGATGCCTTGGGGGGCGTCATCAACATCATCACCAAGAAAGTGATGGATCGCTGGACCGGCTCAGCCACGTTTGGCCGTTCGTTACAGGAAGATTCCAGTTTCGGCGATGACATGACTTTTGACATTGCGGCCAGTGGGCCAATCATTCCGGGAATTCTCGGGCTGAGCCTGCGTGGCTCCATCTACGAACGTCTTGCGTCGAACCCGGAATACGCCCCCGCAGTCGATCCCGACGGCGGCGTTCATATCCGCAGCCTCGGCTTTGGCGGGGGCGGCAAGACTGTCGACAATACAAACAAGAGCGTCGGTTTCTCTCTGAACTGGACCCCGAGCGACAGGCACAGCGTCACTTTCGATTACGATATTTCGAAGCAGAAATATGACAACAAGCCCGACTATGATCCGGAAACAGGTACATCGAGCTATCCTCTCGGCACCGTGGACAGCATTGAACGCATCTGGCTCGCTCGCGGTGGTGTAGTCGGCCCGCGAACCGGCTATGCGGAGCAGCAGAAATTCGATCGCATGAACTGGGCGCTTACCCATCAGGGTGAATGGGGCAGAGTGAAGAGCTTCCTTTCGCTTGCCTATGTGGAAACGAAGAACAAGGGCCGCACCTTGCCGTTTTCAGTGGCAGAGCGTGTGGCCCTCCAGGGACTGTGGGATGCAGCCTGTATCGCGGGCGGCGGTGCCGCCGGTTGCGGCAACGCGTCAATCGACGATCTGACCGACGGCCAATATGCGGAACTGGAGGCGTTTCTGCCGCGGCCCGACCGGCCATTGGAAAGCAACCAATACACGTTGGACGCGCGGTTGGATATTCCGGTGGACGGTGTGCTCGGTAATCACCGGTTCGTTGTCGGCGGGCAATACATCGATGGCGAAATGCTTGACGGCGTGTTTGGGATGGAGGGCAGCGCCGAAGGTTTGAAGGCATTGCAGAAGCAGAAGATGTGGTCGCTTTTTGCCGAAGACAACTGGTCGCCGGTCGATGCGCTGACCATTACCGGCGGGATCCGCTATGACAACCACGATGCCTTTGGTGGCAGGATCAGCCCCCGGCTCTATGCGGTTTATGAACTCTCCCCGAGCTGGACGGTAAAGGGTGGGCTCAGCACTGGCTATAAAACCCCCAAGACTACGGATTTGTATGAAGGCATCACCGGTTTTGGGGGGCAAGGCACCAGCCCCTGGACAGGCAATCCGGACCTTGAACCTGAAACCAGCACGAACATGGAAGCAGCCTTGTATTGGACGGCGCCATCCGGGCGGCATAACTTCAACGTCACCGCGTTTCAGAACGATTTCAAGAACAAGATCGTCAGAACGCCTGTCACCCAAACCTGTGCAGAAACTGGAGGCGTTCGGCCCTGCGCCAATCTGGGTGCATATTGGGAAATCCTGGGGGTCGGCAGCCTCAACCAACCGATCAATATCGACAAGGCCCGGATTCGCGGTTTGGAGGTCGCAGGGCGGTACGAGTTTTTTGACGGACTATCGCTGCGCCTGAATTACACTCTGACGGACAGCGAGCAGTTAAGCGGCGTGGATGAAGGCTTGCCGCTTACGAATTCCGCGAAACACATGGCCAACGCCACATTGGGCTGGAATGTCACTGAAAAACTGAGCGCGCAGCTGATGGGGGAACTGCGTTCCAAGCGCTATCGCGGTGTGGATACGCTTTCCGGAGAGCAACTCTATTACAAGAGCTACAAAGTGCTGCATCTGGGTGCGCAATATCGTTTGAACGATCATGTGACGATCAGTGGCCGCGTGAACAATCTTCTGGACCAGGACTTTACCAGCTACCGTACGATCTTCGTCGACGACGGGTTCGGCGGTTGGGAGCCCAGCTACCAGGACGATTACAACAACAAGGACAAGGCGCGCAGTTACTGGATCAGTGTCAGCGCGCGGTTCTGAACCGGGGGGCAAGGTGAAAACGTGCTGCCGATGTCATTGTTGTAATAATGCAACGAGCGCTGCCCAAAATGCGCAATCATTGGGCAGTCAACCAATTTAGCTGACCAAATTCGCAGCAGAACCGCTATCAGGATATGCATTCTTCCGGATGTGCAAGGGCGCGCCGGTATCTTGATCTGGTTCACAGGGAGTTGGAAGGCTATGAAACTGGCATCACGTTTTCGTGTGAGCACCATTCTGGCATCGATGGTGCTCGCGACCCCGGCTTTGGCGCAGGAAGCGCCAGCTTCGGAAGGCGTTGCGCCAAGCGGTGGTATCGAGGAAATCGTCGTTACCGCGCAAAAGCGTGAGGAAAACCTCCAGACCACGCCGATCGCAATTACCGCGCTTACCGCGCAGAGCCTCCAGACGTCCGGCATCCGGGATATCACCGGCATCGTGCAGGCAACGCCGAGCCTTTATTTCGCTCCCTATCCCAGTTCATCGACCACACTCGTTCTCTACATGCGCGGGCAGGGCGTGGGTGACCCCAACATCATCACTTCTGACGGTGGTGTCGGGCTCTATGTCGACGGAATTTACCAGTCGCGGCCTCAGGCTTCGACCTTCGATCTTGCCGATGTGGAACGCGTCGAAGTGCTGCGTGGCCCGCAAGGTACGCTTTATGGCCGCAACACCACAGGCGGCGCCGTCAACATCATCACCAAGAAGCCCACCGGCGAGTTCGGTGTGAGCGGTCTGCTGTCCGCCGGTAATCTCGATTACCAACGCGCGCTGGTGAATTTGAATCTGCCGCGTTTCGGCGACTTCTCGGTCAAGCTTACGGGTCTTTTTTCGCATCGTGACGGTTGGGCCAAGAATGCCAGCGACACGACGGGCGTGCCCGATGCGCATGATTTCCATGCCGACAAGAAGGTGGCCTTCCGGGGTGCGGTCCGGTTCGAACCGTCAGATTCGGTTACGATCGACTATTCGGGCGATTATGCCGACCAGCGCACGACGCCGGTCCGTTATGTCACCGAAAATGCATATGCGCCGTTCCTGTTCCCCGGCTATTCGTCCGATCCCGAACGCGCCTACCGTCCGGTGTACCTGCCTTACAGTCACGTGAAGTCCGACGGGCATACCCTGATCGGGGAATTCGAGGTCTCCGACAGCCTGACGCTGCGTTCGTTGAGCGCTTATCGCCGGATTCGCTACAGCACCTATCAGGATTACACCGAAGCGTTCCTCGCCCCGTTCTTCGCCTATGACCGGATCAAGTCGAAGACCTACACGCAGGAATTCCAGGCCGTGGGCAACGTGGGCGACCAGCTGAAATATGTTGTCGGCCTCTATTACTTCCACGAAAAGTCCGACCACCTGCTGAATGCCGATATCGGCACAGGAGTGGAAGGCGAACTGCTGATGGTAGACCGGTACACCACGGCAAAATCGACGTCTAAGGCCGCTTTTGGCCAGGTAACCTGGACTCCGGATTTTGCCGATGGCCGGCTCGATCTTACGCTGGGCGCTCGTTATACCTCGGACAAGCGTTCGGCGGATCGTGACCGTACGCAGAACTTCTTCGTGGGTGAGGTTTCGCCTCTGGTCGCCCGGCGTTTCCTGGGTGATGGCTTCACCACCCCACTGGGCACTGTAATCGGCGCCACTGACGTCAAGAACAAGAAGTTCAATCCCTCGGCCACGATCAGCTATCGTCCGACGGACAACACCTCGCTCTACGCCAAGGTGGTGACGGGCTATAAGGCGGGCGGTTCGAACGAGGCCTCGCCGACGTTCACGCGCACATACAATCCGGAATCGGTGACGAGTTACGAACTCGGCTTCAAGTCCGACCTGCTCGACCGCCGGTTGCGTATCAACCTCGCCGGTTACATTGCCAAGTACAAGGATCTGCAGCTGAACATTTCGGCTGATCCGGTGGATGCTTCGCTGGCGGATACGTTCAATGCGGGCGACGCCACGGTGAAGGGTTTCGAAGCCGACATCACGGCGGTTCCCGTCACCGGGCTTACGCTGCAGGCGAACTATTCCTACACCACATCGAAGATCCGCAATGTGCTCGCACCGGAAGGTTCGATTTTCGATCCTGTAATCAATCCGGCTTCACCGGTTGTGGTTGGGGACGATATTTCCGACTATTTCGTCCTGCCGTTTACGCCCAAGAACAGCATCCGTCTCTCGGCTGACTATGTGTTCGGGTTGATCGGACCGGGCGAACTGGCCGCTCACGTCGATTACACCTGGAAAGACAAGGTCTTCACCACTGCGGGTGATGGCCCGGCTGTCCCTCTCAACCGCGATGCGCCGGTCAACCCGAGCTATACGCTGGTCGATGCGCGGCTGAGCTACACGATTGATCGTGGGGCAGGGCAGCATGTCACCATTGGCTTGTGGGGCAAGAATATCCTCGACAAGCGTTATCCGGGTTTCGTGATCGGATCGGGATCGATCCTGACTGGCTATCCGAACCAGGCGATTTCCTATGGCGATCCGGCGACGTACGGGATCGACGTAGGCTTCTCGTTCTAACAGTGGGGCAGGCCTGATCTCACCTCAGGGCTGATGGGCCGAACACGTAACTACAGATTGAAATTGTTGAGGCCGGGGCAGTGATGCTCCGGCCTCAAATTGTTTGCGGGTATCGAAATCTTGCCCTGCGGACTCGTGTTGCCGATCGCCGGTTTCCGGCAGGCATTGTGCGTCAGGGAGAGGTGCCGCATAGTATCGATCAAATGCGCAGGCCTGGTCGGCTGATGCGATCGACAATGCCCAGCGGTGGCCGGACCTGTCCGCGTAGAATTTCGAATTGCCATGTTGTGTAATTTGCAGCCGCTATAGTACTGGACGGTATAGTCCAAGGAAAATTGGACAGACCGGTTATTGGAGAGGAGCGATAGGATGGGGAGAGTTCACGCCAGGATCGGCTTGCTGGCTGCCGGGGTTGCTGCGTTGGGCATGGCCATGCCGATAGCGGCGACTGCTCAGGAAGAGCCGTCCGTGCCGCCGGTGCAACTCCAACGGCATGCACCGGCGGGTGCTCCCAATGTGGTGCTTGTCCTGCTGGATGACGTTGGCTTCGGGGCCAGTTCTGTTTTTGGCGGTCCGGCGGCTACGCCGACACTCGACGAACTGGCGAAGGACGGGCTGCGCTACAATCGCTTCCACACCACCGCGATCTGTTCACCTACCCGGGCTTCGTTGCTGACCGGGCGCAATCCACACGCAACCGGTATTGGTGCGGTAATGAACTCGGCGGATTCACGCCCTGGCTATTCGGGTTTCCATGCGAAGGACACGGCCACGATCGCCGAAATCCTGCGGGAGAACGGTTACAGCACGGCTGCATTCGGCAAATGGCACCAGACCCCCGATTGGGAAGTCTCGCAGAGCGGGCCGTTCGACCGCTGGCCGACTGGTGAAGGGTTTGAGAAATTCTACGGCTTCCAGGGCGGCGAGACCGACCAGTTCGATCCCACACTCTATGAGGGGACAACTCCGGTCATGCGTCCGGCCGGGGATGACTATCACCTGACGGATGATCTGGTGGATCATTCGATTGCCTGGCTGCGTGCTCAGAAGTCGGTAACACCCGACAAGCCGTTTTTCCTCTACCTTGCAACCGGCGCGACCCATGCGCCCATTCAGGTGCCGGAAGAGTATATCGAACGTTATCATGGGCAATTCGACCAGGGTTGGGATAAGCTGCGTGAGGAGATATTCGCGCGGCAGAAACGGCTGGGTGTCATTCCAGCCAATACCAAACTGACGCCTCGCCCCGACAGTATGCCCGCCTGGGACAGCCTGGCAGCGGATCAGAAACGCTTCGCGTCCCGGCAGATGGAAGCCTATGCCGCATTCCTCGCCCATTCCGACGATCAGGTCGGTCGCCTGGTGGACGAGCTTAAGGCAA
>NZ_JRQQ01000014.1 GCF_001625325.1 Croceicoccus estronivorus
TGGCGCGAGCGCGGAAGGCGGCCTGGATGGCAGCATCAACTATATGGGCCGGATTCAGGGCTTGCCAGAGCCGGAGGCAGTCAGGATGGCGGGGATGGACAGGATCGGCAGCGCCGATGCCTATGCCCAGTTCAACGCCGGTTGGGCCTGGGCGCTGGACACGCCATTCCAGTGGACCAAGACGGTGGCTTCGCACCTTGGCGGTACGCGCAATGGCATGGTCCTGACCTGGCCCGAAAAGATCAAAACTCCGGGTGGGCTGCGCAGCCAGTTCGGTCACGTCAACGACATCGTGCCGACTATTCTGGAAGCGGCAGGGATCGAAGCGCCCAAGGAAGTCAATGGCATCGTCCAGAAGCCGATGAATGGCACCAGTCTGGTTTACAGCTTCAATGACGCCAAGGCCCCGGAGCGCCACACCACGCAGTATTTCGAGGTGTTCGGAAATCGGGCAATCTATCACGATGGCTGGATGGCTTCCGCCTTCCACAATCGTTTGCCGTGGAATGTCATTGCAACGCGTCAAACGCCGATCGAGGCAGACACATGGGAGCTTTACGATCTGCGCAAGGATTTCTCTCAGTCAAACAACCTTGCCGAAAAGTATCCGGAGAAGCTCGCCGAACTGAAGGCGTTGTTCATGCAAGAGGCGGAAGCCAACAATGTCTTGCCGTTGCGGGGGCAGCCGGTGACGAATGACCTGCCGGATCTGGCCAAGGGGGTCACGCGTGCGACGTATCACGAAGGTACGGTCAGCGTTCCGGAGAAGGCCGTACCGCACATGTTCAATCGATCATGGTCTCTATCATCCGATCTGGACGTGCAGGACGAGACCCATGGCGTGGTTGCCACGATCGGTGGCAATGCGGCAGGCTGGTCGCTCTATCTTGATGCGGACAGGCGCCCGACTTTCACGTATCGCATGTTCGAGCTCAAGACGGTCGATCTCAAAGGTGCCCCGCTCGCGCCGGGCAAGGCGAAGCTGAAGGTCGACTTCGACTATGACGGCACGGGCTATGCCAAAGGCGGCAAGCTGACTCTGTCGGTCAATGGGCAGCCGGTGGCAAGTGACACGTTGCCCGCGACCCCACCTGCCATGTTCTCCATCAACGAGACATTCGATGTCGGAATCGACACCGGTTCAGCCGCTGGGAAATATCCCGTGGATGCGCCGCTCGGTTATAGCTTTGAAAATGGAAAAATCGATCAGGTCACGATCGAGTTGAGATAAAATATACGGCAAGGGAGGGATGAACTCCTCCCTTGCCTGAAATTGAGGGAGAGAGCCACTTCGATCGTCTGAATCGGTGGAGTGCTGCGGCTCTCCATTGGCTGCGGGAGTTCTACATCCCTTCGGAAGTGCTTGTTGTTTCCTCACTATCGCTGACATTGTCAGCCCCGTTGCCTTTTGTGATCCCCGATGCCTTGTTGGACCGTGTGGTATTGTGATTGGTGGGCGCCACATCGGCAGGGCCACTTTCATCGGCATTGTCGGCACTGCCGGACATGACGCCATGTGCTTCACCGGAATGGGTCGCGTCATGACTGGGTGGATCAATCGCCAAAGCGGAACTGGCGAAACTGACGGCGATGATGCCTGACATTACACAATGAAAAATGCGCATTTAGCTGCCCCTTTTGTCTCAAGACCTCAGACTTGTTGCCTGTTGCATGAATTACCGGTGAACTTGTTGCGCGAAGTGACCGGGGTGGTAGCCCAAAAGAATGCTGCCGTGGGAATATGATGCCTGCCGGGATATTGCTAACAAGAACCGCATAGATGCGCTGTCTTGCGTTGTTCTTTCAACACTATCGCGCGCACCTCTGCGTGAAGCCTAAGCCTCTCCGATATGAATGGCGAGCCAGATCGTTGAGTCATCGGTGTACGTCACCAGATGTGCCACACCGGCCGGGATCAACAGGTGGTCGCCGGGGAACAAAGTCCATTCGCCCATGCCTTGTAACGACAGTTCCGCCTTGCCCTGGAGTACGAGCACCCACTCATCCCAATCCTGCAGATACGGTTCGTCTGGCGGTGTGGAATGGCCGTGCGATATTATTCGTTCAATACGCACGCCGGGGCGGCGCAGCAGGTCCTCGAATTGCTCATCCCGGATATTCTCTTGCTCCACACGCAATAGATTGCCGGGGAGTACAGCCATCACACCATGATCAGAATTGGATCCCATGATGTGCAATATGTCAGTGAGTTATTCGTAAGGAAAGTGTTGGTGCCGGCTTAACTTCGTGCGGTCTGTTGGCAGGAAAGTGGACGTTCCACTGGAAAACTCTTCGACTCAATTCAGGAACCTTACTGCCTGGTAAGTGGTTCAGTGACCGGAGCCGCGCCAATGCGGTCCGGATGAAAACACTGTATGGGGATTACTATGCGTAAGATTGCCTTCATGACCGTGGCGGCTGCGTCCGTTGCTCTGGCTGCATGTGGTTCGGGTGCTGAAACGCAGACCGAAGCGCAGGCGGATGCAATGGAGAATAAGGCCGACACCCTCGAAGAGGCGGCCGAAAACGCGCCGACCGAGGCTCAGGAAGAATCTCTCGAAGCCAAACAGGACCAAGCCGAAGCCAAGGCAGATGCCTTGGAAGACAAGGCCGATGCGGAAGAAGGCGCAACCGGCATGTGATTTTCGGTTCCACCATAGCGAGTGGAAGGGAAGGGGCGGCTTTGGGCCGTCCCTTTTCGTTGCGGCGTGTGTTTCGTGGGCAGTTGCACGCGCCGAACCAAGCGGGCGCATCGAAATCACCTGCTGACAAGGTGCCGGACGGGACCTAGTGGCGTTCTCTCATGCACAACCTGCGCGCCTTGATTCGGAAGCATCGCCATCTTGCGATGGCGCTTCTCGTGCTGGCGTTTTGCATCAAGGCAGTCATGCCTGCCGGGTTCATGGTATCGAGCACCGGCGACACTGTATTGACGGTAACGATCTGTTCGGAAAGCTCCAGCGGTCTCAAACAGATGCAATTGGTCATAGCGGGCAAGAGCCATGGCGGTGACCACACGGACAGCGCGAAGAAGGAGGGGCATTGCGCCTTTTCCGGCCTCGCCAAGGTGGCTGTGAGCGGTGCGGATGCGATCCTGCTCGCGCTCGCGCTTGCCTTTATTCTCGTGCTCGGTCTTGCACCGACAAAGAGCCTGCCGCTTCGGCAATTTGGCTATCTTCGCCCACCGTTACGTGGGCCACCGGCAGCGGCCTGACAATCTGACCTGATTTGTCGGCCTTCCCGGCCCGCGCTTGTGACGCGTCTGCCGGGCTGTCGGAGCGATCTGCATGTATTCCATCCATAGCTGCCCTGAAGGGCGGCCCCCGGCGGAGGTGTCCGCCGCGCAAGCCAATGGTGGCCAACGCAATCCCGTTTGCGCAGGCAGCCGGTCTTTCCGGCGCCGCATACGGCCATACCCACATTCCGGAGACTATCTCATGACCATTCGCCCATTCCTCTCTGCTGCCGTCCTTTCTGGCACGCTTCTTCTCGGGGCCTGTAACTCCGCGCAGGAAACAGAATCTCCTGTGGGAGCAGAAGCCACAGGCAGCCAGATTGCCATCACCGGGGCCTGGTCGCGTGAGACGGCGGAAGGGCAGGACACAGGCGGTGCGTTCATGACCATTGCCAACGCGGGCACGGCGTCAGATCGGCTGACCGGAGGCGCCAGCCCGGTGGCAGACGCAGTGCAAATCCACACGGTCGACATGGCTGGCGGTGTAATGCGCATGCGCCAGCTGGGCGATCCGTTGGACATTCCGGCAGGGAGCTCCGTCAAGCTCAAGCCGGGCGGCCTCCACATCATGCTGATGGGGCTCAAACAGCCTCTGAAACGTGACGAAACGTTTCCTCTCACTCTGACGTTCGAGAAAGCCGGCGCAGTTGAGGCCGAAGTGAAGGTCGAGCCCATCACTTCAGAAGGGCCGATGGGCGAAATGGCCGGAGGCCATCATGACTGACAAGTTCCCCGAACTTGAGGATGAACAGTCCCCCGAGCGGCGGATGGAGGGGCTGAAGGCGTTGCGCATGTTCTTGTGGCTGGCGGTTGTGTTGATTGGCGCTTTGGCATTGTTCGCCATCTTCGGCGGTGAACGTCATTCCGCTCCGCAGCAACGGACCACGTTTGCCGATACTGTCGGCGGGCCATTCACTCTGACCGCACCGGATGGCTCGGCTGTCAGCGATCAGACATTGGCGGGCAAACCCTTCGCGATTTTCTTCGGTTTTACGCGCTGCCCGGACGTATGCCCGACCACGCTTTCCCGTCTGGCACAACTGCGCCAGCGGATGGGGACGGATGGCAGCAAGTTTGCGATCGTCTTTGTCTCGCTCGATCCGGAACATGACAGCCCCGAAGACATCGGTCGCTATGTCGCTTTGTTCGACACCCCGATCATTGGCCTGACCGGTACGGATACCCAGTTGGCCCAGATCGTGAAGGCCTACCACGTTTATTACGAGAAAGTGCCGGTCGAAGGTGGGGGATATACCATCGACCATACCGCTGCCGTTTACTTGATGGGCGCTGACGGCAAGCTCCAATCCATCATTGACCACCATGAAGGCGCTGATGCCTCGCTCGCCAAACTTCGGCGGCTGGTGAAATGACATTTCAAAACAGGGAAATATCCATGACAAGAATTATAACCGCATCGGCCTTCGCGCTGGTGACGGCCATGCTTCCCGCCGCCGCCCACGCAGACGAGAATAGTCAGGCACCTCATTCACAAAGGGCGGACACCAGCTTTTCGGTCGGTGAAATCACGGTGACCGCACGCGGTATGGCGGGCAGCAGCGATAATGTGCTGACCTCGGTCGACCGCATGGGTAGCGATGTGGCGCAGAACGCCGATGTCGATAATGTGTTCGAGCTTATCGGCCGGATGCCGGGCATCCAGGTGACGGATTTCAACCAGGGGACGACCGGCGGCAAATTCTCAATGCGGGGCTTCAATGGCGAGGGGAACATCAATGCCGTCAAGCTGCTGATCGATGGCATTCCGTCGAACAGCAATGACGGCAACATGCCCTACATCGACATGGTGTTCCCGCTGAATATCCAGACTATCGAGGTGGTGCGCGGAACGTCCGATCCGCGTTTTGGCTTGCACGCCATTGCGGGCAGCGCGGATATCGTCACCCGTTCCGGCGGGACCTATCTGGATATGCGTGGGTCGGTCGGCAGCTACGGCACATATGAAGGCCAGTTGGTTGCCGGTCTCGAACGTGGCAATTTCACGCAGAACTATCAGGTCGCCTATCGCGACAGCAGCGGATACCGCGATCATGCGGATGCGCAGCGGCTCTCTCTCTCCGGCAGATGGGGGCTGTCACTGGGCGAAAATGTGAACCTGGGGGTGATCGCTCGTTACTACGAAGCCGATGCGCAGGAGCCGGGCTATCTGACTTTTGTGGACAGCCGCGCCGATCCCCGGATGACCAATGCCTACAATGAATCCGATGGCGATACGCGCGATATGCAGCAATATGCGCTGACCGCCGACATATCCTTCTCCGACCGGCTCGACTGGTCCAGCGCGGTTTATTTCAACCGTCTGCGCGATGACCGGTACGTCAAGTTTTCCGCAGGCGCTTCGCAGCAGCGGCGGCTGACCGAAGAGGACCATTACGGCATTTTGAGCGCGCTGCACTGGCATGGTGACATCGGCGGTATGCCAGTAATGCTGGAGGTGGGCGGCGATGTGCAATGGCAGGACAATCGCTCATTGCGCTGGCTGGCGGTGGAACGTGTGGCGACCAGCCAGACCCGCGATCAGCAGTATGATCTGACCGTCGGTGGATTCTATGTCCAGGCCATTCTCGAACCCGCGCCTTGGCTGCGGATTACGCCTGCTTACCGGATCGACTGGGTCGGTGGCAATTTCGAGAACCGCCTGAACGACACCGGTGCGCCGATCAACGATTATGGCAGCATTGACCAGCCCAAGCTCTCGATCGCCATCCTGCCGGCAGAAGGGGTGACGCTGTATGGCAACTGGGGCAAGACTTACCAGATCGGGCTGGGTTCGGGAGCTTACCTGATACCGCCGCGTGCTATCGACCTTGCCCCTTCGATTAACGAGGGGTGGGAAGTCGGCGCGAAATATCAGCTTGGCAAGATCTTCGAAGCGCGCATCGCCTATTGGGAGCAGAGCGCTACCGGCGAAATCGCGCGCAAGCTCAACGATCCACTCGGCGATTTCGAGAATGTCGGTGCGACGGATCGCAAGGGCGTCGATGTACAAGCCAGCATTCGCCCCACGGCAGGCCTGTCGATATGGGGGGCTGTCGGCTGGCAGAAAGCGACTATTACGGTTCCGTCGCCAGACACGCCGCAATATGCGGGTAATGAGATCAATCACACTCCGCACTGGCTTTGGTCGGGGGGGATCGACTGGTCACCTGCAGATGCGCTGACCCTGTCGCTCAGCGGGCGGGGGCAATCGTCCTATTACCTCTCCACTGCCAACGCTGAAGGGAAGTGGGGAGAGATGACCGTATTCGATGCCAGCATGTCCTACCGGTTGAACGAGACGGTTGAGCTGGGGCTGGCAGTCAAGAATCTCGCCAATGATTACTACGAATACGTCTGGTGGGATGGTGCGCAGACATTGCATAGTCCGGCCAATGGGCGGAACGTCACCGCCAGCATGCGGTTGCGCTTCTGATGCGTGCGAAGGGGGACAGGCTAAGGCGCTCCGTGCGCAAGCTCCACTTGTGGCTGGGGCTTGGCCTTGGCTCGGTGTTTGTCCTCCTTGGTCTGACGGGATCGATCCTGGCCTTCTATCCGGAACTGGATGCCCTGTTGCATCCTGAAATCCGGGTGGAAGGTCAGGGGATACCGGATTGGGACCTTGCCCTGGCGACCGTGCGTCATGCCTATCCGGACAAGCCTGGGCCCTGGCGCTTTGAAGTCATGGACAAGCCGGGGGCAATTCCGGCGCGGTATTACGATCCGCCTGAACGGGCGGGGCACGCGTTTCGCCCGATGATGGTCTGGCTATCGCCGGATGGCGGCACATTGCTGCGTCGCGATTACTGGGGCGAATATGCCATGACCTTTTTCTATGACCTCCACTATCGCTTGCTGCTGGATGAGGCGGGCGGCAGGATTCTTGGGTGGCTTGGCTTCGGGCTGCTTGCTCTGCTGCTCAGCGGGCTGTGGGCATGGTGGCCGCGTGGGACCTGGATCAAGGCAGTTCGCTTCAAGCGTCACGCACCGCCTCAGCGCCTCCTGCGCGACTGGCACAAGCTGAGCGGCCTATCAGGGTTGGCTTTTCTGCTGATCCTGACGATCACTGGCATCATGCTGGAACTGCCGGATGAAAGCGATGCGGTGCTGAACGCAGTCGGCCTGCCCGTCGGTCAGGCTCCAACAGTAAGAGATGATCGCGCCCTATCGCCTGTGACCTCCGGAATTGCACTATCGCGAGCGATCGACACTGCCAGGGGCGCCTTGCCGGGCGCGCGACTTGCCTGGATCGAAACACCTCCCGCAGATGGCGGCGTTTATCGGATGCGCATGCAAGTTTCGGGAGATCCCAGTTTTCGGTTCCCGCATAGCTTCGTCTGGGTGGATGGCGCGACCGGGCAGATCAAGGCGGTGCAGGACGCCCGTGACGGCAAAGCAGGCACAACGGTCAACAACTGGATCCATTCGCTCCATGATGGATCGGCTGGTGCGCTTGCAGGGCGAATCCTGGTAGCTCTGTCCGGCCTGTTTCCGCTGATCCTGTTTATGACCGGGTGGTTGCGCTGGCGAACGCGGGGCCGGACAAGTCGTGGCCGCATCTCCCCAATTCATGGGATGGCCGGAACCGGCAGGGTTGCTTTAGGAAGTGGGGAATGACTGACTCGGGAACCACGTCAGGCCTCGCGCCCCATCAGGTGCTGTTGGTGGAAGACGATCCGCCAATTCGTGAGCGGTTGGCCATTGCACTGGAGGCGAAGGGCGACTGTATCGTTTCCGCCGCCGCCAGTCTTGCCGAAGCGCGGACGTTTCTGGCGCAACGACGCTATGACCTGATTGTCTCCGACTTGCGCCTTCCGGACGGCCTTGCCATCGAGTTGCTGGCGGAAGCAAGGGAGTGTCAGCCAGAAGTCGAAATCCTGGTCATCTCGGTGTTAGGGGACGAAACAACGATCCTTGCAGCTATCGCAGCCGGTGCATCCGGCTATCTCCTGAAAGATGCGCTTCCGGAAGACATTCATGCGACTGCGATCGAGGTACTGTCCGGGGGCTCTCCGATCTCACCGTCGATCGCGCGCTTTATTGTACGGCGAGCGCGGCAGGAAGGCGGGAGCCCGCCTACGGTTCCCGGGCGCGATGCTCCGCGACTGACTCCGCGAGAGCTGGACATATTGTGGGGCATTGCCAAGGGCCTGACATACAACGAGATCGCGGACCAGCTCGATCTTTCGCGAAATACGGTCCCTAGCTACATCAAGGCTATCTATCGCAAGCTTCAGGTCGAGACCCGTGGTGAAGCGGTATACGAAGCCGTCCAGTACGGCCTTATTCAGTTGTGACGCATTGGCGGGTGCTTTTGCCGCGCCTACAACCGATCGTCGGTGCGGCGTGGCTGGCCATAGCGCTCGTTATTCTCAGCCTGGTGGCATCGCTGGCGGCTTTTCGTGAGCCTGATCGGCGCATGGCGGTCCAGAGCATGCAGTGTCAGCAACTGACACCCGACGGGGTTGTCCTGACGGCTGAGAAGACAGTGCATCCGCCTTTCGTCGAAACGGGTGCGGATCGTTTCGCACATGACGTTACTGATTGCCGTTTCAGTCTCAATCTCACAGCTGACGAGATCCGCGATGCCGCCATTCTCGTCACTGCGTTCGACGATGCGATCACTGTCCACGTAAATGGGCAGAGGGTCATTTTCTCCCAGGTCTACCAATGGCGCAATTTGCGTTATTCGACTCTGCCGGTCTTTGTCCCTCTGTCAGGGGGCGTACTGCATGAAGGGCAAAACCGTTTCTCGGTCACCCTTTCGGCACTTCCGGGCAGCGTGGTTTCGCTCGATCGTATCTTCATTGGCGATAAGCGCGAATTGCGACCGTTCTTTCATGCGCGATGGTTCGTGTCAGCAGTGTTGCCCACACTCGGGGTGGGCGGCCAGATGGCGCTGGCAATCGTTTTCGCGCTGCTCTGGGCGGTGCGACGGCATCAGAGGGAATATGGTTGGCTGGCCGCCGCGCTCGCGCTGGCGGCGGCGCGCGGTTCCGTGTTGATGCCCGATTTTGGGCTTGGCCGCTCTGACCTCCCCATCTGGAATATGCTTGTGGTCTGGGAGGTTACGGCCCTGCTGATGTTCTGCCGGGCCATCGCAGCCACGCCCGTTACACGCCGGACGTGGCTGCTTGCGGTTCCACCGGCGGTGTTGATGCTGGTCTATGCTCTCGTATCGCTTCCCACGATTGCGAGCTTACTGTTGCCAGCCTGTATAGCGATGATCTTCGCCTATATGGCAATGGCATTCTGGGCTCTGATCCGGGCGGCAATGCGCGGCAACAACGACGCGCTCCTCGTGCTGCTTGGCTTGCTGCTCATATCCGCATTCATGATCCGCGACTTTCTGTCGATCTTGAGCCAGGAACCGACGCGGGCATTTCTCGCGCGTGCCGTGTACAGCGGCTTTCTCATTGCTCTCGCGGCGTTGGCGACCACTCGTTTTCTGCGTGCCATGCGCGAACTCGATAGCACTGCCGGGACGCTGCAGGATCGTGTAGCCGCAGCCGAGGCGGAATTGCGCGATACTTATGAGGAATTGCGCAAGCGGCGGGAAGCTGAGGCTGTGGAACGCGAACGGTCGCGGCTAATGCGCGATTTGCACGATGGGCTGGGGGGTGATCTCGCCTCGATGCTTGCTCTGGCAGACGCGCCTGAGCCCCGCACGAAGGAGATCGTCAGCCATGCCCGCGCAGCATTGGCCGACATGCGCCTGATCATCAGTTCGCTGGAGGATTTCGGAGGAGATCTGGCACTCGCTCTCGGTGCCTGGCGCGAACGTACGGAGCCGCAATTGCGGGCTGCAGGAATCAAGCTGGTGTGGGGCATGCGTGACCTGCCGCCGATCATCGGCCTGGGGCCGGCACACGTGCTGGATGTGCTGCGTATTCTTCAAGAGGCGGTGACCAACGTCATCAAACACGCCGACGCGACGCAAATTACACTGGAAATGCTTGAGCAGGGCGATGCTATCGGCGTGGCGATCCGCGACAACGGCCGCGCATTCGATCCAAAGCCAGGCGGCAATGGGATGCGCAACATGCGGATGCGTGCGCAGAGGCTCAACGCCTTTCTTTCCATTGGGAGGGAGGGGAACGAAACCAGGGTTCTGCTGCTGCTTCCTCGTGTCTTCGTTACCCAGATTTGACGGTTCGCCCGAAAAAGGATCGGCAATCAAACCTGTCCATCCGCTCTGTACCTGCTTCGTTTGCGGTGAGCTCTCACTTGCAGCGAAATCTGGGCGTACCGACGAATACCGCATGAGCGGTTGAGCATCCATCCCATGTTCATGGGGTACCGCCCCGACCCTATGCAGTCCAAGTGGCACATGAGCTCGGATATGGTTTGAAGGCTCATGCTGACACTGCAGAGGCACCATGTGCTGAGCCTCTTCCCGGCTGTGGGGCAAACCGGGCAGGCTCATCTCTGGGCAGTGTTGGCAGCGGCGTGCCGCGCGCCTTTCGATGCAGGGCCGCAAATCGGCACCGGCTCCGATCTGCCTGCACGTAAAGGGGCGCGGCATTGCAGGGTCGTCAGATCATGAGATTGGCCGGAATGTCGGGGAATGTTGCCGCGGTAACAGTTGACGGCAGCCTACCTCAGTGACCTCGATGCAGTGGCAAGGCCAGATGCCATCGAATGGCAATTCCGCGCAGTGCAAACCCAAAGACAAAGCCGATCGCGGAAGGCCATGGTGCGCCAAGCCCCGCGGTCGTCAAAGTCACAAAGATGATTGCTGCCAGCAGCGATGCCGTCACGTAGATTTCGTTCCGCATCAGTATCGATGGAACACCAGCGGTGATATCACGGATGACGCCACCGATGCATGCCGTAATCACGCCTGCAGCAATTGCGGGGATCGGACCAATGCCATATTCGATCGCTTTCGCCGCACCATATACCGAGTAGGCAGCCAACCCCGCAGCATCAAGCCATTCGAGCGCACGATTTGGCCATTTTCGCATGGGGACTGCCCACGCCAGAATTGCAACAATTGTACACAAAATGACCGGGGTTGGATCGAGCATCCAGAACACCGGGGCACCGATCAGTATATCTCGCAGCGTTCCACCTCCGGTCGCCGTGATGAGTGCGAAAAACCAAGCTGCGACGAAGTCCAGACGCTTGCGCGCGGCAGCCAAGGCCCCTGATGCGGCAAAGACCGAAATTCCCACGACGTTGAGCCAGACAACCAGATTCTCGATCGGTATATCCATGGGGACATATTAGACTCGCCGCGTGTCAACGTCACGACTGCTAAGTTGTCGCGTCCGAAAAGTCCGCTTAGGCGGGAAAGTTGGGGGAGGCGCCCCCGATCACCATTGATAATACATGTCACTCACTTGGCCCGTGCAACGGTCAATCTGCATGACATGAAAATGGACCCAGGCGAATCCTATAATGTCTTGATGAAGCGCCTAGAGACGCTGCTTACCTGAAAGCCAGGCTTGAGGCGGATGACAAACGCAACCTGTGTGGCTGGCGCTAACACTAGACGAGATGACAGATAGATAAGAAATGATAATTGTTAGAGCAATTTGAATCGAGCGGTGGGTATAGGGTGAATCTATGCGTTGGGGAATATTCGCGCTTACTCTGGCGGTTCCCGCAAGCGCCGCACAAGCTCAGGGTCCCGTCCACGCCCCCGGAGTGCCGAGTAAATCCGACCCTAGACCGATTGCGGTAACGACCTGGATCACGCCCAGCGACTTCCCGCGCGAAGCAATGCAGAGGCAGGTCAGTGTAATACGGTTTCGCCTTAAGGTAGATGCCACTGGAGTTCCGACATCCTGCGAAATCCTGAGTACGAGCGGCGTCCCTGCGCTTGACAGTCACACGTGCCGCCTTCTTCAGCAGCGGGCAAGGTTCAGGCCGGGCGTCAATGCAGCCGGGAAACCTGTAGCTGGTACATACTCTAGCGCGGTGCGGTGGCAAATTCCGCCGTCGTCGCCGCCGCCTCCACCCAAATATGACCGAGACTCTTGGCGTTATCGGCTGAAGCAGTAGGAATGGGTAAGAGGACAAACCAAGTTTGACCTCGAATGTACCCGCGCCACTTAGCACCAGTGTGGTTTAGCTCCGTTCAAATGCCATTTGCATACGGCTGGTTCTTGGGAGAGTCCTCCGTCAGGCACAGTCTGTAATTGATGCCATTGACTTTGAACTGCGTGTAATTGGGAATGCCATCGTTGGTGACGAGTTGCAGCGGCAGATTCTTCCAGCCGACATCATCGGCAGGTCTCAAATCGGTGCCCACATCGTCGTCAAACCTGCCCTCCTGCATGCCCTGCATCTTGAGAGTGGGCTTGTTGAGCCGATAACGGCCCACAATCATCTTGCCCGTGGTTGCATCCACCGCATCGTAGAGCATTAAAATGAAGAGGTTCGTGCCATTGGCTTCAAACGGCACGGCACCTTCTGAGGTGCCAATCACCAGCATTTTGTCGCCACCACACATGCCTTGCCGAGTTTGGTTGGACATGACGTAAAAGAAGTTCATGCCATCATCTCCGGCCTGCTGAAACTTATTTACGATTGCCTTTCGCTGGAACTGATCGAACCTGGCATCCAGTTGCTCGTCACTCGGCCCAAGGTCTTCCTCAGGGGGGTGCTTCAATTATCGGCTGTTCGGTCTGATCTGTTGCACTGACCACACACGGTCTGAAGACCTTGAAGACAACCTTTGGCACTGGGAAAAGGAATGCCCGTGAGAAGATCAATTAGACAACCGTCCGGAACGGCAGGTTCTGGGATGAAAATCGGTATTGGCCGACATTCAAATGGGCTCAGTGGGACCGACATTCACGTTCTCGGTGAGGTGCTTGGATGGCGAGGTTTAATGGCAGGTACAGCGTTGCACGGACGTGCGATCCAATCGATCGCTCACTGTGACCCCGGCCATCTCATTTGGTAGGAACGACTGCAGCCCGCGCTCGTGAGCGTCGGGCATTAAACCTGCATCACGCCATCTGCGCGCTCCGTTCCTTCACGCCGAGGAACCTCCTTGCTTCGGCTCCGCTCACGACGGGCCGTCCAACCGACCTTGCCAATTCGATTGCAGATTCGACAAGTTCGCTGTTGCGCAATTGGGTGGTTCCACTCACATCTTCTTCGCCCACGCGAATATGTCCGCCCTTTTCAAGCGCATAACGAGCCACAGGCGTGTCGAGGACATTGTCCCCCTGGGCCGCAATCAGCCAAGGCAGATCCACACCGTCGAGCGCTTCCAGATACGCATCCAATGCCTTGATCGTGGGGGCAAGGGCGTTGCGCACGGTGGGCTCTTTGTCCGTCCAGACCTTGTAGCGCCCGCCGAACCAGATTTTCACCATCGTACCCTTGGGCAACAAGCCGCGCTGGGCGTATTCACGGATCCAGTAGCACATGGATGGCGTATAGATTCCCAGAGCAAGTGGAGTCTGATGCTTGTTGGCAAACATCACCAGATCATGCGCTTCCGAATAGGTCTGGCCATTGACCCATGAATTGCTGGGAAGGCCTGTCTCGTCCATGACGGCAAATACGGTGCGCCCCATCTCGACGGCAATCATGGTCAGGCACCCGGCTTCCGCAAGCGCCGGGTAATGCTGGTGAACCTCTGCGTGGGAGGCCCCTGTCAGTAGCGGCGCGGGGTAAATCAGGGCGTGGGGATGAGTTTCGAGTATTGCCTGATTGATCCGGACAACTTGCGCAACCTGCTGGTCCATCGGCAGGTCAATGTCCTGATGGTGATGGATTATACTCGCGCCCGCATCCAGCGACGCGCGCGCGCCCGCCAGCGTCGGCCCGTACAGGCTCCCCTCGCTGATGCCGGGACTCGTGGATTCTGCGTCCGTCGATGTTGTCGGGCCATCAACCAAGACTTCGATGCCGCTCGCTTTTTCAAGCGATACGGCGGCTTCAATGATGATCGGCATTTCTGAGCTCGGCATGGCAACATCCACTCCAAGGGCTATGATTGTTCTTATTCGCAGCGTAATTTGGGGTTCCGTCAGCCGCAACGGCAAGGCCGCTACCTTCAAGAGGGACAGCAGGCTGGGACAATTTGTGCTGCCTCGATACTGGTTACCGCCCGGCCAATGGTGGAGCCATGCCCTCTCGATAGAGTTCTGTGGCATAGGACTTGGAGATGGTGAGCTCTGGCCATCCAGCGCCAATTGCAAAGCATTTGTGCAGCTATAGAGCCCGCAGAACATGTCGAGCTGGCCTTGCCGGAAGGGTTCGATTTCCCGACGTGCAGCTATCTCGATGATGCTTCGTGGTTTTTGGGATCATGGGGTGGAAAGGGCGGTAGCGGGTTGCTGAACTTTCCGCCCGCCACGTCAGCCTTTCCTTAGGAAAGGCGATATTATGCGCTGCAAGTTGCTGCACGCATTTGTGAAAATAACCTTTGTTTTCATGTCACTATATAGCGCAAACATGCTCGGCGCGCAAGTCCGTGCTTAAACCGCCGCAACATGCGCGACTGCGCTTGGTCACAGCCATGCCGTTCTACCGAGTGTGCTGGAATACCCTGCACGGTGGCTGCTATGTGGTTGCTGGGGAGGCTAGTTCAGCCTGCAAAATGACTGAGAAATTCCGATAAGTCATTGATTTTATATGGTGCCGGCTGCAGGGATCGAACCCGCGACCCCCTGATTACAAATCAGGTGCTCTACCAACTGAGCTAAGCCGGCCCACGATTCTGTGACAGGTGCACTGAACGGCGCGTTGCCCCCTTGCTTCAAATGGCGCCGAACGTCCAGCCCTCAGTGCATGCTATTGCATCGGTCATGTCGGGTGGATGCCACAGTTCTTCGCGACTGGCGGTGTTTCGCAGCCAAACGGCGGTGAGCAGCGCGTCGGCGGAGTGGTCGGTTATCGGGGTATTTGTCCGCAAAGGCGGGCTGCCCAGTGTAATCAGCGCCTCGTTGAGTTCGTCATAGGAGCGCATTTTCGATTTTCCCGGTGAACGGTGGGCTGCGATCGCGGCCAGCGAAGTATAGATTTCGACCAAGGCAGAGCCCTGTGATGGCAGCGGGTCGATTGGCCATATGGGAAGACGCCTGTCGAGGCGATGTAGCATGCGCATCCCGGTCAGGCTCGATTTGCCGACTTGCGCCGCGCCGACGAGATTGAAATTGCTATATGGCTTGCAGCCGGAGTGACGTTGCGCGTGTTCCGTAACCCGGAACCTGCCCTGGCCGCCCCCATGGCCGCTGGCGCTGAAATGTCTCCCTTCACGCCCGCCGTGGCGACGGAAATAGTGGGAGGCCTCCGGATGATCGACAAAGCTGGTGGCGGACAAGTGCTCGTCATTCCGGCAGATCTGATCGACCATGGCCCATAGTGCACGGGCATCGCGGGGGCTGGCGTCCCAACCGGGGAAAAACGCATTCCTGTCGGCGAAGGGCAGTGAAATCCCCAGATCGACGCCAACCAACGTACCCAGCGGCATCTCATGCAGCAGCCATTCCAGCACTTCTGCGCGCGTCCAGCGACGCGTGGGGTGGATAAGCCTTGGAGGACCGCCGTCGGCGTCGCAGAGGGCGACGGCTATACCTCGCTGCCGTTCCCCGATTGCGCCTGACCAGTCGATTGCGGCGAAATGGGAGAAATCAGGCACTGCGTTTTGCGCGCAATTTGTTCCAATAGGCGATGCGTTCGAGCACTTGCCGTTCGAAGCCGCGCTCGACCGGTTCGTAGTAAGTCTGCGGAGACATGCCTTCCGGCCAGTAGTTGTCGCCAGAAAAGCCGTCTGCGGCATCGTGATCGTAAGTATATCCCTCGCCATAGCCGATATCCTTCATCAGCTTTGTGGGGGCGTTGAGGATATTTTGCGGCGGGGCGAGGCTGCCCGTTTCCCTGGCGCTTTTCCAGGCCGCTTTCTGGGCCTTGTAGGCCGCATTCGATTTGGGAGCGGTGGCACAATAGAGACAGGCCTGTACGATCGCGAGTTCGCCTTCGGGGCTGCCGAGGAATTCGTAGGCGTCTTTGGCCGCCAGGCATTGCGCGAGAGCTTGCGGATCGGCGAGGCCGATATCTTCACTGGCAAAGCGGGTCAGGCGACGGAGTACGTAGAGCGGCTCCTCACCCGCGGTGAGCATTCGTGCGAGGTAATAGAGTGCCGATTGCGGATCGGAGCCGCGCAGGCTCTTATGCAATGCGGAAATGAGATTGTAATGCCCATCGCGGTCCTTGTCGTAAACCGCGACACGACGCTGGAGGAATTTTCCGAGCTGGGCAGGATCGAGTGGTGTGGCAATGCGGGCGGCATAAAGCGTCTCGGCCTGGTTGAGCAAAAACCGCCCATCTCCGTCGGCTGAAGCGATCAGGGCTTCACGCGCCTCGACAGTCAGCGGAAGCGGGCCTTCCAATGCTTCCGCCCGGTCGAGCAACTGCCCCAAGGCGGTTGAGTCGAGCCGGTGCAGGATCAGGACCTGCGCCCTACTGAGCAAGGCGGCATTGAGGGCGAAACTGGGGTTTTCGGTCGTCGCACCCACCAGAGTCACGGTGCCGCGTTCGACGAACGGCAGGAAACCATCCTGCTGCGCGCGATTGAAGCGGTGGATCTCGTCCACGAAGAGCAGGGTCCGCTGCCCCGCCTTGCCCATCGTCTCTGCCTCCGCAAAGGCCTTCTTCAGATCGGCAACGCCTGAAAATACCGCACTGACGGCTGCGAAACGCATACCAACGGCGTCCGCGAGTAACCGGGCTATGCTGGTCTTCCCAGTACCGGGTGGGCCCCACAGGATCATGCTGGAGAGCCGTCCGGCGGCGACCATTCGCCCGATGGCGCCTTCCGGCCCAGTCAGATGCTCCTGTCCGATGACTTCAGCGAGAGAAGCGGGACGTAGCCGATCCGCCAAGGGCGCATCGGCACGGGGTTCCTCAGGAGGAGACGCGGGCGGGGGTGTGTCTTCGAACAGGTCGCTCATGACTGTCGCCTGATAGGGCAAGGAGGGGGCATGGCGCCAGCCCTGTCAGATCAGTCCGTGGTCTAGGATGAACCTTCGGCTTGCCGGACCAGACGGCAATAGGTTTCCGCGACGGTGTGGTTGATGCGATCCCAGTCGAAATCGCGGCTGCGCCGCTCACCGGCTGCGCCGTGATTGCGGCGAAGTTCGGGCTGTTCGATATAGGCGCGGAGGGCCTGTGCGAAATGATGGATTTCGCCGGGACGGATCAGCCGGCCCGAAATCCCATCGTCAACCAGGCTTTCGCTGCCTGTTGCGGCAGAGGCGACCACAGGCAATCCGCAGGCCATGGCCTCTAGCGTGACATTGCCGAACGTTTCCGTGACCGACGGATTGAACAGCATGTCCATGCTGGCAACCGCGCGGCCAAGGTCCCTGCCGCTCTGGAAGCCGGCAAAGGCCGTACCTGGCAGGCGATTCTCCAGCCAGTTCCGTGCAGGGCCGTCGCCGATCACCAGGACCTTGTGGGGGACGCCGGCCCGGCGCAATTCGTCCATGGTGTCGGAAAAGACGTCCAGCCCCTTTTCCATAACGAGCCGTCCGAGAAAGCCGATTGCGACGTCGTTGTCGGCAATGCCCATGGATTGCCTCCACTCCGTGTCACGCCGCTCTGGATTGAAGATCTCGCGATCGACGCCACGAGACCAGATGGAGATGTCGAAGCCCATGCGTTCTTCGCGCAGAACCTGGGCCATGCTCTCCGATGGTGCGACCACGGCATCGCATCGCCGGTAGAAACGGCGCATGATCGCTTCGATCAGCGGCTCGGTAAAACCGAGGCCGTAATAGCGCATGTAGGTTTCAAACCGGGTATGGACGGAAGCAAGCACAGGGATGCCGCGTGTTCGCGCCCAGCTGACGGCTCGATGGGCCGTGACATCGGGTGACGAGACATGCAGCACGTTGGGCGCAAACGCATCCAGATCGCGCCGTACGGCCTGAGACAGGCCCATGGGGAACCTGTATTCCTTGCGCCGGGGAATCGCCACTGATGGAATGCCGATCAGTGTGCCCGTCGGTTCGAACGCGGGTTCTTTCACGACCGGGGCATAGATACGAACTTGTGCGCCTTGTCGTAAGAGATACCCGACAAGCCGGTTGAGCGCCTGATTGGCGCCATCGCGGACGTAATTATAGTTCCCGCTGAACAGTGCGATCCGAAGCTGGGATATTTCCATCACGCGTTGGCCCATAGGCGGGGAAATCCGACTTGGCGAGAGGCTTGGCGCCCCGGATACCGGAGGAGCTGACGCAGGCATGGGGATGCTATGCCAGAAATGGCTGGCCGTTGAAAATTTCACTGCAACTGGAAGTGGTTGATACTGGGCCACCTTGTATGCCGGGGCGAGAGAAGGTAGCCTTCCTGCTGGACGGGTGGAATTGGCAGAGGAGGCCTAAATGGACCATCACGTCTACAAGCTCACCGAAATCGTTGGAATCTCCAAAGAGGGAATGGACGCGGCGATCCGGGTGGCGCTCGATCGCGCTCGCAAAACGGTTCGCAACGTGCGCTGGTTTGAAGTCGTCGATGCGCGTGGTTACGTGAATCACGAAGGCGAGATCGACTATCAGGTAACATTGAAAGTCGGCTTCAATCTGGAAGACTAGACTGAACCGAAGAGGGCGTGACCGGATTGCCGGGCGCTCTCCTCGCGTCCCGTTCGACTGCAATTCGTATGTGAGGCCTTGTGTTCTTGCGTCAGCACGTCAGTGCGGCAGGGTGCAGCCTGTGTTTTGCACCAATGAAGCATCGGTGTAGGGATGCGATGTGGAACGGCTCCGACCCATAGGCGAGGATATCTGGCTGGCTGAAGGCGATTGCGTGTCCTTCTATGGCTTTGCCTATCCGACGCGTTCGGTGATCGTGCGTTTGCGGTCAGGGGATTTGTGGTTCTGGTCGCTGATTGCGTTCAACCCGAATTTGAAATCTGAACTCGATGCAATTGGCACGGTGAGATTTTTGGTCAGCCCCAACAAGATCCACCATCTGTTTTTGGGCGACTGGCAGGATGCTTACCCGGATGCGGCAGTGTGGGGGACCAAGTCGACTGCGGACAAGCGCCCGGATCTGCGGTTTGCGGGTACACTGGCTGACGAAGCTCCGCCGGGGTGGCGCAATGAGATTGCGCAATTCTGGGTGCGGGGATCGCCAGCGCTCGATGAAGTTGTCTTCTTTCATCGCCAGTCGCGCACTTTGATATTCGCCGACCTGTCAGAGAATTTCAGTGCTGCCTTCCTGCAGGCGCACTGGGCACCGTGGCAACGCGCGATTGCTCGCATTTGGAAAATCGTCGCAGGTTGGGGTTATGCCCCGCTGGAATGGAGGCTGTCGTTTTTCGACAAGAGTCATTTGCGCCGGGCGAAGGCGCACTGGCTCGAACTTGATCCGGAAAACGTCATCATGGCCCATGGCGAATGCCAGTTCGGCAAGGGGCGAGCCTATATCGAACGGGCTTTCGCCTGGGTCTGACGGAATTCAGGCAGCTTCCTTGCGCTTCGCCTTCTTGCGTTCGTGCGGATCGAGTATTGCCTTGCGCAGACGAATGCTCTGCGGCGTGACTTCGACCATTTCATCATCATCGATGTAGGCAATCGCCTGCTCGAGACTCATGACAGTGGGCGGGGTCAGGCGGATCGCGTCATCCTTCCCGGTGGAGCGGAAGTTGGTCAACTGCTTCGACTTCATCGGATTGACTTCGAGATCGTCAGGCTTGGCATTCTCACCGATGATCATGCCTTCGTAGAGCTTGTCCTGCGGCTTTACGAACAGGATGCCGCGATCTTCCAGAGCATTGAGCGCGTAACCGACCGCTTCGCCGGCGCAGTTGGAGATCAGCACACCATTGCTGCGCCCTTCGATGGGACCTTTGTGGGGGCCATACTTCTCGAACAGGCGGTTCATGATGCCGGTCCCGCGCGTATCGGACAGGAATTCACCATGGTAGCCGATCAGCCCGCGAGAGGGCGCCGAAAACGTGATGCGGGTCTTGCCGAGGCCTGACGGCCGCATCTCGGTCAGTTCGGCTTTGCGACGCTGCATCTTTTCGACGACCGTGCCGGAAAATTCGTCATCCACATCGATCACGACGGTTTCGTATGGTTCGGTCCGCTGTCCGTTTTCTTCGCCAAAGATCACGCGGGGACGGGAAATGCCGAGCTCGAAACCCTCACGGCGCATCGTTTCGATCAGCACGCCAAGCTGCAATTCGCCGCGGCCGGCAACTTCGAAGCTGTCCTTGTCGGCACTTTCGGTCACACGGATCGCGACGTTCGTTTCCGCTTCGCGTGACAGGCGATCGCGAATCATGCGGCTGGTAACCTTGTCGCCTTCGCGTCCGGCAAGCGGGCTGTCATTGACGGAGAATCGCATTGCCAGGGTCGGTGGATCGATAGGCTGCGCTGCGATGGGCTGTTTTACCGCTGGGTCGGCAATGGTGTTGGCGACGGTGGCCTTTTCCAGCCCCGCCAGCGCAATGATATCCCCGGCCTTGGCTTCCTCGACCGGAACCCGTTCCAGCCCGCGGAACGACATCAGCTTGGTCGCACGACCTGCTTCGACCACTTTGCCATCCATATCGAGCGCGTGGATCGGATCGTTGATCTTCAGTGTGCCGGACTGAACGCGGCCGGTCAGCACGCGGCCCATGAAATTGTCACGGTCGAGCAGAGTGGCAAGGAATGTAAAGGGGCCGGATGCGTCCAGCCCCGGGGCCGGCACATGGCCGACAATCTTCTGGAACAGCGGTTCAAGCGTGCCCTCGCGTGCTTCCTGATCGTCGCTGGCATAGCCATTGCGGCCCGACGCGTAGAGCACGGGGAAATCGAGCTGCTCATCCTTGGCATCGAGGCTGACGAACAGGTCGAATACTTCGTCCAGTACCTCTTGCGGCCGTCCATCCGGGCGGTCGATCTTGTTGACCACGACGATAGGGCGCAGCCCAAGCGCAAGGGCCTTGCCCGTTACGAACTTGGTTTGCGGCATGGCGCCTTCGGCACTGTCCACCAGCAGAATGACACCGTCCACCATGGACAGGATACGCTCCACTTCGGCGCCGAAGTCGGCGTGGCCAGGCGTATCCACGATGTTGATGCGGTTGCCGTTCCATTCGACACTGGTGCATTTGGCGAGGATCGTGATGCCGCGCTCTTTTTCCAGATCGTTGGAATCCATGGCCCGTTCATCCACGCGCTGGTTGTCGCGGAAGGTGCCGGATTGACGGAAAAGTTGGTCGACCAAGGTGGTCTTGCCGTGATCGACGTGGGCGATGATCGCGATATTGCGCAAGGCTTCTGCGGACATGCGTGCTGCTCGGTGCTTTCGATTGCAGGGGGCGGGGCCAGTCATGCCTGTGCATGTTGCACCCGCGAAACGGCGCGCCCCTATACCAAGGGAAGTCGAACGGCAAGTATGTTGGACAATATCTCTGCTGAGGGCGATATTGAGCGATGGGTAAGTGGTCCGCCAGCAGCGCGTGTAAAATGGAGTTAACTGAAAAGTGATTAAGACCGTTTATCAAGCGTGTCGGTTCGGTAGGGCACCGGTCGACCGCTCGAAACAGACGGGCGGCTGAACGGGGAATTTCCTGGCGGACCGCCTGAGGAAGAGAGGGGGTCTAAATGAAGAACGTCGCAATGGATCGCGGCCTTCGCTTTCGTTCATTGTTCCTGTGCGGTGCGGGAACGATCGCTGCGCTTGTGCCCTTGGGGGCTCTTGCCCAGGATGGTGTAGCCGCTGGTGCTGCTGGGGAAACGACCTTTGCGGAAAGCGAAGGTAACGAAATCATCGTGACTGCGACCAAGCAGGAAAAGACGTTGCAGGACGTACCTGTGGCGGTGACGGTCACGACCGCCGAGACGCTCGAACGCGCGCAATTGCGTGATATTGCCGATCTGGTCAGTGTGGTGCCGTCGCTTCGTGTCGTGCAACTGCAAGGTTCTGCGGCGACGAACTTCTTCATTCGCGGCTTTGGCAATGGATCCAACAATGTGGGGATCGAACCGTCGGTCGGTGTGTTCGTCGATGGGGTGTTCCGTTCGCGCACTGCGTCGCAGATCAGCGATTTCCCGGATATCGAGCGGGTTGAGGTGCTACGCGGCCCGCAATCGACGTTGTTCGGAAAGAACGCGTCTGCCGGCGTTATCTCGATAGTGACGAAAGAACCGCAGTTCGACTTCGGCGGTTCGCTTGAGGCATCCTACGGCAACTACGACGCGAAAGTCCTCAAGGGCTATGTGACGGGCCCGTTGACGGACGCTCTTGCAGTCAGTCTCGCTGCCGGGCTGAACAAGCGTGACGGCTATATGAAGGACCTGGGAGACGGTACGAGAACCAATGAGCGCAATCGGTGGTTCGTCCGCGGACAGGCGCTCTATGAACCGGATGATCGCCTGAAGGTCCGGGTGATTGCCGACTATGACAAGATTGATGAAAATTGCTGTGGTGTCGTCAATATCCAGAGTTCGGCAGCGACCGCAGCGATCCTCTCGCCTTATATCGGGGGGATGGTGAATGATCCGGCGGATCAGTTCGATGACAAAGTTTACAGTAATATGCCGTCGATCAACAAGATCGAGAATTACGGCATTTCGGCCCAGGTCGACTATGATGTGGGGCCCATGCAGATCACTTCGATCACGTCGTTGCGTCGGACCAACGCACTGACGGATCAGGATTCCGACTTCACCAGCGCGCGCTTGTTGGCGACAAACTTGCAGGACCAGAGGCTCAAGAGTTTCACTCAGGAACTACGTGTGAGTGGAAACCTGACTGATGATATCAGCGCTCTGTTCGGGGTGTTCTATCTCAACGAGAAATTCCGCCAGAATGGAGCGCTGATTCTGGATGACCAGTTCAGAACCTATGCCGACCTGCTGGTGCAGGGCTCCAGCGGGGGGGCGTTGAGTATCGGCCTGCTGGAGGGGGCATTCGGTACTTACGACGGTGATCCGACCCAGTATCTCGGCACCTTTCTGGTGGCGGGGACAGGGCAGAACATGGACCTTTCGCTGAATAGCGAAGCGTTTTCCATTTTTGGCCAATTCGATATCGATCTGGCTGACCGTCTGACGTTGACCATGGGTGGGAACTACACGAAGGACAAGAAGTCGTTCACGACCGATATCACGTCGCTGGATACATTCTCCGCGATTGATTTCGACGCTCCGCAATATGCGCCTTTCCGTTACGGCCTGCTGTACCAGGGGGCTCTCAATAACGGATTGGATGCGGCAACAGCGGCTGCCTTTGCTTCCGCGAACATGAATAATCCGCTGGCCAACCCCCTTGGCCCCTTGCGTTCGTTCCAGCTTTTCCCGCCGTTCGTCAACGTTCCCAACGCGGTGGAGAACGGCAAAACCAACGATGGCAATTTCAGCTACACGCTGCGGCTCGCCTACGATGCGACGGACAACGTAAATCTCTATGCAAGCTACGCGACGGGTTTCAAGGCGAGTTCCGTCAACCTTTCGCGGGACAGCCGTCCTCCGCAGACCTTGGCCAACGACCTCGCCGGGGCTGGGCTGCTCGTCCCCAACCTCCGTTACGGCACACGCTATGCCGATCCGGAAAAATCGAAAGTCATAGAGTTCGGCGCCAAAGGGAACTGGCGCAATTATGCGGCCAATATCGCGGTGTTCTATCAAGCGATCAAAGGCTTCCAGTCCAATATCTTCCTTGGAACGGGATTTGCGTTGGCCAATGCCGGGAAGCAGTCGACTTACGGGGTCGAATTCGAAGGGACAGCCCGGCCCATTCCGCCTTTGACTCTAGGGGTGGCGATTACCTGGCTTGATCCGAAGTACAACAGTTTCGTGGCATCTGCGGTTGGAGATCAGTCGGGCCGTCGCCCGCCGGAAATCCCCGAATGGTCGACTACGTTCAGTGCCCAGTGGGATCAGCATCTGGGGAACGGCGACCGTCTGATATTGCGCGGGGCCTATCACTATGAATCCTCTGCCTGGGCAGTGGAAGGATTGCCCGGTTTCATCCAGCGTGATGCGGCAGGCAATGTCGTGGACTATCAGCCCGCGATCGATGCGGCGGGCAAATTCAAACGTCAGGTTGACGAGGTCGACGCTTCGTTGACTTATGCCATGGAGAATGGGCTGGAACTGTCGGTGTGGGGCCGCAATCTGCTCGATGATCGATACTTCAACCGCATTTTCGATTCCGTGGCGCAGCCGTTGGCGGTTTCCGGTTATGCGAACCAGCCGCGTACTTATGGGGTGGCTGCGCGCTATAAATGGTGATTGGAGCAAGGCCGCCGATCAAGCGGGGAGGGTAGTTGTTCTCAGCGCCTTCCCCCATTGCGATTTGTGGATTTCCATGATCTCTTTGCCCCAGGCGGCACTTCCTGCCGAGAGAGAGGGGAAAACAACATGGAATGGATGATCCTGCCATTGAAGCGTTATGCCGATTTTTCCGGGCGTTCCCGGCGGCTGGAATTCTGGATGTTCGCTTTGCTGAACGTGATCGTCAGCTTCGTGCTGATGACTGTCATGCTGGCGGGGGGCGTCTCCCTCGCGGAACTTGAAAATCCGGGTGCTGGAATGCCTGCCTTTGGCGGCCTCTTCTGGATCGCAGTAATTCTTCTGTTGGTGTGGGGCCTCGGGACGATCATTCCGGGAATCGCCGTTTCTGTTCGCCGTTTGCATGATCGCGATATGTCCGGCTGGTGGTATCTTGGACTGATCGTGGCTTACATGATTCCGTTTGTGAACCTGATCGCGGGAATTGCGTTTCTGGTGCTCATGTTGTTGCCGGGCACGCCGGGACCGAACCGCTATGGTGCGGACCCCAAGGACCCGATGAGCGCGGATGTTTTCGCCTGAATAATGCCCGTGGCATGGGGATGGGGCCGGGAATTAGCCGGCCCTTTCAACCCTGCCGCTGATGACTCGCCAAACTGCTGCTTCTCCGGCAATCGCATCGAATGGGGCAAGCTCGGTACCAGTCATCCACACTTGTGCTTCACCGGCCCGTAACCGCTCAAACAGAGCCATCCGTCGTACCGGGTCGAGATGGGCCGCGACTTCATCCAGTAACAGCATGCCGGGGCGCCCCCGCGCAGCCAGTTCAGCATGGGCGAGGGTGATGGCAATCAGCATCGCCTTCTGCTCGCCTGTGGAACAGCTTGCGGCGGGCATCTGCTTTCCTGCCATGAGGACCTCCAGTTCGTCGCGATGGGGGCCTGTCAACGTACGCCGGGCAGCACGGTCGCGCATTCGTTGCAGCCTGAGCTCCCGGGCCAGCTCCCCTTGCTCCACTGGGCCTCCGGCCACGTAAGTTAGGGCAGGGCGGGCGAAGGGATGGTCAGGGAGCAGGCTGAGCTCGCTGGTGAGTTGTTCCACAAGGGTGGCTCTTCCGGCAGCCAGTGAAGAACCATGACTCGCCAGTTGCGTTTCGACAGCATCCATCCAGCTTGAATCAGGTTCCATCTCACCGTCGAGCAGCCGATTACGTTCGCGCAAGGCTGTCTCGTAACGAGAGGCATGGCGTGCGTGGCCGGGATCGAGGGCAAGGGCCAGACGATCGATATAGCGGCGCCGGGCGCCTGCACTGTCGGTGAACAAGCCGTCCATCGCGGGGGTGAGCCAGCTTGTCGCAAGCCATTCACCAAGCCCGATCGCACTGGCATTCGCACCATTGATCTGCACCAGTCGACGCCCGGGACGGTCACTTCGCGTGCCTGTCCCCAGGCGGACGGGATCACTCCCATCGCGGCAGTCAAGCAAGGCACTGACAGCAAAACCGCCCGTCCCCCCTGATTTCGCCATCTCTACCAGTGCTGCCCGGCGAAGTCCCCGACCGGGGGCAAAAAGCGACAAGGCCTCCAGCACATTGGTTTTTCCCGCACCGTTTTCTCCCACCAACAAATTGAAATGGCGGGTTCCATCCAATTGGCTTTCCGTATGGTTTCGGAAGTGGGACAGGGTAACGCGATCAATCGGCATTGCTGAGCCGTATTCAGCGCGTCGTGGCGAATGGCGAGAAATCGGTATCGCTGTCGAATACTTCCACGCCTTCACGTTGTTTGAGCCAGCCGACCACGATGTAGGTAAGCGGGGTCAGCAAAGCTTCCCAGCTTGTCTTGATCAGCCATTGGGAGAGCACGACCTGCATGAGCTGTTCTGGCGGCCAGCCGGCGAGACCATAAAATGCCAGAGGATAGAAAATCAGGCTATCCAGCCCCTGTCCGACCACTGTGGAGCCGATCGTGCGGGTCCACAGGTACTTGCCACCGGTCCACAGCTTCATGCGGGCGAGTACATAGGAATTGGCGAATTCACCAACCCAGAAGGCGGTCATGGAGGCGAGCACGATACGCCAGCTGTTGCCGAAAACGAATTCGTATGCCTGCTGTCCGGGCCAATCTTTGGCAGGGGGCAAGGCGACAACTACCCATGCCATGAAGGCCATGAATATGAGAGCCCCGAATCCGGCCCAGATCACCCGGCGGGCATGGGCATATCCGTAAACCTCGGTGAGGACATCGCCGATAATATAGCTGATCGGGAAGAACAACACTCCGGCGCCGAACGACCATTCCATACCATTCGGCAAAGTGACGAAACTCGGCTTCGATGCGCCGATGATGTTGGAAAGCAACAGAATTGCCACAAACCCGGCCATTACGAGGTCGTAATAGCGGAAGTGTCTACGCCCACCGGCGCGCCCCTCGATGCGTTTGGGTTCATGCTCCATGAAATACGTGCCTATAGCGATTTGCGGCAGGGGAAAAGCACGCTATGGCACGCGCGGCCGATCCATCGGCATGCGCGCCCTTAGCTCAGCTGGATAGAGCACGGGACTTCTAATCCTGAGGCCGCAGGTTCGACTCCTGCAGGGCGCACCATTTCCTTTTCGGGGCCAGAAA
>NZ_JRQQ01000015.1 GCF_001625325.1 Croceicoccus estronivorus
CCTGGACGGACAAGGACGAATACGACGCCACCGCACAGAAACTCGTCCAGCTCTTCGTCGACAACTTCGCCCAGTTCGAAGACCACGTCGACGATAGCGTCAAACAAGCCGCACCTGGAACCGTGGATGCCTGAAGTTACCAGGCCCTTCGATCGGGAGAATGCCGGCCATGACGCAGTGGCGGTATCCGCTGCTGCCCACGAGCCGGACAGCCTCGTGGCCATGCCGCCACCGCATAGCGTATGGGCAGCCATTCTCCGGGGATTGAAGGGCCGGTGCCCGCGCTGCAACGGTGCGCGGCTGTTCAGGAAATTCCTCAAGCCAGTGGATACCTGTCCGGCATGCGGACAGGACTGGACGCCGCAGCGTGCCGACGATTTTCCTGCCTATGTCTCCATTCTGGTGACCGGCCATGTCATGGCGCCCGTTATCATCGGGCTGGTTCAGGAAACGCAGCTGCCCGTCTGGGCGCTTGCAACGATTGCAGTCACGCTGGCGTTACTGCTCATCATTGCCACTTTGCAGCCGGCCAAGGGCGGGATCATCGCAATGCAGTGGTGGTTTGAAATGCATGGTTTCCAGCGTGACAAGCCGGAAACGAGGGAAACCATAGACGAGCCAGTTCCGGAACACCTGAAGTGAATACAAGCAATTCGGGCCCGGAGCGGGTTGTCGTCCCGCTCCGGGCCCGAAGGCTGTTGTATTGGACCTGCTTTTAGAAGCTGATCTTGGCGTCGACGCCATATGTGCGCGGCTTCTTGAAAGTCGCACCGGCAAAGCCGAGCGACCCGAAGTCGATGCCATAGACCAGGATCTTCTCGTTAGTGAGGTTGTCGCCCCACACGCCGATTTCCAGTGTCGAACCACCCAACTGAATGTCTTCGATCGACAGACGCGCTCTCAGATTGTTGTCCGGCGGCGACTTGATGTTTTCGTTGAACGGCGTCGTCAGGTCCAGCGCATTGACGTACATCGACGTGCGGTAGGAATAGTCCACCCGCAGCCGGGCGGTCGCGTCGCCCAGCGGCTGTTCGAACTCACCACCGATCCTTGCAGTCCAGCGGGCGGTATAAGCCGGCTTCGCAATATCCGCGACATCGACGATGTCATTCGTATTGGGGTCGCGAAACAGGAACGTCTTGTAGTTGGTATCGACATGGCCGACCGATCCGTCAATCGTCAGGCCAGGTAAGGGCATGATGGCTGCTTCGGCCTCAAAGCCCTTGAGCTGAACCTTGCCCGCATTGACGATCAGTGAAGTGGCGCCGGCTGATCCGGCTGCAAACTGCTGAATCTGCAGGTTGTCATAGTCGGTGATATAGGCGGCAAGGTTCAAGCGAACCCGGCGGTCGAACAGTTCCGACTTGATCCCGACTTCGTATGATGTCGCTTTTTCCGGTTCGAAGGTATTGATGACCGAAGCGCGCGGGTTGATCCCGCCCGAGCGGTAGCCGGTAGAAACGCGGGCATAGGCCATCACATCGCGCGAGAACTTGTAAGATAGCGAAGCCAGCCAGGAGAAGTTGTCATACTTCACCTTGCCACGGAGCACCGGATTGACATCCCCGGCCAGATAAATCGTTTTCTTGTCCGATGTGTAGCGCCCGCCCAACGTCAGTTCGAGCTTTTCATCCAGGGCGGACGGTTTCCAACTTACCTGACCAAATACGGCCTTCGACTTCGCAGTTCCGCCAAATGCCTGAACCGGGAAGAGGTTAAGGCCGACGTTTTCGAGACCAGGATTGAGTGCGGCTACCGCGTCGGCGGTTTCAGGCTCGAATCCGGCATAGGCCAGGGCGGAGACGGGCAGAACCGCAGTCAACGCCTGACGGTTATATTCCGAAGCCTTCTCATAGAAGTAATAGAGACCGAACAGATAGCTGAAGTCGCCCGCCGTACCCAGCGCCTGGAATTCCTGGCTGAACTGGTGTTGCTTCTGCGGTGCGTTGTTGCCGGTATAGGGAACCACGGTCTGAACCGATGTCAGCGTGGGTGAATCGAAATCCAGTACCACACCCTTCAACGTCCCGTTGCCGGTGAGGTTGAGTGTCGTGTCCTGGAAGAACTTGCGATAACCCGTGATCGACTTGATCGTCAGCTCAGGCATCGCTTCGTAGCTGAGCGTCAGGCTGTGCCCCTGAACGCGGGTGATCGAATCGTAACGGTAATTCCCCTTGCGATCGACGAAGCCAGCCTGCTGAACATCCTGGCGCCGCACCGTGTCGACTACGAACGGCGCTCCGCCCAGGCTCTCGGACTGGCCGAAATAGTCCGCATAGCTGGGGGTGGTCGCAACCATCTGGAAGAACGCAGGCGTGCCGCGCCGATGGTCATAGTCGAAATTGTAATTGATGGTCAGGTCACTCAGGTCGGCCTGCAACGCGACGGCCAAGGTGTCGGCATTCAGAGAGCCAGGATCCTTCGAAGACGGGGTCAGCGTATTGTTGGTGTACCCGTTCGCTTCGCGGTGCTGGGCGGAAATGGAAGCCTTGATGGGGGAATTGCCGATATAACCGGTGTCGATCCGGCTGCGGACATACCAGTCGTTATAGCGGGCAAAACCTGCCTTCGCGGTGGCGTGGAACTCGTCGGTCGGCTTCTTCGACACCAGCTGCAATGCACCGCCGATGGTGTTGCGGCCAAACAGTGTACCTTGCGGGCCGCGGAGGACTTCGACGCGTTCGAGATCGAGCAGATCGAAGACAGCACCGGCCGCACGGGCCAGATAGACGCCGTCGAGATAGACGCCCACGCCCTGTTCGGACACAGCGGATGGTTCGTTGTTGCCGATACCGCGAATGAAGATCGATGCTGCCGACAGGCTGGACGGTTGCTGTTCGATGGTCAGGCTGGGGGCCAGCCGAGGCAGCGACGTGGCATCAGTCACGTTCTGCCGTTCAAGAAATTCGCCGGAAAGCGCTGTAACCGCAACGGGCACCGATTGCAGGGATTCGCTCGAACGCCGCGCCGTCACCACGATATCCTGCAGGCCCTGGCTGGTGGTGTCGGCTTGGGGGGCGTTGCCATCCTGTGCGTAGGCCGCCTGTGAAAAAGCCAGCGCGGCCAAGCTTATGGCACCATAACGTGTAAGTATTCTCATCTTGCCCTCTCCTGAGATGTTTTATGTTCATTTTGATTTGTCGGCATTTTGAAGCACGGAGACGGGCAACAAAATACCCTATTGGCCCGTCCCCGCCAAAGCGCGCTGGATATGTCTCAAATGGTTATATTGTCAGATATGGTGTGATTTATCGGACCTGATCCATGCAATATTACAACAATTTCATGAATGAAAATTTCATATCAACGCGGTTGAAATGCGCTCCCCGGCTGCAGGGAGAGCGAGACTGAAAAACGGGGAGACGGATCGCGATAGGGTGATGACGCGGCGATTGCGCCTTGTGCGCTACCCATTGGAAATCGCGCTCGATCTCCGGTAGGCCATGCGGAGATGGCAATCGTACTCGCCTGGCTTCAGTTCGCTGCCTGCATGGCGGTTATCGGCGTTGCCGGGCCGATCCTGACGCGCAATGGTGAACGGATCGCCCGGTTGACCGGCATGTCTCATAGCTGGGCAGGGCTGGTGATGCTGGCCACGGCCACATCATTGCCTGAATTGTACACCGGGGTCAGCGCGTCTGCGCTGGCCGATGCACCGAACATCGCCATGGGCGACGCCTTGGGCAGCTGCATCTTCAATCTTGTCATGCTCGTCGTGCTCGACGCCCTGTCGCGGGACGAGCCGGTTTGGCGGCGGATCGATCAGGGCCACATCCTGACGGCAGGTTTCGGGGTGATCCTGATCGGCTTTGTCGGGGCTCTGGTGCTGGTGGCGCGTGAAGGGCTCGATTTCCGGATCGGCCATGTCAGCGTCTATTCACCGTTCCTGATCCTGCTTTACATCGTGGCGATGCGCGCCGCCTTTTTCTACGAACGGCGCCCGCATCTCAGCGCCAGCGAACCAGTACGGCCGCCGCAGGAAGAGGAAACGCTGCGCCGTTCTGTCGTCCGCTATTGCCTGGCGGCTCTGGTAATCGGCGCGGGCGGCGCGGCGCTGCCATTTGCCGGACTTGCCGTGGCCGAAGCGATGGCATGGAAGACGACGTTCGTGGGGACGCTGTTTGTAGCGGCGGCAACTTCGCTGCCCGAACTGGTCGTGACGATCACCGCACTTCGGCTCGGCTCAGCCGATATGGCGATCGGCAATCTTCTGGGCAGTAATCTGTTCGTGATCCTGGTGATTGCCATCGACGACATTGGCTATAGCCAAGGATCCCTGTTTTCCGCCGTTTCGCCAGCTCATGCTGTTACGGCCTTTGCCGGTGCGATCATGGCCGGAATCCTGATTGTCGGGCTGCTATATCGGCCGGGAAACCGGTTTTTTGGTGTGATCGGCTGGATCAGCCTCTCGCTGCTCGCGGTCTATCTGCTCAGTTCCTATGCCATTTATCTGCACGGGCATTGAGGGCGCTCTCAACGGGTGAGGGCAGTGCGGAAACGTCTCTTCATCAGGGCCAGCGCGAGGATGAGCATTGAGCCCATGAAAGCCACGGCGACAACACCGGCGGGTTGCAGGACGGCGAAGCGGAAAACCCCGGCAACCGGCGGCACCAGAAACAGCAGCATATAGATCGTGGCCGTCACGCCGAGGATAATGGCAAGGGTAAGGTTGTGCCCTTTGCGATGGGCCCCGTGGCCCGTCCGGAAGGTGCGGTTGGCGAGGACGAGAACCAGAACAGCAGCGATCAGACCGGCAAAACATGTCGCCCTGGCGATTTCCTCTCCCATACCGGAAAGGTTGGCCCAGGCAGCAAGTGCCAGCAGGAGAAGCAGCGCAGTTGCGCCTTGTGCCACCGACCATTCGGCAAGCCCGCGTGTTACCAGCGGGCTTGCAGGATCGCGTGGCTTGCGTCGCATGATGTCGCTCTCCTCCTGTTCCGCCTCGAATGCCAGCGAACAGACAGGGTCGATAATCATCTCCAGCAAAGCAATGTGGACCGGCCCGAGGATAAGGGGCCAACCGGTGAGCAGTGGGGCGATGGCAAGTCCGCCGATAGGCAGGTGAACTGCGAAGATGAAGCCGGTCGCCTTGTGGATATTGTCGTATATTCGCCGTCCCAGCCGGACCGCCGTGACGATGGTGCCGAAGTCGTCATCGAGCAGGACAATGGACGACGCCTCACGGGCTACGTCCGTCCCCCGCTGGCCCATTGCGATACCGATATGAGCGGCCTTCAGTGAAGGCGCATCGTTCACGCCGTCGCCTGTCATGGCGACGACTTCACCCGCAGTCTTGAGCGCCCGCACGATGCGCAGCTTTTGTTCCGGCATGACCCGCGCAAAAACGGTGATGGAGCCGATCCGCCGGGCGAGTTCGGCATCGCCCATTTCCGTCATTTCAGGGCCGGATAAGACCTCGCCAGCGGCGATGCCTGCCTGGGCGGCGATGGCGCTGGCCGTAGCCGGATAGTCGCCTGTCACCATGACGACGCGGATGCCGGCTTCCTGTAATTCCCGCACGGCGGCGGGCACGGTGTCGCGGACGGGATCGGCCAGTCCGACGAGCCCGGCGAAAGAGAATGAGAACCGCCGCTGGCTTTCCGGCAGCGCGCTATCGTCCCAGCGCGCTTCGGCAACGCCAAGTACGCGCAAGCCGTGGTTGGCCATGTCGGACACTGCGTCCAACATTGCCTGTCGTTCTGCTGGGGCAAGGCCGCAAAGGTCCGCGATCGCTTCCGGGGCACCCTTCGCGGCCACGATCCGGTCTGCCTGGTCGCCGGTGTCCCACACTTGTGACATGGCCAGCAATTCCGGTGCCAGTGCGTAGTGATGGTGCAGGGCCCAGCCGTTTTCCATATGATCCTGCAGGGATGCCTGCGGATGCTGTCTGGCCAGGGCATGAAATGCCTTTTCCATGGGGTCGAAGGGATCTTCCGGGCAGGCAAGGATGCCGGTGCGGGCAAGTCGGGCGAACTTTTCCGAAAAAGTCGCGCCATTTTCCGCGGGGCAGAGGGCGGTCCCGTCCGGCAGGCGCAGCTCGGCGATTTCCATGCGGTTTTGCGTCAATGTCCCGGTCTTGTCGGTACACAGGACAGTGGCGGCGCCCAGCGTTTCGATTGCCGTACCCTTGCGCGCAAGCACTCGCGAGCGTGACATGCGTAACGCGCCCATGGTCATGAACAGGGTCAGCACTACCGGCAACTCTTCCGGTAGAAGCGACATTGCCAAGGCAATGCCGGACAGGAGAGCATCCAGCCATCCGCCCCTGAGCAACCCGTAAAGCAGCACTGCCAGTAAACTGACGCCGAGCCCGGCAACCGCGAACCAGCGCACCAGCTTGCGGGTCTGAAGCGCAAGACGAGGGGTTTCGGTTTCCAGCGTCGCCAGCGACCGGCCGATTGCGCCAATCTGGGTGAGCGGGCCGGTAGCGGCAACATGAACCAGCCCGGACCCGCGCACGACCAGCGTACCCGAATAGGCATAGGGAACGTCGTCCCCACCCGGCAGAGGCGGGTGGTCCGGTTCCGCCCCATCGACCGGAATCTTGGCGACGGGAATGGATTCCCCGGTCAGAATGGCCTCGTCCGCTTGCAGGGCATCGGCCTCGATGATCCAGCCATCGGCAGCGACACGCCCGCCTTCCGCAATGGCGAGCAGGTCGCCCCGAACCACTTCGCGCGATGGAATGGTCTGTTTCCGACCGCCACGGATAACAGTGGCCTGTGGCATGCTGAGATCGCGCAAGGCGTCTATCGCCCGTTCGGTGCGCGCTTCCTGAACAATGGCGATGACAATGGTCAGCCCGGCAAACGCCATCAGGATCAGTGCATCATGCAATTCGCCAAGCAGGAGGTAGATCAGTCCTGCGGCCAGCAGCAACAGCAGCATCGGCTCCTGCAACACGCCGAAGATAATGCCGAAGACCGAACGCCGCCTGCCGCCGGGAAGCTCGTTCGGCCCGTCAGTTGCCAAGCGTGCGGAAGCTTCCGCCGGGGAAAGGCCTCTCTGGTTCGGCTGGGAAAAACGATCCGTCATATCGCACAATCAGTTTGCTGGTTGTGCATCGCGGTTTCAAGGCGATTTCCGGGCCTTGGATGATTCCTGCCGAGCGGCAGAGCGGGCCCGGACATCGCCGTCAGGCGGAGGCGACGAATTTCAAATTCATATACGCTTCCAATCCTTCGATCCCCCCTTCGCGCCCATGGCCGCTATATTTTACCCCGCCGAACGGTGTTTCAGGGGTGGAAATAGCGAGTGTATTGATACCCATCATCCCGGCCTCGATTGCGTCCGAAACCGCCTGGCTGGTCTGGAGTGAACGAGTGAAAGCGTAGGAAGCCAGGCCGAACGGCAGTGCGTTCGCGCGTTCGATGACTTCATCGAACGTCCGGAAGGGGACGATCGGGGCAATCGGGCCGAACGGTTCGTCCGTCATCAGCTTGCAGGTATCGGGCAGATCTTTGATGACCGTCGGTTGGAAGAAGAACCCCTGATTGCCCAGTTTGCTTCCCCCGGTAAGGAGTTTGCCCCCCGCTTCGCGCGCATCGCGGACGAAGTCTTCCATCGCGTCCACGCGGCGCGGGTTCGCCAGCGGGCCCATCTGGCTTTCGGGATCTATTCCGGGGCCGACTTTCCACGCGGATGCCAATTCCGCAAAGCGGGCGGCGAAAGGTTCGTAGATGTCCTGCTGGATATAGAACCGGGTCGGGGAAACGCACACTTGCCCCCCGTTGCGGAACTTGCCTGCGACAAGGCTCTGGACGGTCTTTTCGACATCGACATCATCGAACACGATCACGGGCGCGTGGCCGCCCAGTTCCAGCGTCGTACGCTTGAGAGTGTCTGCTGCCTGCCGCATCAGCAGCTTGCCCACTGGCACGGACCCGGTGAACGAGATCTTGCGGACCGTATCCGATTTCATCAAATGTTCGGAGACGAAGGCGGGCTGGCCGAATACGACGTTGAGCACTCCGTCAGGAAGCCCCGCTTCGACGAAGCATCGGGCCATCTCAACGCATGTGCCCGGTGTTTCCTCGGATGGCTTGATAATGATCGAACATCCTGCCGCGATGGCCCCCGCGATTTTCCTGATCGGGGTCAGTGCCGGGAAATTCCAAGGTGAGAAAGCGGCGACTACGCCGACTGGTTCCTGCATCACCAGTTGGCGAGTGCCGGGAACCCGGCCGGGGACAATGCGCCCGTATGTCCGCTTGCACTCTTCCGCGTACCATTCGATGACGTCGGCGGCATAGATGACTTCCGTCCGGGCTTCGCCGATCGGCTTGCCTTGTTCCAGGGTCAGCACTTCGGCCACTCGGTCGGCCCGTTCCCGTAACAGGTCGCTGGCCTTTCCCATGATGCGTGCCCGGTCGATCGCAGCCGTCTTGCGCCAGGATTTGAAAGCGGCTTCGGCCGCAGCCAGTGCTTCATCAAGGACTTGCGCCGTGGCCATGGGGCAGTCACCGAGCGAGGCCCCGGTGGCGGGATTGAGCACCGGCTCGGCATCGCCGACGCCATCGCGCCATGTGCCATCGATCAGGAATTGAATTGCAGGATACATGGTGGCCTCGGACGGTTGGTTGCTGGGCGCGCGGCAGAGCTTGATCACTGGGGCCAGGACGCGTCTGGCCCTCGGCAAAAGGGTAAGGCCATCGGAGGGGCGTGTGAAGGCCCTGTCGCTATTGCGTTATTGCCTTGGGGCGACAGGCAACGGTCGCGGTCTGGATACTGCGCGGTGCATATGGAGATTGCGCGGCGATGGCTCTCTAGAGGCCGACCCGCATGGCCCGGCTCGACCATGGCAGGCCGACCAGCAGACCGGCGAACATTCCCGGCAAACCTTCGTAGAGCATGTCCTGCAGGCCCGCCTGACGCCAGGCGAGCGCAACGCCAATTCCAGCCAGCATCATTATGATGGCGCGGATCTGGCTCACCTGTCGGCCTATCGCGAGCAGGATCAGCAGTGGACCGAAAGTGACGGCCAGTGTCGACCAGGCCAGGATGACGAGATCGAATACGCTCGAATTGTCGGAAATCGCGATACCAAGTGCAAGAATCGTGACCCCGGCAGTGGCGAGTTTCATCAAGGCCGGATGTTCGATCCGTTCGGGCAGGAGATCGTGTGTAAGTGCGGCGGAACAGCTCAGCACCAGCGAGTCAGCCGTAGACATGGTCGCCGCGAAGACTCCGGCCAAAATTACGCCGACCAGGAACGGCGACAGCAAATGGCGTGCCATTGTCGGCAAGGCCATTTCCGGGTCGAGCCCGCCCAGTTGGGGCAGGTGCAGGCGCGCGAGCATTCCGGCCATAGTCGCAAGGGCATAGAAGGCCGTGAAGAAGCCGTAATACCACGCCCGCGCGGATGTCATATGGGTGGCGTTGTCCAGTGCCATGAAACGGACCATGACGTGAGGCTGGCCGATTACGCTCAGCCCGGCGAACAGCCATCCGAGAATGAACAGGGCGAGGCCGGGCAGACCGGGCGTGATGAGGTCCGGCGGTGTCAGGTCGAAATAGCCGGGGATTGCCTGCCATTCGGCAACCGTGTGACCTATGCCACCCAGTGCCGACACGCCCGCGAATACGAGAATGGCCATGGCGATGACCATGACCGCGCTTTGTGCGACGTCGGTCCATATGGAAGCACGTATTCCGCCGGCAATGGAATAGGCCAGCACCATCGCGGCGACGATCCATGCACCGGTCGTGCGATCCCAGCCCAGCACCCCTTCGAGGGCCTTGCCGCCGGCGGCGATCTGCGCCGCCGCATAGGCGCCCAGGAATAACACTGTGACCAACGCGGCAATGCGGCGCCATGCCTGCATGTCCGTCCCGTTCCAGCGTGCGAGTACGGCACCGAACGAGGCTTCGCCCGTTTGTTCGGTCGCAACGCGCAGACGCCTGTGAATGAACAGGGAGGCGAGGAAATCCCCGGCGATCCACCCGAACATGAGCCAGATGGAGGCGAGGCCGACGGCGTAGGTGTAGCCGATCACTCCGATGAACATGTAGCCGCTGTTGTTCGTGGCAACTGCCGACAGCCCGACGAACATTGGCGAAACCGTCCGGCTTGCAAGATAATAGTCCTGCCTGTCCCCTCGGGCCTGTCTGGCCGAAGCGAGCCCGATTCCGAGAAAGAGGATCAGGAACCCGAGGAAACTGGCAATGACCATCAGCGGCGATCTGCCCCGGCAAGCGGTCCGTCGACCGGGGTTATGGGAGTGACTTTGCGCGAGGCGATAAAGTCGGGACGCGGGTTTTCGGGCCCGAACGGCTTCACCAGCCGATTGGATACCGCATTGAAGACGAAAAACGCGTTGGAGCGCGGAAACGGCGTAATATTCCCGTTGGAACCGTGCATGACGTTGCAGTCGAAGATCACGACGCTGCCGGGCAGGCCGACCGGTGCGGTAATGCCGTGCTCTGTCGCCAGTTCGGCAAGGCTATATTCGTCGGGAACGCCGTAATCCTGCTTCCTGAGCGATTGCTTGTAGTGATCTTCCGGCGTTTCGCCGACGCAACTTAGGTATGTGCGATGTGATCCGGGGATCAGCATCAACGGGCCATTGTTCGGTGTGTTTTCCGCCAGCAGGACGGAAATCGACAAGGCCCGCATGCGCGGCATGCCATCTTCCACGTGCCAGGTTTCAAAGTCGGAATGCCAGTAGAATTCCTTGCCCTGAAAGCCCGGCTTGTAGTTCAGGCGTGACTGGTGGACGTAGACTTCGTCATCCAGCAGGAACGAAGCGGCGCCTGCCAGGCGCTGATCTTCCGCCAGCCGACGCATCAGTGCGCTCTGTTCGTGGATCGCGAAGATCGAACGCACTTCGTCGCTTCCGGGTTCGAGTATCAGCGTTTCATCGTCCAACGTGGCGGGATCGCCCAGAAGCGTACCGGCCTCCTGCTGGAGCAGGGTCACTTCCTCTTCCGTGAAGACTTCCGGCAGGACGAGGAAGCCGTCACGGTCGAAGCTGGCGGCTTGTTCGGCGCTCAACGGAGCCCCTTCGTGCCATTGGCCATGAAAAACGGGGTCGATCCGCTCGCGCCGCTCCGGCCGCGCGGCGAAGCGCGATGGATAAAGGTCGATCGGAGACTGATCCGTCATGCCTTCAGGCCTCCTCCGCCAATGCGGGGTCGGCCGGATAAGCGCCGGTTTCGTCATGCACTTCCTTGCCGGTGACCGGTGGATTGAACACGCAGGCCGTCAGGATGTCCGTTTCGGGGCGGACGATATGCAGGTCGTTGTTGTTCAGGGCATAGAGGGTGCCCGGCCGCAATTCGTGCGTCTCACCGGTGGCCAGATCTTCGATCGTGCCCGTGCCCTTCAGAACCATCACCGCTTCGAGATGGTTCTGATAGTGCATCTTCAGTTCGGAACCGGCGTAGAGCTTCGTGATGTGAAACGAAAAGCCCATGCCGTCGTCTTTCAACAGCATGCGGGCGCTCTCCCACCCGTCTGACTTTACGTTGAGGTCGGAAGCGCGAGTTTCGCGCAAGGTTCGGATAAGCATGTCTGGAATTCCTTATGCGGCCGCCCCGAGCACCGGGGACATGGCCAGATCGATACATTTGTCGAGGATATCGAGGCCCGCGGTCAGTTCGCTGTCCTCGATGGTAAGCGGGGCAAGAACCTTCACAATCTGATCGTGCGCGCCGCTGGTTTCGATCACCAGGCCGCGTTCGAAGGCCTGGGCGCAGACGGCGCTGGCGGTTTCGCCGTCGCCCATGTCGATTCCCTGCATCATCCCGCGCCCGCAAGTCGTGAGACCGTGCCTGCTGGCGATAGTCGACAGACGATCCCCGAGGATTTCAGAGCGCCTTGCGATGTCTTCCTCGAATGAGTCGTTCTGCCAGAAATGGCGCAAGGTAGCAGTGGCGGTCACGAACGCGTGGTTGTTGCCGCGGAAAGTCCCGTTGTGTTCGCCCGGGGACCAGATATCGAGGTCGGGCCGGAACAGCGTCAGCGCGAACGGCAGGCCCATGCCGGACAGGGACTTCGCCAAAGTGACGATGTCGGGCGTAAAGCCCATGGATTCGAAGCTGAAGAAGCTGCCGGTGCGGCCGCAACCGGCCTGGATGTCGTCGATGATCAACAAAGCGCCATGGCGCTTTGCGATCCTGGCGATCGAACGGAGCCATTCAGGCGATGCGACATTGAGGCCGCCTTCGCCCTGAACAGTTTCGACGAGGATCGCTGCCGGCGCATCCAGTCCGCTGGAAGGATCGGACAGACGCTGCTCGAGCAACTCCGCAGTGTCGACATCAGGGCCGAAATAGCCGTCGAACGGTTCATGCGAGACATGGTTGAGCGGCACACCCGCGCCGCTGCGCTTGCCGGCGTTGCCGGTGCAGGCGAGGGCGCCCAGAGTCATGCCGTGGAATCCGTTGGTGAAAGCGATCACCATTTCGCGTCCGGTCACTTTCCGCGCGAGCTTGATCGCTGCTTCAACCGCGTTCGTGCCGGTCGGCCCGGTAAACATGGCCCGGTAGTCGAGCCCGCGCGGCTTCAGAATGACGTTTTCGAATGTTTCGAGGAAATCGGTCTTGGCGCTCGTGTACAGATCGAGGCCGTGGGTAACGCCGTCGCTGGCGATATAGTCGAGCAAAGCCTCTTTCAGTACGGGATGGTTGTGCCCGTAATTGAGCGAGGAGCAGCCCGACAGAAAATCGAGATAGCGCCCGCCCTCGCTGTCATGCATCCAGGCGCCCTTGGCGCTGGTGAACTCGCGTGGCATGGCGCGGGCGTAGCTCCGGACACGGGACTCCCTCCGCTCGTAAATAGCGGTTTCGGGACGTTTTCGGGTCGGTTTAGGAGTAATCGTCATGGAAGTATCTTCCTCTCGATAAGTGTTTCAGGGCGTCAGAGGCCCAATCGCGATTTGCCATTCGCTGTCGTGTTTGCCGGCGAAATGGCGGTCGCGGTCGAACAGTTCGCTTTCGTTGAGCGGGGCGTCGTGCCTGTTGGCCCAGTTGCGGAACATGGCCCGCGATGCGTCGTTGTCGCGCGTGACAGTCGTCAGGACATGCGTGACGCCCGTCGCTTCGTCACGCTCCAGCAGGCCGTCGAGCATCTTCCCTGCGAGCCCCCGTCCGCGCTGGGACGAAGACACGGCAACCTGCCAGACGAAGAAGCGGCTGGCGTCTTGAGGGAGGCGATAGCCCGAAATCCAGCCGACGACCTTGCCGTCGCATTCCGCCACAATGCATGTGTCCGAGAAATGCGAGCATTGCAGAAGGTTGCAATAGGCAGAGTTGGGATCGAGCGGCGGACAGGATGCGATCAGGGCGGTCACTGCCGGGCCATCTTCCGCCACAGGTTTGCGAAACCGTATTGGCGGATTGCTGGATGTTGCCGTGTCCGACGGCCCACTCTCGGCTGCCGGTACGGACGATGCAACGTCACTATGAATTAGTTCACCCTCCGAAGCGTTATTCTGTTCACCTCAAGGCGGAGTCGGCCCCGCCGCGCGGCCATATGGCCCTAATATGTTGTTTTTTCAACCGCAGGAGTGTCCACCAGCCTGTCAGATATGCTTTGAAACCCGAAATTACCCTTTGAAAATCGAAATATAATCAGTGTGGAAATGTGTGGGAGAGAAGCTAATTTGCGGCTATGGAAACGGCGATCGCCACAGAAACCCTGCGTGCCTTGCGCCGCATTCTCCGCGCATCGGAACTGAGCAGCCGGAAGCTTGCCGCTGCCACAGGGCTCGCGCCTTCGCAGTTGCTCGTGCTGCAAGAGGTGGGACGACGTGGAGAGGCGACCCCCACCGGTATCGCCAGCGCCCTGAACTTCGGCCAGGCGACCATTACGAATATCGTCGATCGCCTTGTCGCGGCGGGCTATCTTTCCCGCACTCGCGCAGATTTTGACCGGCGGCGGATGCTGCTGCACGTAACCGATGCCGGCAAGGCCACCCTCGAAAACGCACCCGATCTGCTGCAGAACAGGTTCAGGGACGACTTCGGTTCGCTCCCCGCGTGGGAACAGGCGATGATTCTCGCTGCGCTTGAACGGCTGGCCGAAGTGCTGGGAGCCGACGATATCGATGCCGCGCCGCTCATTGATGCCGGGACGATCCAGCCGCCTGACCGTTAATGGCCTGAACGTTAATGGGGTGACGGGGGCGGTCGTCCAAGTTAGGACCGCGGGCAATAGATGACCAATTTGGAGAAGGAAGTTCGATGGCGCGCAATGTTGTTGTGACGGGTGGTTTCGGGGCTCTGGGCAGAGTCGTTGCGGATACGTTCAAAGCGCAGGGGGACACGGTTGCACGGGTCGATTTCGCGCCGTCCGCACCGGATGGGTCCGGTGGAGACCTCGATTTTGCAGGCGTCGACCTGACCGATGGCGAGGCGTGCCAGCAACTTGTCGCCAAGATTGTCGACAAGCTCGGTGGCATTGATGTGCTGGTCAATATCGCAGGCGGCTTTACCTGGGAAACGCTGGGCGACGGGCACATGGACAGCTGGCGCCGGATGTTCACCATGAACGTGATGACGGCAGCCACGATCACTCAGGCCGCGCTTGAGCCGATCAAGGCCAGTGCCGCGGGCCGCATCATCAACATCGGCGCTGGCGCCGCGATCAAAGCGGATACCGGCATGGGGGCCTATGCGGCGTCGAAAGCCGGCGTGCATCGCCTGACCGAAGCGCTCGCTGCTGAACTGGCAGGCAGTTCGGTGACTGTAAATGCCGTACTCCCGAGCATTATCGACACGCCCACCAACCGTGCGGATATGCCCGACGCCGATGTCAGCGAATGGGTAAAACCACAGGCGATTGCCGATGCCATCGCTTTCCTCGCATCGTCGGAAGCGCGCGCGATCAGCGGGGCGTTGATCCCTGTGACCCGCGGCGGCGAAGGCTGAGGCAGGAACAGAGCAAGACGTAGGGAGAGCATTTTCTCCCGGCAGGGCACTTGCGAAGGTTCACCCTTCTCAGGTGCCCGCTTGACCGGATCGCCTGGTAGGGCCATCGGGATCCGGTGAGCGATTTGACATCCCCCGAACGTCCGGCACCGGGCCGGTTTACCGCGCCCGGTTCGACTTTGGGCCCGTTTCGATTTCCGGCCTTTCGGGCGATCTGGATCGCCAACCTGTTTTCCAATGTCGGGTCCATGGTTCAGACGGTCGGGGCCGCATGGCTGATGACCGATCTGACCGATTCGCATCGGTTGATCGCGCTGGTGCAGGCATCGACAACTTTGCCGCTGCTGCTGTTCGGAGTTATCGCGGGCGCAATCGCAGACAATTTCGATCGTCGGCGAGTTATGCTGGTTGCGCAGTTCGGGATGCTCGCCGCGTCGGGTCTGCTGGCGTTCGTGACCTTTGAAAAGCTGGTCAATCCCTACATTCTGCTGGCTTTGACGCTGACAGTCGGAATTGGCACCGCACTGAATTCACCGGCGTGGCAGGCTTCTGTACGCGCTCAGGTCGGGCGCGAGGACCTGCCCCAGGCGATCAGTCTCAACACCATTGCTTTCAATCTGGCACGCAGTGTCGGTCCGGCGCTGGGCGGCCTGCTGATCTCATTATGGGATATCAGCCTGGCCTTCGCGGTGAACGCCTTGAGCTATATCTTGCTGATCGTCGTATTGTTGCGGTGGCGACCTCAGGTCGCGCCCCCCGTCAGGGGGCCGATGTTCGTTTCGATCATGGCGGGCCTGCGCTTCTGTCTGAGGTCACGGCCGGTCCGCAAGGTCTTGTTGCGTGGCGCTTCGATCGGGTTCGGGCTGTGTGCCTATCAGGCGCTGCTACCAGCCGTCGTACGGGATCAGCTGGGCGGCGGTGAGATCGGTTTCGGTATATTGCTCGGCATGTTCGGGATCAGTTCGATCATGAGCGCTCTGATCGTTGGGAAGGCCATGCGCAAACTGGGCACTGAAAAGGTGATTGGCCTAGGTACTCTGGCATTCGTCGCGGCGGAAATCACTCTGGCGTTCAGCCATAGCATGGCCATGGCCCTGTGTGCGGCCGTCTTGGGTGGAATTGGCTGGGTTCTCGCTCTCACCACGCTCAACGTGGCGATGCAGGTTCGTTCGCCCGAGGAAATTCTTGGGAGATGCCTGGCGTTTTATCAGGCCATTACGTTCGGCAGTATGGCGCTGGGCGCCTGGGCATGGGGGGCGGTCGCAGATTGGCAAAGCCTCCCGCTCTCGTTGTTGACTGCGGCCGGTTGGCTGTTCGTTTCGCTTGTGCTCTTGCGGGTGTTCGTCCCTATGCCGCAGCGTGGGGAAGGCGTGCATCCCTAGCCGTCGCGGACTTGTCCGTTTGCCGCCCGCATTTCCGTTTTCATAGGTTCACTGTGTTTCGATGCTGCCCGGCAATCGGAGGGGATGGACGTCACCTCAATGATTCGATAATATTGGAAATATCGAATCATTGAGGTGACCCTATGACTCCTTCCGATGCCGTTACGGCGCTGGCTTCGCTGGCGCAGGAACATCGCCTCGCGATCTTCCGCATGTTGGTGCAGGCTGGCGCTGAAGGCTTGAGCGCAGGGGCAATTGCCGAACGATTGGGCGTGCCCCCCAGTTCGCTGTCGTTTCATCTCGCGCATCTGGCACGGGCAAACCTCGTCACGCAGGAGCGGCAATCGCGCAGCCTGATCTACCGGGCCGATTATGCCGCGATGAACCGGCTCGTCGCTTACCTGCTTGAAAATTGCTGTGCGGGAGAGACCTGCGCGGCCGATATCCAATCCCTGTTGGGAGCCTGTCGATGACTGACAAGATCTACAATGTCCTGTTCCTGTGTACTGGCAATTCCGCCCGTTCCATTATGGGCGAGGCCCTGATGAACAAGCTTGGGCAAGGCCGTTTCCGTGGCTTTAGCGCGGGCAGCCGTCCGAAAGGGGAAGTCCATCCGATGGCGCTCGATGTGTTGCGCGGAATGGGGTTTGCAATCGAAGGCCTGCGTTCGAAGAGCTGGGATGAATTTGCCGGACCCGATGCACCGCACATGGATTTCGTTTTCACCGTTTGCGGTAACGCCGCGGGTGAAACATGCCCGGTCTGGCCTGGGCATCCGGTCACGGCCCACTGGGGAATTGACGATCCCGCGGCAGTAGAAGGGCCGGGGCAGCATGATGCTTTCCTGCAGGCGCTCCGCTATCTGCGTCGCCGGATCGAATTGTTCCTCGAATTGCCTGTGGCGAGCATCGATGCGCTGAGCCTGCGCACGCGGGTGCAGGCGATTGGTGATGAACTCTCGCGCCGGGAAGGAGCTGCCTGATGGGCCTGTTCGAGCGGTGGCTGTCGATCTGGGTCGCGCTGGCCATCCTTGCGGGGCTCGGGCTCGGCCTGGTCGCGCCGAACGCCTTTGCCCTGTTGGCAGGGATGGAAGTCGCATCGGTCAATCTGGTGGTCGCGGTACTGATCTGGGCGATGATCTACCCGATGATGGTCGCGGTCGATTTCACAAGTATCCGCGATCTCGCCAAACGGCCGAAGGGGCTCATCATCACGCTGGTGGTCAACTGGCTGATCAAGCCGTTCACCATGGCGGCGCTGGCGGTGCTGTTCTTCGAGCATATCTACGCGTCCCTGATCGATCCTGCTGAAGCACGCCAATATATTGCCGGACTGATCCTGCTGGGCGCTGCGCCATGCACGGCGATGGTGTTCGTGTGGTCGCAGATGACCAAAGGCGATCCGGCCTATACGCTGGTCCAGGTTTCGGCGAACGATCTGGTTATGGTGGTGGCGTTTGCACCGATTGTCGCCCTTCTGCTCGGGGTGACGGATATTTCTGTTCCCTGGAGTACATTGCTGCTTTCCGTCATGCTCTATGTGGTTGTTCCGCTTGGCGCCGGATGGCTCACGCGTAAACGGATCGTGACTCGCTTCGGCGGAGATCTGCATGCTCTCGACACCTTCATCGCCCGGCTCAAACCGGCGTCGATACTAGGCCTGCTGGCGACCGTGGTGTTGTTGTTCGCTTTCCAGGCAGGGACGATCGTGGCCCAGCCTGCACTGATCGCACTGATTGCCGTGCCGATCGTGTTGCAGTCCTACGGCATCTTCGCACTCGGATATGGTGCGGCGTGGGCATGGAAAGTCCCGCATGCCATCGCGGCGCCCTGTGCGCTGATTGGGACGTCGAATTTCTTCGAACTGGCGGTGGCCGTCGCCATCGGCCTGTTCGGCCTGTCCAGTGGCGCAGCCCTGGCGACTGTCGTCGGGGTCCTGGTGGAAGTGCCGGTGATGCTCTCTCTGGTGGCAATCGCCAACCGCACGCGAGCACGCTTTCCGGAATGAGTGTCTGCCTCAGGCCACCGGCGCGGCTACGGGCCGGTGGCGACAGGCCAGAACGAATGAAATGACAGCCCACAGGCTGGCACATGCGACCGCACCTGCCGCAGCATCCAGTCCCAGCCGGGGGACGATGACGGGCAGGCTGGCGAACAGGGCGACGAAGGGAATGGCTCTCAGGATAAATGCCGTGCCTGCCTGCCCCCGCGCGACCAACAGGTTTTCCCAGCTCGCACCGATCAGCTCGATTCCAGCCGCGACCGCAAGCAATTGCATGGGCGTGACAGCGAAGGCGAAGTCGGGGCCGGCTATCAGATTGATGAGCGGTTCGCCCAGCAGAAGCGCAATGGCAATGGTGAGCACGGCGACCCCGGTACTCAACCGCGTGGCCTGACGGACGAGGCCCTTGGCGGCATGCTCTCCGTTGCGGACCAATTCGGGATAGATCGCACGGCCGAGCGACTGGCCGAGCTTGAGAGTGGCCTGCCCGAGTTGGGATGCGACGCGGTAACCCCCTGCGACGGCCGGTCCCCCCGCTGCACCGACGATCAGAGTCACGATCTGCTTGCCGCTGAGGGAGAGGACTGCCGAAAGGTTGGTCGACCACGCAAATCGCCAGAGGCCGGGCTCCCGCCGGGGCAAGGTGATCAGGCTGATGTCGTTCCGGTGAAACGACTGCAGCCGCATTGCAAAATACCAGAACGCCGCAGAGGCGAGCAATTCCGCCACCGCCCAGACAGCCAGAAATGCAACCAGCCCGGGTGCCGTCAGGCTGACGATTCCGGCACCGGCAGCCCGGATGAGCGGCGTGACGGCATCCGCTGCGGCGGCGAGATCGTATCGTCCGTGAAGACGCAGAATGCCGATCGGGGTGGAACGGATTGTGAGCATCATGGCGAGGCAGAACAGGATCATTGCGGTCTCGCTGCCCGGTTCTATGCCAAGGAGGTGGCCAGCCAGGAAGATCGTGGCCACGGAGAGGAATGAGCCGCCTACCAGGCTTGCGAGATCGAGCGCGAAAGCGAAGCCGGTCACGGCCTCCAGATCAGCCGTCCGGCCAGCGGCCAGCGGCTCGGCTCCCCAGCGCACGACGAGTTGCCAGGCCTGGAACGTCACGATTCCGGTGATGGCTTGAGCGAGGCTGACGACCAGTGCGAAACGGCCATAGTCTTCGAGGCCCAGAGCCCGTGTCGCCAATGCGAGATAAATGAGGCTGAGCGCGGCATTCACGCCTTTGCCGCTCAACAGCCAGCCAGTGTTGCCGAGTACACGCCGGATCGTCATGCGCTAGCGATCCCACGACATGAGCGGGGCCTTGCGCCATTCCCCTGGCGAAAGACGGGCGAGGTGGTGGCGGTAAAGGTCGCCGAGGCGTGTGGTATCCAGACCGGCAAACTGTGCAAGCTGGATCATCCGGGTTCCCGGATTCCAGTTTCCTTCAATCATGCTCGGCCCATTCGGCGTAATCGCGACGTCCCACCCGATCACCGTGAAGCTGTCGCGAAAGATGGCGTGGGCCTTGCAAGCGAGGCCGAGGGCATCCGAAAAAAATGGAACTTCCACTCCGGCAATTATCTGCCCGGTCGAAGGATGACTGGCTGATCGCGTCAATTGCCCACCCCTGATCGATACGGCGAGGCCACAGCGTCCGGAGGCGTCGAGAGGCGTGGCAAGGTTGCCCGCGCTGAAGTTGTCCACTGGGCCTGCATGGCTGGCGAGGCGCAGGACGCAGGCGCATGGCTCTGCTTCATTGCACTCGTCCAGGCAGGTGACGATGCGCAGGGTCGGCAAGGCGCCCGGTGCGATCGTTTCGAGATCGGGATGGGCGCGCAGGGCCTGTTGCACAATTCCGCCATGCTTGACGATCCGATGCAGGGATGCCGCCAGAGCGTGATTGTCCATCACGATTGGGCCGGTATGCCAGTCGCCGGATGCCATGCGTTGCCAACGGGTAATGCCGCGGCCGTGGGACCCGAAGGCCGGTTTGGCAATCACATCGGATTGCCGGGCCAGCCAGACTTGCAGTTCGCGGCGTGTGCCGGAGAACGTCTGCGGGTGGGGCAGGCCATGCTCGGAGAGAATTTCAGCGAAGAGTTGTTTGTTCTTCAGCGGGTTTTTGGTGAACGGCGCTGTTCCGGGATTGAGCAGACGGTGGATGCCCCTGCGGTCGGCCATACTCAGCCCGTGTGCGCGGATCGACGGGGGAAGAACCGCACGTTCGGTGCGTGACCATCCGCCGATACCGGCCAGGCCAAGAAGGAAGGCGCCAATCCGCCGATGCGCCGGCCAGTGCCGGTTCAGGGCATTGCGATAAAGGCTCATCAACGCATTGTCCGCCGCCGCAGAGGCAGCGCCAAAGGCTCTCAGCGTCAGCATTGATCAGGCCGCAGCGGGCAAACTGGTCCGGGCGGCCAGCAGTTCTTCGGCAATATCGAAGGTTCGCGCATTGTCGACATCGATTGCCGTCGCGCCGTCCCCGAGCACGACCGGGACAATCGGGAAACCGAAGCGCCCGGAAAAACGCTCGAAATTATCGGCCAATGAACCGATGCCGAACTTGAAGCGCACGAGGTTGGCGAGACCGAATGCGCCAAGGATGCGTTTCGGGTATTTCGCGAACTGACCGCCGCTGCGGAAGGTCTCCGCTGCTGCAAGCGCTGTGCGTGCGCCGAGCCAATACGTGTTGCAGTTGGAATAGCCATCGTCCGCGAAACGGTAGAACCGCCTTTGCCCCTCGGGATGGGCTGCCAGCACCGACGCTTGCCGGGCAAAGGCCACGGCGGCCCCGTTTCCCGCCTTGCGCGCGCCAGTGACGAATTGTCCGACCGCTTGCGGGGTGAGCAATACATTGTCTGCCGTGGTGACGAGCAAGGGAAATGCCGCGCCTTCCGCAGCGGCCAGAACACTGTCGGCCAGATTGAATTCGGCCTTTATCGCCGTCAATCTCCGGTCGCGCAGCAGGCGCGCGCAGATACCGACATTGTTCAGCAAGGCAGGATTGTCGATGACGATCCGGATCGCGCTGATGTGGGGTGAAGCGGCGAGGGCTTCGATCACGTGGGCAATCAGGGGTCTGCCCGCGATCGGGACGAGACATTTTAGCGGCACGCCGGCTCTTTCCGCCAGTGGATCCAATGCGCCATTACGCCGGCCTGCCAGCACCACGGCGGTAACAGTTCCATTTTGCCGGGTGTTCATGCCGCAAACTCCAGCGAATGTTCGCTGATCAGGCCCTGGCGGGCGAGGCTGTGGGCAACGATGGTTTCGACGAGAGTGGTATGGTCCACACCCAGCGTGGCGGCTGAACGGGAAATGGTCTTGCGTGACCAGAGGTTGCAGGAAATGTTGATTTCCATGAACCGTATCGCGCCGGAAAATGGATCGTATCGAAATTCGAGCCTGCCGTAATCGAACGGCCAAAGTTCGGGAATAATACGTGAGGTCAAGTCTTTGAGCTGTGCGGTCAGGGAAGGATCGGTCACCGGTTCCAGTGGATCGAAGGCGTCGATTTCCCCGGCGAGGCCGCGCTTTTCCTCATAATTGCGCAAGTGGTGAGGGTCTTCGGGGCGATAGATCATCGGCGGCAATATCCAGGGGGCGCCATGCCGCCCGCCGATGACCGGGACTGCGATATCGTAAAGCGGGGCCCATTCCTCGACAATGGCATCATGGCCGGTGTCATGGAGGTCGCTCACGTGGCGTAGAGCCGCCTGCCAGTTGTCGACGATGGCAATCCCCCAGGATGCGGAGGATGCGTTGGGCTTCACCACCAGGCGGTCCGCATGCAGAATTCGGTTGGGGGCTATGCCACCCCGGCGAAACGCCACCCAATCCATTGTCGGCACATCGTGGCAGCGGGCAATCAGCTTGCAGGCATGTTTGTCGTCGGCGATTCCGCGCAGGATCGGCGAAGCGCCGAGGAACGGAACATCGCAGCGCGTGGCCAGCAAGGGGGCGAGCATTTCGCTGTTCACGAAGCCCCCGCGATTGAGCAGCGTAACGACGAAATCGGTTTGCGGCCGCTCGAACAAGGCCGCGTAAGTGTTGGCGGTTTCGACCTGCAGACCGATTTCGCGCAACGTGCAGAGCATTTCGTGATGATAGACGGCGTGATTGCCGTCTTCGGGCGACCATATGCCGCCCGCGCACGCATGCTTGGCGAGGAACAGGATGTTGAGGCGCGCCTTGTCCATGTCGAGCAGGCGCATTGTCGGGAGTGTGGCAGCTTGCATGCCCGCCGGTTAGCTGCACGAAATGACATGCCGATGGCCGTTTTATGGCAATGTTTTTACGGAATGATGAAACCTGCAATACAGTGATCCGCCGATGCGGGATTGCCCTGCATCAGGTGCGTTTCTTGCCGCGTTTCCACCAGGGCGCGGAATCGTCGACCCGGGCCAGGGCCTTTCGGGCAGACCTGATCAGACTGTCTCGTTGCCTTTCGGTGTCCTTTTCAAGCAGTTCCAGCTTGGCTTGCAGCCGTGCGGCGGTGATCGGGTCCAGTCCCTTGAACAAGGCCATACGGTGGGTTTGCGCCACGGCCATATCGTTGAGTTCACCGAGCCGGTCCTGCAGTTTTGCAAGAGCTTTGGCGAACCCGCCGATCTCGCTGTCGGCGGCCCCGGCATAGAGTGAGGCGAAGAATGCGACACCGTAGCGTAGCTTCTTCGCTTCGATCCGCACGCGATGCCGGGCCGGATCGTCGATCCGGTCGAGATTCCGGCCGATCCGCCGCAATTTGCGCCGTCTGCGCTTGAGCACTTTGGCGACGAATGGCTCCAGCGGGCCGTCACCGCCCCTGGCGGCGCTCCGTTCCGTCCACTGACCGGCTTCGACCCAAAGCGCGATCTGCAGCAGCAGGCGCTGGAACTGTTCGCTGGAGAGCAGCTTCTGCGCGGTGTTGAGTGTCGCTTTACGCCGGGCCTGCAAATGGGTGAGCAGTTCAACCGCATCGGGATCTTCCGGCCTTGCCTTCGTGGCGACCCGTTCAAGCAGGACGTCCAGATCGCGCACCGCGCCCAGTTGGCTTGTCGCGGCTTTCAATTCCGACCGCAGGAGAGAGGCTTGCTCGTCCTTCACGATCTTGCGGAATAGAATCATCGCTGCCCGCAGGCGGCGGATGGCCACCCGGCTTTGATGAATGGCTTCCGGATCCGCTGCGGCAAGGACAAGAGGATAATTGTCCAGCAACTGTTCCAGGCAATTCCAGGCGATTGCACGAAAGCCCGTGGCGACGTCTTGTTCCGGTGTAAGCGTAACAGCGCTGGCATGAACTGGCGTTGGTGCGATCCCATAGGCAAGCGCATGGCCGCGTTGCCCTTTGGCGGCCACGGACCAGCGCAATTCCGGTCCCAAAGGCAATTGGAGGGCGAGTGCGGCAAGATCCGGGAAGCGGCCGGAAAGCAGTTCCAGCTCCAGTTCTGATACCGGCTCGGTCAGGTTCCCGGCGACTATCTCACCCTGATCGAACGCAACTTCGATCGCAGATTGCCCGTGTTTCAGGTGCCGGGTCGTGCGAGAAACGCGGGTCGTGGCGACCGGTTGCAGTTTGAGATTCCCCAGAACAGGTGCCAGCAGGGCCCGCGCGGGGGCGGGGAATGCTCCGACATCGGGAATGTCGCTATCGACGGGCACTGTCCATTCGCGCCGTTTGACGTGGCTGCTGGTGGGGGACGCCAGTTTCAGTGTCGCTTCCCGGCTGGAACCGCTCTGCCGTATCCGCAATGCCATTCCCGCCTTGTGAAGCTGACTGTCGGCAGTGTCGAAATAGGTGGTGGTCAGCTCCGATTTTGTTTCTTTCCCTGCCAATGCGGGATGATCCTGCAGCCGGGCGAGCATGGATGGTGCGGCCGCCAGCTTGATTTCGGTTTCTACGGGGTCTGCCATGATCCTGATGTCTTAGCGCAAAATGGGACACGAGCATGACTTTGTACGATGTCATTTCGAAGACCAACCGGAAAACGGGCATTGTCAGGGGCGCTGGCGAGGGCGGATGTGCGTCGCGGAAGCAGGAAGAAGGGGGGTGTCGCAACGCGGCAAGTTCCGGCGATACGGAACGTGTGTGCTTTGGCCCTGCCTTCCGGTTCCATCACGGGTTAGCATGCGGATGATGATTGAGTGGCCACAGGCCGCATGGGCAATGATATACAAGCAAGGATGTCCTTGATGACCGGACAAACCGACACCACGCTCACTGCAGAGATCGTGTTCGACCCGCATGATACCCGGTTCGCCGAGGAAGGAATTCCGTTCGACACACTGGCGCGTATCCGGCGTGAACAGCCGGTATACCGCACCCCTGGCGGGACATGGTACTTGTCTCGCAGGGATGATGTCGCGGCGGCATTGGCCGACGTGGGTACGTTTCGCGCTGACCTCGGCCCGATTACCGGAATCCCCGCAGGCATAGAGACTATTCCTGAAGAGCAGCATTATCTCAGCGAGATACTCGAACCGCGGCACAAGGCTATCCGACGCCTGATTACGGCGTCGATGTCGTCCGCGCGTCTGAAGGCGTTGATTCCCCTTTTGCGTGAAGAGTGCGCCCGGTTGGTCGATGCAATGATCGACCAGCCCGTTGCCAATCTTCATGATGGGTACGCCATGGCGATCCCGGCGTTTGCCATGGCGCGGATCATGGATCTGGATGACGATGCGGCCGATCGCTTCATGGACTGGTCATGGGACGGGACCTTGCTCCAGCGCCCGATTTCCCCCGGCGTTCCGCCAGAGGGTCCGGCAAGTCATGTGTTCTTCGAAGCATATCTTGCCGAACAGCGCGCATTGCCGACGCCGTCGAACGATTTGCTGAAACTGCTGATCGAGGCGACCGTCGAAGGTGCGCCGTTGAGTGACGCGGAAATCGTCACCCAGCTACACTTCCTCATCCAGGCGGGGGTACATACCACTCGCTCCCTGCTGACTCACCTGTTTAACCGGCTCGTGCAAGAGCCGGAGACCTGGGCTGCAATCGTGGCTGACCGGAGCCTTATTGAACGCTTCATCGAAGAATCGCTGAGGCGTGATGCCCCGGTACAGCGGACGACACGCCGCTGCATGCGCGATACCGTCTTTGCGGGTGTGGAGATGCGCGAAGGCGATGTTGTCGAGGCGGGAATTGGTTCTGCCAATCTTGACGAGACGGCTCATGATTCGCCCGAAGCCTTCCGGCTCGACAGGGCAGACCCTCGGCGTCACCTTGCTTTCGGGGCGGGGTCGCACATTTGTCCGGGGGCGGCGCTGGCGCGGTTGGAAGCGACAATCGCGATAGAAACACTGCTCGACCGGGTAGAGCGCATGGATAGGGTAGAAGGGGCGATCTATCCGCCTCTGCCCGGCAGCCTGGGGCATCAGCCGATTCCGGCTCGGCTTGTCGCTCGTGACAACGTTGGATCGAATTGATGGAGGGGGCCATGCAGGCTGGCATAATTGGATCGGGCAATATCGGTAGTGCGGTGGCCCGCAAGTTGACCGGGCTCGGCTATCGGGTCGTCATGGCAAATTCCCGTGGTCCGGATTCTCTGGCGGATCGTGCGGCGGATATCGGTATCGTTCCGGGGACATTGGAAGAGGCAGTACGGGCAACCGATTTCGTGTTGCTGGCGATTCCTGAATTCGCTGTGGCTCAATTGCCGGTGGGCCTGTTCTCGGCTTGTCCGCCGGATGCGGTAATATTGGATGCGGGCAATTATTACCCCGGGGTGCGTGACGGGCAGATCGCGCCGATTGACGCCGGAATGCCGGACAGCGTCTGGGTTTCGGAACGGATCGGCCGTCCGGTGCTGAAGATGTTCAATACGATTCACGCCAACCGCATCGTGGAAAGCGGTGTGTCGAAGGGAACTCCGGGCCGGATCTGTCTGCCAGTCGCGGGTGATGATCCCGATATGAAAGCGAAGGCGATCCAGCTTGCGGAAGCCATGGGGTTCGATGGGCTGGATGCTGGCACCCTGGCTGATTCCTGGCGGCAACAGCCGGGCACACCGGTCTATTGCCAGCATTTCGGGCTGGACGATACGCGCAGAGCCCTGGCCGACGCACGGCGTGAAGAAGTCCAGGCGGTGCGTGACGATGCGATGCAGCGTGCGCGCCAATGGGCTGAGGATGGCGCAAAAGTCGGAGTGTGGAACGCTTCTTCCTGAGACGGTCGCTGGGCGGTCTAGCCCAGAGTTGCGGCTATGATCCGCTTGATGACCCGTTGGGTGGCGCGTAGCTCTTCGTCAGTCGATTCTCCGACGGCCTTGAGCAGCACCGCACTCATTTCAGGGACGATGACGGCGCGTGTCTCTTCGCCTTTTGCTGTCAGGCTGACCAGGGTTACCCTGCGGTCGGCCTTGGAGGCCACGCGTTCCACCATCCCTTTTTTGCGCAGGCTTTCGACCAGGCGGCTGGTCGCGGCGGGATCCTTGTAACTGCGTTCGACCAGTTGCGTTTGCGGTAAGGGGCTTTCCTCGTGCAAGAGATTGAGGATCACGAATTCGCGAGTGGTCAGGGGGGCGCCCTTTTCCTCAAAGATCGCATTGAGCGAGCGGGCAAGGCCGTCCGCCGCCTGGCTGAGGAGGAAACCGATCACGGAATTGTAGGTTTCGAACGAGAACATTTCCTCGACGTCAGGCGCGGAACGCCGATTTTCCCGTTCGGTTGCTGACGAGGCGATCATGCTGGTCCCTTTGGCAATACGGTTTGGCTAGGCGGAAAAGTGACTGGTGCGTTGCGCCGTATTCCCGCTCTTACCCTGGCAGCAGACGCACTGAATTTGCGCAAATTCATTGACGATGACAAATAAGTTCTGTTGCCTCTGATGCAAGAGCGTCACGAGGTAAATAGGTGGCAACATCTCGGACGAAAGGGCCTCGCGATCCAGATCGATCGGGTGGGGCCTGTGCTTGGCAGCGAGCATCGCAGGCTATATAGTTTTTGTAGATAATAAAATTAGATTGAGGAGATGGACGATGCCGCAGCCGCCGAAGCTGACAATGGGTCATGTCGCGATGCATTATTCCCGGCCGGAGGATGGCCCGCTGGCGGCGAAGCTGTTGGGGATACTCGGTTTCCATCAGGATGAACCGCTGTCGTTCGACGGTGGTGTGTCGAATTTCTACCGTCTCTGGACGGACAAGGATACGCCGCGGCACGATGGCATCGTGTTTCTTTCTTACCTGCCCAAATCGCTAAGGGATTTGCAGGCGCGCATACGAGAGGCACTGGATGTCGGCGGGCGGGATGAAGATCCGGTCGTCGCGGCGTTCAAGGCGACGGAAGCAGACGATCCCGAACTCTGCTTCCACGTTGGCTTGATGTATGCATCCCTGGACGAGCTGGAAGCACACGTCGCCGCAATCGAGGCCGATCCGAAATTGAACGGGCGGATCAAGATCGTGGCCAATCGCCCTCCTGCAGGGCATGATCCTGAAATAGATGCGATCATCGATGCTTCGCCGATCTTTTCGAAGACCGAGCGCACGACCTATGGCCACTTTGGCGTCCAGGTATTCATTGTCACCGATCTGCTTTCCGGCGGGCCGCTGGGCGAACAGATGACAGTCGAACTGGACTACGTGTTTCCAGGCCACCCGCAGAACGTCTTCACCGAAGTCGCAGCATAGCCGGAGTGCATGCCGGAACTGGTGTTCAGGCGTGCCACATCTCCGATTTCACTCCCATCTGCTTGCGCTTGTCGAGAGTGAGAGTCCTGCCATTGGCGCGCTTCTGGATTGCAGCGGCCTTTGCGCGGGGATTGAAAAACTGGCCATACCAGATGCGTAACCGGGGGTAAGGGCCGTCAGCGGGAATAGCCATCGGGTTTACGCAGGCCTGCTTGTGGTTCCAGATTTCAACGTCCTGGGCGAGCCCTGCAATGCCGATGTCAGCGAACTCCTTTGCCTCGGCCAGTTGCTCTGACGTGGCTGGTGAGGTCCCGTCGTTGACCTTGACCATCATGCCCGTCCACATGCGCTCCACACCATCTTCGATCGGGGTGCTCGCGATCAGCCAGAAACCGTGGAACTGCCCGATCATATCGGATTCAAGAATGCCCGGACCGGTCCGCCAGGTATCGAGCACGAGCATGTTTTCGTCGCCACCCTCGATAGCCCTGCGGTGGGTTGTCCCGAAATACTGATGCACCACATGGTCGGTGAACTCGTTGGCGAAATAAATGCCTTCCTTTGACCCGTGGACGGGCGCCATGTGGCCGTAATCAGCCATGTTGTCGATGATTTCGCAGCCATGGATGTCGAGGTCGCCCAAATGGATCATGTCCCATTTCATCCATCCCGGTTCGCCGTAGTGGCCCCCGAAATCGGGCAAGGGATAATCGGGCTCCAGCCCTTCCGGATCATGCCAGGTCCAGATGATCCCGGCACTTTCCGTCACCGGATAGGTCTTGAGACAGGCTGCCTTGGGAATGAAATCGGAATAGGGAATGTGATCGCATTGGCCGTTTTCATCATAGCGCCAGCCATGAAACGGGCACCGGATCGAATCACCTTCCACGTGTTCGCCATCCTGAACGATGTACGAAGTCGCATTGCGCGCGAGATGGGCCCCCATGTGCGGGCAATATGCCTCGACCAGATGCGGTTTCCCGCTCTTGCCACGATAGAGGACCATGTCGGTGCCGAAGTATCGCACGGCTTTCGGGGTTTGCGTCGCTTCTTCTGCATTGGCGATCATGAACCAGCCCCTGGGGAACTCGAACTCGCCGAACCCGTAATCCTCTGCCTTTGCCATGGCGCACCTCTCCTCATTCGCTCTGGCGTTTTGCCAGGCAGGTTAGTGCTAACTCACCACGATTGCGGCGGTATTGTCAATTTCGTATTGCGTCCGATCATGCCTCGACCGGGCCGCGCAATTGCACTCAATTTCCTTGCTCCGTTTAATATTGGCGTAATGGCGACCCGTCTCAACATATTGAAGGTTGAGGAATTTTGCTCGCAGCGCTTGCCAAAGGAATTGCCATGTGTAGCGTCGTCCCAAAATAGTGCTTGGGAGAGTTGGGCCTATGTATTTCGGTTGGCGGATGGTTGCTCTCGCGGCGTTCCTTTACATGCTGATGATGGGGACGACTTACGGCGCATTCGGGCTGTTCGTCATTCCGGTATCTGACGAATTCGACCTCTCCCGCGCCAACATGAACAGTGCGCTGATCCTGTTCAACATCGGCACCGCGCTGCTCAGCCCGTTTATCGGACGCCTGCTGGACCGTTATCCCACGCGATTGATCATGGCGGTTTCGGCGATTCTCTTCGGGGCCAGTTTCGTGACTCTGGGATTCTCTCAATCGATATGGGTCAACGCCGCAATTCTGGTCCTGCCGCTGGGTGTGGCGTTACCTGGCGCGGGAACTCTCACCATGTCGGTGTTGCTGGCGCGGTGGTTCACGATTCAGCGTGGTCGGGCGATGGTCCTCGCTGCCATGGGCATGTCCGTTGGCAGCATTGTCGTCACTCCCATGGTTGGCTGGCTGATTGAGGAGCAGGGGTGGCGGACAGCGCTGATGGCGATAGGCGTTATAGTGGGGGCGATCCTGCTGGTACTGTCCGCACTGGTTCGGGAGCGGCCGGGGCCGGACGATATCGAGAGTGGCAGCCAGCAACAGGCGGTCAACAATTCGGGCGGGATATCGACTTCTCCCACATCGGAAAAGCCGCTCAGCGTCGCAACCATCCTGAAGATGCCGACATTCTGGACGGTCGGCCTCAGCACCGCTCTGGCGATGGGTATCACTCAGGCGCTCTCGATCACATTCGTGCCCCTTGGTATCGACAAGGGGCTTTCCATGATGGAAGCGACCAGCCTGATGTCGATTACCGGCGCTGCCGCGATAATCGGAATGCTCGGTCTCTCGGTCGTGGCTGACAAGATTGACCGGACGTTGCTGATGACCGGCTTTTTTACCCTTGGGGCGCTTCTGAACGCCACACTGCTGGTCAGCCACAGCTATATCATGCTGGCGGGCTGTGCCGTCATTCTGGGGATCGCGGCGGGGGCCATGGCTCCTATATTCTATGCGCTTCTGGCCGATTGCTTCGGCACGATGTCGTTCGGGACGGTGCGCGGGCTGACGACTCCTCTGCTCGCGCTTTTCAGCGCCGCCATAGTGCGCTTCGCAGGGGAAGTTTACGACTACACGGGCAATTACCAGTTGCTGTTCACGATCTTTGTATTTGCGGAGCTGCTGGCGGCTTTGCTCATGTTCGCGACGCGATACGGCCGCAGCAAGGCATTGGCGGCACAACCTGCCGGTTGAGGGCAATTTTCGCGCCCGCCTGCCAGTTCCTGGCCGGATACGGCTGGCGATAATATTCCACTGCTCCAGTTCGTCCACGCCTGATCCCCACAGAGAGGGCGTGCCATGTTCGCGCTTGTCAGCGGTGCGATGAGCATGTTAGTTCGTTCGAACGAATTGTTGCTCTCATATGACTCAGCTTGTTCTTCTCGAAACGGCTATAGACCGGTTTGGTCGCCTCGGATTCGACGGCGCGAGCACGCGCGCCATTGCGGCGGCGGCGAAGACCACGATGTCATCGATCACCTATCATTTCGGTGGCAAGGAGGGATTGTACCTCGCTGCGGCCGACCATATCGGGCGGTCGATCGGCGAAAAGATGCAACCGCATCTCGACGGCATCCAAGCCGATTTTCCAGCCAATCGCGAGGCAGCGGTGCTCGCTGTACAGGATCTGGCCGTCACGCTCTCGCGGATGATGGTGGACCCGGCGTCGGAGCCGTGGGTGCGCTTCATGCTGCGGGAACAGTTCGATCCCAGTGAAGCATTCGATCGCATATACGAACAGTCTCTGGGGCGGATATGCGGGGTACTCGCCCGTCTTGTCGCAGTGGCACGGCCGGACCTCGACGAAGCGGGTTGTGCGGCCACCAGCATTCAGATTCTCTCGCAGGCTTTGATCCTGCGCGCCGGACGTGCAACTGTATGCCGGGTCATGGGAGTGGCTGAACTCGAAGGGCCAGCGTTTGATACGCTGCTTGTCACTTTGCGTGCGAATGTCCGTGCTATCCTTCTCCCTGACGGAGTCCTTCGATGAATCGCAGGAAAGCCATTCTGATTGCTGTGGGTGCCGTGTTGCTGCTGGCAGCGACACTGACAAAAGGATTCGGCCTGTTTGGCGACGACGGCAACGGGCCGCTGACGCTCTATGGCAATGTCGACATTCGCGAAGTGGATCTCGCCTTTCGCGTTGGCGGCAGGATCGACACGATGGCGGTCGACGAAGGTGACAAGGTGACGAAGGGTCAGGTTCTCGCGGTACTCGATACCGCGACTCTGGACAGCCGCCTGCACCAGGCAGACGCCCAGGTTGCAAGCGCCCGTGCGCAGTTCATCCGGGCGAAGACCGGCAGCCGGCCGCAGGAAATCATGCAGGCGGAAGCACGCGCCAAGGCCGCCCGGGCGGCTTATGAAACCGCGCAGGGGGACTATGATCGCCGCAGGGGATTGGTCGATCCGGGGGCGATCAGTCGTGCGGCCTGGGATCAGACGGTTGCCCGGCGCGACAGTGCGGCAGCCCAATTGCGCGAGGCCGAGGCCGTGCTGTCCCTGATGCGAGAGGGAAGCCGGGTCGAAGACGTGGAAGCGGCGGCGGCGCAGCTCAAGGCGGCGGAGGCAGCACGCGACGCGATTGCCATCGACACCGGGGATGCGAAGCTGTTGGCGCCCAGTGCAGGCACAATCCTGACGCGGGCGCGCGAACCGGGGGCGATAGTTCAGCCGACCGAAACGGTATTCACCTTGACGATCGACCGCCCGATGCGGGTTCGGGCCTATGTCGCGGAAAGCGATCTGAGCCGGATTGCGCCAGGTATGGCGGTTACAGTGACGGCAGACGGCAATCCCAAGACTTACCACGGGAAGATCGGCTATATTTCTCCGCGTGCGGAATTCACGCCGAAAACCGTCCAGACAACCGACTTGCGCACCGATCTGGTCTACCGGCTGCGGATCGTCGTTAGCGATCCAGACGGTGCTTTGCGGCAAGGACAGCCGGTTACGGTAGATATAACGAAGCCCAATCCGGCCAGGGCCGACTGACGGGCAATGGCGGGCCCGGTCGCCCCGGACAGTGTCGCCAGCGCGGTTGGCATAACAAAGGCTTTCGGGCCGGGCCTGCCTGCGCTCGACAGCGTCGGTATCACTATCAGGCCCGGCAAGGTGACCGGGCTGGTCGGGCCGGATGGCGCGGGCAAGACCACGCTTATTCGCATTCTCGCTGGCCTGATGTCCGCCGATGCGGGAACGGTGACCATCCTTGGCGGGGCGCCATCGGAACGGCTGGACGACATCGGCTACATGCCGCAGCGGTTCGGCCTGTATGAAGATCTCACAGTGCGTGAGAACCTGACGCTCTACGCCCAGTTACGCGGTCTTCCGGGGGAAGAGCATGAGGCTGTGTTCGGGCGGCTCTATCAGTTTACCGATCTTGGCCGCTTTCAGGATCGTCTGTCCGGCAAGCTCTCCGGTGGCATGAAGCAAAAGCTGGGGCTGGCCTGCGCACTGGTGCGGACCCCGCGAGTGCTGCTGCTGGACGAGCCGGGAGTGGGCGTCGATCCGATCAGCCGCCGGGAATTGTGGGCAATGGTCGGCGAATTGACCGAGCAGGGGATCGGCGTTCTCTGGTCGACAGCCTATCTCGACGAAGCCGAACTGTGCGACGATGTCTATTTGCTCAGCGAGGGCAAGCAGGTCTTTACCGGGCCACCGGCAGACCTGACCAGGCGTGTGGATGGGCGTGTCATTCGTGTCACCGGCTTCGCCGACCGACGGCGCATGGCCTTGACCGAAGCGCTGGATCGTTCGGACGTGATAGATGGCACGATTCAGGGCCGCGCGGTCCGACTGCTGATTGGGCCGGGGGTTCCCATTCCCGATGCCGAGGCGCTGGGAATGGGTTCAGACACTCTGATTGAACCAGCGCATCCCCGCTTCGAAGATGGATTTATCGAACGGCTGGGCGGGGGGCCGAAAGGCACAAGTGCGCTTGCGACTTCCTACCGTGAGATTCCTCCTAATGATGAACCCGCGATCGAAGCGCAGGGTTTGACGAAGCATTTTGGCGATTTTGTCGCTGCCGGAGATATTCGTTTTACTGTACCCCGAGGCGAAATCTTCGGCCTGCTGGGCCCTAATGGCGCGGGCAAATCGACCACGTTCAAGATGCTTTGCGGATTGCTGACGCCGAGTGAAGGCACAGGCTCCGTCGCCGGACATGACCTGCGCCATGCGGCCGCCAGCGCGCGCGCCTCGCTGGGCTACATGGCGCAGAAATTCTCTCTCTATGGGGATCTCAGCGTCGCACAGAATCTCGATTTCTTTGCGGGAGCCTACAACCTTCCACGTGCGCGGGCCCGCCAAGCGATCGAACGGATGGTCGAGATATTCGATCTGGGCGACAGGCTGAGCGTGAATGCGGGCACTCTGCCGCTCGGTTTCAAGCAGAGGCTGGCGCTCGCCTGTGCGGTCATGCACGAGCCTCCAGTGCTGTTTCTCGACGAGCCGACATCGGGCGTCGACCCGGTCATGCGCCGTGAATTCTGGATGCATATCAACGGTCTCGTGCAGAAGGGCGTTACCGTGCTGGTCACGACGCATTTCATGGATGAGGCGGAATACTGTGATCGGGTGACGCTGATCTACCGGGCAGAGCAGATCGCAACCGGAACGCCCGACGCGCTAAAGGCTCAGGCCGGGGCTCTCGGGCAAATCGAAGATCCGACAATGGAAGACGCCTTCATTGCGCTGATCGAGGAACAGGATCGGCGCCACACGCAGGGGGAGGCGGCATGAAACTGCCCCGTGTACGGTTCAGCGGGCGTCGGCTTCTGGCGCTGGTCGTCAAGGAATTCTGGCAGATCGTGCGGGATCCATCGACTTTCCTGATCGCATTCGTGCTGCCGATGATTCTGCTGTTCCTGTTCGGTTTCGCAATATCGCTGGACAGTTACGGCACCCGAGTGGGGCTGGTGGTCCAGGATTCAAGTGCCCCTGCCATGCGGCTCGCCCAGGCCTATCAGCATTCGCCCTATTTCGAGGTGACCACTTCCCGCAGCGTGGAACCGTTGCGCAAGGGTATGATAGATGGCGATCTGCGCGGCATTATCGTCATCCCGGCGGATTTTGGTGATGGCGTCGCACGTATGCAGCCCCCGCCGATCCAGATCATTACCGATGGGTCGCAACCGAATACCGCGCAATTCGTTGCCGCCCATGCCGAAGGCGTGCGGTCTCAATGGGCGACGATCGAGAATGCGGAGCGCGGGGTTTCCATCTCCGCGCCGGTCGATGTTTCGGCCCGCTTCTGGTTCAATCCGGAGCTCAACAGCCGGTATTTCCTCGTCCCCGGTTCCATCGCCAATGTCATGACGATGATCGGCACTTTGCTGACAGCGATGGTGGTCGCGCGCGAATGGGAACGCGGCACCATGGAGGCGATGATGGCCACGCCGATCAGCATGGGCGAGTTCATCGCGAGCAAGCTGTTGCCCTATTTCGTCCTTGCGCAATTTTCGATGACGATGTGCGCACTGGCGAGTGTATTCGTCTTCGGGGTGCCGTTCCGTGGGTCGGTGCTGACGCTGTTCGCGATTTCCACTGCGTTTCTCATGCCCGCGCTGGGTCTGGGGCTGTTCATTTCCGCGGCCACCAAAAACCAGTTCGTCGCGAGCCAGCTTGCGCTAATTACGGCATTTCTGCCGACAATCATGCTGTCGGGCTTCGTGTTCGAAATCCAGTCGATGCCGGTCCCGATCCAGTTGCTGACGCACGTCGTTCCGGCGCGCTATCTCATTCCCGCCCTGGAAACGGTGTTCCTTGCCGGAGATCAATGGGGCCTGATCCTGCCTAATATCGGCATGATGCTGTTGTTCGGCGCGATCTTTTTCTTTCTGGCATTCCGTTTCACCAAACGGAGCCTCGACTGATGCAGCGCATCTGGGCGATGATCGTGAAAGAGATGTGGGCCGTTCTGCGCGACCCCAAGGCCAGACTGGTGCTGGTCGCTCCGCCGCTCATCCAGCTGTTTATTTTCGCTTATGCAACCACGCTGGACGTCAAGCATGTCGACATCGGCCTGCTTGACCGCAGCTCGGGCGCGCATTCGTCCGAACTGGTTTCGCGGATCGCCGGAAGTCCCTATTTCCGGCATATCGTTCCGTTCGAAAACTTCGGGCAATTGCGCAAGGCAATCGACCTGCAGAAAGTTCACGCCGCGCTTGTCATTGACGAGGATTTCGATGCCCGCCTCGCGCGGGGGGAACCGGCGACACTTGGTCTGGTGCTCGATGGGCGGCGTTCCAACGCGTCGCAGATCGTCAATGGCTATGTGTCCCGGATCGCGGGAGAGATGGGCTTGGAACTGTTGCCGCCGCGCATGCAGGCTGCGGCAGGGGGCAGTACGGTGACCAACTGGTTCAACCCGACGCTCAGCTATTTCTGGTTTACGCTGCCATCGCTCGTCGCGCTTATCACATCGGTTTCGGGTCTGGCCGTCACATCGCAAAGCGTGGCGCGCGAGAGGGAACTGGGCACGTTCGATCAGCTGATGGTCTCGCCGCTGCGGGTCCATGAGATCCTGATCGGCAAGATGGTTCCGCCCCTCATCATCGGCATGTTGAACGGCAGCATCTACCTGATCGTGGCGCCTGTGTTCTTTGGTGTGCCGTTCACAGGATCGGTCCTGCTCTTCTTCCCTGCGCTGTTCATGTACATGCTCACCGTTATCGGCATCGGCATGTTCATTTCCGCGCTGTCGCAAACGCAGCAGCAGGCCTTCCTCGGCATGTTCCTCGCGGCCGTGCCGCTTATCATCCTGTCCGGCTACGCCACGCCGATCGACAACATGCCCGGATGGCTGCAGATCGTCACATATGCCGATCCGGCGCGATACTTCATCGTCATTGTGCAGGGCCTGTTCCTCAAGGCCATGCCCGCTTCGGTCGTCTTCTCCCAGCTATGGCCCCTGTTCGTGATCGCCTGCATCACATTGAGTGCGGCAGCCTGGCTGTTCCGTGCCCGAATGGAATGAGCATCATGTCCAAACCCTCTCCCTCCCTTCTGCTGATTGCTGCGCCCGTCACGCTGCTTGCCGGCTGTGCTGTCGGCCCTGACTACAAGCCGCCTCACACCGCAGCGGTTGAAGCTGCAGGGAACGACTGGGTGGAGGGGGAGACCGGGGGAACGGTCGATCGGGAATGGTGGAAACGGTTTGACGATCCGGTGATGGCCGCGCTGGTGGAAAAGGCCATGACCGACGCGCCCGACAGCCGCGAGGCCGAAGCGCGTCTGGCCGAAGCCCGTGCCCAGCGCGATGCGATCTTCGGGGGAAGGTTTCCGGCGGTCGAGGCCAGGGGCAGTGCGACTGACAACACACTGAGCGAAAACGGGCAGTTGCCGATCAAGCAGTTTCCGGGGTTTGATCGCAACTTCAACCTGTTTGACGTTGGCTTCGACGCGAGTTGGGAACTCGATTTCTGGGGCAGGCGTACCCGGCAGCTCCAGGGCGCGAGCGCTCGGGTGGAAGCGGCGGAAGATGGCAAGCACGAGGTATTGTTGAACCTCGCGGCAGAAACTGCCCGCGCCTATATCGAGTTGCGGGCTGCTCAGGCGGCTCTCGCCACGGCAGAGAGTACTGCGGATTCCGCGGCGGAATTGTCGCATCTGACGAGTTTGCGCTTTGCTGCAGGAGATGCGAGCCGGGTGGATGCCAATCGGGCCCAGGCCGATGCTCGCGATGCTTCGGCGGCGCTTGCCGTCGCCCAGGCAACGCTGGCGGCCAACCGCTATCGTCTGGGCGTGCTGGTCGGCGTTGCGCCGGAACAGGTCGATGGATTGTTGGGCGATGTGCGGCCCATTCCCGCTGCGCCACCGTCAATTCTCACTGGTGTGCGATCCGAGTTGTTGGAACGGCGGCCCGATGTCCGCGTGGCGGAACGTCAGCTGGCTGCGGCAACCGCCGATATCGGCGTGGCTACTGCCGATCTGTTCCCACGCTTCTCGTTGCTTGGTTCGTTTGGACAGCAGGCGCGCGATACCGCCGATCTGTTTTCGTCAGACAGCTTCCGCATGGCGGTGGGGCCGCAGTTTTCCTGGCCGATTTTTGCAGGAGGCGCGCTCAGGGCACAATTGAGGGCGGCAGACGCGCGGGGGCAGGCTGCGGCTGCGCGATACGACAAGGCCGTGCTGGGGGCGCTGGCGGATAGCGAGACGGCGATCAACCGCTTCCTCAACAGCGGGCATGCGCTGGCACAGGCTGAAACTGCGTTGGAGAAGCAGGAGAATACCTTCCACCTGGTCGAGCTGATGCTGTCACGCGGGGAAGTCGACCGTCTGTCTCTGGCTCAGGCGCGGATCGCGTTGAACCAGTCGGAAACGAATGCACGAGAGGCTAGATCCGCCCATGCCAGCGCGGCAGTGGCATTGTTCAAATCACTTGGCGGCGGCTGGTAGGTGTTCCGTTCCGTTTCGGCAGCGGTGATCGCCAACTGCCGGCCGTATTGCGGATCACCTTGGCGAAAGACGGCCTTCATCCAGACCGGTCAGGCGACAATGTGAAATCCATGATCGGCGAAGACGGTCGATCCAGTCATCGGTGCAGCCGCGCCGCTGGCCAGAAAGGCCGAGATTCGGCCGACCTGCTCGATGCTGACCAATTTGTGGGCCGGGGTGGCTTCCTGCACGTGGTCGAGGATGGCATCGAAATGTTCGATACCCGACGCTGCGCGGGTCTGGACCGGCCCGGACGAAAGCGCGTGGACTGAAATCCCGCGTTCGGCAAGGTCGGCAGCGAGAGTGCGAACCGTGGCCTCCAGCGCGGCCTTGACCGGCCCCATCAGATTATAGTGTCCGACCACATGCTCGGCTCCGTAATAGGTCACCGCCTGCATGTTCCCGCCATCCGGCATCAGCGGGAGTGCGAGCCTGGCCATGCGGATGAAGGAATGGCACGATACATCCATGGCCATGGCAAAGCCTTCGGCAGAGCAATCGACCAGGCCGTTATGCAGATCGTCGCGCGGGGCGAAAGCGATGGAATGGAGCAGGAAATCAAGCTTGCCCCATTGCCGGGCGATGGTTTCGAACACCGATTCCAGTTCCCCCGCGTTACGCACGTCGCAGGGCAGGATGATCGGTGCCTCCAGCCCTTCGGCAAGGGGGCGTACGTAGGGTTCTGCGTGATCGTTGAGGTAAGTTACCGCCAGCTCGGCTCCGGCATCGCGAAAGGCGCTTGCACAGCCATAGGCAAGGGAATGCTCGTTCGCGATCCCGACCACGAGGCCGCGCTTTCCGGCGAGACCAGCAACAGGCGCCATCGTAATCCTCCGTTTCAGTTAAGGCAGGGAGCAGGTATCCGGCAGGTGGAAAAGGCTTCGTCTGCAATCACCTGCTCTTCATCCGTCGGAATGACGAGCACGGCGACTTTGCTGGATGGGGCATGGATACGCGTGGCATTTGCCATATTGGCCGCCTCGTCCAACTCTACGCCCAACCAGGCGAGATGGCGGCATACGGCTGCACGAACCGGGGGCTGGTGTTCCCCGATACCGGCTGTGAAAATCACTGCATCCAACCCACCGATCGTCGTGGCGAGAGCCGTAGTCTGCCGTGCCACCTGCAGCGCGAAATAGGCCACCGCATGGTGTGCGGCAGGCGCACCGCTTTCCAGAAGATCGCGGCAATCGGCGCTGATCCCTGATAGGCCGAGCAGGCCGGAGCGGTGATAAAGCATATCCTCCACATCGCCGAGCGGCATCTGACGCTGCTTGAGCAAATGAAGGATCACACCGGGGTCGAGCGCGCCGCACCGCGTGGCCATCGGTAGGCCATCGATTGTCGAAAAGCCCATCGAACTGTCGCGGCTCTTGCCGCCTTCCATGCCGCACAGGCTCGCACCGCTGCCCAGATGCGCCGCAACGACCCGGCCTTGGGCGAGCGTGGGTTCCAGCTCGGCGAGACGGTTGGCGATGTATTTGTAGGACAGGCCATGAAAGCCATAGCGTTTCACCCCGTCGTCGAACAATTCGGCGGGAATGGCGAAATGACGGACCAGATCGGACTGGCTGCGATGGAAAGCGGTATCGAACGAGGCCGTCTGCACCAGTTCCGGGCGTAAATGGCGCAGCGCATGGACAAGCTGAAGGTTATGCGGCTGGTGCAGCGGGGCCAGCGGGACGAGTGCCTCCATTGCCAGGAGATTTTCATCGTCTATCCGGACAGGGCCGGAAAACCTGTCACCGCCATGGACCACGCGGTGACCCACCGCCAGCAGACCGTCGAGAGGAAAGTGTTCGCCAAGGCAGGAGAGCACTTCCTCGATCACTTCGTGGAGGTCGTCAGTCAGCGGTGCGTTGAGAGCGATGTCGTCGATCACTGCGCCTTCGCGCATGTGGAGCATCAGAGGTTCGCGTCGCAAGTCGACAATCCCCCCGCCGATATGCACCGGTGAACCCGATGCGCAGTCGAACAGCCCATATTTGATGGTCGACGAACCGGCGTTGAAAGTAAGGACCAGCTGCTCCTTGCCTGTCATGCGGCAACCTCATTCGAACGGAGAGCGGCAAGCTTTGCCAGAGCGACCGAGGCCAGCCGGACTTTCAGGGAGTCTGCCCGGCTGGTGAGAATGATCGGCACGCGTGCACCAAGCACCAGCCCCGCCGCATCTGCGCCAGCGAGATAGATCAATTGCTTGGCCAGCATATTGCCGGCTTCGAGATTCGGGACGAGCAGGATGTCGGGATGCCCGGCGACGGGCGAATTGATTTCCTTGATCCGCGCGGCGTCGAGACTGATGGCATTGTCGAAGGCCAGTGGGCCATCCACCCGCGCGCCCTTGATTTGCCCGCGCATCGCCATGACGGTCAAAGCCGATGCGTCGAGCGTGGCTGGCATGGCCGGATTGACTGTCTCCACTGCCGCGAGAATGGCGACGAAAGGATCGGGGACGCCCAGCACATGCAGCAGATCAATGGCGTTCTGACAAATGTCGCGCTTCTGATCCAGCGTAGGGGCAATGTTGATTGCAGCGTCCGTGATCGTCAGCGGCTTGTGATAAGACGGTACGTCGAGCACATACACATGGCTGATCCGCCGATCTGTGCGCAGGCCCGATGTCAACGCGACCACCGCGCCCAGCAGTTCATCGGTATGCAGGCTACCCTTCATCAGGGCGGCCACTTCGCCCGCCGTGGCCAATTCCACCGCTCGTGCGGCGGCGGCGTGGCTGTGCTCGGTCGGCTCGATGCGAATGCCTTCCAGCGACAGCGCGGCCTTGTTGGCAGCGGCTTCGATCTTGTCGCGCGGTCCGACCAGAACGGGTTCGATCAGCCCCTCATCGCGGGCTTCGATGGCTGACTGGATCGCTTCCACATTGCAGGGATGGACAATGGCGGTGGGCATGGGCGGCAGCGCACGCGCTTGTTCCAGAAACGGTTTGAAGCGGTCGACCTCGCGGATGGTGACTTCGGGCACCGGCATCCGGGGGAGCGAGAGCTTTTCCTTGGGGGCAATGACCGTGGCAGTGCCGGAAAGGACTTTGTCACCTTGCTGGTTGGTGCAGACGGTATCGAACAGCACGATGTGCTTTTCGTCCCGCTTTTCCGTGACCGTTACAGTGGCGGTGATCGTGTCCCCTGGAGCGACCGGGCGCAGAAAGCGGAGATCCTGGCCGAGGTAAATCGTTCCCGGCCCCGGCAACTGCGTACCCAGCAGAGTGGAGATCAGCGCGGCTGTCCACATGCCATGGACGATGACATGGCCGAAGATGTCGCTTGCGGCATATTGCGCGTCCAGATGGGCCGGGTTCACGTCGCCTGAAACGGCGGCGAACAGCTTGATATCGTCGGGTGTAACGAGGCGAACCAGTGAGGCCGCATCCCCGATTGCCAATTCGTCGAAAGTGCGGCTCACCAGTGGCGCCGCGGCCGATTTCATCATCATGATTGCAACACGTATTTCCCTGGGGCGTTGGTCAGTTCGTCAGAATCGCTGCCGGGCAGGCCCATCGGTGGCGGGGCGACCCGGTCGGGCACGGAATGGCCAGCCAGCCAATCATCCCAGGCGAGCCACCACGACCCTTCGCGCTGTTCCGCAGTGGGGATCCATTCATCGGCTGAGAGGCAGACTCCCTCCGGAGTGTACGTCGCGATGCGGTAATGGCGGTGCGGGTGTCCGGGTTCGCTGACGATGCCGGCGTTATGGCCGCCGCTGGCGAGCAGGAAGGTGACTTCGGTGTTCGCCAGATAGTGGATCTTGTAAACGGAGTGCCATGGCGCGACATGGTCGCGTTCCGTACCGACGGCGAAGATCGGTGCCTCGATATTATTGAGGCTGACGGGGTGTCCGTCGACCACATAGCGACCGGCGGCCAGATCGTTGCGCAGGAACATGCTGCGCAGGTATTCCGAATGCATTCGGTACGGCATGCGGGTGGCGTCGGCATTCCACGCCATCAGGTCGATCATCGGGCTGCGTTCGCCCATCAGGTATTCGTGAACCAGCCGCGACCAGATGAGATCGTTCGACCGCAGGATCTGGAAGGCGCCCGCCATCTGCGAAGCGTCGAGCAATCCGCGTTTCCACATCATTGCTTCCAGCAGGGACACCTGACTTTCGTTGACGAACAGCTCCAGTTCACCGGGCTCGGTGAAATCGGTCTGCGCGGCAAACAGGGTCATTGTTTTCAGGCGGTCGTCGCCGAATTCGGCCATCGCCGCCGCTGTCAGAGAAAGCAGGGTGCCGCCCAGGCAATAACCGGCGGCATGCACTTTGGTATCCGGAACGATCTGGGAAATTGCATCCAGCGCCGCCATCGGTCCGTATAGCCGGTAATCGTCGAGCGAAACGTTGCGGTCCTCCGCCGTCACGTTGCGCCATGAAATGCAGAACACCGTATGCCCGCGATCGACGAGGAACTTCACCAGAGAATTTTCGGGTGAAAGATCCAGAATGTAATATTTCATGATCCAGGCAGGGACGATCAGGATCGGTTCGGCGGCGACCTTGTCCGTGGCAGGCGCGTACTGGATCAGTTCGATCAGGTGGTTGCTGTAAACGACCTTGCCGGGGGTGACGGCGACTTCCTTGCCCACGGCGAACTCTTCCGTTCCCGCCGGGGGGCGATGTGCGGCAAGGCGGCCTGCATCGTCGATCCAGTTGAGCATTCCGGTCAGGAAATTGAGGCCCCGGGTTTCACGAGCCTTGCGCATGACCTCAGGGTTGGTCAGCGGGAAATTGGAAGGAGAGAACACATCCAGCCATTGGCGGGCGGAAAACGACACCATCTCCGCATTGCGGGGTTCGACGCCCCGGACGTCCGATGTGGCGCCACGCCACCAGTTTTCCATGACAAGAAATCCGTCGCGCAGAAACCGATAGGGCATTCCGTCCCATCCTGCGTCGCGGAAGCGGTTGTCCCCGCGTTCAGGCTCGATCGGGGCGGGCGTACCGGCATCGAGCAGCGCGCTGGCCACGTTTTCCCAATAGCGCACGGATGAACGCCAGGCTTCGAGGCCTAGTTCGGTCCGTTTGCCGGGCATGGCGGCGAGATGCATCGACCAGTCGGCCATGGCCAGAACGGATGCGACGGAGGAAAGCCCGCCTGTCAGCCGCGCTCCGGTCGCGGCGGCAAAACGGTCGAGATTGGCGAAGCCGGCCTCCATCTCGTGTTCCGACGCTCTTGCGCTGGAAGAGGGGGGCGTGCCGGGGGCAGTTGCATCGCCGGTGGATCGGGCGACCGAACGGGAAGATACGATGTCATGCACGCGCACTGTTCTCCATCGACATGGATCAGGTATCCTCTCGCCAAAGTCGTGAACACAAGCGAGCCGTGCGATTTTTCCGATCCATGTAGCATGGGATCGGGTGTGATCGCAAAGGCGGGTATGCAATACCACGCAGGCTTGTCAGCCGGCTCATCTGGCCGTGTGGAATGCCCATCACGCTTCATGTCCTGTCAGGATACGCTCTCGCGTTCCTTTCGCGACATCCCTATGCGGTCAGTATGAACGAGGTGTTACAGTGGAGCGCTTTTGCCCGGCATGGCTTCTGATGCGGCATCAATCACCGATACCTGAAACGGCTGCTTTGTTGCGATCCGCTGCTACGCTGGTAAGGCGGGGGCAATAAGGGGAAACATTTCGCATGAACAAGGCAGCTGCGATGCCGCGCCGGGAATCGAACAAGGCGCGCATTCGTGCGGCTATAATCCGCGCAGGTGTGGCAAAGTTCGCGGACAAGGGGATCAGCGCCGCGACGATGGACGAAATCGCGGAACAGGCGAAAGTCAGCCGGGCCACCCTGTTCAATTACTTCCCCAGCAAGGCGGAAATCGTCGGCGCGATCATCAGGCAGATGGATGACGGTTTCGTTGCGCAGGTCGACCACTTTGCCGCACTGGATATGCCTGTGGCGGCGCGGGTCGAGGAATTGTTCCGGGCGAGCGGTCGGGATCTTGAAAGCCGCGGAAAGAAGTTTCGCCCACTGGTCGGCATATCGGAACAGGGATGGGGCGAGGATGTCGGCGCACGGCGCTTCCGACGGTTGAATGACGCGTTCGAGCGTCTGGTTCACGATGTGCCGGAGCAGGATCTGGTCGCTTATGCGGAGGTTCTTACCGGGGCATATATCGGTATCGTCCATAACTGGCGGTTTGAGTCGGACTATCCGCTGGAAACGCGGCTGGCGGAAGCCGCCCGGCTGATTATGAGATCGTTTAAGTAGATTGAATTCAATACGAAATTTAAGCGCTTGCATTCCGCTGAAAAATAATAGACTTTAGTCTAAATTTTTACAGCGGGGAGAGGGCTATGGGCCTGCCGAAAGATGTGGGTGTCATTGACACGATGATGGGCATTCCGACGCGGGAGGACCGCTCGGACTGGTATGATAATTTCCGGCCGCTTCTGCGTGATGCGGAAAGTTTGCAAGCCTTCGAAATGCCCGCGCAATATATGTTCAAGGGCGTGCCGGACATTGGCGATTGTGACGATTACATCGCCTGGACCGTCGAACAGATGGACCGTTACAACATCGACAAGGCGATGGTCGGGCTGGACGATCGCTGGTCCAAGACCACGCTGGAGGCCAAGGAGCGTTTCCCGGACCGCTTCTTCTTCGACGTACCGGCCGACCCGAACGGCGGCATGGAAGAAGTGCGCCGGATCAAGCGGCTTCACCGCGATTACGGGATCAAGGCGGTCAGCGTCTTTCCTTGTGGCACATTCCCGCAGGTTGCGATCGACCACAAGTATATGTTCCCGCTCTACGCCGCTTGTGTCGAAATGGATGTCCCGATGGTCATCAATGCAGGCGTGCCCGGCCCGCGCGTGCCGATGTCGCCGCAGAAGGTCGAGCGGCTGGATGAAATCTGCTGGTTCTTCCCCGATTTGCGCATAGTCATGCGGCACGGGGCCGAACCATGGGACGAACTGGCCGTGAAGCTGATGCTGAAATGGCCGAACCTTTACTATTCGACCAGTGCCTTCGCCCCGCGGCATCTGCCGAAATCCATCATCGATTTCGCCAATACCCGCGGTTCGGATAAAGTGATTTACGCGGGATATTTCCCCATGGGCCTCAGCCTCGAACGCATTTTCAGGGAGCTGAACGATCTGCCCATCAAGGACGAGGTCTGGCCAAAGTTCCTGCGCGATAATGCGCGTCGTGTGTTCAAGCTGGATTGAGGAGAGACGGCCATGAGCGAGACTGAAACCCTGGTTACCGATGCCCGCACGGCGCCAGTGGCGACCTGGCAGGTCGTGGGTGCGATGAGCCCTGAAGAACGCGCGGCCTGGCGTATGGCCGACATCGAGAATAATGTCGGCGCGGCAGAGCGTGGTGCGGACCGGCTGCCTTTCGGGGTTGGCTGGTATGCCGCCTGCTATTCGGACGAGATTGCCGTGGGCGAAGTCAAGCGGCTGCGCGCCTTCGGCAAGGAACTCGCGATGTGGCGCGGGGAAGATGGCAAGGTTCGCATCGTCGATGCCTATTGTAAACACCTGGGCGCACACATGGCCTATGGCGGCAAAGTTTCCGGCAACATGCTGGAATGTCCGTTCCATGCCTGGCGCTATGACGAGGAAGGGTCGGTCAAGGAAATCCCCTATGCCCGGACCATTCCGCCACAGGCCAAGCGTCCTTGCGGTGGCTGGCCGACGGAGGAAGGCAGCGGTTTCATCTGGTTCTGGTATCACCCCAATGGCGAGCCGCCAGAATGGGAGCGCGTGGATTTTCCCGATGTCGGCAGCGATGAATGGACGGAATTCGACCGTTACGACTGGATCGTGCATGCTCCGTTGCAGTTTCTGGCGGAAAATTCGGCGGACACGGCCCACTTCCGGTATGTGCACGGTACGGCGACCTTCCCGGATGCGGATATCAAGTTCGACGGCATTCGCCGCACGGGTGTGGTCGTAGCAAAGCTCGGCACGCCCAAGGGTGAGGTCGAAGGACGCATTACCAATGCCAATATCGGTCCGGGCCAGGCCTGGACGCGCTTCAGCGGCATTTCCGAGACTCTGTTGATCGCGGGCATGACACCGATTGATCACGATGCGGTCCGCGTACGGTTTGCCTTCACCCAGCCCAAGACACAGGCGGAAGGGCCGATGGCAGGGCTGGCCAAGGCATTGATCCGCGATATCGTGAAGCAGTTCGATCAGGACAAGGTCGTCTGGGATCGCCAGCGTTTCGTTGAAAAGGCGCTGATTTGTGACGGCGACGGGCCGATCGCCGATTTCCGCCGCTGGTATTACCAGTTCTACGCCGAATGGGGTGGCCGTAACGGGCCTCCTCAGGCCGTCGCGGCGGAATAAGCGCGCTCATGCAGTTCACATTTTCCGAAGACGAGACACTGCTCCAGCAGAGTGTCGCCGGTTTCTGCACGACGCATGGTAGTTCCGCATCCACCCGCAAGGTGATGGAGACCGAGGCCGGATACGATTCCGCACTCTGGCGGGCTGTCATGGGCGAAATGGGGCTGGGCGGTATTGCGCTGCCCGCTCGCCATGGCGGGGCCGAGATGGGCCACGTGGGGCTTGCGATCGCGATGATGGAGATGGGGCGTGTGCTGTTGCCTTCGCCCTATTTCTCCAGCGTCGGTATGGCCGCCCAGGCCATTCTGCTCGGCGGTACGGACGCACAGAGGGATGCTCTGCTACCCTCTATTGCCACGGGTGAGTGCATCGCGGCACTGGCTTGGCGCGGTGCTGGTCGAGGGCACGAGCCCGATGTGCGGCTGGACGATGCCCTGCGTCTTAATGGTGTGGCGGGCTTCGTACCTTTCGGACATGTGGCGGATCTGCTGGTGGTTGCCGCACGGCGGGAGAGCGGCGAAATCGTCCTTGTTGCGGTCCGTGCAAACACGCCCGGCGTCACTATCGAGCGGCACGTGTCGCTCGATCTGACACGGCCATTGGCCACGGTCCGTTTCGCGGGCGTGGTCTTGTCTCAGGACGATATCCTTGGTTCGGGTGAAGATGCAGCGGCGGCACTGGCGCGCACGCTGGATCTCGCGCGGATTGCCCTTGCCGCCGAACAGGCGGGCGGGGCCGAGGCAGTGCTGGACATGACAGTCGCCTACACCAAGGACAGGGTCCAGTTCGGTCGTCCCATCGGTAGCTTTCAGGCGCTCAAGCACCGGATGGCGGACATGATGGTTGAGGTCGAAACGGCGAAAACGGGCGCATACTATGCTGCCTGTATCGTCGATGAAGGATCGGATGAACTGGAGGAGGCAGCCGCCATTGCAGCATCCTATTGCGGCGAGGCCTTCATGGGATGCAGCGGCAATGCGATCCAGTTGCACGGCGGGATCGGCTTTACGTGGGAGCACGACGCCCACCTCTACTTCAAGCGGGCGCGAGCCGACGCGATGCTGTTGGGCGATGCCTATTCCCAACGTGAACGGATTGCCGGGATGATCGGCTTGGAAAAGGTGGCCTGACATGCGGACCGGTTTTACTCCCGAACAGGAGGCGTTCCGCCGGGAAGTCGCGGAATGGCTGGATGACCAGCTGTCCGGCCCGTTTGCCTCGATCCGCAATCTTGCGAGCATGAGCGCCATGATGCCCGAACGCCGAGAATGGGAAAGGGCGCTTGGCAAAGGCGGCTGGAGCGCGATCGGCTGGCCTGAGGAACATGGCGGTCGCGGCGCCAGCATTGCCGAGCAGGTGATCTTTGCCGAGGAATATGCCCGGGCAGGCGCGCCGGGGCGTATCGGGCATATCGGTGTTACCCTGGCCGGGCCGACGCTCATCCACTTCGGCACCGAAGAGCAGAAACGCCGGTTCCTGCCTGCGATCCTCAGCGGTGAAGAGCTGTGGGCACAGGGGTATTCCGAACCCAACGCGGGCTCGGATCTCGCCAATATCCGGACAAAGGCGCGGCTGGAAGACGGCCCCAACGGCCTGGAGTGGGTGATCGAAGGGCAGAAAATCTGGACCAGCCTGGCGCAATATGCGGAATGGATCTTCGTTCTGTGCCGGACGGAAGAGGGCAGCCAAGGGCCGAAAGGGCTGTCGTTCCTGCTCGTTCCGCTCGATCAGCCCGGCGTGACCTTGCGGCCGATCCGCCAGATGACCGGCGATGCCGAATTCAACGAGACGTTCTTCGACGGTGCCCGCACAGCGGCAGCGAATGTGGTCGGGCAACCGGGCGAAGGGTGGAAAGTGGCCATGGGCCTGCTCTCGCACGAACGAGGCGCGTCTTCACTCGCCATCCAGATGACGTTTCGCAACGAATTGCAGAAGATCATCGCAGCGGCGAACGCAAACGGCGCGGCGCGCGATCCCCTTATCCGGCAACGTATCGCCACTGCTCATGCCGGGCTGAAGCTGATGCGCTTCAATGCCCTGCGCACCTTGTCGAAGGGCGACAACGAGATGCTCTCGCGTGAATCCTTCATTCACAAAATCTACTGGGGCACCTGGCACAAGAAGCTGGGCGAACTGGCGATGGATGTCGTGGGTGCGCCGGGCCTGATCGCGGAAGGTGATGCTTACGCCTTCGGAGAACTTCCGCAGATATACCTCTATACGCGGTCGGAAACGATCCATGGCGGAACCAATCAGATCCAGCGCAATATCATTGCCGAGCGCGGCCTGGGCTTGCCCCGCGAACCGCGTGGGTGACATGTGCTGGCGTTGACGCGGGCTTTCCTATCCGGCGGACGTGTGCAGCAGTTGCCGTCCGTCCAGTGTGTGAACGGGAATGCCCAGTTCTTCCAGCAACGGCAGGCTGACAGCTCGCCTTCCCGAAAGCATGCTTGCGGGGCGCGAGCAAAGGGCCAGCGCGGCTTCCGCCATGGCTTCCACCGGTTCGAGCGTCATATCCACGCTCAGGTCACCGGCCATTACGGCTCCTTCGCTTGCAACCCCTTCTACCGGGGCCAGCGTGTTGACGGCAATGTTGTGGGGGGCGAGTTCCGCCGCCATGCCGGTCGCCAATCGTTCGGTTGCGGCTTTGGTGGCGGCATAAAGCGTCGGCCCGGAGTGCTGATGGAACTGGACGTAACGGTCGGCCGGATCAAACGGGCCGGGTCCCGGATGGTCGGACGTGCCGCTCGAAATGTCGAGGATCCATCCTTCGCCCCGGTCGATCATCCCGGGCGCTACGGCGCTGGCGAGTTCCAGCGGGGCCAGTGTGTTCACTTCCAGAGCAAGGCGGATATGCCGTTCCACCAGCAGATGCGTTGGGCCGAACCGTGCCCAGGCGGCATTGTTCACGAGAATGTCGACCCGTCCGAAATGAGCCAGCGCACCTTCGACGATGGTGCGGCGGCTTTCCGGTTGGCCAAGATCGGCAACGATGGGAAAACACTCTCCCCCGTTTGCTTCGATGCGATCCTGCGTCTTGCGCAGAGAGCCGGGCAGTTTCTCGCTTTCGTCCAGCGTTCGTGCGGTAATCACCACGCGCGCGCCCTCTGCGGCGAAACGGATCGCAATCGCGGCACCAATTCCGCGGCTTGCGCCCGTGACAATCGCGACTCTATTCTCCAGCATACCCGGCATGTCCGGCGACCCTTCCCATTCTGGCAATTTCTTCGTGGATGTTCGATCAGAAAATAGGGTGCTGGTCAATTTGGCATTATGTTACATAATTGAAATATAAAAATTAATTTGAAATTTAAAGTTAGTGAAGGGGAGTAACCTGAGCGTGCAAATCGATCCTCGCGCCCCCGGCCTTACCGGCCCTGGAGAGCCTTTCGAAATCTGCGAGCAAGAGGTGAACGGGCGGCAGATGCGCGTTTTTGCCGGGGCGACCGGCAACTTGTCCGCCTTGTTCGCCACTATGCCGGGCAGGGGCGATACCGACTTCATCGTCGATGGAGAGCGGCGGATTTCCTATGCCGGGTTCCATGCCCTTGCGGGTTCGGTGGCAGCTGCCCTGACGGACGAATATGGCGTCCAGGTCGGGGACCGGATTGCTATTGCCATGCACAACAGCCCGGAATGGATGATTGCCTTTGCCGCGCTGTCCGCGCTGGGCGCCATTCCCGTACTGATAAACAGTCGCGGTTCAGGCGAAGAGATGCGCTATTGCGCCGAAGATATCGCTGTATCGCTGATAATCGCCGATGTCCGTCGCGCCGAAAAGCTGGCGGAAGCCGGTTATCAGGGAAAGTCTCTGGTATTCGACGAGGCGATGCTGGGCGACATGGTCGCACGCTATCCTGATCAGGCGCTGCCGGACAGTTCGGCGGGTACCGACGATCCTGCCTGCATCCTGTTTACTTCCGGCACGACCGGACGGCCCAAGGGCGCGATCATCTCGCACCGCGCGATGTTGACCGGCATCCTGATGGCGCAGCATGCAGGCGCGCGTTTTGCCGCGCGCATGGCTGCACAAATGGGAATCGACCCTGCGGCGATGATGGCTGGTCGTCCGCAATCGGCCATATTGCTGATCTTCCCCCTGTTCCACGTCAGCGGTTGCCAGTCGATGTTTCTCGGCATCATTGCCCGTGGAGGAAAGATCGTCTTCCACAAGCGCTGGAACCCTGCCGAGGCACTGCGGCTGGTCGAAGAGGAAAAGATTACCGAGTTTACAGGCCCGCCCATGACCTTGTGGGATCTGTTGAACGAGCCGACGCGCGCGACGCGGGACCTGTCGACCATCGGATCGATTGCCAGCGGTGGTCAGGCGCTGGCGCCGAACTTGCTGGCGGCTTTGCAGGAAGCATTTCCCCGCCGGGTTTTCGGCGGCGGCTATGGCATGACCGAGACGACCGGCTCGGTCAGCCTTGCCATGGGTGACCTCTACACCGCGCGTCCGGAGTGTTCGGGTGTGGCGCACGATGTCGCCGAAATGCGCGTCGTGGACGAAAACGGTTCGGTGTTGCCTTCGGGGGAAGTGGGCGAAATCTGCGTGCGCGGCCCGATGGTGATGTTAGGATACTGGAACAGGCCGGAGGAAACGGCAGCGGCAATTGATGCCGATGGCTGGCTCAGGACCGGAGATCTCGGGACGATTGACGAGATCGGTTACGTGGCCATCGTTGATCGCAAGACCAATATGGTCATTTCCAAGGGCGAGAACATTTATTGCGCTGAAGTGGAACGGGTAATTTCCGAACATCCCGACGTGGCCGATGTCGCTGCCTTCGGGATGCCGGACGAACGGCTGGGCGAAAGGCTGGCGGTGGCGGTAACGCCTGAAGCAGGGCGGGACCTGTCCGCCGATACCGTGCGCGAACACGTCCGTAAGCATCTGGCTGATTACAAGGTCCCGGCCGATGTCTATTTCCGCGACACGCCGATGCCGCGCAATGCGACCGGCAAGGTGGACCGGTTGATCCTGCGTCACGAGATCGGACTGGCATGAGGAGGCAGGCTTGACCGGCGGAGCGGGCGACCCGAGAGCATTCATCGCGGCACAAAAGGGGCGCAGCTACACTTCGGAATGGATGGAAATCGATCAGGAGATGATCGACGGCTTCGCCCAGACCACGCGCGATTTTGAATTTATCCACGTCGACCCCGTCCGGGCCGCCGAAACGCATCTGGGCGGGACGGTTGCGCATGGATTCCTCATTCTTTCACTGATCCCCCATCTGCGGGATTCCACGCAGATGCCGATTGTTCCCGGGGTGGTCATGGGCCTCAATTACGGGGTCGATCACGTGCGGTTTACCGCCCCGGTCCGCTCGGGCACCAAAGTGCGCGGTGTTTTCACTATCGCCGATACGGTGGAGAAGCTGCCTAATAACTTCCAGCAGACATTGGATATTGTGGTGGAACGGCAGGGCTTGGACAAGCCCGCGATGGTCGCGCGCTGGCTGGTTCATTTCGCCATTGCTGGCGACCGGGAAGCGGGCGAAGCATGACGCTGCACAAGGTTATGTTGGCCGGGGCCGGGATTGAAATCGCCGCTGATGTCGGCGGGCCCGAGCAGGGAGTGCCCGTAGTGCTGCTTCACGGTGGTGGCCAGACCCGCTTTTCCTGGGGCAAGACAACCCGGCGGCTGGCTGCCACAGGCTATCGCGTCTGCTCCGTCGATCTGCGCGGCCATGGGGAGAGCGGTTGGGCTCCTGATGGCGATTACCGTTTCGAGCGTTTCATCGAAGATCTGGCGGGTGTGCTTTCCACCTTCGATCGACCCGCATTCGTCGTGGGTGCGTCAATGGGCGGCATGGCCGGTCTCTTGACCGTCGGTGAGGGGCATGCGGAAGCCGCCGGTCTGGTGCTGGTCGATATCGTGCCGAGAATGGAACGCGATGGGGCAATGCAGGTCGGGCAGTTCATGCTGGGCAATCCGGAAGGCTTCGCCAATGTGGAAGAGGCTGCGGAAGCGGTGGCCGCATTCCGCCCCAATCGACCGCGTCCCCGTGATCCAAAGGGGTTGCTGAAGAACCTGCGACTGGCCGACGACGGCCGCTATTACTGGCATTGGGACCCGGCGTTCATGGCGCAGGATGCGAGTGCGGGCGATCTGGATGCTGTGACCTTGCGGCTACAAGCGGCGGCCCAGCAGCTTACCGTCCCTGCGGCCCTGATAAGGGGAGGCCTGAGCAATATCGTCAGCGCTCAAGGCGCGGAGGAATTTCAGGAACTGGTTCCCCATGCCGAAGTGGTGACGATCGAATCCGCGGATCACATGGTCGCCGGTGATCGTAACGATCATTTCAGCAATGCGGTGATCGCATTCCTCGACCAGCACGGCGGAACGGGGAGCTAGCGGTGTGGGCAAGGGGGAAAGCAGTGGGCGAGCCACGCCTTCCCCTCATGGCCTAGTTCCAGAAGGAGCGCAGCGAAGCGATCTTTCCTGACGGTGACATCTTGTAGATGTTGATCATCTTGTTGGCGCGCACGGTGCCGTCCTTCATCGTGATTGTCATGGTCACGAAGCAGGCGGCTTCATTTCCGCAGCCCACCAGGTGATGGACCTCGAAGTCGAGCGATTGCTGGGAAGCGCTGAACATGTCGTAGAACTTGCCGATCGCTTCCTTGCCGCGCTGACCTTCCCCGGTCAGATCCCATGGGTCGAAACCGCCGACCGGATCTTCGACCACAGCATCGTCCTCGAACAGGGCCAGCCAGCCTGCACGGTCGCCTGCCTTAACGGCACCCATGGATTTCATAGGCAGATCTTCGGGTTTCATATTCCGTTCCTCTCTCGATTATCAGTTGTGTTTGGCAATGACGCGTTCCGCATAGCGGCTGATCGCGTCCTTCTTGACGGAAAGCTGCGAAATGTCCGCGCCATCCGGAATGAATGCTTCGACCTCCCATGGCGTGGGGAACCAGGGGATTGCGACAGTGTCACCGACCCCGCCTGCTTCCAGCCGGGTGGCGGCGTCTTCCGTCAATGGTTCTATCAGGGAAACGCATGGGCGGAATCCGTCGGCAGGCAGACCCATTTCCTGGCGCATGGCCTGCATCTTGCCGACAATGGCCAGATTGTCGTCGACCGTTGCCGGCAGGCCGAGCCAGCCGTCGTTTGCCGCCGCGCGGCGCAAGGCGGGTGCGGCCTTGCCGCCAACCCAGATCGGGACCAGCTTGGGCGGGATCGGGCGCAGGATAACGGAATCGAACTGAAAGAACTCTCCATCATGGCTTAGTGTTTCGCCAGCCCAGAGCTTGCGGCAGATGCCGAGTATTTCATCGAGCCGGCGGCCACGGCTGGCGAAGTCCACGCCCGCAGCGTCATATTCCTCTTTCAGCCAGCCTGCCGAAACACCGCAAACAACCCGGCCGTTGCTGTACGCCGCGGCGGTCGAAACGCTCCGCGCGACGGTAAACGGGTCGCGCAGGGCGGCAAGATAGATATTGGTCGCGAGATGCAATGTGCTCGTTTCCGCGCCCAGCAGGGTCAGCGTAATCCAGGGATCGGGCCAGGGGGCGTCGATCGGCCAGAACAGCTTGCCATCGGCGGTATAGGGATACGGCGTTTCGACATTGGCCGGCATGATCAGGTGATCGGCATATGTCACCCCATGGAAACCGCAGCTTTCGGCGTGCCGGGCCAGCTCAACCAGCTGGTCGAGTTCAGGCACGGCCATCATGGACAGCCAGAAACGCATCCATTTACTCCCTTTGATTGTTTTCTCAGTTATCGGGCGGGGAAAATGTGAAGTCCACCATGATCTCGCCTGAGATGGCCTCAAGTGCGGATTGGACATCTTCCGCCGTTGTGCCGCGAGGGACGATCACCACCGCATTCATGCGGAACAGCAACTCACCCGACCAGGCGCTGTTTTCAGTGCCGGTGGAAAAATCTTCGATGTTGACGCCAAGGGCAGTCAGAACCCCGGTCACTTCCCGCACGATGCCGCGGCGGTCCTGCCCGACAAGTTCGATCCACAGCGGTTTGCCTTCCGGCTGCGGCTCGTCGCCGGCCGGAACTATCGTAACGCGTAGCCCGCTGGCATCGACGGCGTGGATGTGGCTTTCAAGCGCTGGCAGGCGTTCCGGATCGAGTTCGACAAGGACCGAGCCGACATATGTTCCCCCCAGGCGGCTGAGGTGGCTTTCAAGCCAGTTCCCTCCTGCCTCCAGTACAGCGTCGGCGAGCGCCTGGGTCAGGCCCGGCCGGTCGCTTCCCGCGACGGAGAGGATCACGCGCGATGTCATTGGTATCTCTCCCACCCTTGTTCCAGTCAGGCCGTCAAGTGCAGGGCTAGTCTGCCATGCGGCTGCGTCAATGGGAAAGACGCCCCTGAAAGCGTCGGCATCGCGTTTGCCGGGTGTCCTGTGAGATGGCCCATGATATGCCATGTGTTCGAGCCTGCGCGATCAACCATGAAACGCCGGGCCGGAATGGGAGAAGGTGCATATGAAATTATCCCTGGCAAAGCTCGTTTCCATTGGCGTTGCTCACGCGGAAATTGAAACCACCCAGGACCTGGAAGGGTTGCTGGCGACCATGGAAGGCGAGCCGGTGTATGAATTCTATCCGCTGGGCCGCAGATTTCGGGGAATGGCGGAAACCCGCCGCTATTACGAACATTTCATGAAGGATGTGCAGCCGCGCATTCTTGGTGCGACCATGTTTAGCGAGGCCATCGGCAGCGAAGGACTGGTGCAGGAGTATACCGTCACTGTCGCGCACGAAGGAGATGCTGAGCCGACCGTGCACCGCATTATGGCGATCCTGACATTCGGTGAGCAGGGCCTGTCCGGCGAGCGCATGTATTCCGACGACAAGTTCTTCCGAACGCTCGTCGGCCCGCTGTGGGACGAACTGGAACCAATCAGTTGAGCGGAAAGGGGGAAAGCATGAACGCAGACCTCGACAGCCTGCTGGCGATCCGTGCCATCGAACAGAATATCATTCGCTTCGCGCGGGCGATGGATGAACGGGATTGGCACGCTCTCGAAACCATTATGGCGAGCGATGTGGTAGCCGATCTGGGCACCGGGCTGTTGCATGGGCCGGAGGCAATTGTTGGCCTGATACGACATTTCCTCGACCGGTGCGGCACAACGCAGCATCTGGTGGGGAACATTCTGGTGACTGTTTCGGGGGATACGGCAACCAGCCGGGCCTATGTTCATGACAGCCACTTGCCTGCGGATGAGGATCCCGGCGAAGTCTATTACACTTTGGGCGATTACAACGATCGGTGGGAGCGGAAAGACGGGTGCTGGCGCATGGTCGAACGGATCAAGCACAACCGGGCGAATGTCGGCTCGCTTGAACGCGTTTTCGGGCTCAAGGATGTGAACCCATGAAGATGGGCCGGGCACAGGGATATACTCTGTGCCCGATCCTGAACGGTCAGCGCAGGTCGATTGTCACCTTTTCGATCTGTCCGCCCTTGTAGGCATACCCAACAGGCGCATCCTCCGGATATTTCCCGGCGGGCGAGCCGGTATCGACGCCGACGTCGAAAGTCTCGTCGATTGAGAACATCGCCAGCGGAGTGGCGGGCAGCGTGTCGTTGGCGACGACCTTCCCATTTACCGACAGGCTGAGAGTGCCGCCCTTGCCGTAGCCTTCGCCATCATAGTCGAAATCGACCTGCAGGTTATTCTCGCCCGAAGGAAGCGGGTCTCCCTTGAGATTGACAGTCTTCAATTCGAACAAGCGGTAGGTGAAAGTCGGACGGCGGTCAGCATCGAGATAGAGCGACCAGCCCGCAGCGGTTCCACCCAGAGTGGCAATAACCCCGTGGGCCTTCTCACCGGTCTCGATGTCCGAAGTGAGCGACCATGAACGGTTCAGAATATGGGGGATCGCCTTTTCGGGTACTCCCACTGTCCCCTCATGATAAGTGGCGCTGGTGACGCCCTTGGCCAGATCGGGCAGGCCGCTGGGGATCTGTTGGCCCTTGAGCGGGAGAACCTGATTGGCGGCGGCTTCCTGCATGAAGAGCGCCTTCAATTCCTCCAGTTTTGCCGGATATTTGGCGGCAAGGTCGTCGGCCTGCGAGAAGTCCTTGCGCAGATCGTAGAGTTCCCACGTGTCCTGATCGAATGGCTTGGGCTCGACACCGAAACCGCTCGTCCAGGGCAGGCGTTGGTGGAAGGCGGAGGCCATCCAGCCGTCATGATAGATCGCGCGGTGGCCGAACACCTCGAAATACTGCGTGGTGTGGCGCTCTGGGGCCTTGGCGTCATTGAAGCTGTAAACCAGGCTGGTGCCATTCATCGGCTTCTGGACGATGCCGTTCACTTCCTTGGGCGCATCGATCCCTGCCGCTTCCAGAATAGTCGGCACGATGTCGTTGACGTGACCGAACTGGCTGCGCAGCCCACCTGCATCCTTGATCCGGTCCGGCCAGGTAATCACCATCCCGTTACGTGTGCCGCCAAGGTGCGAAGCGACCGTCTTGGTCCATTTGAACGGTGCATTCGTCGCCCAGGCCCAGGCCGAATTGATGTGTGCATAGGCATCGGGCCCGCCAATGCGGTCGATTCCCGCGATCTTTCCCTCTTCCGGCTCAGGCAAGCCCTGCAACTGCCCCATGTAGTTGAGACTGCCGCCGAGGCCGCCTTCCGCGCTCGCGCCGTTATCGCCCACGATATAGACGAACATCGTGT
>NZ_JRQQ01000016.1:0-5000 GCF_001625325.1 Croceicoccus estronivorus
CCTCAAAAGCTACCGCTGCGCGCGTCTTCATCTGTCAGAGTTCCCTTCTTTCCAGTGCGACCCACGCCATAGCCTCCTTGCCGTCATGCGATAAGGGGGTGCCGCCATGCAGCAGCAGACAAAGAAATGCCGATATACCGGAAATGGTATCCAGCAGCGCCGGAAACCACAGCAAACCATGCGCAATCCGATGGGTTATCCCTGTCAGGAAAAACACGTTTTCAGATGTGAAAACTGGAGCGGGTGAAGGGAATCGAACCCTCGTCGTCAGCTTGGGAAGCTGCTGCTCTACCATTGAGCTACACCCGCATTGCTCTGCCGACTCATCGAAGGCGCCTGGTGCGCTGCTTCCGGCGAAGCGGCGGCCAAGTGCCATGAGCGAGGCCATATCGTCAACATATCTTTCGGTGCCCTGCGCGATGCATCCGGCCCCACTCCCGATTGCCCGGTCTTGCCGGACAGAGGAATCCAGTCCCGGACGAACGAAAACGGTTCACCGCATTGCGGGGAATGCCGCCTTGCGACGTAATAGAAAGCTACATAAGCTTGAAATTATCGTACAAAGCGAATGGCCTGGCCGCCGAAAGGACTCACATTGGGCAAGAAGATCGTCTTTTACGAGCTCAACGAAGTTCCCTTCAAGGTCTTCGATCATTTTGCCGCTCAGATGCCGCAAAGTGCCGTCGCCAAATTGAAAGCCCATGCGCGCGCTTTCGAGACATATGCGGAAGACAGCGGACACCTTAGCCCCTGGATTACCTGGCCGACGCTACACCGCGGGGTAACCAACGACGATCACGGTATTTCCGATTTCGGTCAGGATCTTGGCGCAGCGGATAAGGAGTTTCCCCCCATCTGGCGTCTGCTCTCCGCCCGCGGCATAAAGCCCGGCGTATTCGGCAGCCTGCACACCTATCCGATACCCGGCAATGTTCACGATTACGCGTTCTATGTGCCGGATACATTCGCAGCCGGGCCCGAGTGCTTTCCGGCAAAGTATCGGGCATTTCAGGATTTCAATCTGCGCATGGCCGGCAATAACGCCTCTCAGGTCAATGGCGCGATCGCTTTCAAGGAAGCCAGCCGCTTTCTGGCAAATGCGCCAGGCATGGGGCTTTCAGCCAGAACCGCCAAGCAGGTGGCATCCCAGCTCGTTTCCGAACGGCTCAATCGCAAGCGGATCGTACGCCGCCGCACGACGCAGGTGCAGCTGGCGTTCGACTTTTATCTCAAGGCGCTCCGCCAGGAACGCCCTGACATCAGTTTCTTCTTCACCAACCACGTTGCGTCATCGATGCACCGTTATTGGCCGGCCTTGTTTCCCGCCGACTACGAAGCCTTGAAGTTCGGGCCGGACTGGATTGCCGACTGGTCGGATGAAATCCCGTTCACAATGCGGGAAGCAGACTACCAGATCGGGCAACTCATGCGCCATGTGGAGCGTAATCCGGACCACATGCTGATCGTCGCGACCAGTATGGGGCAGGCTGCGTTTCAGGGGAGGGAGCGCGTCGATCGCAAAGTGATAATAACTGGCTTTGCCAAACTGATGGAGGCCATCGGCATCCCTCAAAACGCTTGGCACAAACGCCCCGCCATGGTCCCGCAATATAATGTCTATGTCGACGAAGATCAGCGTGCGAGATTTCGCCAGAATCTGGGGGCATTGTCACTGAACGGACAAGGGATCGATCTGACCGATCTGGGGGAAGGCATTTTCCGGCTCGATTTTTCGCTCAACAACCAGAACACCCTGGAAGTCACCTTCCAGGGCGACAAGGTGTCAGCCGAGAAGTTCGGGATTACCAATCTGACAATGCAGGATGCCGCCGGGGCCAACGCATACCACATTCCGGAAGGCATGATGCTGATCTACGATCCCTGTGTTCGAGCAGACACGCAGCAAACGCGTAGCCAAATTTCAACCACGGAAATCGCACCAAGCATATTACGAAATTTCGATCTAAATCCCCCCGCCTACATGCAGCGGGGCATCTTGCTCTGAGAGAGACGGCTCACAGGCAAAAGACCCAACTCCGAAAACAAGCAATGAAAATGGGCAATAAAAAACCCCGCCGAAGCCGGGTTACCATTGGTTGCGGGGGTAGGATTTGAACCTACGACCTTCAGGTTATGAGCCTGACGAGCTACCGGACTGCTCCACCCCGCGTCACCGATCTGTTTAACATTCTATCATCGCACAGTTTTAGCGATGATAGAATGCCAATTCCCCCAAGCATATAGCCCAGAGACTAAAAAGCCGCCGCTCGGACTTATCCGGCAGCGGCTTTTTAACATTATGAATGGGTTTCCCGCGCTCACGCCAGCTTCAATGCCTGGCGACGTCCTACTCTTCCAATGCTTAAGCATTAGTACCATCGGCGCTGTCTGGTTTCACGGCCGAGTTCGAGATGGGATCGGGTGGGTCACAGACGCCATGGTCACCAAGCAATGGAGCCAGCGTGTCGCAGTTCTAATCGATGTATATCTGACTGAGAACCGTCCGCCATCGGACAGTTCCTCTTCAGGACTGTCGTTGATGGTGGGATTCATCAAGCATGATCAGAGTTATTAGGACCGGTTAGCTCCATACGTTACCGCACTTCTACACCCGGCCTATCAACGTGATGGTCTATCACGACTCGAAGATACCTAATCTTAAGGGAGGCTTCCCGCTTAGATGCTTTCAGCGGTTATCCCGTCCGTACATAGCTACCCTGCTGCACCGTTGGCACGATGACAGGTACACCAGAGGTACGTTCACCCCGGTCCTCTCGTACTAGGGGCAACTCCTTTCAAGTATCGACGCCCACGGCAGATAGGGACCAAACTGTCTCGCGACGTTCTGAACCCAGCTCACGTACCACTTTAATTGGCGAACAGCCAAACCCTTGGGACCTGCTCCAGCCCCAGGATGTGATGAGCCGACATCGAGGTGCCAAACGATTCCGTCGATATGAGCTCTTGGGAATCATCAGCCTGTTATCCCCGGCGTACCTTTTATCCGTTGAGCGATGGCCCTTCCACGAGGGACCACCGGATCACTATGACCGACTTTCGTCTCTGCTCGACCTGTCGGTCTCGCAGTCAGGCAGGCTTATGCCATTGCACTCTTGCAGCCGGTTTCCAACCGGCCTGAGCCTACCATCGCGCGCCTCCGTTACTCTTTAGGAGGCGACCGCCCCAGTCAAACTACCCGCCACAGAGGGTCCCTGTACCGGATAACGGTACGAGGTTAGACATCAGAAAACAGCAGGGTGGTATTTCACCTATGGCTCCACGTCAGCTGGCGCCAACGTTTCAAAGCCTCCCACCTATGCTACACAACTCTTTCCTAATGCCACTCTGAAGCTGCAGTAAAGGTGCACGGGGTCTTTCCGTCTAACCGCGGGTACTCCGCATCTTCACGGAGAATTCAATTTCGCTGAGCATATCCTGGAGACAGTGGGGAAGTCGTTACGCCATTCGTGCAGGTCGGAACTTACCCGACAAGGAATTTCGCTACCTTAGGACCGTTATAGTTACGGCCGCCGTTTACTCGGGCTTCAATTCGGAGCTTGCACTCCTCCTCTTAACCTTCGAGCACCGGGCAGGCGTCAGACCCTATACGTCGTCTTGAAGCCGACTTAGCAGAGTCCTGTGTTTTTGATAAACAGTCGCTACCCCCTGGCCTGTGCCCCCCACTACTGCTTGCGCAATAATGGGGCCTCCTTCTTCCGAAGGTACGGAGGCAATTTGCCGAGTTCCTTCAGGATACTTCTCTCAAGCGCCTTGGTATACTCTACCTGACCACCTGTGTCGGTTTCGGGTACGGTCTATACGGTGGGGCTATTTCCTGGAACCACTTGGCTGCCCATCCAATCCGATAAGGATGAACAACTTCCGCGATCCGTCACACACCACCAGGCCCACGAATATTAACGTGGTTCCCATCGACTACCCCCTTCGGGCTCGTCTTAGGGGCCGGCTTACCCTGCTCCGATTAGCGTTGAGCAGGAACCCTTGGTCTTTCGGCGAGAGGGCATCTCACCCTCTTTATCGCTACTCATGTCAGCATTCGCACTTCCGATACGTCCACGGTCGGTTACCCTCCCGCTTCACTCGCTTACGGAACGCTCCGCTACCGCTCAGTCAAAGACTGAACCCTAAGCTTCGGTGCATCACTTTAGCCCCGATACATCTTCGCCGCAGGATCTCTTATTTAGACCAGTGAGCTGTTACGCTTTCTTTAAAGGATGGCTGCTTCTAAGCCAACCTCCTGGTTGTTTTGGAAATCCCACATGCTTTCCCACTTAGTGATGACTTGGGGACCTTAGCTGTAGGTTAGGGCTGTTTCCCTTTTGACGACGGACCTTAGCACCCGCCGTCTGTCTGCCGGATAAGACTCGATGGTATTCGGAGTTTGGTTAGGTTTGGTACCGCTCGCGCAGCCCTAGCCCATCCAGTGCTCTACCCCCATCGGCATACATCCGACGCTCTACCTCAATAGATTTCGCGGAGAACCAGCTATTTCCCGGTTTGATTGGCCTTTCACCCCTAAACACAACTCATCCGAGCATTTTTCAACATGCAACGGTTCGGTCCTCCAGTGCGTGTTACCGCACCTTCAACCTGGTCATGCCTAGATCACCGGGTTTCGGGTCTAATTCATCGTACTCAGTCGCCCTATTCAGACTCGCTTTCGCTGCGCCTACACCTAACGGCTTAAGCTTGCACGATAAATTAAGTCACTGACCCATTATGCAAGAGGTACGCTGTCACCCCCTAAAGGGGCTCCAACTGCTTGTAAGCATTCGGTTTCAGGTACTGTTTCACTCCCCTAATCGGGGTGCTTTTCACCTTTCCCTCACGGTACTTGTTCGCTATCGGTCATGTACGAGTATTTAGGCTTGGAGGGTGGTCCCCCCATGTTCAGACAGGATTACACGTGTCCCGCCCTACTCGAGTCCTTCATCATCACTTTCGCATACGGGGCTATCACCCGCTATGGCCACTCTTTC
>NZ_JRQQ01000016.1:10000-48000 GCF_001625325.1 Croceicoccus estronivorus
GCGAGGAATGGACCGGCGTCGCCCCACTGCTGCTATGGACGGCAATCGGCGAAATGCTGTTCGTTGCAATGCCGCTGCAAATGGATGTGCCCATCCTGCTGGGGCGAATCCGCACTCTGGTATGGATCAACTTCCTCGAAACCGCCGCTGCGGTCACTATTCTGACAGTTGCCAGCACGATCTCGCTGGAAGCTGCCGCGATCAGCCGGGTTGTCTATGCTTTCGTCTGGTTCGGCATCTATGCCGTGTTTCTGCGCCACCTGCTGACGCTTCCCATACGACGCATGATGCTGATCTATTCGCAAAGCGCCCTCTCGGCTCTGGCGGCCGGCCTGCCGATGATCGCGATTCTGTACTGGCGCGGCACGGGCAATGCCGGGCTGCTCGACCTGCTGGCTGGCGCGGCACTGGGTGTTGTCATCTGGGTGGTCGCGCTGTTCGCCTGCCGTCATCCGGCATCGCAGGAAGTGCGGCTGGCGCTGCGCACGGTGCTGGAACCCGTCGCGCTTACCTTCGGCTGGAAACCGCCAGCCTGATCCGCTTGCACGCATTGGCCCTCGCCTGAATGAGATCCAGCCGCGCGCGGAACCGCTCACTTTCGGACCCGTGGCCGAGGAGCACAGTGATGGCCGCACGAACCAGCCGGCCCCAGTACCAGCGCTGGCGAAACAGGCTGGCCAGGCCCGCCATGCGGTCGGCCACCGCCCGATCATGCCCCTCGCGCACCGCCCAGCGTTCGAAATATGCGCGGTTCAGACGCTCTTCCTGCATGAGATGGGTGATCGCCATGTCAGGGCAATAATACCCCACGGCATCCCGTTGCTCGAGCCAGGAATTGAGCCAGCGGTCTTCGGCAGTCGCCAACTCGGGGGGATATGGCCCCGTCTGGTCAAACACCCAGCGACGCAACGCACAGTTGCCCTGCGTCAGCATCCCGCCAAAATCGTGAAAATAACGCAGCCGCCTGTCGCCATAGTCGATAATGCCCAGGACCCCGCCATACCCTTCGGGTAGCCAAGCAGGCACATCGCCATCCCACTGAGGCCTGTATGGCCCCGCCACGAACACCGTCGCGGGATCGGCAAATTCACGGGCAATGACCTGCAGCCACTGCGGCGGGACCCGTTCGTCATCATCGAAGAAGGCAATGACCGGCGCCTCCGCCCGGGCGATCGCACAATTGAGCGCATGCTGCCCGCCGGGGCGGCTTTCATGGAGCGGAACGAGCCGGGAGCCATGGCGTGCCGCCAGACGCTGAATCACTGCCGGTGTCTCGTCGCCAGAGGCGTTATCCACCAGCAGGAGACGCAAAGTGATGCCGCTGCGGTCGGCTGCGAACAGCGATTCGACTGCCCCTTCCAACATTGCGGCACGGTTATGCGTTCGCAACACCACATCGATCGCCAAGGCAGTCATCCGCGGCTTGTGAGCGTGCGGCGGCGGGGCTGTCAATCGAATCAAGGCAAGCATGCCGTTGCCGAACGGCGCGGCAGGGCCCACATGGGGCTCATGCCGCCCGACACAACCGATGGAAAGACGACCAGCCCCGCAGATGGCTGGCAGACACTCAAACGCTTCCTTCCCTACCTCTGGCCCGCAGACGACCGTGGCCTGCGTAGGCGAATCGTAGTGGCCGTGCTGCTCATTATTGCAGCCAAGACGACGATGCTGGCCCTGCCCTTCTTCTATAAGCGCGCGGTGGACGCGATGACGATGGAAGGCAGCAAGGCCGTTACCGTCGCGCTTGCCTTCGTCATGGCCTACGCTCTGGGTCGCTTTTCAGGGGTCCTGTTCGACAACTTGCGCAACATCGTGTTCGAACGGGTCGGGCAGGACGCGACCCGGGCGCTGGCGGAAGATGTCTTCGCCCGGCTGCACCGGCTGTCCCTGCGATTCCACCTTTCACGCCGCACGGGCGAAGTCACCAAAGTAATCGAGCGCGGCACCAAGAGCATCGACGTGATGCTCTATTTCCTGCTGTTCAATGTCGCACCCACTTCGGTCGAACTGATTGCAGTGGCGGTGATCTTCTATGTCAACTTCGGCTGGGGGCTGGTCGCGGCGACCGGCCTTGCCGTGCTTGCCTACGCCTATGCCACGCGCGCGATCACCGAGTGGCGCACGGCCCTGCGTGCCCGGATGAACGAACTGGATGGGCAGGCCATGTCCCGTTCGGTCGATTCGCTGCTCAATTACGAGACGGTCAAATATTTCGGGGCCGAAGCGCGCGAGCAGGCCCGCTATGCAGAGGCGACGCGCGCCTATGCCAACGCCGCGGTGAAGAGCGAGAACAGCCTGGGCCTGCTCAATATAGCGCAGGCGCTGATCGTGAACCTGCTGATGGCTGGCGCCATGGGCTACACCGTCTGGGGTTGGGCCCAGGGCAAGCTGACAGTAGGCGATCTGGTGTTCGTCAACACCTACCTGACCCAGCTTTTTCGGCCGCTCGACATGCTCGGGATGGTCTATCGCACGGTTCGCCAGGGGCTGATCGACATGGCCGAAATGTTCAAGCTGATGGATACGCAGGTTGAGATCGAGGACGCGCCGGGGGCACCCGCACTGGTGATTCGGCAACCCAGCCTTGCATTCGACAACGTGACGTTCGGTTACGAACCGGATCGCACCATTCTGCACGGTCTCAGCTTCGAAGTCCCCGCAGGCAGCCACGTCGCAATCGTCGGGCCTTCCGGCGCGGGCAAGAGCACTATCGCCAGGCTGATTTTCCGCTTCTACGATCCGGCGTCGGGCCGCATTCTGATCGACGGGCAGGATATCAGCCATGTCACCCAGGCGAGCCTGCGTGCGGCGATTGGCATCGTCCCCCAGGATTCGGTGCTGTTCAACGACACTATCGGCTACAACATCGGATATGGCCGCCCCAGCGAGAGCGGAGGCGCCAGCGCCGCCGAGATCGAAGAAGCCGCGCGGGCCGCGGCCCTCATGTCGTTGATCGACCGCCTGCCCCAACGCTTCGATACGGAAGTGGGCGAACGCGGGCTCAAACTGTCGGGCGGAGAGAAGCAACGCGTGGCCATTGCCCGCACGCTGGTCAAGAACCCGCCGATCCTGCTGCTCGACGAAGCCACCAGCGCGCTCGACACGCGGACGGAACAGGACATTCTCGCCACACTCCATCGGGTGGCGGAAAACCGGACCAGCCTTTCCATTGCGCACCGCTTGTCCACCATTGCGGATTCGGACCGCATCTTCGTTCTCAACGAGGGGAAACTGGCCGAATCGGGCACGCATACCGAACTGCTGCGCCATGACGGTCTCTATGCCGAAATGTGGGCCCGCCAGCAGGCGGAAAGCGATGAGCTCGAACAGGCAGCAGAATAGGCCTCTGCGATGACAGCCGGAGCTCCCGAAACGGAACGCACCGACCGCTTCGGCCACCCAAGGGGGCTATGGGTACTTTCCGGCACCGAACTGTGGGATCGCATTTCCTTCCACGGCATGCAGGCCATGCTCGTGCTCTATATGGCGGGCGAATTGCTCAAACCCGGCCGGATAGAGCACGTTGTGGGCTTCGATCGCTATCGCGCGACAGTGGAATGGGTCACCGGTCCGCTATCGGCGCAAGCGCTGGCGACGCAAACCTTCGGCCTCTATGTCGCCTTCCTCACCTTCTTTCCCCTGATCGGTGGGTGGATCGGCGACCGTTGGACTTCCCGGCGAACGGCTGTGACCCTCGGCGCGCTGCTGATGACGGCCGGGCACTTTTCGCTCGCCTTCGACGAAAGCTTCCTGCTCGCGCTGCTGTTCCTCATTCTCGGCGCCGGGTTATTGCGCGGCAATCTCAAGGCCCAGATCAAGACTCTCTATGCCGAAGGCGACCGGCGGCTTGCAGACGCGTTCCAGGTCTACAGCTTCGTTGTCAATTTCGGCGCCTTCATCGCCCCGATCGCAACCGGCACCGTGGCCAAATACTATGGGTGGCACGCCGGATTCGCGCTCGCCGGAGTCGGAATGCTGATCGGGCTGGTCGTCTATCTCATCGGTTCACGACACTTGCCCGCCGACCGGGCAAAGCGACAGGCCGTGGTGCGAAGCAAGCTGACCTCCCGCGAACGGCAAAATGTCATGGGGCTGGTCATGATGTGGCCCGTGTCGCTCTGCTTCTGGACCGCACAGGCGCAGATCTGGAATGTCTACAACCTCTGGGTCCGCGATCATGTCGACCTGACGGTGGGCAATTTCGAAGTGCCGGTGCCATGGATGCAATCACTGGACGGCCTTGCCCCGGCGCTCTTCATCCCATTGGTCGTCTGGCACTGGCGGAGACAGGCCCGGCGCGGGACCGAACCGGACATCTTCACCAAGATCGGGATCGGTTGCGTGATATTCGCTGGCGCAGTCGTCTGGCTCGCAGCCGCACCGCTGGCCGCCAATGCCGATGGACTGGCCCCTCTGCTGTGGCCCGTAATGTTTCACCTGATTTCGAATTTCGGCGCGGTCTATTTTTCCCCGGTCATGCTCGCGCTGTGGGCCAGCCGCGCACCCGCATCATGGCGCGGCACTCTGCTGGGGGTGGAAACGCTCTCCGCGTCCGCCGCCAGCCTGATCAGCGGATACATGGGCGGCTGGTATGAAAAAATGGCGCCCAGCCATTTCTGGCTGATCAACGCCATGATCGTTGGCGGCGCAGGCCTGGCGGTACTCGCCTTGCGCAAGCCGCTGACCCGTTACTTTGGCCCTGAAGAGGCCATGCCGGAGCCCGACGGACAGACCTAGCCCGCCTGACCCTGCGGGGTTGCATCGGCAGGCACGATCCGGCAGGGGCTTTGCTGCAACGCACAAACCGCCCGCACCCTCGGCATTCCGACATGCCGCCGGGCGTTCATGGAGATGGAATAATGGGCATTCCCGGCGCGGTTCACCGCGACTGGCTCTCGAATCCGCGTGCCGACATTCTGGCCGGAATGGTTGTCGCGCTGGCGCTGATCCCCGAAGCGATCGGCTTTTCGATCATCGCGGGCGTCGATCCGCGCGTGGGCCTTTATGCGTCCGTGGCGATCGCAATCGTCATTTCCTTTACCGGCGGACGGCCCGGTATGATTTCCGCCGCGACTGCGGCTGTGGCCGTGCTTGTCACACCTTTGGTCCGCGATCATGGGGTCGAATACCTGTTCGCGGCAACGATCCTGATGGGGGTTTTTCAGGCGCTCGCCGGGCTCGCCAGGCTCGATCTCCTGATGCAGTTCGTTTCCCGCTCCGTCATCACCGGCTTCGTCAATGCGCTCGCCATTCTGATCTTCATGGCCCAGTTGCCGCAGCTGACCAATGTGACATGGCAAACGTATGCGATGGTCGCGGGCGGGCTTGCGATCATCTATCTGCTGCCCCGCGTCACCAAGGCCGTGCCTTCGCCGCTCGTCGCGATTCTTGTCCTCTCCGCGATCTCCATTGCCAGCGGCGCGCCAGTAAATACCGTGGGGGATATGGGCCACCTGCCTGATGGCCTGCCCAGCCTCGCTCTCCCTCAGGTGCCGCTGACATGGGAAACCCTGCAGATCATCGCCCCATATTCAGCGGCAATGGCAGCAGTGGGACTGCTCGAATCGCTGCTGACCGCGCAGATCGTCGACGACATGACGCATACTGAAAGCAACAAGCGCCGCGAATGCTGGGGCCAGGGCAGCGCCAACTTCATCGCCGCCCTGTTCGGCGGCATGGGCGGCTGCGCGATGATCGGCCAGTCGGTCATCAACGTCACCTCCGGCGGCCGCACCCGGCTTTCGACGCTGACGGCAGGCGTATTCCTGCTGTTCCTGCTGACACTGCTCGGCCCCTGGGTCGGACAGGTTCCGATGCCGGCGCTCGTCGCCGTGATGATCATGGTGTCGATTGGCACGTTCAGCTGGAATTCGATCGGCAACCTGCGCCATCATCCATGGCCTTCATCAGTCGTCATGCTGACCACAGTGGTGGTCGTGGTGGCGACTCACGACCTTTCCATCGGCGTGCTGTCAGGTGTGTTGCTGTCGGGCATTTTCTTTGCCGGCAAAGTGCAGCGGATGTTCGCCGTCGAACGGTCTGTCTCGCCCGATGGCCAGACAGTGACGTTCCGCGTGACAGGTCAGATATTCTTCGCTTCCGTCCAGCGTTTCACCGACGCCCTGAAAATGGATTGCGATGCGCGTCATGTCGTCATCGATACATCGAACGCGCATTTCTGGGACATCTCGGCGATTGGCGCGCTGGACAACATTGTCGCACGGCTGCGTCGTCAACGCCGCGCTGTGACCGTGATTGGGGTCAACCGGGCAAGCCAGGATCTGGTCGACAAGTTCGCTCTGCACGACAAGACCGGGGTCGAGACAGGGGCCTTTCCGCACTAAACGGCAGAGAGAGTGTGTGTGACGCCATCCGTGCCTGACCGATCAGGCACGGAAAGATGCACTCATTTCAAGACGTCGGCCTCATGCCAGACGACGGCTTGCGCCGCTTTCATGAAACCGCCTTCCTCGTCCCATGCGAGAGTGGGCGATCCGTAAAGCCGCCAGCCCTGATCCAGGGCCTCGGACACCCGCTCGCAGAAGGCGCGGTCATCCTTGCCGGTAAGCAGGCGGTAGATCGGGCGGTCTTCGGGTGTCTGGTACATGCCGGGCAGCCTCAGAGAATATATTTGCTCAGATCGCTGTCACCGGCGAGATCCGACAGCCTCTCCCGCACATAGGCAGCGTCGATTGCCACAGTCTCACCCTTGCGGTCCTCTGCTTCGAACGAGAGTTCCTCCAGCAGCTTTTCCATCACCGTCTGCAGACGGCGAGCGCCGATGTTTTCGACGCTTTCGTTCACCTGTGCAGCGATTTTCGCCACTTCGCGCACAGCCTCCGGCGCGAAGTCCAGAGTCACTTCCTCGGTCCCGATCAGCGCCTTGTACTGTTCGACCAGATTTGCCCGCGTATCGGAAAGGATGGAAACGAAGTCTTCTTCGGTCAGCGCCCGCAATTCGACCCGAATCGGCAGGCGACCTTGCAGTTCGGGCAGCATGTCGCTGGGTTTCGCGACATGGAACGCACCGCTGGCGATGAACAGCACGTGGTCCGTCTTCATCGGCCCATATTTCGTGGCGACAGTCGTCCCTTCGATCAACGGCAGGAGATCGCGCTGCACCCCTTCCCGGCTGACAGAACCGCCGCGCACATCGCTGACCGCAATCTTGTCGATTTCATCCAGAAAGACGATGCCGTTGGTTTCCGCATTGGCCAGCGCGACCCGGGCAACATCGTCCTGATCCATGCGCCGTTCCGATTCTTCATCGACCAGCTTGTCCCACGCATCGGGGACCTTCAGCTTGCGACGCTTCCTCGGCGCCCCGCCGAATGCCTTGCCCATGATGTCGCTGAGATTGATCATGCCGACATTGCCGCCCATTCCGGGCAGTTCCATCGGCATGGAGGGGGCATCCTCCACCTCGATCTCGACTTCGGTGTCGTTCATCGCGTTCTGGATGATCCGCTGGCGGAAGCTCTCCCGCGTGGCTTCGCTGGCGTTTTCACCCACCAGTGCATTGAGCAGACGCTCCATCGCAGCCTGAGAGGCCGCCTCGCGCACTGCCTCCCGGCGGCGATCCTTTTCCAGCCGGATCGCCTCTTCCGCCAGATCGCGGGCGATCTGTTCCACATCGCGACCGACATAGCCGACCTCTGTGAACTTGGTCGCCTCGACCTTCACGAACGGGGCTTCGGCGAGCTTCGCCAGCCGGCGGCTGATCTCGGTCTTGCCGCAGCCGGTCGGCCCGATCATCAGGATGTTCTTCGGCGTCACCTCGTCGCGCAATTCCGGGCTGAGCCGTTGACGCCGCCAGCGGTTGCGCAAAGCAACGGCCACGGCCCGCTTCGCTTCTGCCTGTCCGATAATATGTTCGTCGAGGGCGGCGACGATCGCCTTGGGGGTCAGATTGTCGATCATTCCTGTCTCGATTCCGCTCCCTTTTCGGGAGAGCTGTAGGGTGGACTTCAATCGGGTGGGCACCCGTCGCCTTCCCGCACGGGGAGGCGCTGAACTAGATCGTTTCGACCGTCACGCGATCGTTGGTGAATACGCAGATGTCAGCGGCGACCTTCATCGCCTTGCGAGCGATCTCTTCCGCGTCCGCTTCATAGGAATCGAGCGCACGGGCCGCCGCGAGCGCATAGTTGCCGCCCGAACCGATTGCCGCGATCTGCGATTCGTCACCGCCTTCGGGTTCCAGCACATCGCCATTGCCGGTCAGCACGAGCAAGGCGTCCTTGTCCGCCACGATCATCAGTGCTTCGAGATTGCGGAGATACTTGTCGGTCCGCCAGTCCTTGGCCAGTTCGACAGCCGCGCGCAGCAGCTGGCCACGATACTGTTCCAGTTTCCGTTCCAGCCGTTCGAACAGGGTGAAGGCATCGGCAGTCGCCCCGGCGAAACCGGCTATGACCTTGCCATGTTCGGGACCGCCTTCACCAATCCGGCGAACCTTGCGGGCATTCGGCTTCATCACCGTATTGCCCATGGAAACCTGCCCATCGCCTGCGATCACGGTCTTGCCGTTCTTCTTGACGCCGATGATGGTCGTGCCGTGCCACTGGACGGTGCCGTGGCCGTTATCCGAAGGTGTATTCATGATTGCGGCGATATGGGTCCCGCCGCGCGGAGGTCAAGGCGTATGGCCTTACGAACCGCCAGCAGGGGGTGCTGCACCGACAGCGCCGATATTGCCGAACAGATCTTCGAGGAAGGACCGATCCTTGCCCAGAACCGGCGTCTTGTCGCCTTCCGGGTCGATCTTCACGACCTGCTCCATGCCCGAACGGTCGATACCGGTGACATTGCCGCCCTGGTCGAAATGAACCGCGAAAACCGCATGATCCTTGATCTTGGGGGAGCGGAACGGCTTCTGCCGCGTATCGCTCGACACATAATACCAGGTGTCGGCCCCATAGTGGCTTTCAAACGTCGGGCGGCCCAGAGTCCCTTCAACGGATTGCTTGTTGTCGATCCCGGGATGGACGGCATTGAGCAGCACGTCTTCCGCGAGATAGCCACGCTTTTCCTTGATCGTCGTGCAGCCTGCCGTGAGCGTGGCCGCCGCAAGCGCCGCTACCAGCCCGATCCGCCCGAAAGCATTCATTACCTGCATCTCCGATTCGTCGCGTGACAGAGCCGATTGCCTTACGCGCAACGGCCCCTATACGGGCGAGAGCCTTAAGGCCCATTGGCCTGCCGTGCAATGGCGCTTGACGCCGACGGTTTGAATTGTCCCTGAATGAGGGTGCCCATGTCACTGCTATCGCGCCTTTTCCAACGCACAGCCGACCCGCGTGAAGCCCTGCGCCCCCTATGGCACAGGGTGGTCGAAATTTCGCGCGAACCGAAATGGTATGCCCAGCACGGCGTGGCCGATACAGTCGCCGGACGGTTCGACATGATAACCGCCGCGTTGTGCCTCGTGCTGCTTCGGCTGGAACGTGACCCGGAACTGAAAGGCCCCCCGGTGCTGCTGACCGAACTGTTCGTCGAGGATATGGACGGGCAGCTGCGCGAATCGGGCGTGGGCGACGTCGTGGTGGGCAAGCATATCGGACGGCTGATGTCTGTCCTCGGCGGCAGGCTCGGGGCCTATCGGGACGCCCTGGCCCAGCCGGGAGAGGATGCGCTCGCTGCCGCGATCGCTCGCAATCTCACACTCGTCGACGGAGCCGATCCGGTCGATACGGCGCGCGCCCTGCGTCAGCTCGAACAGAAGCTCGCGGAATTGGGCGACGACGAACTGATCGCCGGGAGAATCCCGCAATGACGGACAAGGCATCCCTGCCGAACAATGAATTTTCCCGCATGGTCGAACCCGCCCGGATGGGCGATGGCACGCGGCATCTGGTCGCGGACGAGTCCGAACGCGCCACACTCGCCCGGCGCTTCGCCCTGGTATCGATCGAACGGCTTGAAGCCGATGTCACGCTACAGGCCGAAGGCGAAGCCGTGACCGTAAGCGGAACCCTGCACGCCGCATATATTCAGAGCTGCGCCGTGTCGGGAGACGATCTTTCAGTGACTGTGGAAGAACCGGTCATGTTTCGTTTCGTCCCGATGGGGACATATCGCCCCGACGAGGAAGTAGAGTTGTCGGAAGACGACTGCGACGAGATCGAATACGAAGGCGGCGCGTTCGATCTGGGTGAGGCGATCTCGCAAAGCCTCGCGCTGACGATCGACCCCTATGCAACTGGCCCGAATGCGGAACAGACCCGCAAGGAAGCTGGCCTGCTGAATGAAGAACAGACCGGTCCCTTCGCCGCCCTGGCGGCGCTGAAAACTGACAAGAAGGAATAGCAGCGGGCGCTGCTGGTGAAGCCAGTGCGCTCCGGCTGATTCGGCAACGAGCCCGTCAGAACGGAATGTCGTCGTCGAAGTCATCTCCCATGGGGCTGCCGCCCGAAGACTTGCCGCCCGAGGAAGAACCGCCAAACGCGCCGGTATCTTGCCCCCAACTGCCGCCGGACGAACCGCCGCGATCGTTGTTCCAGTTTCCACCGCCGCGCTGGCCACCACCGCCACCGCCGCCCTGGGCCCCATCGAGCATGGTCATAACCGCGCCGGGCCCCTGCAGAACGACTTCCGTCGTATAGCGATCGGCGCCTGACTGGTCCTGCCATTTGCGCGTGCGAAGCTGGCCTTCGATATAGACCTTGCTCCCCTTGCGCAGGAACCGTTCGGCCACGCCGACCAGACCTTCGGAGAAGATCGCGACAGAGTGCCACTCGGTGCGTTCCTGACGCTCCCCGGTGTTGCGGTCCTTCCAGCTTTCCGACGTCGCGATGCGCAGGTTGCACACGCGCCCGCCATTCTGGAAGCTGCGAACTTCCGGATCAGCGCCCAGATTGCCTACCAGGATGACCTTGTTGACGCTGCCTGCCATCGAATTCCCTCTCGCGGATTAGAGTCCGAGCGCCACGGCGCTCCAATAAGTGATTCCCGCGAAGACGTAGGCCAACCCGAAGAGGTAGAGCAACATGAAGGTGGGCCATTTCCACCCGTTTGTTTCACGCCGCGTCACTGCGATGGTCGACAGGCATTGCGGCGCAAAGACGAACCAGGCCAGGAAAGCGAGCGCGGTCGGCAGGCTCCAGCGGGAAGAAAGCTTGTCCCCAAGCGCCAGCGCGGCTTCGTCTTCGTCATCGGCATCGACCGCATAGGTCGTCGCGAGAGAGGAAACGGCGACCTCGCGCGCGGCCATGGCGGGAACCAGCGCAAGCGCGATTTCATGATTGAAGCCGATCGGCCGGACCACCACTTCCAGACCATTGGCGATCTTGCCCGCGATCGACGCATCGACCTGGCTTTCCCCGGGCGCTGCCTTCGGGAAGCTGAGCAACAGCCACAGAATCACCGTCGCCGTAAAAATGATCGTCCCCGCGCGGCGCAGGAATATCCATGCCCGCTGCCACAATCCGATCAGCAAATCGCTGAGCCGCGGCAACTGGTACTTCGGCAATTCCATGATGAACCCGCTCGCTGCGCCTTTCGTAACCGAACGCCGCAGCACCAGCGCCACCACCATCGCGCCAATGATACCCACTACGTAAAGCGCGAACAGCACCAGCCCCTGCAGGCCGATGCCCCAGCCGACAGTGCGATGAGGAATGAAAGCGCCGATAATCACGGTATAGACCGGCAGGCGGGCCGAACAGGTCATCATCGGGGCGACCAGAATGGTGGTCAGTCGATCTTTGGGATCGGCAATCGAACGAGTCGCCATGATGCCCGGAATCGCGCAGGCGAAGCTCGACAGCAACGGAATGAAGCTCCGGCCCGACAAGCCGACGAACGCCATCAGCCGATCCATCAGGAAAGCGGCGCGGGCCATGTAGCCGGTCGCTTCCATCACCAGGATGAAGGCGAACAGGATGACGATCTGCGGCAGGAAGACGACCACCGAACCGACGCCGGCCAGTACCCCTTCCGTCAACAGGTCGCGCAGGAAGCTGGCCGGCAGAACACTGTTGGCCATTGCGATCAGCGAACCGACCGCAGCGTCCAGAGCATCGGCGAACGGCGTCGCCCAGGCAAACACGGCCTGGAAGATGACGAACAGCAGCGCGAACAGAATCGGCGGCCCCAACCACGGATGCAGCAACAGCTTGTCCATCCGCGAATGCAGCCGATGCTGCGTCGTTTCGGACAGGATCGCGCCCTGCGCGATGTTGTGTGCCGCAAGGCGCCGTTCCGGCAAGGTGATATGCGGGCGCGGATGCCCCCCCGGTTCTGCCGCGGCCTTGCTTTCCGCTTTCGCAATCGCTGCGATCAGTTCCGCCAGCCCCTTGCGCCGCACGGCCACCGTAGGGATGACCGGCACGCCAAGCGCCTGCTCCAATGCCTTGGGATCGAGCACCAGCCCATCCCGCTGGGCGAGATCGACCATGTTGAGCGCCACGATGACGGGACGCCCGAGTTCTATCACTTCCTGCGCGAAGACGAGATGCTGTTCCAGATTCGACGCATCGAGCACGACGATCAGCACTTCCGGCTGCGCCTCGCCCGCGAATTCGCCCAGGATGACCTTGCGCGTCACTTCCTCGTCCGGGCTCGTGGCGTCGAGCCCATAACTGCCCGGCAGATCGATCAGTTCGACCGGCTCGCCTGACGGAAGCACGAGCCGCCCTGCTTTCCGTTCCACTGTAACGCCGGGATAGTTGGCAATCTTCTGCCGCGCGCCGGTCAAAGCATTGAACAGCGCGCTTTTGCCGGCATTGGGATTCCCAACCAGAGCTGCTGTACGCATCCGCATCACAGCGCCTCGACCTGCATGGCCTGGGCATGGCTGCGGCGAATCGCCACACTCATACGCCCCACCATGATCGAGAGAGGATCACGCCCGGCAAAGACCCCGCGATGCGCCACGGCAACGCGCGCACCCTCGTCCAGCCCCATGGCCCGCAGCCGCTGCCCTTCCTCGGGTGCCAGCAATGACCAGTCCACCGCAGTGATCCGGGCTCGCTTGCCGGTCGGGAGCTCTTCCAATGTCATGCCGGGGCCTGCATCCTATGCTTTGCTATGCCCGCCCCGCTGCCAGATTAGCGGACATATTGCAACTGGTTCGCATTAAATGCAGTCGAATGTCTTCACCGGGCCGGATAACGCAGGCGGCCAAGAAAGCGGGCCATGCTGAAATGGCGGTCGGCCGGGGGAACCAAGCGCATCTTGGCCTTTTCGAAGCGAATGATGCCAGCGATCCTGCGGTCGAGGAACGCCTTGGTTTCCGCCTTTCCCTCGCTTTCGTCATCAACGAACACTGCGAGAGTCGCGGCATAGATCCCGCCTAGGATCGTGCGTTTGGTATAGTGATTGAAATCGCTCGCCGTATCGTTGGCGAGCCGCCACATCAGGTCGGCGCTGTGCCACCCCCGCTTGAGGGACGTCGTCGCATTCTGCGGCATTGCGAAGATCGCCAGCGCCCGGCGGACAGCCTCTTCGCGGCCCGCGACGGCATCCAGCCGGAACTGCACCAGCCGCCGGATCCGTTCCCGCACCGGCAAGGTCGCGAGTTGGTCCGCCGGCAAGGCAGCCGCCATGGCCGTGTCGATTCCGTCAATCCATGCACCGATCATATCCGCCGGGCCGCCGGGAAAGGCGAACCGCGCCGCTGCCGGATCGACACCGGCAGCCACGGCCGCCGCATCGAGTGCGGTCTCGCTCCACCCGTCGAATGCAGCATTCGCGGCAATTCCCGGCGCGAGCAAAGCGCGAATTTCGTCAAGCGTGAGATCGGCGGCGGACTGGCCCATCGTCAGAAGCTCGGTCCGTAGACCTGGCCTTCATCCCGGCTTTCCTGCTGCGACTTGGCGCGGGCCTGAATCTCCGCGAGAGTCGAACTGCCTGCCCCTTGCAGCGCCGCGTAATCGCGCGCCGAGCGGCCGGAATTATCCGGGCGATCCGCATCCGCTCCAGCCTTGAGCAAAGCGCGCATGACCGGAATATCCTTGCGGTGAACTGCCGAGATCAGGGGTGTTTCCCCCGTGTCGTTGGCATCGTTGACGCGCGCGCCATTGGCGATCAGTTCATCCACCCCTTCCACGAAACCCAGCCGGGCCGCCAGCACCAGCGGCGTCACGCCGTGTTTGTCGCCGATGTTGGGATTAGCCCCATGCTGGAGCAGGAACCGTGTCCATGTCAGATCGCGGCGGGCGACGGTGAGATGCAGGCCGGTTTCACCGGATGTCACATCGCGGGTATTGACGATCGTGGTGCCCGGTTCATTGAGATATTTGGTCGCGGTATCGCCATCGGCTTTCTTGACCGCTTCGAGAAATTTGTAGCTGTCGGAAAATTGCGCATGAGCCACCGACGGCACGGTCAGCACACCCGCGCACAGCGCCAGCCACAGCTTCATCCATGCCTTTCGCATCGCCACTGCAATCTCTCCTTCATCTCCAAGCGATATAATAAGGGACTCAGCCCTTGCCGTCGTGGGGTTAGCAGAGCATGAACCGACGCGCTATGATGAAGCAACTGTTCCTGCCCCTCGCTGCGGCCCTGGCACTTGCCGGCTGCGACGCTTCCACCACTGCCGACAACAGCACCGCACAGGCCCCGCTGGCCGATGCGCGCATCGGCGGGCCGTTCACTCTGATCGACAAGGACGGGAAAACCGTGCGCTGGTCCGATTTCGACGGGCGTTATCGCATCGTCTATTTCGGTTACACATACTGCCCTGACGTCTGCCCGTTCGACATGCAGAAGCTGATGCAGGGTTTCGCCCTGTTCGCCAAGCAGCATCCCGACCTGGCGGATCAGGTCCAGCCGATGTTCATCTCGATCGACCCCGAACGCGATACTCCTGAAGTGGTCGGGGAATTTACCGGCGCGTTTTCCGACCGCCTGCTGGGCCTCACCGGCACGCCCGAACAGGTCGATGCGGCGGCCAAGGCGTTCAGCGTCTATTACGCCAAAGGCGACGTATCTCCGGGCGGCGGCTATCTGATGGACCATAGCCGGGGCACTTACCTGATGGGCCGCAAGGGCGAACCGATTGCGCTGGTGCCGGTCGATGCCGGCCCTGAAGCGGTCGCGGCGGAACTGGCCCGATGGATACATTGAGACCCCGCTTCTGGACCCTGCCGCTGGCAGAACTGAGCCGCAGCGAATGGGAAGCCTTGTGCGACGGGTGCGGCCAGTGCTGCCTGCACAAGCTGGAGGATGCCGACACGGGCGAAATCCTGCACACCAATGTCGCCTGCAAGCTGCTCGATACTGCAACCGCGCAGTGCAAGGATTACCGCCACCGCAAGACATACGTGCCCGACTGCCTGCGGCTGACCGCGCGCAATGTCGGCCAGCAGCATTGGCTGCCCAAGACCTGTGCCTATCGCCTGCGGGCGGAAGGCAGGCCCCTGCCCGACTGGCATTACCTTGTTTCGGGTAGCCGCGAGACAGTGCATGAAGCCGGCGTTTCGGTGGTGGGCCGGGTGATTAGCGAAACCGAGGCCGGGCCGCTGGAACACCACATGGTCGACTGGCCCGACGTCGCCAGCGGGTAGAACGCATGATCGACTGGCTGCGCAGGTCCAGTGAACCGCCAGCGCTCGATCTCGCCGGGCGCACAGTGCCCATCGTCTTGCGCCGCCATGCCCGCGCCACCCGCATGACCTTGCGCCTCGCCCCCGATGGCAGCGAAATACGCGTAACCTTGCCGCGATGGGGCCGCACAGCCGACGCGGTCGACTTCGCCCGTTCGCGCAGCGACTGGCTGGAAAACCAGATGGCCCGCGTTCCGGACGCCATCCCGCCCGTGCCCGGCGGCACCCTGCACCATTGCGGCCACGCCTTGCGCATCGTCTGGTCACCCGGCCTGCCGCGCAAACCCCGGATAGAGGACGGGCGCATTCTGGCGGGCGGCCCGGAAGCGGGCCTTGCCGCACGCCTGCGCCGCTGGCTGGAAGCCGAAGCGCTGACCCTGATGGGCAGCGACTTGTCCCATTATTGCTCCCGCGCGCAAGTGGCCACGCCCGTCCTGCGCCTGTCACGCGCCCAGCGGCGGTGGGGCAGTTGCGCGGGCGACGGCACCATCCGCCTGAACTGGCGGCTTGTCCAGGCACCGGAAGCCGTGCGCCGATCCGTCGTCGCGCATGAAGTAGCCCACCTCGTCCATTTCGATCATTCGCCTGCGTTCCATGCTCTGCTGAATGACCTGTTCGATGGCGATCTGGCTGCTGCAAACGGCTGGCTCAAACGCGAAGGGCGCAGTCTCTACACCGCTTTCGGCTGATCCACGGCCTCGCCGCCGACCGCAACCGACCCTCCATGGCAACGAAACACTGGCTATGCCGGGTGCACGCCCCTATCTAGGCGCGCATGAGCTTCTGGCGGAAAATCTCCCCTTCCCGCGCCGTCCGCGATTTCGCGCACGAATTCATGCGCCCCACGCCCTATCGCTGGCCGATCATCGGGGCGTCCGCGCTTGCCACCTTCACTATCTTCTCGGTCATGTGGCAGGAAGAGGCAGTCGGCCCGCCCCCACGCCCCGAAATCACTTACATCACGACCTTCGCCCCCGGACGAAGCGACAAGGAAATTGCCGCGTCCAATCTGGCCAATCAGAAAGTTCAGGACAAGCTGGCCGCCGAACAGGCAGAACGCGACGAAAGGGTCAAGGGCATCTATCGCACGCTCGGCCGCATATCGGGCATGGATGTCGACAAGATAGAGCGCGATGCGGAAGCCGAACGCGCGGCGGAAGCACGCGCCGAAGCACAGCAGCAGGCGGAGTTGCGGGGCCGAAGCGTTGCGACCGAATAGGCCGGACGAATACTGGCTGGCCTCCGCCGCCAGACTGGCGGCACGCGGCCGCCCCGTCAGCCGCCCCAATCCTGCAGTGGGTGCGGTGATCATTCGCGACGGCGTGGTGGTCGGACGCGGCTGGACCCGTCCCGGCGGGCGTCCCCATGCCGAAGCAGAAGCACTGGCCATGGCAGGTGAGGCGGCACGCGGAGCAACACTCTATGTCACGCTGGAGCCCTGCGCCCACCAGAGCGCACGCGGCCCATCCTGCACATCGCTGATCTGCGAATCGGGAATCGCCACGGTGATTGCCGGGGTGGAAGACCCCGATCCGCGTACCGCAGGCGACGGCTTTGCCCGGTTGCGCGCCGCCGGGATCACTGTACGGCTGCTGCCGATTCCGGCCGCCAGGATCAGTCTGGAAGGCTATCTCATGCAGCGCCGCCACGGACGGCCGCATGTCACGCTCAAGCTTGCGACTTCGCTCGACGGCTGCATTGCCCTGGCCGACGGCACCAGCCAATGGATCACGGGCGAGGCAGCACGCGCCCATGTCCATTCCATGCGTGCCAAGGCAGACGCAATCCTTGTCGGCGGCGGCACGCTGCGGGCCGATTCGCCCCGGCTAGACGTCAGGCTCTCGGGGCTCGAAGCCCGCAGTCCGGAACGCTGGGTCCTGACGCGCGGCGCTGCGCCAGCCGGATGGCAGGCGATTGCCTCGCCCGAAGCGATCGCGGATATGGACGGCGTGCAATATCTCTTCGTCGAAGGCGGGGCCGCCTGTGCCGCAGCCTTTCTCAAGGCCGATCTGGTCGACCGCCTGCTACTTTACCGTGCGCCGGTCGTGATCGGTGCAGGCCGCCATGCGATTGGCGATATCGGGATCGCCGACCTAGCCTCTGCGCATGGCCGATGGCAGTCCGGTGATCGGCTTACGCTTGGCAGCGACACTTTGGAAACCTATGAGCGCAAACGGTCCTGAGACCGTCGAAAGGGATACGATGTTCACCGGCATAGTCACCGCCATCGGCACTATCAAAGACACGACCGTGCGCGGCGACCTGCGCGCCACGATCGCTTGCCCCTACGATCCGGCGGCAATCGCCATCGGCGCATCGATCGCCTGTTCGGGCGTTTGCCTGACCGTCATCGAACGCGGCGGCAGTGCTGGCGACGCGTGGTTCACTGTCGACATTTCCGGCGAGACTCAGGCCTGCACGGTGCCGGACCGGTGGGTGGAAGGCCGCAAGCTGAACCTCGAACTGGCTCTGAAGCTGGGCGACGAATTGGGCGGCCATATCGTGACTGGCCATGTCGATGCCGTCGGAACCGTTGCCGCGCGCGGCAAAGACGGGGATTCGACGCGTCTGACCATTGCGGCGCCGAAAGAGATCGCCGCCTACATCGCTCCCAAAGGGTCGATCACTGTCGATGGCGTATCGCTCACCGTGAACACGGTGGAAGACCAGGCGGACGGTTCGGCCCATTTCGGCCTCAACATCATCCCGCACACAGCCGCGGTCACGACGCTGGGCGATCTTTGGGAAGGCCATAAGGTCAATCTGGAGATCGACGTTCTCGCCCGGTATCTCCAGCGAATGCAAAGCCTGAGAGGCTGAACGGCCCGGCCACGCAGCAAAACGGCGGCTGATCCCAAAAGGAAACAGCCGCCGCTTCGTCGTTTCGCTGAATCAGGCCGTAACGTCGGCCAGCGCGTCGATGAACTTCTGGATGTTGCCCATCGTCAGCCCCGCCACGTTGATGCGGCCGGAACCCGCCATATAGACGCCGTGCTTTTCGCGAATCGCAAGGATCTGATCCTTGTCGAGCGCCAGCATGGAAAAGAGCCCGTTCTGGTGTGCCAGCGGGGCAAGATCGAGGCCCGCTACGCGGTTGTCCGCGGCAGCCAATGCCTTGCGCACATCGCGCATCCGCGTGCGCATGGCGTCGAGTTCAGCCAGCCATTGCTTGGTCAGGCTTTCGTCGCGCAGCACCAGCCGCACGGCGGCCGCCCCATGATCCGGCGGCTGCGACCAGTTGGTCCGGGCCAGGACGTGGCCGTTGGAAAGGACTTTCACCGTACTCTCGGCGCTCTTGCCCATGACATAGAACGCACCAACCCGATCCCGGTAGAGCCCGAAGTTCTTGTCGCAGCTATAACAGATCATCGCTTCGGGAACGGCAGCCAGGACCTTGCGCAGCCCGGCGGCGTCTTCATCCATCCCACGGCCAAGGCCCTGATAGGCAAGGTCGATGATCGGCAGCAAACCGCTGTCCGCAACCAGCCTGGCAACTTCGTCCCACTCTTCGGGAGTGTAATCGATACCGGTCGGGTTGTGGCAGCAACCATGAAGCAGGATCGCATCACCCGGCTGGGCATCGGCGATCGCCGCACGCAATGCCGCCATGTCCGCCGTCCCAACCGGGCCGGCATGACTGAACCCGACGCTTTCCATCTCGAGATCGGCAAGGATCTGAGGATGGTTCGGCCAGGTCGGGGTGCCGGTGATGATACGGTTGATTCCGCTGCGCTTCGCCAGTGCGAAAGCAAGCCGGAGCCCGCCGGTACCACCGGGCACCTGCATTCCATCTATCCGCCCCCCCATGGTCGGGTCCTTGGAGCCGAAAATGTAGGGCATCAGCGCATGGACGAAGCCCATGTCGCCTTCCGGGCCGAGATAGGCTTTCGAATCCTGTTCGGCCACCAGCTTCTGTTCGGCGGCCTTGACCGCAGAGAAAACGGGCGTCGCTCCATCATTGGTGCGATAGACGCCAACGCCAAGGTCGATCTTGTCGGCGCGCGGGTCCGCATCGTAGAGCTTGATGAGCGCGAGGAGCGCATCGGCGGGCTGTTGATTCAGGCTATCTAGCATGGCGCCGCTCCTTGCCGATGTGCCTGCTTTCTATCAACTGGAAAATCGCGTTTGCGGCATCAAATGCCCCGCCCGGCGGCCCAGTTCCTCAGAAAGGAATCCACTTCTGGGTCTTGCGGATCTTCATATAGCCTGCATTCACGCCAAGCCTCAGGCCTGCCCCCATGCGAATCGGGATCAGCACAGTGTCACCATTCCGCAGATAACTGGCGTTGAATCCGCCAATCACGTAGGCCTGCCCTTCGACAGCGGGGAAGCGTTTGTAGATGTCTTCCGTGTCATAGAGATTATAGACCAGCACGAAGGTATTGCCGACATTGGCACCCACGTCGAAACCGATCGACGGGCCCGTCCAATAGACCGGGCGTTCGCCTTCCACCTTGTGGTACAGCGTGCCCGAACCGTAACGCAAACCGATGCCGATCGCACCGCCGCCTTCGCGGCCGACGATGTAGGCATTGGGCTCACCCTGCTTTTCCAGCCAGCTCTCGATCATGCGGGCCAGCCCTTCAGCCCCTTTGCCGAACACGCCTTCTGCTGCGCCGACCAGATCGTCGCGCTTGTAAGTCTTGCCTTCCGCCGCCGCCCCGGCAGGATCGCCTGCGGCCTGGCTTGCCGCCTTCGACGCATCGGGAGAGGTCACCACCGGATCCGCGGGGGTTTCCGCAGGCATCGGCGTGCCGTTGCCCGATACCGGTTCGCTGCCCCAGGTATCGGCAGATTCGGGGGCACTGCCCGCTGGCGTCGTCGCGGCGGCCGAATCCGGCGCGGCGAGATCGCCGTCGATCGGGAGCTCCCCTTGCTGCGCGGCAAGCGGCGCAGCGCCAAGCATGAGAGCAAGGCCCGCCAGAGCACCGGCAGCATGGCGGCGTAATGTGGCGGCGAAAAACGTCATGTGCGATCCCCAGACCCGTCAGAAACGGACTATTCCTAAGGAAACAGCATGAGTCCATGGCAGGTGAAGCGGCAATGAACGCTCGACGAAGCGAGTCTCTTTCGGGCCGAATTGAATCGATCAAGCTGTGATCGGGGCCACAGCAAATTTCCTGAAAGGTGTACTTGCCGGGGCACCCCACCGCCGTTATAGCGCGCCGTCTGCCGCCAAGGCGTTCCGGAGACGTGGGTGAGTGGCTGAAACCAGTTCCCTGCTAAGGAACCATACTCGTAAGGGTATCGAGGGTTCGAATCCCTCCGTCTCCGCCATCTTCCCGAATCAGAAGGCTTCTCTTGCGGAAGCGGCGGGCCACATAGGCCCGCCAGACATCGTTTTACAGATTGTAGAAATCGGGGAAGCGTTGGAGCAGTTCGCCGATTTCATTGTCCGAAATGTTGAACTCGAAACCTTCTTCATCACCCCGGCGGCGATAGCCGTAAACGTTCGTCCATGACCATCCGGCCATCCCGTTCACGGGGAAGACTTCCCAGGTGATGTGGCACAGTGCTGAGCCGTCCGAGACCTGAACCACTTCGAATTCACGCATGCGAATATCCGAGCCGACACCGGCGCGTTCGAAACGGGCGACCTGATCGCTACAGGCATCGTTGGCGGTCGCCCGGTCATCGAAGCAATGCACCTGGCCGAGCGTAAACGAATAATACGGAAAGACGTAATGCCCGGCGATGGCCTTGCCATCCTTGTCGAGCATTGCCTGGCCATAACTACGGCACAGCGCGTCCGGCCCCTTTATCATCCCCAAATCCTTCCATTACTTTTTCTGGTTGGTGGGGGATGGCGCACATTTGAGGCTGCGGCAAGGCTCCGGTTGCACCGCACGATTTCTAGGCGGCAGTTCCGGCCATCGCCTTGCGAATCACATCGGGGGCCGCCGGATCGTCGATCGTAGGCGGGGGCGCAAAATCCTCTCCATTGGCGATCTTGCGCAGGAGATTGCGCAAGATCTTGCCAGAACGCGTCTTCGGCAATTGCGGCACGACGAACACGGTCTTGAGCGCGGCAACCGCACCCAGATCTTCGCGCACGGCGGCAATAACCCGAGCGGCCAATGTCGCATCGCCTTCCGATCCGGCACGGGGAACGACGAAGGCAATGGGAATCATCCCTTTGACCTTGTCGTCGGCACCGATCACGGCGCATTCCGCCACGCCGTCCTGCTCCGCAACGATCTGCTCCATCTGCCCGGTGGAGAGGCGATGGCCTGCGACATTGATGATATCGTCCGTGCGGCCCATGATATGGAGAAAGCCTTCCTCATCGAAATGCCCGGCATCGCCCGTTTCGTAATAGCCGGGGAAGGCAGCGAAATTCTTCTCATATCCCGCCTTGTTGTTCCACAAGGTGCGCAAGGCGCCCGGCGGTAGCGGCGCCTTGATAACGACCGATCCACTGTGCCCGTCAGGCACAGGCTTGCCATCGTCGTCGAGCACGGCGAACGCATAACCGGGTACAGGGAAGCCGGCGCTGCCACGCTTGCGCCGCAAGTCACCCAGTGCGAAGCAGCTGGCAATCGCCGGCCAGCCGAGTTCCGTCTGCCACCAGTGGTCGATCACCGGCAGGCCCGACTTCTCTTCCAGCCAGGCGATAGTGTCGGGATCGGCGCGTTCACCGGCCAGGAAGATCGCGCGCAAGTCTCCGGTCCCGATTTCTGCCAGATATTGCGCATCGGGGTCTTCCTTGCGCACCGCACGAATGGCGGTTGGCGCAGTAAAGAACACTTTCACGCCATGGCGGGCGATTGTTCTCCAGAATGTGCCCGGATCGGGAGTGCCAACCGGTTTACCCTCGAAGAGTACGGTCGTCGCCCCGACTAGCAGCGGCGCATAGACAATATAGGAATGCCCCACCACCCAGCCGACGTCCGATGCAGCCCAGAATACGTCGCCCGCGCCAATGCCGTAGATGTTCGCCATCGACCATGTCAGCGCAACCGCATGCCCGCCGTTTTCGCGCACCACGCCCTTCGGTGTGCCGGTCGTGCCGGAAGTGTAAAGGATATAGAGCGGATCGGCGGACGCGACCGGAACGCATTCCGGGATCGAGGAATCGCCAACACGCGCCCTCAGCGTGGCCCAGTCAAGATCACGGCCTTCTTGCAACTCAGCGGTCCGCTGCTCGCGTTGATACACGACCACATTGCTGACCTGGTGGCGGGCAAGCGCCAGCGCTTCGTCCACCATCGGCTTGTAGGCGATGGTCCTGGCCCCTTCGATCCCGCAGCTGGCGGTAAGCAGCAGCTTGGGGGCGGCATCGTCGATACGCTTGGCCAATTCGTGGGGAGCGAAACCACCGAACACCACCGAATGAATCGCCCCCAGCCGGGCACAGGCCAGCATGGCGAAAACCGTTTCCGGGATCATCGGCATATAGATGATGACCCGATCGCCCTTGCTCACCCCGAGCGAAGCCAGCATCGCCGCGACCTGCCCGACTTCCTGCAGCAATCCGGCATAGCTGTAGCTGTGAACCGTGCCGGTAACCGGGCTGTCGTAAATCAGGGCAGGCGTATCGCCCCGGCCTTCCGCCACATGACGGTCCACGCAATTATGGCAGGTATTGAGATTACCGCCCGGAAACCAGCCCTGCGTCTCGTCATAGGCGCGCTCGGGTGCAGTGGACCATGCCACCGCGCCCGCCGCCTTGGACCAGAAGGTCTCCGGATCGTCGATGCTCTCTTGCCAGGCTTGCGTGTAGGCTTCGCTCATTGCGCTGCTTTCAACCAAATGTTTTCGAGAGGATGACAAGCGTCGGATCGCCGTCGAACTCTTCAGGAACAAATCCCTTCTCGCGCTCGAGCTCGATCGCGGCGTGGTTGTCCCGGCTTTCGATCGCGATTACCCGCCGCACGCCGCGACGTTGCGCTTCCTGCCCGAGAAAGTCGAGCAGCGCCCAGCCGACGCCCTTGCCCTTGTAATCGCTGCGAATGGATACGGCGATTTCGCCGGTATCCAGCTTGCTGTCGCACGCGAGGAGAGCAGAAGCGACCAGAGCCCCGCCAGCCTTGTCGAAGGCCAGAAAGCTCTCACTCGTGAAATGATCGACGTGGATCAGCGGCGCGAGCTGTTCATGGCTGACATGTTCGCCTGCGGTGAAGAAACGGAACCGGCGATCTTCATCGCTGACATTGTCGAACAGCGCTGTCAGCGCCGCTTCATCCGCTTCCGTGGCCGGACGGACCTCCAGGGTTACGCCTGAACGGGTGGCAAGTTCGGTTTGGGCAGTCATCATGCTCTCCAGTTGTGGTCTGTCACGACCGGTTCGGGGCCGGCTGTTCCTTGGCGGTTCGAAACCCGCCGCGCCTTGTCATGGATCAAGGGATGCATCGAGACGCCTCCACCGGTCGGGGATGCGTCGCGGGTCGTGACTCCGAACCATGACGAACCACCCCTATCACCATGCTGCACCCTATTTGTGACGGTGTTTTTCGTTCAGGAAAAGGTTTCATGCAACCGGTCCGACCAGTTCAGAAGCTGTACTTGGCCGATACCTGAACTTTCTGGAGGTTGCCGCTCGCCCCGGCCTCGTTCTCCCGTTCGGCATACATGTATTCGACGCCCAGATCGAGTTTGGGCACTGGAGAATAGATGATGTTGGCCAGGGCATTCCACACCGAGTCCGTCGGGCTTGTTCCCGTGAGCGAGGTGGGATTGTCGGCCTTGAAATAACTGCCCGCGATAGTCGAGCGCATCTTGGCGTTCCACACATGGCGGAAAGCCGCGAAACCGGAGTAAGTCGCAATCGCGTGTAGATCGCCCTTCGCATCCACTGCCGCATCGTTGACAATGTTTGCGCCGAGATAGCGACCGAGGCCCTTGCCGGCGGTAGCCATGAACCGGAAATCGTCCTTCGCACCGACGGGCACCTTGCCCGACACGCTGATGCCATACCCGAAGGCGCTGTCGGCCCCGAGACCGAAGTCGTCATCCGTGACTTTCAACTGGCGCAGGATGCCCGCCACAGTGAAATACTTCGAATCGTATCGCGCGACGATATCGGGAATGCCATCGTCGCCCGGCGTCACGCGCCCTCCCGAGGCAGTGGTGACGGTCGTTTCGGGTTGTTCGAGCGCGAGGGAAAGGCCGTTCTTAGCCTTGTAGCGGATCATCGGCTGACGCACGAACACGGTGCCCGGCATCGTTCCGACGAAATCGAGACTGTCGGGCAAGGCTCCGACATTCTGGAACGTCGACCATGCCTGACCGAACAGCCAGCCATCATAAGTCAGGAAGGCCTGGCGCAGTCGGGGCGAATAGCTGTTGGAGACACGCTCATCCCCGCCATCGGTGACCATGAAATCCATTTCGAGATGCGTGCCGAGCGAATGATTGCCGACGGGGGTCTGGGTAGTGAGTATGATCCTGCTCTGGCGTGCGCTGAAATCCGTATCCCAGCCCGAGCCCTTGCCTCCGATGGGGATAGTACCCGGCAACAGGAAGTCGCGTGTGACCGCATTGCCGGCCAGTTGCCCGCCACTGGTACGCTCGCTGATCGCGTCGAGCTTCACATAACCGCCCAGTTTGACGGTGGTGTCGCCGATGCGGAAACCGTCGCGATCGTTTTTCTCGACAACCGCGATTCGTTCCTCGATCTGCTTCTGCTGCGCAGCCACGGCACGGGTTTCGGACACAGCCGCGCGCATTTCTGCGACTGCTGCCGCTGTTTCCGCCGTCGTCTGTTGCGAATCCATCCGCTCCTGCAAGGCCGCAACCATCGCTTCCAGCCGATCGAGACGGCTCTCGATCGAGGCCTGGGCATGGGCGGTCGCGGGAACCAGGGCGCTGGCAGCCAGCAAAACTCCCGCCACATGCAACCGCCGACCGGTCATTGTCGAAAAAACGGACATGAAACCCCTCCCCATCTTGCGTGGTAAGGGCTACAAAATCGCAATTCGCTGAGCCGTCCTCTATCGGCAATAGGTCTGTCAGACTTAAGTCTATAAGACTTTTGTCGCGATGATCGGACGGCCCCTGTTGTTTTATGGATTGCACACGTCCATGCGCCTGCACGCCCGTTGCTTCCCGCACCGGGGCCGCTGAGAAGAAATGGGAGAGATCATGCAGGATACTATCGAGCACCCAGCCGAAATCGTCCCGGTACCCGCCGGTGCCCGCGACGGCACAAGCTGCACGCTCGAACAGTACAAGGACATGTACCGACGCAGCGTGGAAGATTCCGACGGCTTCTGGGCGGAACAGGCTGAACGTCTCGAATGGTTCCGCAAACCGACCCGTATCGCGGAATGGAGCTACGATCCGGTCGATATCAAGTGGTTTGCCGACGGGCAGCTCAACATCTGCCACAACGCGCTCGATCGCCATGTCGCGGCGGGCAAGGGCGACGTTACCGCCCTGATTTTCGAACCGGACGATCCCAATGGCACGGTCCGCAAGCTGACGTACTCGGAATTGCTGGCGGAAACGATCCGCATGGCCAACACGCTCAAGAAAATGGGCGTGCAGAAAGGCGATCGGGTCACGATCTACATGCCGATGATCCCCGAAGGCGCAGTGGCGATGCTTGCGTGCGCCCGTATCGGCGCAATTCATTCGGTGGTGTTCGGCGGCTTCTCTCCCGACGCGATCGCCGGCCGAATCGAGGATTGCCAGAGCGACTGGGTGATCTGCGCCGACGAAGGGCTCCGTGGATCGAAGAAAGTGCCGTTGAAGGCCAATGTCGATGCCGCACTGGAAAAGGTGGCAGTCAAGGCCGTACTAGTGGTCCGTCACACTGGCTCCGACGTGGCCATGAAGGATGGGCGCGACCACTGGTATCACGAACTGAACGCCGATGTATCCGGGGAATGCCCCTGCGAAGTGATGGACGCGGAAGATCCGCTGTTCATCCTCTACACTTCCGGCTCCACCGGAAAGCCCAAAGGCGTGCTGCACACGACAGGCGGCTATGCCGTCTGGACCGAGACCACTTTCCGCTATGTCTTCGACTACCGCCCTGGCGAGATCTACTGGTGTACCGCCGATATCGGCTGGGTCACCGGGCATAGCTATATCGTTTACGGCCCGTTGCAGAGCGGCGCGACAGCCCTGATGTTCGAAGGCGTGCCCAACTATCCGGATCACGACCGGTTCTGGCAGGTCTGCGACAAGCATAACGTCAACATCTTCTACACTGCCCCCACTGCAATTCGCGCCCTGATGCGCGAAGGCACGTCGCATGTGACGAAGCATGATCTGTCATCCCTGCGCCTGCTTGGCTCGGTCGGGGAACCGATCAACCCGGAAGCCTGGCGCTGGTATCATGACACGGTCGGCCACGGAAAAATTCCGGTGGTCGACACCTGGTGGCAAACCGAAACCGGCGGCATCATGATCACCACTCTGCCGGGCGCACATGACATGAAGCCCGGCAGTGCGGGCCGCCCGTTCTTCGGGATCTGCCCCCAGCTGGTCGACAACGACGGCAAGGTTCTGGCCGACGAGACAACCGGCGGTGCCGCCGAAGGCAACTTGTGCATCACGCGCAGCTGGCCGGGTCAGGCCCGTACCGTCTACGGCGATCACGACCGCTTCGTGCAAACCTATTTTAGTCACTATCGCGGCAAGTATTTCACCGGTGACGGCTGCCGCCGCGATGCGGACGGGTATTACTGGATCACCGGCCGGGTGGACGATGTCATCAACGTATCGGGACATCGCATGGGCACTGCCGAAGTCGAAAGCGCACTGGTACTGCACGAACTCGTCGCTGAAGCGGCCGTGGTCGGCTATCCTCACGACATCAAGGGGCAGGGCATTTACTGCTACGTCACTCTGAATGCCGGGGTGGAAGCGACCGACGAGCTTGCCGCCGAATTGCGCAAGCACGTACGCACCGAAATCGGGCCGATCGCAACACCGGACCACCTGCATTTCACACCGGGTCTGCCCAAGACCCGTTCCGGCAAGATCATGCGGCGCATTCTGCGCAAGATCGCCGAGAACGAATTCGGTTCACTGGGCGATACTTCGACTCTGGCCGACCCATCGCTGGTGGATGGCCTGATCGAAGGGCGGCTCAACCGCTAGGGCCGGGGCGATGACGGGACGCATCGTCATCGCCGACGACCACCCGCTGATGCGGGCCGCCGTGCGCGCTTCGGTAGAAAAGGTCTGGCCGGACAGCGAGATTGTCGAAGTGGCCGATGCCGCCTCTGCCAGACGAGAGGCGGAAGCTGGCAATGTCGAACTGCTATCGCTCGACCTCCATATGACGGACAGCGCAGGGTTGCAGACATTGCTCGACTTGCGGCGGGATTTCCCGGCGATGCCGATTGTCATAGTTTCCGCCAGCGAAGAACCGCGCGTGCGCCGTAGCGCGAAAGAGCTCGGCGCTTCCGCCTTTATCCCCAAGACTGCCTCGCTGCCGGTAATGCGCGAGGCGCTGGCTGCCGTGCGGGAAGGCGACATCTGGTTCCCCGACGATGGTACGGGGGCAGAGGTCGAGGAAACCGCGCCTGACGACGACGTTGCCCGCCTTGCCCGGCTGACGCCTGCCCAACGGCGTATCCTGGCGCTTGTTGCCCAAGGGCTGCTCAACAAGCAGATCGCCCACGAAATGCAGATCAGCGAAGCTACCGTGAAAGCGCATATGACCGCGATCTTTCGCCGTCTGGGAGTGGTCAACCGGACGCAAGCGGTGCTGATTGCCAAGCAGCTGGACATTGCGGCGCCACCAGCCGCGGAACACTGAAGCGACCTCTTCCGGCTTCCACCAGCCGGAGCGAATGTGCAGCATTGCATCACTTCGTGTAGGCTGGGTCTCCTGACAAACCGGAAGGGGACTGATGCTGCTGAAGAACCTGAGAAACTGCGTTGCCGTTTTCCATATGCTTGCGGCCGCATTGATCTGCGCGCTGGCACCCGTTTCTGCGACTGCTCAGGAACATGATGCGCGGCAGCAAGGTCAAATGACCGTTGCAACCCGCGAAGCCCCACCGTTCGCCATGAAGGATGAAGATGGCGCGTGGCATGGCATCGCAATCGACCTCTGGCAGACCATCGCCGCCGAGCGCGGTTATCGCTACCACTTCGTCGAATCCGACCTTCCCGGCATGATCGACGGTCTGGTCGATGGCAGATACGATGCGAGTGTCGGCGCCCTGACGATCACCTCAGGCCGGGAAGCGGAGGTGGACTTCACTCACCCGTTCTACGCAACCGGGTTCGGAATAGCGGTGAACAAGTCATCCAGCGGCTGGTACTCTCTGGTGCGCAATTTCTTCACTCTGGACTTTCTCAAGGCGATATTGGCGCTGTCCGCCGTGTTGCTGTTCGTCGGTTTCCTGTTCTGGCTGGCAGAACGGAAACGCAATCCGGAAGAATTCGCCGAAGGTGCCGCAGGGATCGGTTCGGGTTTCTGGTTTTCAGCCGTCACGATGACTACGGTCGGCTACGGCGACAAGGCGCCAAGAACGGCGGCAGGCAAGGCCATAGCGCTGGTGTGGATGTTCGCCGCAATCATCATCATTTCCACGTTCACCGGCATGATCGCATCCTCGCTGACTGCCGGGCGCCTCGCCGGGGCGATTTCCGGGCCGGACGACCTGCCCGGCGTCACTGTCGGGTCCATCAGGGGGTCTGCAACCGACGAATGGCTTTCAGACGAAGGGATCGGCTTTTCCAGCTATCCGGATGTCGAAACCGGTCTGGCTGCACTGCGCGACGGGAAAATAGACGCCTTCGTCTATGATGAACCATTGCTCCGCTATCTCGTACGGGCATCCTTCAACGATCGGCTCAGGCTGTTGCCTGGTACTTTCGGACGGCAGGATTACGGTATCGCGCTGCCGCAAGGCAGCCCGTTGCGAGAAGCCGTCGATATCTCGCTGCTCCACCATATCGAAAGCAGCGCATGGCGGGACGAGATCAAGGAAACGCTGGGCAAGCGCAATTGAGCTGGCGCTGTCAGATAGAACAGACCGGGGCTTTGCCCCAAGGCCTAGCCTGCCAGAGCGTTGACAAGCGCACGTAGCGCGGCGGGTGCGGGTGGCTTGATCATCCGCGTCGCCGCGATCCGTTCCGCCGCAGCCTTGGTTTCCTCCGTGTCTTCAGCCGTCAAAAGGATCGTCGGCACTTGCAGACCCCAGCGCCGGGACAACATGTCGCCCACGGTATCGCCGGTCAGCCCGTCATCCAGCCGGTAATCCAGAATCATCAACGCTGGCGGTTGATCCATGTCGACCGATTCCGGCCGCGTGGCGGAAACCACATCGAAGCCCCAGCGCGACAGCAAGGCACCTAGTGCTTCCAACCCTTCCCGGTCATTATCGATGCAGAGGATCCGGACTTTCTGCCCATCCCCCGCAGGTGCCCTCGGGCGTTCCTGTACCGGATCCTTCAGCTTTTCCGGCACGGCAAGCGGCAGGTGAAAGGCGAAGCAACTCCCCTTTCCTTCCTCCGATTTCACGCTGATCCGCGTCCCCAGCATGGATGCGATACGCCGGACGATCGCAAGGCCCAGACCAAGCCCCTCTTCATTACGCTCCGCTCCCAGACGGATGAATTCATCGAAAATACGCTCCCGATCGGATGCCGGAATGCCCCGCCCCTGATCGGCAACGAATATCTCTACCTCTTCGCCCCGGCGTTTGGCCCCGACGAGTATCTTGCCCGCATCGGAATAGCGCACGGCGTTGGTAACAAGGTTTTGCAACACGGATATGAACAGTCCACGGTCCGTTTCCAGCCACAGGCCGGATGGCTGCACCGTCAACACGAGCCCTTTCTTTTCCGCCTGCACTTCGAATTCGTTGGCGATCTCGGCAAAGGCCTGATCCAACGGGAACCGCACGGCATGTGCCTGCAGTTTCCCGCCATCGAGGCGGGAAATATCCAGCAGGGCCCGCAGCAGCCTGTCCGCCGTTTCAATAGAGCGGTCGATCTGCCCCAACAGGGCACGCTCCTGCTTGCGCGTCTCCCCGATCTCCTCCCCCAAGGCGCTGGCGAAGAGGCGCGCCGCATTCATCGGCTGGACCAGATCATGGCTGGCAGCCGCAAGAAAACGGGTCTTGGATTGCGTCGCCGCTTCCAACGCACGGTTTGCCTCGACAAGCTGCCCCGTGCGTTCCTCTACCTTGGCTTCCAGCGCCTGCTCCGCCCGACGGTCCGCCGTAATGTCGGTGTAGGTCGTAACGTAGCCTCCATTGGGCGCGGCCTTGCCCAGCACGCGCAGGATACGCCCATCGGTAAGAAGGCGCTCGGTGCTGTGCCGCCGTCCTGCGCGGAGGTGTTCCAGCCGTTTGGCCACCTCGTGTTCAATCGCGTCCTCCGGAACCCCCAGAGAACGCATATTGAACAGCAGGAGATCCTTGATCGGACGCCCGACTTCAACCAGCTCGGGCGGATAGCCGAACATTTCCACATAGCGATGGTTCCACGCCACCAGTCTTTGCTCGCCATCGACCACGGAAATGCCCTGGTCGATGTTTTCGATCGCGATCTGCAACAGCCCGGCACCGAACTGGAGCCTTTGGGACGTCTCGTCGAACATCGCCACCACCCGCTCGAGCGAAACGGGGTCGCCTTCCAGCGTCGACTGGACAAGCGCGCGGGCGGACGAACTGCCGATGATCGAACTGATCATCCGTTCGCTGGTGTCGAGCAACTCTTCGTCTACCGGATCGGCATCGGCATATTTGCGCCCCGTCTTCAGGCGCAGGCGGTTCAGCGCACCGCGAGAATGCTCTTCCCCCACGAACTGTTCGAGCAACAGGCGAAAGTCAGCCACGCGTGTCTGCGTGACGAGGCGAGATTGGCCCAGGTCCGGAATACTCTGCCCGATAAAGGCCATCGCCTGCACCCGATCCTGCAAATTCGGCTCGCTCGCCATGGAAAAGAGCGTGAACAGCAGGAGGTTGAACGACAGGCTCAGTACCGTCCCAGACACCAGCGGGTCGGACCCGATCACCAATGGCACCATGTCCGGCCCGAAAACCGGCATGCCCAGCAACAGCAGCCACAGACCAAATCCACCAATCAGCCCGGCGATCATCCCGGCGCGATTGGCCTTGCGCCATGTGAGGCCCAGAAACAGTCCCGGAGCGAATTGTGCCGCCCCGGCAAAGGCAATCTCGCCCAAACCCGCCAGCGTGGCTTCGCTGCCGATCGCGCGGTAATAGAGATAGGCGAGCGCGAGCAGCCCGACCACGGTCCCGCGCCGGATATTGATCAGTGCCTGCCCGACCAGTTCGGGCTGACCTCGCCGCCGGAACTGGTCGCGAAAGAAGATTGGGACGATCAGATCGTTGGTAATCATGCCCGACAAGGCAATGCTTGTGACAATGATCATCCCCGTGGACGCAGACAGGCCGCCAATGAAGGCAAGAATGGCGAGCCACCGCGCATCGAAGGCCAGGGGCAAATCGATCATCAGCATGTCGGCCGAAGATTCGGGCGGCAGAAGTGCCCGCCCCGCCAGCATCACCGGCAACACGCCAGCACAGATCATCACGAGGTAGGCCGGGAACAGCCAACGCATCGGCCCGGCAAGACGTTCTTCCCGCGCTTCGACCACCAGCATGTGGAACTGGCGGGGCAGGCACAGGACGGCCACTGCACCGAGCAGGGTCAGCACTACGAAGCGTCCATTGAACTGGTCCAGTGTGAAGCTGCCGGATGCAATGCCCAGCGCCGCCCCCTCCGCCTGCGTATTGGTGAGCAAAAGCAGGAGAGCAAAAGCCGCCACTGTCCCCAGGGCAACGAACTTGACCACCGCCTCCAGCGCGATTGCGAGAACGACACCTCGATTGTGCTGGGTCAGATCAAGCCGCCCCGTCCCGAACAGCACTGCGAAGGCCGCCATTGCAATGGCAACCACCAGGGCCACTTCCTCCCCACGCAACAGACCGGTGAGGCCAGGTGAAAGAGCGGTCAGCGTCTGGCTGACCGATTTGAGTTGCAGCGCCATGTAAGGAAGCGCGCCAAACAGGGCGATTATCGTAACCAGCGCCGCGACCCACGCGCTCTTGCCGTAACGGGCGGAGAGAAAATCCGCGATCGAAGTGCTGTGTTGCGCCTTGCCCGCCTGCAGCACGCGCTCGACGAAGCGGCCGAACAGCGTGAACATCAAAATCGGGCCAAGATAGATCGGCAGATATTGCCAGCCTCTCGAAGCGGCAGTGCCAACCGCGCCATAGAACGTCCAGCTGGTGCAATAGACGGCGAGGCCGAGGCCGAAGATCACTCGCCCATAACGATCCGCAAAGCGTGCAAGCAAAGGCTGGTCGCCGGCATGGGCAACCCAAAAGAGGACCGCTCCATAGAGCAGCGCCACAATTACCGGAATGAGCCAGATCGACATGTCCCCTCCCAGCGGTCACGTTACCGCCAAAAGGAAATGGGGGCGACAGTTTCCTGCCGCCCCCTCCGGAGGAACCCTTGCGGGAACCAATCAGTGCGCGTGGGCTTCGCCGGCACCGCGCGGTACGCGGATCGAGTCGACAAGCCTGCCGATTTCGGCCGGCGGTGCCGCCGTCAACTTCGCAACCGTAATCGCGACCGCGAAGTTGAGGATCATGCCGACAACGCCAATGCCTTCGGGCGATATCCCGAACAGCCAGTTGTCTGCGATGTTGGCATCCGGATTCCACAGCTTGAAGTAGGCGATGTAGACGAACGTGAAGGTCAGGCCGGTCACCATCCCCGCAATCGCGCCTTCCTTGTTCATCGACTTGGAGAAAATCCCCATGAAGATGGCCGGGAAAAGCGATGCCGCCGCAAGCCCGAACGCAAAGGCAACGACCTGGGCCACCCAGCCCGGAGGATAGATACCCAGGATCCCGGCGATCACGATCGCACAAGTCGCCGCGACACGAGCCGCCAGCAATTCGCCCTTTTCGGAAATGTTCGGACGGAAAGTGGACTTCAGCAGATCGTGGCTGACCGCAGTGGAAATCACCAGCAACAGCCCCGCCGCGGTCGAGAGCGCCGCAGCCAGCCCGCCAGCGGCGACCAATGCGATAACCCAGCCCGGAAGATTCGCGATTTCCGGATTGGCGAGCACCATGATGTCCTTGTCGACATATACCTCGTTAGCATTGTCGGTCAGGACTTCATTCGAGACCAGGCGCTCCCCGCTCTTGCCGGTGCCTGCCACGAATTCCGGCGATCCCTTGAATGCGTCGCCCTTGGCCACTTCCATCCTGCCGTCGTCATTCTTGTCGACCCAGGCGATCAGGTTGTTCTTTTCCCAGTTCGTGAACCACCCCGGCGCCTCGGCATAGGCGGTGTTGTTCACCGTCTGGTTGAAGTTCAGCCGAGCGAAGGCAGCAACGGCCGGGGCCGTAGTATAAAGCAGCGCGATGAAGACCAGCGCCCAGCCTGCCGACTTGCGCGCGTCGGATGCCTTCGGGACCGTGAAGAAGCGGACGATCACGTGCGGAAGCCCCGCCGTACCGATCATCAGTGCCGCTGTGATGCAGAACACGTCGATCATCGACTTGCTGCCATCGGTATAGGCAGAGAAGCCCATCGCCTGGAGCGAGCTGTCGAGTTTTTGCAGCACATACATACCCGACCCGTCATTAACGGTAGAGCCAAGCCCCAACTGCGGGATCGGATTGCCGGTAATCATCATGGAGATGAAAAAGGCCGGCACCATGTAGGCGAAGATCAGCACGCAATATTGTGCGACCTGCGTATAGGTGATGCCCTTCATCCCGCCGAGAACGGCATAGAAAAACACAATGCACATTCCGATGATGACGCCGAGGTTGACCGGAACATCGAGGAAGCGCGAAAAAACGATCCCCACTCCGCGCATTTGCCCGGCGATATATGTGAAACTGATGAAGATAAGGCAGATCACGGCCACTGTGCGCGCGACTTTGGAATAATAGCGCGTGCCGATGAAATCGGGCACGGTGAACTGGCCAAACTTGCGCAGATAAGGAGCCAGCAGCAAGGCCAGCATGACGTATCCGCCCGTCCAGCCCATCAGATATACCGAACCATCGTAACCCATGAAGGCGATCAGGCCCGCCATCGAAATGAACGAAGCGGCGCTCATCCAGTCAGCTGCTGTCGCCATGCCGTTGACGATCGGATTGACTCCACCGCCAGCGACATAGAATTCCTTGGTCGAACCGGCCCGCGACCAGATCGCAATACCGATATAGAGTGTGAAGCTGAGCGCGACGAAGAGATAGATCAGCGATTGTGTAGACATCGTCCTCTCCCCCTCAATCGTCGAGATCGTAACGGCGTTCGATCTGCTTCATCTTCCACGCGTAGTAGAAAATCAGGACGATGAAGACGTAGATCGAACCCTGTTGGGCAAACCAGAAACCGAGCGGGAAACCGCCGATCATGAACTGGTCCAGAAAATCGCGAAACAGGATTCCCGCCCCGAAGGACACGGCAAACCAGATCGCCATCAAAGTGATGAGCAAGCGGATATTTTCTTTCCAATACGCCTTTTCTCCGGGCGTCTCGGGATCTTTATCGGACATGGCTGTCCTCCCCCTCTCTCTCGGTTGTCGTGGTTTCCGCACTCGGGTACGGGCCATTTTCAATGCTAGCGAGGGCCTGCCGGTTTAACAGCGAGACTTTGGTCTAATGCGCGGTGCTCAACGCGTGATCAGATTGCCCAGAGTCAATCCAGATGCGCCACGATGGGATATCTGGGCCAGCAGCAATTCCGCACATGCCAGGGCATCCGTCAGGCCGTCATGCGCCCTGTATGCTGGCAAGTGGTACCCTGCCCGCAACTTGCCGAGCCGCAAGCCATCCTCAGCGCGCGGTCGCGGAAACCAGCGCGCCTCAAGCTGCATCGTGCAGATGAACGGGGCAATAAACGGCGCCCCGAATATCCGGCGGCACGCAGCATCGAGAAATCCTGCCTCGATGTCCGCAAAATGGGCGATAAGCGGCTTGCCGGCCAACTGCCTGAGCAACAAAGCCAGCGCCTCCTCCTCAGGCAAGGCTTCGGCCAGGGCATCGTCGGTGATGCGGTGAATGACAACGCTACTTTGCGACAGGGGCCCGGTCGGACGGAAACGGATGCGCACTGCCGAATCCGCCATGATGCCACTGCCGCGAAGAGTGATCAGACCGGCTTCGAGAATGGCACTGCCAGTGAAATCGAGACCGTCTGTCTCAAGATCGAGAGCGACCATTTCCAACTCCTCGAATGGCGTTGAGAAGCGCACCATGCCGGCATCGTAGAAATCGCGCAGCGGCCCCTCGGGAACCGACCGCGCCGCCTTTGCAAATCGACGGCGCAACCACCATTCGCCGCTGCCGAACATTACGCCTGATGCCTCACATCAAGCCTCCCGCATAATCGCTGCGCAATTTGTCCAACTGACTGCGAATCAGGCGGAACGCATCGCGCAAATGCTCGCGGTCGAAGCGGGACAGGGTTGCAGGATCGAGCTTGTTGGAGGGAGGGTGCCCTTCCGTGATCTGCTCATTTTGATGACGGAAGCGCACGTCGCGGACGAATTCAAAGGCAGCGGCGAGGTCACGCGCCGCATCATCACTCAGGCTCCCCGCCTGGCTTGCTCCACGCAACCGCTCCAGCGTGTTGGTTGCGGGAAGCGCATTTGCCAATGCATGAGTCCGCGCCAGATCGACAATAGGCGCAATCGCCTGGCCTTTGAGATCCAGAACCTGCCCTTCGTCGGCGTCGTCCCGCAACAGGAAATTGCGGAAGAAACCGAGGGGCACGCGCGTTGTCGCCGCGGCGCGAGCGATGAACGAGAGGAAGATGCGATTTTCGCTGGCGGTCGTAAATATGGTCCGCCTCAGATCGTCAACCAGGGCCGCCTCGCCTGCCAAGGCCTTCATGTCGAAGAAGATGGTACTTTCCAAAATGGCTTGCGGCTCCGGGGCCTCGATCCAGCCTTTGAAATGCGCTTTCCACTCCTCAGACGTTCGACGATAGGCCGGATTGGTCACCATGATGTTGCCCGGGCAATAACGATAACCGGCTTCGTCCAACCCATCACACAGGCGCTGTGCAAGCTGTTCGAAATAGGCGTCGTGCCGTGTCCGATTGAATGCGTTTGAGAAGATGAAACCGTTGTCCTGATCCGAGCCCAATGCCTGTTCAGCACGAGCGAGCGAGCCAAAGCACACAAGCGCATAGGGAACCGGAGGAGGGCCCAGCTCAGCCTCGGCAAGCTCAAGCAGCCGCCGATGTGCCCCTTCACCAATCGTACTGATGTAGCGCGCGATATGATCGGCATCGACCCCTGCGGACACCAGACCGGTCAATGCCCGAGGCAAAAGCGCAGTTGCCCGTGAGACGGATTTTCGGTCTATCGCGCTACCAACTTCTTTTGCGATATGGAGCGCATTCGAACCTAATTGCGCAAGAATGTCATTGGATGAGATGACTGCGATCAACCGCTCTGCGGCATCGACAATTGGCAGGTGATGGATATGACGGTCCGCCATCAGCAACAAGGCACTGAGGATTGGCATGTCCGGCGACACTGTCTCGGGGCCGGGCGTCATTACCTCCACCAATGGACTGTTGACGTCGACGTCTTTGGCCAGAACCCTGCGGCGCAGATCCTTGTCCGTCAGTATGCCGACGAGGCGCGTACCATCACATATCGGTAGCGTCGAAACATCTTTGTCTGCCATCAGTTTTGCCGCATCCGCGATCGGCATGTCTGGCCGACCAGCCACGACCTCCTGCCGCCTTATGATGGAGGACAGGGTGGCATAAGTCCCCAGGCTGTCCTCCATGCCCGCGGAGCCTCGTTCGGCCAAACGCATGGCATCTACGGCTCGGCGTAGTCGTGCGGCTTCGTCAATTTCATAGTAGGCGCGAAATGCGGGACTGTTGGCGCGCAGCGCTAGAAAGGCCGCCTTGTCGATCCGGTAAAGAAGCGTATCTTCCAGCGCGACAGCTTCGTTCTGCGCCGGACCATTCCTTATCAATGACGGATAGCCGAAGCTCTCCCCTTCGCTCAAACGTGCATTCAGATCCGTGCCACCAAGCCTGAGTTCGACTGCTCCTGAACGAATGACCGACAGGTAGCGATTGTCATCCCCTGCACCGGTGATCTGCACACCTCGGCGGAAATAGCTTATTGCAAGAGCCCGTATGGCCAGCGCCAACTGCCCGTCTTCAAGGGCAGCGAACGGTTCATATCGCCGCAGAAAGGTCGTGACCTCTTCGATTTCGATAGGCTGCTGTGTCACGACACCCTTGATGAACCCGAGAGATCGATCCGTCCATTGCGACTTAGGTCTATCTCATCTGCCGGCCATCCAATCGGTCACTTGGGCACCCCGCGTGATGTTGCGTATGGGGTTATTTATCTCGCGTCTGATGAATCTGCCTTTTCCACTGGAACGGAGTTGCTGATTGACGCGTGAAGTAAGTGATCCGCCGCCTTTGTGTGGCTGAATCTGACGCTGGGCGAGAGGGTTAGGCGCGCTTTAATTTTGCGGTAGCGAACGACAAAGGGG
>NZ_JRQQ01000017.1 GCF_001625325.1 Croceicoccus estronivorus
GTCGCACTCGATATGATCAAAGAAAAAGAATAATCCAATCGCAACCGTTCGCACTGGATACGGGCCACTCTCACGGGATGGAGTGGCCCGTATCTCGAGCGTGTAAGCGTCGCACATCCTGAAAGGATTGCGCGGCAGTCTTATGTCAAGGCGGGGGGCGAAGCGCGGATTTACCACTTTCCATCGACCATTCTTTATATATCATTGTATATAGATTGAATGGGATTCTCGCCAATGTTCCGCATTTTGAGCCCGCTGCTGGCGGTATTGCTTCTCGTGCTGGGGAGTTGTTCCGATGCCGGGCATGGGCGAGACGAGCCGCCGCTTGTGCTGGCCGCTGCCAGTTTGCAGGAAGCGATGACGGCTGCGGCAGATGCCTGGGCCGGGAAAGGGAATCCGAAGCCGGTCCTGTCGTTTGCGGCCACTTCTGCGCTCGCACGCCAGATCGAGGCCGGGGGGGGAGGGGACATCTTCGTGTCCGCGGACGAAAAATGGATGCGCGAGGTCGCCGAAAAAGACCTGATCGTGCCTGATAGCCGAACTTCGTTTCTGGGCAATGACCTCGTCCTCATAGCTCCGGCAAACAGCAACCTTGCCATACAGATCGCGCCCGGCTTTGCGCTGGGAAATGCTTTGGGCAATGGGCGGCTTGCCATGGCCGATCCCGATGCCGTGCCTGCCGGTCGATACGGCAAACAGGCGCTTGTTTCGCTGGGTGTATGGGAAGCAGTTTCGGGCCGGATCGCAAGCGCGGAAAATGTTCGGGTTGCATTGGCACTTGTCAGTCGGGGGGAAGCGCCGCTGGGTATCGTTTACGCGACCGATGCGATGGCAGAACCGGGAGTGCGCGTGATCGGCACCTTCCCTGAAAATAGTCACACGCCGATCCGTTATCCCCTGGCTCTGCTCAAGACTTCGGACAATTCGAATGCGAAGGCATTCCGCCTGTTTCTCCTGTCATCCGAAGGCAGGGCCATTTTCCAGAGTTTCGGTTTCAGCGTGTTTTGACATTCATGACGCCTATCTCACCTTCCGAATGGGCCGTAGTGGCCCTTTCCCTGAAAGTCAGTTGTGTGGCGATCGTCATCATGCTGCCCGTGTCCTTCGGGTTGGCCTGGCTGCTGGAACGCACACGTATGCCCGGCAAGGTGCTGCTGGATGCGTTTGTGCACCTGCCTCTCGTTCTGCCGCCGGTAGTGACCGGCTGGCTGCTGTTGCTGGCATTCGGCAGCAATGGCCCTGCTGGTCGCTTTCTCGCCGATACAATGGGCATCACTTTGATGTTCCGGTGGACCGGTGCGGCTCTGGCGGCTGCCGTAATGGCTTTGCCGCTGATGGTGCGCGCGATCAGGTTATCGCTGGGCGGAGTAGACCGGAAGCTGGAGGCTGCGGCCCGAACACTAGGAGCAAGCCCATGGCGTACTTTCACATCCATCACGCTGCCATTGGCGATGCCTGGAGTCCTTGCAGCGGTGGTCCTGGGCTTTGCGCGGTCGATAGGGGAGTTCGGAGCTACGATTACGTTTGTATCCAATGTCCCCGGTGAGACGCGCACTTTGCCATTGGCAATTTATACGGCCCTGCAGGTGCCCGGCGGCGAAGGGATCGTGACAAGGCTCGCGCTGATTTCGGTGGCGCTATCCCTGGCCGCGTTGGTCATGTCCGAATGGCTTGTCCGGCGGGGGCGAACCGGGGGGGGCGGGCATGTCCTTTGAGGTCGATGTCTCCATCCGCCGCGGGCAAAGAATTATTGCTGCACGCATTGCTTCCTCGGAAAGTCTCGTCGCCCTGTTTGGCCCATCGGGCGCGGGCAAGACCAGTATTCTGGAGGCTATTGGCGGGCTTCTGCGTCCGGAAAACGGGCGCATCGCGATCGCGGGGCAGGTCCTGTTCGACAGTGCGTCCAGGATCGCCCTGCCACCCGAAAAGCGTGCCTGCGGCTATGTATTTCAGGATGGGCGCCTGTTTCCGCATCTCCGGGTGCGCGATAATCTGCTCTATGGCTGGAAACTGGCCTCCCCAGATCGTCGGTGGCTGACACTGGAAGTCGCAATGGAGTTTCTGGGAATTGCACATTTGCTGGATCGCATGCCGCACACTCTTTCAGGCGGTGAAGCACAGCGGGTAGCGATCGGACGAGCGTTATTGTCCGGCCCGCGTTTTCTCTTGATGGATGAGCCGCTCTCTTCGCTCGATTCCGCCCGACGGCATGAGATCATGCGATTGATTGAGCGGATCCGCGACGAGATGGACATCCCGATCCTTTATGTCAGCCATGACCGTTCCGAGGTGGAACGGCTTGCCTCTACTGTGATTGAGGTGGACTGACTGTCAGGATCTCTGCTGTTCGAGTGGAGCGGGTAAGAGGTTGCATTCCAGAGCTGCCCAATCGGCACCGTTCTCAATCCGCCCGGCCTGCTTTTGCAGCATACGATAGTGTTGCAGGACTTCATGCCCGAAAGAGGTCACACGTGCCCCGCTTCGCGCTGAACCGCTGGGCATCGTAGAGACGAGCGGTTCGCACCAGCAGCGGTTCATGACATCGACCAGCATCCAGGTTCTGCGATAGCTCATTCCCAATGCTCTGCCGGCAGCGGAGATGGACCCTTCTTTCCCGATGGAATCGAGCAGATCCGCTTTTCCCGGACCCATGGCGATTTCGTCGCCGCACATGATCTGGATCTTGATCTTGAGCGTGTTCATGACCGCTGTTCTGACTGAAGCTGTGGGGACGCGCAACGGTATGGTGTCCAGAGAGCCCTGCGGATCGCCGGCGTCCCTGTCAGGGCTGAAACAGAACCCGCGTGGCGGCTGACGCGGCGGATGCACGATTTTCCACACCGACCTTGATGAAAACCTGTTCAAGGTGCTTGTTTACGGTGCGAGCGCTGATGTTGAGTATTTCGCTCATATCCTTGTTGGACTTGCCCCGCGCGGTCCAGAGGAGGACTTCCGCTTCGCGCGGGGTCAGCCCGAAGGCTGCCTGCAACAGGATGGTTTCGTTTCCTTCGGACGAACGATCCAGTCGAAACAGATGATCGCCCCCGCCTGCGTCACCGAGGTGGGCAAGCGAAAACCGGCTGCCATCATCGCCAAATGTGGCGGTGGAACCGGGACTGGATGCAATGTTGTCCTGCACCTGCGTTCGGAGGGCGGCCAGCGTTTCCGGCTCCAGTCGCTCAATCAGCTTTTGCGCCTCGGGCGTAGTCCAGCCAATGGCCCCGGCATTGTTGCAAGTGAACAGAAGTGCCCCCATGCTTTCCAGGCCGGTCAGGGCGCTACGCGCCTTGTGAGCGTTGGCAAGATGGACACGGATGCGTGCGGCCAGTTCGTCCAGCACAATCGGTTTGGAGACATAATCGACGCCGCCTGCTTCCAGGCCCATGACGACGTGTTCGGTGTCGCTGAGGCCGGTCATGAAGATCACGGGGATATCAGCAGCGTTTTCTCTGGCCTTGATGAGGCGGCAGACCGCAAAACCATCGGCACCGGGCATTACTGCATCCAGCAGGATGAGATCGGGAGAAACACTGTCGAGCAGGGTCAGGGCCTGATTCCCGTTCGCGGCCAGTTCCGGGCTGAAACCCTCGCTGGTGGCAAAGCGTTCGAGCATGCTCAGCGTGTCGGGATCGTCATCCACGATAAGAATGACCGGCTTCATGATGTACTGCCCCGGCTATCGAGTTCTTCAAGATCGAGAAGCACGCGAATGCGTTCCAGAAGAACGTCAATGTCGTAGGGCTTGGTCAGGTAATCGTCATGAGGGTCGTCGGCACGGCGGGCTCGCTGGAAATCGTGAACATTGGCGGAAACCATCAGGATAGGCACTGCATCGCCATGGTCCTTGCGGATCGTGCGGGCTGCATCCCATCCATTCATGCCAGGCATGGAGACGTCCATGATAACCAGATCAGGTGGGGTCTGACGAAACCGGTCGAGTGCGGACTGGCCGCTTGCCGCGAAATCGAGCTCGAAACCGCAAGGGGACAAGAGGTCACGGGCGAGATCGAGGTGGGCCGGATCATCATCGACAATCAGGATACGTTTGCGGGGGCCGGAATAGCTATTGGCCAGGGTGGGAACATGGCCCTGACTTTCGGGCGGCTGGGCTTCGGAGAAGAACATCTTGACCTTGAATGTGCTGCCTACGCCGGGGGTGCTTTTGACAGTCAACTGGCCGCCCATGATGTCCACGAGTAAACGGGTGATGGTCAGCCCCAGCCCAACCCCCGGTTGCCCGCGGACCGATTGAATGCGTTCGAAAGGTTCGAATATGCGGTCGAGATAGGCCTCGTCGATGCCCACACCTGTGTCCTGGACTTCGAACTCCGCCACAGGATTGCGCCAGTAGATGTTGAGCGATGCCGTCCCTGCGGGCGTATATTTGATGGCATTGGATATGAGATTGATGAGAATCTGTCGAAGACGCTTCTGGTCGGTGTAAATCCAGGTCGGCAGGTGCGCGGGGCGACTGTGTTCGAACTGAATGCCGCGCGCGGCGGCCTGTACGCGGAACATATCGACGATTTGGGTCAGCAGATCCTGCAGGTTTACCCGTTCCCGCGCGATTCTTACCGATCCGTTCTCGATCCGCGAGACATCGACAAGGCCATCGACCAGGTCGGAAAGGTGGGTTGCACTGCGGCGAATGACCCGGACGGCGTCGCCGACTTCGACATTGCTGTCGCGCTCCATCAATTGGGCATAGCCGGAAATCGCATTCAACGGCGTGCGGATCTCGTGGCTGATACCGATGATGTAACGGCTCTTGGCGAGATTGGCGGCCTCTGCCGCGTTCTTGGCGCGTTGCAGTTCGGCATCCGTGCGGGCGTGTGCTTCGATTTCCTCGATCAATGAAAGCGTTTGCCGTTCGGATTCATTTTCAGCCGCGCGTTGGCTTTCCCGCGCCAGGACGAAATACCAAACGCCGAAGCCTGCCGCGGCCATGAAGCCGACATATACCGCCCACAGGACGCCACTGAGCTTGGCCGCATCGATGCCGGTTGCAAGGCGTTGATAGTAGATCAACAGCAGCACGAGCCCGATCACTGCAATCGTTATCGCGTAGGCGATGAGGAACCGGACAATCCGTGCATAGACGGCATCCGTCAGCGGGGCAGGGACTATTCGCCGTGCTATGGCGACCAGGCGGTTGATCGAGGGGGGCTGGTTCTTGCAGGCATCGTGGCAGCGGGCCTCCAGCGTACAGCATAGCGAACAGATGTTGCCGTCATAGACCGGGCAGAACGCCATATCGGGCGCTTCGAAGGTGTTACGGCAAACTTTGCAGGTACATTCGGGTCCGTCCAGCACATCGCGGGGGCGGGCGATGTAATGTTTTCCGCCAGTGGCCTTCGCGATGACCGGTGCCAGCAGGAACGCCACGGCAAGACCTATCACCGGAGAGAACATCTGAGGGCCGGGCCCGAACAGGCCGGCAAAGCACAGCGTGGAGCAGATGATCGACCCTGCCATCGCGCCGACCCCGACGGGATTGATATCGTAGAGATAGGCACGGCGGAATTCGATGCCCGGCGGGCTCAGGCCCAACGGCTTGTTCACCATCAGATCCGCGATGACCGCCCCGAACCAGGCAACCGCGAAATTGCTGTAAAGCGTCAGGACGCGTTCGACGACATTCTGGATGCCGCCCTGCATGAGCATGAGTGCGATAATGGTGTTGAATACGAGCCAGACCACCCGGCCCGGATGGCGGTGTGTCAAACGGGAAAAGAAGTTCGACGAAGCGATGGACCCGGCATAGGCATTGGTGACGTTGATCTTGATCTGGCACAGCGCGACAAAGACAGCGGTCAGGACGATTGCCCCCGTCTGGTTGGAGAACAGGCCGCCAAAGCTCATGAAATAGAGCATTGCCGGATTACCCGCATCGTTGATGCCCATGCCTTGGCCGAGTGCGATGACTGCAAGGAACGATCCAAGGGCAATCTTGACGCCGCCCAGCAGAATCCATCCTGGCCCGGTGAAGATGAGCGCGGTCCACCAGCGCCGGGCGCTGACCTCCTCCTTCGCAGGGAGGAACCGGAGGTAATCGACCTGTTCCCCGATCTGAGGGAGGAGGGACAGGAAGATGGCAAGCGCTATGGCGAAATTCTGCAACGGTTTCCCTGCCTCGGTGCCGCCGAAATGCACCCACCGTTCCAATCCTTCGGGACCTTGCATGGCGAGGAACAACAACGGCGTGACCTGCAACGCGAGCCAGAATGGCTGAGTCCAGTTCTGCCATTTGCTGATCCGTTTGAAGCCGTAAGCGGCGATGGGAATCACGACCACTGCACTGATGAGGTGCCCGATAGGTAGAGGAATGCCGAAGCACAGTTCCAGCGCGGCGGACAGAATGACTGCCTCGATCGCGAAGAGAATGAAAGTGAAGGAGGCATAGACTGCTGACGTGATGGTGGAGCCGAGATAACCGAATCCCGATCCTCGCGTCAGGAGGTCCATATCGACCCCATAGCGAGCGCCATAGTAGCAGATAGGCAGACCGGTAACGAGGAAGATGGCAGCCGCGACGGCAAGCGCCCAGGCCATGCTGTCGAAGCCATAGCCAATGGTTACAGTCGCGCCGAGCGCCTCGCATGCAAGAAATGCGATGGAGCCCAACGCCGTGTTGGCTACCCATGCGGGCGACCAGATACGCGCACGCATCGCCGTGAAGCGCAGCGCATAATCTTCAAGGGTCTGGTTGTTGACCCATTGGTTATAGCGCCGCCGCGTTCCGACGATGACCTGACGTTTTACGGCAACGTCCGACATCATGCTTTCCGGCTTCACTTCAGGGCCCGTTGCCAATCCTTGAGTGCTCCATCAACCAAGGCCGGCAAGGAGCAGCCCCATGCCTGCTCCGGCCGCGCCGAATATGCGCAATGCGGGCAACGGAAGGATTCGCGACAGCCAGTATCCTCCTGCGTGAAGGATCGCGCTCGAAAGGAAGAAACCTGCCGCGAATAACGCCGGTGCTGCGCCTTGTGGCATCTCGATGCCATGCGCCGCGCCATGCGCATAGCCAAAAGCTGCGACCGGCAAAATGGCGAGTTGTACCGGCGCTTCCAATCGGAATGCCGTGGCAAGGCCAAGTGCGATCAGCGAAACGAGAATGGTGGCTTCGACCAGGGAGCCTGAGATATATCCGGCAGTGAGGAACCCAACCACGAGGCTGGCGAGAAACGTTGCGGGAATGAGCCAGCCGCGCCGTTTGACGAATAGTGCGGCGCCCAGACCAACGAAAAGCATGGCGAGCAGATGGTCAATTCCGGTCAATGGATGCATGATTCCGTTGGCGAAACCATGCGCGCCGTCATGCCCGGGATGGGCCATGGCGCTTGCGGGAAACAATCCGACAGCGAGCGCGGCGAGGCGGGATGGGAGGTGCTTCATGCCGAGTTCCTTTCCGGTAATCCGCCGGTTCTGGCAATGAACCCGGCAATCTCTGCAACGCCTTGGCCTGTGCGGATATTGGTGAAGACGAAAGGCCGCTGACCGCGCATTTTCGCGGCATCGCGATCCATTACCTCAAGACTGGCGCCGACCAGCGGAGCGAGATCAATCTTGTTAATGACCAGCAGATCCGACCGGGTAATACCCGGCCCTCCCTTCCGCGGTATCTTGTCCCCTGCAGAGACGTCGATCACGTAGATCGTGATATCTGCCAGCTCGGGGCTGAAAGTGGCGGCCAGGTTGTCGCCCCCGCTTTCGATCAGAATCAGGTCCAGCGCGGGAAAGCGCGCCTGAAGTTGCCCGACTGCGGCGAGGTTGATCGACGCGTCTTCGCGGATTGCCGTGTGCGGGCACCCGCCGGTTTCCACGCCGACAATCCGTTCCGGAACCAGAGATCCCGCGCGAGTGAGAAATTCGGCATCTTCACGTGTGTAGATGTCGTTGGTGATCGCGGCGATTTCGTAAGTGTCGCGCAGATATTTGCACAACGCGTCCATCAACGCGGTCTTGCCGGAGCCTACCGGGCCGCCAATGCCTACCCGCAATGGGCCGGATGAGGACGGGGGATTTGCCATCGAGTTCATGTGCGAAACAACCTCGTATATTGGGTTTCGTGAGCCATGCAGCCGAGATCGGCGACAAGAGTGCAGCCGCCCATTGCCGCGAAAGGGTCGCCTTCAGGCAGTCCGTGGGCGTTTTCGACCGCCGCAAGGATGGGACCCCGCAATTCGCGCAGTACGGTCTGGCCATCGGTTTGCCCGAGCGGAACAAGCCGTTGGGCGGCGGAAACCAGATTGGAAACGGCTCCGTGCAACCATGCGGTCAGCCCCATGCGCAGGGGAATGCCCCGGCAGGCGAACAACACCGCACTGGCCACGGGGTAGGTCAGGTTCTCATCGGTCAGGCTTTCGAGATAGCAGGAAAATCGCGAGACCCCTGCCGCGCTGATTGCAATCCGCCGGAAAGCCGCACCCTGCGCACAGCTTTCCAGTTGTCGTTCATATCCCGTCTGGGCGGCGACAGCGAGTTCGGCGACGTCGAGCAGCGCCGCGGTGTCGCCAGCGTCGGCCGCGCGCCAGGCATGAACGAAAATCACCAGATCGTTGTGGATCGCACCGTTTTCCAGTGCCGCAACAATCCATTCGAGTGTGGTTTCGCGGTTGGTGACATGACCTTCCTCCACCGCCCACTCCAGCCCGCTCGAATGGGCAAAGGCGCCGATCGGCCATGCCGGAGACATCCAGCTCATCAGGTCGAACAAGTCGGTTTCAGCCATGGATTTGGCTTGCGGTGTGGCTATGATCGTCCTCGTCGTGATGGTGATGCCCATGGCCGAAGCCGCCTTCATAGGCACCGCCTTCGGGATCGAATGGGGCTATCACAGGGCTGCATTGCCCGCCGAGACCCGCGACCATCTCCGCAATCACATGATCCTGTCGGATACGTATGGTTCCGCCACAGGTGCCGGGCAGCAGCTGCGTCGGCAGGTGGCGGTTCCCCAGATGCCAGGCAATGCGGACCATGTGGGCATCCGATGTCGCGCTGATTTCGATCAGCGGCTCCCCCATGGCTTCCACTTTCACCATGGCGCCGTCCTCCAGCCTCAGCCAGTCGCCATCGCGCAGATGCACGGGGCGAGGCATGTCGAGAAGGATGGTCTGTCCGGCACGGGTGGTAAAGACCATGCGGCGGCGGTTGCGCTGGTCATGGTCCAGGCGAACAGTATCGCATGGTTCTCCATGGCCGTGCTTTTCGATGGCGGTGATCCTGCGCATAGCGGCCTCTCTCAGTACAGGTGGTAGAGCTGCGTGAGCGGCAGCTCTGTCGCGGGCTCGCAAGTCAGCAGCTCTCCATCGGCGCGTACCTCGTACGTTTCCGCGTCGATTTCGAGGTGTGGCAGCGCATCGTTCAATTTCATCTGGGCCTTACCGATTCCGCGGGTTCCGGTGACGGGCAGAACAGTGCGTTGAAGCCCCAATTCCGCTGCTATCCCCGCATCGTAGGCTGCCTGGCTGACGAAGGTGATACAGCTTGCGGCCATCGCCTTTCCGAAGCTGCCGAACATCGGACGGGAATGGACCGGTTGCGGGGTCGGGATGCTCGCATTGGGATCGCCCATCATTGCCTGCACGATCATCCCCCCTTTGAGAACAAGGTCGGGCTTCGCGCCGAAAAATGCAGGATTCCAGAGGACCAGATCGGCCAGTTTGCCGACTTCGACAGAACCGACTTCCCGCGCCATGCCTTGCGCAATCGCGGGATTGATCGTGTATTTTGCGATATAGCGGCGCACCCGCAGGTTGTCGTTGTTTTGACTGTCTCCGGGGAGGGTGCCGCGTTGCTGCTTCATCTTGTGCGCGGTTTGCCAGGTGCGCGTGATCACCTCACCGACCCGGCCCATGGCCTGACTGTCGGAGGAAATGATCGAGAGCGCCCCCATGTCGTGAAGGATGTCTTCCGCCGCGATTGTCTCTTTGCGGATACGGCTTTCGGCAAAGGCTAGATCTTCCGGAATCGATGGGTCTAGGTGATGGCAAACCATCAGCATATCGAGGTGTTCTTCGATCGTGTTGACAGTGAAGGGCATCGTTGGATTGGTCGAAGATGGAATTACGTTGGCAAATCCCGCCAGCTTGAGAATGTCTGGTGCATGGCCTCCACCAGCGCCTTCCGTATGGAAGGCATGGATCGTCCGCCCTTTGAACGCGGCAATCGTGTCGTCGACGAAGCCGCTTTCGTTGAGCGTGTCTGTATGGATCATAACCTGCACGTCCATGCGGTCGGCAACGTCGAGGCAGCAATCTATGGCCGCGGGTGTCGTGCCCCAGTCTTCGTGCAGCTTGAGCGCGGCGGCACCGGCTTTGACCTGTTCGACCAATGCCGCGGGGTCACTGGCATTGCCCTTGCCCGCGAAGGCGAAGTTGATGGGCAGCCCTTCCGCCGCGAGCAACATGCGCTGAATATGCCATGGGCCCGGTGTGCAGGTTGTGGCGTTGGTGCCGGTAGCCGGGCCGGTACCGCCGCCAACGAAGGTGGTGACGCCGCTGGCCAGCGCTTCTTCCACTTGCTGGGGGCAGATATAGTGGATGTGGGCATCGAACCCTCCGGCGGTAACGATCCTGCCTTCACCTGCGATCACTTCCGTGCCGGGCCCAATAACGATGTCCACACCCGGCTGAATATCGGGATTGCCCGCCTTGCCGATGGCGGCAATACACCCACCTTTGAGCGCGATGTCCGCCTTGTAAATGCCGGTCCAGTCCACAATCACGGCATTCGTGATAACCGTATCTGCAGCGCCTCCGGCATTTGTGACCTGACTTTGGCCCATGCCGTCGCGGATTACCTTGCCGCCACCGAATTTGACTTCCTCGCCCAGAGTGGTGGCGTCGCTTTCGATTTCGATGATGAGGTTGGTATCAGCCAGACGCATGCGGTCCCCGGTCGTGGGGCCGAACATGTCGGCATAAGCGGCGCGAGACATGCGATAGGGCATCAGTCTGCCTCCTTGTCCGCAGCTTCGTCCACCGGGCCCATAACTTTGCCTTGAAAACCGGTGACGATCCGGGCCCCACGCAGCGGGACAAGGTTTACTTCACGGGACTGACCCGGCTCGAAGCGCACGGCGGTTCCCGCAGGAATGTCGAGCCGTTTACCGGTCGCGGTCTTGCGGTCGAATACCAGCCCTTCGTTCGCTTCCGCGAAATGATAATGGCTACCGACCTGAATAGGGCGATCCCCCGCATTGGCGACTTTCAAAGTCGTGACGGGAGAACCGGCATTTAGTTCATGTTCTCCATCCGCGGCAATGATTTCGCCCGGGATAATCGCGTCAACGGATCGGGTCATGTACGCTCACCAGCTTGGTTCCGTCCGGGAAAGTCGCTTCCACCTGGACGTCGTGGAGCATTTCGGCCACGCCGCTCATGACCTGATCCGCAGTGAGGATGTGCGCGCCTGCCTCCATCAGATCGGCCACGCTGCGCCCGTCCCGTGCGCCTTCGAGCACGAAATCGGAAATGAGAGCGACCGCTTCGGGGTAGTTGAGCTTAACATTACGCTCGAGCCTGCGGCGAGCGACTATCGCGGCCAGCGACAGCATCAGTTTGTCCTTCTCGCGGGGGGTCAGGTTCATGTCAGCACCTCCAGACGCGGGGCAGGGGCCGCCCTTCGCAGAGAACGGCAAGGGCGGTGGCAATGTCGTGACGCAAGGTGTCGCAATCGGGGGCTAGCAGGCGTACTGCGAGCAGTCCGTTCCACGAACTGGCCGCAGCCTTCCCCCTTGCCTGCTGAAGCGCGTCACGAACCGGCTCCAGCAATCCGCTTGCCCCGTCGGATGCATGAACCAGCACCGCCATCGCCATCGCGCCGCCCCCGATTGCTGCGCGCTGCATGAGCGCGGCGATATCGCCGTCTAGCGCAAGCGTATCGGCATAGATCAATTTCCCGCTGCGCCAGATCCGCATCCGGTCACGCAACGAACCGCGCCGAACCGTTTCACCCATTGCCTGTCGCCCGAGAACTAGCGCTTCGACGCCCAGAAAGGTGACGTTCTCTGCCAGCACGATTTGCGCTTCCCGCTGCAGCTGACAACCGTCGAACAGGATGGTTTCCTGAGGCAGCCATTCTGCCCGTGCGCCACGCGCCACTTCAAGGTGAGTGGCAATGGTGCTGCCTTGCGCAACGGCACGATAGACTTTTTCGGCGGCCTGGGTGGTGACAGTGGCAAAGCTGTCTTCATCCCATGTGACGCGCTGATCCAGTCGATCGCCTTCGGCGAGGCCGCCCGCCGTGTTCATCAGCACGGCGCAGGGCGCTTCGTTCCCGCTTGGGCGGGGCACGCGAAGCCGCAGGCACCCGGACTGATAGGCTCGCCCAATTCGCAGACGGCCGTCCCGGTTATGGAATGACAGGTCGACAGCCCCCTTGCTGCGCAAGGAATGCGGCACTGCGGCCTGCGCTTTGCGAAGCCATGCGGGGCTGTCTGAATAGGCCGTATCTATAGCCCGGTGCACGTGGGGATGTCTCCTGTGAGCCATGCGATTTGCGTTTGCAGCATGAGAATTCACCCATTGGCTGCGAAGTCACATGGGGCATTTGACGTATGGACAGGAGGTAAGGTCCGGAAACTTCGTCCAGCAGCCACACGACCTACGTCAAATGCCCCATGGCGCTCTGCTGCTGCACTGCACAATCTCTGCGCATTGCCGGCTCGGAATTTCCCGATCGGTATGGTTTCAGCGGAGGGAAATATATGATTCTATGGAAGAAAGCCTCGCTTGTGGGGGCCGCGCTCGTTACCGGCGCGACGGCCATGGCCGGCCCAGCCCTGGCAGACGAGTTGCCGGTCAAGATAACGGGGGGCGTTACTTTTCTAACCGACTATCGCCTGCGCGGGGCCTCGCTCAGCGACACGGAACCGGTGATTCAGGGATCGGTCGAGGCGAGCGTTCCGCTGAGTGAACAGGTCAGCGTGTTCGCAGGCGTCTGGGGCTCCAGTCTGGATAAGGACGCAGGTGCCGGTTCCATGGAAACCGATCTCTATGCGGGACTGCAGGGTTCGTTTGGCGATGTCAGCGTGCGGGCGCGTTATCTCCGGCTCGTGTTCCATGACGCCAAGGATATTGACTTCGACCAGTTCGAAGTCGGCCTGAGCGCACCTGTCGGCCCGTTCAGTATCGGCGTGGGCGGCGTGCATGACGAATACAACGGCGGAGGCCACAGCACTTACGTCTACAGTAGTGCGTCATATCCGATTGCCGACACCGGGTTCGCAGTGAAGGGCCTGGTTGGATACGAAGACGGCACCAACTGGGACGACAAGGTCAACTGGTCGCTCGGGCTCAGCTATTCCAAGGGGCCGTTCGTGGTTGGGGCCGACTACATCGACACTAACCGCTTCTCTGCCGCATCGGATGGCAAGAACCGCGCAGGGGGCACGGTCGTCGCCTATGTCGGCGGGCGTTTCTGACAGTACCCGATCATCCATCAACCGGATCGCCCGGGTGGCGGTCCATGCAAGGGATTCAGAACATGAATATCATGACAAAGAGGACGTTCCTCGCCGCTGCGCTGGTGTGCACGGCAATGCTGGGGGCCTGTTCCAAGGGCAGTGAAGAGGCATCGCCCGCGGCGGACGCCGGTGGTGATGCCGTCAAGGTCGGCGTGCTTCATTCGCTGTCCGGCACGATGGCCATCAGCGAAGTTACCGTGAAGAATGCCACTCAACTGGCGATCGACGAGATCAACGCCGCAGGCGGCGTGATGGGCAAGCAGATTGCTCCGGTTATCGAGGACGGGGCATCCGACCCGGCGATCTTCGCGCAGAAGGCCTCCAAGCTGATCGAGAACGATGGCGTGGTTACCGTTTTTGGCGGGTGGACCTCTGCCAGTCGCAAGGCCATGCTGCCGGTCTTCGAAAAGACCAAGAACCTGTTGTGGTATCCGGTGCAGTTCGAAGGCAACGAATGTTCCGCGAACATCATGTATTCCGGTGCGCAGCCGAACCAGCAGGCGCTGCCTGCCTATGACTGGGCAAAGGAACAGGGTTACAAGAAAATGTTCCTGGTCGGATCGGACTATGTCTATCCGCGCACTGCCAACCTGATTTTGAAAAAGCATATCGAGAAGGATGGCCTGACCCTGTCGGGTGAGGAATACCAGCCATTGGGCGGCACGGAATTCTCTGGCGTTGTGGGCAAGATCAAGGCCGCCAAGCCCGACATCATCTTCAACACGCTCAACGGCGACAGCAACGTGGCATTCTTCAAGCAGATGGCTGCGGCTGGCATGGGCCCGAAAGTGGTTCCGGTGATGTCGTTCTCCATCGGCGAACAGGAAGCAATGGCCATGGGCCCGTCGCTGGTCGAAGGCGGCTATGCCGCGTGGAATTATTTCCAGAGCCTCGACAACGAAGAGAACAAGAAGTTCGTTGCTGCCTACAAGGCGAAATTTGGCGGTGATTCCGTGATTACCGATCCGATGGTGCACGGCTATCTCGACGTTTACGCCTGGAAGGCCGCGGTGGAAAAGGCCGGCAGTACCGATCCGGATAAGGTGCGCGCAGCCGCCGTTACGCTGGATGCGATCCCGACCCCGTTGGGCATGGCCAAGTTCATGGACAACAACAGCCTGATCCAGACAGCCTACATCGGCCAGTCGCAGGCTGATGGCCAGTTCAAGATCCTCTGGTCTTCAAAGGAAGCGATCAAGCCCGATCCCTACGATCCGGTCACCTTCCCGGGCAAGACCTGCAAGATCGGATGATGTGAGAACAGCGGCATCATCTGTGGCGCGGTGACCCCGCCGCCTGCCCCGGGAGCGCTCCACCGCCCCGGGGCAGAAAGGGGCTCTGCCGTCCGACATCCAGACAGCCGAAATCCAGACAGGGGGCATGACATGGACGCAATCTTTCTAACCGGGCAGCTCTTCAACGGCTTCAGCGTCGCGTCGCTCTATGTGCTGGCGGCGCTGGGGCTGGCGCTCAGTTTCGGGCTCATGCGGGTCATCAACATGGCCCATGGCGAAATCCTGATGCTGGGCGGTTATCTCGCCTATATGGCGATGAGCCTGTTTCCGGGGCCGTTGGGCCTCTTCGTGGCCATGATCTTCGCTTTCCTCGGTGCCGGAATTTTCGGTGGCTTTCTGGAAATATCGCTGGTCAGCAAATTGACTGCGAGACCGCTCGATACCCTGCTTGCGACTTGGGGTGTCAGTCTCATCATGCAGCAGGCGGCTCGTGACCTGTTCGGTGCGACTGGCGTTTCCGTGACTGCACCGGCCTGGCTCGACGGCGGGTTGACTCTCGCGGGCCTCCAGCTGCCGACCTTGCGCCTGTTCATTCTCGTCAGTGCCATCGGGGTGCTGCTCGGTATGGCGGCAATCCTTCGTTATACCCGGATCGGCCTGCTGGTTCGCGCGGTCAACCAGGATCGTCCGACCGCCGCGGCGATGGGGGTGAACGTGCGCCTCGTCGATTGCTTTGTCTTCGCGCTCGGCGCGGCTGTTGCGGGTCTTGGTGGTGTCGTTTTGGCCTTGCTTGGGCCGGTGACGCCCAGTGTCGGGCAGAGCTATATCGTCACCGCTTTCCTTGTCGTCATCCTTGGCGGGCTCGGCAGCATTGTCGGCACGACGATTGCCGCGCTGATTATCGGCCTGATTACGGCACTCTCGCAAATCTTCGTCGATGTCAGTTTCGCGCAAGTCCTGACCTTGCTGTTTGTCATCGTCTTTCTCCAGTTCCGGCCGCAGGGCGTTATCGCCGTCAAATCGCGTGCCCTCGATGCAGAATAGGATCGCAGCGATGCCAACAACCTTTCCTGCCAAGGCGCTTGCAGGGGGCATATTCCTTGCCCTCGCGGTGGCTGCACCGTGGTTGCTCACGCCTTATGACCTCAATCTTCTGGGGCGTTTCCTTGCCTTGTCTTTGACGGCAATGGGCCTTGTTCTCTTATGGGGGGAGGGCGGCATTCTCAGCCTTGGACAAGGGGTGTTCTTCGGTATCGGCGGCTATGCCATTGCCATGCATCTCAAGCTGGCGGACCTGGGGCCGGATGAACTGCCCGACTTCATGGTCTGGACCGGGGTGGAGAAACTTCCCTGGTGGTGGGAATTGCTTCACAGCCCGATCCTGGCGATCATTGCCGTGCTGGTGGTCGCGCCACTGGTCGCGGGATTGATCGGCTGGGCCATGTTCAGGCGGCGGATCGGGGGCGTTTACTTTGCGCTGATTACCCAGGCGCTCGCACTGGCATTCGCGACTTTGTTGATTAGCCAGCAGGATATGACGGGCGGTTTCAACGGCCTGACCGATTATCACACACTGTTCGGGTTCAACCTCAACCTGCCATCGACTGCGGTAGGGCTCTATTTCGCGACACTGATCCTTGCGGTGTGTTCTCTCTTCGGTCTGCGCTGGTTGATTGCATCGCGCTTTGGCAAGCTGTTGCGGGCCAGCCGCGATGGTTCGAACCGGATGCGTTTCCTCGGTTACGATCCGGCGCCATACAAGATCATTGCCTTTACCGTCGGCGCCCTGCTGGCCAGCGTATCGGGGGCGCTGTTCACACTGCATGCCGGGGTGATCTCACCCGCGCTGGTTGGCGTCGTGCCTTCGATCGAAATGGTGATCTGGGCGGCAATCGGCGGACGTCATAGCGTCGCCGGGGCACTTGCCGGGGCATTGTTCGTCAATTTCGCCAAAGACAAGATCTCTACCGCGTTCCCGGAATTGTGGCTCTATTTCCTGGGCCTGATGTTCATTGTCGCGGTTACTGTCCTGCCCAAGGGGATCGCGGGGCTGTTCGGGGCAGACCATCCGTTCAGGGCCCTGCGCAAGGGGGATATGTTCGCCCGCTGGCGCAAAGACAAGGCGCTGCAGAGGTATTCCGCCACTGAAACCGCGCCCCCACAAATGGAGGCAGGCGCATGAGTGCCCCGATGCTGGAACTGCGCAATGTCGTTGTCGATTTTGACGGCTTCAAGGCGATCAACGACCTTAGCCTGACGATAGAAAGCGGCAGCATGACAGTGGTGATCGGCCCCAACGGGGCGGGCAAATCCACGATGTGCGATTCAATCATCGGTCGCGTGCGTCCCACGACCGGCACCGTTCTTTTTCGCGGGCAGGAAATTCAGGCCAAGCCGGAACACGATATCGTCGGGCTTGGCATCTGCCGGAAATTCCAGACGCCCGGTGTACTCGTGGCGCTATCGGTAATCGACAACCTCACTATTGCTGCAACGAAAGACAGGCGTTGGTGGACCAAGTTTGGCCGCAAGGGTGAGGCTGCCGCGAGGGAACGGGCCGAAGATATCCTTGAAATGGTGGGGCTGGGGCCTCGCCGGGACGAGCTTGCCGGAAATCTGTCGCATGGTGAGAAACAATGGCTGGAGATCGGCATGGTCGTGGCGACCGATGCGGAACTCCTGCTGCTCGATGAGCCTACGGCGGGTATGGGCGCGGCGGAAAGCACGCAGACTGCCGAAATCGTCAAGGCGCTGGTCGGCAAGCATGCGGTGCTGGTCATCGACCATGACATCGATTTCGTTGCCCAGTTGGGGGGGCACGTGGTGGTGCTCCACCAAGGGCAATTGTTGCGGGAAGGGACCTTGGCGGAAATTCGCGCGGATGAGGAAGTCGCCGCAATCTATCTCGGGAGGGCATGATGGCCGTTGAAATGCCGAACCAGTTGCTCAACCTGCGGACAGTGAGCACAGCCTATGGCAAAGGTCAGGTCTTGTGGGAAATCGCGTTCGATCTCGACAAGGGGGACGCCGCAACCATTTTGGGCCGTAACGGAGTCGGCAAGACGACCTTGCTGAAAACGATCATGGGGCAGTTGCCTGTCCTGGGAGGCCACATTTACTGGCACGGCGATGAAGTGACAGCGATGAAGGCGCATCAAAGGTCGCGCGCCGGGATCGGTTTTGTCCCGCAGGGACGCCACGTTTTTCCGCATCTTACGGTTCGGGAAAATCTCGAGGTTGGCTTGTCTGCGTTGGCCCGGAAGGGTTTTTCCGGTCCCCGCAAAATACCCGACATGGTGTTCGAACTGTTCCCCAAGCTGACGCAGATCGCCGACCGCAAGGCAGGCGTTCTCTCAGGGGGTGAGCAACAGCAACTGGCCATCGGGCGAGCCCTGGCGGGGCAACCGGAACTCCTGCTGCTGGACGAGCCGACAGAGGGGATTCAGCCCAATATCGTGCAGCAGATCGAAGATGCACTGATGCGGGTGCGCAAGGAACTGGGCGTTGCGATCCTGATCGTGGAGCAAAATCTCGATTTCGCATGGTCATTTGCCGATCGCTTTTTTGTGATGCAGAGGGGACGCATCATCAAGGAGGGGCGCACTGACACTTCGCCTGCCGATGAAGTGGCTTCCCTGATCCACGTTTAGAGCGGTGTGTCTGAGCCGAAAATCGCGTTGATTTAGGTGCCTGCAGAAACAGCTTGTCTATAGTGGCCAGGAAATTCAGGCGAAACTTGCGCATCCAGGCTGGTCTTGTATCCCATGAGAAAAAATGGGGATGAGGTTATGCCGGAAAAAGAAATTCCTTCGCCTAGCGAACTGATCGCACGTGCGGAGGCATTAGTACCCTTTCTTCGCGAACAAGCAGCCGATCATACGCGAGAACGACGTGTGACGCCCGAAACCATTGCCAAAGTGAAAGACGCCGGGCTCTTCCGGGTGATTCAGCCGAAACGATACGGCGGTTACGAGATGAGCCCGGAGGTATTCGGCGAAGTGCTGACTACGCTGGCGCGGGGCGATGCGAGTATGGGCTTCGTGTTCGGCGTAATCGCGGTACACAGTTATCACCTCGCTTTTTATGACGATCAGGCGGCCAGGGATGTCTGGGGCCAGGACGATAGCGTGCTGGTTGGTTCGCCCTATGCACCGAATGGCACCGCCGTTCCGGTGGAGGGAGGATACCGGCTGTCAGGCCGTTGGTCATTCTCCAGCGGATGCGATAATTGTCAGTGGAACTTCCTGGGCGGTACGATCGAGGGGGAAGATGGGCCGCTGATGCAGCGGATGCATTCCTTCCTGGTCCCTCGATCCGACGCAGCCATTATCGACACCTGGCACGTCGTGGGCCTTCAAGGGTCGGGCAGCAAGGACATCGAGGTCGTGGACGCCTTCGTGCCCGAACACAGGGTGCAGCGGTTCCCCATATTCGATTCTTCCGCACATCCGGGGACCCGGCTGAACGACGGCCCCCTATTTCGGGTTCCTTTCATGCCGCTGTTCGTTCGTGCGGTATCCAGCGCCGCGCTGGGTGGTCTGGAGGGCATGATAGAGCATTTCTGCGGCTATACCGCAGACCGTCTCAACGTATTGAGCGAACGCGTAGCCCGTGATCCCATGGTGCAGGCCGCTCTCGGGCAGGCAAAGGCCGGGGCGGAGGAGATGAAAGGAACCATGCGGCGGGATTTGGCTGAAATGCGCCAGATCGGGGAAGAGGGGCGGTTGCTCGGCCCTGAGGAACAGACGTTGTATATGTTGAAGAGCGCCAATGTTCCTCACCGTTGTCAGGAACTGGCGCTCAACCTGATGCGCGCTGCGGGTGCCAACGGAATCCGGCTCGACCGGCCCTTGGCGGGAATCTATTCGGATATTCTCGTTATCGGTCAGCACGCATCGAACACGCCAGCTACGCCTGCGATCAACCTTGGCAAGCTCATGCTGGGAGTGGAAGGGTAGCGCTCGCTTTTTGATGGCTGCATCATCACGTCATTGCGATTGAAATCGGGCAGGTGAGCCCCCTGCTCGACCCTCTTGATGGTGTCGGGGGGCACAATATTGTGAATGCATTAAATATATAAAAACCGTTTAATTATCATATTCTTGCGTTTGACCGTTGCTACTTTCACACAGTGTGTGAAATGAAGGCAAAGCATGCTTGCCTGCGCATTGCATTCCAGAGTGTTCCATATATACCGAGATCCAAGTTTAAGTGTGTGCCTGGGCCGAAGCGGCGTTCCGCATGCGAAACAAGGAGGAGAGGGGATGGGCTGGCTCCGCTTTGCATGGCGGATGGTGGATATGGCCGTGGACGGGTTGAAAGCCCAAGACCGGCATCGCGCAATCGGCGAATTTCCCAACTACAGACATCACGAAAATCTATGCGGATAGCGAAGACCGGGTTCTTGCCCTGGTAGCGCGTGTTCCGCAGGCGGTTGAAACTTGAACTGACAATTGAGTGGTCCTGCTCCTTTCAAGGACTGAGCGGGGCCGGATTTGGAATAGGGAGTGATTTTGCATGGCTGATTTCGAGAACAAGGTTGCCCTGGTTACTGGTGCCGGATCCGGCATCGGCCGTGCGGCGAGCCAGAGGCTTGCAGCGGAAGGGGCCAGCGTTGTTGTCGTCGATCGCGACGAGGCCACGGCAAAACGCACTGTGGAATTGATTGCCGCAACAGGTGGCCGTGCCATTGCATGCACAGCGGATATTTCCAGCGAAGCTGACAACCAGGCCATGTTCGATGTGGCCGAACGGGAATTCGGCGGAATTGATGCGGCATACCTCAATGCCGGGATACTTCAGCCGTATGTGCCTCTCGAACAAGTAACCGTCGACATGTTCGACCGTCTGATCGGGGTCAATCTGCGCGGAACATTCCTGGGTGTGCAGCAGGCGCGTGCCCGCCTGCGCCCCGGCGGCGCATGCGTTGTCACGGCATCCGCCGCGGGCCTGATCGGTTTTGCGGAAGCGGCGGCTTACTCCATGTCCAAACATGGTGTGGTCGGGCTGGTGCGTTCGGCAGCGGCGGCTTTCGCTGCACGCGGACTGCGGATCAATGCGGTATGCCCGGGCATGGTGCTGAGCGGTATGACCGGTGCGGCTGGTCTGGAAGAGATTGTGTCGCCTGACGACCTGGCCGACCCGGAATATCGCGGTCCGCTGTCTGCCCAGCATGTCGCGGAAGTAGCCCTGTTCCTGCTTGGACGCCACGCTGCCGCCGTCAACGGCCAGGCGCAACTGGTCGATGCAGCTTCACTTTCATCTTTTCCGCCCCTGCCTGAAGGAAGCTGATCTTCAGGGTGGGGTTATATATCTATCTAAATAATGAATAAAATTTCTGAAAATTGCAAATTGGGAGAATGTGCATGAGGTATCTGAAGTTTGTTGGCGGTGTGTCGGCTCCGACCATCGCACTTGCAGTTTGCGGCGCGCAGCCAGCGCTGGCGCAGGAAGACGCGCCGGAGCAGCGGAGCGGTGGTGTCGCGGAAATCGTCGTGACAGCACAAAAGCGCGCCGAGAACCTGCAAAGCGTCCCGGTCGCGGTGACCGCGGTGACTTCCGAAGCGATCCAGAATGCCCGGATCGAAAACATCGCCGATATGCGTTCGATCGCGCCGAACCTTTACGTTACGGTCCAGGGTGGCGGCAGTTCGATCCCGACCACCACAATGCGCGGCCAAGTGTCGGGCGCTTCGTCTAACCCGACGGTCGACAACGGCATCTCCTATTATATCGATGGGGTGTACCTTGGCGCTCTGAACGGTCTGCTGTTTGACATCAGCGATATCGAGCGGATCGAAATCATCCGCGGCCCGGCTGGTACACTGTTCGGCACCAACTCCACCGGCGGCGCGATCAACTACATCACTTCGGGCCCCAAGGGCGAATTCGGGATCAAGCAGGACTTCAGCTATTCCCGCTTCAATTCCTTCCGCAGCAAAACCCGCATCGACCTGCCGGAATGGAACGGCATCAGCGCTTCGGTCAGCTATCTCCATAACGAGAAGCGCAGCAACGTCCGCAACTATACGCAGACGACGCTGGATTACACCAATCACACTGCCGGCAAGGTCGGCAAGCTGACCTCGGTCAAGGATCTCAACGAAAGCACGACAGATGCGGTCCATGCCGCTGTACGGTGGGAGCCGCTGGCCGACCTCAGCTTCGAATACAAGTTCGACTGGACACGCCAGAAATCCGCTCCTCCGGCTGTATATCTGCTCGGCTTCCCCGGCACTCCGGGCGGTGTCGGCGCCTATCAACTGGTTGCATCGCAGCAGTATTTCGGCGGCCCGACGCTGGATGACTATATCCAGACCGAGCGCGGCAAGGTGGTGTTCAATGACAACACGACCCAGACCATCACCAAGACCCAGTCGCACCTGCTGGTTACCAATTATGATGCGAACGAGTGGCTGACGATCAAGAATTCGACCAGTTGGCGGTCCAACGATCGTAACGCCTTTACCTCGAATCTCGATGGCGCCGGGTTGTTGACTACTCCGATCGCTTACGATGGCGCGATCCCCACGGCCTTTGCGCCGATCGCCCTGCTGTCGGTACGGTGCTGCAACAAGCTGCGCCAGTTCAGCAATGAACTGCAGCTCAACATCGATACGGAGAAGGTTACCGGAACGCTGGGCCTGTTCCATTATGTCCGCCGCACGAAGGCAGGGCAGAGCCCGTTTGGTGAACAGGTTACGGACGTGTTCCAAGTCTTCCCGGGCAATGCCCACCCTGGCGCACCGCTGACGGATTTCGACCGCAGCTTCTACTACCGGGTCAAGCAAACGGCCGGTTACGGCCAGTTGACCTACCATGTGAACGACCGGTTCGATATCACGGGCGGCATCCGTTACACGCAGGACGACAAGACGTTCTTTGACACTGCGGCGGGTGAACCAGGCCAGACGTATCAGTATTCCAAGGGCAACTTCAGCTTCCTCGGTAACCTGAGCTACAAGCCGACCGACGATATCATGCTCTATGCCAAATACGTCACCAGCTTCATTGCTGGCGGAACTTCGGCCGGTGCGCTCGCCTACGACAGTGTGACTAACCAGGTTTTCCAGGGGCCGGCTATTCCGTACAAAGAAGAGAAGGCGAAATCGTGGGAGGCCGGGCTTAAGGCGGAATGGTTCGACCGTCGCCTGCGTACGAACCTTGCCCTGTTCCACGTAAAGTATACCGGCCTGCAGACGCCGATCTTCCAGTCGTCGGGTTGCATTGTCTCGCCGAACGACATCTGCGAGCCGATTGCTTCCTCGCAGTTCGTGACCAACTTCGGCAAGGCGCGGGCCTATGGCGCCGAGTTCGAGATCACTGCCGTTCCGGTCGAGGGCCTGACTCTCTCGGCCTCGGGTAGCTATACGGACTTTGACTATCAGGAAATCTCGCCGCTTCTGCTCGCGAATGCGAGCGTTACCGAAGTGAAGGACTATCCTGAAACTGCCCGTCCGAAGTTCATGACCAATCTCTCGGCGGAATATGTCATGCCGTTGATGAACGAGACGAAACTGGCCCTGCGTGTGGACGGCAACTATCGTTCGAAGATCAACATCAGCACCGACACCTTCAGCAATCAGGCCTTCGTCGATGCGAACATCGATTATGACAACAGCTATATGCAGGCCCTGACCACGCAGAAGGGGCTGTTCAGGCTGAATGCCCGTGCCTCGGTAATGGACATCCCGGTAGGACCGGCCAAAGCCATGGTATCGGTCTGGGGGCGCAATCTGACCGACAAGCAGCAGCTGAACTTCGTCGCCAACACGGGGATCACCGCTGCAGGTATCTTCGACGATCCCGCCACATACGGTATCGATCTGACCTTCCAATACTGACGATCTGAAAACTGCGATGGCCTGCCGGTGGAATGTTCCGCTGGCAGGCCATTGTCATTCTGGCTCAGCCCTCGCGCGCTCCTGTATCGAGCTAGGTAGCGAACGTAGCGATTACGTCGAGAAATGCGCGCCCATAGGCCTCCCGCTTGCGCGTGCCGACGCCGCTGATGTGGCCAAGGTCCGCATCGGAATGAGGCCGCTTCTCTGCCATTTCCCGTAAAGTGCTGTCATGAAAAATGACATAAGGCGGCACACCCGCTTCCTGGGCAAGATCGCGGCGCAATGCACGCAAGGCATCGAACAGAGGATCGTCCACGGGGTTGGCTTCCGTGTTTCGCCGTTTGCCGCGTCGTGATCTGGCCGGAGGCAGGACGAGAGCGACCTCTTCGTCACCTTTCAGAAACGGACGGGCGAGTGGCCCCAGCATCAAGCCGCCATGTTCGTTCGTTTCGAGCGCATCGCGGACCATGAGGGCCCGCGCGACCGGTTTGAGAAGTGGGGCCTCCTCCGCTTCGACAATGGCGAAAACCGACAGACGGTCATGCCCGCGTTGGGCGATCCGCTCATTCCCCTTGCCGGTCAGAACCGCCTCGATATGCCCAAGCCCGTAACTTTGCCCGGTCCTGTAAACCGCTGACAACAGCTTTTGCGCGGTCAGAGTTGCGTCGACGCAGGCGGGTGGCGACAGGCAATTGTCGCAATTGCCGCAAGTAGCGGGTGGATCTTCGCCGAAATGGCGCAGCAGGACGGCCCGCCGGCAGCCTGCGGTTTCCACCAGCGCGCCCAAAGCCGAAATGCGCGATCGTTCGCCCTGTTGGCGGGCAGGGTCCACTTCATCAATGCGTTGACGTGCGCGGACGAAATCTTCGGGGCCCCATAAAAGCGTTGCCGCCGCAGGTTCGCCATCACGGCCCGCGCGCCCGCTTTCCTGATAATAGCTTTCGATGGACTTGGGCAGCCCCGCATGAACGACAAAGCGGACATCGGGTTTGTCGATACCCATGCCGAAGGCGACAGTAGCAACCATCACCATGTCTTCGCTTGCGATAAACGCGGCTTGGTTGGCTGCCCGCACAGCGGGATCGAGCCCGGCATGATAAGGCAGCACCCGTCGGCCTTTCGCACCCAGGGATTCCGCCAGCCGCTCTGTCATCGCGCGGGTCTGCGCATAGATGATTCCGGGACCGGAATTGTTTGCGAGAATATCGGCCAGTTGCCGGGTGAGCCCATCGCGAGGCTGCACGCTGTAGCGGATATTGGGCCGATCGAATCCTGAAACGATCAATCCGTCATCAGGCAGACCGAGTTGGGCAAGGATGTCGGAGCGTGTGTGACCGTCCGCAGTGGCCGTCAATGCCAGCCGGGGAATATCGGGAAAGGCGTCCAGCAGAGGTTTGAGCAAACGATAATCGGGACGGAAATCATGACCCCATTCCGATACGCAATGGGCCTCGTCGATAGCGAACAGGCAGATGTTAGCGCGTTCCAGGAGATTGCGGAAACCGTCGCTGCTTGCCCGTTCGGGGGCGACGTAGAGCAGATCGAGATCGCCGCCGACCAGCCTGTCCTGGGTTTCGCGCCAGTCTGCATCGGCCGACGTGAGGCTGGCGGCGCGTATGCCCAGAGCGCTGGCCGACCTCAGCTGATCATGCATCAGGGCAATCAGCGGTGAAATGACGACGCAACATCCGTTCATCGCAACGGCTGGCAGCTGATAGCAGAGCGATTTGCCAGCGCCCGTCGGCATGATGGCCAACGTCCCCAGTCCGGCCATCACTCTGCCGATCACCTGTTCTTGCACGCCGCGAAAGGATTCGAATCCGAAAACGTCGTGGAGAAGGGTAACCATGTCCGTGCGCATGGGGGGGCTATAGGGGGCTCCAGCGCTTCCGCCTATGCCCGGGCGCCTGTTATCCTCCGGCGGTTGATTGCCTTGTGCTTGCGGCCAGGCGCGGCCCGTGCGAGGGCGCCGGACAACGGAACCGCATGGCCTCACTCCAGCGTAGGCCTCAAATGCGACCAGCAGTGGAGCATCGCGCTTGATCGCACGGGAATTGATTGGAACGGCACAAGTGCCCGGTGGCGAGGAACTGGCGTTGTACCGCCATGACCGCGACTTCATGATCGTATTGGGCCATAACGAACTCATGAGCAGCCGGATGAGCGGCTCCGAGATTGCTCTGGCGACGCAGACCTGCGCACGCATTGCGCATGTCAAACAGCCAGGTATTCTCATCGGAGGCTATGGCATGGGCTTTACGCTGCGTGCCGCGCTGAAGGATCTGGGGGCGAGCGCCGAAGTAACTGTGGCAGAGCTGGTGCCCGAAATTATCGAATGGGCGCGTGGCCCCATGCAGGAATTGGCTGCGGGGTGTCTCGACGATGCGCGGGTACGGCTGGTGATGGCGGACGTGGCGGATGTCATCGGTGCGAAGCAGCGGCGTTATGACGCCATCCTGCTCGACGTGGACAATGGGCCTGACGGGCTTGTGCGTGAGGCAAACGACCGGATCTATTCCGCGCGTGGCCTGAAGGCAGCCAAGGCGGCATTGCGTCCCGGGGGCGTTTTGGCGATTTGGTCCGCAGGGAAGGACAATGCCTTCGCGGCCCGATTGCGAAATGCCGGATTTCAGGTTGATGAGGTGGGTGTGCGGGCGCGCAGCAATGGCAAGGGGCCAATGCACGTGATCTGGTTCGCCACTGCGGTTTGAACGAGAAGGATTGCGATGGATTTCGACGATCAGTTGCGTCGCTACTTCGGCGCGGATGACATTTCTGCCATTTCGCCCGACGGGCTGGCGGCAGGGATTGAGCGGATGCGGGTCGATTTCGGCATGGAAAAGGATCGTGGAAGGCGCTTTGCGCTATGGAGCCTGCTGCACATGTTTGGAGCCGCTCCTGACCTTGATGTTGCATTCAAGGAGGAGGCGGATCGCAACATTGCGCGCGATTTCATGGAGATGATGGAGCGCGCGCAGCAAGGGGAATAGAGCGAGAGCGGCCGAATAACAGAATGCAGGTTGCCTATACGGTAGAAGCTTCCAGCGCTTCGCTTGCCTCCAGCCAGCTGGCTTCAGCCGCTTCGATCTTCTTCTCCACTTCGGACCGGCGTTTCATCAGTTCGGTCATCGTCAACGCGGCAAGTGCCTTGTCCGCCGAGGTCGGATCGAACATCGCGTGGTCGATGGCGCTGCGCAGCTTGGTCAGTTTCTCAAGCTCTGCCTCGCTTGCCTTGGCTTTCTTGCGCAGTTCCTTGTTCTTTTCGCGCGCATCGGCTGCGGCCTTGCGCTGATCCTTCTTGTTGATCCCGCGATTACCTTCATCCTTGCGCGGTGCGGCCGGGTCCTTGGCCAGAACGAAGGCAATGTAATCTTCTATCGACCCATCGAATTCCCTGGCCGTACCATTATCGACCAGAACCAGACGGTCGGCTGTCATTTCCAGCATGTGACGATCGTGGCTGACGATCAGAACCGTGCCGGTATAGATATTGAGCGCCTGGATCAGTGCCTCGCGGGCATCGACATCGAGGTGGTTGGTCGGTTCGTCGAGAATCAACAGGTGCGGTGCATCGCGAGTAATAAGGGCCAGGGCCAGGCGGGCCCGTTCCCCGCCAGACAGCTTGCTGACCTCGGTCGTGGCCTTGTCTCCGGAAAAGCCGAACCGGCCCAGTTGGGCCCGGACGGCGGCGGGCGTGGCACCCTTCATCAATTGCGTCATGTGCTGGAGCGGAGTCTCCGTGCGATCCAGTTCTTCCACCTGGTATTGGGTGAAATAGCCAACGCGCATCTTCGCGCTGACGTTCATTGCCCCTTCCATGGGTTTCAATTGCGCCGCAAGCAGCCGGGCCAGCGTGGTCTTGCCGTTGCCATTACGACCTAGCAGCGCGATCCGGTCGTCAGGATCAATGCGGAGATTCAGACGGCTAAGAACCGGCGTTTCGCCATAACCCACGGCAGCGAGGTCAAGCGTGATGAGCGGCGGGCGCAATTGATCGGGATTGGGGAAATCGAAGCTCAGCGTGGGATCGTCGATCATTTCGGCGATAGGCTGCAGCTTCGCCAGCGCTTTCATGCGCGATTGTGCCTGCCGGGCAGTGGCGGTCCTCACGGCATTGCGGGCGATGTAATCTTCCAGCTTATCGCGGATCGCCTGCTGTTTGGCCCTGGCCGATGCGATCTGTGCCTGCCGTTCGGCACGCTGCCGTTCAAAAGCGTCGTAGCCGCCGGGGTAGAGATACAGCTTGCCCGCCGAAAGATGCAGGATGTGGTCGACCACGTTGTTGAGGAAATCGCGTTCGTGACTGACCAGGAGGATGGTCGCCGGGTATGAAGTCAGGAAATCTTCCAGCCACAGCACCGCTTCGAGATCGAGGTGGTTCGATGGTTCGTCCAGCAGCAGCACGTCGGGTTGGGAAAACAGCAAGGCCGCCAGCGCAACGCGCATTCGCCAGCCGCCGGAAAAGCTGTCCAACGGCTGATGCTGGGCTTCTTCGTCAAAGCCGAGGCCGACGAGGATGCGGGCCGCGCGGGAAGGGGCAGAATGCGCGTCGATGGCAATCAAGCGTTCGTGAATATCGGCCAGCCGGTGCGGATCGGTGGATCCTTCGCTTTCCGCCATCAATGCCGTGCGTTCGGTATCGGCGGCGAGAACAGTTTCAAATGGCGTTCCGTCGCCACTCGGGGCCTCTTGCGCGATATAGCCCAGTCGACTGCCGCGCGGCATTGCTATTGTGCCACTGTCGGCTTCCAGCATTCCTGTAATGACGCGAATCAGGGTCGACTTTCCTGCGCCGTTGCGTCCGACCAGACCGACACGTCCGCGCGGCGGCAGCTTGGCCGTGGCATCGTCAATGATCGTGCGTCCGCCGAGGCGTACCGTAATTCCAGTGAGATTAAGCATTCGCGGCGCCTAGCAGCAGAGACCGCCGACCGGAAGCTCTTGACGGACGGCGTAGCGGATCGAGCCGGGAAAACTGCTTGCTGACGCGGGCAGGGAATTGACGGCTGGCTCCCGACCGTTGAAGTGACGCTCTTTCAAAGGACTGGAACGAGTCCGAAATGGATGAGGAGAAGGGCATTGGGCCGTATCATGCGTCTGGCCGTCATCTTGCTGGCTTCCACAGGCATCGCAGGTGGAATGGCACATGCGGGAGAACCGCTTCCGCGCGTGGAAGTGATTTCGAAAGCCCCGGCATTCGGTGGTCAGTCGTTCGGCGGGGCAGGTGCATACGAGCGTATCGTCGCAGTGGCGCATATGGAGGCGGATCCGTCGGCTCAGGATAATGCCGGGATTGTCGATCTCGACAAGGCCCCACGTGATGAACAGGGCATGGTCGCCTACGATGTCGATGTGGTGATCCTGCGGCCTGTCGATGCGGCCAAGGCGCGCCAGGTGATGATTTATGATGTCGCCAATCGCGGCATGAAACCGCTGATGACGTTCAACGATGCGCCGTTCATGGCGGATGACAATCCGGGTAATGGCTTCCTCATGCAGCAGGGCTTCACATTGGTTTGGAGCGGCTGGCAGGGGGACATTGCCGGCAAAGGCCTGATCGGAGCCCGCCTCCCCATTGCAACTGGTGAGAGTGGGCCAATTACCGGCCGGATCACGGCTGAAACAATTTTCGATAATCCCGCATCCGACCTGATTACTCTGCCTTATCCGGCATTCGGGATGGGGCAGGATGAGTCAGGGCTGGGCGAGGCTGGACAGGGCAACGCCATTTTGACTGTGCGTGAGCGGGCGGGCGATCCCGCGACAGTCGTGGATCCTGCCGACTGGCGTTTCGAGGATGAACGGCATGTACGGCTGATAAACAAGCCTACCAACGATGCGGGCGCAATCTATCGTATGTCCTACGTCGCCCGTGATCCGTCGGTAGCGGGGCTGGGGTTTGCCGCAGTCCGTGATCTGGTGTCGTTCCTGCGTAGTGGCAGTGCGGAGCAGGACAACCCTCTTGCCGATATCGTAGCGAATGCTTGCAAAGATGAGGGTTCCGACACTTGTGCTGCCAGCAGCTATGACACGGTAGTTGCCCATGGTGCGTCCCAGTCGGGGCGGTTCCTGCGGGATTTCGTATGGCAGGGCTTCAACCGGGACACCTTGGGTAAGCGAGTATTCGATGGGATGCTGGTTGTGATTGCCGGTGGTCGACGGACTTTCACCAATATGCGCTTTGCCCAGCCCGGAGAATTTTCCCGACAGCATGAAGGACACGAGACTCCCGGCTTTGATTTTCCCTTCGCTTATGGCTTGCAACGCGATCCGATCACGCAACGCGAGGATGGTATCCTCGCACGTTGCAGCGAGGATGGGACCTGCCCCAACATCTTCCACATCGATACCAGCGGGGAGTTTTGGCAAGCTGGCTCTTCATTGGTCGGCACGGATGGCGATGGCATGGATGTGGCGTTCCCCCCATCCGTGCGGGCCTTCATGATCGCTGGCGGGTCGCACGCTCCGGGATTTGTCATGCCCTTCTGCAAATATCCGGCCAATTCGCTGAATTATACGGCGGTGGAACGGGCTTTGCTGCTGGCTATGGTGGATTGGACGACCACCGGGAGTGAACCGCCTGCCAGCCGCTGGCCGCAAGTTGCGGATGGGGAATTGCTGTCGCCGGGTACACTGGCGTCGCCCGATCTGTCCGCAATGGATGTTCATTGGCCCGATGTCGTCAACGAGCCAATTGCCTCATTGGGTGCGCAGGAATGGCCTGTGCTGGTGCCGCAGGTCGATGCGGACGGCAACGATCTACCCGGCATCAGGCTTCCCTCTGTCGACGTTCCAGTGGCGACTTATCTCGGCTGGAATTTGCGCAAGGCGGGATTTGCCGAGGATGAATTGTGCAACATTTTCGGGTCGGAAATTCCGTTTGCCAAAACGCGGGAGGAACAGCCCGACGATCCCAGACAGGCGCTGGCCGAGCGGTACCCCGGTACCGAAAGGCAGGATCGTGTCCATGCCTCAATAGAAAAGCTGGAACAGGAGGGTCTTCTGCTGCCTGAGGACGCCCGCCGGATGGAGGAAGCGATAGCGAGGTAGTCGTCCTCGTCGTGGGCAGGGCCTAGCCGCGCGATGCGCCGGTGCTAGCTCAATTCGCGCTCCGGGGCAGGCTTATGGACGGCATAAGTGCGCATGAACAGGTCCATCGTGCGTTCCACTTCGGCTGCAATGTCGTCAGGGCCGAGAGTGTCCGTCAATCTCAGCCAGAGTTGTTGCTGACATCGGCTGACGCATAAATGCATGAGGAATTGGGCGCAGTTGGAAGGATCATCGGAACGTATCTGGCCGCGCTCCATTGCTCCTGAAAGAAAGTCCGCCAGCAAAGCGACAGTCTGCTTGGGGGCGCGATCATAAAAGATTCTTCCCACCTCGGGGAAACGGCCTGCTTCGGCGATGACGAGGCGGCTGAGCGCGATCCCATCAGGCGAAGTGATTTTTTCCAGCAGTTTGTGACAAAAACGGCTCAACGTCAGGGCGATGTCACCGCATGGGTCCAGGACTTCCGATAATTGCTTGCGAAATTCGATGGTTGCCTGGTCTATCACGGCTGTGAAAAGAGCTTCCTTCGAGGGAAAATAATTCCACAGGGTTCCCTTGGAGCCGCCGCGCTTGGCAGCAATGGCCGACATTGTTGTTGCCGAATAGCCGTGTTCAAGGAAATAGCGCTTGGCAACTGTCAGGATGGCCTCCCGCCTGTCCTGCCGTCGTGCCTCCCGGCGGCTTATCGTGTCGCATGAACGTGCCGTCATAATAGCCGTACTATATGGTACGATTTTTTGATTGACAAGGTGGCGTGTCCGGGGGCAATGGCGCAATCCATACTGACTGGTACGGTTTTATGATTTCGGTGACTCGGACGCAAATCCTGTTTCTTTGCGCTGCCACGATGCTTGTGGGCGGGCTAGGCGGTTGTGCGGCTGTTCCCGATCTCGGGCCCAAACCGGTGCCGCTGGCGTCACAGGATGTGGCTGCGGAACGAAGCCTCGCGGGTGAAGCCGGTGAATGGCCGCAGGATAGCTGGTGGACTGCTTATGGCGACCCGCAGCTCGACAGACTGATTGCAGAAGGTCTGCAGAATTCTCCGGATACCGCTGCTGCTGCTGCACGGTTCCGTAAGGCGGTGGGCTATGCACGACAGGCTGGGGCACCATCGCTGCCGTCAGTCGATGTGACGGGTTCTGCCGCGTTTAACAAGCAAAGCTACAACAACGGCTTTCCCAAGGAATTCGTACCGAAGGGATGGCTCGATACGGGCAATGTTTCCGTCGGCCTGGGCTTTGATCTGGACATCTGGGGCAAGAACAGGGCCGCGCTGGCTGCGGCAGTTTCGGAAGTGAAGGCGGCCCAGTACGATGCGCGGCAGGCCCGTCTGATGCTGGCGACTGGCATTGCCGATGCTTATGCCGATCTCGCGCGCCTTTATGAAGAACGCGATATTCGCAAATCCACGCTTGATATTCGCATGGCCAGCCAGAAACTGGTTGTGCAGCGACAGCGCAATGGTCTCGAAACGCAAGGCAGTGTGAAACAGGCGGACGCGAATGTTTCCAGTGCCCGTGCTGATCTCGCGGCTGCTGAAGAAGCGATTGCGTTGCGGTCCAATCAGATCGCGGCATTGGTTGGGGCAGGCCCCGATCGCGGTCTTTCGCTGGAGCGACCGCAATTGTCCGCCCCTGCGATGCGTGGCTTGCCGCCTGGGGTCACTACCGATCTGTTGTCTCGTCGACCGGATATCGGTGCGGCGCTGGCCCGGTTGGAAGCGGCTGCTAGCCGTATCAAGGTCGCGCGGGCAGATTTCTTCCCGGCCATCCGGCTCGATGCCTTGATCGGTTATCAGGCATTGGGGCTGGATCAGCTGATCGAACGTGATTCCATTCAAGGGAATGTGGGGCCGGCCATCAGCCTGCCGATTTTCCATGGTGGTGCGCTTGGCGGGCAATATCGCGTCGCACGTGCGACGTATGACGAAGCTGTTGCGGACTATGACGGCACTGTTCTGTCAGCCTACCGCGACGTGGCGGATGCTGTCACGAGCCGGGCCATGCTCGCACAGCGGCTGAAAGATGCGCGCGATGCACTGACTGCGTCTGAACAAGCGCTGGACATCGCTCGCTTGCGCTACGATGGCGGGCTTTCGAGCTATATTGACGTGTTGAATGTGGAAGACCGGATGCTGGCCACCCGCGAAGCCGTTGCGGAGCTGGAGGCACGGGCGCTCACACTCGACATTGCTTTGATCCGTTCCCTCGGCGGTGGTTTCCTGCCGTCCGATATTCCAGATCCCAAGGATGATACCGATGGCTGATGCCGCAGCTACTCCCCAGACGGAAACGGCCCCTGATGCCGGGCGAGAGGCGGAGGAAAAAGCCCGCCGGAAGGCAATGCGCCGTACCTGGCTGCTACGGCTGGCCATGGCCGTTGCCGCGCTCGGCCTTCTCTGGGCAGCCTGGTATCTTCTGATCGGTCGCAATTATGTCAGCACTGACAATGCCTATGTAAATGCGGAAATGGCGCAAGTGACGCCGCTCATGTCCGCTCAGGCTGTCGAGGTGCTGGTCAGCGATACCGACAGCGTGAAGCGTGGCGATATTCTGGTCCGGCTGGACGGATCGGATGCTGAGATCGCGATTGCGCAGGCAGAAGCGGACCTGGCTGAGGCCCGGCGCAAGTTCCGGCAGGCCTCGGCGACCAGCGGCTCGCTGGCATCTCAGGTCAAGGCGCGCGAAGCGGACATCGTGCAGGCGCGGGCGGATCTCGAAAAGGCGCGAATTGATCTGGAACGTCGCGAGCGTCTGGCAGACAGTGGGGCTGTGTCAGGGGAAGAACTGACTCAGGCGCGCAACGCCTACGCAGCGGCGAAGGCCAATCTCGCACAGGCTGAATCGACGCGCGCCGCCGCTGCTGGAGAATACGCGGCCAACGAAGCTCTCGTCCGTGGCTCAAGCGAAGAAACCGATCCCGCCGTGCTGGCGGCCAAGGCCCGGCTCCAGTCGGCAAAGCTGGATTATGAACGCACTGTTATCCGTGCACCTATCGCCGGGATCGTGACCAAGCGTCAGGTGCAGGTGGGACAGCGCGTGACGCAGGGTTCGCCCATCATGACGATCGTTCCGGTGGCGAATGTCTATGTCGATGCGAATTTCAAGGAACGTCAGTTGCGCAGGGTAAAGATCGGCATGCCTGCGAAAGTCACGGCCGACCTTTATGGCGGCGGGGTCGTCTATCATGGCCGGGTTGCTGGCCTGTCGGGCGGCACGGGGGCTTCCATGTCACTGATTCCCGCGCAGAATGCGACCGGTAACTGGATCAAGGTCGTGCAACGGCTTCCGGTCCGTATCGAACTCGATCCCAAGGAACTGGCGGAACATCCCTTGCGGGTTGGCCTGTCCACCGAGGTCGAGATCGACCTGGCGGGCGATTGAGCATCCTTCGGTGACCGGCCCGCCGCCCAGCTATACTCTGATCGCGCCGTCCCGGCGCTTCATCGCCGGGATAGTGCTGGCGCTCAGCAACTTCATGGTCGTGCTCGACATGACCATCGCCAATGTCTCCGTGCCGCACATCGCGGGCAATCTCGGCATTTCCGCTTCGCAGGGGACGTGGGTCATCACCTCCTACGCAGTGTCGGAGGCGATTTGCGTGCCTTTGACCGGCTGGCTCGCGCAACGTTTCGGTGCGGTGCGGGTGTTCGTCGCCAGCATGTGCGGCTTTGGGCTGTTTTCGATGTTGTGCGGTCTTTCCCCCACTCTGGACATGTTGGTTCTGTGCCGCGTCGGACAGGGCCTTTGCGGCGGGCCGATCATGCCGATGTCGCAGACCTTGCTTCTGCGGCTCTATCCGCCCGAAATGCGTGGCCGGGCGATGGGGACATGGGCCATGACGACTCTGCTCGGTCCGGCGATGGGCCCCATTCTGGGCGGGATGATCAGCGACAACTGGAGCTGGCACTGGATTTTCTTCATCAACGTGCCGATCGCCATTCTGGGGGTGATGGCCACACTTGCGCTGCTGCGCCCGCTTGAGACGGAAAGCCGCCCTGTTCCGATAGATTCTGTGGGTTTGTTCCTGCTGGTATTCTGGATCGGATGCCTGCAGATCATGCTCGATATCGGACGCGAACATGACTGGTTCGGCGATCCGATGGTCGTGGCGCTAGCCATCGGCGCGATTGTCGGCTTCGTCGTTTTCGTGATCTGGGAACTGACGGAAGAGCACCCGGTGGTGAACTTGCGGGTCTTTGCCAATCCGGGTTTCACATTCGGCGTGATTGCCCTGGCGCTGTGTTTCGGAACATACTTTGCCAGTATCGTGATCATTCCCCAATGGCTGCAGATGTCCATGGGGTATACTGCCACGCTTGCCGGGATTGCCACGGCGTTCACGGCGATGAGCGCGCTTACCACATCGGCCATCGCCGCCCGGCTGCTGGGGCGGGTCGATCCCCGCATCATGGTTTCCTGCGCGGTCGCGTGGCTGGGCCTGATGGCGCTGTGGCGTGCCACGCATTGGACCAGTGAGGCCGATTTCTGGACGATCGCCCTGCCTCAAATGGTGCAGGGGGTGGCAATGCCGTTCTTCATCGTGCCGCTGACGGCGATTACGCTGGGCGCTGTGCCGCCTTCCGATACGGCATCTGCGGCGGGCTTGCAGAACTTCCTGCGAACCATGGCTGCGGCGATCGCGGCATCTGTGGTGCTTACGCTATGGGATGATTCCCAGCGTGTGGCGCACAATGAAATCGTTTCGAATTTGCGGCCGGACGATGTGTTGCGGGAACTCGGCAATAATGGTTTCCCGACCGATCAGGCGTGGCAAATGGTTGCGAACATTGCGAACGACCAGGCAATCGCGGTTGCCGTCAATCATGTGTTCCTGTTGTCTTCGTTCGCACTGTTTTTCGCGGCGGCAATTGTCTGGCTATCACCAAAACCCAAAGGCCCGGTGGATCAGTCAGCCGCTCACTGACGGGCACAATTTTATTAAGAATGGCAACCGGTTACCTTTGACTGTGACGCCGCAGTCAAGGGGTTCGTCTGTTTTTAACACCACGTAAAATGCGTGTAATCGGCCAAAACGCCGGGATGAGACTGATAGAACCATTTCCGCCAATTCGGACCTGTATTCTGAATAGGTCTGGTTAGCGTGCCGATAACTTGTTATCGCCCGGGAAAATGAGTCGCATAATCTGAGTCTGTTATTTCTCTTGTTTGCTGCGAATTTTGGGGGCTTGTCATGAAAGTTGAACTGCGTTGCGCCGCGTCTGCGGCTGCACAAATGCCGGGTGTGCGTCGGCGCCGGATGCTGGTTTCCAGCACTGCCCTGGCGCTGCTTGCATCGGCTGGATATTTCTCTCCGCTGTCGGTTGCGCCTGCGCTTGCGGACTGCGTGACTACAACGGGCGGTAGCCCGGATACCATCGTTTGCAGCGGCAATGACGATGTCGATGGCGCCAGCCTCAACAGCAGTGACGGCACTGGTGTTACTGTCACGGTTCAGCCGAATTCTTCGTTGACCAATGGTTCCGGCGATAGCCTGGACGTGGGATTGGAAGGGAGCGGGTTTCTCGTTGTTTCCAATAGGACTTTTAATCTGAACATGCAGGATGCGGATTCAGGCATCACCGGCGGTGATGTTCAGGTTCATGTCCATGGTGAAGATTTCTTCTTGGGAACTACGGCCGTTAATGGCACGTGGAATATCGGCGGTACGATTCAAAGCTACAATGACGATGCGATTGTCGTCGATCTTCCGGGCGGAACGGGCAGTACCGGCATCACTATGAACATCTTGCCCACGGGTGAGGTGAGCGCGGCGGAAGACGCGATTACGATCAATCACACAGGGGTCGGAGTTCTTAATTACACGTTGAATAACGACGGTACGATTTTCGCGACCAACGGTGATGGCGTGCGTGTCGATGTCAGCCTTCTTTCAGATAGCTCTGGCTCGGTAACGATCAACAACAATGGCGTGATGGGCAACGCCGTCAATCCGATTGGCGGCAATGCGATTGACATTAATTCCAATACGCCTCTGGGAACCACGATCACAGTAACCAACGACCCTGATGGCAATCTGCTGCCGGGCGCGGGGACGATCTATTCGACCGATACGGCGATCGATATTTTCCAGGTCGCAGGATCGACCTCTGTTACCAATGCCGAAGACGCTTCGATCACCTCGACCGGTGGCAAGGGTATTCAGGTTGTGACCGGCGGTGGCGCGACCATTACCAACAATGGCGAAATTACTGCTGCCACCGGCGGCATCGACGTGGCTTCGCTTGGAAATTCGTCGGTAACCGGTTCTGGAGATGTGACCACCACGGACGGCACCGGTATTTCCGTCTTGACTGGTTTCCCGATTGGAATCGGTTCGTTCGGCAGCGGTGCTGCTACGGTTGACGTGCGCGATGGCACGGTCACTTCCACCAATGGCTCGGGCATTGTCGCCGTTGCGGTTGGAACAGGCAACGCGACAGTCGATGCCGGCGAAGTCAATGCTGGCGCGGGCGGCATCTCGCTGCCCGGATCGTTCAGTGCGGTTACGTTCCCCGTTGGCGGTGGCGCGATTGCAATCACGAATGAAGGCGATGCCACGGTCAACGCGCATGGCAATATTTCGGTCGATGGGGGCACGTTCGGTGCTGCGGCAATCTCGCTGCAGGGCGGTGCCGATGTAAACCTCAACGGTGTTACGATCGACCCGCCGGCGATTGGCGCGGCGGCGATTGTGCTGGGTGGCACGTCCGATGCCAATATCACGACCGGTGCGGCTACTGTCGATGCGACCACAGTGGGCCTTCTGGGTGTTAACAATGGCACCGGCGACGTAAATATCGACGCCGAAGGGGCACTGATCGGTGACCTTACCCAGCCTCAGCTGGGCATTGGCGGTTACACCTCGGGCGGCGGTGACGTCGATATCGAGGCTGCTACCTCCACGGTCAACGCAGGTGCAGGCATCGGTGGTTATGCCAGTGCTGGCGGCAATGTCTGGATCGACAGCGGCACGGTCAATGCCAATGGTCTCGGTAATCTGAGCCTTGGCGTCATTGGCGTGGCGCAGGGCGGCGGCAGTGTCGACATCGACACGCATGGTGACACGACGGCGGCGGGCCTTGTCGGTGTCGGTGGTTATGCCGACACGGCCGGTGATGTCGATATCGGGCTGGGCGCGAACACGGTTACGGCACTGAGCGGCCTTGGCGTTGTCGGCGTTGCGCAAGGCGGCGGCGATGTCGATATCGAAGGTGCGAATTCGACAGTGAACGCGGGCGCGGGCATTGCTGGTTACGCTGATACAGGTGGCAACGTCTGGATTGATAGCGGCACGGTTGATGCCAGCGGTCTCGGCGGCCTGAGCCTCGGCGTCATCGGTGTGGCGCAGGGCGGTGGCAGTGTCGATATCGACACGCACGGCGACACGACGGCGACGGGCCTTGTCGGTGTCGGCGGCTTTGCCGACACGGGCGGCGATGTTGGTATCGATTTGCTCGGTAATACGGTCACTGCACTGAACGGCGCCGGTGTCGTAGGTGTCGCGCTTGATGGTGGCGACGTTGATATCGAAGGCGAAGGTTCAACCGTGAATGCCGCCATCGGCGTTGTCGGCGTCGCGACGGATGGCAATGCCTGGATCGACAGTGGTACAGTCACTGCTACCGGTGCGGGTCCGCTCAGCGTTGGTGTTGTCGGAGTTGGCGTTGGTGGCCAGGTCGATATCGACACGCACGGCGACACAACGGCGACGGGCCTTGTCGGTGTTGGTGGCTTTGCTTCGGGCGATGTTGGCATCGACCTTCTGGGCAACACGGTTACCGCGCTCGACGGCGCAGGTGTTGTGGGCGTTTCCTTCGATGCTGGCAATGTCGACATCGAAGGCGAAGGCTCAACCGTGAATGCGGCGATTGGCATTGCAGGCGTCGCGACGGATGGAAACGTCTGGATCGACAGCGGCACTGTCACGGCGGCAGGCGCTGGCCCGCTCAGCGTTGGCGTTACGGGCGTTGCGCTGAATGGCAGCGTGGATATCGACACGCATGGCGACACGACAGCTGAAGGGCTTGTCGGTGTTGGTGGCTTTGCCTCGGGCGATGTTGGCATCGACCTTCTGGGCAATACGGTTACCGCGCTCGACGGCGCAGGTGTTGTGGGCGTTTCCTTCGATGCCGGCGATGTCGACATCGAAGGTGAAGGCTCAACCGTGAATGCGGCAATTGGCGTTGCAGGCGTCGCGACGGATGGAAACGTCTGGATCGACAGCGGCACTGTCACGGCGGTAGGCGCTGGCCCGCTCAGTGTTGGCGTTACGGGCGTTGCGCTGAACGGCAGCGTGGATATCGATACGCACGGCGACACGACGGCTGAAGGTCTCGCCGGTGTGTCTGCATTCGCTTCGGAAAATATCGGCATTGACCTGCTGGGTAATACCGTCACAGCGACAAACGGGTTCGGCCTGATGGCTGTGGCTGGCGAAGATATTACGATCGCGGGCGTGGACAGCACGATTAACTCGGATCTGACCGGGATTCTGGCGACTTCGTTTGCTGGGGATATCGTTATCGACGCAGGCGATATTACGTCCGCGAATGGCTCCGGCATTCTGGCTGGCGCTTTGGGTGGAGATATCGATATCACCACCTATGGTGATATCGCAGCCAACGGTATCGCGGGTATCGGCGCTTTCGCAGCTGGTGACATCGATATCATATTGGGTACGAGCACTGTGACCAATACGGCAGGGGTCGGTGTTAATGCACTGGCGCTTGGCGATGTGGTGGTTGCCGGTGCGGATAGCACGATCGGTTCGGAACTGACCGGGATTGTCGCCACTGGCACCAATGTCGATGTAGATTCCGGCACGATCGTGTCCGCGAATGGCTCGGGCGTGATTGCAACTGCCTTCGGCGGCAATGCCTATGTCGATACGCATGGCAAGATCACGGCCGACAATGGGATGTATGGCGCAGCTGCGACATCGTTCGGCGGTGATGCCATTGTCACGGTGAACGGGGATATCGACCCGCCGTTTATCGGCGCTTCTGCTGTGACGTTCGGGCCGGGTACTGCCTCGGTAACGAACAATGCCAACGTCGAAGCAGATTTCATTGGGCTGGCTGCTGCCAACTTCGGCGCTGGCGATGTGATTGTCACTAACAATGGAACAGTTGGCGCGGGGGTAAATCCCGCTCCGGTATTCGGTATCTCGACGCTTAACGCGGGACCGGGTGCAACCACGATCACCAACAGCACCGGCGCGGAAATTCATGCGTTGGGTTCGGGCATTTCGGCCATTTCGTTCGATCCGGCCGGCCAGAACGACATCGATATCTACAACGATGGGTTGGTGCAGGGCGATGGAGATCTGTTCGCCACGGTATGGACCTTCAGTGACGGATCACTGACGCTGCACAACGATGTGAACGGCGTCATCACGAACAATCAGGTCGATCCGGAAGCCGGGGCCATCATATGGTCCTATGCGGAAGGAACGATCGGTATCGTCAATGACGGTTCGATGACCGGCAATGTCGCTCTGGTTGCCTTGGGCACGGATGTGAACGGTGCCAGCGTATTGTTCGACAACAATGCCGGTGCTGACTGGACCTTCGCCGGAGCTAACTACGTCTATGGCGATGGGGATATCCTGCTTGGCAATGCGGGTACGGTGAACGCCGTCACGACGTCGCTGACCACGTTCGAATCTGCCAACGGCAATGTCGCGATCGCCAACTCGGGTGAGATCAACACGAATGGCGATCATATGTTCGCGTTCGTCCATCCGAACGGCGTCAGCACTCTCGACAATACCGGCGAAGTGAATGTTGTCGGTACGCTGGCCTTCGACGGGCTCGGCGATTTCAACAACATAGGCCTGCTCAACACGGTTGACGGTGACACCGCCGAAATCGTTTCGACCACGGGTAACTTCAATGCGATTGGGGCTAACAGCGTCTTCGCATTCGATGCTCAGTTGCAGTCGAATGGCCTTGCCGATGTGCTTGTCGTGGATGGTGATGTTACCGGCACAACCAATATCCAGGTGAACGACATCACCGGGGCTGCTCCTGGCCAATTGATCGGCGCCAGCGACGGGATCGTGTTCGCGATGGTTGCTGGAAATACCAGCTCCGCCACACCTGATTTCACGACGAACGGAGGCATCGACAAGGGGCTCTTCCGTTACGATGCTTATCTGCGTGACACCCCGGTCAACAATGCGGGGTACGATGAATGGGTCCTGGCCAGCACACCTGATCGTGAGGCGTTTGAATTCCCGGTCGCAGCATATGCTGCCCAGAACCTCTGGCATGTGTCGACGGGGACCTGGCTGGATCGGACTGCCGACCTGCGTTCGGCTTTCACCGGCAACGGTGACGGCACAGTTGCGGGCAATGTCACTCCAGGCTTGTGGGGCCGTGTCTACGGTGGCCAGATCAAGCGTGATATGAGCAACACGGCTGGAGCGCCGGCTGGGTTATCCGGTGGTGGAGTCTATTCCTACGAGGACAAGATCGACCAGGATTTCTACGGCTTCACGATCGGTCTGGATTTCGGTTCGGAAAGTCGTTCGGCCAGTGGCAACGATCAGGCATGGCTGTTCGGGGTCATGGGCGGATATGCCAAGTCCGACCTCGATTTCAGCGTTTCGAATACCGACATGGATTTCGAGCAGGGTTCCATCGGGGCTTATGTCACCCGTCTGGATGGTCCGTTCTTCGCTGATCTCGCCGTCAAGGTCGATTTCGGTTCGATCGATTACAAGTTCGACGACGGGATATTCGCGGGGAGCTTTGACACCGACTATACATCTGTCGGTGCGATCCTTGATACCGGCTACAGGCTCCCGCTCGGTTCCAACATGTTCTTCGAGCCGAAGGCGACGTTGGCCTACGTCCACACCGATTTCGACAAGGCGACCTTGTTGGGTACTGGCGTGGGGCTTCACGATGGTGAGAGCTTCCGTGGCCGTCTGGGTGCCCGTCTGGGTGCTTCGATTGCGAGCGGTAACGGTAACGTGATAGAGCCGTACATCGAAGGCAGTGTCTGGGATGAGTTCGAAGGCAAGTACAAGGTTACGTTGTCGAGCGCAGGGAACAGCACTGTACTCGGGTATGAAGCGGACGACGCCTTTGGCGAAGTTGCAGCAGGCCTGAGCTTCTCGAACAAGAATAGTGGCCTCAGCTTCTTCCTGCGCGGTGCCACGCAGTTTGGGGATGAAGGTTACAGGGCCTATATCGGGAATGCCGGACTGCGGTATCAGTTCGGCGCTGCCGAGCCGGCTCCGCCGCCGCCGCCTCCCCCGCCGCCCCCGCCTCCTCCTCCGCCGCCCCCGGCACCAGAGGTGGTGTGCAACAAGGGCCCATACATCGTGTTCTTCGACTGGGATAAGTCGG
>NZ_JRQQ01000018.1 GCF_001625325.1 Croceicoccus estronivorus
GGGCGCACCATTTCCTTTTCGGGGCCAGAAATCGCCCTTAATGCCTTGAATGGCAAGGAAATTTCGGGGGTTTGAAAGCCCTCAAAACGGTCGAATACGATCTTCCCGCCAAACACCAGTTTGAGCATAGCGCGGCGGTCTTCCAACCGACCGCTTTCCCAAAGATTCCAAGGGTTTGCCAGAAATTTGAGAGCGGTTTGAAAAGTTGACTGATAGTCGCGAGCTGGCGTGCCGCATTTTGCGATCTTTTCGGCCAGAATTAGCTTTTGGCGTTCGAGTTCATCGACCTTCTGTTCGTAGGCTCGCACAATCGCTCCGCTATCGGCTTCGACAAGCCGATCCACGACCTGAGCGAGCTTGCGCTCGATCTGCCCAATTTCGACGCGCATCTGAGTGATACGCTCACGGCCAGCATCGGCGCGCTTCTTCCAGAAGTCCTGGAATATCTCATTGACCAGTCGAAAGAGGGACGGTGCAGGCGTAAGAGCCTTCACCATATCGTGCAGCGCATCTTCGATCCGTGCACGAGGAATGGACTTCTTCTCGCCAGTGCAGCCGCGCTGGCGGCACATATAATAGGGATAGAGGGAATTCCGTCCCTTTGACCATGCAGCGGTCATGGGATGGCCGCAATCGGCGCAGCAGACCACGCCCCGCAAAGGAAAGTCCTCATTGAGGTCTTTGCGGGTGATCGCATAGCCCTTGGTCTTGAGGCGCTTCTGGATCAGCTCGAATGTTTCGAGGCTGATAAGCCCCTCATGCTGCCCCTTGCGCAGGCTGACATTCCACTCAGGGAATTCCAGATAGCCTGAGAACAGCGTTTGCGTGAGGAGCTGATTGACGCGCTCGTTCAGCACAACGCCATGCCGACACTTCGGAAATTCAGGCTGCGCCTCAAAGAAGCGCTTCACTTCGGCCTGAGAAGCGAAGCGTCCGCTGGCAAAGCCTTCGAGGCCTTCCTTGATGATCGAGGCCAACGGCTCATCTGGCACCATCAGCTTGCCGCCGCCGGATTGGCGCTGGAAGCGATAGCCCCACGGGGCTTTGAATACCCAATAGCCATTGAGCATGCGCCCGCGCATGCGGTTCTTGGTTTGCTCGCCATTCTTCTGGCGCTGATGCTGCGACACACTCGCCAGCAGGTTTTCGACAAGGACACTGTCTGAGTCCTCGCCAAACTCGATGGACGGGGATTCCAGCGTCGCACCCGCCGAAGCGATTGCGCCGCGCAGTTGCAGGTGAGCTTCAAGGCCGCGCGCAAGGCGGCTGATGTCGTCGATGATGACGACGAGCTCTTTCTTCCTGTTGCTGCGCAGGAATTTGAGCATGGCCTGCATGCCAGGGCGGCCAATGACCGAGCCCGACATATCGTCGCTGAATGTCTGAATGATCTCATAGCCGCGATACTGAGCGAATTCGCGGCAGCGGCTCTCTTGGGATTCGAGCCCGTTTCCATGCGTGACCTGCCTCGCCGAGCTAACTCGGCAATAAATCACGGCTTTCTTGTTTGTCTGTGCGGTCATGGCGCTTGCCCTCTTAGGGTTCTCTTATGTTGCTCGCGCCCTCGTAACCGAGGTCAACTCTTTGTTTTTCAGGAATATCGCCAAGCTTACCACACTCGGCAGAGCTTGGAAAAGCGCCATTTTCCCTAGCTGAGAGAATAAATTGCTCGGATGTTTCGCCGAAAGCCGCATCGACGAAATGCGCCATGATTTGCGCGACGATCCCAATGAGTTCGTCTTTCTCGTGATCGGGAATATCAATATCCGCAACGCATTTGCGGTATCGTTCCATCTGTTCCGGCGTGAGCAGCGACACCCGCATGTCCCCTTCCGCTGCGTGAAGCAGCAGTTGATTCAACCAAGACGCGGGGATTGAGATATGCCGATTGCTGGCTGTCTCTGGGGGAAACACCACGTTTCTCCCGCGCCGACCGCAGCAATCCTCACTATCAAGATTTCAGTTTACCGCAGGAAGTTGGGGAAAAGCAAACTTTTGATAATATTGAACATTAGTGGATTCTCATGTGTATGAGCGGGATAGCCCTCTTGGCCGCCCATATCGAAGTTGAGAATTCGCGAGGTTCGGTGGTCAGAACCCGCCTTGGTGAAGCTGGCGCACATCGCCAATCTGCGCTTTCCACGGATCGACTTCGTAAAATGGCAGGCGGTCGCACACCACCAGTTGCGGCAGGCCCGCAACCTTGATGATTTGCCGCCCAGCACCAATGCCGCGAATATCCTCCGCTTGCAGAACAGGACGGCGGCTCTCGCCGCGATTGATTCCGGCGCTTTCAACCGCACCGCCGCCGATATTCTGACCTCTCGTCACAATGGTGCGGTTGCCCGACCACCGCTCCACGTCGCGCATCATGGACGGGTCTTCGATCCCCGTCATGTTGAGAATCGAGGCCTGATCCTCGATCTCCTTCACCGCGTCCTGCGACCAGCGCCCCTCCATCGAGAAGCGGCCCTGCGCGAAGAACCAGAGTTGAATGCCTTTGCCGCGATAGAGGCGCAGCGCCTTCAGTATCGCGGGCGCAGGCGGAAGCTGCGGGAATTCATCGAGCAGGAAACAGGTCCGCACGCCGCCCCGCTCGCGGGCTATCGCCTCTATGGCGTAATTGACGATCAGGCTGACCCAAGGGGCTGCAACCCCGAGCTTATCTGACGGGGTGATGAGATAGACGGTGCAAGGCTCATGTTTCAGCCGTCCGAAGTCAAAATCATGCGCCGAAGTGGCGCGGTCCAGTGTCTTCCCGACCTCGAACGCGGCAAGGGCTTCGATAGCATCCGACCTGTAGGCCTCGAATTGCTTGGGTGCATCGGCATAGGTTGCGCCCATTGCGGCGGCCTTGCGGGCTATCCCCTCAATGCCGCAACTCGCCATCATCTGAAACTCGCGTTCCAGTTCGTCATTGCCCGCGTTCACGAATTTCCACAAACCGCCGAGCGTGCAATTCGCAGGATCGAAATGCGCGGCATATTCGGCGCGGATCGAGATAAGCCGCACCGAACCCTTACCGACCCAGCCATCCCCTTCACGCGGGTTCATAGGGCGGATGGTCTGGGCGATCTCGTCCGCCTGCGTATCGATCTCGCCACCGTCGCGGACAATATCGATCAGCACCTGCAAGGGGTTTATGCGGGTATTGGGGAGGCCGAGAAGGTTGAACGGATTGAGGTAGATGCAAGGGGAGCCAAGCCCGTCCCCGCGATGCTCGCGGGACGCAAAGCAGTTCTCGCCATCCTTCACGTCCACGACGATCAGGCTGCGGTCACGGACATGGGCGAGATTGGGAAGAACCAGATCTCGCCCTTTGCCCGACCCCGTGCGGGCATAGGTCAGGAGATGACCGTCGCCACCGAAAAACAGCATCCGCCCTTGCTGCGCACCGAGAAACAAGCCGCTGGTCTCAAGAAGACCGGCGGCTTTCAGATCATCAAGGCTGGCAAGCCGCCCATCGCCGAGCTGCCCGGAAGGTGCGGCAATAGTCATCAGATATTGCTGCCACGCGGCCCGCTCGCGGGCTTCCTCTTCGCGCTGCGCCCGATCCATCTCCCGCGTCATCGAGAAGAGACGCGGGAGGAATGCTGCCATCTGTTCGATCCGCATGGGATTATTCGCCTCCCTCGCTTTGCGCATCGCGGCTGATCTCGGGAAGGTCGGGAAAGCGGATCGGTGCCATCCTGTCGATATCGGCCTGAACCGCGCTGGGGGGTGGAAGTCCCGTATCCCAGCCCTCGACCGAGACGGTGACACCATTCTGGACTGCCGAGGTCAGTTCCTGTTGAAGCTGACCGCCCACCTGGTCGGCATAGGCGAGCGCGTCATCGCCGCCGCCGGGTTCGATGACATTGGCAACCCGCCCCCACAGTCGCGCCAGATTGATGACCAGCGCATCGGTTCCCTGCTGCTGGCGGGCGATTTCGGTGCGCTGATGTACATAGTCCTGCTGGAGTTGCGCGGTCGTCTGCGCATAAATTCGGGTGCGATCATAGGCGGCCTGATAATTGGTGAGGATGCCTTGTGCCGCTGCGCGATATTGCTCTTGTTGCTGGGCAACGCTGACCTTGACCTCTTCGGCCCAATCGAGAAACGCGGCCTGCGTTTCCAGATCATGCGCCTTGATCTCTGCCGCATAGCGTCCGCCATAGGAGCCAGTGATGGTCGAAGGGCGATAATCGGGCGGCGCGAACATCTCCGCGCCATAAAGCGCCGCGCCGCACAGGATGATGCCGAAGAACATGCCAGCACCAGCGGAAATCCGCTTCTTCTGTGGTGGCATGACTGTCTGAAACGGCTGGCCTGCCGCTTGCGGCGGGAGGGTTGCCATCCCGCCTTGCTGGGGCGCTTCGCCCCCGTAGTCTATGGAATATTGGGGATTGCTCATGGCAAAAGCTCCTGTCTGGTGGCTCTCACCAGACAGGAGCCGGATTTAGGGTGGCAGCGTGGGGGAAACCCCACGCCACCCATTATTCATGCGATGACCCGCGCCGCGACGTTGGGGTAACGGATCGCCAGCGCCAGATAGAGCAGTTCCAATCGCGGCAGCGTGCGTTTTTGCGGGGCTTGTCTGGGCTGATACACCGCAAATCTCAGGAAGCCGCCAAGCCACGAGTTGCTTGGGTCTTCGTCGGTTCGCAAGATCGTATCGACGCAGATCGCAAGCTGGTCGATCCTGCGCCCATTGGTATCGAGAACAATGCCCTCATACTCCCAGACAATATCGGAGAGCAGATCGGCAAAGCCACGACGGCTGCATGGCAGCAGCGCACGATAGGCTATCGCCAGTCGATATACGGCTGCCTTGGTCAGCAGTTTTGAAGGTGAAGGAAGGCGGACGATCCCCTCAAGGTCGTTATCGTTCGCGGCGAGCGCGTGGAGCGTTTCTGGAGACAGCCAGTCCGTCACGTTCGTCCCTCCCTTTGCCAAGGGCAGGCCACGCAACGCGACCAGTACTTCCACACCCAATGGGCGCAGGAAGGGATATTCCGGCAAGCCGGAAGGTCATTGTCGTTCTGTGCCGGATAAACCCGCCGATCAGCGGTCAACGCTCCGCGCCGAAGGGCGCGTCCATCACGCATAGCCATCGCTTCACTCCCGTATCACCCGCGAAAAGCGGGATTGTGAGACGCTTCACCCGTTGAAGCATCTGAGCGAGGGATGGCCACCTCTCAGAAAGAGGTTATGCGTGATTCGAGATTGCTCGTCAACACTGCTTGTGCGCGAGCGATGTTTTAATCTTCGGGGGTACGGCGATAGAGTGCCCCAGCAGCACGCGGAACTTCATCGCGGTGGAACCATTCGCGCTGGACGAACTCATCATTCAGTTCCCAATAATTTCGAGCCGCGATGACTGTCGGCATCTCATTGTGCCGAAGCCAGTTTTGAAGGGCTGTGTAGGCAGGCCTGTCGTTTTGCCTCAAGACCTGCTTCGTGAAATGACCGCTAGCGATCCACTCTGACCACACAAGGTATAGGAATGGAATAATCTTGTCTGTGCGGGGGCGATATTTGATAGTTGGGATTTCTGGCTTGCTTAACTCGTGAGCACGATGGAAGTGAGATTTTAACAGGCTCTCGATTGCATCAGGAAGATTTTGGTCAAGCGAGGTGCCGTCGATAGCCTCTTTCGCTACTGACTTCATCAATTCTATAAATCTGTCCTCAAAATCCTTCAATCTTTGGAATTGTAATATTTTTATTAAAGTTTCGCTATAAAATTTTGATGTGAGAACATCATTTTCGGGCCATGCTGCGTCCCCACCGTCGAACTCCTTGCGGACTTCTTCCATCCGCGCCTTGTGACGGCGTGCTTCATCTGGGTCGTCAAGGCCCGGTATCAAGTCTTGAAGGCGGACACTCTGCTTGCGTCGGCGTTGCGCATCCAACGATGCGGCGTCTCGCTCTTTCGCAACGTCAGCCAGCGTAACAATTTTGCGACTGGCACTTGTCGATTTCTTGCCCACGTTTACGTCCTTAAAAACACCCCTCGACTTCATACAGTGTTTTCTGTGTCGTCGCAATCTGTGGTTCCTTTGCCTTGGCAGGATGCCCAGACTCCCATGCTCCGAATGGATCGTCCTTTTTCACGACCTCTGAAATCGGCGGCTGAATTCACGTCACCCTTTGCCCCCGTCCGCTTCGTTAAGGCGGGCAAGCCCCGGCCCGCACCACTGCACTGACGTGCCCCGTGTTGGGGCGTTGCCCGCACGAAGAACGGCGTGGGCCGCAGGTCTCCATCAGCCGCCCGAAGGTCGGGCGGTGCAATGAAAAGGAGACCATTATGGGACTTGATATGTATGCCTACACCGCGCCAGCGAACCTCTTTGATCGGGATGTTGATTTCGACATCGACATCTTCCCCGATGAAGCCCGCCTCCATTATTGGCGCAAACACCCGGACCTGCATGGCTGGATGGAAGAACTCTACTACGCCAAAGGAGGCAGCAGCGAAAACTTCAACTGTGTTCCCGTTGCCCTCACGTCCAGCGATCTTGACGAACTGGAACTTGCGATCAGACGCAACGCACTGCCGATCACCCAAGGCTTCTTCTTCGGAAAATCCGACGGCAGCGAGGCCGAGGATGATCTCGCCTTCGTCGAGAAGGCACGCAAAGCCATCGCGGACGGGCTGGACGTCTTCTATACGAGCTGGTGGTAACAAAAATGCGGGGCGCTGTCCCCAGCGCCCCGCATCACCGTCGCCTCACTCCGTTCAGGCTTTTCGTGGTCTCCCAACCCGACGTGGCGGGCTTGGAGCGGCAGGCGGCATTGGCTGACTACCTCCGCCGCCCGACCCTTTGTGCGTGACCATCACGAAGCCGAGCAGGATTCCGCCAAGCGGGATCAGCTCGATACACGCGCCAATCGCAATCGCCGCGATGGTCGCTTCGGGATAGAGCGCGAGATAGGCCATGTTCGACACGACAGGCATGGTCGGGATCGGCTCTTCCTTCAGGGCTGCGATATCATCCAGCCCTTCGGTCAATTCCTCCGCCATACCATCGAAATTATGCGTGATCGCAGCGGCGGCGGACGGCGGCAATCCTGCCGCGAGCCAGTCCTTGCGCATCGCGTCCGCGACCGCCTGCATCGCCTCGACAGGGAGCGCGTCGTTCACTTCCCGCGTCAGCCGCGTGAAGTTCTCGCTGTTCTTGCGCACGGCAACGAGCTTTTCGTGGCGCTCCATGTCGCTGTCGATGACGCGCCGGGTATCGATCAGCAGGCGGTCGATCCTGAAGAACAGCCGTTCCAGCTTTGCACGGCTGGCGAAAATCGCGGCCCGCGCATTGGCGCAGCCTTCGCTGATATTGGTGAGAGCCGTCGCGACTTGGCCCACGTTGCCGCCTTCGCCGCTATAGACGCCCGTCCCGACCTCCTGCACGCTCATATTGCCAGCCGAACTCTCGCAATCGTTCATCACCGACGAACGGTTGATGAGCGACGCGGCAGCGCGCTGGCGCGCCTGCGTTGCTTGCGCTTGGGCGGTCAGGCTCGCTTCCATGTGTGCGACTTCGCCCGAAGCCGAGGCGAGAACGGAAGAAGACGCGATCCCGAGCATGACCGCGACCGCGAGATAGGCCGCGACGAAAATCCCCATCACCTGATTGCGCTTTGCTCGCGGCAGCGTCGGGATGTGCGTGAGGGCGATGTAGGAGCCGTATGAAAGCCCCGCCGCAATCGCGACCGCCGACATGACCGTTTCCAGCCATGTCAGCAGGGTCATCTCGCCCGTCGGGGCCACGAGGTCTGATATCCAGACTCCCGTGAAGATGCCCGAAAGCACATGGAACAGGATGTTGAGGATCAGGATTTTCCCCACCATCGCGACAGTCAGTTCATTGGTCTTCGGCATGGCGCCCTCCTTCTGGGGAGGGCTTTGCGGGTTATTTGCATATGAGTTGGGGGGAAGAGCGGCTGATAGTTGCCGCATTGCGTCACAATACGGTTACAGCGTCATGGCAGGACGGATACGGTAATTCCATGCCGATACGTTTCGATATGGCGAGTTTCGGTATATAGGGGTGTGGAGGGTCGAGCGTCCCCAAGGCTGGTTTTGAGCCAGTTTTATGCGTTAGCACGTTCCGCAAGGTGTGCCTTTGTATTACAAAACGAAAAATTTTGATTTTTGTTTTGTCAAAGGCAGACCTTGGCAAGGGCGGCCCGCTGCGCGCCTCCCGTTGCATCCCTCCCGGCTATATGGCGCTTCTTCACAACCTTTTTCAGCCGGACATTGGGTCAGCCAGGCCAGGTGCGTTTCAGCGCCATCGGGGAGACTTCGGCTCTCCCCGCCAGGCATACGAGCGTATGCCTTCCCCCATCGACAAGGGGCGTGCCTGACCCCTTTGAACCCAGCCGCGTGCCACGCGAGGGCGCGGGAGCATTTCATAGCTCCCCTCGACCCCATCGACCATTTCATCGAGACCAACCGTTCGCCGATTGGATGCCGCCACAGGATCGCCCGTGGAAGCGACCAAAGGGGCTAACGCCACCCCTCTGGACACCGACGGCAAACGCCATTCACTCGTGGATAGCTCACTATATTTTCTCGGATTTTCTCCAATTTTCGCTATAGTGGTGACCTCGTTTGCGGAGAGGCGCGATGCCAACCGACATTCTCACGATGCGCGAGGTAGCCGAGTTTCTCAAAATCAACGAGAAAACGGCCTACAAGCTCGCGGCGGCTGGGAAACTCCCAGGGTTCAAAGTCGGAGGGTCATGGCGCTTCAAGCGAACCGACGTAGAGAACTGGATCGACACCAAAGTGAGAGAGGGGCATGGGGGCAGCACAGATTGCGACGACTGAGTATCATGCAAAGCTTTTCGCGCATGAGCTAAGTCGTCGCCATTCCACAGCAGACTCCGAAAAGCTCGCGAGCACGCTGCTTGACGCGCAAGTTGACCTCAATCCGCATCAGGTTGAGGCGGCTCTGTTCGCCTTCAAATCACCACTCTCCAAAGGAGCCATTCTTGCTGACGAAGTTGGCCTTGGGAAGACCATTGAAGCGGGTCTCGTGCTTGCCCAAAAATGGACGGAAGGGAAACGCCGCATTCTGGCGATTACTCCTGCAAACCTTCGCAAGCAGTGGTCGCAGGAGATCGAAGAAAAATTCTTCCTTCCGACAGGCATTCTCGAAGCACGGAACTACAACCGACTGAAGAAGGAGGGCGTACGTCGCCCGTTCGAGCAGTCCCATATCGTGATTTGTTCGTATCAGTTTGCTGCTCGTCACGCAGAAGAGCTGATGACAATTCCTTGGGATTTGGTCGTCATCGACGAAGCGCATCGGCTGCGAAACGTTTACAGACCGGATAACCGAATTGGCCGTACACTCAAAGCTGCACTCGCGAATGTGCCGAAGGTTTTGCTAACGGCAACGCCGCTCCAAAACTCGCTAATGGAATTGTATGGCCTGGTTAGCCTGATCGACGATTATGCATTCGGGGACGCCAAAAGCTTTCGCTCCCAATATGCGCGTTTGACCGATGGCCAGTTTGATGAGCTGAAAGAGCGACTCCGCCCCATATGCCACCGCACTTTGCGCCGTCAGGTTCTCGAATACATTCGGTACACCAACCGAATTCCGATTACTCAAGAGTTTGTGCCAACAGAGGCAGAGCAATCCCTCTACGACATGGTGTCAGGCTATCTGCAACGGCCATCATTGCAGGCATTACCATCCAGTCAGCGCACGCTGATGACCCTCATCATGCGCAAGCTCCTCGCTTCATCGACATTCGCTATCGCTGGCGCACTCGACACTCTAGCACGCAAGCTTGAGCGGCAGCTTCGCGACGACACCTCATTACGCCAGAAATTTGAAGCGGAAATCGCGGATGACTTCGAGGAATATGACGAGATTGTCGATGAATGGACGGAAGATGATGAGGAGCAGGAGCTTCTCACAGCAGATGACATCGCCGCCATCGAAGCCGAGATCGACGACCTCCGAGCCTTTCGTGACCTAGCAGTTTCCGTCACGGAAAATGCAAAAGGGCAAGCCCTGCTCAGCGCACTCAAGACGGGCTTTGGCAAGGCAACCGAACTTGGTGGATCACGCAAGGCAATCATCTTCACAGAATCTCGCCGGACGCAGGAATATCTAGTCCGCCTGCTCACCGAGAATGGCCTTGGCGACGAACTCGTTTTGTTCAACGGCTCCAACGCAGATGCGCAGTCCAAGGAAATCTACTCGGCATGGGTTGAGCGACACGAAGGAACAGACCGTGTCACTGGATCACGCACAGCCGATATGCGTGCGGCGCTTGTAGATTATTTCCGCGAAACGGCATCGATCATGATCGCAACCGAAGCGGCGGCAGAGGGCATCAACCTCCAATTCTGTTCCATGGTGGTCAACTATGACCTCCCATGGAATCCCCAGCGGATTGAGCAGCGCATTGGACGCTGTCATCGGTATGGCCAACGCTTTGACGTCGTCGTGGTGAACTTTCTCAACAAAAACAACGCCGCCGACCAACGGGTTTATCAGCTCCTCGCCGAGAAATTTAAGCTCTTCGATGGCGTCTTTGGCGCGTCAGATGAGGTTCTTGGAGCCATCGAATCCGGCGTGGAATTCGAGAAGCGCATTGTGTCGATTTACCAGAATTGTCGCACGACCGAGGATATCGAAACGCAGTTCGAGCGGCTGCGTGCCGACATGGATGAGAACATCAATGTCACCATGGAAGACACGCGCCGCAAGCTCCTCGAAAACTTTGACGCCGAGGTTCACGACCGACTCAAGATGAACATGGATCGCAGTCGAGAGTACATAGACCGTTATGCGCGTATGCTCTGGTATGTCACCAAACACGAACTGGCGAACCTTGCCAAATTCGACGACGATTATCTCAGCTTTCACCTGAATTCGGTGCCCTCAGGCACCATGGCGCCTCCTGGGCAGTACTTCATGACAAAGCAGGGCTTGGATGGCCACCGCTATCGCCTTGGCCATCCCTTGGCGCAACGCATTTTGGATGATGCAGCGTCGCGTGAATTGGAAGGCGCGAGCTTCGAGTTTGATTACGGAGCATGGGCGCAGAAGTCGGTTGCGCTGGAGCCTTTTGTTGGATCGCGCGGGACACTCGCAGCACATAAAATGTCCATTCGCGGCTCCGACGACCAAGATCATATCATCCTAACAGCCATCACCGATGATGGACGCAGGATCGATGGCAAAGCCGCACTCCGGCTATTCGATCTTCCAGCGAAGAAACTCAGCGAGGCGTCATTTGCGCTGCCGACGGCAGTGACCGAAGCAGTAGATGTCGAGCAACGAGCCATCGTCGATGCTCTCGCAGTTCGGCAGGCCAAGTGGTTCGATGAGGAACTGGATAAACTAGAAGGTTGGGCGGACGATATGAAATCGGCGCTCGAATTCGACATTAAGGAGCTTGATCGTACGATAAAGGAGGCACGTCGCACTTCCGCTTTGGCGTCAACGCTTGAGGAAAAGCTCTCTTTCCAGAAGCGCATCAAGGAACTTGAATCTCAACGCAACAACAAGCGTAAGTCACTGTTCGATGCACAAGATGAGATCGACGAACGCAAATCGACACTGATCGGGGATGTCGAGAGTCGTCTCCAGCAGAACATCGAAATGTCTCAAATTTTTGCAATTCGCTGGAGTCTCGTATGACCGATGCAAAATCTCCTTCGGATGTCTTGGCTGGAAAGGTAGTCGACCGACTTATCTGCGCAGGGCTTCTCCGGAGTGAGAAGCGTGATGCCCTTGTTTCCAAGATTGCATCAGGAACATTGAAGAGTGAAGATTGGCGGCTTGAAATCGAGCTGAGCGCGGCAAAAGGAGAGGCTTCATGACCTCACCCGCCCCCCTCAAATCGCTGACACTGACATCATTTCGCGGCTCAGCCAAAACATTCAAACTCACGTTCGAGAAGAGCAAGAAGCTCACGCTAATCTACGGCGAAAACGGCACCGGTAAGACCACGATTTGCGATGCATTTGAATTTCTCGCTTCTGAGCGTATCGGCTCCCTCGAAAACCGAGGCATGGGCAAGGGGCTGGAAAAATACTGGCCGACGGCAGGCAAGACCGCAGCCGACTTGTCTGTAGTTCTCGAAACGGCAGCCGCCAATTGCACTGGCACGATTGCCGACAAGAAGGTCTCCGTCTCTCCAATAAGCGCGCGCCCTCGCATTGAGATATTGCGCCACCAACAGATTTTGAATCTGATCCAGGCGCAAGCCGCTGAGCGCTATGCTGAGATCAAGCGCTTCATCGATATTGAAGCCTTTGAACGCTCCGAAGATTCGCTCCGACAGCTCAGCAAATCACTGGTTTCGGAGCAAAAGGAGGCGAAGACAGCCGAAGCAGAAAACCTCGCTGCGTTACAAGGCTTCTACGAGGCAGCCAATAGCCCCGCAGGCCTAAATGCCGACACATGGGCGAAGCAGAAGCTTGCGCAGCCGACGACAGGGCTGGAAGCCGACATCGCGGCAATATCCAAACTTCGTTCAAGCTATGAAGCGTTGCGCCCATATCCAGCGAATCTAAAATCCAAACACGAGGCAGTCGTCTCCGCAAAGGCAAAAGCCGACGCGGCGGATCAATCCCAGCTCGCCGCCATAAGTGCGGCAGGAGACGGGGCTGGCGACACTCTCGCGCTCCTGTCTGTTGGCGACGCTTACCTGACACAGCATTCCGATACCGAAGTGTGTCCTCTTTGTGAAAGCGGCGAAAATGCCGCTGGCCTTCATGCGGCAATCAAATCGCGGTTGGAGCAACTCGAGACTTTGCGCCTTGCAACGGCTGAATGGCGCAAACAGCATGCCGCCCTACAAGATGCAGAGAAGGCACTGAAACTTACTGCCGACGATCTCGCTAAGGCTGTAGGCACCTTCGGCGCGGCGCAGACTGGGCATAGCTGGAGTCCGCAGGTTTCACTTTTGCCAATCGCACCGCCAAGTGATGCCGATGCGTTGACTGCATGGCTTGATGCTAACGATGAAACCGCAGCAACGTGGGCTACGACCGAAGCGGGCTGGCGCGACGAAAGCAAGTTTCTCACCCAACTGAAGGCCGCGTCTGATCGCTATGATGTCAACTCTGCAAAGGTCGTCGAGCTTTCGGCTCTAATTCCGAAGGTTAATGATGCGCTGAGCCAGTGCACCGACGAGCGACAGATATTCACCGATACCATTGTTTCCGAAATCGCGCAGGAAGTTGGCAAGCTCTACGAGTTGGTTCACCCTGGCGAGGGGTTGGACACTATTGCCCTCGAGCTTGATCCCAAGAGGCGCGCCTCCATCATGCTAAAAGCCGACTTCTCCGGCTTCGATGTGCCACCGCAAGCATATTTCAGCCAATCGCATCTCGATACGCTAGGTCTATGCGTATTCCTCGCACTAGCCGCGCGCGATCGTCCCGAGGAAACAGTCCTGATCCTTGATGACGTGCTGGGCAGCGTGGACGAGCCGCATGTCGAGCGTGTCATCGGCATGATCTATGAGGTCAGCAAGAATTTCCGACATACCATCGTGACAACGCACTACCGTCCATGGCGGGAGAAATACCGCTGGGGATGGCTCAAGCCTGGACAGGCCTGCCAGTTCGTCGAGCTGACAGGCTGGGCAATCGATGACGGCATCCGTCTGATTAGTTCGCTACCCGAGATCGACCGTCTCAAAAACCTGCTCGCTGAATCGCCGGTCGATCCGCAGGCGATTTGCAGTAAGGCTGGTGTGATCCTTGAAGCTGTGCTGGATTATCTCACACAGAAATATGAATGCCGAGTTCCGCGTCGTCAGGGCGCTGCCTATACACTTGGTGACTTGCTTCCCGCTATCGACAATAAGCTTCGCGACGCTCTCAAAGTTGAATTGCGCGATGGCCTGACAGACGCAAGCGCACCGTCACATGAGATAATCTTGCTCAAACCGATGCTGGACGAACTCACCCGCATTGCACAGGCACGGAATGCGTTTGGTGCCCACTTCAAGGCCATCTCGTTTGAACTCTTGGATACCGATGCGATTGGCTTCGCAAAGCAAGTCGTACAACTCGTTGATGCTCTGACCCATCCAGAACACGGTTGGCCGAGTAGCGATAAATCCGGCAGCTATTGGCGGAATAATGGCGATTCACGTCGCCTGCATCCCCTGAAGCGGCCGAGCTAGGAAAGCCATGGAAACCGCTCAGCTTACTCTTCTCAAAAACCACCTCTCCGAGGTCTATGCGGGAAACTTACCTCCCTTGCTTCTGCCATCTCCCGATGCAGCGCAAAACGACCAGAAGAATCTTGCCCGTTCCTTAAGCGCATTTTTCGTCCACCACCACTGCGGTGCAAGCATCGCCGATGCCTGCGCATCGGTGGTTGATGATTTCGGCGATCTCGGCATCGACGCGATCTACTACCAAACTGACCTCAAGACTCTTTTCCTGATTCAGAGCAAGCTGAAGAAGTCAGACGAGTTTTCTCAAGAGGAAGCCAACAATTTTTGCCAAGGCATCCGCAAACTGGTTGCCATGGACTATTCCGGCTTCAATCAGAACGTAATTGACCGCCAGACTGAAATCGACAACGCCCTCGACGAATGTGAGCATATTCAACTTGTTGTCGCCCACACAGGCCAGGCATTAGGACAATATCCAAAGCAAGCGCTCGCTGACACTACCTCTGACCCCGCTCATGGCGAAGATCGCTTTGCCCCTGATGTCATTGACTTTGCTGGAGCCGACATCACCGCCACCCTGCGTTCGGTAAATGCCCACGAGCGGATAGATTGCAGGCTCACTCTCACAGACTGGTCGAAGCTCACAGGCACGCGCACCGCGTATATCGGCATGGCCAAGCTCAGCGAGCTGGCCAATCTCCACCTGCAATATGGACGGGCTTTATACGCACGGAATATCCGCTCTTCGCTAAGCCATAAGACTGACGTGAACCGCGCAATTGATGCAAGTCTTCAAACCAATCCGGCAGATTTCGAGTTCTTCAACAATGGCGTGACGGCGCTGTGCAGCAGTGTGCAGGGTCGGGGCGGCAATCGGGCGTCAAAGAGCTTCAAGATCGAGAAGCTATCCATTGTAAATGGCGCGCAGACTGTTGCCACGGCGGCGCGGCGAATGTCGGCGGCAGATGCGTCCAGCATTGCGAACGCGCGCGTGCTAATCACGGTGATCGCAGCCGACACCGAAAATGCGTTCGGACAATCTGTCACCCGAGCACGCAACCATCAGAACGACGTTGGCAAGGCCGATTTCATCGCCTTGGACGGTGAACAAGAACGTCTCCGCAGCGAGCTTGCATTGCTGGGCTATCGCTACGCCTACCAGGCCGAAGCTCTCGACCCCGCAGATCGAACGATTATTCGTGCGGAAGAGGCGGCCTTCGCCTTGGCGATGCTGCCGCCCGATCCCCGCTTGCCGGTCATGGCAAAGCGCAATGCGGCGAGCCTCCAAAAAGTTGGTCACTACCCGTATTCAGATATCTTCACTCCAGCATTGACCGCATTCGCGGTTCGCAATGCTGTTCTCGCATTCCGCTATCTAGCAACACGAATGAGCGAGGAGGTGGCTGGAGCTACCACCGAAATGGAACGCCTGACCTACAGGCATGGCGCATATGCAGTTGCCTTTGTGATGATGAAGCGAATGAGGGACGCCATTGCGGGCGTACCCCCCTTGGATTCGCAAAAGATTGCTGCGGCAGTCGGTGCTGAATTAGACACTCTCCGTCAGCAGCTATGGTCTGAGACCCAGCCCTTGACGGCGACCAGAAATCCCCGCAACCTGTTTAAGACTCAGGCCGATGTCAGTGCCATCATCCGCTCGATGATGACTGCGCATTACGGCCTTCAAAACAATCCGGCGCTGCCCCCTTTGCTCGCATTGCCCATAGGTAATGACGCTTATCCGCTGCGCCTGTTTGGATTCCTTGCAACTCAAGCCCCGCAAATTGGTGATCTCGCATGAAAAAACGGCAGAAACTCGAACTGAATTGGGTGGGCAAGGATAACCGGCCTCGGCTGGAACCCCGTATTCTGATCGAAGACCCGTCGAAGACCTACCACGCCGCGACGCGCGTAACTGACGCCGACGTCTTCGATAACATGTTGATCCACGGCGATAATCTGTTGGCGCTTAAGGCGTTAGAAGGTGATTTCACTGGCAAAGTAAAATGCATATACATTGACCCCCCTTACAACACCGGAAGCGCCTTCGAGCACTATGATGATGGACTAGAGCATAGCATCTGGCTCGGATTGATGAGGGATCGCATAGAATTATTGCGGAATCTGCTTGCCGATGATGGATTGATGTTTGTTCAGATCGACGACAACGAGATGGCATATCTAACCGTCATGATGGACGAAATATTCGGACGAAATAATAGAATAAATGTAATTGCAGTAAAGATGAGCGAAGCTTCCGGCGTGAAGATGTCGCACGTCGACAAAAAGCTCCCCAAGCTTAAAGAATATATTCTAGTTTACAGGAAAGAGATTACGCCGAAGCTCGAAATGGAAGGCGTGCCTGCTGGGGCATGGAATGACGAATACAAAACCCTACTTACAGATATATCAAGAGAAGATATCGATTCGATAAAAGACATTTGCTCTAGAGAGTCGAACGATCAAAGTTCAATCGCACATTGCAATTCCCTATTGGAACATGCCGCCACTCAAACTCTCTCCAGTTATTTTCGTGAGCATGGGATCAAGGCATCTGATCAAGAAGCTTTCAAATTCGACAATGCTTGGCGCATCATTCAGGCGGTTGGTTCTTCAAGCGTTTTAGCGATGGCGAAGGCGCAGCCAAAAAGAGCGCAAGAAATTGCCGCTGGTCTATCGGCGCGTGGATTAGTCTATCTGTATAAGACTGACTTCGATGATTCCGCAAAACAGCCGCGAATCCAGGTCATTTTTGCAGATCAAAATTTGTTACGAAATCCTGGAGACTTCTGGACTGACATCAAGACAACTGGGGGCGTGGGTCAAGAAGGGGGCGTGCTCTTCCCCAACGGCAAGAAGCCTGAGGCCTTGGTCAAGCGTGTCATCCAAATGTGCACTAAGCCAGGCGATCTAGTGCTCGACTCATTCGCTGGGTCGGGAACGACGGGGGCAGTTGCACATAAGCTGGGGCGCCGTTGGATAATGGTAGAACTTGGCGAACATTGCACGTCCCACATCGTACCTCGTTTGCGGAAAGTTATTGATGGTGATGACCTCGGCGGAATATCTAAGTCAGTAGCTTGGAGGGGCGGCGGCGGATTTCGTTACTATGAACTCGCGCCTTCCTTGCTTGCGAAGGACAAATGGGGGCGTGAGGTCATTTCAAGTGAGTACAACGCCGATATGCTCGCGCAGGCTGTTTGTAAGCTTGAAGGCTTCACCTACGAGCCCAGCTCCGAAATATATTGGCAGCAAGGTCGTTCGTCGGAGTCTGACTTCATTTACGTGACAACTCAGACACTCAGCGCCGAGGAGCTTGCGACACTCAGCGGCGAGGTAGGTGATAAGCGGACACTTATGATCTTATGCTCGGCTTGGCGCGGAAACGCCGATCAGTGGCCTAACCTCACGCTTCGCAAGATTCCGAACCACATACGCGCCAAGTGTGAATGGGGGCATGATGACTACAGCCTCAATGTTGTGAATCTGCCAATGGCCGAGGAAGAGTTGGTCGCGTTGCCAGATCAAAAAGGTCTGTTTGACGATGGAGGTGCAGCATGAGCAATCTCCGACACGTCAATGCTATTGCCGCACGTTTGAGCCTTCGCCCGCCGCAGCGCCGAAGCCTGGAAATTCTTGACCGCGTGTCCGAGATCGTGCCGCCGTCAAAGGCGGCGGATCTCGATGCAGCGCTAGAGGTGATCCATAGTGAATTCCCCACAGTCAGTGATTTCGAGAGGGACTTCCCTTCGCTCTGTTTTGCACTCGCAACCGGCGTCGGCAAAACCCGCCTGATGGGCGCGTTCATAACCTATCTGAAGATCGCGCACGGCATTGAAAATTTCTTCGTGCTCGCGCCGAATCTCACCATCTACAACAAGCTGATCGATGACTTTACGCCCAACACGCCAAAGTACGTGTTCAAGGGCATCGCCGAGTTCGCAATATCGCCGCCCGTGCTAACGACCGGCGAGACCTATGAGCGTCAGATTGCATCGGGTGGTCAACTTTTCCCGACGACGATCAACATTTTCAACATTGCCAAAATCTCATCGGAAGTGCGTGGCGGGCGCTCGCCCCGTATCCGTTCCTTCCGCGAGGAAATCGGCGAGAGCTATTTCGACTATCTCGCTAACTTACCAGACCTCGTCTTGTTGATGGACGAATCCCATCGCTATCGGGCGACAGCGGGGATGCGCGCGATCAATGAGTTGAAGCCTGTCCTCGGTCTGGAGCTGACTGCAACCCCTTTCACCGAAGGCACGCGCGGCCCCGTCGCGTTCGAGAATGTCATCTTCGACTATCCTCTCGCCCGCGCGATGGAGGATGGCTTTGTCAAGGAACCTGCGGTTGTCACGCGCAAGGATTTCAATCCTGCTGGCAAGTCCCCCAAAGCCATCGAGGAAATGAAGCTCAATGACGGCATCCGCCTCCACGAAAGTGTGAAGGTCGAGCTGGAAACCTACGCCCGCGAGAATAGTGTAAGTATCGTCAAGCCGTTCGTGCTCGTGATCGCTCGGGACACGACGCACGCAGCCGAACTGATGGCGTTCGTTCAGTCTGACGAATTCTACAACGCTCGGTATGCTGGAAAGGTGATCCAGGTCGATTCCAGCGTGAAGGAAGAAGAGACTGTCGAGAAGCTATTGACCGTTGAGCACAATGACAATCCGGTCGAGATTGTCATTCATGTCAACATGTTGAAAGAAGGTTGGGACGTTACCAACCTCTACACGATCATCCCACTTCGCGCCGCAAACGCTCGCACACTGATCGAGCAAAGCATCGGGCGTGGCCTGCGGTTGCCCTATGGGAAGCGAACGGGCGTGACCGCAGTGGATCGCTTGAACATCGTTGCCCATGATCGTTTTCAGGAGATCGTAGATGAGGCGAACAACCCGAATTCGCCCATCCGCCTCAAGCAGTTGATCCTTGAAGAATCTGACTTGCAGCAGAAGACAAGGACAGTCGTCGCATCGCCGTCAATCCTGACAGGACTCGGGTTGCAGACCCCGCAAACGGGCAGCGGCGCGTCCGCGTCGAGTGCACCGACTCCCCCGCCAGCTTTCACTGATCCTGCCGAAGTGCGCGTCGCGCAACTTGCCTACGAGGCATTCCGCAAGCTGTCTCGTCAGCCAGAAAAAGTGCCGAGCACTACCTTTCTCGCGCGTCCTGAAATTCAGGAAAAAGTGCTCAAGGAAGTTCGCAGCCAGTATCAGCCACCCCAGCTTGAGCTTGAGGGGATGGCCAAGCCCGAGCCTGATATCGCAGCGGTCATCGCCGCGACCGCACAACTGATAGTCGAACGTACCATCGACATCCCGCGCATCACCGTCATGCCTAAGGGCGAGGTAAAGGCAGGCTTCAAGCCATTCCAGCTCGATCTTTCTGGTATGAGGTATCCGGCTCCCAGCGAAGAGCTTTGGCTAAAGCACCTGCGTACCGAACAGGTCGATATCGTCGGTCTGACGCAAGGAAACCTGCTGGAAAGCCGCCTGGAAGACTATGTCGTTAGCGGACTGATCGACTTTCCCGATATCGCCTACGACGATCACGCAGACTTGTTGTACGATCTTGGCGAACAGGTCGTAAATCATCTTCGCACCTACCTATCAGACGATGAAGCCGGACAGGTGCTTGCATTGCACCAACGCGAAATCGCGCGCGCAGTTCACGCCCAGATGCAAGATCACTTCTGGAAGGATGACTCCGTCGAGTATCACCATGAAGTGCGTCAAGGGTTCACCGATCTCAAGGAGACGGCATACACCGCACTGAACGAACCACCGCTCGATTACCGTGTCCCACCCGCCGACAAGAGCAATATGGCTCGCTATCTCTTCGGAGGTTTTGCCAAATGCCTGTCCGACGTGACCAAATTCCATTCGGACAGCGAACGTCGCCTTGCCGTCATTCTTGAGCGGGAAGCTCTGAAATGGCTGCGTCCTGCCAAGGGGCAGTTCCAGATGTATTATCGCAGCGGCTCAGACCATCTTGAATATCAGCCTGACTTCGTAGCCGAAACGAACGACACGATCTTGATGCTGGAGCCGAAGATGGCCACACAGATGTCGGATAAGGACGTGCTGTCGAAAGCGGACGTCGCAGTGCAATGGTGCGCTTGGGCGACCGAGCACGCCAGAACCTATGGCGGCAAGCCATGGAGGTATGTCTTGATCCCGCATGATGCGATCACAGATAACATGACGCTGGACTTCCTCGTCAAGCAGTACGGGAAGTGAAGAGCTAAGCCGCTTCTCTCTCTGCGCTAACCCCTGAGATTCAGCCGCGAACATGGCTGAGGCCGACGGCCCGTCAACGGCCTGCCCGATCCATTCGCCTGCATTGCATTTCGGCTCCCGTGTTGTCCGTTTCGCCTAACGGCTGACGAGCCGTCTCATGACCCCAGCCTGGTCCCTTCGCGTCCTCAGGAACAGCGAAAGGAGATCAGGACATGACTACTTCATCACATGAACGTACCGACGTTTACACCGCCATCACCGACCAGATTATCGCCGCCATTGAAGCAGGTGCCGACAATCCGCAAATGCCCTGGCATTCGCAAAGCGGCCTGATTGAGCGCCCGATCAACGTTTCGAGCGGCAAGGCCTATCGCGGCGTCAACACTGTCGCCCTCTGGGCTTCCGCCTACTGCGCCGAATACACGCACGGCCTCTGGGGAACTTATCGCCAGTGGCAGGATCGTGGCGCACAAGTCCGCAAGGGTGAGAAATCATCCCTCATCATCTTCTACAAAGATATCGAGCCTGACGATCAGGCTGACGGATCATCCGAAGATGGATTCCAGCGTCGTTTCATTGCCCGCGCATCGCGTGTCTTCAACGTCGCGCAAGTCGATGGATATGTCATCGACGAGCCTGACACGAGTGTTGATCCTATCTCGCCCTGCGAGCGTGCCGAGCAAGTGATTGCTGCATCGGGTGCTGTTATCCGCGAGGGCGGATCGAGCGCCTATTACAGCATCAAGGAAGATGCGATCACGATGCCCGACCGTTTCCGTTTCACGGGCACGGCTACGAGCGATGCGTCCGAGGGCTGGTATTCAACCCTGCTGCACGAGCTGACCCACTGGTCGGGAGCAGATCATCGTCTGGCGCGCACTTTCGGCGAACGCTTTGGCGACGATGCCTATGCGATGGAAGAGATGGTTGCCGAGTTGGGTGCTGCCTTCCTGTGTGGCGATCTTGGGATCACGGTCGAACCCCGTACCGATCATGCCGACTATATCGGACACTGGCTGCGCATTTTGAAAGGCGACCGCAAGGCGATCTTCACGGCGGCCAGTGCTGCGAACAAGGCTGCCGAGTACCTCCTGAGCCTGACCTCGAATGACATCAGGGAGGCGGCCTGAGGGCCGCCTTTCAATTATCCGATACCGTTTCATGGGAGGGGCCGCTTGTCGGCCCATATTCGAAGTCTGCTCCCCGCTCGGGTGCGCCCGATCACATTGACGGGAAAGTTGGCAGGGCAGGAACACCGTCAACGGCTTGCCCGATCCATTCGCTAACGCTCCCGTGTTGGCCGTTTCCCCGTGGCAAGCACGGGTGACGCTGCCCCTTTGAACCCTGCCGTCCTGGTCTTCCCGTCGAACGGACGAACCCGAACAAAAGGCGAGCAGACATGAACACCGACTACGCAATCATTCACAAAAACTGGAACGGCATCGAAATCGAAATCCGCTGGAGCCGCGACTACCTCGCCTATGAGGATGGCCGAGGGATGGCGCATCTGGAGGTGGAAAGCATTTCACCTGCACGCGCACCGCTCCCGATCACCGAAACTGGCTATCGCTCCCACTTCATCCACCCGTCAGAGGTGGACAATTTCGGTGGACCTGAAAGCTATGTCGAGGCTTGGATCGAGGAACTTTCACGCAACGCTGCATGGCGAAAATCCGAAGCAGCGTCCCGCCAGCTCGCGCTCTTTTGAGCGCGGGCTATTCAGTTTGTGAGGCGGCTGGCAAGCGGGAGAAGACGAAGCCGCTCGATAATGTCGGAGCTTGGCAGCGTCAGGTCGATTGTGACGAGCCGCATCCTGTGTCCCTGAACGATGGCCGCTTCGTCAATTTCCTGTCCGATTGAAGGATAGAGGAGCCAACCTTCACAATCGAGCGAGAGCGGATCGGCTGGCGCTTCCTGACTGCGCAGGTAAGTGTAGAGCTGGTAAAGGTGGCCAGTCTTGAAGCGCTCTGTGTCAAATCGCGACGTCGCCAGCGCGCCCGTGAATTTCGTGTCGATAATGATGCGCCGACGCTCAGTTTCATTTTCGAGAATGATGTCTGTAATCATGATCGGCATGAGCGCCGAAAGTCCCTTCGACGCAGATTCGATGGGCCAAGAAAATTGCCTGCCAGGATAGACGCGCCAGCCATCATCTCTGGAGAGCTCGGCAGCAAAGAAATTGCCGATGGCCTTCTCAAACAATTTGCGAAACTCGGTTTCTTCGCGCTGCGCTCTCGGGATGGACCTTGCCCCAGCCGTTTCCATCGGCAGGATCAGATCGTAAACTGCCCTTGCAAGCGACACCATCAGACGGTCATCGCCTTCATGTCGGGCAATCTGGTCGGCCGCCATTTCCGAGCGCGTGGGCTCTTTGCCTGATACACCCACTCGTCCCAGATCATTGCCAATCGTACGACAATGGTGAGCGAGATCGGCGTCATCTAGGATTGATGAAAGTCTGACCAGTGCAGCGCGAACCAAGCGGTTGCGCGGCGTATCAATGGTCAGCTCGTCAAAACGACAAGCGACCTCTCCCCGCCGAAACAGGTCTTCGGAGACTGTTTTCAGTATGTCGATCCGTCCGCGTATCCGCTTCAAGGTTTCTTCGCGGCGACGATAACCGAAGCTCAGATTGCGCCGCAGGCGCTTCTCCACGGCAAAGCAGAGCAGGCGGGCAATGAGCGATTTAAGGTCGGGAGATTCTTCAACCTCGGCTTCGAACCGTTCACTGAATTGCGCGAGACCTGACGCATAGAGGAAAAGGAGCCATACATTCCTGATCGGAATTTTGCCGACGAAGCTGTCGTCGGCTTCCTCACTCGGAATTTCGAGCTCAGCGCCGAGCATTACAGGGCTTCCAGAATGCGCCCCGTAAGCTTCCGTGCGCGGTCGGGGTTATCGTACCAATATTCTTCCAGAAGCGGGGCGATCTCGGTGCTCACAATCTGGCGCAGCCATTCGCGCGGATCGTCGATCTTCTCCGCTTTCGCGGCCGTCACATAGCTATGGCCGACGCGAAATTGCGGCCCGAGTGAACGGTCGCTGGCGATCTCGTTATTCAGTTCGCCGAAGAGCCGCTGGATCAGTTCGACCGATTCACCGTCAATGCCGGATTGCTCTTCGCACCATGCCTTCCAACGATCATTGAGCCTTGGCTCCAAGCTCACAAAGGCAAATCGGCGACGTAGCGCCAGATCGACGAGCGCAAGCGAGCGGTCAGCAATGTTCATCGTGCCGATCACATATAGATTGTCAGGGATGAATACCCGTTCGCCCTGCTTTTGTCTGTAAGCAAGCTCGATTGCCTCGTCTTCGCGCCGCTTGTCACGTTCAAGTAGGGTGAGCATTTCGCCGAAAATCTGCGCGGGATTCCCGCGATTGATTTCCTCGATAACGACAACAAAGGGACGGTCGCGCTCGGCTCTTGCCGCCTCAACAGCTTCAAGGAAGAGGCCATCAACGAGCGAAAGCTGTCCGTCACCATCAGGCCGCCATCCACGAACGAAATCTTCGTATGAAAGCGATGGGTGAAACTGGATCGAGCGCACACGCTTGCGCGAGACCTTCTTATCTTTGGTGCCGATCAGCGCGTACCCGAGACGCTTGGCAAGCCACGTCTTGCCTGTTCCTGGCGGGCCTTGCAAAATGAGGTTCTTCTTCTGCCTGAGACGCTCCAAAGCATCGGACAGTTCGGCATCGTCGAGAAAGCAACCTTCGGCGACGATGCTCTCCAGATCATACTTTTCGAAGGTCGCCTCATCACCCTCGACCTCGATTTCTTCGGCGTCATCTTCGAAGAAGGGTTCGAGCGTGGACGTGGCCTTGGGGCGATATTTCTTCGCAAAATAGGGCACGCGCAGCCAGAACTCGTAATCCTGTTTGTGATCGCCGAAGGTGAACTGGATCAGACGACGGGCGAGATCGTCGGAGGCATCCGCCTCCACGACGGTCACGCGGTATGTGTAGAAATACCATTCCTTTGGCGGATCGAGCTTTTCCCAATCGACCTTGACCGACTTCGCGTCCGTCGAGGCCTCGGTGATCGTTCCAATGGCCTTGATCCGCATGCAGGACACGACTTTGTCCTGATTATCAAAGGGCAGCTTGTATTTCTGCGTGAAAGACGCCTTGATTGCGATGCGGTCTCCGACCTGCATACGGCTGATATGGTCCGAGAACTTGTCGTCATACCCGTTCTGCCAAATGCCTTCCTCGACAAATCTGTCGGTCTGGTCTTCCGTGCCGTCACCCCAGACTGCGCCCACAAACCAGAACCGTCTGTTGGGATCATCGAAGATGTCGCTATCATCGCTCATTGTCGGTGCAGGTGCCTCGTCATCTGGGTCTTCTTCTTTAACCTTGAAGCGGGACTGGACATCTTTGAACAGCGCCAGCGCCGTTTCATGGTCGAGATAGGTTTCGCGACCCTCTGGGGTCAAAGCCCAAACTCCGCGCTTCTTGCTGTCCAGAAGGCCAGCTTTAGCTAGGTAGAATCGTGCCCAACCGACCTTGTTCTCGAACTTTGATTGCCCGCCCTTGGTGACGCCGTTCAATTCGTCGTCTGGGACATCCGTTCTCTCACGCACAGACGCATAAACGTCTCTTGCCTCGGCAGAGCCTCCGAGAGCGCGGAGCGCGTCGAGAACCAAAGGAAAATATTGAACGAATCTCGGGCCAGCCGCCTTGCTTGGCTTCTTGATTGAAGTGTCGGAAAAGGGAGGATCAACAGGTGCCGATTGTGCCCAATCGAAAGTTCGCTCCTGTTCCTGCCTAACGAATTCTTCGGGTGACGTGACGGACCTGCCGTGCCGCTTGGCAGCTTCAACGAAGCCTTCAATTGCAGTGTCTTCCATGTGGCCCGTCCGAAGGCCGTTCTTGTTGACGACTATCGAGGTGATGAGTGGCCAGCCTCGTGTTGCAGCAGACTCCACGAGTTCTTCAAGGTGGCGGTTCATTGCGTAGCGAACTTTCGACCACTCCGCGTCATGGGCCTTCGCAATGTCTCCATAGCTCAGGAAATTCCGCTGCTTCGCCGCATCGACGATAGCGCGGTAAGTAATAGCGAGATCAAGATATTCAGACATGCAACTAGGCTACCGCATTGAAACGACCTCAGGTAGCAAGTTTTGCGCTTTATCCCGTTGAATTGCGCTGTTGCCTATGGCCCGCGCTCTATGCGTTTCCGCACCGAGCCAAGGTCTCGGCCCATGCGGGTGACGATCGCTAACGGGGTTCTATCCTAAGGGGCTTTGCCCCTCGCGCCCGCAAGGCATCCAGACGTATCCACCTCCATTTGCATTTCGGCGGAGCCTCGGCCGGAGCCTCCTTGCAGTTGCACCCCCACTTCTCGGCGAAGCGCCAGGGTTGCATGGCGCAACCCATTCCCATTCGGGAGTGATATTCGAGAAGGAAAATGAGGAGATGGAACAAGTTCAAGAACCAGTACGAGCAGGAAGCCTTTGGTATTATAGGGACGGCGGGAAACGCCTGAGTCTCAAGAAAATTCGCCAGTCAGCCGACGCCTCGCAAATGACAGCGTTCATGCGGGAGAAGATCACGGCAGCGGATAGGCTACCAGAACCGCAACGCTCGCAGGCTTTTCGCTCATTGCGAGCTGAAACTTTAGCAGAGCTGCGCAATGTCATAGGTGCATATCGTGACCTGGCGCGGCAGGGTCAGCCATCTTGTGCAGACGTGCAATGCAGCTTGTATGTAGCTACCTGTTATCTGCGATTTGAATTCGCAGCGCTGCAAGTCATCGACGAGAAGGCCGCCCGACAACTCAGCCTGTTTTGAGCGCCGCGCTATTGGGGCGCGGCGCAATCAGATTCAGATTGAATTTTGTTCTTGAATGTGCAGAACATTGTGGGAACAAAATAGAACGATGTGGAACTGTCCAACGAAAGCTATCCCTCGCGAGCATTTGCTCCGAAATGCTCTTGAAGCCCTCGAAAGGGTTCAGGCAGCGATGCTGTGCGAGGATTTTCTGCCCGACCATGAGGAAGCCTTGCGGGTGATCCGCAAGCACGGTTGCCTCGAAGAGCGTTACCTGAAACGCTTCGAGATCGCGCTGCGCGATCCCTGCCTGTCTCCCGACATGCGCTACGAGGCAACGGGACAGGCTATTCGCCTGATGCGGCGTCAGCTTGGGCCACTCTTTTGCTGACTGTATAAATATACAACAAATACATGACCTTGATCCCGATTATGTTGTACTATCGATGGCGATAATCAACAGAATAGGGGAATAGATGAGATTATTTTGCACTTTGGTGATTTCAAGCTTGCTCACAGCTTGTGCAACTCCCGTCACGATGTCCGCAACGGGCGGGAGCAAGGCTGACGGAGTTGTAGAGATGTCTTATGAGTATGGGGAATTCGAAGAGCCCGTAGTTAATCCGCAACAAGGAGTCGAAGCTGCGACAAAACGCTGCAAAGCTTGGGGCTACAAAACGGCTGAGGCATTTGATGGCGGCATCAACACCTGTGTTATCCCAGGCGGACTCGGTGGCTGTTCGACAATGAGAACGACGGTCTCATACCAATGCACCAATTAAGGCACCGATTGCTGCCTGTTTCCCCCATAGACCTACCGCTTCGAACGTAGCTGAGAGCCTCCAAGCAGAAGGAGGCAGTTTATGCAGCGGCCATATTTTCGATCTCTGAGCGAGTGCCGCGTCGATCTTTACGATATGTGTCTCGGCCTTGCGGAGACACTTCAGGTATCACTCGCTGAGTTCGCCGAAGCTATGGGGGTTCTTTCGAAGCGAGAGCTCGCAGCCATGCGAGGCCCAGAAAATGCCCGACCTGCGATCTCAATCACGAAATTGACTACAATCATGCTGGCCCTTCAGGATCAGGTGAATGCAGCCTACTTCCGACAGTTGCAGGAGGCTTGGCCTTCCGACGAGGTGCAGGGCGAACTCTTTCCCTACGACGATGAATACGACGATTGTCCGTTCTGACGGCCTGCATGTGTCAGTCCGATGCTCCTATGAAGATCACATGCTCACGGAAATGTGCCCCTCGGCTTCTCTTCATGGGGACTAAGACCCGTCCCGTGCGGGGATCAATGCGGCTCGCTTCCTTCGTGCAGCTCCGCCTCCGTGAACGGGCTAAAGGCATTTGACCCCGCGTGGGCAACCCCCGTGTCTTTTCAGTGCTCCCATGAAGCCGACGGGCTCATCCGTTCGGCGAAGTGAAAAGGAGCATCAAAATGTCTGACACCAACACAAACCGTCCCGCCTTCCGTCTCTATTCCGTTAATGGCGAAGGTAAGTCCGCCCGCTGGACCGATATCGGAGTGGCCTGGCCGACCCGCGACGGGAAAGGCTTTTCTCTGAATCTGAACGCCCTTCCGCTCAATGGCCGTATCGTCATGCGCGAAGTGACCGAGAAAGAGGCCGCCGCTTAGGCGGCCTCAAACCCTAATATCTATTAAAATCTTGTCTTTGTTGGCCGGATATGCCCAAATATCCGAAGAACAATATAGGAATTTAATGTTATCATTTCTTCATACAAAATCCCTCGAAAGTAACCTGAAATCTGTCGAGGATTTAATAAGACAGAACCCAGAGCTAGACTACGTGACGCCGATGGGCATGGCGCTTGAAGCGGTCTCAACCGCACTGCCAGACGGAATATCGCAAGAGCCGTGTGCCGCTACCAGAGCGATGGCGGTGAACCTCGCAAATTCGGCAGCGGACGCTAACAGGATGGGGCTCGATAACTATTGGGCCTCTTTCACAACGGTTTCTGTCTTTTTCTCCGCAAGCGACTTGGTTGCCAAAAACCCGAAGAACAGCGCTGCAAAGCTCATTTGCGTCAGAGCGCTATCGATCATCGCAGACTATCGCCACTAACTAGCAGGTCATTCAGCGAAAGGCCGCCTGAGGCGGCCTCTCCCTCATTGGGGGCTGATACCGCGACGGGCCAATTCGTCGCGGATCATCAGCAGGGCAGTCGAGGCGTTGCTGAAAGTAGCGCTGAGGCGTGGGTTGCTTGCAATCTCGCGCGTAGCTCGCTGAAACAGGTCGCGAAGCTGGGCCTCGCTTTTGGCTTTCAAGCCGTCTTTCGTCAGTCGGAACATGGCATCCTCCCTTGGAGTTTTCCGCTGCCCACCATGGGCCGCGTTACGGGAGGAGTGGTTGAATCCGAGGCTTTGACAGATGCATTGCCCGCAATCGAAAGTACGACTGGAGAAGGCTTTACGCCTTGCATCCCACCGTCATGGGAATCGGATTAGAAGCTCTGGTCTGGGTAACAACGCGGCAGCCGTGTTTGGGAAAAGAGAAAACCGATAGCGAGGAGACCGTTCAGGCTGAAAGGCTTGGGAGCGGCGAGCGCTAGCTATGCACTTACCGTTTCGAGACTACCGCCCGAGTTCAAGTCCGCGCGTCGGCGCGCTTCGGGATTGCTCCCTCGCTTGCCCTGCGCTCCGCGAGAATTCGCTACGGATCGTTTGCTGACTGCCATCCCGCATGAGGCGATAATTGGCTGCCTGATTGTGCAGGCTCAAAATCTGCCGCGCATGGCGCTCACGCGTCTGTTTGATCTGCTCTTGCAACTTGCGACGTTCGGCATGTTGAGCGTTCAGCATGACCTGACGCTGATCGCGGTCGCGGCGCAGCGCGTGATAAGCCTCGAACTCGTTCTTCTTGACCATCTTGGCATGGTCGCCCGTCAGGCGATCCCAGAGGCCCCGCACGCCCGTCCGCAGGCGACTTGCCCGCTCTTTGGTCTCGCGCTGCCAACGCTCGCGCTGGCCTTTGGCCATGCGCTGGCGCTCTTCGGCGTGGCACGCACGCAGTTCCTTCTTCTTCTCGGCGAGCGGTTTCAGAGCATCCCGCGCCATGCGCTTGGCTTCTTGGAGGAAGCCATCGAGACGAGGCGCAATGGCCTTCGCAATATGCGCCTTGGTTTCCTCGACACTACGTAAGGCGTCCGCCTTGCCGAGGCGTGCTGTCACGTCTTTGGCCTTCACGCCGATCAGGCGCGAGAGGGCGAAGACCTCGCCCTCATATGTGACGGCGACATGGGAGCGCCTGTCGCCCTTCGCCAGATACAGACCACGCTCTTCGAGCGCATGGGCAAAGGTTTGGGCATTATCGGAGACCGCCCAGCATTCTTGGGCAATCCCTTTGACGGACTTGGCATCCAGCCCCGCGCGCTTGGCCTGTTGCCATTCGTCGAGCGTGAAATTGCGCGGATCACGCGCTTTGCTGTCCATCAGGCCGGACGGCATTTTCCAGCCGTTTTCGAGATAGAGTTGCTTCGAGACATCGCGCAGCTTGGACTTGAAGAAGGAGAGCTGTTTGGCGGTCATGGTCTCGGCGTCAATCCGCGACCAGACCGCATGCGCATGGCGCCGGCCTTCCTTTTCATGGAAGACCACCATGCGGGGCTGACCTTGGAGGCCTAACTTTTCCTCAATGGAGGCGAGAGCGCCTTCAAAGACCTCGATGGCTACGTTCTCGGTTTCGGGGGGATTGAGGGAAACGGAGAAGAGATATTGCTTGCAGCGCGTCCCCTTTGCCATCGCCTGGGCTTCTTTCATCGCGCCCATGACGTTCTCGGACATGAAGCCACGGACTTCATGCACCTCGACATGCTCATTCTCTTCAGTTTTGAGGAGGTGCTGACCGAGTTGCGCCGCCCCGCTGCGCTGAGAGGCCTTGAGGATCACGGCGTGACCTCCAGTCCCAAGGCCTGAATGAGCAGCTTCCGTATCTCGGCAATGTCCTTTGAGGCATCCAGCAATGCCTCCTCTGTTTCGGGCGTGACGGGCAGCGTTCCGAGATTGGCTTGCTTGGCGAGCTGATTGAGGTTGTTCGCGATGCGTGACTGGCCGAGCTGGCCAAGAACCCGCAGCAGGGAATCTTGGTCGATCTGGCTGAGACGCTTGCGGCGCGGTGGCTGATCGAGAAGGCGCGAGCGGATATAGGCTCCGAGCGGCATGCCCTCAGCTTGCTCTGAGAGCCTTGCCCGCTCTTCAAAGGAGAGGCGGAGCGAGAAGGGAGGATCGTATGGCTTTCGTGCCATCCAGCCCTCCGATCTCAAGACCTACGACGACGCCTCCGCACGGTCGCCAGACGACGGTCGCGCGGTGCGTCCTCGTCCTCACCTTCAAGTTCATCGGGATCGAATGTCTGGCTGAGGCTGGTGTGCTGGAGAATCTTCTCCCAGCCCGCCAATTCCTCTAGGATTTGGTTTGTAAACACTCCCTCAGAGTGC
>NZ_JRQQ01000002.1 GCF_001625325.1 Croceicoccus estronivorus
GATTTGGTTTGTAAACACTCCCTCAGAGTGCACCATTTTTCAAAGGGTTAAGAGTTTCCTGCCTGGCTTAAGGTAACTCATAGGTAACGCGGGGCGGCGAGCGGCGGTATTCTCTAACATTCGATCTAACCACATAAGTCGAGGCGCCAAACCCAAAACAAACGGAGGGTATATGCCGCCAATTGACGCGGTAGCGCCGATTCTGCTCAGTGCGGCGAATCAAGGGCCACTCATCCACTATCCGCCAGGCAATGAAGCTTACTGGTGAACCCGCCCCGCGAGCGGCCAAGAGCGCGTCGATGAGTCCCCCTTTTCCGCCCGCTACCGAGACATGGGCGCGGACTGTAGTGCTGTCGATGCTGTAATGGCCGCTGTCGGCCATAATCTCGGCAAGCGTCACTGCTACGGTTTCCCAGACCCCAGCTTCGCTCCACCGTCGGAACCGGCGATAGATCGTGTTCCAACTGCCGTATTTGGGCGGGACGTCGCGCCACGGAGCGCCGCACCAAAGCCGCCAGAGGATGCCGTTGACGATGGCGCGGTTCTGCTCGGGAGGCCTGCCTCCAAAAAACAGCCTTGAATCAATCCCAAGCGATCAGGGCAATCGGATTGCGAATAGAATTTCGCGGGAGTGGATATTTGAGGCCATCGCTGACCGTTTCAGTGAAGTTCTGCTCCACAGGTTTTGTGACGGCACATGTCCCAGGTTACGAGGCCGGTCCTGCAATACTCGATATGTGAACCGCCATCCTTCAATAGCTTTTCACCACAATTCCAGCACCGCAGACGGAAAAGTGGGATCATGAATAAAAGCACAAAAGCCGTCCAACCGATGAATGCCACATCTGGATGGGAGGGCGTCGCGATAAACAGGAAGAACGCTGCGGCCGCCAACGTGAGGCGCAGACGTTTTGAGTGTCGAACGAAGGCGGTTTTCGCAGCCATGCGCCCGAACCTACTACGCCACCTTTCATTCGCAACGGAATTTGTCCACGCCGCCTAAGCAAGCCGCCTTCAATCAATAGGCCAGCCATCATTACCGATGCGCTGCCGCTTCCTTGGCTTGCCGCCTTGTGCCTCAATGCCCTCAAGAGCAGTCTTTTCCATGTGCAGCGCGAGCGGACATCGGCGCTTAAGGTCAGATCGCCTGCCTTACGCTCAAGTTCGGCCCGCTCTTCGTCAGTGAAGCGAACGGAAACCGGTTTGGGGTATTCCTTCTTTGCAGACTCAGTCGGGCGGTCCACCGCATTCGAGAAGGGCGCTTGAGCCGACACCCTCATGGGGTCGGCTCATCGTATCCTTTCAGGTTGGTGTGCTTGAGATGGTCGTTCCACTCGGCCAGAGTGTCGAACAGCGCGTTCGAAGTTTCACCTTCTAGGCGCACCATTTTCTCTCTCTGGCCTCTGGGCAAGGTAGCCGTACGCCCTTTTGTCTCTTCTCACATTGGTTTCGGGCGGCAAGTCGGTCTTTCGAACTCTGACGAGCTGTTGATGTGATCTGTAATGCCCAATCGTGGGCGGCATGTCATAGCCCACAGATAAATTCGAACGGTTCACGCGAAAGCGCTTGAATCCATGCCGCTTATGTGATTCCTTCAACATTGTGACCAATGCTGACGCCTTGCTTCGCTCTCCGCGCGAAAAACTGATCCGGGCTCTCTCTCTTCTGGGGGTTCTGGTGCTTGGTGGATTGGCCTTTGCCGGGCCGAGCGGTTTTTTGGCCTGGAGTGAGAACCTCAAGCTGCTGGAGCAGCGGGAGGCGCGGATTGCCGCGCTTAAGGGGGAGCGGGACGAGTTGAAGAACCGCGTCGCATTGCTCGATCCCAAGCATGCCGATCCGGATCTCGTCGGGGAGCTGCTGCGCAGCAACCTCAATGTCGCTCATCCCGATGAAGTGGTCATTACACTCAATTGATCGCAATTGCGCGGTGTTGTGCGTGATCGGGTGATGTCACGTGAGATAGTGCGCAATCCGCCCATTCTGGCCGTTGCCTAGGCGCGTGGCTTGCGCCTATAGGCTAGGCACCACTGTTCGGTTTCCCGATGGTTAGCCGCATGATGAGAGGACAGGAATCTTGGCAAAGCCTGCCGCCAGTTCTGGCAACAGTTCGCGAAAGACCGCACGCAAAAAGACCACTCCGCCTGAAGATGACAATTTCGCTCTCCGCAGCCTTCAGGAAGAGCATGAGAAGCAGAAGCGCTACGAAGCCAGCGATGAAGAACTGCTGACCTTCTACGAGCAGATGCTGCTGATCCGCCGCTTTGAAGAGCGGGCTGGCCAGCTCTATGGCCTCGGCCTGATAGGTGGTTTCTGCCATCTTTATATCGGTCAGGAAGCTGTGGCCGTGGGCATCCAGTCGGCGCTTGAAGCCGGCAAGGACAGCGTGATCACCGGTTATCGCGACCATGGTCACATGCTGGCCTATGGCATCGATCCCAAGGTCATCATGGCCGAACTGACGGGACGGGAGGCAGGGATCAGCCGCGGCAAGGGCGGCTCGATGCACATGTTCTCGACCGACCACGGTTTTTACGGCGGACACGGCATTGTGGGCGCGCAAGTGCCATTGGGGGCGGGCCTCGCCTTTGCGCACCAATATCGTGAAGACGGTGGCGTTTGCGTGGCCTATTTTGGCGACGGCGCGGCCAATCAGGGCCAGGTCTATGAAACCTTCAACATGGCCAGTCTCTGGAAATTGCCGATCGTTTTCGTGATCGAGAACAATCAGTATGCCATGGGCACTTCCGTAAAGCGGAGTTCGGCAGAAACGCATTTCTATCGCCGGGGCACGGCTTTCCGTATTCCGGGAATGGATGTGAACGGCATGGATGTGCTGGAAGTCAGACAAGCGACGGAAATCGCCTTGCGCCATGTGAGGGATGGCAATGGCCCGGTCCTCTTGGAACTGAACACGTACCGTTATCGCGGCCATTCCATGTCCGATCCGGCCAAGTATCGTACGCGTGAGGAAGTGCAGGACGTGCGCGAACATAACGATTCGATCGAACGGGCAAGGAAGGAACTGCTCGATCGTGGAATGTCAGAGGACAAGTTGAAGGAAATCGACAAGCGCATTCGCGCAACCGTGGCTGACGCGGCCGGTTTCGCGGAGAACTCGCCTGAGCCGGATCCGTCGGAACTTTATACTGATGTCGTGGTGGAGAATTACTGATGGCGATCGAGCTGAAAATGCCAGCCCTGTCGCCAACCATGGAAGAAGGCACCTTGGCCAAATGGCTGGTCAAGGAAGGCGATGAAGTCCACGCGGGCGATATTCTGGCCGAAATAGAGACCGACAAGGCTACGATGGAATTCGAAGCCGTCGATGAAGGTACGGTCGGGAAGATCGTGGTTCCTGAGGGAACCGAGAATGTGAAGGTCGGCACGGTGATTGCGATGCTGGCGGGTGAGGGCGAAGATGCTTCGGCCGTTGAGCAGGAAGAAGCTCCTGCACCGGCCGCCATGGAAAAATCTGCGAGCCCGAAAAGTGCGGATACTGTTGAAGCACCCAAGGCGAAGCCGCGCGTCGATGACCCGGAAATTCCCGCCGGGACCAATATGGTCACCGTTACGGTCCGCGAAGCGTTGCGCGATGCCATGGCTGAAGAGATGCGCCGTGACGAGCGTGTGTTCGTGATGGGTGAGGAAGTCGCTCAGTATCAGGGGGCCTACAAGGTCACGCAGGGACTGTTGGACGAATTCGGACCCAAGCGGGTGATCGATACCCCGATTACCGAATATGGCTTTGCCGGTATCGGTACGGGTGCGGCGATGGGCGGCTTGCGTCCGATCGTGGAATTCATGACATTTAACTTCGCCATGCAGGCGATCGACCACATCATCAATTCGGCCGCCAAGACCAATTACATGTCAGGCGGCCAGATGCGCTGTCCGGTGGTATTTCGCGGGCCTAACGGAGCGGCCAGCCGCGTCGGGGCTCAACACAGCCAGAACTATGCGTCTTGGTATGCGCATGTTCCCGGCCTGGTCGTGATTGCTCCTTATGATGCGTCTGATGCGAAAGGACTGCTGAAGGCGGCGATCCGTAGTGAAGATCCCGTAGTCTTCCTGGAAAATGAACTGGTCTATGGGCGCAGCTTCGAACTGGCTCAACTCGATGACCATGTCTTGCCGATAGGCAAAGCGCGGATTGTCCGTGAAGGAACGGATGTTACCATCGTATCCTATTCTATAGGTGTTGGTCTTGCCCTGGAGGCGGCAGAAACCTTGGCGGAAGAAGGGATCGATGCCGAAGTGGTCGATTTGCGCACATTGCGTCCACTCGACCGCGAAACCATTCTGACCAGCCTGGCGAAGACCAACCGTGTGGTCATCGCGGAAGAGGGCTGGCCGCAATGCTCAATCGCGTCTGAAGTGGCTGCGATTTGCATGGAGGACGGGTTCGACGATCTGGATGCGCCGGTCTTGCGTGTCTGTAATGAGGACGTCCCCTTGCCGTATGCCGCAAATCTCGAAAAACTCGCGCTGATCGATGCTACGCGTATCGTGGAAGCCGCGAAAAAGGTTTGCTACCGCTGAGTTAGGCCCAGTTCTGACTGTGGTTTGATCGACTTGGCGCTTTATAGTTTTGAGAAATTGCATGGCGGCGCGGAGTGAAGGCACTCTGCGCCGCCATGCAATTCATGCGGGAAATCCGCATGAGAAATAGCCATGTGCAAGTCGCACCTGTGGGTGATCGCTCGGTCACTTTGGATGCTTCGCGGCGAGACGCCTAAAGCCAAGGTTAAAATATTCGTATCGACTTATTCGGTACTCGCAGCGCGCCATTTTTCTTCCAACGCAATGGTTACCTCCGCAAAAGTTACATTCCCTTGCCTTCCAGCCGGTGGGCATCGTTAAGAATTCCTTAGATAGAACTGTGCGAACGCCCACCTTGAGTCTCGCTACGCAAGGGTTGATTGAAGGATGGGGCACTCCCGGGGCACAATGCGGTGGACATCCGGACTGCTGACGAAACTTCTTCGCCAGACGTCAGGTAATATCCTGCCCTTGACAGCAGTGGCTATTTTCGTCGTCGCGGCCTTGGTTGGCGGCGGCGTGGATGCCAGCCGTGCATACAAGGTTCACAACCGTTTGCAGAGCGCCTGCGACGCGGCTGTTCTTGCTGGCCGCAGAGCGGTTTCGAGCAACGGTTTCGATACTGCGGCAGAGCGTGAAGCAGACGACTATTTCGATGTGAACTTCGACGATGCGAACCAGGGCGTTTCGGGTACGCTTTTTACGCCATCGAGCAATGATAACGGTAATACCGTCAACGGTGCCGCTTCAACCACGATGCAGACAGCAGTGATGAGCCTGTTCGGGGTCGATTCCGTTGATCTGTCGGTAAATTGCGCCGCATCCATGTCTCTGGGCAACAGCGATGTTGTCATGGTGCTTGATACGACTGGTTCGATGGGAGGCTATATCAGCTATAGTCAGACCAGACTGCAGGCATTGCAGGCTGCGATGAAGAATTTCTACGATACAGTCGCACTTGCCACTCAAGGGTCCAATGCGCGCGTTCGCTATGGCTTTGTGCCTTACAGTTCGTCGGTCAATGTCGGCAGGCTGATCTATGCCAAGAACCCTGACTATCTGGTCGATACATACAAGATCCAATCGCGTGAGCCTGTTTACAAGACCATCACGGTGGAAGAATTCGACCATTGGGATAGTCCGGTATATTCCAGCGGAAGCGGTTCCAGTTCGATCAGCTATTCCTATGACTATCAGTATTCGGGGACGCGATACTCAAAATCGAATAGCTGTGAAGATGACCTTCCCGATGATGAAGGATGGTCGAATTATGGTTCGTCCAGCACGGACACTGAGACGGACATAAACCGGGACGGTCAGCGCGTTACCACCACCACGGTATCCCAGTCGCAAAGGGCGAAGGATTACTTCTGCGTTCGTCAAGGCAGCGGATGGGGCGGAAAATATTATCAGCAGTACTACCGGTATATGTACCGTAACGCATACCAATATCAGTATGCGACTGAAGACCCGGTCTACACCTCGGTCGAAACCCACGAATTCGATCACTTCCTGTACAAGCAGGTCACTTACGACACGAGCAACTACAAGGCCTTCTCGAGTGCCACCACTCAGACAGGCAACAATGGTTCTGATGTAAACTCGACCTGGGGCGGTTGCATTGAGGAGCGCAAGACGGTTGCGGCCAGCAATTTCAGTTACTCGAAGCTGCTCGGTTATTCGCCCAGCGGCGTGTACGATCTGGATATCGATATGGCGCCGGATCCGTCTGACGATGATACGAAATGGGCCCCGATGTGGCCGGAAGTCTCCTATTATCGGACGTCCTGGGTAAGCTCGTATTATGGTGGCAGTTATAACATTTCGGATGTCACGACGAGCCTGACAGGGGGTAAGGCTTCGTCGAATTGTCCTCAGGCAGCCAAACTGCTTGGTTCGATGACGAAATCCGAATTCTACGCCTATGCCAATTCGCTGTATGCGCAGGGCAATACCTATCACGATCTTGGCATGATCTGGGGTGGGCGTCTGAGTTCCCCGGACGGTATCTTCTCGGCCAACGTTACCGAGGAACCAGCCAACGGTGGTAAGGTTGCCCGGCATATCATCTTCATGACCGACGGTCAGATGGAACCGAATTACCAGATCCAGTCGAGTTATGGCATCGAGTTCCATGACCGGCGCGTGACCGATGATGGGCGTTCAAACGACGCTTCGCGGCACACCGCGCGTTTCCGCGCCGTGTGCGATGCAGTCAAAGCCAAAGGGATCCGGATTTGGGTTATCGCCTTTGGGGCCTCGCTTACGACGGATCTTGAGGCATGTGCTTCGAGTGACAGTGCCTTTACTGCAAGCAACGCGGATCAATTGAACGACGCTTTCCAGGAAATCGCGAAGAATGTCGGCGAACTGCGAGTGACGCTGTGATTGGATTGATACGTCCTATGCCAAGTCGGCGTTTGCGCCACGTTACCCGTCTGCGAAAGCTGGTTGCAGATCGTTCAGGGGCCGCAATTCCGGAGTTCGCGCTGGCGGTTCCGATCTGGCTCATGCTCTTGATGGGAGTATTGGACCTTGGGCAGCTGGCCTATGCGAAGTCGGTACTGAATGGTGCGGTACAGGATGCTGCGCGCAGTTCCTCGCTTGAGACAGCGGATACAGCCGTGGCCGATGACAAGGTTGAACGCATGGTCAGCACAATCGCCCCTCACGCCAGCCTGACGGCAAGTCGCCTGAGCTATTACGACTTTGCGGATATCGGACGGCCCGAGGCATGGAATGACGCTGACTCCGACGGCATTTGCAACAATGGCGAAACTTATACCGATGAGAACGGCAATGGTCAGTGGGATGCCGATATTGGCGGAACCGGTAACGGCGGTGCCAACGACGTCGTTTTGTACACTGTGACCATTACTTACGAACGGCTGTTCAAGATGCCGTTTTTGCCTGGTTCAAAAGAGCGCTCGATCACGGCGACGGCTGTGAAGAAGAACCAGCCTTACGCCAATCAGGATGGTTACGGATCGGAGGCAGACTCATGCGATTGAAGTCTGTCACTCCATTGTTCAATGGACGCTTTGCCGGTTTGTGCCGCCGGGCAAAGAATGTGTGTGCCAGGATCGGAAAAGACAGATCCGGTATCAGCATTACCGAGCTTGCCCTTTGTCTGCCGCCATTCCTGTTCCTGGGTATGTACGGCATTGAAGTGATGAATCTGGCATCGGCCAATCTGCAGGTGAGCCAGCTCGCACTTTCGGTTGCCGACAATGCTTCTCGTCTAGGGCAGACTGACAATAGCAGTGTGACGCCTACTGTGACCGAAACCGATGTCGACTCCGTCATGTTCGGAGCAATGAAGCAAGGGGAGGGGATCGATTTCGAGCAGAACGGCCGCATCATTCTCTCGAGTCTGGAATACGACAATTACACGCGCCGCCAGTACATTCATTGGCAACGTTGCCGCGGCGATCTCGATCGTGAATCCGCTTACGGGAATGATACGGACAAAAGCGGCCTGACTGGTGACAGGCTGTACGGGATGGGTGTCGGCACAAACAAGATCACTGCCAATCCCGGTTCCGCAGTGATGTATGCTGAAGTGTTCTATAAATATGAGGGCATTTTCGGAGACATGTTCGTCAAAAACCGTGACATCGTGCAGGAGGCTGCCTTCCTCATACGCGACGACAGAAATCTGTCGCCGGGCGTCAGTGGCACCAATGTGAACAACCTCTGTTCGTAATCCGTGCCGGGGTGGAACTCACTGTCAAATCATGCATAATTGCGGATTGAACCATTTTCGGAAAATTCGCGTTCCCTATGCGGGATTCACTTGTTGAAGAGTTGCCGGTTCCTCAGCGCTTGGCATTGACCTATTCCCCCGCAGAGATGCGGGGAATGACATTGGCGTTGCTTGCGCTCGATACGCGTTGCGGCACGATTATTCGTCAGGCTCGAGAACCCATATTGGCGCAAATGCGTTTGGCTTGGTGGCGTGAATTATTGCAAAAGCCGTGCGATGAATGGCCAACGGGTGATCCGTTGATCGAACTTTTAGGTGCATGGGCCGGGGAAGCGCCGGCGCTCGTGAACCTCGTCGAAAGCTGGGAGACCCTGCTGTCGGATTTCCCGCTCAAGCATGAGCATATGGATTCCTTTGCCAGTGGTCGTGGAACTGCCTTTGCCGCGTTGGCACGACTTGCTGGGGAAGAGGAATATGTCGAAAGCGTGCGCCAAGCTGGCCATTGCTGGGGCTTGGTTGATCTCGCGCAGGGATTGAGCAATCCGGAAGAGCGAGCCATGGCATTCGCGTTGGCCGAAAGGGAAGCGATCAGTCGGTGGAATCTGCCGCGCAAGCTACGTACTCTTGCCGTACTGGGCGGCTTGGCCCGGCGGAGCATGGCCAAGGGGGGAAGACCACTGCTTTCCGGGCCTGGAGACATGGTTGTGGCGCTCCGGCTTGGAATGATCGGGCGCTAGTGATGACGCCGCGTGATGTTGGTTGGTGAAGGTATGAACCGGATCGTGTTGGGGGCGCTGGCTGCGCTTTGTTTTGCCGGGATCGGGATGTTCTGGTGGCAGGGTAGGGCAGAAGTCGAGAAAAGTGCGCCACCCCCGCCAACAGTCGCTGACACCCCCGGAGAGGATGAACTTCCCATTGCCGATGTGTCGGGACTGCAGGGCCCCGAGCCTCCGGAGGCGAGCGAACTGACGCGGGAGCAGCATCGCTTCTTCCGTTATGATCGCAACAGGGATTGGCGGATCACGCGCAATGAAATGCTTTCGACGCGGGCAGATGCCTTCCGGAAGCTCGATGTGGATGGAAACAATCTGCTTACATTCGAGGAATGGGCGGTCACGACATCGAACAGATTCCTGGCGGCCGATGCCAATGGCGATGGCGAATTGACTCCGCAGGAGTTTGCAACGACCGCGCCGAAGCCCAAAAAGAAGCCTGCCTGCCGGTGTTGAGCGCGGAGACGGCTCAGGCCGGAACCAGTTCCATCCCTTTCAGCCAGGCATCGAAATCGGCTTTGCCGCGAGTGGTATAGGCTTCCTTGCGGGCCTTTTTCTTGATTTCATGCAAGGGGGGGAACAGGCCGAAATTGACATTCATCGGCTGATAGCTGTCGGCCTCTGCATCGCCGGTGATGTGAGAGAGCAGCGCGCCCATAGCGGTAGTGCGCGGCGGATCTTGCCAACTGCGGCCTGCCAGTTCCGCAGCGGCCATCATCCCTGCGAGGAGCCCGACGGCAGAGCTTTCGACATAACCTTCGCAACCGGTGATCTGTCCGGCGAACCGCACATGCTCCGCAGCTTTCAGGCGCAACTGCCTGTCCAGCACCGTTGGGGAGTTTATGAAGGTGTTGCGATGCAGTCCGCCAAGCCGGGCAAACTCGGCATTCTCAAGTCCGGGAATGGTGCGAAACAGTCGAACCTGCTCCCCGTGCTTCAACTTGGTCTGAAAACCGACCATGTTCCACAAGGTGCCGAGCTTGTTATCCTGCCGCAACTGCACGACTGCATATGGCCAGCGCCCTGTGCGCGGATCGTCCAGTCCAACCGGCTTCATCGGGCCGAAGCGCAAGGTATCGACGCCGCGTTCAGCCATCACCTCTATCGGCATGCAGCCGTCGAAGTAGGGCGTGTTGGCCTCCCATTCCTTGAAAGCCGTCTTCTCCCCGTCGATCAGCCCTTGATGGAAAGCAAGATATTGCTCTTTGTCCATGGGGCAATTGATGTAATCCTTGCCATCGCTGTCGGGCCCGCTTTTTTTGTCCCAACGTGATTGCTTCCAGCAGATCGACATGTCGATGCTGTCGAAATGGACGATCGGGGCAATCGCATCGAAGAACGCGAGGCTGTCTTCTCCGGTTGCCATGCCGATACTCGTGGCAAGCGCTGGCGCCGTCAGCGGGCCTGTCGCGACAATGACAGCGCCACTGGCGGGCAGGGCATCCACGCGTTCCCGCACTAGGGTAATGTTGGGATGGCCTTCCAATGTTTTCTGGACCTCATCGGAAAATACATCACGATCGACTGCCAGAGCTGACCCAGCCGGCACTCGGGCGACTTCGCCCGCCCGCATTATGAGTGAATCCAGCCGCCGCATTTCGTGGTGCAGCAGGCCCACGGCATTTTTCTGGTCATCATCGGAACGGAACGAATTGGAACAGACCAGTTCGGCCAGACCGGTGGTTTCATGCGCAGGCGTCATGTCGCCTGATCCGCGCATTTCGGAAAGGCGGACCTTGAATCCCCGACGGGCGAGTTGCCAGGCTGCTTCGCTTCCGGCGAGGCCGCCACCGATAATGTGGATGTCATGCGTCATTGCCAGCGCCCTACAGCTTGCATGGCTGTGCATTCAAGGCCAAGCAGGCGCAAGAGGGACGAACAATGCCTAAGCGCGCACTTTACGAGAAACGGCCATATCTTCTGGCCAGCATTGCTGCGGCAGTGGCATATTATCTGCTACGCGATGGTCCAACGCCAGGACTCTACCTTTCATTCGTGAAGGGAACGGCAGTTGCGATGCTGGCCATCTATGCGATGCTTCGCCACCGGAGCCGGGATGCACAATGGCTTGCCGGTGTCATGGCGATTGCCGCGCTGGCCGACGTGATTTTTGAATTCGACGAATTTTCTGGCGGGCTGCTGTACTTTGTCAGCCTTCTCATGGCTCTCGCGCTGTTTTTGCGCAACTTGAGAGAGCAACCTAGCTCCAGTCAGAAAGCGGCTGCAACGGCACTGCTCCTGACAACCCCCTTGATCTCGTGGTTATTGTCACAAGAATTATCTGTCGCGCTGTATGGTCTTGCCCTGGGGGGCATGGCGGGTAGTGCCTGGGTCAGCCGCTTTTCCCGCTATCACGTGGGGCTGGGGGCCGTCCTGTTCGTTGCTTCGGATTTTCTTGTTGTGGCGCAAATGCACGTATTGCCACCCGCTTCCCCTGCGGAATGGTTCAGTTGGCCGTTATACTATTGCGGCCAGTTTCTGATTTGCACCGGGGTGATCCAAACGCTCAGGCGTGACCATCAAGCATAATTGATGGCAACGCCTAAGCGGTTTGACCTATTCGTCTTCTCCGGACGGCTCGTCGCGATCGGGGGTTTCGGGAATTTCAGTGCTGGGCGAATCCCCCCGGACCATTTCTTCGACGATCGCTTCTTCAGCCTCGTTTTCCGGGGCTTCCTGTTCGTCAATGCGCACTGCGCTGACCACATGTTCATTCTCGGACACGTCGAACAGGCGTACGCCCGCACTGGCGCGGCCAATGACACGCAATGAAGCGAGACTGATACGGATCAATTTGGCCTGATCCGTCACCAGCATGAGCTGGTCGGACTTGGTGGCGCTGAAACTGGCGACAACCGGGCCGTTGCGCTTGATATTGTCGATATTCGTGATGCCCTGACCTCCGCGGCCAGTGCGACGATATTCATAAGCCGAACTGAGCTTGCCATAGCCATTGGCGCAAACGGTAAGGATGAATTGCTCCTTCTCGGCCATTTCGGCAAAGCGTTCATCTGCCAGACTGGGCTGGCCATCCTTCTCCGCCTTCCAGGGAGCATAACGGAGATATTCCTCCCGCTCTTCCGGCTCGGTTCCCACGCGATGAAGGATCGAGAGCGAAACGACTTCGTCCCCGTCTTTCAAATTCATGCCACGGACGCCGGTGGATGTGCGGCTCGTAAATTCGCGAACATCGTCGGCTGCAAAGCGGATTGCCTTGCCGTTGCGACTGGCCAGGAGCACGTCATCACCGGAATCCAGCAGGGCGACGCCAATCAGGCGTTCATCGCTGCCGTCCTCGAACCGCATGGCCAGCTTGCCGTTTGAAGGAATGTTGGTGAAGGCATCCATCGAGTTGCGGCGGACACTGCCCTTCGCTGTAGCAAAAACAACGCTGAGGGCGCCCCAGCTTTCCTCGTCTTCGGGCAGAGGCAGGACTGTCGCAATGGTTTCGCCCTGATCAAGTGCTGGCAGCAGGTTGATGATCGGGCGCCCACGCGTTGCGGGGCCTCCTTCCGGCAATTTCCAGACTTTCAGGCGATAGACCTTGCCGGCCGTAGAGAAGAACAGCACCGGATTATGGGTGCTGGTCACAAACATGTCGCTGATGACGTCCTGATCTTTGGTCGCCATGCCTGCGCGGCCCTTGCCGCCACGATTCTGCGCGCGGAATGTCGAGAGCGGGGTACGCTTGATGTAGCCATCCAGCGTCACGGTCACGACCATGTCGTCACGCTCGATCAGGTCCTCGTCTTCCAGACCGTCCCAGGCAGGCGCGATCTCGGATACACGGGGGGTGGCATAAAGATCCCGTATTTCCTCCAGTTCGCTGCGCAATACGGCGTAGAGCTTTACCCGATCAGCGAGGATGGAGAGATATTCCTCGATCGCAATCGACAGTTCTTTCAGCTCATCGCCGATTTCATCGCGCCCCAGTGCGGTGAGGCGATGCAGGCGCAGATCGAGAATTGCCTTCACCTGCACTTCGGAGAGACGATACGTGCTGTCGCCTTCCGCGCTGGCGTTGGGCTCGAAAGCCTCGATCAGCCGGATGTAGGGGGCAATGTCGCCAATTTCCCATTCACGGGTCAGAAGGCGTTCGCGAGCCTGAGCCGGATTGGACGATCCGCGGATAATGGCAACCACTTCGTCGAGGTTGGAAACCGCAACGACAAGGCCAAGCAAGATGTGAGCTCGATCGCGGGCCTTGTTCAGTTCGAATTTGGTCCGGCGAGTAATGACCTCCTCGCGAAACTGGATGAAGGCCTGGATCATGTCGCGCAGCGACAGAACCTCTGGCCTGCCGCCGCGGATTGCCAGCATATTGGCCGGGAAGCTCGATTGTGCCGGCGTGTGGCGCCAAAGCTGGTTGAGCACGACTTCCGGCGTTGCATCACGCTTCAGATCGACGACCACGCGAACGCCTTCGCGATTGGATTCGTCGCGGATGTCGGAAATACCCTCGATCCGCTTTTCCTTGGCGGCTTCCGCGATCTTCTCGACCAGGCCGGATTTGCCGACCTGATAGGGGATCGAAGTCAGGATGATGGATTGCCGGTCGCCGCGTCCTTCTTCGATCGCATGACGGCAACGCATCAGGATTGAACCGCGCCCTGCGGTATAGGCGGCACGCGCACCGGCGGAACCGAGGATCAACGGCGCGGTTGGAAAATCCGGGCCGGGAATGATTTCAAAGAGTTCCTCGGTCGTGATCGCCGGGTTCTCGATAAAAGCAAGGCAACCCTGGATTACTTCGCCAAGGTTGTGAGGTGGGATATTGGTCGCCATGCCGACCGCGATGCCGCCAGCGCCATTGACCAGAAGATTGGGAAAGCGGGCAGGCAGGACCTGAGGTTCGCGGCGGGAACCATCGTAGTTGTCCTGAAAATCGACGGTATCCTTGTCCAGGTCGTCGAGCAGGCTGTTGGCGACCTTCGCCAGTCGCGCCTCGGTGTATCGCATCGAGGCGGGCGGGTCAGGGTCCATCGAACCGAAATTGCCCTGACCATCGATCAGTGGAACGCGCATCGACCAGTTTTGCGTCATACGCGCCAGAGCGTCGTAGATCGCGGAGTCACCGTGGGGGTGATAGTTACCCATCACGTCACCGACGATCTTCGCACTCTTGCGATAAGGACGACCAGCGACGAAGCCGCCCTCCTGGCTGGCGAACAGGATGCGGCGATGAACCGGCTTCAATCCATCGCGGACGTCGGGCAACGCGCGAGCCACGATCACGCTCATCGCGTAATCGAGATAGCTCGTCTTCATCTCATCGACGATGTCGATCCGTTCAATATCCGGACCTGCGGAGGGAACGGGAGGATTCAGGGTATCGGTGTCGTCGCTCACGGAATTAGGCGTCTCTCGTACTTACTTATTACTGTAACTTCCGCCTAGGCCAACGGGCGGTGAAAGGCCAGCCATACGGCCTCGGCAGCGGCCGTTTTCCACATGCGCAGGAACGGTCACAAGGCAGTCCGCCGCAGCACTGGCTCATTCAATCGCGGTTCAGTCCGCAAACCCTATGTCGGCAAGGTTGCAAAACCGCGCTTTTGGCTTCACTAGCGCGATTATTTGCTGGTTTGGGCCGCGCAAAGTGGCCGTAAGAGGAGATAATGGATGCGGGGACTTTTCCCTAAGAAGTCGGTGAGTGCTCTCGCGGTAGCCATGGCGGCGTGCCTGACTGTTACGGGGTACGGACTGACTGCAGCGCCTGCCATGGCCGCCAAGGCCAAGAAGGCCAACTACAGCAAGGAATTTGTGGCTGCGGCGGGCCCCGTTCAGGAAGAGATTGCCAAGCTTGAAAAGCTGAAGGCTGGCGGTGCCAACCAGGCGCAACTCGATTCTGCCGTTGCTGCGGCAGTGCCGATGGCCGATGCGGCCGTTGCTGCCGTTGCAGAAGGCAATGACGACGACAAGATGGCTGCCGGTAACTTCCTTCTGAGCCTCGGCACGATCAACGAAGATAACGAACTGCGTAAGCGCGGCGTCAAGATGATGATCGAAAGCGGTCGTCTTGATGCTGAAAAGCTCCCGGCCTTCCAGTTCTATCTCGGCAATTTCGCGTATGCGACCAAGGATTATGCCACTGCTGCCCCGGCGTTGAAAGCGGCGGCGGAAGCAGGTTTCCAGAATGATGCTCTCGGGCCGTTGCTTGTCGACGCCTATGCTCAGGCTGGGCAGGAGAAGGAAGGTATTGCGGCTTTCAAGCAGGCTGTGGCCGCTCGCAAAGCGACAGGTGCATCGGTTCCCGGCTCTTGGTTCGACCGGGCGACGCTGGTTGCCTACAATGGCAAGCTTGGACCTGAAGCGATTGATGTTGCTGCCATGTCGGTGGCTGAAAATCCGTCGAACACAAGCTGGCTGAATGCCGCGCAGATGGTCCGTACGTTTGCCGGTTTCGATGTCCCGGCCACTCTCGACCTGTTCCGCCTCATGGATCGCTCGGGCGGTCTTAACAACGACCCCAAGTTCGTTCGGCCGGAATACAAGGAGTACATTGAATCCGCCGATCCGCGCCGCTTGCCGGGTGAAGTGGTGCGGGTGATCGACAAGGGGGTCGCATCGGGCGCGCTGAGCCTGTCGGACACGTGGGTTGCGGAAGCTCGTCAGAACGCCGCGCCGCGTATTGCGAGCGACAAGGCTTCGCTGCCCGGTGAAGTCGCCGGAGCAAAAGCTGCCGGTGGATCAAAGGCGCTCAACCTTGCCGATGCGTTCCTGAGCTATGGCGATGCAGCGCAGGCAGAAGATCTGTACAAGGCGGCTCTCGCCAGCGGTGGGGCCGATGCGAATATGGCTCTGACCCGTCTGGGCATTGCCCAATACGATCAGGGCAAATACGCTGAAGCCAAGGCCAATTTCGAGAAGGTTTCAGGCATGCGTCAGCCTCTGGCGCGCCTGTGGGTCATTCGCACGAGTGAAAAAATGGCGGGCGCTACCGCAGGCTAAGCGGAACGTTAGAGTCCGAATGGATGAAAGGGCGGCGGGCTACAACCCGTCGCCCTTATTCGTTTGCGAACATGCGCGTCAGCGCAGTCTCTTGATCCATACTTGCCCGCCTTCCCGACGTTCGGTCGTGAAATTCGGGATGGCTTCGATCATATCGAGAAGCCTGGGATAGCCATAACTACGCGTGTCGAAGCTGGAACGGTTTCCCGCCCTCTGGCCGACCTCCACAAGCTTGGCGAAACCATTTTCGTCGCGTTTGCTTGCATTATACGCATCGACCAGCAGATTTAGCAGATCTTCATCCACTTTCGTGCTTGGCACGTCGCCGCCGTTATTTTCGGTAGCTTGTCTCTCACCCTTTACTAACGCATCCACGTCAATGAAGCGCGTACATGCTTGGCGGAATGCCTCAGGCGTGCGGGAATTGCCGAAACCGTAGACGGGATAGCCATCCTGCCGGATACGCATGGCAAGCGGCATGAAATCGCTATCGGAACTCATGATCCCGAAGCCATGGACTCTCCCGCGGTAAAGGAGGTCCATCGCATCGATAGTCATTTTCATGTCTGTGGCGTTCTTGCCCTTGGTGATATCGAATTGTTGCTGGGGCTCGATACCGTAGTGATGGACGATATCGGCCCAGCCTTTGAGCGCAGGCTTGCGCCAGTTGCCGTAAGCACGCCGGATATTCACCTGACCGAGTTCAGCCAGAATGGTCAGTACCGGGTCGATACCTGCCGGAGAGGCGTTGTCGGCATCAATCAACAGGGCGATGTTATGTAGGTATTCGTCAGCCATGCCGACCTCATGGAGCGGCAGCCCCCATCCTGCAAGTCAGGTGATGGGGGTGAAACTGTCCTGTTCCTCATCAAGCAGGTGCAGCACGCCGTCCGAAATGGCGAAAAAGGCGCCGCGTAGCCGAAGTTCGCCAGCGCTCTCTTTTTCCCGCACGCATGGGAAAGTCCGTAGGTTCGCGATGCTGACTTTGACGCCAGCCTGCTCCATCGCGCGTTCCGCCACACGCCCTTCAGTACCGAATTCGCGGGCGATCGGTTCACGCGCTTCGTCGAGCAGCGCGATCCAGTCCGCGATGAAACCCCCTTCACCCGGCTGCGTTCCGCGCAGTTCCTGAGTGAGGGCCGCCTTGCAGCCGCCACACATTCCGTGGCCAAGCACGACGATTTCCCTAACTTTCAATACCTGAACAGCGAATTCGAGTGCTGCCGATACACCATGATGGCCGGGGGTGGTTTCGAAAGGTGGGACCATGGCTGCGACATTGCGAACAACGAAAATCTCACCCGGATCGACATCGAATATCTGCGCAGGGTCGACCCTGCTGTCGGAACAGGCGATTACCATGACCTGCGGCTGCTGCCCCTCGCGCAGTGCCGCCCAACGTTCGCGACGTGGTGTCCAGCCATTTTCACGGAAGCGACGATAACCTTCGATCAGGCTGGCGAGTTCAAGCGTTGGTACATTTGGCATGCTGTGCCCATGCCCTGCCGAAAGGGGGCTGACAAGATGGCAACGATTGCCGAGTGTTTGTCCCGAGCCATTGCGGTAAACTCACCGTGGCCCTAGATGGAGCGCATGAACGATCTTTCATCCGCACCGCAGGATCCGAGCCGGCCGCAGCGCAATCGCAAACCAGACTGGATTCGCGTGAAGGCACCGGTCAGCAAAGGGTATCAGGCGACGCGTAAATTGATGCGGGACCTTGGCCTCAACACGGTGTGCGAAGAGGCGGCCTGTCCCAATATCGGGGAATGCTGGACCAAGAAGCATGCGACCGTCATGATTCTCGGCGATGTCTGCACCCGGGCTTGTGCGTTCTGCAACGTAAAGACCGGCATGCCTCGCGCGGTGGATCCGCTTGAGCCGGAACATGTGGCCGTGGCGGCAGCCGAAATGGGGCTGGAACATATTGTCATTACGTCAGTCGACCGGGACGATTTGCCCGATGGCGGTGCCGGGCAGTTCGTGAAGGTGATCGAAGCCTTGCGCAGGGCTGCGCCCAACACGACGATTGAGATCCTGACACCTGATTTCCGTGGCAAGATGCGCGCGGCGGTCGAAGCAATCGTGGCTGCTGGGCCTGACGTCTATAATCACAACCTTGAAACGGTGCCCCGGTTGTACCCGACTATCCGGCCAGGCGCGCGGTATTATGCGTCGCTCCGCCTGCTTGAAGAAGTGAAGGCGCACGACCCGATGGTTTTTACCAAGTCCGGCATCATGCTGGGGTTGGGAGAGCAGCGGCTTGAGGTGCATCAGGTGATGGATGACATGCGTAGCGCGGACGTCGATTTCATCACCATGGGGCAGTATCTTCAACCCACGCCGAAACATGCGAAGGTCGAGGAATTCGTCACACCGCAAGGATTCTCGGCCTATGGAGCGATCGCCAGGGCGAAGGGCTTCCTGCAGGTCGCATCCAGCCCTTTGACGCGGTCGAGCTATCACGCGGGTGAAGATTTCGCTCAGATGCGGGCGGCGCGCCAATCTCGGTTGGAACGTTAGCGATGCCGGGAATTCGAGAGGTCCGTAGGCTTCCCTACAGCGCAGAACAGATGTTCGATCTGGTGGCCGATGTCGGGCGCTACGGTGAGTTCCTGCCGTGGGTAATCGCCACTCGGGTGAGGTCTGACAGCGAGACGGAAATGGTTGCGGATATGCTGGTGGGCTTCAAGGCGCTGCGGGAAAAGTTTACCTCACGCGTCATCAAAAGCCGGCCCGAAGCCCTCGAAGTGATTTATCTGGATGGCCCGCTGAAGGATCTTGATAACCGCTGGCTGTTCACGCCGGTCAGCGAAACGGAATGTGATGTCGATTTCAGTGTCGATTTTGCATTCAAGAACAAGATGTTCGAGAAACTGGCGGGGCAATATTTTGAAAGGGCATTCCACAAGATGGTTGCCGCTTTTGAAGAACGGGCCCGCGATCTTTATGGAAGCAACAGTTCGAGCGCTACGAGAGTCGCCTGACGGCGCACTTCCGCGCGCGTCTTGCCTTCGAGTTTGCGCATTTCCGCAACGGGTTCGGCATCTTCTTCACCACGTTTCGCCTGTGCGAAAACGACAGTTCCGACGGGCTTCAGTTCCGTGCCCCCATCCGGACCGGCGACACCGCTGATGGCGACAGCCACATCGGCTTCGCTCTTCTTGAGCGCGCCCTGGGCCATGGCCCAGACGCACGCGACCGAAACCGCACCGAAAGTCTCGATGATGTCCTGAGGGACGCCGAGCAAGTCGATCTTGGCCTCGTTTGAATAGGTGACGAAACCTCGTTCCAGAACCCCGGAACTACCCGGAATTTCAGTAAGAGCCGCGGACACCAGTCCGCCTGTGCAGCTTTCGGCCAGAGCGACCTTCCGGCCGATCTTGGCGTTTTCCTCGATCACGCGTTTTGCCAGTGCGTCGATATCCTTCGGAAGAAGGCTGTGTGCAGTCATGGTGATCGCTATTCCTTCTCAGCTGGCCCGTACGAGAGTGGCCGCTGCCTGTGCGGCAATACCTTCGCCGCGGCCGGTGAAACCCAGTCTCTCCGTTGTGGTCGCCTTGACGCTTATACAACCAATGTCAACGCTCATAAGTTCCGCCAATCGCGCCCGCATCCTATCGCGGTAGGGTCCGATTTTGGGCGCTTCGCAGACGATTGTGACATCTGTGTTGCCAATCCGGTAACCGGCTTGCGTGACCAGCACTACGGCATGTTCAAGGAACCGGGATGAGGAAACCCCACGCCATTCAGGATCGCTGGGCGGGAAATGCTGGCCGATGTCGCCCGCGCCTATCGCACCCAGCAAGGCATCTGTCAGTGCATGCATGGCAACGTCAGCGTCGCTGTGCCCTGCGAGCCCCTGCGGATGCTCGATTTTTACGCCGCAGAGCCACAGTTCCTCATTATCGGCCAGGCGGTGCACATCGTACCCCGTACCCATGCGAATAGGAGGCTCATCTTCCATAAAGTCCTCCGCGAACGTAAGTTTCCGCATGGCTTCATCGCCTTGTACCAACGCGATTTCCAGGTTCAGAGCATGAGCAACCTGTGCATCATCTCCGGCATTTGCTTCGCCTGTCCATGCCCGATGAGCCGCCAGTATCGCCGGGAAACGAAACGCCTGTGGCGTTTGCACACGGCGTAGTTCTTCGCGGTTGGCGCTGCCGGACATCAGGCCATTCCGATCGATGGCCAGGCTGTCGACAACCGGCAGCACAGGTATTGCTGCTGGATGCGATTCCAACGCCGCGAGTAAGTCTGTCACCACGTCCAGCGTGATATGCGGCCTGGCTGCATCGTGGATCAGCACATATTCCGGTGCCTCGTGAGTCAGTGCCTCCAGCGCCGCTTTGACGGACAGCTGACGTGATGCGCCGCCTCTAACAAGACGTACGCCTTGCAACTCTGCCAGTGCATCTCCCGCCAGTTCCTCGGCACCGTCAGGAATGGCGATAACGACTGGGTTCGCGCCAGCCGTCAGCAACGTCTCTACCGAATGGCGAAGAAGCGGTTTCCCCCGCCAGCGCGCAAATTGTTTCGGTATCGGTTGCCCTGCCCGTAAACCCTTGCCGGCAGCGACGATTACGGCTGCGAAAGGCGGCAGCGAACCGGAAGGAAGGGTGGGGGCGACCATATGTCCGCGCGGGTAGCTGCTTGCAGGTCTGATCGCAATCCACTATGCGGCTGCCTGTTTTTTAGGCACAGGCTCCGAAATGACCGTAATTCCAGCTCCTCCGGCGATCAAGCCGATCAGTATCGGACAGGTGACGATCGACTGCCCGGTAATTCTCGCGCCTATGACCGGCGTTACGGATCTGCCGTTCAGGAGACTGGTGCGGCGTTTCGGTTCGGGTCTCAACGTCACGGAAATGATTGCGAGCCCGGCGGCGATCCGTGAAACCCGGCAGTCCATTCAGAAGGCGGCATGGGATGCCATCGAGGAACCCGTGTCGATGCAGCTTGTCGGTTGTACCCCGAAAGAGATGGGTGAGGCAGCGAAGCTGAACGAAGATCGCGGGGCTGCGATCATAGACATCAATATGGGCTGCCCGGTCAGAAAAGTCGTCAATGGCGAAGCTGGCAGTGCATTGATGCGCGACCTAAAGTTGGCGGCCAGCCTGATCGAGGCGACGGTTAAAGCTGTAACCGTGCCGGTGACCGTCAAGATGCGTATGGGTTGGGATCACAACTCTCTGAATGCACCGGAACTGGCCCGCATCGCAGAAGATCTCGGTGCCAAGATGATTACCGTGCATGGCCGTACGCGCAATCAAATGTATAAAGGGAATGCAGACTGGGCCTTTGTCCGCAAGGTCAAGGAAGCAGTTTCCATTCCGGTTATCGTCAACGGCGACATTTGCGGAATTGCAGATGTGGCCACTGCGCTGGAACAGAGCGGCGCTGACGGTGCGATGATTGGGCGCGGGGCATTTGGAAAGCCCTGGTTGCTCGGTCAGGTTATGCATTGGCTCCATCATGGCAGTGATCTGCCGGACCCGGATATGGATGAGCAATACGCCGTGATCGTGGAACATTATCACGGCATGCTCGATCTCTATGGTGCCGATGTCGGCACCAAGATCGCCCGCAAACACCTGGGGTGGTATACAAAGGGGCTGCACGGATCTGCGGAGTTCCGTAATCGGGTGAACTTCATAGACGACCCGCAAGTCGTACTCGACGAGTTGTCGCGCTTTTATGAGCCGCTACTCCATCGGAAGGCCGCGTGAATCAGCCTCCTTCCGCGGCAAGTCAGCTTGCCAGCCTGGGGCTGGCTGTCTTGCTGCTTGATCCGGATTTGCAGATCGCCAGCGCGAACCCCGCCGCAGAACAGTTTCTGGGCCTTGGTATGAGCCGTCTGGCTGGAAAGAGCCTCGATCAATTCGTCCGCTTCGACGAATTGCGTTTGAATGAGTGGCTGGCTCGCGGAGATGCGCAGATTTCCGCTCATGCCGTCAGCATGAGTTTGCGAAATCAACCGGTGAGACGGGTGGATTTGACGTTGTCGCCTGTCGCAGGTGCAGAAGGCTGGCAACTCCTGACAATGCATGAATCTGGCGATTCAGGCGGCTTGAGTGACGATCATGAAAAGGCGGTGCGTACACCGGCCATTCTTGCGCATGAAATCAAGAACCCGCTTGCGGCGATAAGAGGCGCTTCGCAGCTTCTTGCGCGCAAGGTTGGTGAAGCTGAATTGTCGCTAACCGGATTGATCGCCGATGAAGTCGACCGGATTGCCAAGCTGATCGACCGTATGCAGTCGCTCGGGCGAGAGCAGCCCGAACCGGTTGCCGAATGCAACCTGCATGAGGCGATCCATCGCGCCAGGACGGTGGTGGATGCCGCGGCGGATGACAAGGTTCAGTTGGTCGAGGAATTCGATCCTTCACTGCCGCCTGTTCTCGGCAATGCCGATGGGCTGGTGCAAGTGCTGATCAACCTGATTTCCAATGCGCGCGAGGCGTGCAAGGATGCCGAAAATCCCAAGGTGATTATTCGCACCCGGTTTGTCAGTGGCTTCGTCATGAATGCTATCCGGCTTGGCCGCCCGATCCGGTTACCGATACAGGTCCGCGTCAGCGACAACGGGCAAGGCATTGATCCGGCATTGCGCGATCATATTTTCGAACCCTTCGTAACAAGCAAGAAAAACGGACAGGGTTTGGGATTGGCTTTGGTCAAGAAATTGGTCCGCGACATGGATGGCCGGATTACGCATGAACGTGACGAGGCAGAAGGGTGGACGCATTTCAATATCCACTTGCCCGTTGCCAAACCCGCAGGAGGCAAGCGCGCCGCATGATCGAGAGGATCTTATTAGTCGAAGATGACGAATCGATTGCCGTCGTCATCAAGACCGCACTGGAAGCGGAAGGGCTTACGGTAGATCATTGCGAAACCATCGAATGCCGTGATCGCATGCTGGCGGATCATGATTATGGCGCGCTGTTGACGGATGTCATGCTCAAGGACGGCGACGGCATCGAGAGCCTGGGGCAAGTGCGCGCGGACCATCCGGATCTGCCTCTCATCATACTCTCGGCCCAGAATACGTTGGATACGGCTGTCCGCGCGACTGACACCGGGGCCTTCGAATATTTCCCCAAACCCTTCGATCTTGACGAGTTGGTTCGTGCGGTAAGACAGGCGATAGAGGCGCGCACGCCGTCGGAAAAAGAAAAGGAGACCGACGCCGGCGGTCTGCCGTTGGTGGGGCGCAGCCAGGCCATGCAAGGCGTGTATCGGATGATTACCCGCGTCTTGCATAACGATCTGACCGTTCTCGTGCTGGGTGAATCGGGCACTGGCAAGGAACTGGTTGCGGAAGCGATCCATCAGCTTGGTTCACGTAGCAAGGGGCCGTTTATTGCGGTCAACACGGCCGCTATTCCGAGTGAGCTGATCGAAAGCGAGCTGTTCGGGCATGAAAAAGGCGCCTTCACCGGCGCGGTGGCACGGAGCATCGGCAAGTTTGAGCAGGCGAATGGAGGAACCCTGTTTCTCGATGAGATCGGTGACATGCCACTGGAAGCACAGACGCGTTTGTTGCGGGCGTTGCAATCGGGGCGCATCCGTCGGGTCGGTGGACAGGACGAGATTGCAATCGATGTACGGATCATAGCCGCAACGCACCGTGATTTGCGCCCTTTGATCGCCGAGGGGCGATTCAGGGAGGATCTTTACTACCGTCTCAATGTCGTTCCGATCCAGATGCCTGCTCTTCGGGAAAGGAGCGACGATATCGGAGCCCTGGCAAGGCATTTCCTGGCCCTTGCGGCTGATGAAGGACTGCCACGGCATGTTCTTGCAGGTGACGCGGTATCCTTACTTGAACGGCAGCCATGGCGAGGCAATGTCCGGGAATTGCGCAATTTCATCTATCGAATGGCTTTGCTGGCGCGGGAAGATGTCATCGATCGCACAGTGGTAGCCACATTTCTGGATGAACAGCCGGATATGCCACAGGTCGATTGCGATGTGGATTTCAGTGCTGCGCTTGATGCCTGGCTGGCAGAATCAGTGCCGGCGGACGGGACACTTTACCACAGCGCCCTGGCGGCCTTTGAAAAACCCCTGTTTGAACATGCTTTGGCAGAGACGGGAGGAAACCAGCTCAAGGCCGCGCAACTCCTTGGGATCAACCGGAATACTTTGCGTAAGCGCCTTGGGGAACTCGCAATCGATCCGGAGCGTTTCACCCAGCGTGCATGACGATCAGGCTGAAATGAGTGGGCATTTGCCCAAAACCTCTTGCATTTTAGCAACAGTACCGTTGTAAACAGGCCACGATGGCTAATTGGCCGATATCTTTCAAACGACCATGGCCTGCATGGTGGCGCCGTTTAGTGGTCGCTTCGCGGCGCGCGAACGTGTTTCGCATTCTCGAGATCGTCTGCGCGGTTGCGCTAGTCGCGATGGTGTTCACCAGTTGGTATGCGTTCTCGTCCGCTCCAGCCAAGGGCGGTCTTGTCCCTTCCGGGCAAGTGGCGACGTTACTCATCGGGACATTGCTGCCCGGGATGGGACTGCTCGTTCTCATGGGCCGCCGCCGTGCCATCAGGCGTGCGGCGGGCAGTACGGCTCGTCTGCATGTGAGGCTGGTGGCGATTTTCTCTTTGATTGCCGCTATTCCCACGCTTCTCGTCGCAATTTTTGCCGCCATCTTGTTTCAATCAGGCATCGAATTCTGGTTTTCGGACAACTCGCGCGGAATGCTGGAAAATGCGAACCGGCTCGCACGAGGATATTATGAGCAAAACCTTCGTGATGTAGGCAACGAGACTGTAACGATGGCCGGGGACTTGCGCTCTTATCTGGCCCAGACGTCCATTCTCAGTCCAGAATTCGCAGAGGGCTATTCCTACCAGGTGGTTGGAAGAAAACTCAATGAATCCGCGATTCTGCAGAAGGGTAAGGACGGCAAACTCACGATCGCGGCAATCATCGATCCGGATGAGGAAAACCGTTCGGAACTGGTTGGCAAAGAGGCTTTGCGGCGAATTGATGCTGGCGAACCGGTCGTTGTAGAGGCCAATGCAGATCGGGTCACCGCATTCACGGCGATAGATCGTGACGCGGGCATCTATCTCTATGCCGCGCGCAGTTCCGATGCTCTGGCGCTCAGCCAATGGAAACGGGCCCAAAGCGTAAGGCAGTCATACGATGTCCTGACAAGCAAGGCTCGCAGCCTGCAATGGCGGTTCAATCTCGCGCTGTTTTTCGTTTCACTGGCGCTGGTCTGGCTGGCGATATGGTTCGCACTGCGTTTTGCGGATCGCCAGGTACAGCCCCTGACCGAACTGGTGGGTGCCGCGCGCCGGGTAGGGGCGGGTAACTTTTCCGTTCGGGTCGAAGGGCGCACCGGGGCGGACGAGATCGGTCTGCTTAACCGCGCCTTCAACCGTATGACTGCACAGATTGAGCAACAGACCCAGGCTCTGGTCTCTGCCAACAAGCAGTTGGAAGAACGCAGAGCCTTCACTGAAGCGGTTCTGGAATCGATCACCGCAGGCATCATATCAGTCGATCATGATCGCAAAGTGTTGCTGATGAACAGCTCTGCACAGAAGATCCTGCTCGATCAGTCCGGGTCTGCCCCCATTGGATTGAAGCTAACGGAAATAGCGCCGCAACTGGGTGCCATGCTGGAAGCGAACCTTTCGGGTGGGCTGGTCCAGTATGGCAAGGATGGCGAACTGCTGAGCCTGGCTGCCAAGATCGCACCGGCACCGGGCGGGCATGTGATCACCTTCGAGGACATCACACGTCAATTGGTGGATCAGAGGCAAGCGGCCTGGTCCGATGTCGCACGGCGCATCGCACATGAAATCAAGAATCCGCTTACTCCGATCCAGCTTGCGACCGAGCGTTTGAGCCGGCGATATGGGCGTCAGATTGAGACGGATCGGGAACTGTTCGACGAACTGACAAGCACGATCATCCGGCAGGTCGGGGACCTGCGGAAGATGGTCGATGAATTTTCATCATTTGCGCGTTTGCCCAAGCCTGTCTTTCGGCAGGAAGATGGGGTGGATCTGGTCCGTCAGGCCCTGTTCCTTCAGGAAGTGGCACATCCTGAGATCGACTATGCTTTTGAAGCGGATGAAGGCTTGCCCGCAACTATCGCTTGCGACCGTCACCAATTTGGTCAGGCAATGACGAACGTCCTGAAAAACGCGCTGGAAGCAGTCGAAGCGCGCAGGAAAGAAGCCGATGCGGACTATCGCGGCAAAATTGCAGTATCCGTTTCAGCCGATAGCGACAATTTTTCGATCACGATCCGGGACAATGGCATCGGGTTGCCCAACGATCGCGACCGGATAGTCGAACCTTACATGACCACCCGTGAAAAGGGGACTGGTCTGGGGCTGGCGATCGTCAACAAGATTGTCGAGGAACATGGCGGTGAAATGAATTTTTGCGCCAATCCCGGCGGCGGTGCTTGCGTGACGCTCCGTCTTGCGCGCGACTCGTTGGCAGGTCGCGAGGCGGCCGAATGATACCAGGTGAATTACCCGTAGAGGAGATTGCATAATGGCGCTCGACATCCTGATCGTCGACGATGAGCGCGACATCCGCGAACTCGTCGCCGGCGTGTTGAGTGACGAAGGCTATGAATGCCGGACTGCCAGCGACAGCACGTCCGCTCTGGCGGCCATTGATGAACGGCGGCCCAGTCTGGTGCTGCTCGACGTCTGGCTCCACGGCAGTCCGATGGATGGGTTGGAGGTGCTCGATGCCATAAAGGTCCGCGAGCCGGACTTGCCGGTTATCATTTTTTCAGGTCACGGGAACATCGATACCGCGGTTTCAGCGGTAAGTCGGGGGGCCGTCGATTTCATAGAAAAACCGTTCGAGACCGAACGGCTGTTGCTGCTCGTGGCGCGAGCTACAGAGACAGAACGCATGCGCCGAGAGAACGCCCGTTTACGGGAAGGCTTCCTGACGGCCGAGGAGTTCACCGGTAACAGCAGCCTGATCAATCAGGTTCGGGCAACTCTAAAGCGGGTAGCCAATACCGGGAGTCGAGTTCTCATCAGCGGACCTGCCGGATCGGGCAAGGAAGTTGCTGCCCGGCTGCTCCACAGTTGGAGCCCACGCGCTGACCACGCTTTTGTAACGGTCAATTCTGCCCGCATAACTCCGGAACGTTTCGAGAAGGAACTTTTCGGCGAAGAAGCAGATGGCAAACTGGTACGTGCGGGCCTCCTGGAGCTGGCAGATGGGGGGACCCTGTTTCTCGATGAAGTCGCGGATATGCCTCTTTCAACGCAGGCACGCATTTTGCGTGTGTTGACGGATCAAAGCTTTGTGAGGGTAGGGGGCAATCGTGAGATCGGTGTCGATGTACGTGTCGTTTCTTCGTCGTCACGCGATCTGGAGAAGGAAATTGCCGACAAACACTTTCGGGAGGATCTGTTCTACCGGCTGAACGTGGTTCCCGTGGCGATCCCGCCGCTGGTGCAACGGCGAGAAGATATTCCCGTGCTCTCTGACCACTTCTTCGCCCGCTATGCAAGCGAGCAGGGAATCGCCCCGCCAAGTATCAGCGAGGATGCAATGGCAGCCTTGCAGGCATATGATTGGCCCGGAAATGTTCGCCAACTGCGCAACGTGATTGAACGGACAGTGATCCTGGCCCCCAGAGAGCGCCTGGAACAAATCGAAGTCGATATGTTGCCGCCTGAAATCACCGGACGAGGTGGAGAAGGGGAGGCTGGTGTCGGGGCGCTGATGGGGGTCCCTCTGCGTGAGGCGCGCGAGAGTTTCGAGCGGGAATATCTGCGGATACAGATCCGCAGGTTTTCGGGGAATATTTCAAAGACAGCGGTGTTCATCGGAATGGAACGTTCTGCTTTGCATCGCAAACTGAAATTGCTTGGTCTTTCGGATCATCGCGAAGACTGATTTTCGCCTCTTTCCCACCATGTGAAAAGCGCATAAAAAACCTTTGCGCAGCGCAGCAAAGGTTATCATATTGGTGGAGTTAAGCCGGTCGTCATATTCTGCTCATGTTGGGATGGGTATGAGGGCCAGAATGCGGACCGTCATTAGCGGCCGCCAACAATAGGAGATAGAGACATGGCCACTGGCCGCACCCTGTCCGCTCGTCCCCGTTCTCAGGCAGAATCGGTGGAAGAGACTTCGGCCCCCGCACTGACATCCACTGCGATCAAGGGGCAAAATCTTCAGGACGCGTTTCTGAATTTACTGCGCAAGAACAAGACACCTGTCACGATGTTCCTGGTCAAGGGCGTGAAGTTACAGGGAATTGTTACCTGGTTCGACAACTTTTCGATTCTCTTGCGTAGAGACGGTCAGTCCCAGCTTGTTTACAAGCATGCCATTTCCACGATCATGCCTAGCCATCCGCTTGATGCAGGACTGTTCGGCGCGATTGGGGAAGGAAGCCGCAAGCAACGGCTGTTGCAGGATGTATTCCTCAGCAGTGTGCGTGATGCGAATGTTCAAGTGACCATGTTCCTGGTCAATGGCGTCATGCTGCAGGGCAGGATCGCTGCTTTCGATTTGTTCTGCATGTTGCTGGAGCGCGAAGGCTATGTGCAGCTTGCTTACAAACACGCAGTCTCGACTATACAGCCGGCTTCACCTGTTGATTTGACGGGTGATTCGGATGAGGATGCGGACGACTGAGTTTTTCCAGCGAGTTAGCGAGCGAGGTTACGCGCGGCGCGCGTGCTGTCGTTGTATGCCCAGACATCAGGGGTAAACCTTCCAAGGTCGATGCTGAATCTCGACTGGAGGAAGCTTGTAGCCTCGCGCTCGCGATTGGCATTGTCGTTGCGGATGGTTTTGTTATCCCGGTACGGGACGTCCGACCGGGTACGCTTTTTGGTGAAGGGCAGATCCAACGGATCGAAACTGCCTGCATCCAGGAAGAAGCTGAATTGATGATTGTCGATGGTGCTCTTTCAGCCATCCAGCAGCGCAATCTGGAGGAACGTCTCAAGCGGAAAGTGATCGATCGGACTGGGCTTATCCTCGAAATATTCGGGGAACGTGCGGCTACGGCGGAAGGCCGCCTGCAGGTCGAACTGGCCCATCTCGATTACCAGCAAAGCCGTCTTGTTCGGAGCTGGACCCACCTCGAACGGCAGCGCGGTGGTTTCGGCTTCCTGGGTGGCCCCGGCGAAACGCAGATCGAAGCTGATCGCCGGATGATTCGCGCCCGTATGGGACGCCTGCGCAAGGAACTGGAACAAGTCAGGCGGACACGAGCTCTGCACCGCGAAAGACGCGGAAGAGCGCCGTGGCCTGTGATTGCGCTGGTGGGGTACACCAATGCGGGAAAATCCACGCTTTTCAATCGGCTGACTGGCGCAGGCGTAATGGCGGAAGATCTCCTGTTCGCAACGCTGGACCCCACGATGCGCGCGATCCGGCTGCCGGGCGTAGAAAAAGCGATCCTTTCTGACACGGTTGGCTTCATCTCGGATCTCCCCACGCAATTGGTTGCAGCTTTTCGTGCAACCTTGGAGGAGGTGACCGGTGCGGACGTGATTGTTCACGTACGCGATATCGCCAATCCTGACAGCACGGCCCAAAAGACGCAGGTCTTGGAAGTACTAGCCGATCTTGGCGTGATCGATGGAGAAGAGGGGGATTCCACCATCCCCATAGTTGAAGCGTGGAACAAATGGGATTTGCTGGATTCCCCAAGAAAGGCCGAATTGTCGGCATTGGCGGACGAGGATGATGCCATCGTTCCCATTTCTGCCGTCACTGGAGAAGGCGTCGATGCCTTGCTGGTCGAACTGGATGCCTTGTTGACCAGCGGGGCGCAGGTCCACAGTTTTGTGCTTCCAGCCAGTGATGGCCAACGCTTGGCGTGGTTGCATGCTCATGGCGACGTGTTGGTTGAAGAGGACGCCGGAATAGGTCCTGATGGACCGCAAAGGCGACTCGATGTCAGGTTGACGCCTATGGAGCTAGGACGGTTCGCCTCGCTCTGATTGTTTGACTTCCTGCCACAAGGCTTCCTGATCATCGAGTGAAAGCGAGGAGAGTGAGCATCCCGCTATGCTTTCCATTCCACGATAACGTCGCTCGAACTTGGCATTGCCGGCGCGCAAGGCTTCCTCCGGAGAAATGCCGTAAGCGCGGACGAGATTTACGGCGGCGAACAGCAGATCCCCTGCCTCTTCGAAGCGATCGGCTGGCGATGCTTCTTTCAGTTCGCGGGCTTCTTCGGCAAGCTTTTCGGCGGGGCCTTCCGGATCCGGCCAATCGAACCCTTCGCGCGCGGCGCGCTTCTGTAATTTTTCGGCACGGAGCAGGGCGGGAAGCGCGGTTGCCACGCCATCCATTGCGCTGGTGGCTCCTTTAGCGCTGCGTTCCAACGCCTTTAAGGATTCCCAGCGGCTGTCCTGGCCGGTTGCATTTTGATCGTCAGGATTTTGGTACGAGGAAAAGATGTACGGATGACGAGCTTCCATCTTGTCCGAGATCGTACTCGCGACAGCGCTAAAATCGAAATGGCCACCTTCGTCGGCCATCTGAGAATGAAATACCACTTGCAGGAGGAGATCGCCCAATTCCTCCTTTAAATCGCGCATATCGTTGCGCTCGATCGCATCCGCAACTTCGTACGCTTCTTCGATCGTGTATGGAGCGATTGTGCTGAATGTCTGTGCACGGTCCCATTCGCAACCGTCTTGAGGATCGCGAAGTTTGGCCATGATGCGGAGAAGGCGATGGATGGAATCTGGCATGACAGAATGATAATATATATTATGTTAAATTATGTGGTGGGGATGTTATCGGATAAGGAACCCAATCAACAACGTTGCGGCAACGAATATGGCGCCCCATATCAATGCCATCGCCATCACACTTGTCGGCGCGATGCGCCGCTGTAGCAAGGCCGATATGGGTAAAACCAATGCCAGTGCGACGAATATGATCGATAGCCATTGGCCACTTATCATACATCAATCACCAAGCCATCGTGCCCGACCAGGACATTGTCTGGAACTTCATTAGACAATACCCTGTAATCCAAGCTCTTATCCAGGTGCGTCAGTACCACGGTTCGTGCCTTGCAGCGCTGGCCGAGTTCCAACGCCATACTGACATTGGCGTGAGTTGGATGAGGATCGCGTCTGAGGCAATCGACCACGAGCAGATCCAAATCAGCGAAGGTGTCGACTAGATCATCACAAATTTCACTAAAATCAGTCGCATATCCAATGGACTTGCCATCTTGATCGAAGCGAAAGGCCGTGCTTTCGGCAGGCCCATGCGGCATTTGGCAAGTGTCTATCCGGATGCCCGCAAACATTTTCAATCGATCCAGAGTGTCGATCGAAACGATGGTGGGATAACCATACTGTCCAGCAAAGATATATCCGAAGCGCTGCCGCAGACGCCGAACGGTTTCATCGGCTGCAAAGCCTGGCAGCGGACCATTTCTGCCATATCGTAGAGCTCTGAGATCGTCGATTCCATGGCAATGGTCAGCGTGATCATGTGTCCAGAATACAGCATCGATGCGGTCAATTGCATTGTCGAGCAATTGCTGCCGCAGATCGGTAGACGTATCGATCAACAGCCGCGCACCATCCTGGCCTTCGATGATGATGGAGGCACGTGTGCGCCTGTTTCGAGCATCCGTTGGATCGCATGCGCCCCAATCGTTGCCAACCCTTGGGACACCGGATGATGTTCCCGAACCTAGCATGAGCAATTTCATGCGTGAGTCTTCCGGAACAAAGAGTGAAAATTCTGTGTTGTGATATCATGCAGTCTCGCGACTTCGACATCGCGCAACTGTGCAACAAATTTAGCCGTCTCAGCAACAAAGGCTGGTTCGCATGTTTGTCCGCGATGTGGGACCGGGGCCAAAAACGGCGCATCGGTTTCCACCAACAGGCGATCTTCGGGTAATTCCTTTGCAATCTCTTGTAAGTCTTTCGCATTCTTGAATGTTACGATTCCAGAAAGCGAAATCGAAAGACCGAGAGAAAGCATGTCCCGAGCAAAGGCCGCAGAAGCCGTAAAGCAATGAATAAGAGCGGGAAACGCCCCCTTCCCCATCTCATCTCGAATTATGGCAACAGTGTCTTGCTCCGCTTCGCGCGTGTGTATGATCACAGGCAGCCCGGTTTCGCGGGCGACATCGATATGGATGCGGAACAGAGCCTTCTGCGTTTCACGGTCTGACTTGTCATAATAATAGTCGAGACCGGTCTCGCCTATCCCGATCACTTTCGGGTTCGAGGCGGCATCCAGCAACGTAGCGGCGCCTAGATCCGGATGAGTATCCGCTTCATGAGGGTGGATTCCAACGCTGGCCCAAACGTCGCACTCCCGTTCGGCCGTGGCAACGACTTGTTCCCACTCACTCCGGCGGGTCGAAATGTTGAGGAAACCACCCACTCCTGCCCCACGGGCTCGGGACAGTACCTGTTGCTGGTCCTCCACCAGGCCCTTGTATTCGAGGTGACAGTGGGAATCGATCAGCATCAGTCAGCTTCTTCGTCAGCGGGCAATTCAAGTCTGGGAAATGCCGGCTTGGGATTATTGACCTGAATGGGACCAAGCGCGGGATCGTGGGATAGAGCCGCGAGATTTCGCGCATCGTCAGGTATACACAGGGCGTCGAGGATTTTCCCTGAAGCTACTGGAGTTACTGGGGAAACAGCGACACTCAGATCTCGAATGCAGCCGCACAAAGTGGCGAGAACGCGTTTCATGCGCTCGGGATCTGTCTTGCGCAATGACCAAGGGGCTTGCTCGTCGATGTAGGCATTGCACGCGAAGACAGCCTGGATCCATGCTTCCAACCCTGCTGAAAGCGCGAGTCTTTCGAATGCCTGAGGGAGTTCGTCCGCACACGCGCGGCGCACTTTTTCGCGCAATTCAGCGTCGGCGGGTTCTATCGGCGCATCGGCAGTGAACCCGCCATCGCAATTCTTGGCTATGAAGCTCAGGACCCGTTGGACCAAATTGCCGAAGCTGTTGGCCAATTCGGCGTTGCAACGTGTGACAATGGCTGATGCGGAATAGCTTCCGTCCTGACCGAAGCTGACTTCGCGCAGCAGGAAGTAGCGCAACTGATCGACGCCGAAGCGATCAGCCAGTTCAAGCGGGTCGACGACGTTGCCCAAAGACTTGGACATCTTCTCCCCTCGATGGAGGAGGAAGCCGTGCCCGAAGATACTCTTTGGGATGGGAAGGCCGGCGGAACTAAGGAAGGCAGGCCAGTAAACGGCATGAAAGCGAACGATATCCTTGCCGATCAGGTGGAGATTCGCCGGCCAGAACCGAGCAAAATCGCCTGAGGTTTCGGGATAACCGATACCAGTGAGGTACGTGGTCAGCGCATCAACCCAGACATACATCACATGCCCTGGGCTATTGGGCACTGGTACCCCCCAGTCAAAACTGGTGCGCGATACGGACAGGTCCCGTAACTCCTGCCCCTTGAGAAAGCTCAGGACTTCGTTTCGCCGGCTTTCCGGTTCGAGAAATCCTCGCGTTTCGTTCAATTCGATCAGGAAGTCGCGATATTTGGAAAGGCGAAAGAACCAGCTTTCTTCCACTGTCCATTCGACTGGCGTGTTCTGGGGAGAGAGCTTTTGCCCCCCCTCCCCTTCAATCAACTCATCTTCAGCATAAAATGCTTCGTCACGGACGGAATACCAGCCCTCGTAACGGTCGAGATAGAGGTCACCATTGGCTTCCATTGCTTGCCAAAGCGCTGAACTGGCGGCCTTGTGCTGTTCCTCGGTAGTACGCCGAAATGCGTCATAGGAAATATTGAGCTTCTGCCCCATGTCGCGGAAATAGTTGGACATCTCTGTCGCGAATTCGATGGTTTCCCGTCCCGCGGCACGCGCTGTCTGGGCCATTTTGAGACCGTGCTCGTCGGTCCCTGTAACAAAGCGAACGTCACGCCCGCTCAGTCGTTGAAAGCGCGCGATCGCATCGCCGGCAATAGCTTCATAGGCATGCCCGATATGCGGCTTGCCATTGGGATAGGCGATTGCGGTTGTGATATAAAAAGGTTCAGCCATGGCCGGGCTCCCTATCCACCGCAACCGATGCGAGCAAGGTGCCGATTTCCATCACCAACAGGGCAGGGTCAAAATTATAGGTTGGCGCTTGCCCTGCAAGCCGGTTGATCTCGTCATGTGCATCCACGACGCGTAACAATCTGGAGCGATCAGTATTGTGAATTTCACTCGCTAGAACGGCACGGGCCAATTCAAGGCTGGCCAGCAATCGTTCGCGATCGGGGCGTTGGCCAATGGTCTGGGCCAATTCGCCTCGCAGATTGAAGCCGGGATCTCCTGCTTGCGCGATCTTTTGCATCAGGCCGTGCAGCGGAGCGAGGTCATGCGAGACGAAATCCAGCGCGGCGCCGGGAGAACCTGAGGCCGCGGCTATTGCGGCAGCGCGCGTTGGTGCATCTGCCTGCGGCGCCCTGGATCGTAATACTGCATCCACCTCGTCATCCGGTAGCTCCGGAAAACGAAGCATACGGCAGCGTGAACGGATGGTCGCAAGCAACCTTCCCGGGCGATGGGATACAAGCACGAAAAACGAACCCGCAGGGGGCTCTTCCAAGCTTTTCAGAAGAGCATTGGCAGCGGGCTTTTCAAGGTCGTCGGCAGGGTCCACGATGATCGCGCGTCGCTCACCCAGAGTGGGGCGAGTTACCAATCGTTGCTGCATCTCACGAATCTGGGAAATGCCGATGCTGCGCTTCACCTGGTAAGGTTTACCATCCGCCTTCTTTGCCTCGTCGTCGGCAGTGGCAGGCAAGTGCGTAAGAACAATAATATCCGGGTGGTTGTCCGGTGGCTGTTCCACGCCAGGCTCAACTACAAGTTCGCGGGCAGCCGCGTGCGCAAAGGCCGCTTTTCCCAAACCTTTTTTCCCGGCCAGTATCCAGCCATGGTGCATGCGCTGGCTTGCTTGCGCGTTGCGCCATTCGCGCCAGGCATCTTCGTGGCCGGACAGGTTCACCCGCGTTGCTCCACCAGAGGGGCGATTGCCGAAAATATTTCGGCATGGACACTCTCGGGCGCCCCTTGCCCATCAATGCGAACGAAACGTGCGGGAGCAGCGGAAGCCAGCCTCGCAAATGCAGCGGCGACGCGCGCGTGATAGGCGGCATCGCGCCCGCCAATCCGGTCGGTTGTCCCGTTATCGCGGGCGATGAGACGGGATTGCGTGATTTCCGGCGACACTTCGACAAGCACTGTCCGATCAGGCAACAGGCCACCGGTGCCAATTCTGTGCAGTTCAAGCAAGTCGGCGCTGTCGATGCCGTTGCCACCGCCTTGATAAGCTAGACTCGAATCTAGAAAGCGGTCGCAAACAACCCACCGCCCGCTTTCGAGAGCCGGGCGAATAAGACTTTCGACATGATCTGATCGGGCTGCGGCAAATAGCAGGGCTTCGGCACTGCTTCCCCAATCCTGCCCATCGACGCCGAGTAACAGCTTGCGAATTGCTTCCGCTCCCGGTGTTCCCCCAGGTTCGCGGGTCAGGGTTACCTCAAGCCCCAGAGCTTCCAGAGCGGTAGCCAGCATCCGGGCCTGTGTGGACTTGCCGACCCCTTCTCCACCTTCAAATGTGATGAAGCGGCCTCGCATCATGCAAAAATCCCGACAACACCGTTGCGGAGACGCTGCCACCAATTAGCACGGGCAATGGTTTCACCGGCGATCAGAGGGACCTGGATCGGCTTCTGCCCTTTGACCATCACCTCCAATTTGGCGACTTCGGCTCCTTGCAAGATCGGAGCCTTCAAGGGGCCGATATAGCGAATCGCAAGCGAAATAGGTGGCTCAGTTCCCTCGGTATAACTGACAAACACTGGCTGGGCGGCAACTAGTGGGACTGACAGAGTCGAACCACCTTGCACTTCCGCTTCCCCGACTATGGCCTGCGAAGGGAACAGACGGCGATTTTTGAAATGAGTAAAGCCCCATTCCATATATGCTTGCGCTGCGCGCGCGCGAATATTCGGTCTGGGCGTCCCGGCCAGCACCATTATCAGCCTGCGTCCATCGCGTTGGGCCGTGCCAAGATAGTTGTAACCCGCCTGGCGTGTGTATCCGGTTTTGATACCGTCAGCCCCCTTGAAACGCCCAAGCAGAGGATCGTGATTCCGCTGCTCTATACCGCCGTAGGAATATGTCTGGTGGCCTATGTAGCGACGGAACAGTTCCGGATGGCGCGTGATCATCGCTCTGGTCAATTTCATCAGGTCGCGGGCGCTGACGAAAGTATGGCCATCATCCATCCATCCGTTGGGCGTGCCGAAGTGACTGTCGGTCATGCCGAGTTCGCGAGCTTTGGCATTCATCATCGCAACCCACTTTTCCGTGGATCCGGCCGCACCTTTAGCGAGAACCACGCAGGCATCGTTCGCCGATACGGTGGTTATGCCATGCAGCAGGTCATCCACGCTAACCTGTGCGCCATAACCCAGAAACATCGAAGAACCCTTGCGGGCCCAGCCACGAAATGTTTCGGCGTCCATGGAGAATACCTGACGAGGCGATAGTTTCCCTTCGCCGATCAGCTCAAACGCGAGAAAGGCAGTCATCACCTTGGTGACGGAAGCCGGAACGAAGCGCCGGTTCGCCTCCCGGGCATGAAGCACCTGCCCGCTGTTCAGATCTGCAAGTAGTGCGATCGGTACATCGCTCGCAGGGGGAACCGCAGGAACGATCTCTCGGTTACGTGCGACCGCAACCGTGGATGACAACGCCAAAGCGACGGCAACGATGCGGGCGATACTTTTCAAACTAACTCCTGCCGCCCGCAGGAGTAATGCGGGGGGCTAATTCACGCTGTAGATTCGAGCCCCGCTATAGCCCGCGCCCTTGATCTTGGCGAGGGAGGCATCTGCCTCCTTCCGACTTGGGAACGGACCGGTCCGAACGCGATAGAGGTTCCCGGACTTGTCGATTGTTCCGCCAATTTTGGCAGCAACTTTTCGCGCATTTTCCTCGATCGAGAATGCGCCAGCCTGGACAACATAGCCTCTGCCATCCGGCTTGGCTGTATGTGCGGCGCGCGCAGGTGTTTGGGCCGGGGGCGCCACCGCATTTTGCTGCTGTGGAGGTTTGTCGAGGCCCTTGGCTGGGATATGTTTCGTCGACGCCTGGTGTGCAGGATCGACAGGCGCTGCTCCCTCGACAGGCAGTTTACGACGAAGGACCTCGACCAGTGACATGGGCGTATCCATACGTTCCGGAGCCCGTTCGCCTCGCCGTAACATGGCTCGTTCCTGCTCCGGAGGGTTGACCCGCCGCACCCTGACCGGAGTTCCTTCCGTAGCGCCCAGTTGCCCCATTGCGCCCGAAGAAAGGCCGATCAGTGTGCCTCCTGTCATCGGTCCACGCCGTTCGAGCCGCACAAGGATGGTTCGCCCGGTTTGCAAAGAGGTTACTTCGACATAGCTTGGCAATGGCAGCGTGCGGTGCTCACCCGTAATTGCGGCCCCGCCCTCTGCATCGAGGGTAACCTTGCCGACTTCGTCATAATTGAGGGTATCAGCCGGGGTGTAGAGTACGCCATTGACAGTGAAGGGAGCACCGAGAACCATTGGATAATCAGCCGCTGGTCCGTACGGTACGACTGGCGCGGATGTCGCGACATGGCCGCCGCCGCATCCGGTTAACGCCAGGATACATCCCAGCACAAAATACTTCTTAATGGGCAATTTCATCTGCAAGCAATCCCACGGACAGTGCGTAGTAGTTCGAGCAGTTATATTCGGTGATAACCCTATAATTCCCGGTTAAGAGGTATGCAGGTGCGCCGGGACCGTCAGGCTCGAAGAATGATGCCATGACGTCATCTCGGATAGGGGCAAGGGGTTGGAATCCCAAGTTTCGCCATTCGCGCACCGTTTTCCAGACGCTATGGCGTTCATGCACGCGTGGGCAAACCGGAGATTCGAGGCTGCTGGCGACGGCCGATCGATCAAATGCGCCCGGCACCGCCACACGTACGCCCCAAGGCTGGCCAGAGCGCCATCCCGCATCGTGAAAATAGTTGGCGATGGAGGCCAGAGCATCTGCCCGGCTCGACCAGATATTTGCCACACCATCACCGTCACCATCCTTGGCTAGGCGCAGATAAATACTCGGCATGAACTGGGGATAGCCGAAAGCCCCTGCCCAACTGCCTTTGAGTTGGTAACGCTGGACGCCGGTGTCCGCGATCTTGAGCAGATCGACAAATTCCTGAGCGAAGAAATCTCTGCGTCGTCCTTCCCATGCGAGCGTTGCAAGTGACCGAGCCAGGTCGAAATCACCGGTATAGCTGCCGTAATTCGTCTCATGACCAAATATGGCCACCACGACTTCGATCGGCACGCCGTATTCATTTTCGATCCTCGCAGCCATACCGGGAACAGATGCCATGACCCGCCTGCCGCCATTGATTCGTGCCGCATCGACATGCCGCGCTATATAGGGAGCCATTGCCGGATAACCCGATCGCGTAGGCGTACCCGGTTGATCCTGATCGAGAGCGATTACGCGTGAATTGGCAGTGAGGTCTGCCGTCATCCGCGTGATGGTTGCTTCACTCACACCCTCGCCCCTCGCCTTTGCGATGAGCAGTTGCAGATAGGAGTCGAAGCTCATGTTTGGCGCCATATCCACAGGGGCCTGAGCTGAAGCGCTGGCGATAGGGGCGCACAGGGCAAAAGATGCGAGAAGAGTAGCGATACGAACAGTCAATTTCATGCCAGCATAGTGGCATAGCCGCATCCAGCATGGAATCCCCTTGCGGTGAAATGCAGGGGAAGGATACTTGCCTAGGTGACAAACGATGGATGTGCCGCTAGCGGAGCAAACGTCTGCGGACAGGTGGCCGAGTGGTTTAAGGCACCGGTCTTGAAAACCGGCGTGGGTGCAAGCTCACCGTGGGTTCGAATCCCACCCTGTCCGCCACATTCCCCCGACAGCTTGGATCATTTCCCGATTTGCGTGATCGCTTGTGAAAAGAGGTCGGCTTCGGCGCTTACATGAGCTGAGCGGAAGCGCCTGAAAGTGATTGATCCAGCAGAAAAATGTCTGTCTTCCAGCGGGCGTTAAGCATTGCCCGTTTCCGCAGCGAGCAAGGTGGGATCGATGCCTTCAGCTTTCCAGGTGGCGGCCCAGCGATCGCTTGCCGGTATATCGTAAAGGAGTTCGGGGCGCCCTGTCGCCGCGTACCAGCCATGCTTGCGCATTTCAGCGTCCAGTTGGCCAGCCCCCCAACCCGCATAGCCAAGAGCGATTAGCCAGTGTGTGGGGCCTCGCCCCTCGGCAATGGCTCGCAGGATGTCGACAGAAGCGGAGAGCCCGCCGAACGGTGTTACGCCCATGGTCCCTTCGCCGCCCCAATCGTCGGAATGAAGCACGAAGCCGCGCGCAGTTTCCACCGGTCCGCCATAGTGGACAGGACAATCAGGAGCCTCGCCAGGATCTATGTCCAGATCTTGTAGCAAGTCATGAAAGCGCATGTCAGACCGGACATGACCGACACCAATGCCAAGTGCCCCTTCTTCATCATGGACGCATATGGCGATCACTGCGTGGTCGAAATTGGGGTCGAACATGCCTGGCATCGCCAACAACAGGCGGCCAGAGAGGAATTGTGGTTCAATCATTGAACTACAATCCTAGCGCAAGAAACGAGCGGATTGAATGCCGATCAGCCTTATTCCATGAAATGGCGCAGATATTTCTGCCGGCGACCAGTTCCTAACGCCCGACCGCGACGTATTTGAATCCGCGTTTTTCGACGTCTTCACGCTCGTAAATGTTTCGCAGATCGATCAACAAAGGCGTGGTGAGGAGTTCACTCATGCGCGCGAAATCGAGAGCACGGAAAGCGTCCCATTCCGTAACAATTACAGCAGCGTCTGCGCCCTCAAGTGCGTCATAAACGCCTGGGCAGAACGTCACATCGGACATCAACCCCGCCGCTTGTTCCATCCCCTCGGGATCATAGGCCCGAATTTGCGCACCACCATCCTGCAGCGTCTGGATGATGGTCAATGCAGGTGAATCGCGCATGTCGTCGGTGTTTGGCTTGAACGTAAGACCAAGGACGGCAATGGTTTTTCCTTGGACCGCCCCTCCCATGGCCTGAATGACCTTGCGGCCCATGGAACGTTTGCGGTTTTCATTTACCGCGGTGACTGCTTCCACAATCCGCAAGGGTGCTTCATAATCCTGACCGGTCTTGAGCAGTGCGAGCGTATCTTTCGGGAAGCAGGACCCGCCATATCCAGGTCCCGCATGAAGAAACTTGGAGCCGATGCGGTTGTCCAGGCCAATGCCCCGGGCTACATCCTGGACATCAGCACCTACTTTTTCGCACAGGTCGGCAATCTCGTTGATGAAGCTGATCTTGGTGGCGAGGAAAGCATTGGCGGCATATTTCGTTAGTTCTGCACCTCGTCGAGACATGGCGACGATGGGTGACCTGTTGAGAAAGAGTGGGCGATAGATCTCGCGCAAAATACGCTCTGCCCTGTCATCTTCGCAGCCGATAACGATACGGTCGGGATGTTTGAAATCCTCGATCGCCGCACCTTCACGCAGAAATTCGGGATTGGAGGCAACCGAAATATCAAGATCGGGTTTTACCTCGCGGATGATGCGCAGCACCTCATCGCCCGTGCCAACCGGGACAGTCGACTTGGTGACGACAACGGTTCCTGGCGCCAGATGCTCCGCCATCTCCTGCGCAGCGGCGTAGACATAGCTCAGATCCGCGTGGCCATCGCCACGTCGTGAGGGTGTTCCGACTGCAATGAACACGGCATCGGCTTGCGGTACAGCCTCTGCGATATTGGTGGCGAAACGCAGTCGGCCGGCCTTGGCATTACCAGCCACCAGGCTTTCCAGTCCGGGTTCGAAGATCGGAATGCGGCCGGAGCGCAAAGCCTCGACTTTGCTCTCATCCTTATCGACGCAGATTACATCATGCCCGAAATCCGAAAAGCATGTGCCTGAAACAAGGCCCACATAGCCCGTGCCGATCATTGCAATGCGCATACTTGTTCCTTTCCGGCGAGCGACATCGATCGCGCCGCGTAACGCCGGCTTGTGTAAGGTTCGTTACCGATCCGGCAACTGAAAACCGGATTAGAAGTGCACGGCACGCCCATAGGCTGACAGCACGCTTTCATGCATCATTTCGCTGAGTGTTGGATGCGGGAAAATCGCTTGCATCAGTTCGGCTTCGGTTGTTTCAAGCTGTTTGCCGACGACGTATCCCTGGATCAGTTCGGTCACTTCCGCGCCGATCATATGCGCGCCTAGCAATTCTCCGGTTTTGGCGTCGAACACAGTTTTCACGAAGCCTTCCGGTTCGCCAAGTGCGATTGCCTTGCCATTACCGATAAACGGGAAATTCCCGACTTTCACAGTATAGCCAGCCTCCTTCGCCTTGGCTTCGGTGAGGCCGACTGATGCGATCTGCGGGTGGCAATAAGTGCAGCCGGGAATGTTACGCCTGTCGAGTGGATGGGGGTGGACCTCCTTGTTTCCAAGTTCCTTCGCAATCGCCTCTGCTGCCGCTACGCCTTCATGGCTTGCCTTGTGAGCGAGCCATGGACCGGGTACGCAATCGCCGATTGCCCAAAGGCCATTCGCACCTGTGCGGCCATAATCGTCGATCTGGATGAAACCGCGATCCATCTTCACGCCAAGCTCTTCGAGCCCAATACTCTCGGTGTTGGGCTGGATACCGATAGCAACGATAACATGGGAATAGTCGTTTGCTTCAACCTTGCCATTCTTGCCTTTGATCTTCGCGGAAACGCCCTTTGAATCCGTTTTGAGCTCCTCAAGAGCTGCACCGGTCTTGATCTTTATCCCCTGTTTAGTCAGTGCTTTTTCAAGGAAAGTAGATACCTCAGCGTCTTCTACAGGGACGATCCGGTCCATCATTTCGACAACTGTGACTTCGGCCCCCATATCATTGTAGAAGCTGGCGAATTCAATGCCGATTGCGCCTGAGCCGATGACAAGCAGGTTGGTCGGCATCTCCGGTGGCACCATCGCATGGCGATATGTCCATACGCGTTTCCCATCCGCCGGTGCGAAAGGCAGATCCCGCGCTCGGGCACCGGTCGCGACAATGATATGTTTCGCGGCAAGGGATGTCTTGCCCTTTTCCCCCTGAACTTCCAGCTTGCCGGGGCCAGTCAGCCTGCCTTCACCCATATGTACTGTGATCTTGTTCTTTTTCATCAGGTGGGTGACGCCCTGATTAAGCTGCTTTGCCACACCGCGCGAGCGTTTCACAACAGCATCAAGATCGGCACTGATCTTGTCTGCCGCCAGCCCGAAATCCTTCGCATGTTTCATGTGGTGAAACACTTCAGCCGAGCGGAGCAGGGCCTTGGTGGGAATGCAGCCCCAGTTCAGGCAGATGCCTCCAAGATTTTCGCGTTCGACAATCGCGGTTTTCAGTCCGAGTTGTGCTGCTCGGATCGCAGCGACATAGCCGCCAGGACCGGAACCAAGCACGATTACATCATATTGATCGGACACTAGATCAAATCTCCTGCTGAACTGGACGGGGCTTCCCCGCATCGTCGATGGCAACAAAAGTGAATACCGCTTCTGTCACCTTGATTGCGTCGTGTTCATGCCGCGGGCGGCGCCATGCTTCGACAGCAATCGTCATGGAGCTACGCCCCTCTCTCTGGAGAGCGCCGTATACAGACACTTCATCACCCACTTTGACAGGGTGATGAAACTGTAATCCATCCATGGCGACCGTCACGGCCCGGCCTCTTGAGCGCCGAGCCGCAATCAGGCCTGCGCCCATATCCATAAGGCTCATCAACCAACCGCCGAAAATGTCGCCGTAGGCATTAGCATCGGCTGGCATGGCGGTGATACGGATAACCGGTTCGCCATGCGAAACTGTCATCTCAGGCAACCAGCCCAAGGGGCTTTTCGATCAATTCACGAAATACCGCCATCAATTGCGCCCCATCTGCGCCGTCGATGGCGCGGTGATCGAAGCTACCTGTGGCGGACATCACCGTTGCGACCCCGATTTGATCATCTTCCATCACCCAGGGGCGCCTTTCTCCGGCGCCGATGGCCATAATCATGGCTTGCGGAGGATTGATCACTGCCTCGAACTGCTTGATCCCCATCATGCCCATATTGGAAAGGCTGGCCGTCCCACCCTGATATTCGTGAGGTTGCAGCTTACCTTCCTTCGCCCTGCCGGCCAGTTCGCTCATTTCGCTTGAAATCCGGGCCAGCCCCTTCTGGGACGCATCGGTAACGATGGGGGTAATCAGGCCACCCGGAATACTCACGGCGACCGAGACATCGGCACGTTTGTACTGGCGCATGACATCGCCAGCAAAGGAGACATTGCACGCGGGAACCTGCATGAGCGCGACGCCCAGCGCCTTGATCAGCATGTCGTTGACCGACAGCTTGATGTCACGAGCAGCAAGCGCGTCGTTGAGCTCGGCCCGAAGTTTGAGCAGCGCGTCGAGCCGGACATCTACCGTGAGATAGATGTGGGGGATTTGTTGCTTCGATTCTGTGAGCCGACGGGCAATCACCTTGCGGATGCTGGAGAGCTTCACGTCTTCGAATGGCGTGCCGGAATCCGGCAAGGACTCGGAAGTAGCCTGAGGTGGTTTGGCGGTGGACGTCGGAGCATCGGCTTCGAACGCTTCGACATCGGCCTTTACGATTCGCCCGTTAGGGCCGCTCCCCTTGATGGCAGAGAGTTCCAGTCCTCTCTGTTCCGCGATCCGCTTGGCAAGGGGTGAGGCAATGATGCGATCCCCATCCGTTGTCGTGTCCGGGCGAGTGGTTTGTGGTTTCGACACGGGCTTCGCTGCGGGAGGGGGTGATGCAGTTTCAGGCTTTGCAACGGGGGTGGTTTTCGCATCGGGCGCCGAAGCCGGGGTCGATGTGTCTTCATCCTCACCGGCCATTGTGGCGATCACCGCACCGACTTTCACATCCTCACTGCCTTCGGGGACGACAATGGACAGGATAGTGCCTTCGTCGACTGCCTCGAACTCCATGGTTGCCTTGTCGGTTTCTATTTCTGCCAAGATATCCCCAGCGGAGACCTCATCCCCTTCCTTGACCAGCCATCGGGCCAGTGTTCCCTGCTCCATGGTCGGCGAAAGCGCGGGCATCTTGATGTCGATTGGCATTGAAAAGCGTACTCCCGGGGAGGTGTTCGTAGGCTGTGCTGTCATTGGCCAAAATCCCCTCTCGGGGCAAGGTCCTTGCACAGGTCTTCATTGTAACCGATATCTGCGCCTGAATGGGGATTGCTTCAATGCGTGTCTATCTAGTGATTATGGACGAGACGGCAGAGGCGGTGGTGGCTTTGCGCTTCGCCGCGCGTCGTGCCTTGAAAACGGGCGGTGCGGTTCACATCATCGCCCATGTGCCGCAACAGGCTTTCAACGCTTTCGGCGGAATTCAGGCAACGATTGAGGCGGAGGCCCGTGATCGGGCTGAGGTCGTGGCGACTGGCGCTGCCGGTAGCATTCTGAGCGAGAGCGGAAAAATGCCGACCATCTCGGTGCGTGTCGGTGATGGCGTGAAAGTCGTGCTCGAATATCTTGCCGAACATCCCGAGGTAGCTGCATTGGTTCTGGGCGCGGCGATGGAAGGCAATCCCGGCCCGCTCGTCAGCCACTTTACGGCCGCGGCGGGCACACTCCCCTGCCCGGTCTTCGTGATTCCCGGTGGATTGAGCCAGGAAGATCTCGACCGCTTGAGTTGAAATCTTACCGTTTTTTGCGGCCTTGATGCCGGATATTGGCGGGCCTCCCGCGAGGCCCGGTGAGGTGCTTGCCTTTTCGCTTCAGCGGCAGGCGCTTTCCGCGTGGCTCTATGGCCGAGCCAGCGCTGTCTACTGGCTCGAATTTCAAAGCGCCGGTGAGAGGGTTGGCTTCGGCCAGCCGCAACTTCAGCCTATCGCCCACTGAATATACGGTCCTGCTGCTTTCCCCGAGAAGTTGCCGGGCTCCTTCATCATAATGGAAGCGTTCCGTTCCGAGAACAGAGACAGGTACCAAGCCGTCTCCTCCCAGGCCGATGATGGTTGCAAACAGACCAAAGCGCTGCACCCCGGTGACGCGGGTTTCGAAAACCTCGCCCACGCGACCGGAGAGCCAGGCGGCTACATAACGATCAATAGTGTCCCGCTCTGCCTCCATTGCACGCCGTTCGGCCACACTGATGGCTTCACTGATGCGGCTGAGATCGGCACGATCCCGCTCCGACAAACCTGACGTCGCAGGCAGGTCGATTTGTGGCTTTGGCTGTTCCAGGCCGAACGCATCCACCAGTGCCCGATGGACCAGCAAATCGGCGTAACGCCGGATAGGTGACGTAAAATGTGCGTAAGAACCAAGCGCGAGACCGAAATGCCCCGCATTGCTCGGACCATAATAGGCCTGCGTCTGGCTACGCAGGACTGCCTCCATGATAAGCGCCTTCTCGTTCTCGTCGGCTACGTCCTTCAACATGCGGTTGAACAGGCCCGGGGTTATGACCTGGCCCAAGGCGAGCTTGCGATCGAAGGTTTCCAGATATTCCTTGAGCGCGACCAGCTTCTCCCGGCTGGGTGGCTCGTGGATGCGATAGACAACAGGGGACACCTTGCTTTCCAGCGCCTTGGCCGCCGCCACATTGGCTGCAATCATGAAGTCTTCGACGACACGATGGGCATCCAGCCGTTCGCGAACCGCAATAGATGCGATCTTGCCATCGTCATCCAGCACGACGCGGCGTTCGGGAAGATCGAGTTCAAGCGGATCGCGTTTATGACGGGCAGATTCCAGCGCACGCCAGCAGGCCCATAAATTGGTCAGATTGTCAGCCGCCTTGCCGCTGTCGATACGAGCCTGGGCTTCCTCATAGGCGATGTTTTCAGATATGCGCACCAGTGCCCTGCAAAAACGCCATGCCGTAACGGCACCAGTCGACGACACGGTAAGATGGCATACCATTGCCGCCCGATCCTGCCCCTGCTTGAGCGAACAGACGTCAGCGCTGAGTACTTTGGGCAACATGGGGATGACCCGATCGGGGAAATAGGCTGAGTTTCCGCGCTTGCGGGCCTCTCGGTCGAGTTTGCTGCCTGGCCGGACATAGAAACTCACGTCAGCAATGGCGATAACGGCCTGAAAGCCCCCTGCACCATCGGGTTCCGCCCATATGGCATCGTCGTGATCGCGTGCGTCTGCCGGGTCAATCGCGACGATAGGAAGATGTCGCAAGTCCTCCCGCTTATCTTCGCTCAGTGGAATCTGTGAGGAAAGCTTGCCTTCCTCCAGCACATCGCCTGCAAAGACGTGAGGGATCCCATATTTGTGAATTGCAATCAGACTGAAGGCTTTGGGAGCGAGTGGATCACCCAGCACTTGCGTGACCTTTACGCCCGCACGGGGGCTGCGGCTGACAGGTTCTGCCAGAACAAGATTGCCGGGGGCTGCTCCTGCAAGATCAGCTATCGGACTGGAATGTCGTATCCGCCGGTCGATAGGTGTCAACCAACCCTTTCCGGATCCGTCCACTTCAACCACACCCATCAAGGCCTCTGCTTGGCTGGGCAGCTTTTTCATCGGGTGAGCAATCCACCCCGATCCCGTTTCCTCCGTTCGGGCAAGCACGCGGTCACCCGTTCTCAGCGCCGCGTGGCTTGAACCGCGCTTGCGTTCGATCAATCGCAATCTGGGTGGTGGTGTCGCATCGTCGGGCGACCAGCTGTCGGGAATAGCGATTGCTTCGCCGTCTTCGATATCGACGACTCTCAGGACTGTAACTTTGGGTACCCCGCCCATGCGATGGAAAGCGGTTTTCTTACCATCGATCAAGCCTTCATCGGCCATGTCGCGCAGAAGCTTCTTGAGCGCGATTTTCTCCTGCCCTTTCAGGCCAAAGGCTTTTGCGATCTCCCGTTTGCCCGCCGGAACATCCGATGTTTCGATAAAATCGAGGACCTGCTGCCTTGTCGGCAGGCCGGGAACGGGTTTCGGCGGACGAGCCAATTCAATAGGCCCGGGCAACAAAGATCCGCTCAACTGCGGGTTTACCCGTAAAGAGGCATGGTCTGTCGACGGGAGGCGCATCGTTTGGCACGTTGCGAATGGTGAGCTTGAGCGCCTTGAGTTGTTCCACGACCTTGTCGAGATCGCTTCCGGTTGGCTTCGACCATTGCACTTCAACCCAACCCGGGTGGCGTTTGTCTTCAGAAAAGAATGCCGTCAGGGCATCCATGCTCTCGATCCCACGCTCGATGTTGGCATCCCGGCGTTCCAGCGCTTCACGATAAAGTCCGTGCTGCATATCGTCGAGCAGCGCTGCGATGCCAGCAACACATTCCTCTTGGGGTGGACCTGTAAAATCAGGCTTTCCGGCCTGATTCCACAGCCGATCGCGGCGCAACTGACTAACCTTGCCTGCTTCCATGTCCCGGCCCCCTATTTCGAGGATAACCGGTGCACCCTTGCGTACCCAGTCCCAGCGCTTGGCTGCAGCCTTCCCTGGCTTCGTATCGAGCAAGACGCGAACAGGTTCGCCCAAGGCTGTTTGTGCTGCGATCTGTGCGTGCAAGCCACGGCAGTAGGATAACAGTGCCTCATCTCCGTCATCATCCCGCAGCATCGGCAGTATAACGACCTGAAACGGTGCAATCGCGGGTGGAACGCGTAGCCCGTCATCATCACCATGCGTCATGATGACGCCGCCGATGAGGCGTGTCGACACCCCCCAACTGGTTGTGTGTGCGAAGCATTGGCTACCTTCGCGGTCCTGATACTGAATTCCGGCAGCTTCGGCGAAACTGGTGCCCAGATAATGCGAAGTGCCGGCCTGCAATGCTTTGCCGTCCTGCATCATCGCCTCGATCGAGTAGGTCGCCTCGGCGCCTGGGAAACGTTCATTCTCCGGTTTTTCTCCGGCGAAGACCGGCATCGCCAGCACATCTTCTGCAAAGCTGCGATACATCTCCAGCGCGCGCAGCGTTTCCGTCATCGCATCGTCGCGATCTTCGTGCGCGGTATGACCTTCCTGCCAGAGAAATTCACTCGTCCGGAGGAACATGCGGGTCCGCATTTCCCAGCGCACGACATTGGCCCATTGGTTTGTCAGTAGAGGGAGATCGCGCCAGCTTTGAATCCAGCGGGCCATGGCTGCGCCAATTACCGTTTCGGACGTCGGTCGTACTACCAGCGGCTCTTCAAGTCTGGCTTCGGGATCTGGGATCAGCCCGCCCTTCTCACTGGCCACAAGACGATGATGCGTGACGACCGCCATCTCCTTGGCAAAGCCTTCGACGTGCTCAGCCTCCTTGGCGAAATAGGACAGCGGAATGAACAATGGAAAATAACAGTTCTGGACGCCTGCTGCCTTGATTCTGTCATCCATGAGGCGCTGGATGCGTTCCCATATCCCATAGCCCCAGGGTTTGATGACCATGCAGCCACGTACGCCTGACTCTTCGGCCATGTCGGCCTGAGAGACGACTGCCTGGTACCATTGTGCAAAGTCGTCGGTGCGTTTGATCGAAAGAGCGTGGCGAATGGCGGACACGTATATCTCGTTTATCTGATAGGTGGAGCCTGTGGCGGCTCCATTTACGGTAAAACCCGCCCATGTCGAGCGGGTGGGGCTTTGTAATACCGGGCAAGATCGCCCGGTCTGTTGCGTGCAGGTTTATTTACCGAGGGAATCCAGCTTGCGTTTCATTTCCTCCATCTGCTCACGCAGAGAGGCAAGCTCGTCCTTGCTTTCGGAAGATGTTTCGGGTTCCCCGCTTTCTTCCTTGCCATCGCTCTTGACCTCTCCCGGCATGAAGGCAGCCGTCGCGGCTTTCAGCATAGCCATGTTTGTTTCAGCGATGCGGGTAAACGGATTCGTTGATACGCCGTTCTTGAACGTTTCCTGCAACTTCTTCTGGTTTGCGAGAAAGTTCTGCATTGTCGCTTCAAGATAGTGCGGCATGATGGACTGCATGGAGTTGCCATACATGCCAATCAACTGACGCAGGAAGCTGACGGGCAGCATCTGTTCCCCGTTGGCTTCTTCCTCCATGATGATCTGCGTCAGGATGGAATGGGTGATATCCGCGCCGGTCTTCGCGTCCAGAACCTGAAAGTCGACCCCCTCCCGCGTCATCTTGGAGAGGTCATCCAGAGTGATATAGCTGGAAGAACTGGTATTGTAGAGACGCCGGTTGGCGTATTTCTTGATGATGACCGGACCATCTTCGGTCCCGCTCGCCTTCGCCATCGCAGCGTTCCTCCTAGTATCCCCAAATGCTGCACTTAGCATGCGCAGCGTGTGCGGCGCAACATTTTGGCTAGAGACGTTGAAAACGATGCCCCAAAATGGTCAGAAGTTCATATTGCGAGAGACCCGTGGTTTGCGCTGCATCGGGCAAATAATATGGCACTTCCACCCAATCTCCCTCACGCAGATGCGGCACCGCAGCAAGATCGACGACTGCCATATCCATTGATATGCGCCCTAGCAGAGGCAGCAAAGCACCATCCTTGCGCAATATGCCGCCAGTATTCCAGCTTCGCAGAAAGCCGTCTGCGTAGCCAAGTGAAACGACGCCAACGCGCATGGCCTCGGTTGCCGTAAATTTGGCGTTGTATCCCACGCTATCGCCGGGCGAGATGTTCCGGCACTGAATCAGTGCAGCCTCAATCTGCGCAACCTGACGAATTTCACGCTTGAGTTCAGGGCGAGGAATTCCTCCGTAGAGGGAAAGTCCGGGTCTTGTGACGTCGAAGGCATATTCCTTGCCCAATGCGATGCCTGCGCTACTGGCCAGACTTCTGCGACGAGCGGGTATGGAAGAACATGCTTGTGTGAAGCGAGCAAGTTGTTTTCCGTTTAACTGGCTGTCTTCGTCAGCTGAGGCGAGATGCGACATCAAAATGTCGATCTCGAGTCCGGAGACCTCGTGATCGCCAAGTTCGCTCATGCCAATACCGAGCCGATTAATGCCCGTATCGACCATGAGATCGCAAAGCCCCCCACCCGTTTCACGCCAAAGCCGGGCCTGATAAACACTGTTGATGACCGGCCTTACTCCCGTAGCCCGGGCATAGGCGCAATCGTTTCCGGTCAAGGGGCCATGCAGGACGGATATCGTCTCTGGCGGCGTATACCTCAGCACATCTGCAACTTCGCTCCAATGAGCAACGAAGAATGTATGTGCTCCTGTGTCGCGCAACAGGGGAACCACCGCATTGACCCCGAGGCCATATGCGTCTGCCTTCACCGCAGCACCTGCATTCGCGGCACCTGACAGCCGGTCAAGCGCCTGCCAGTTATGGGAAAGGGCCGAGCGATCCAGTCGAAGCCGTAAAGTGCGGCCAGGCGGTTCAGCCTGCATCGTCAGAAAAATCGCGTGGAGGGCCTGAAGGTATGCCCCAAATGCCGACGACAAGAGCAATCAATACGAAGACCCATGTGTACCAAAGACCGGCATAAGCATCGCCTGACTTGGCAACGATATAACTGGCGATAAGCGGCAGGAACCCCCCGAAGTAACCTGCCCCGACATGGTAGGGTATCGACATCGAGCTATAACGAATCTTTGCCGGAAACATCTCGGACAAAAGGGCCGCCGCCGATCCATAGGTCAGAGCCGAAAGCACCCCCAGTATCAGCAGAATAAGAACGATACCGGCGAGATTGATGAGCGGAGGAAACTGCCGTGAGAAATCGAAACCATGCTGAGAAAGTGCCTGCTCAATGCCTGCTTTGCGAGCGGCGCTGTCATGCAGCCATTCAGAATGCAAGGCGATTTCCTCTCCCCCGGCCGTCAGCCGCAATGTATCGCTCTTCACGATTGTGTAAGGCACGCCGCTGGCCACCAGAGTTTCAAGCACACGCCCGCATTCGCTGGCCTGACTATCGCCCAACTCCGCGAACGGGTCGGTGGTGCAGTGGGGCCCCTCAATTCGCACCGGAGCCGCCTTTGCGGCTTCTGCAATACCTGGGTTGGCTAGATTGCCCATCGCCCAGAATAACGGAAAAAGTAAAAGGAGAGTGAGGAGGTTGCCGATTATGATCGGCTTCTTACGGCCCACCCGATCCGACCATTTGCCTACCGGCAAGTAGAATGCCATCGCAATCAAGCCCGCGACGAAAAGAGTGAGCTCGACGGTCAGTCCATCCACTCGCATGGGGCCGCGAAGGAACGATAGACTGGTGAAGAAGGCCGTGTACCAGATTGTCGTCAGGCCGGCAGTCACCCCGAACAGGGCCACAAAAATGCGTTTCTTGTTTCCGGGAAACGTGAAGCTTTCGACGAAGGGATTTCCCGCTGTCTCTCCGGCATCTTTCATTGCCCTGAACACCGGGCTTTCCGACAGCTTGAAGCGCATCCAAAGCGAAATGGCGAGAAGTACCAGTGAAAGAAGAAACGGTATGCGCCAGCCCCAGGCGTTGAAATCGTCTTCAGGAATCGCAAAGCGACAAAGCAATACGACAGCGATGCTCAACACAAAGCCGCCTGCTACGCTTGCCTGGATGAAGCTGGTATAAAATCCCCGCTTCTCTGGAGGAGCGTGTTCCGCAACGTAAATCGCTGCTCCACCATACTCTCCACCCAGTGCGAGGCCTTGCAGGATACGCAGAACGATCACGATCAACGGAGCGGCAATTCCGATGGACTCCGCACTGGGAACGAGCCCCACGCCAGCAGTCGCGATACCCATCAGTGTCACAGTGACAAGGAAAGTATATTTTCTTCCGAGCCGGTCGCCCAGATACCCGAAAAGAATCGCACCGATTGGCCGGAATCCAAAGCCGATAGCGAAAGTGGCCCAGGTCAGGAGGACAGAGAGCGTTTCGTTGCCCGCCGGGAAAAACGCGTGAGAAATAATCGCGTAAAGCGTGCCGTAAATGAAGAAATCGTACCATTCGAAAACCGTGCCAGCCGATGAGGCAGCAATGACCAGGCGGATGTCTGATTCTTCTTCCTGCTTCTTCGGCAGCGTTGCGGTACTTGCCATATCGATCCCTCTAAACCCCCGGAACGATACGCTCTAGCGAGCGCGGCGAATGTTGGAAAGCGCTTGCAGGGCAGCTCTCCACGGCAGCATGATGGCGCCATGTCGTCCTGGAAAAGCTCGAGCCGGTTCAATTATCGAGAGGCCGGACCAATCGGGTAATTTGCCCTCCCCTGCCAACCAGTGAGAGAGAGCATCATGCACGCGTTCAATGTCATCGACGCGTAGCCCGTTTGCCTGAGCTGCAAACACTGCAGCGGCGGCTTGCCCCACGGCACAGGCATGAACTTTCATTCCGATGGATTCAATCCGGCTGGCTCTGTCCAGTACAAATCCCAGATCCATAGTGCTGCCGCAACTTGCCGAGCGAGCCTGCCCCTGCATGGGAAAGCTGGGATCATAAGGATAATCCGCCAAGGTGACAGCAAGCCCGAGAAGTTCGGGAGTATATAACTGCGCCGTGGCGTTCATTTCGACTGGGCTTCGATCTGATCGTCATTCTCTTCAATAGCGAGCCTGCGTTCCTTGATGATTTGCACCAACTCGTCCGACGCAGTGTTTATGAACGGATAGGTGCGAGCGGTCGTAATCCAAACTGGCCGTCCTGTAGGCCCCCAGACTGTGTCGTAGCCGAGCGCAAGGATTGAGAAGGCCAAAACGCAGATGATGACCCCCTTCAATGCGCCAAAACCGAGGCCAAGCACACGATCCAAAGGGCCGAGCAGCGATGCGCGTGACGCTTCGCCAAGCCACTTTGCGATCAGCTTAACTCCGGCATAGGGTACGACGAGCAGGAGAGCGAATGCCACAACTGAAGCTGTGGTCGGGTTTGGAATGTACTGTGTGAACCACGCCGTGACGGGTGTGTGCAAGGTGTGGATCACAAACAATGTCAGCACCCATGCGCAAAGTGCCAGCGTTTCTTCCACGAACCCGCGAAAGAACCCTCCAATCGCCCCGATTCCGATCAGGATGAGCACAATGATATCGAAGCCGGTCATCGCTTCGCTGCATTAGATTTAGCTTGCGATCCGGTCAACGAGCTTCGCCAGCGAGCCGAGCTCGTCATAGCGGATATCCGGAATCTTCTCTCCCGCTCCTGCGGGGCCATGAGCGCGATCGAAACCAAGCTTCAAGGCCTCTCGCAATCGGACGCCAGGATGCGCCACTGGGCGGACTTCACCGGCAAGAGACACTTCGCCGAACCAGATCGAAGCAGAAGGCAAAGGTTTGTCAGCCAATGCCGAAACCAATGCCGCGGCTACGGCCAGATCTGCTGCGGGATCAGTCAGGCGATAGCCTCCCGCGATATTCAGATAGACTTCCGCTGACGAGAAGTTCAGCCCACAGCGCGACTCCAGAACGGCAAGCAGCATAGCCAGCCTGCCGTTATCCCACCCAACAACTGCACGACGCGGTGTGGCGCCGCTCTGCAACCGGACAATCAGAGCCTGGACTTCCACAAGCACTGGTCTTGTGCCTTCCAGCGCAGGAAAAACCGCGCTGCCGGCAAGAGGGGCATCGCGTCCGGACAAAAACAGCATTGACGGATTCGCCACTTCCTCAAGGCCGTCGTCCGCCATGGCAAAGACGCCGATTTCATCGACAGCGCCGAAACGATTCTTGAGGTTGCGCAAGATCCTGTACTGATGGCTCCGCTCCCCCTCGAAACTCATCACCACGTCGACCATGTGTTCGAGAACACGAGGTCCGGCAATCGCGCCGTCCTTGGTCACATGCCCGACCAGAACCAGCGCAGCCCCGGTTTCCTTGGCGTAACGGATTAATTCGAATGCGCAGCCACGCACTTGGCTGACGGTACCAGGTGCGCCCTCGATTGTATCGGAGTGCATCGTCTGGATCGAATCTATTACCAAAAGCGCCGGCGGCTCCATTCCATTGAGGGTGGTCAGTATGTCACGGACAGACGTTGCTGCAGCCAACCGGATTGGCGCGTCGGCAAGTTCAAGCCGGGCTGCGCGTAAGCGGACCTGCCCGGCGGCTTCTTCGCCACTGACATAGACGACATCTCCACCTGCCCGGGCGATGCGGCCGGCAGCCTGTAACAGCAGTGTCGATTTGCCGATCCCAGGATCTCCGCCCATGAGAATGGCTGATCCGGGGACAAGCCCTCCGCCCAGTGCCCGGTCGAACTCATCCAGTCCCGTGGGGCGGCGGCGGAGTTCCTTGCCAGGCGCATCCAGCGGTTCGAATGCAATGGGGCGTCCACCTGACGATAAATCATGTTTCTGGGAGAAGACTGTTGCGGGGGCTTCTTCGGCGAGAGTGTTCCATTCCCCACAGTCAGAACACTGCCCCTGCCAACGGTGCGACACACTGCCACAGGCCTGGCAGACATAACGGCGTTTGGTTTTGGCCATACCCATGCGATAGATGGAACATACAAGGAACGCAATTGCTTTCCATTCATGAAACCATCACTATGGTTCAATGCGGCAAAAGGAACTTCGGATCGCCCTCGTATGTTATGGCGGTGTCAGTCTCGCAGTGTACATGCACGGCGTTACCAAAGAGATATGGAAGCTGGCACGAGCCAGCCGTTCAACCCATTCAGGGAAGAAATATCGGGATGGCAGCGAGGCTGTCTACTGCGATTTGTTGCGGCATATAGACAGCGAACATGGCCTGATGCTCCGCATCCTCCCCGATATTCTGACCGGGGCAAGCGCAGGGGGAATCAATGCCGTATTTCTTGCCGAAGCCATCCATTCGGGGCGTTCCCTTGAACCCCTGACAGAGCTATGGTTGGAAAATGCGGACGTCGACCGGCTGCTCGACCCGGAGGCACGCCCTTGGTCGCGAGTTGCCAAGCAATGGGCGTGGCCGATCGTCCAGTTTCTCTTGACCCGCCCCGGGAATGCCGTTTCGGAGAGTGTCGCACCGGAAACGAGACAGGAGGTGCGGGCAAAACTGTCACGATTCATTCGCAGCAGGTGGTTCGCCCCACCCTTCTCCGGAATCGGATTCTCACGGCTGTTGTGCAAAGCGTTGACGGCTATGCGTGGAGTGCCGGCGGAAGATCCGCTTTTGCCTGCCGGACATCCTATCGACTTGTTCGTAACGGCGACGGACTTTCGTGGTTATCCGGCGCTATTGCGCCTCAACAGTCCCCCAGTGATCGAGGAAAGTGAACACCGGCTGCCTATCGGCTTCCATGGCCGCACGCCCGCAGCAGGCGGCACCGGCCTTGCAGATCCTCTGGAACTGGTCTTTGCTGCTCGTTCCACAGCGAGTTTTCCTGGCGCGTTTCCTCCGCTGCAATTGTCGGAAATCGACGCGCTGGGGCGTGAACATGAACACTCGTGGACAAGCCGCGAACAGTTCCTGACACGTGTGATGCCGGGGCATGTCCGACGCGGCGACACGGAGACCGTATCGCTGATTGATGGCTCTGTGCTGGTCAATGCCCCTTTTGCCGAAGCGGCCGGCAGGCTGACAGTTCGTCCGGCCCAGCGCGAGGTGGATCGCCGGTTTGTCTATATAGATCCACGTCCCGACCGCTCTGGCAATGCAAATGCCATGCGCAACCGTCCTGTCGGATTTTTCGGGGCTATTTTCGGATCTCTATCCACGATTCCACGCGAACAGCCGATCCGCGACAATCTGGAAGAACTGGAGGAGCAATCGCGTGAGGCGGAACGCCTGCAATTGATAGTTGCTGCCCTTCGCCCTGAAGTGGAACACGCGGTTGAACAACTGTTCGGCCATACTCTGTTCCTCGATAAACCCACGCAGCGAAGGCTGCGTAGCTGGCGCAACAGGGCTCAACAGGCTGCGGCCGAAAAATCCGGTTTCGCATTTCACGGCTATGCACAGGCGAAATTCACCGGAATTATCGACCACATTGCGCGGACCATTTTCGAGGCTGCACCGGATCTGGGACTGTCGGGCCCGGATGTGATTGCCGAACGCCTGCGCATGGAGTTGATGGCGCAAAATCTGGAGCGTCTTTCTGATCCTAAAGGAGGTGCGAGCAAGGAGGCGATTGCTTTCCTGCGTGCGCATGACATCGCATTTCGAATTCGGCGTTTGCGTTTTCTGGCCAGACGCCTCTCGCGTGAATGGGAAGAAGATTCGGAAATTTCGGAACAGGATCGCGAAAGAGCAAAAAAGCTCGTCTACGATTCACTCGCGCTTTATTTTGAACGAGAGTCGACTGATTGGCTCGGCGCCCAATTCGCTGCCGATGCCGAGAATGTCATGGCAAACCCGGGTGCCGCACTGGAAGCGTTGGAACGCTTGCGGGATCTGCCTGGAGTGGATGAAAAAGTGGAAGCGATGTTTGCGGCAGAGCTGACGGCAATGCCCAAGGCTTTACGGCGACGGATGCTATTGGCCTACCTCGGCTTCCCATTTTTCGACGTTGCGACCCTACCGCTGCTTCGCAACGAAGGGCTGACTGAATTCGATCCTGTGAAAATCGACCGTATTTCGCCTGAAGATGCCCGATCGATCCGTGATGGCGGCACGCAAGCCACTTTGCGTGGCACCGAATTTTATAATTTCGGCGCCTTTTTTAGCCGGGCTTATCGTGAAAACGATTACCTTTGGGGCCGTTTGCATGGTGCGGAGCGAATGATCGATCTTGTCGTGTCGACATTGGACAACCCCATGCCTTTACCTGAACTCACGCGTTACAAGCGGGCGGCTTTTCTTGCCGTATTGGATGAGGAAGAACCACGCCTTACCGCGGACAAGGGCCTGATCGAAAAAGTTCGACAGGAGGTGATCGACAAGTTCGGCTGAGAGAGGGCGGGCAATTGTCGAGATCACCCGCCGCCCCTTAGTCAGTCAGATCGCTCCAGGCATCCTTTAGCCGGTCGAAAAAGCCACGACTTTCAGGACATTCGTCACCAGTTTCCGTTTCCTGAAACTCCCGCAGTAATTCTTTCTGTCTGGCGGATAATTTCGTGGGCGTTTCAACCATGATCTCGACGATCAAATCGCCCCGCCCACGCCCTTGCAGCACAGGCATGCCCGCCCCGCGTTTGCGCAACTGCTTGCCAGACTGGATACCAGCGGGAATTTCTATGCCGATCGTTTCCCCATCAAGGCCGGGAATTTCGATCGTTCCACCCAATGCCGCAGTGGTGAAGCTGATTGGCACGCGGGAGAACAAGGCAGTGCCTTCGCGCTGGAACACACGATGCGGTCGGATTTGCAGAAAGATATAGAGATCGCCAGGGGGCGATCCCATGGGACCAGCCTCACCCTTTCCGGACAGCCGGATACGAGTACCGTTATCAACCCCGGGCGGAATAGTAACGTCGAGGGTCTGGACTTTGTCGACCCGCCCTTCGCCGCGACATTCGCGACACGGGCTTTCGATGATTTCGCCGCGACCATGACATTGCGGGCAAGTCCGCTCCACCACGAAGAAGCCTTGGCGCGTCGTTACTTTCCCTGCGCCATGGCAGGTGCCACAATCGCGCGCGCCAGTTCCGGGCTCTGCCCCCGAACCATCGCAAGCTTCGCAATGAGTGGAGACCTCGACCTCGATCTGGGTTTCTTTCCCATGGAAAGCCTCGTCGAGCGAGATTTCCAGGTCATAGCGCAGATCGGCCCCTCTCCGAGGACGGGCTCTGCCGCCTCCACCCCCGAAGGCGGAGCCAAAAATCGTTTCAAAAATGTCGCCCAGGTCGCTGAATTCAGCACCGCCAGGACCACGTTGTCCGGCGCCGCCAAATCCGCCCTGCTGAAAGGCGGCATGGCCAAAGCGATCATAGGCGGCCCGTTTCTGAGGATCCTTCAGGCAATCGTAGGCTTCGTTGATCGCCTTGAACCTGGACTCGCTATCGGCATCGCCCGGATTGCGATCCGGATGATAACGCATGGCAAGCTTGCGGTATGCGGATTTCAGCGTCTTGTCGTCCGCCGTCCGCTCCACCTCGAGCAATTCGTAATAGTCTATTTCGGTAGCCATTGCCCCGCCTTAAACGTCACCGCCGTCAGCGCACCCCATTAATTTGAGATGCGCCAACGGCGGCTTCGGTTTCCATCAGGCAATCAGCCCTTGTTCTCTTCATCGACTTCCGAGAACTCGGCATCGACCACGTCTTCGTCCTGCCCGGACGATGCGGAAGCCCCTTCGGCGGCACCAGCACCAGAAGCCTGTTCCTGTTCGTAGATTGCCTGCCCCATCTTCATGGCAAGCTGGGTCAAGTTTTGCGCCTTGGCGTTCATATCATCGATATTCCCGCTTTCGATCGCAGTCTTTGTTTCGGCGATTGCAGCTTCAATTTCAGACTTGAGACCGGCGTCAATCTTGTCACCGTTTTCTTCAAGCTGTTTTTCCGTTGCATGCACAAGACTGTCTGCATTGTTTCTGGCTTCGGCCGCCTCACGCCGCTTCTTGTCTTCCTCGGCAAACTTTTCGGCGTCCTGCACCATCTGATCGATGTCGGTTTCGGAAAGACCACCGGAAGCCTGAATACGGATCTGTTGTTCCTTGCCGGTACCCTTGTCCTTGGCAGACACGTTGACAATGCCGTTTGCGTCAATGTCAAAAGTGACCTCGACTTGCGGTACACCACGCGGAGCCGGTGGGATGCCAACCAGATCGAACTGGCCGAGCATCTTGTTGTCGGCAGCCATTTCACGCTCGCCCTGGAACACGCGAATAGTCACGGCCTGCTGGTTATCCTCGGCGGTCGAGTAAACCTGCGACTTCTTGGTCGGGATCGTCGTGTTGCGGTCGATCATACGGGTAAATACGCCGCCCAGCGTTTCGATACCCAGCGAGAGCGGGGTAACGTCAAGCAACAGGACGTCCTTGACGTCGCCTTGCAGTACGCCGGCCTGGATCGCCGCGCCCATAGCGACGACTTCATCCGGGTTCACGCCGGTGTGAGGCTCCTTGCCGAAGAACTCCTTCACCGCTTCGCGCACCTTGGGCATGCGAGTCATACCGCCGACGAGAACAACCTCATCGATATCGTTAGCCGACACGCCAGCATCGGCGAGAGCCTTCTTCATCGGTTCCTTGGTGCGCTCGATCAGCTTGGCGACCATCTTTTCGAGGTCGGATCGAGTGATCGTCTCGACCAGGTGCAATGGCGTGGTGCTGCCACCTTCCATACGGGCGGTGATGAAAGGAAGATTGACCTCTGTGGTCTGCGCGCTCGAAAGCTCGATCTTCGCCTTTTCTGCCGCTTCCTTCAGACGCTGCAGGGCCAGTTTATCGGTCCGGAGATCCATGTTCTCCTTCTTTTTGAACTGGTCCGCGAGGTATTCCACCACGGCGCTGTCGAAGTCTTCACCGCCGAGGAAGGTGTCGCCATTGGTCGACTTCACTTCAAATACGCCATCGCCGATTTCCAGAATGGAAACGTCGAAAGTACCACCGCCAAGGTCATAGACGGCAATGGTCTTGCCATCGTCCTTGTCGAGACCATAAGCGAGCGCGGCCGCAGTCGGCTCGTTGATGATGCGCAGTACTTCGAGACCAGCGATCTGGCCGGCGTCCTTGGTCGCCTGGCGTTGGGCGTCATTGAAGTAAGCAGGAACGGTGATGACCGCCTGCGTCACGGTTTCGCCAAGATAGCTTTCAGCGGTCTCCTTCATCTTCTGCAGGATGAAAGCGGATATCTGGCTGGGCGAATAATCTTCACCACCGGCCTGAACCCACGCGTCGCCATTCTTGCCCTTGACGATTGTATAAGGAACCAGTTCGGTGTCCTTCTTGGTCACCGGGTCGTCAAAGCGGCGACCGATCAGGCGCTTCACCGCGAAAATGGTGTTGTCGCCATTGGTCACGGCCTGACGCTTGGCTGGCTGGCCAATCAGGCGTTCCCCGTCCTTGGTAAAGGCGACGATCGACGGCGTTGTACGCGCACCTTCAGAATTTTCGACAACCTTGGGTTTGCCCCCATCCATAACTGCAACGCAGCTGTTGGTCGTACCAAGGTCGATACCGATAACTTTGCCCATTATTTCCTCATCCTAATCACAAGAGTGGACACCGCATGGTTGGCCTCCCGAATGTGGCAAGGCAGCTTACGCGGCTCAAAGGACCCGAGATGAACCGAAGCCCTCTTTGACCGGCGATATAGGTGCGGTTTTTACTTGCACAAGGGATGATGGGGGCTAGTTTCCCTAATCGGGAAGCAGGAGGCACAAAAGCATGAAATCAACCATCTTCGCATCCGTTGCGCTGGCTCTGGCCGGTGTTTCGCTAACCGCTTGCGGGCAGGAGCAGGCCCCACCGGCTGCAACAGAGGGAAAGCCAGGCGTTGAAATTACGAATGGGCGGCTTGTCTTGCCCGCAGTAGCCGACAATCCCGGGGTGCTGTACTTCGACATTAGTTACAACGGCGACGATTACGCCGTTTTGCGCAAGGTTGAAGTCGCTTCCGCCAAGGAAGCCACGATGCACGAAACCATCACCACCAATGGGGTGACGCAGATGGGCCCGATACCGCCGCTGAATCTCGTCAAGGGTGAGGAAGTCAAGTTCGAGCCGGGCGGTAAACACGTGATGGTCATGGGGCTGGATCCTGCACTAAAGGCGGGAGACAAGACGGAAGTCACGTTGACATTCACTGGCGGGGACAAGCTCAGCTTCGATGCGACAGTTGAAGCGCCCGGGGGTGGCAACTGAGCAATGCCGCGCTGAAAAACGCACCGTTTGAAACCAAGTCGGCTTTCGCCTGCCGCGCCGGTGGTGAGAGATCACTGACCGCAGGTGAGGTCGATCTGGTTCAAAGCGTTTTTGGATCCGCTCTAGATTGCTCTTCAGTCCGCATAAGGCGGAGGAAATGGTTTCCGTTTCAACCCAGAAACAGGATGATGGCACCGTTAGGGCACATCCATTTCCATCCTGATGATGCGTTTTATTGTGACGATTTCTCGACTGCGTCGCTCCATCGGCAGGGGCACTTTATCCATGAAATGACGCATGTCTGGCAGGCGCAGCGTCATGGCAAGTTGCATCTGCTTATCCGAGGCGTATTGTCGCGCCGCTATTCCTATAGCTTGCGGCCTGGATGGCCCTTGGAACGCTATGGAATTGAACAACAGGCAGAAATTGTTCGTCACGCCTTCCTGTTGCGCAACGGCGCTAAATTGCCGGGTGTGGCGGACGCAACGCCATTCGATCTGTTGGTAAACTTCCCCGGTGGAGCCAAGCCGGGCTGAACCCGGCTTGGTGCCCACCCATGCCTAGCGGCGATAACGGTCACAATCCACGCGGTATTCGTCGCCATAGCGATCGCGGCGATAGCATTTGCCATCCTTCTTGATCAGCGCGCCGCCAACAGCACCGGCTGCTGCACCGATTGCGGCACCTTCGCCGATATCGCCACCGGTCGCAGCACCGACACCAGCGCCCACAGCAGCACCGGCCAAGGCACCTTCACCTGCATAGTTTGTGGAACAGGCCCCGAGTGAAACGAGGCTGACAGCCATGGCGGGGATGATCCACTTGCGCATGATAAAAATCTCCGTTGCGTTGATTACTACAAAGCTAACGGCTCAGGCGGCTGTACGTTCCTGTATTGGCCCACATTTGGTCGTTTCTGCGAGCCATTCCGGCCCGAAGAAACGGGAATTTACTCGGCCTTTTTCGCCACGGCGACCATTGCGGGCCGCAACAGCCGGTCCTTGATCATGTACCCGGCCTGCAATTCCTGCACCACTGTGCCCGGTTCAGCATCTGTCGATGGGACTTCCATCATGGCCTGATGCTGGTTCGGATCAAGTGGCAAGCCCATTGCTGCAATTCGGCTGATCCCATGGGTGCCGAAAACCTTGTCGATTTCGCGCGCTGTGGCTTCAATGCCAGCGACCAGGCTCTTGAGCCGTTCATCTTCCCGTAATTCAAGGGGCACCGCGTCCAGCGCGCGAGCCAGGTTATCTGCCACACTCAGGATATCTCGGGCGAATCCCGTCGCCGCGTAAGCCCGCGCATCGGAGATATCCTTTTCCAGCCTACGCCGGACGTTCTGGGTTTCGGCACGTGCATAAAGCACGTCCTGCTGCGCAACTTCGAGCTGCTCTTGCAGTTTGTTAAGCTCATCAAGAGCGCTTTCCCCGCTCTCGTCATTACTGTCGAGCATGTCTTCGGGCACGCCTTTCAGTTCGGCTGCCACAGCGGGATCGGTCTGCGCCTCATCCTTCGGCGCTTGTGTCTTGTCGTCAGTCATTGTCTCTATCTATCTGTTCTAGCCGATCAATTTGCCCAAACTCTGAGCCGTGAAATCCACCATGGGGACGACCCGTGCATAATTCAACCGCGTTGGGCCGATAACTCCAACCACGCCAACGACCCTGCCCTCGCGATCCCTGTAAGGAGACGCAATCACCGAGGAACCCGAAAGCGCGAACAACCGGTTTTCCGAGCCGATGAATATGCGGGTAGATTCCGCTTCTCGTGCTGTTTCCAGCAATTCCGCGATGGATTGCTTGTTTTCGAGGTCGTCGAGCAACTGGCGGATGCGCTCTATATCAAGCAAAGTATTTTCGTCGAGCAGGTTTGCCTGCCCTCGCACGATCAAAACCGGGCGCCGTGTGGCGTCCTCGCTCCAGACAGCAAGGCCGCGTTCGACGAGATCCCGGCTGGCCGCGTCAAGCGCGGATTGACCAGAGGCAATTTGCTGTCCCATGACACGCGCCGCTTCTGCCAGGGTTCGTCCGCCAAGATGAGCGGTAATATAATTCGTTGCCTGCTCCAACGTCGAAATCGGCAGGCCAGGAGGCAAATCGAGCAAGCGGTTTTCAATATTCCCATCTTCCCCCACCAATACGGCCAGTGCCTTGCCAGGAGCGAGTGGTACAAGGTTCATCTGGGACAACCGAGGTTCCCGGCTTGGAACCATCACGACTCCCGCTGCGGCGGAGAGGTCGGAAAGCAGGGAACTGGTCGCCTCCAGCGCATGCTCGATCGGACCAGGTTGGGATAGCCGCCTTTCAATAGCCGCTCGTTCCTCGGCTGTAGGTTCTGCAACCTGCATCATGCCATCGACAAACAGCCGCAATCCGATCTCGGTCGGCATCCGGCCGGCGCTGGTATGCGGGGCGGCCAGAAGGCCAAGGCTTTCCAGTTCCGCCAACACCGAACGGATCGAGGCCGGCGAGAGGTTTACCTGCCCTGCGCCGGCCAGCGTGCGGGATCCGACCGGCTGACCGCTCGAAAGATATTCTTCGACAACCAGGCGGAAAATGTCGCGTGCACGGTTGGTCAATTCGGTAACGGGTGGTGTCGGCATGCTCCCAATTTAGTCACTGCCCTTGCTCTCACAAGCGGTAAGCGCCTAACGATCCCCACGATTCACATTAATAAGGATTCTCCATGCGACCTTCCGGCCGTGCGCCCGACGAAATGCGCGCTATCGACATCCAGACAGGCTTCACCAAGCACGCGGAGGGATCCTGCCTGATTTCCTTCGGGGATACCCGTGTATTGGTGACTGCCAGCGTGGAAGAACGCGTGCCGCCTTTCCTTCGCGGAAAGGGCGAAGGATGGGTTACGGCTGAGTATTCCATGCTTCCGCGTGCGACCCACACTCGCGGCAGTCGTGAGGCGGCCAGAGGCAAGCAGACCGGACGGACACAGGAAATTCAACGCCTGATCGGCCGATCCCTGCGCGCAGTCACGGACATGAAGAAGTTGGGCGAGCGGCAGATCACACTCGATTGCGATGTTATTCAGGCCGATGGAGGGACCCGTACCGCGGCTATTTCCGGCGCCTGGATTGCCCTGCGCCTTGCGGTCAACAAGCTGATGGCAAATGGTGCGATTTCCGAAGACCCGCTGACGGCCAAAGTGGCAGCGATCAGTTGCGGCATTTATCAAGGCACGCCAGTGCTCGATCTCGACTACGTGGAAGACAGCTCGGCGGACGCCGATGCCAACTTCGTATTGATAGAAGGCGGCAACATTGCCGAAGCGCAAGCGACGGCCGAAGGCGCACCCTATGACGAAGAAGGGTTGCTGCGCCTGCTGCGTCTTGCCCGGATGGGATGCGATCGCATTTTCGCTGCTCAGGACGCTGCAGTGAAATGACGCGCAAGCTCGGTTCCGGCAAGCTGGTCATAGCAACGCATAACGCGGGTAAGCTTAAGGAAATTTCGGCTCTGCTCGCCCCTTATGGGATGGAATGTATTTCCGCAGGCGCGCTGGGGCTGCCGGAACCGGCTGAAACGGGCACGACATTCATTGAAAATGCGCTGATCAAGGCGCATGCGGCGGCAAAAGCGTCGCAATTGCCTGCGCTTGCCGATGACAGCGGGCTCTCGGTTGCAGGGCTCGGCGGCAAACCTGGTGTGTACACGGCAGACTGGGCGGAACGGCAATGGTTCGAAGGCGAACCTGGGCGTGATTGGTATATGGCCATGGGGAAAGTCGAGGGCATGTTGCAGGCCTTTGGCCCGCAAGCCGATCGCAATTGCTGGTTTTCATGTGTCCTTGCGATTGCGTGGCCGGACGGAACAAGCGCCGTTTATGAAGGCCGTGTCGATGGCCACTACATATGGCCTCCCCGGGGCGAAAGGGGCTTCGGCTACGATCCTGTATTCGTCCCGAAAGGTCAGAAGCGATCGTTTGCCGAGATTGACCCCGAGGAAAAGCACCGGATCAGCCATCGCGCAGATGCCTTCGCCAAGCTGGTCGCGGAGCAATTCAGCGGTTAACATAGGCCGTGGCTCGCGCGCTTTACATACATTGGCCTTTCTGCCTGAAAAAATGCCCATACTGCGATTTCAACTCGCATGTTCGGGCTACTGTGGAAGTCGACCGCTGGAAGGCGGCGTTGCTCGCCGATATGCGGCATGAAGCGACCCTGGCGGGCGGAGAAGCACTTGGCAGCATATTTTTCGGCGGTGGCACACCATCGCTTATGCCTCCTGATTTGGTCGATGCCCTGCTGGGCGAGGCGGAGCGGTTGTGGGGCTTCGCACCCGGAGTCGAAATTACACTGGAAGCCAATCCTTCATCCGTGGAGACGGCAAATTTCCGGATTCTGAAGAATGCTGGAATCAACCGTGTTTCGATAGGCATACAATCCCTGGATAACGAGGCATTGGGATTTCTGGGGCGCCTGCACAATGTGAAAGAGGCGCTCACGGCGCTGGAGACGGCGCAGAGCATATTCGAAAGGGTCGGCTTTGACCTCATTTATGCCCGCCCAGGGCAGTCTCTGGACCAATGGCGCGCCGAGTTGCTGCGTGCCCTTTCATTCGGGACCGGTCACCTTTCGCTTTATCAGCTGACCATAGAGGATGGCACTCGCTTTGCGACTGACGTTCGCCAAGGGAAGTTTGTTCCGCTGGATGATGATGAAGCTGCGGATATGTTCGCGCTAACCTCTGAATTGACATCGGCTGTCGGGCTCCTTCCCTACGAGATCAGCAACCATGCATGGAAAGGCGAAGAAAGCCGTCATAATCTGACTTATTGGCGCTATCAGGATTATTGCGGAATAGGCCCCGGAGCCCATGGCCGAAGAGGACAGATCGCAACTGTCCGTCACCGCAAACCGGAAAACTGGCTGGAGGCAATTGCCAGTTATGGGCATGGCATCAGCGAAGAGCGTGCCTTGCCCACGTCAGAGCAGGCAAGTGAAGCTCTGCTGATGGGGCTCAGACTGCGCGAGGGTATCGACCTGGATATGCTTTCGCAGCGTTTTGCTATCTCGGCCGGAAAGTTGGTCGACGCTGCGCGGCTTGATTTCTACACGCAACAGGGCCTCATGTGGCAAAATGGACATCGGATAGGAGTGACCGGCGCGGGCATGCCATTGCTTGACGCTCTTTTGGGAGAGCTGGTTCCCGCCGAGTTGGTTTCGGCATGAACCGCGCGGATATTCTGGCGGCCTGGTATGATCACCTGTCGCAGGGTCGAAGACGTTCGCCGCATACCATTCGAGCTTATACAGCCACAGCGGCACGCCTTCTGGATAGTATGGGAGATACGGACTGGTCTGCCCTCGCCCGACTGGATGCCCGTGCGTTGCGAACGCAACTTGCGTCCCGTCGGGCGGAAGGGCTCGGAAATGTTTCAGCCGCACGGGAGTTGTCAGCTCTGAAAGCCCTTATCTCATTCTCTCGCGGGCAAGCTGGAATGGAAGATGTGGCACCGCCCCGTCTGAGAGGGCCCCGGCTCAAGAAAGGCCTGCCCCGGCCCATTACGCCGGACGATGCGGAAAATCTCGCGGCGACAGTATCGGACAGTGCCCCCGAAGACTGGATTGGCGCGCGTGACCGGGCGGTGCTGTTACTGATGTATGGCGCAGGGTTGCGCATTGCGGAGGCCCTTTCCCTGACAGGTTCAGACATACCTTTGGGCCAAGTTCTGACAGTAACGGGCAAGGGCAACAAACAGCGTGTAGTGCCTGTCCTGCCAATTGTACGGGATGCGGTGGAAGAGTATCTGGACCGCTCCCCATGGCCTCTTCAGCGGGATGCCCCCTTGTTTCGCGGTGCCAAGGGTGGGGCTTTGTCACAAGGGATGGTGCAAAAGGCCGTAGCACGTGCACGGGTTGCGTTAGGTCTTCCAGCTACGGCGACACCTCACGCATTACGGCATAGTTTTGCCACACATTTACTGGGCGCCGGTGCAGATCTGCGATCACTGCAGGAGTTACTCGGGCATGCAAGCCTGGGCTCGACGCAGATTTACACCAAGGTCGATGCGGCAAAGCTGCTGGAAACCTATCGGAACGCTCACCCGAGGGAGCGGGAGACATGAGTGTGATCGTTTACTTGGGCGTCGACAATCAAACAACTTTGAGGCCTAGTTCGCCCAACAGCTCGCTTGCCTGTGAGGGCGAAATCGTCGCTCCCCTGAAAGGCCTGGCATCAATCAGACGCAGGCCTCCCAGATCGGCCCCGCGCAAATCGGCGCCGTCGAACCGCGCACCCTCCAGATTGGCATCGCGCAGACTGCATTCATCGAAAATTGCTTTGCGAAAATCGCATTTCCGCATTTCGGCATGACTGAAATCGATTTTCGTGAGTTGCTGCTTATGGAATGAAAATGCTGGCAATCTGGCACTGATGAGAAGCGTTTCAGCAAAGCGAACATCAATAGCGCGGGCCTCAGACAAATCTGCGCCGGTTAGTTTGCAATTCTCGAACGACGCGGCATGCAAGATGGCCATCCTGAAATCGCTATTGTTGAGATCGGAGGAAAAGAACCTTGCGTCGCTGAGATCCGCACTTGAAAAATTTGCCTGCGATGCTCGACAGGATTGCCAAGCGGTCCCATCCAGCTTGGCTGACGTCAGATCGGCATTGCGCAAATCGCACCGTTCAAACAACCAGCCATCCAAAGTGAGCTCGGAAAGGTCGGCTTCCTCCAGATCGCAGTCGATCAACTGCACGGGCTGCCCCTCTTCGCCCATGCGCTGGATGGCGGCTCGATCCAGCGAACGCTCACGAACCGCGCGGTCGGAAATCGGGCTATTCACGGCTGCTACTCATTGGTTGGGCGTTGATCACTTGCCCAATCGCCTCTCAATCGCATCCCAGATCATACCGCTCGTATCGGTGCCGTTAAACCGGTCGATTGCGACGATTCCGGTAGGGCTGGTGACATTGATCTCGGTCAGCCATTTGCCACCGATCACGTCGATGCCAACGAAGATAAGCCCCAGACGCTTGAGCTCAGGGCCCAGCGCCGCGCATATTTCCCGCTCTTTGTCCGTCAGGCTGGTGGCTTCAGCCGAGCCGCCCACTGCGAGGTTGCTGCGAAATTCACCTTCGCCAGGTATCCTGTTGATCGCACCTGCCACTTCACCATCGACCAGGACGATCCGCTTATCCCCCTCCGACACTTCGGGCAGGAAAGGCTGCAACATGTGCGGTTCAGGCCATGTCTGATTGAACACCTCGAACAAGGCGGACAGATTATCGCCACCTTCGGGCACACGAAAAATGGCCTTGCCGCCATTACCGTGGATCGGCTTCATCACCACAGCCCCGTGGCGTGTCATAAACTGCCGGGCTTCTTCGACACTTCTGGTTACCAAGGTCGGAGGCATGAACCGCCGAAAATCCAGTACGAAGACTTTTTCCGGCGCGTTTCTCACGCTGACCGGATTGTTTACCACCAAGGTTTCACTCTCGATCCGCTCAAGCATATGCGTTGCGGTGATATAGCCCATATCGAAAGGTGGGTCCTGACGCATCAGAACGACATCCACGTCCTTGCCCAGATCAAGCCGACGAGATTCACCCACCTCGAAATGATCGCCCGCGAGAGGACGAACAATTACCGGACGTGCGTGTGTGTGCAGTCGATTATCTTCATCCAGAGTCAGTGCAGTGACGTCATAATGATAAAGCTCATATCCTCGCTTCTGCCCGGCAAGCATCAGGGCGAACGAAGAATCGCCTGCGATATTGATCGATTCTAGCGGGTCCATTTGAACCGCGACACGCAAAGTCATGAAATTCCCCTGAGCCTGTTTTATGGCTGGTATGCGTTGACGATGTGCCGTGGGAAACGTCCGGGCGCAAGCAGCAGCACATCTATCCGCATATCATCGCCTGTCCTGGCGTAACGATGGGCTTCCGCCTCCGCCGCAGCCGCTACGCGTCGAAGGCGGTAGGCATCAATGGCCTGATCGAGGTTTTTCGCGCGATTTCGCCATTTGACCTCGACGAAAGCCACTGTTCTCCGTCGCCGAGCTATGAGGTCGATTTCGCCACGCGAATTTTTCACCCGGCGAGCCAGAATGTGCCATCCTTTCAGCCGGAGAAACCAGGCGGCAAGATTTTCCGCCCTCCTCCCCTGTCTTTCCCGCTTCGCGCGGCTCACCCTGTTTGGTGCTCCTGGGATTTTAGCTCCAGCGCACGAGCATAGAGCATCTTGCGGTCCATTCCTGTCGCGCGGGCCACCTGTGCGGCGGCTTGAGATGGTTTCTCATGCAACATCGCCGCAAATAGCAAGGCGTCCAGATCTGTTTCTGTATTTTCCCTTTCAGCTGGCGGGCCAACCAGCAGAACGATCTCACCTCTGGGGGGATGAGCCGTGTAATGGTCGATCAGCTGCTGTGGAGGCCCTCTCCTGCATTCCTCATGCAATTTCGTAAGTTCGCGGGCAACAGCGACATCGCGTCCCGGCAAACCGAGTTCGATGGCGGCGAGAGTCTTCACGAGCCGAGGCGCGCTCTCATAAAAGATCAAAGTGGCACGTACCTGCGCCAGTTCGGCCAATGCGTCCGCACGCGCCTTTTCCTTGGGCGGGAGGAAGCCCGCGAAGAGGAAGCGGTCGTTTGGAAGCCCGGACAATGTGAGAGCGACGATTGCAGCGCTTGGGCCCGGCAAGCTCGTAATGGCAATTCCCGCTTCTCTCGCTGCCTGGACCAGACGATATCCCGGATCTGAAATAAGCGGTGTTCCAGCATCCGAGACTAGCGCAATCGCCTTTTCTCTCATGGACGCAAGCAAACGCTGTCGGTCTACCTCACTGCTGTAATCGTCATATCGCCAGAGCGGTTTATGTAACGACAGATGCCGGAGAAGCTTCGCGGTCACCCGCGTATCCTCGCAGGCGATTGCATCGCAGCGTGCCAATATGTCGGCTGCCCGCAATGTTATGTCCCCGAGATTGCCAATCGGGGTCGCCACTATATAGAGGCCCGGAGCTAATGGTTCGTCAGTCACGATGAGCCTCTTGGACCAGACTGGCATGGAGCGGCAAGTGATCAAGGGTATAAGGTTCGATCGACGGGGCTTCGCGCTGGCGCTGACGACTGTGCTGCTGGCAGGTTGTGCCATCGTTCCCAAAGGAACCGGTACGGTCGGGCCGGCGCAAGAGCCTGATGCAACCGTACTCCCTGATGATGACGGTCGCCATAGGATTGCCTTGCTGGTTCCCCTGTCCGGTTCAAATGGAGAAGTTGGGCAGTCCATTGCAAATGCCACGACAATGGCTTTGCTGGATACCAATGCCAGCAATCTGCGGATTACAACCTATGACACGGCAACAGGTGCCGAAAGCGCGGCTGCCAAAGCCATGACGGATGGAAACCGCCTTATCCTGGGCCCGCTGTTGGGTGAAAACACGCGTGATGTCGTCAAGGTCGCCCGCCGCAAACGGGTGCCGCTGATCAGCTTTTCCAATGATATCACGACCGCCGCACGCGATGTTTTCCTGATGGGCCATATTCCGTCTCAATCGATCGGGCGTACGGTCGATTATGCCTTTTCCCATGGGTCACGGCGGTTTTCTGCACTCATTCCCAATGGGGAATATGGCCGTCAGGCCGAACTGGCTCTCTCAAGCGCAGTGCTGCGCGAAGGTGCCGCACTGATGGCGGTCGAGAAATATGATCGTGGAAGCACGGCTGTGATCGAAGCGGCGAAGCGCCTTGAAGCAAAGGGGCCGTTCGACTCTGTGCTGATTGCGGATGGCGCGAGACTTTCCGCGCTTGCCGCCAATCAATTCACGAAGAAGCCCCAGATACTCGGCACCGAATTGTGGAGCGGCGAATCCAGTGTCACTGCCAACGCATCCCTGCGGGGGGCATTATTCTCCGCTGTTTCGGACGGACGGTACAAACAGTTTGCGAGCAGCTACAAGGCTCGTTTCGGGAATCAGCCCTATCGTATTTCGACGCTCGGCTACGATGCTGTCCTGTTGACGCTCAAAATCGCTCGTGACTGGAAGCCTGGCACCTCGTTTCCGACAGCCAAGTTGCTTGATAAAGGTGGTTTTCTAGGTGTCGATGGACCGTTCCGTTTTCTTTCAAACGGTGTGGGTGAACGCGCCATGGAAGTCCGGAAGGTCGGTAATGGGGCTGTCAGCGTGGTGTCCCCTGCCCCCGCTCGTTTCGACGACTGACGATAACCTTCAGTTGATGCTTGAACGCCCATGAATCCACGGGTTATGGCGTTGGCATGAGCGACGACCTCTTCGATAAGTTACCCACTGGCGGTGGCGACTATGATGCTTCCGCGATCGAGGTCCTGGAAGGTCTGGAGCCAGTTCGGCGGCGCCCCGGCATGTACATCGGGGGCACGGACGACCGTGCACTTCATCATCTCGCGGCCGAAGTAATCGACAATGCGATGGATGAGGCGGTCGCTGGTCATGCGACACGGATCGAGGTTACTCTTGATGAAGAAAACCGTCTGTCGGTCACCGACAACGGCAGAGGTATCCCGGTTGATGAACATCCAAAGTTTCCGGGTAAATCGACTTTGGAAGTCATCATGGGCACGCTCCATTCGGGCGGCAAGTTTTCAGGCAAGGCCTATGCGACATCCGGCGGCCTGCACGGCGTTGGGGTCAGCGTCGTCAATGCCTTGTCCGAACATACTCGTGTCGAGGTTGCCAGGGATAAACAGCTTTACGCTCAGGAATTTGCGCGCGGGGTAACTCTCGGGCCGTTTCAGAAGCTCGGCACGACGCCCAATCGGCGGGGCACGACCGTAATATTCACGCCGGATCCGGAGATATTCGGTGATCGGCAATTCAAACCGGCCCGCCTGTTCCGCTTGGCGCGTTCAAAGGCATACCTGTTCGCGGGAGTGGAAATTCGCTGGAAATGTGCGGAAAGCCTGACCTCTCCCGAGGTTCCTGCTGAGGCCGTATTTCAGTTTCCGGGTGGTCTGGCCGACCATTTGGCCGAGCAAATCAGCGGCCGGGAATGCGTAACGAGTCAGCCTTTTTCTGGCAGGCAGGATTTTACTGATGAACAGGGACGCGTGGAGTGGGCCATCGCTTGGCCGCTCTGGTCGGATGGCTCCACCAGTTGGTACTGCAACACCGTGCCGACACCGGACGGAGGCACGCACGAACAGGGGCTACGCGCCGCACTGACCAAAGGTCTGCGGGCGTTCGGGGATCTTGTCGGGCAAAAGAAAGCCAAGGACATTTCCGCCGACGATGTCATGGCCGGTGCGGAAGTCATGCTGTCCGTATTCATTCGCGAACCGCAATTCCAGAGCCAGACGAAAGATCGGCTGACGTCACCCGAAGCTGCTCGCTTGGTAGAAAATGCGGTGCGGGACCACTTCGATCATTTCCTTGCCGACAACATGGAACGTGGCAAGGCTCTGCTCGGGCAGGTCATGGAAAGGATGGACGAACGCCTGCGCCGCAAGGCCGAACGGGAGATCAAGCGCAAGACGGCGACCAATGCCAAGAAGCTGCGTTTGCCAGGCAAGCTGACCGACTGTTCCGGCGAAGACGGCGGCGAAACGGAATTGTTCATCGTCGAAGGAGATTCTGCAGGTGGAAGTGCCAAGCAGGCACGAAATCGCAAAACCCAGGCGATCCTTCCCATTCGGGGCAAGATTCTCAACGTGGCAAGCGCAAGTGCGGACAAGATCCGCAACAATCAGGAGATTGCGGATCTCGCGCTCGCCATGGGATGCGGCATGCGCAAGGATTGCGATCCGGAGAGCCTGCGGTACGACCGGATCATCATCATGACGGATGCCGATGTCGATGGCGCTCATATTGCCACCTTGCTGATGACCTTCTTCTTTCAGGAAATGCCTGAAATCGTCAGGCGGGGGCATCTCTTCCTCGCTCAGCCACCGCTATACAGGCTCACAGCGGGGAAAGAGAGTGCTTACGCCCGGGATGACGCTCATCGGGTGGAATTGGAAAAAACCGTCTTCAAGGGCAAGAAAGTCGATGTCGGGCGTTTCAAGGGCCTTGGCGAGATGAATCCGCAGCAACTCCGTGAAACGACAATGAGCCCGGACACCCGGAGCCTGATCCGCATCACATTACCGCCTGAATTCGAACAGCGAGCAGCGATAAAGGAGCTGGTCGATCAGTTGATGGGCCGCAATCCGGAACATCGCTTCAACTTCATCCAGAACCGTGCAGGTGAACTGGATCGCGACCTGATCGACGCCTGAAAACAGGTGGTTCGGTGTGGGGGCGGCAGAGGTGCTATTGCGCCTCTGCCTGTTCATCTTTGCGTGTCTTCCACAGAGACCAGACAACTCCACCAAGTATGAGTGCGAATGTCACACCCAGGCTGAAGGCCGGTGGAACTTTGCCGGTTTCAGTCAGAAAATCGCCGATGAATATCTTGGCTCCAATGAATACCAGGACCAAAGCCAACGCATATTTCAGATAGTGGAAGCGGTGCACCATGGCAGCCAGCGCAAAGTAGAGCGCGCGCAATCCAAGGATTGCCATGATGTTTGACGTATAAACGATGAAGGTGTCCGTGGTGATGGCAAAGATCGCGGGCACTGAATCGACCGCGAACACGATATCCGCGATGTTTATGATGACGAGGGCAAGCAGAAGGGGCGTTGCGGCCCACACGATTTTTCCACTCGCTGCATCACGTTCCCGCACCAGGAAACTCGGGCCATGCAATTTTTGCGTAATTCGCATGTGTCGGGACAGCCAACGCACCAGAACATTGTTTCCTATGTCTGGTTCGTGATCGGCAGCCCATAGCATGCGGATGCCCGTCACGATCAGGAAAGCGGCAAAGATGTATAGCGTCCAGTAGAACTCCTGGACCAGCGCGGCCCCGGCAGCGATCATGCCCCCGCGCAACACGATGACGGCCAGTATCCCCCACAGCAGGGCACGGTACTGATAGCGCCGCGGGATCGCGAAGAAGCCGAATATCAGGGAAATGATAAAGACGTTGTCGATCGAAAGCGCCTTCTCGATGAAATAGCCGGTGAAGTATTTCATCCCCAGATCCGGCCCTCTCTCGATCCAGACCCACAAACCGAAAACCATCGCAACGGCGATATAAAACGCCGACAGGATCAGGGATTCACGTACGCCCATCTCGCGATCTTCCTTATGAAGAACGCCAAGGTCGAAAGCCGTCAGTGCGATGACGATCATCCCAAAGGACAACCAGAACCAGGCCGGTGTCCCCAGCCAGTCGGCAGATAGAAATTCCATTTAACGGATCTCGCAAGAAGGAAAGCTGAGAACTGAGGCTCCCGCAGAAAAGATCGGCCTCGATATGCCTGCAGTTTAGCGGCTTGGGCTATCGCAATGTCTTAATCCGCGATGATCCCGGGTCAGACGCCGCAAGCGATTCTCGACAGTGAGCTTGAGAGCCTTCAATCGCATGATCTTTAATCTGTCCGAAAAACTGCGGGGTCGGATACGACGCAGCATTTCATCCAGCTTCTGGCGCCGCTCCATAAGGCGGAATATGGAATTGGACATCGGCAACACTCCCTATCGAAACGATGTTGACGTTCGATCGGATGTGCCGAGCCTAAGCCTTGAGGGGATGAGGTGGGCAAAACCCGGACCCAGGCATCGGCAACATCCGATGCGGTCCGACATCACGCGACACATTGCCCTAAGGGGCCAAAGTGCCGCGCCAGAGGGGCCCGGTCCGCTGTTGGAATATGACTTGGCCCGAGAGAGGTTTCAAGAGTGCCTGGCGCAATTATTTTGATCTTGGGAGGTAAACATGCGCAACCTTGCCCTTTGCATTGGTCCAACCTAGGCAAGACACACTCTTCCATTCGGACAGGATATCCGCATGACGCAACGCTTTGAAGGCACACAGAACTACATCGCGACCGATGATCTCAAAGTTGCAGTGAATGCCGCAGTAACTCTACGCCGCCCCCTGCTCGTGAAAGGGGAACCTGGTACCGGCAAGACCGTGCTGGCGCAGGAAATCGCGAAAGCGATCAGCGCGCCATTGATCGAGTGGAATGTCAAATCCACGACGAAGGCTCAGCAAGGGTTGTATGAATATGACGCGGTTGCCCGCCTGCGCGACGGTCAGTTGGGTGATGAGCGGGTCCATGACATCCGCAATTACATCAAGAAGGGTAAACTGTGGGAGGCGTTCACTGCCCCTCAGCTTCCAGTTCTGCTGATCGACGAGATCGACAAGGCCGATATCGAATTTCCCAACGACCTTTTGCAGGAACTCGATCGCATGAGTTTCGATGTATATGAAACTCAGGAACGGATCGAAGCAAAAGAACGCCCGATTGTCGTCATCACATCGAACAATGAGAAGGAATTGCCGGATGCGTTCCTTCGTCGTTGTTTCTTCCACTATATCAAGTTTCCCGATCCGGACACTATGCGCGACATTGTGGAGGTCCATTTTCCCGGCATTCAGAAGCAGCTCGTTACCAAGGCAATGGAAATGTTCTACGAACTGCGCGAAGTTCCCGGCCTCAAGAAGAAGCCGAGCACTTCGGAACTGCTGGACTGGCTCAAGCTGCTGATGGTCGAGGACATGCCGCTGGACATTCTTCAGAACCGTGATCCGACCAAGGCCATCCCGCCATTACATGGTGCATTGCTGAAGAACGAACAGGATGTGATGATGTTCGAACGGCTAGCGTTCATGGCCCGTGGGAAACGCTGACCATGACAGCACCCTATTCCGGTCGATGCGCCTGTGGGCAGATCACTCTCACAATAGCAGGCGAAACACTCGGCACTCGCCAATGCTGGTGTCGCCAGTGCCAGAAAATTGCCGCTGGAGGACCGACACACAACGCCGTTTTTCGCAGCGAGGACGTGGAAGTCCAAGGCGTTCTGGCCACGGCGGCATGGACTGCAGCCAGTGGGAATACGCTCACATTTTCGTTTTGCCCATCTTGCGGCACGCAAGTGTATGGGCAAAGCTCGGCGAGAATGCATCTTAAAACCGTCCGGTTCGGGGTGATCGACGAACCACACGGCCTTAAGCCTCAAATGGTAATCTGGACTGCGGATGCGCCTGAGTGGGCTGTGATTGATCCTGCGCTGGAGCGGTTTGAAGGCCAGCCGCCAAACCCGGCTCCAGCACCGAAGGATTGATCGCGTGTTCCTGAATTTTCTGGACGAATTGCGCGCGGCGGGAATCCCGGCCAGCCTCAAAGAACACCTGCTTCTGTTGGAAGCTCTGGATCGCGAAGTCATCGAGCAGACACCAGAGGCGTTCTATTACCTGTCGCGCGCGACCTATGTGAAGGACGAAGGACTGCTGGATCGTTTCGATCAGGTGTTCCAAAAAGTCTTTAAAGGCGTGCTGACGGACTACGGGCAGCAGCCTGTCGATATTCCTGAAGACTGGCTCAAGGCGCTTGCGGAAAAGTTCCTGAGTCCTGAAGAAATGGAAAAGATCGAATCCCTGGGTAGCTGGGATGAGATCATGGAAACGCTCAAGAAGCGGCTTGAGGAGCAACAGGGTCGACACCAGGGCGGCAACAAGTGGATCGGTACCGGGGGCACCTCTCCATTCGGAAACGGGGGATACAACCCTGAAGGTGTGAGGATCGGCGGGGAAAGCAGACACAAACGCGCCATCAAGGTTTGGGAAAAGCGGGAATTTGCCAATCTCGACAACACTCGAGAACTGGGGACGCGCAATATCAAGGTTGCGCTACGCCGGCTGCGGCGGTTCGCTCGGGAAGGTGCGGCAGAAGAACTGGACCTTGACGCCACCATTCGTGGCACAGCACGGCAGGGCTTCCTTGACATTCGCATGCGCCCGGAGCGGCATAACGCGGTCAAGGTCCTGCTGTTTCTTGATGTCGGCGGCTCGATGGATCCGTATATCCGCATGGTCGAAGAGTTGTTCAGTGCAGCAACCACCGAATTCAAAAACCTTGAGTTCTTCTACTTTCACAATTGCCTCTATGAAGGCGTGTGGAAAGACAACCATCGCCGCTGGCAAGACCGAACTCCCACATGGGATGTCCTGCATAAATACGGCCACGATTATAAGGTGCTTTTCGTAGGCGATGCGGCGATGAGCCCATACGAAATCACGCATCCGGGCGGCTCGGTCGAATATATGAACGAGGAACCGGGTGCAGTCTGGCTCGAGCGTGTGCTGCACACCTATCCCGCAACTGTATGGCTCAACCCGGTCAAGCAGGATATCTGGAGCTATAGTCAGTCGACAACGATGATCCGGCAGTTATTCGGGGAAAGGATGTACCCCCTCACTCTCGGCGGTCTTGACGATGCGATGCGCGAACTCACGCGCAAAAAGCACTAATCAATCCTCAAGGATAAAGCAGGAAATGCCGGGATTCGTCTTCCCAGCGTTGTTCATCGGCACCTGCCAGCCTGTCGAGATCTCCGGGTGTGGTCTCGGTATCGTCTACCCATTCGCGCAAGCCTGGGCCGCCATTGATTACATCGATGGCGAGCCTGTCAAACTCATATTCATAAGGGAAATCACGCCAGAGCTTGTAATCGGGATATAGATTGCGAATGCCCTTGAACGCCAAGGCTTGCAGGCGCCATGGCTGAAACGCCTGATGCTCATAAAATCGGCCCTCGGCATGGATCATCAGGGCATTGCAGAGCCGCCCTTGATGTTTATGGAATGTCGGTTCGAACCAGCAAGGCCTGATTGCGCAACCGGTCAGCCAATCTGGTGCCAAACGCTCCATTTCACGCAGCACAGCAGTGGCGTCGATATCCGGAGCTCCAAATAGCACTTCCAGCGGACGGGTTGTCCCTCTCCCCTCGCTTAAAGTCGTGCCTTCCAGCATGACCGTACCGGCGTAGGATCGCGCCATGTTGAGATTGGCGGCGTTGGGACTTGGGTTGATCCAGATGCGGCTGTCCGGCCATCCAAAACCGGGCGCTGTATCAGGATGCCAGCCTTCCATACCAATCACCCGATAATCGACGTCCAGCTTGAAATGCCGAATGAACCAGTGCCCCATTTCGCCCATCGTCAGTCCGTGGCGCATCGTCATCGGCCCTGCCCCAACGAAACTTTCCTGTCCGGCGAGCAACAACGTCCCTTCAACGGGACGTCCTGCCGGATTGGGGCGATCGAGTACCCACACGGCTTTACCCCGATCCGCTGCGGCTTCCAGCAGATAGAGCAGCGTAGTTACGAACGTATATATCCGGCATCCCAGATCCTGCAGATCGAACAGGAACACATCTGCCGTGTCCATCATCGCAGCGGTCGGTCGCCGTACCTGGCCATAAAGGCTGAATACCGGAATCCCATAGGCTGGATCCAGCTCATCTGCCGTTTCGACCATATTATCCTGCTTGTCGCCCTTGAGGCCATGCTGCGGCCCCAACGCCGCTGTCAGCGTCACATCCGGACAGGCTGCGAGAGCGTCGAGAGAATGAACGAGGTCTGCCGTAACCGATGCGGGATGTGCGATCAGTGCGACCCGCTTACCGGCCAGGGGCTTGCGCAGCTCAGGATTGGCGAGAAGACAGTCTATGCCGAATTTCATACGGGTTGCGGTGCCGGAAGCTCGGCAATGAAGCAAGCGGGATCATGAAAGTCTGGCTGGCCCGGTGGATGGGCCAAAGCCCAGAAGCTCTTTATGCCGTCCTGCTCTTCTATCACGGCGCTCAGTCCGGCTTGAGTTCCACCACATTCCATGGGCAGTCTCGGTATTTTTGCGGTCAAGACAAAGATGCGTTCTCCCGTCTGGTGATCGATTTGGGGAGAATCGGATAGGTCGAGATTGCTTGTGCCGGATCGATAACCGTCGAAACGATAGGCAGCCCAACGCTGGGATGGCGAAAAGTTGAATTCACAATAGGCGTCACCCTGGCCGCGCACGAACAGTTCGAAGCAGGTGGTTTTCCAAAGATCATCGGCTCTGCCTGAGCCAGAGTATGGAGGTAGAACGAGACGCATGCATCCTGCGACCCGCCACCTCAGAAGCAATCCTCCCTTTGCATCTGAAGAAATACTGACGTTGACGCTTTCAACCGCGGCCGGTGGCGTGTCCGGATGGCAGATCAGCCTATGCGTTCCCAAGCGCGTTTCTCCGTGCTAGGCGCGCGCCGAAATGACACGCGCCATGACTTATCAATCGACTTTGCTCCGCTTGCTGGACGAGCGCGGCTACATTCATCAGCTTACCGATGCCGAGGGGCTCGATACACTTGCTCAGGAGCAGGTCATCCCCGGCTATATCGGTTTCGATGCGACCGCACCATCTCTGCACATCGGCAGTCTTGTGCAAATCATGATGCTGCGGCGTTTACAGCAAGCCGGGCACAAGCCGATTGTCCTGATGGGCGGTGGGACCACGCGGATCGGAGATCCGACCGGTCGCGATGAAAGTCGCAAAATGTTGAGTGACGAGACGATCGAGGACAACATTGCCTCCATCCGCAAGATCTTCTCGCGCCTGCTGACCTTTGGCGATGGCCCCACGGACGCGGTGATGGTCAACAACCACGACTGGTTGGGGCAGTTGGGCTACATCGAATTGCTGCAGGAAGTGGGGACGCATTTCACCGTAAATCGGATGCTGACATTCGACTCGGTTAAATTGCGGCTCGATCGTGAACAGCCCATGACCTTCCTCGAATTCAACTACATGATCTTGCAAGGCTATGATTTCCGCCATCTAGCCAAGGACATGGGCGTGCGCTTGCAGATGGGCGGATCCGATCAGTGGGGCAATATCATCAACGGGATCGAATTGACCCGGCGGATGGATGGACAAGAAGTGTTTGGTCTGACCACGCCTCTACTGACCACCGCCGATGGCGCGAAGATGGGAAAGACGGCGGCCGGTGCTGTCTGGCTGAATGAGGATGCACTGCCAGCTTATGATTTCTGGCAATACTGGCGCAATTGCGATGATCGCGACGTGGGCCGGTTCCTCCGTCTCTTCACTGACCTGCCGCTCGATGAAATCACCCGGCTCGAACAGTTGGAAGGCAGCGAAATCAACGCCGCCAAGGTAGTGCTCGCAAACGAGGTGACGGCGCTTTGTCGTGGTGAGGACGCCGCGAAAGCTTCCGAAGCTACGGCAGCTGCGACTTTCGCTGGCGGCGGAGTGGGCTCTGCACTCCCGGAACTCTCGCTTCCTAAAGAAGGCATCGGTTTGATTGACGCGCTTGTCGGCATTGGTTTTGCAGCCAGCCGGGGGGAGGCCAAACGCCTGATCGCAGGCGGTGGAGCCAAACTGGATGGCGAATCTGTCAAGGATGAAGGCTACGTTATTGCCGGCGGTGCCGAGGTGCGGATCTCCGCCGGAAAAAAGAAACACGGCGTGTTACGGCCTGCCTGAGTAAATGCCGTAGAGGGCATTTACCAATTCGCAGCCAATTGCCGCCATATGGGCTTCCACACTACAGGAATGGAGGCATTGGCGAACGTGACTGGAGGAGCTCAACTTTCCGTCCCGGAACTGCGCCGCGCGGCGCGCCATCCGGTGGATTTTCCCGTGATTGCGGAACACCGCGACCATGGGGATATACCGATGCACGTCGCCAATATCTCGGCGCAGGGATTCATGATCGATAATGCGGGCGATCTCGCTCGCGGTGATCGCGTCTTGCTTCGGCTGCCCCTGATAGGCCGCATTGAGGCTTACTGCATCTGGATACGCGAAACCCGGGCCGGATTTCAGTTTGAGCGCCTTATCCGCCTCGACGATTTCATGAAGATGATCGACGATATCCAGCCCAACCCCAAGTTGCGCCGCTCCCGCTAAGGCCCGCACTTGCGTGCTCAATAAGTTCATTGGGTGTTGGCCCAACGTAGCTCTTGGCACAAGTTTGATAGTGTAGCGCCGTGGGCGCTTGGCAAGAGCTTCCGCACCTGCCATGGCCATGCTGTGAACGAGCCCAATTCGCCGCTGCAAATCCGCGATTACCGATTTTTCTGGTTTGCGCGTTTCTTCGCGGTTTTTTCAACGCTCTCAATGGTAGTCCTGATAGGTTACCAGACGTATGACGTGGCTCGTAGCGACTATGGGATGGACAGCCCTGAGGCTGCCTTCCAGTTGGGCCTTCTGGGGCTCGCTCAATTCGTTCCCCTATTTCTGCTGACACCCGTTGCAGGTTATGCTGCAGACAGGTTCGAACGGCGGAAAGTCGTAGTATTCGCCAATTTGCTGGACAGTTGCAGTGCAATTGCCCTTGGGGTGCTGACCTGGCTGGATGCGCTCAACCTACCTATCTTGTTCAGTATCGCTGCGGCTCATGGTGCAGCGCGCATTTTTACAGGGCCGGCGATGAGTGCGATCGGCCCCAACATCGTTCCACCGCGCCTCCTGCCTAAAGCCATCGCTCTGAGTTCAATCGCCTGGCAGGCTGCCACGGTCATTGGTCCCGCAATCGGTGGCTTGTTGTTCGCGTTGCATGAGCCCCTGCCCTACTTCGTTTCATTCGTAATGCTGATTGGTTCGGCAACGCTGACTCTTGCAATCAGACCTGTTTATCCGCCCGACGAAGGCCGTGAGGTTCACCCAGTCAGGCGGATGGTCGATGGTTTGCAGTTCACCTGGAAAGAACGCTTTCTGCTGGGTTGCATTACTCTCGATCTCTTCGCGGTCTTGCTGGGTGGAGCAACGGCGATGCTCCCCGTCTTTGCCCGCGACATCTTGCAGGTCGGTTCGGAAGGGCTTGGTATCATGCGGGGGGCACCTGCGCTTGGCGCGGCATTGGTAGCCCTATGGCTCTCTTTCCGGCCAGTTGAGCACAATGTCGGACCAAAGATGTTATGGGCGGTCGTCATCTTCGGAGGCGCAACCGTCGGCTTTGGCTTGTCGACCGATTTGTGGCTTTCACTTTTCATGCTCTTCATCCTCGGAGCAGCCGATATGGTATCGGTGTTCATACGCGGCACACTCATCCAGTTGAACACGCCCGATTCGATGCGTGGACGCGTATCTTCCATCTCCGGCCTAGCTATTTCCGCATCCAACGAACTTGGGGAAATGCAGTCAGGCGTCACGGCGGCGTTCCTCGGGGCCGTCGGCGCGGTTGTTTTTGGCGGGGCAGGTGCGATAATCGTAACGGCAATATGGGCTTGGTTGTTTCCTGAGCTTCTTCGGGCCAAGACATTTGAACCGCAATATCGCGAACCAGAGAGAGGACGTGCGACATGAAAGCCGACAATATTCTCGCCACGATTGGCCGGACACCGCATATCCGTCTGTCCCGTTTGTTCCCCGATCATGAAGTCTGGGTGAAATCCGAACGCTCCAACCCGGGCGGTTCGATCAAGGATCGTATCGGCCTGGCTATGGTTGAAGCGGCCGAAGCCGATGGCAGCCTCAAGCCGGGCGGAACCATTATTGAGCCAACCTCCGGCAACACCGGGATCGGTCTGGCGATGGTGGCAGCGGTGAAAGGCTACAAGCTGGTTCTGGTAATGCCTGAAAGCATGTCAATTGAGCGGCGGCGGCTGATGCTGGCATATGGTGCCACATTCGACCTGACGCCAAAGGAAAAAGGCATGAAGGGAGCGCTGGAACGCGCGCAGGAACTGGTTACGACAACCCCTGGGGCATGGATGCCGCAGCAGTTCGAAAATCCGGCCAATGTTTCAGTTCATGCACGGACCACCGCCCAAGAGATTCTGGCTGATTTCTCGGATAGTCCGATAGACGTCGTGATCAGTGGCGTCGGAACGGGCGGCCACCTTACCGGCTGCGCCGAAGTGCTCAAGAAATCATGGGGTTCGCTGAAAGCTTTCGCCGTCGAACCAGCGCTGTCTCCGGTCATTTCAGGCGGGCAGCCCGGCCCCCATCCGATCCAGGGCATCGGTGCGGGATTCATTCCGGGGAATCTGCATACACAGTCCATTGATGGTGCAATTCAGGTCGATGCAGAGGATGCGAAGGAAATGGCTCGGCGTTCCGCCCGGGAAGAAGGCATTCTGGTCGGAATCAGTTCGGGCGCGACATTGGCTGCAATCGCCAAGAAACTGCCCGACTTGGCATCTGGTTCGCGCGTGCTGGGTTTCAATTACGATACTGGCGAACGGTATCTCTCCGTCCCGGATTTCCTCCCGGAATGAACGGGTTGCAAACGCATACCTATCGTGACGGCACAACAGCGCTGACCGGGTGGGTTGCCAGACCGGACGGCCAGCCCCGTGGCGCGATAGTGGTATATCCGACGATCGCAAACATTGGCGAATGCGTAGCTGGAAGAGCGGCTTTGCTAGCGCAGGCGGGTTTCTTGGTTCTGGTCGCAGACTTCTATGGAGCGGCACCCGAAGATTCTCTCGATATCCATGAGCAAGCTCGCGAATTACGCGCGGATACAGCAATATATCGCCGCCGCCTGGTTGCTGCGATCGAGGCTACGCAGGCGCTCCCGGAGGCAGACGGACTGCCAGTCGGCGCAATTGGCTTCTGTATGGGAGGACAGGCAGTTCTTGAGATCGCGCGTGAGGGTGTGAACCTGGCTGCCGTTATCAGCTTGCACGGCGTGCTCGACAGTACCTCACCTGCCAAACAAGGCGACACCATTCATCCGCGGATACTTATTTGCCACGGTGACAAGGATCCTCTGGTCCCACGGGAACAGGTATTCGGGTTCATGCAGGAAATGGATGCTGTAGATGCGGATTGGCATCTCCACATCTACAGCAAGGCAAAGCATGGCTTTACCGATCCGGCGAGCGATCTGCGTCAACTTGATGCAGTGGCTTATGATGCAAGCGCTGATCGCCAGAGCTGGGCCGCTACGCTCAATTTCCTGGACGAAATCTTTCCGCTCGAAAAAGCGGTCTAGCTCCGTTCGAACTGTTCGGGTTGCAGGGCCATCATGGCTTCGCAACCGGTTTCGATTTCGCGCCGCAGGGCACCTGCCTCTGGGGTCATACGCTCGGCAAAATAGCGAGCCGTGGTCAACTTGGCTTCATAAAAGGCGCTGTCCTCACGGCCTTCTGCGAGCTTGCGGGCAGCTACTCTGGCCATGCGCAGCCACATCAACCCAACCGAAACGATACCCATGATGTGAAGATATGGGTGGGCCCCTGCCCCCATGTTGTCGGGGTTGGTCATGGCATTCTGCAGAAACCACATCGTGGCGGCTTTCTGTTCGCCAGCTGCCTTGGCGAGACGCATCGCGATATCGCCCACTTGCGGATCATCCTTCGCTGCGGCAACCTCATCGTCCACAAGCTTGAAGAATGCTTGCACGGCACGCCCGCCATGCAGGGCCAGTTTCCGCCCGCACAGATCCATGGCCTGTATGCCATTGGTACCCTCGTAAATCATCGGAATACGGGCATCGCGAACGAACTGTTCCATACCCCATTCCTTGATATACCCATGGCCACCGAAGACCTGCTGCATATTGACGGTAATCTCGAAAGCCTTGTCCGTGGTGTACCCCTTCACAACCGGGGTCAGCAAACCCACCAGATCATCAGCGACCTGTCGCTCTTCATCGGTTTTTGCGCTGTGCGCCAGATCAACCAGCAATCCGCTCCACAAAGCCAGAGCGCGCAAGCCTTCCGTCAACGCCTTCGCATCCATCAACATACGGCGCACATCTGGATGGACGATAATCGGGTCGGCGGGCTCGGCAGGTTCCTTGGGACCGGTCAAAGCCCTGCCTTGGCGTCTTTCACGCGCATAAGTAACGGCATTCTGGTAGGCCACTTCGGCCACTCCGAGGCCCTGAATGCCAACACCGAGACGCGCGGCGTTCATCATCACGAACATCGCCGCGAGGCCACGGTTCTCCTCGCCCACGATCCAGCCCTTTGCTTCGTCGTAGTTCATCACACAGGTCGCACTGCCATGCAGACCCATTTTTTCTTCCAGTGCGCCGCAGGACACTCCGTTGGGTTCACCCAGCGACCCATCCGGATTTACCTGGACTTTCGGCACAACAAACAGGGAAATGCCTTTGGTGCCTTCAGGGGCGCCAGGCGTCTTTGCCAACACGAGATGCACGATATTGTCCGTAAGATCGTGTTCGCCGGACGAAATGAATATCTTCGTTCCCGTGATGGCGTAGGAACCATCAGACTGCGGCTCAGCCTTGGTGCGGATCAATCCAAGATCGGTACCGCAATGCGGTTCCGTCAAATTCATTGTCCCGAGCCATTCGCCTGAAACCAGCTTCGGCAAATAGGTCTGCTTTTGCTCTTCGGATCCGGCGGCATACAATGCAGAAACCGCACCGGCGGCGAGCAGCGGGAAAAGACCGAAACCAATATTGGCCGAGTCTATGAACTCTTCCATTACGAAGCCAAAGGTATGGGGCAATCCTTGACCGCCATATTCAGCCGGCATTGAGATCGCTCCCCAACCCGCTTCGCGGAACTGGGAATAAGCTTCCTTGAAGCCTGAGGGGGTAGTAACCGTCCCGTCTGGGTGGCGAGTGCACCCTTCACGGTCGCTGATCTGGTTCAAAGGAGCCAATACCTCGCTGGTGAACTTGCCAGCTTCCTCGACCAACGTGTTCACGAGATCCGGCGTCACCATCTCGAAGCCAGGCAAATCGGCATACGATGACAACTCAAGCAACTCGTTAATAACGAAACGTGTATCCCGCACCGGGGCCTGATAGCTCGGCATGGCTCTCCTTCCTTGCTGGCCTTCTTATAAGGACCTTAATCCGATCCACTTCAATGGTTCCCGAACAAATATAGTTCAGGAACCGTCCTGTCGCACGAGTTGTTCGCCTTCGAGGCGGCGGTAGAAACAGCTTGTGGCGCCGGTATGGCATGCGGGCCCTGCAGGCAGGACTTTCATCACCACCGCGTCCTGATCGCAATCGACAAGTATCTCCTGTACACGCAGGACATGTCCCGAAGTCTCGCCCTTCATCCACAGCTTGCCGCGGGAACGGGAATAGAAATGGGCGAAGCCTGTCTCACGCGTTTTTGCCAGAGCTTCGGCGTCGAGAAAGGCAACCATCAGGACGTCCCCTTTGTCTGCGTGAACGGCAACGCCGGTCAGCAGCCCGTCGCTGTCGAATTTGGGCATGAACACCGAGCCCTGCTCGCGCGCAGTCGAATCATCTGAAACGCCAGAAATGGTGAAATCCTCTCGGCTCTAACTATCGCCCGCCAGGTGCAGGCCACCTTGTTGCACGATAACCACAGATGGCGCGCAAAATCCACGAAACAAGCGGAAGCCACTTCACTTCACCCCCTGTTTAATGGGAAACCACACTTGCGGTCTTGGAGGGCCGCCCGCCGGATCTGGCGCGCTAGAAGAAGCGCCAAGGTACAGGGGGTATGAGGTAGCAGCCCGGTTATACGTGGCGCACCACATGAGGGATCGGACCGGTGGGCCCTGTGGGGGTGGCTCTGAGTGTCCAAACAATTTCGTCACGCGGGCGCCCGTAACTTCGGTTTCGGGCGCCTTCGTTTAAGTTGGTTCCTGGGCAAGCTCCTCCACAACTCTCGCAAAACAGGCGATCCGTACTGTCTTGGCGCCAGCTTGCTTGAGCGCGTTGACGCATGCATTTGTTGTGGCTCCGCTCGTGAGTACGTCATCAACGAGTACGATATCTGCTCCATCGAGGCGCCCTGCCCAGCCACGTCTAACTTCAATGGCCCCTGAAAGCGCGCGAACCCGGGCCTTTTTGCCAAGCCCGCCAAGAGGTGGAGTGGATTTACGCCGCCGCAACGCATCCACAGCGGGTATTGTGCCGGTAATCTTTGCAATTTCCTGCACAAGCAGACCCGCCTGATTATACCCGCGTCGCCACAAGCGCAGGTGATGAAGGGGCACCGGCACCAGAATTGCGTTAGGCGCAATCAAAGACATCTTCGCTGCCATCAGTCGGGCCATCATGGGAGCAAGAGCAATCCTGCCCCCGTGTTTATAAGTCAGGACGAGTTTTCGAGAGGCGGAATTGTAGAGAGTTGCCGCTATGACCCCATCATGGCGAGGAGGATCGGCCAGACATGGCGCACAAATTGCGCCCTCACTGAGCGATTCGGAGGCAAAGGGCCGCTGACATGAAGCGCAACTGGGCTCCCCGGGGATGACGAGTTCATTCCAGCAAGTGCTGCACAATCCGTTCTGTACGGCCAAAGCCTCCCCACAGAGGGGGCACCGTGGCGGATAAACGAAATCTATTAGCGGTGCGAGGGATCGGAAGAGAGTCTGCCGGATACTCATAGCTGTCCCATGCCGTCGAGGAATACGCGCGGCAAGGTGCTTGCGCCGGTGTCTCAGGCGCGGCAGGGAGAGCAAATGGCGAATAATGCCCCACCCCGAATATTCTCTCCTTCGCGGCGAAAGGCGGCACGGTTGCGGATGCGCCAGATGCAGGCTGCAACCGATGCCCCTCGCTACATTCTCGATGACATGGTCGAAGATGTGCAGGAACGCCTTGCCTTCCTTCGGCATGAACCTTCCCGAGCCTTGGTCATTGGTGACTGGAGCGGTGAGCTTACGGCGGCCTTGGTGGCAAAAGGATGTCTGGTGACGAATGCCGATGTTGCGACCGGTCAGGAGGGAACGGAGCTCGATGAAGAACAGCCTTATCCTTTCGGGCCATTCGATCTGGTCGCAAGCCTGGGCACGCTTGATACGGTAAATGACCTTCCGGGGGCGCTTGTCCACATTCGCAACGCCCTCGCCCCTGGTGGCTTGGCCATCGCCAGCTTCATCGGTGCCGGCAGCCTGCTTACCTTGCGCGGGGCCATGCTGGCGGCCGATGAAGAACGTCCAGCGGCACGGATACATCCGATGGTTGATGTCCGTTCAGGGGGGCAGTTGTTGCAGCGCGTTGGTTGGGCACAACCAGTAGTGGATAGCCGCACTCTGACTGCTCGCTTCGGTTCGCTCGATCGTCTCGTCGAGGATCTCAGAGCACAGGGACTGTCCAATGTGCTGGCATCGCCCGGCCCTATCCTGACGAGGGCGATGCGGGACCGGGCTCATGCAGCATTTCTCGAAGCGGCGGACGCAGATGGACGTGTGCCCGAACGCTTCGAGATATTGACCCTAAGTGGCTGGCGAATTTAGCCTAGCGCCGCTTGAGCCGCCGCCAGTTTGGCAATCGGGACGCGGTAAGGTGACGCACTGACGTAATCGAGCCCGACTTTCTCGCAGAACGCGATGCTGGCCGGGTCGCCGCCATGCTCTCCGCAAATGCCCAGCTTGATATCGCTGCGCGTGCTGCGTCCGCGTTCGGCGGCGAGTTCGACCAATTGCCCTACCCCTTCGACGTCGAGGCTGACGAATGGATCGCGCTGATAAATGCCCTTTTCGACATATTGCGCGAGGAAACGCGCGGAATCGTCGCGACTGACGCCCAATGTGGTCTGCGTGAGATCGTTTGTGCCAAACGAAAAGAAATGCGCCGTCTGCGCGATATCGCCTGCCATCAGGGCTGCTCTCGGCAGTTCGATCATCGTCCCGACAATGTAATCGAGCGTTTGCCCTTTTTCTGCAAATACTTCCCCAGCCACTCGATCGATCAGGTCCTTCAGGATATCGAGCTCACGCTTCGTTCCGACCAAGGGAACCATCACTTCCGGGACAATCGCTTCGCCGTGGGCGCTGGCGACATCACAGGCTGCTTCGAAGATCGCACGTGCCTGCATCTCGTAAATTTCGGGATAGGTAATTCCCAGGCGACAGCCCCGGTGGCCGAGCATGGGATTGAATTCATGCAATTCCTCCGCCCGGCGACGGAGATGGTCGACCCCATAGCCGGTTGCCTGCGCCAGATCCTCGAATTCGGCATCGCCGTGCGGAAGAAATTCGTGGAGCGGCGGATCGAGCAGGCGGATAGTGACAGGCAATCCCCTCATGACTTCGAAAATCTGGTGGAAGTCCGCCCGCTGTTCCGGCAGCAACTTCGTCAGGGCTTCCCTGCGGCCGGCCTCGTTATCGGCCATGATCATCTGACGAACCGCAGTGATCCGGGTATCGTCGAAGAACATATGTTCCGTCCGACAGAGCCCGATACCTTCCGCGCCAAACTGCCGTGCCATGCGGCAATCGGCAGGGGTTTCCGCATTGGTCCGCACCTTCATGCGGCGATGCTTGTCCGCCCAGCCCATCAGGATCGCGAAATCACCCACGAGTTCAGGCTCGATAGTCGGCACTTCCCCGGCCATGACATCGCCTGTCGCGCCATCGAGCGTGATCAGGTCGCCTTCCTTCAACTCGCGATTCCCGATCTGCAATGTGCGTTTGCTCATATCGATGTGGATTGCCGACGCACCTGAGACGCATGGGCGCCCCATGCCACGCGCTACCACTGCCGCGTGGCTTGTCATGCCTCCACGCGCGGTCAGGATGCCTTTGGCGGCATGCATACCGTGGATATCTTCCGGGCTGGTTTCCACGCGCACGAGGATCACGGCATCACCACGTTCCGCGCGTTTTTCCGCCGTATCGGCATCAAGCACGATGGCCCCGGCGGCGGCACCCGGTGATGCCGGGAGGCCTTTGGTCAGAATATCACGCGTGGCATCGGGATCGAGCGTCGGGTGCAGCAACTGGTCCAATGCCATCGGATCGACACGCTTGATTGCGGTCGGTTCGTCGATCAACCCTTCTCCGACCATATCGACCGCCATTTTAAGCGCGGCCTTCGCCGTGCGCTTGCCGGTACGGGTCTGGAGCATCCAGAGCTTGCTGCGTTCGACCGTGAATTCAATATCCTGCATGTCCTTGTAATGCTGTTCCAGCAATTCAAAGACATGGGCCAGTTCAGCATAGGCCACGGGCATTGCTTCTTCCATGCTCAATGGCTTGGCATTGGCAGATTCGCGGGCCTTTTTGGTAAGGTACTGCGGCGTGCGGATGCCGGCGACAACATCTTCACCCTGCGCGTTGATCAGCCATTCGCCATAATAGGCCTTTTCACCCGTCGCCGGATCGCGCGTAAAAGCAACGCCGGTGGCGCTGGTATCGCCCATATTGCCGAAGACCATCGCCTGTACGTTGACGGCAGTGCCCCAGTCGCCCGGAATATCGTTCAACCGGCGATAGACCTTCGCGCGATCTGAATCCCAGCTGTCGAACACAGCGGCAATCGCACCCCAGAGCTGTTCGGTCACGTCCTGAGGAAATGGGCGGCCAAGCTCCCGTTGAACGATTGCCTCGTATTCCGAAACGAGCGCCTTCCAGTCGGCGGCTTCCAGTTCCGTGTCGGAGAAGTAGCCCTTGTCTTCCTTGACCACTTCCAGCGCTTCCTCGAAATCATCGTGATCGAGGCCCAGCACCACGTCGGAATACATCTGGATGAAACGGCGGTAGGAATCCCAGGCAAACCGTTCGTCGCCGGACGTTGCGGCAAGCCCCTTCACTGTCTCGTCATTCAGGCCGAGATTGAGCACCGTGTCCATCATGCCAGGCATGGATACCCGTGCGCCGGAACGGACCGACACAAGCAACGGGTCTGCAGGATTGCCGAATGTCTTGCCAACCGACTTTTCGATATGAGTAAGGGCGGCGGCCACTTCGGCCCGCAATTCGGCGGAAAAGTCGGAACCACCGGCGAGATAGTCCACACACTGTTCGGTCGTGATCGTAAAACCCGGAGGGACCGGCAGGCCGATACCCGCCATCTCCGCCAGGTTTGCACCCTTGCCGCCGACAATTGTCTTGTCCTTGGCGCGAGCGTCATCGTGGTGGGCACCACCGCCGAATGTGTAGACCGACTTGTTCATCTATCCCCGCCGTTTCCTGTGCATTCTAGGACAAGTTGACACAAGTGACACTGTCCCGCGAGAAAAGAGGCTTACCCCTCGATACGTGAAAAATCTGCAACTTTGTGCACTGCGGCACGAAAACGTGCAAGCAGGTCGAGCCGGGCCGAGCGTTTGTCAGGGTTGGCGTCATTCACCGTTACCTCTTCAAAAAAGGCATCGATCGGCGCGCGCAGCAATGCGAGGGCAGCCATCGCCCCGGCAAAATCTTCTTCTTCCACGGCATTGGCCGCTTTCGGTTCCGCCGCATCGAGAGCGTCGATCAGCGCCTTTTCAGCAGGCTCGGCGGTGTAGGAAAGCTCTTTTTGATGACGTTGCGCCATCTTGGCGGCAACCACCGGGGCAAGATCGGGATCATCCACCATGGCGAGGGGATCTTCTTCCCCGGTACGGGCGATTTCGCCCTCCATACCCAGCCATTCCTCCTTCTTGAGGATATTGGCAGCACGCTTGTAACCTGCAAGCAGGTTCATCCCGTCTTCGGTGCCCACGAATGCCTGCAGGGCATGGACACGCGCCAGCAGGCGAACGAGATCGTCTTCTCCGCCAAGCGCAAACACCGCGTCAATCAGGTCATGCCGGACGCCAGCCTCTTTCTGCTGAACTTTGAGGCGGTCTGCGAAGAAGTCGAGCAAATCGCCCTCCGCAACGCGCATTCGCAGACCGTTGTCCGTGACAAGCCGAATGATGCCGAGCGCGGCACGGCGGAGCGCGAACGGATCTTTTGAACCCGTGGGCTTTTCATCAATGGAAAAGAAGCTGCGCAAAGTGTCGAGCTTATCCGCCAACGATACGGCCACTGTCACCGGAGCGGAGGGGGCATCATCACCCTGCCCAACCGGTTTGTAATGATCGCGAATAGCATCGGCCACAGCATCCGGCAGGCCCTCAGCACGAGCGTAGTATCCGCCCATAAGCCCTTGAAGTTCAGGAAATTCTCCGACCATTTCCGTGACGAGATCAGCCTTGCAAAGCTCCGCAGCCTGACGGGCCAGAGCCGGGTCGCAGTTCGGCACAACGCCTTCGCTGGCCAGCCATTCGGCCAGTTTCGCGACACGTTCGACCTTTTCGGCGACCGTTCCCAGCTTCTCGTGAAAAACGATATTGCCGAGTTTTACCGCGTGTTCGCGCAGCGTTTTCTTGCGGTCCACGTCCCAGAAAAACCGTGCGTCCGACAGTCGTGCGGCCAGGACTTTGCGGTTGCCGTCGACAATCGCTGCACCACCATCCAGCGCGACGATATTGGCCGTGCAGACGAAAGCATTCGCCAGTGCACCCTGCTTGTCACGGCAGATGAAATATTTCTGGTTTGTACGGGCAGTTAGCTGAATAACTTCAGGTGGAACCTCAAGGAAGTTCTCGTCGAAACGGCCGAGCAAAGGCACAGGCCATTCGGTAAGGCCAGCATTCTCGACCACCAGCCCTTCATCTTCAACCAGCACCAACCCTGCATCATGCGCGGCGGCACTGGCCCTTGAGCGGACAATGCCTTCACGCTCCGCATGATCGACAATCACATGGCAAGCCCGCAGCTTTTCCGCGTAGTCGTGCGCTCCGCCGATCGTGATAGTGCCCGGATGGTGCGGCACGTCGGTTTCCGTGAACCCGGTGCCGGTAACATCGTGTTCCGGTTTCGCGCCATGGAAACGATGTCCTTTGGTGCCGTACCCGCTCTTGATGCCGCCGATCTCGCATTCGACAAGATCTTCGCCAAGGATCGCGACAATACCGGACAGCGGCCGCACCCAGCGCAAGCTTTCGGTTGAGGACGACGCCGCGCCCCAACGCATCGACTTGGGCCAGGAGAATGCACGAATAATTGCAGGGATCGCATCGGCCAGCAGATCTTTCACCGCGCGGCCAGGAATGTTCTTGACCGCGAAGTAGGTTGCCCGCCCCTTCACGTCTCGCAGTTCGAGCTGATCGCGTGTCACACCTGCCTTGCGGCAGAAACCGTCAATCGCCTGATCCGGCGCGCCTTCGGGTGGGCCCTTGGCCTCTTCGCTGACAGCTTCCGTCCGTTCAGGAAGCCCTTTCGCGATCAGCGCGAGCCGACGTGGCGTGGACCAAACAGTCAGATCGCCGAGTTCAACCCCGGCATCGGACATTTCCTTGCGAAACAGCTTTTCCAGTTCGGCGCGTGCACCGGCCTGCATCCGTGCGGGGATTTCCTCGCAACGCAGTTCGAGGAGGAAATCGCTCATGCCGTCCACCCCGGATATTCCCTGGCCCAGCGTTCCGCCTCCTTGGCCATGTAGGCTTCGCACGAACCGCGCGCCAGTTCGCGCACCCGGCCCATATAGCTGGCGCGTTCCTGTACGCTGATGACGCCGCGTGCCTGCAATAGGTTGAACACATGGCTGGCTTCGATTGCCTGCTCGTATGCCGGAATCGGCAGGTTGGCAGCCAGACAATTTTCGCACTCTTCCGCGGCTTTGCGGAACAGGTCGAACAGGGCATCCGTGTTGGCGACTTCGAAATTCCAGGTGCTCATCTGCACTTCGTTCTGGTGGAACACATCGCCGTAAGTCACGCCATGCTTGTTGAAGGCGAGGTCGTATACGTTGTCGACGCCCTGAATGTACATCGCGAGACGTTCCAGCCCGTAAGTCAGTTCGCCGGCCACGGGCTTGCAGTCGAACCCGCCCATTTGCTGGAAATAGGTGAACTGCGTCACTTCCATCCCATCGCACCAGACTTCCCAGCCCAGCCCCCAGGCGCCCAACGTCGGGCTTTCCCAGTCATCCTCGACAAACCGAATGTCATGCTTGAGCGGATCGATTCCGATCACTTCCAGGCTCTTGAGATAGAGTTCCTGAATGTTTTCAGGGCTTGGCTTCAGTATCACCTGATACTGATAGTAATGCTGCAGCCGGTTCGGATTTTCGCCATAGCGACCGTCCGTCGGACGGCGGCATGGCTGCACGAAGGCCGCATTCCATGGCTCCGGCCCAAGGGCGCGCAAGGTCGTCGCAGGATGGAACGTGCCCGCCCCCATCCGCATATCGTAAGGCTGCAGGATAAGGCAGCCCTCCTCACCCCAATAATTGTGGAGCGCGAGGATCATGTCCTGCAGGCACATTGTCCGGCCATCACTCATGGCGCGGCCCAATGGCGGATGGGCCTTTGCGGGTCAATGGCGCATACGCAGCGCGACATGGAAAAACGCCGTTTCATGCCGAATACAAGACGCGTAGGGGCAGGCATTCACCAGGATGCAACCTTTGACAGGGCAATTCGGCACGATGAACTTCCCTCTACAACGGATTATGGGCGCATTTTGCGCAGCGGCCATCGCCTTGTCCGGATCGGCTTGCGGTTCGGAAATGCCCCAGGGGGCGCCTCCGGCCGCACAAGAAACACCAGCAAGTGTGGAAGGCGCGCGCGAGGGGCACCCTGCCCTGTGGAAAGTGGCGGACGACGACACGACGATCTACCTGTTCGGGACGATCCATGCCTTGCCGGGCAAGACCCAATGGTTCAACCCGGCGATAGCATCCGCGCTCGGCAGTGCCGACGAACTGGTAACGGAGATCGACCTGGCCGATGCCGGGGCCCTGCAAACGGGCCTGATGCAGAAATCGCTCTTGCCCAGAGGCCAGAACCTGCGGGACCTCATGAGCGATGACGACAGGCTTGCCTATGAAAAGGCGCTGGCCGCCCTCGGTTTGCCAAGCGAAGCCTTCGATCGTTTCAAGCCGTGGTACGCAGGCTTGATGTTGTCGATGTTACCAGTGTTGAAGAGCGGCTATTCGTCCGACGCGGGTGTCGAGAAAGTGCTCGACGCGCATCGCGCGCCCAAAACCCGGACCGGCGCACTGGAAACGGCTGAATTCCAGTTGAACCTGTTCGATTCCATGCCAATGCAGGAACAGCTTTCCTATCTGCGCAGCAGCGTGGATGCCGCACCGGAGATGGTTGCCATGCTCGATGAAATGGTTGTCGAGTGGCTGGACGGCGACGCGGAAGAACTGGCTGACCTGATGAATGAACAAGCCGACGATCCTGCCCTTATGGAACGGTTGCTCTATTCCCGTAACCGCACCTGGGCCGGTTGGATTGCCAAGCGGCTCGATCGCCCGGGCACGGTATTCCTCGCGGTAGGAGCCGGGCATCTAGCCGGGACGGGCAGCGTTCAGGATGTGCTGGCCCAGCACGGCATCGTCAGCGATCGCATACAGTGAAAGCTCGGATCGCACTGGTTTTTGTCGCCGCGCTATTGGTATGGGCTTGCGGTGAATCGCGCCCGGCAGTCACTGCCACCCCTGCGTTATGGGAAGTGACCGGAACCGAAGGGCAACATGCCTACCTCTTCGGTACAATTCACTCATTGCCCGAGAATGTCGATTGGCAATCCCCGGAAATCAAGCGTGCCCTGCAGGCCTCCGACCGGCTCGTGCTTGAAATAGCCCAACTGGACGATCCGGGAACCATGCAGCAGGTTTTCTCCCGCCTGGCTGCCGCACCCGCACAACCGCCTCTTTCCGCCCGGCTCTCGCCACAATATCGGCCTGCCCTGGCCCGAGTGCTGAAACAATCGGGTCTGGTGGAAGAAAGCTTTGCAAAAATGGACACCTGGGCGGCGGCACTTACTCTGGCCCAAGCGGCTCAAGGCACCGATGACGGCGAAAGCGTGGACAGGGCGCTCATGGAGATGGCCGATGGGAAGCCTGTCATGGAACTGGAGGGCACGTATCGGCAACTCGGCCTGTTCGATGCCTTACCTGAACAGGAGCAGCGCGATCTGCTGGACGCTGTAGTCGCCGAAGCCGACACGGCAGAGCGGGAGGACGATACTCTCGACATCCTCTGGCGTCGCGGCGATATGACTGCACTTGCGCGGGAAACCCGCCGGGGAATGCTGGCAGACCCGGAATTGCGGCAGGCGCTTCTGGTCCAAAGGAATGCCCGCTGGATAACGCAGATCGTTGCCATGCTGGAGCAGCGGCAGCACCCGTTTGTGGCCGTGGGGGCGGCGCATATGGCCGGGCCTGACGGGCTCCCTGCATTGCTCCGGCAGCAAGGCTACAAGGTAACCCGGGTGCAATGAAGCGTGGTCGACCGCTAATGCTTGCAATTCCGCCACTTTGCCATTAGGGGCCCGCGCTTCGCGTTATGGTCATCCCTGGAGGCGTGGCGCGATGCATGTATCAACCAGTTTTGAAAGGTAAGCAGATGAGCGACGCTCTTACGTTGCCGGCCGAAGCACGCGAACGGGCAGGCAAGGGAGCCTCCCGCGCATTGCGTCGTGAAGGCCGTGTCCCCGCCGTGATCTATGGCGGCAAGGAAGAACCCCAAGCCATCCACGTTGAAGAGAAGGAACTGGTTCGCCAGCTTGGCACCGGTCACTTCGCCAACTCGATCGTCATGATCACTCTGGGTGGCAAGAGCGTGCGCACCCTGCCCAAGGATGTTGCCTTCCATCCCGTGACGGATCGCCCGGTCCATGTCGACTTCCTGCGTCTCGCAAAGGACGCCACCGTGGAAGTTCAGGTGCCGGTGATCTTCACGAACGAAGAAGCTTCGCCGGGCCTCAAGCGCGGCGGCGTGCTCAACGTTGTTCGCCACGAACTCGATCTGATTTGCGAAGCGGACAAGATCCCTTCGGAAATCGAAATCGACGTGACGGGCACAGAGGTTGGCGATTCGATCCACATCAGCCAGGTCAAGCTCCCGGCCGGTGCGGAAAGCGCGATTACCGATCGTGACTTCACCATCGCCACTGTCGTTGCCCCGTCGGCTCTCAAGCGCGCCGAAGGCGCTGCTGATGCTGAAGGTAGCGAAACCGAGGAAAGCGAAGAAACCGGCGAGTAAGCTCTTCGGTATTCTTCTGTCGAATGAAAGGCGCCGGTTACGCAGATGCGTGGCCGGCGCTTTGCTTTTGGATGCACATTGGGGTTAGGGAGCCAGCATGCAGCTTTGGGTTGGTCTTGGAAATCCCGGTCCGCAATATGCGATGCACCGGCATAATGTGGGCTTCATGGCCCTTGACGTCATTGGTGATATTCACGGCTTCGGCTCGATCCAGAAGAAGTTTTCCGGATGGGTTCAGGAAGGCAGGATCGGCAGCGACAAGGTCATTCTGCTCAAACCGGCGACGTTCATGAACGAGAGCGGACGTTCGGTTTCGGAAGCGATGCGCTTTTACAAGCTTGAACTGTCAGCGCTGACGGTGTTCCACGACGAACTCGATCTTGCCCCGTTCAAGGTCAAGGTAAAGTCCGGCGGCGGTACGGCCGGGCACAATGGTTTACGCTCCATCGCTCAGCACCTGGGGCCTGATTTCCGCCGCGTCCGGATCGGCATTGGCCATCCCGGTCACAAGGACCGTGTCACGCCATACGTCCTTGGCAATTACGCCAAGGCGGAAATGGATGACCTGGCAACCATGCTGGGTGGCATTGCCGCAGAGGCCGAATGGCTGGCCCGCGGCGATGATGCCCGTTTCATGAGCGAACTGGCCCTTCGGCAGCAGCCCTGATTGAGGGCAGCAATCAGGTTTTTGCCGGTTGCCTTTTCTTCGCTGGAGCCTTCTTCCGCGCAGGCTTCGCCTCCTTCGCAGCAGGCGCTTCCCCGCCGGGAGCGTCGAGCCCCGGAACCTGCCGGTTGGATTCATGTGCGGCGGCGACTTTGGCTTGCTTCATCTTGGCCGGATCGACGCCGATCTTGGCATTGATCGCAATCGTAATCCGATCTTCTTCGGCATCGTTCGGATGTACCCAGTGCTTCAGAGTGCTGGGAAACACCACCAACGTTCCCGGGGTGGGCCTCATGGCGTGAAGCGAGCGCATGTAAGGTGATTTTACCATGCCCTGACCCGGAGGGGCGGAACGGTGATCGATAAATTCGATGGCCCCCGCCATGCCTCCGGAAGCTGGTGGCGGCACCTGAATATAATAGGCGGCCGACCAGAATGCCCCTGGGTGATCGTGCGGGACGTTGTAACCGCCCTTAGGATTCACATTGACCCAACCGTCACATTCCAGACGCAGATTTTCGAGAGCTTCCCTGTTGGCGACACGCTTCGTCGCATCGGCCAGACATTGCATGATCTTCTGGGCAAGTTCGCGGTGCGCCGGTTCCTTTCGAGCGAAGAAATCCAGATCGCTGTGCCATCCGCTCCGGTTGGAACGGACCATCCCCTGTTCCTTTTCCCGGCGAACTTCGATTTCCCTGATGATCTCCGCATTGATGCGCTCATAATCAGCGATTTCGTAAACCGGGATCGGTGTGGCGAAGACGAGATTCAGTTTCTTGAAAGTGTTGGTCATAATCCTGCCCAGGGTTTGTATGCCGCCCTATCCGATGCATGCGGAGGCGAGGCAAGCCTTAACAGGCGATCTTTCACCGATTTGCGTTGATCCAGCGCAATAATGGCCTCCCACTCTGCGTCCGGAAAATTACAGCCCTGCACTTATGACATTGATGACTTTCGCCACCCCTGACCAAAGGCTCCAAAGTGTCGGAATAGCTGACACCTCTACCGAATATCCAGAGGTGTTAACTTTCATATACCGCAGAAATCCGTGCTTGGCACGCCTTTTGCGAACTCCTTTGTAAACCATTCATCATGACGACTTCGAACTTAGGGGGTATTTCGAATATGAAGAAAACACTGTTGGCGCTTGGGGCACTTGGCACAGTCGCCATTGCTTCGCCCGCTATGGCCACTTTTGGTAGCTGGGGTGGTTCTTCGGGTGGCTGGAGTTCGCACAAGCACTATTGCGGCTGTGGTGACCGGATCGGCGATTCCCAGTGTGGTGGTTCGACGACTTCGGGTAGTTCAACTACCACGTCCACCACATCGACTTCTTCCGGCAACGAAGTGCCTGAGCCGGGCATGCTGGGCATGGCCGCTGCGGGGCTTATCGGCCTTGCCGCGCTCCGTCGCCGCAAGGCTCTTGGCAAGGCATGAAGCCGGCCATCTGACAAGTTCATCTGAGGATAGCTCCCGGATGTATTGGCGCCCCTTCCCCTGTGGAAGGGGCGTTTTTTATTGCCATGCCCGTTTTGCCCGCTCCTTGAGCCCGCGATAAGCTGACCCAGGATGACTGTCCGGCCAAAGCCCTGACGCACGGCTATTATCTGTCGAAGCCAAAGTTTCCGTTGGTATGGAGGGAGTGGCCTCAGACTTGCCGTCGGGGCGCGATGGAGGCCATAAACCCTCCAGCGCAAGTCCAGTGGAACAGAGACCTGCCGAACGGGAGAAAGTTCATGCCAGATTTCGATCGCCGTACCATCCTGGCCGGAGGCGCCGCGGCAACCGCGCTTGCAGCGATACCGTCGACTGCAACCGCCCGGACGGGTCAACCGGATCTGTCCGGCAAATCAATATTGGTCACAGGCACCTCTTCCGGCTTCGGGCGCCTCGGCGCAGAACATTATGCTCGCTTGGGTGCCAAAGTGTTTGCAACCATGCGCGACCTGCCACGCCCAGAGGCAGAAGACCTGCGCCTGCTTGCCAGCAAAGAGGGGCTCGACATCACAGTGCTGGAAATCGACGTGCTGGACGACGCGCAGGTTGCAGATGGCGTCGCCGAGGCCGAAAGGCTGACAGGCGGGGCTCTGGATGTACTGGTCAACAATGCCGGCATCATGATTACAGGGCCGGTCGAGATGCAGGACATGGACGCCTTTCACCTTCTGTTCGAGACAAATGTCTTCGGCTATCAGCGCATGGCCCGGGCGGTACTTCCCGCTATGCGCAAGGCGCGTTCAGGCTATATCGTCAATGTCGCCTCGCAGGCAGGGCGTTTGATTTATCCCGGCCTCGGCGCGTACTCGGCCAGCAAGTTCGCAGTGGAATCCTGGGCCGAACAGCTTGCTTACGAATTGGCCCCGCTGGGCGTCGGCATCGGCATTATTCAGCCGGGGGGCTATCCCACAAAGATCATGCCTAACTCCAACGCTGCGTCGGAGGCACTCAAGCAACGAGAACCGGAAGAGCGCAAGGCTGACTACCCGGGCCTTGCCGCACAAATGGGCAGTTCGGCAACAAGCGCGCCGCAAAACGATCCGATGGATATCCCCAATGCCATTGCGGAACTGATTGCGATGGCTCCGGGTGAGCGTCCGCTACGTCGGGCGGTAGCAAATGGGCCTTCGCCACAGGAGCCTATCAATCAGGTCTGTGCAGAGGTCCAGCTATCGATGTTGGGAAGTGGCCCATTCGGTCCTGCCGCACGAAAGGTCCATGGTGCCTGATCGGCTTCCAACCTTGATTCCACGGACAAAGCGTATAAGCGCCCTGCCCTGACCGGAGGCATTGTGCCTGACGATCGCGACCTTATGGCGAAGGAGTAACAATGGGTTTCCGTTGCGGAATCGTAGGCCTGCCCAATGTCGGCAAGTCGACCCTGTTCAATGCGTTGACCGAAACGCAAGCGGCGCAGGCTGCCAACTACCCCTTCTGCACTATCGAACCGAATGTCGGACAGGTTGCCGTGCCGGACGAACGCCTGGACAAGCTGGCCGGGATCGCCGGTTCGGCAAAGATCATCCCCACCCAGCTCGCGTTCGTGGACATCGCCGGCTTGGTGAAAGGCGCAAGCCAGGGCGAAGGACTGGGCAACCAGTTTCTCGGCAATATCCGCGAAGTTGACGCAATCGTACACGTTCTGCGTTGCTTTGAAGATGACGACATCCAGCACGTTGCGAACAAGGTTGACCCGATTGCCGACGCGGAAGTCGTCGAAACGGAATTGATGCTTGCGGATCTGGAAAGTCTGGAAAAGCGCGTTCCCAATGCACAGAAGCGCGCGACCGGCGGTGACAAGGAAGCGAAGATCATTGCCAGCGTCCTTGGTCAGGCACTCGAACTGCTGCGTGCAGGCAAGCCCGCAAGACTGACAGAGCCCAAGGACGACGAAGAAGCGCAGGTATTCCGTCAGGCCCAACTGCTTACCGCCAAGCCCGTGCTTTATGTCTGCAATGTTGCGGAAGAAGATGCGGCAAACGGTAACGCGCTGTCCGCCACCGTATTCGAAAAGGCCGCTGCTGAAGGCGCTCAGGCCGTGGTGGTATCGGCGGCGATCGAATCCGAACTGGTTGGCATGGAACCTGAAGAACGTGGCGAATTCCTCGCCGAACTCGGACTTGAGGAAACGGGCCTGGCCCGCGTGATTCGCGCAGGATATGAGCTGCTTGGCCTCAAGACATTTTTTACCGTGGGACCAAAGGAAGCGAGAGCCTGGACCTTTCCCGCAGGAGCCAAGGCTCCGCAGGCAGCCGGTGAGATCCATACTGACTTCGAAAAAGGCTTTATTCGTGCTGAAACGATTGCCTTCGAAGACTATGTCGCACTTGGTGGGGAATCCGGCGCCCGGGAAGCTGGCAAACTGCGGCAGGAAGGCAAGGAGTACGTCGTCCAGGACGGTGACGTAATGCACTTCAAATTCAATGTCTGAACAGCCAGACATGATATATTTCGAAGACTTCGAAATCGGCGACCGCGAGCGTTTCGGACGCTACGAAGTAACGCGTGATGAAGTCATCGAATTTGCCGGGAAGTACGACCCCCATCCATTTCACCTGTCAGATGAAGAGGCTGCCAAGACGCACTTCGGCCGTATATCGGCCAGCGGGTGGCACACCTGTTCGATGATGATGGCGATGTTCGTGGAACACATCCAGTCGCCCCCACATGCAAGCCATGGCGGTATCGGAACCGACGAACTGCGCTGGCTCAAGCCGGTTTATCCCGGCGATGTGCTGAGCATGGAGACGGAAATCGTCAAGAAGCGCCGCAGCCGGTCCCGCCCGGAAATGGGGAGTCTCTGGACACGAATGACCACGTACAATCAGGACGGAGTGGCAGTGCTCAGCATGATTACGATTGCGTTATATGGCCTGCGCAATCCGGATGCTCCCATCGCGGAAAGCTAAGTCAACTGCCGCATTGGAACATACCGTTCTTGTCGTAGACGATATGTCCCTTCTGATCGCGGACACTCAGTCGGCCATTGTAATCGACCCGTTCGGTTGCCGTCTGGCGCCCTTCATCTGACGCAAGATCCAATTCGAGCGAGTACTTCTTGCCAGCATAGCGGGCATGCGCGCCAAAGGGCAGTTCCCCACTGCCCTTGTCGGCAGCGAAACGGATCAGGTTGTCATCGAGTTTCATGTAACCGTCGCCAATCCTGGCCAGCATTACGGCGCCAAGTCCTCCATCGCTTGCAACAAATGCACAGCCGGTACCGTAGAGGCTATTCGCCTGAATGTCGGGATACAGGATCGGTTGCGGGGCAATCGGTATGGCGGAGCCGGCATTGGCCTCCACCACCATGGCTATATCACGCTCGTCTCTTGCCGCACGTTCCTCTGGCGTCAGGGGATCGTTGCAGGCCGCCAAGAGTGCCAGCACAACGACCGCAAAATACCGCATCAATGCCTCCCGAACAGCTTCTCGACATCCGCCATGGACAATTTGACCCATGTCGGGCGGCCATGATTGCACTGACCTGAACGCGGCGTGCGCTCCATTTCTCGCAGCAACGCATTCATTTCAGAAACGGAAAGCGTTCGTCCTGCCCGCACCGATCCGTGACAAGCCATCGTAGCCAGCACATGATCCAGCTTCTCTCCGAGCAGCAAGGACTCCCCGTGTTGGGCGATATCGTCGGCGAGGTCTTGCAGCAATTTGTGGGGGTCCCCTCCCTTGATTGCCGATGGCATGGCTCGCACCAGCATTGCCCCTGGACCGAACCGTTCAATGGTGAGCCCCAGGCGCCCGAAATGTTCGGCTTGCTCCTCCAGCCTGTCGCAGGCCGGTTCATCGAGTTCCACGACCTCCGGGATCAACAAAGCCTGGCTGCCTGCGACAGCTTCTTCGGCGCCGGCAGCACGCAGCCGTTCCAGCACGAGCCGCTCGTGCGCCGCATGCTGGTCAACTATCACAAGTCCATCAGCTGCTTCTGCGACAATATAGGTATTGGCGACCTGCCCCCGGGCGACGCCGAGTGGATAGTTCGCAGCCTCATCGGGAATATCCTGCGCCTCCTCGGCCCTCCCCGCTGGTGCTGCCAACGGTTCGTCCGTCACGCCGGCATCCTGTGCGCGCCAGGCTTGTCCCGCCTCACGAACGCCAGCAGACGGGTGAGACCAGTCCCGCCCTGCAAAAATGGACCGCATGGCGGGAGATGGTTCTGCCGGGGAGAGCTCCGAAACAATGGGCTCTGTCTGCCAGCGGCTCATCGCCTCTGCCGCCGGTTCCTGAGCACTGCGGCGATCACCTGTGGAAAGAGCCTGCCGCAAACCCGAGACGATAAATCCGCGCACCGCCGCCGCATCGCGGAAGCGCACCTCTGTCTTGGCAGGATGGACGTTTACGTCGACTTCTTCCGGTGGCAGATCTAGGAACAGCGCCAGGACGGCATGCCGGTCGCGGGCCAGCATATCCGCATAGGCCCCGCGAACGGCACCGGTCAGCAAGCGATCCTTTACCGGGCGTCCGTTTACGAAGAGGTATTGGTGGTCTGCCACGCCCCGGTTGTAGGTCGGCAGACCGGCAACACCCGTCAACTGCATGGGCCCGCGCTCCAATTGAATATCCACGCCATTCTCGTCCAGTTCGCGGGCCACGATCTGGGCTGCTCTCGCAGTCGGCCCTTCTCCACCCTGCACGGCCAGAATCCGCCTGCCATCGTGTTCCAGCGAGAATCCGATATCCGGACGAGCCAGCGCAAGTCGCCGCACGACATCGAGACAGGCGGCATATTCGCTGCGAGGTGTACGAAGAAATTTCCGCCGCGCGGGAACCTTGGCGAACAACTGCTCCACTCGAACCCGTGTACCTGGAGGCAAAGCCGCGGGGCCTTCTGCGGACATGACCCCATGATCGATCACGCGTTTCCATCCCTGTTCCGCATCCCGCGTCCGACTTTCGAGGGTCAGCCGGGCAACACTTGCTATGGACGGCAGAGCCTCCCCGCGAAAACCCAGGGTGCTGACCTGTTCGATGGCTTCATCCGGAAGCTTTGAGGTCGCATGACGCTCCAGCGCCAGTGACATCTCGTCGGGTGACATCCCGCAACCGTCATCCGTGACCTCCACTTTCGCAAGACCGCCTTCGCCCAGCGAAATTGCGATACGCATAGCACCGGCATCAATGGCGTTTTCCACCAGTTCCTTGAGCGCGGATGATGGCCGTTCGACAACCTCGCCGGCAGCAATGCGATTGACGAGGGTTTCGGGAAGGCGGCGGATTGCGGGCATCCGACGATCCTAGCTGCGTAACGCACCAAATTCGAGACGAGCGGTGCAAAAGTCACACATCTTTCGACACAATTTTTTGGCCTATTCGGGTGCTTTGGGTTAAGGACCCGGCCATATCTGCCTTTGCCGGGCCGCAATTTGCGATTCCCGCCCGGAAATCATACGGATCCGTCGATGAGTTCTTTTCTTTCCCAATTTTTCAAATTCGGTTCCCAGAACATGGCGATCGACCTGGGTACAGCCAACACTCTGGTGTACGTTCAGGATCGCGGCATCGTGTTGAACGAGCCATCCGTGGTTGCCATCGAAACGATCAACGGCATCAAGAAAGTCAAGGCCGTTGGTGACGACGCGAAGATGATGATGGGCAAGACGCCTGACAATATCGAAGCTATCCGTCCCCTGCGTGACGGTGTTATTGCCGACATCGAAATTGCGGAAGAAATGATCAAGCACTTCATCCGCAAGGTGCATGGCAAGAAGAGCATGTTCCGTTATCCGGAAATCGTCATCTGCGTCCCGTCGGGGTCCACTTCGGTGGAACGCCGCGCTATCCGTGACGCGGCATCCAACGCAGGTGCGAGCCAGGTTTACCTCATCCTCGAACCGATGGCCGCCGCGATCGGTGCCGACATGCCCGTAACCGAGCCTGTCGGTTCGATGGTTGTCGATATTGGCGGCGGCACTACCGAAGTGGCTGTTCTGTCCTTGCGCGGCCTTGCCTATACCACCAGCGTGCGCACTGGCGGCGACAAGATGGACGAGGCGATCGTTTCCTACGTCAGGCGCCACCACAATCTTCTGATCGGGGATGCCACTGCGGAACGGATCAAAAAGGATTATGGTTGCGCCACCGTGCCGGAAGACGGTGTAGGCGAACCGATAACCCTCAAAGGACGCGACCTTGTGAACGGCGTTCCCAAGGAAATCACTATCAATCAGGCAAATATCGCAGAAGCACTGTCGGAACCGATCAGCGCCATTGTCGAAGGCGTACGTATTGCGCTCGAAAACACCGCACCGGAACTGGCCGCTGACATTGTGGATCAGGGTATCGTGCTCACCGGCGGCGGGGCCCTGATTCAGGGCTTGGACCAGCATTTGCGGGAAGAAACCGGTCTGCCCGTCAGTGTCGCGGAAGACCCTCTGTCCTGTGTGGCTCTGGGAACTGGCCGCGCCATGGAAGACCCGATCTTTCGCGGCGTGTTGATGACCGCCTGATGCAGATATTCCGGCGACGCGATATCGGCGCCGGCCAGAAAGGGAGCAGGCGCTGATGGCGCCGCCTACGTCTCGACACTCGAGCTTTTCTCGCAAGGCTCAGTTCAGCTTGTTCACCGGCTACGTTCTGGCCGGTGCGGGCGCGCTGGCGGGTGCCGCTCTTCTGGCCATTTCGTTGTTCAATCCGGGCGCGTTTTCCGGGTTGCGCAGCGTTGCGAGTGATGTCGCCGCACCGGCCGGAGAACTGGGTGCGGAAGCCCGGACAGGATCGCAGGGCCTGTTCGCTTCTCTTGCCGGATATTTCTATTCCGGGAGCAGGAATGCCGCCCTGCGGGAAGAAAATGAAATCGCACGCATCCGCCTGGCTGAAGCAGAGGCCGTGCGGGCCGAAAATGCCCGCCTGAAAGCCTTGCTGGGCTTGCGTGACGATGCAGTGAAGCCGGTGGTGATGGCCAGATTGATCGGCTCCACTTCCTCAAGCACCCGGCGTTTCGCCTATCTTTCGGCAGGAAGGTCGGATGGAGTCGCCCCCGGCATGCCGGTACGCAGCCCCAGAGGGCTTGTCGGCCGGGTGCTCGAAACCGGCGCCTCGAGTTCACGTGTATTGTTGCTGACCGATAGCGAAAGCCTCGTCCCGGTGCGGCGGGTCAAGGGTGACGTGGTAGCTTTTGCCGAAGGCCGTGCCGACGGCACCCTGCGGCTGCGTCTGGTGAATCTCGGGATCAATCCGATCAAGACTGGCGATGTATTCGTGACTTCGGGCGCGGGTGGCCTCTATCGCCCGGGCATTGCGGTTGCGGTTGCGACCAAGATCAACCGGGACGGTGCGATTGCAAGGGTGCTGAGCGACCCCGCAGCGACAGACTTCGTCGCCGTCGATCCGATCTGGCAACCCGAAGCACAAGCCGTTTCTCACGCACAGCAGCGCCGGGTCCAGCCCTGATGCCGGAATATCGCTCCTCCACGCGGCGTGACCGCTATGGTTCGCAGATAAATCGCGCACATTCACCATTGATCGCTTTGATATTGCCGTGGGCTTCGATTGTATTGGGTTCGCTGACTCCCCTTCTCCCGCTGATTTCTTCAATGCCGTTGTTACCGCCCATGGGCTTCATCATGCTTCTGGCGTGGCGGCTCGTTCGTCCCGGTCTGCTGCCCGTCTGGGCCGGATTCCCGCTGGGACTGATCGATGACATGTTCAGCGGACAGCCATTGGGGAACGCTATCCTGTTATGGTCATTGACACTGCTTGCTCTGGATCAGTTCGAAGCACGGATCCCATGGGTCGGCTTCGCACAGGAATGGCTTGTCGCCACGGTCGTGATCGTGATTTACATTGTTGCAAGCGGGTTCATTGCAGGTGCGATGCTGCCTAATCTGATGTCATTGCTGGTACCACAACTCGTGTTGTCTATTTTGCTATTCCCCGTGTTCGGACGCCTGGTCGCCATACTGGACCGCTTCCGTCTCAGGCGTTTCCGGACGATCGGGTAATGCCGCGCAGGTTTACCCAGCATGTCACTCAAGCGACACTGCAAAACAGATTTGACCGCCGCAGCGCCATAGTTGGCGCATTACAAGGCGGCGTCGGTGTCCTGCTGGCTGCGCGAATGGCCTATATTTCCGTGGCCGAAAACGAAAAATACCAGATGGAGGCCGAGAGCAACCGGGTAAACCTGGCGCTTATCCCGCCGCGCAGAGGCTGGATACTCGATCGGAATGGAGCCCCACTGGCATCCAACAAGGCCGACTTTCGCGTCGATATTATTCCTGATCGAATGCAGGATACCTCGCGGGAAATCGACACTCTTGGCAAGTTGCTTCACCTGAATGCCGTCGAAGTTCAGGATCTGAAGGACAAGATCGAGGATTCAAGCGGCTGGCAACCGATCGAAGTCGCCAGCGGGCTTGATTGGGACCGGTTTGCCGCAGTCAGCGTCCGCTTGCCTGATCTACCCGGTGTTGTCCCCCAGCGTGGTTATAGCCGCTATTATCCGACCGGCCCGTCTGTTGGGCATCTTATCGGCTATGTCGGCACTGCATCGGCCAAGGAATACGAAGAGGAGAAGATCCCCCTTCTGGTCACACCGGGCTTCAAGCTGGGCAAGGACGGGATCGAGAAGCAGTTTGAGAAGATCCTGCGCGGGCAACCCGGCGCGCGACGAATGGAAGTAACGGCGAGCGGCCGGATCGTGCGCGATCTGGAAACCCGAGAGGACATTCAGGGAAAACCGGTCCAATTGACAATCGACGGGCCCCTGCAGGACTATGCGGCGCGCCGGATCGGTCTGGAGTCAGGATCGGTGGTAGTCGTCGATTGCCTGACCGGCGACTTGCTTTGCATGGCATCCATGCCAAGTTTCGATCCAAACAGCTTTTCGGACGGTATCGGGCGTATCGAATGGAAAATGTTGTCCGAGGACGACCATGTTCCTTTACGCAACAAGGTGCTTAAGGGGCTTTACCCGCCCGGTTCAACGGTCAAGCCGATGGTCGCCATGTCATTTCTAGAAGCAGGCCTGGATCCCTCCGCATCGACCTTTTGCGGCGGCGGTTTGCGTGTTGGCAATCGCGTATTCCACTGCTGGAACCGACGTGGACATGGTCAGGTCGACATGGCCAAAGGCATCTATCAAAGTTGCGACGTTTATTTTTACCACTTCGCGCAGCAGCTCGGGATGGATGTCATAGCCCCCATGGCCCGCCGCCTTGGCATGGGGCAGGAATTTCCCTTGCCGGTACTCAGCCAGTTCTACGGCACGGTTCCCGACCCCGCATGGAAGCTGAAGAAGTATGGCCGGGAATGGCAGGCATATGACACCGTCAACGCGACAATTGGCCAAGGCTACATGCTCGCCAACCCACTGCAACTGGCCGTTATGGCATCGCGCCTTGCGACCGGCCGCAAGCTCATGCCCAGGTTGATACTCGGCAATGATAAACCGCAAATTGAATCCATGGGCTTTCATGGCGATCATGTGCAGGTCATCCAGAATGCGATGAGCGAAGTCGTCAATGGCCGCGGAACCGCAGGGCGCGCGCGCATTCCGCTGGATGGCATCCAGATGGCTGGTAAGACCGGCACGGCCCAGGTTGTTTCTCTCAATGTGTCCAGCGGCAAGGGTGGCCCCTGGAAATACAGGGATCACGGGCTGTTCATCTTCTTCGCCCCCTTTGACAATCCCCGCTATGCCGGAGCCGTGGTTATCGAACATGGTGGCGGGTCCAGTGCCGCCTATCCCATCGCGCGCGACGTCGTCACCTACCTGTTCGACCGACAAGTCGGCCTCGAAAAGCTCCACGAACTGGAGAAACAATGGGGCGGCACCGCGCAGCAGCGACTGGCCGCCAGATACGCATCCTATGCGGCGACTTACGGCAGCGCGGCCCCCAAGCCCCCTAGCGGGGACGCCGCGATCGCTCGCGAGGTCGAGCAGGAGGATCGGGCCGCCGCACAGCCCAGCCCTATCGCCAGCGAAGTGACATCGCCATCTCCCGAACCGGTTGCCGCTTCACATGGCGAGGGCAATGGCAGGACTACGCCCGACAGTTCGCAGGCGGGCGCCGCGGGAGGTGACGAATGAGACATTCGATTGTCCCAGCACCCATCGCAAGCCTGCCATGGGGGATGATCCTGCCTTTGACGGCACTGGTGATATTCGGCGCCAGTGTGCTCTATTCTGCGGCTGGCGGGCATATGCAGCCTTATGCCCAGTCGCATCTGATCCGTTTCGGCGTTTTTCTGATCATGGCATTCGCCATGACAAGAGTAACCCCCGATCTGGTGAAGTTCATCGCATATCCGGGGTACGTGGCGGTTCTCGTCCTTCTTATATTGGTGGAAGCGCTGGGCGCAATCGGAGGTGGAAGCCAGAGGTGGCTCAATATCGGCCCTCTTGTGCTGCAGCCATCTGAATTCATGAAGCCTGGTATCGTCCTGGTACTCGCGCGCTTCTACAGCAACCTGCCCGCCAATATGGTTGGGGACTGGCGAGCGCTTATCCCGGCGGGCGGCATGGTAGCCATGCCTATGGCACTGGTCCTCATGCAACCGGATCTCGGCACAGCTCTTGCGATAGCGTTCGGAGCAGGTGTGGTCATGTTCCTCGCCGGGTTGCCAATGAGGTGGTTCGCAGGCGGTGGTGTGGCTGCCATGGTGATGATCCCCCTCGCTTATTTCTTTGGCCTCAAGGACTATCAGCGCCGTCGGGTGACAACATTCCTTGATCCGGAAAGCGATCCCTTGGGGGCTGGCTACCATATTACCCAGTCGAAAATCGCGATCGGTTCTGGCGGCCTTACAGGCAAGGGATTTGGCCACGGTTCGCAAAGCCACCTCAATTATCTGCCGGAACCTCACACCGATTTCGTATTCGCGACAATGGCGGAAGAATGGGGCCTGTTGGGGGGGCTATTCGTATTGGCGATTTTCGCAATCGTGCTTCGCTGGGGCATGGGCGTGGCGGAACGCGCACCAGACCGCTTCTCCCGCCTGCTGGCAGCAGGAATGGTCGCAACGATTTTCTTCTACGTTGCAATCAACCTCATGATGGTGATGGGCCTGGCCCCGGTGGTGGGAATTCCTTTGCCATTCATGAGTCATGGCGGTTCATCCATGCTGACGAACATGATCTGTATCGGCACATTGATGATGATTGATCGCTGGAGCAGAACGAGGGGGCGCAGCGGGCTTTCCAGCTAGGTTGGGAATTTATCTCAACTGCCCCCTTTCTTCTCCGGAAACAGCCGCTATAGGGATGCCTCCCACGCGAATCGCGTGGTTCGAAAACGGTGTGGACGCATAGCTCAGTTGGTAGAGCAGCTGACTCTTAATCAGCGGGTCCTAGGTTCGAGCCCTAGTGCGTCCACCAATCTTTTCAGTCACTTACTTGACAACACGCAGGTGCCCATAGGGGCCACTGGGGGTGGTTTTGTGCCGTTCCGTTTCCCGGATTACCGTGCTTTCCAGTTGGGGCACGTTAATCAGCAGGTCGGAATAGGGCTGCAAGTGCTTCACCGACATGTGGGCATAGCGCCGCACCATCGATTCCGACTTCCAACCCCCCAGCTCCTGAAGCACCCAGGTGGGCACGTCATTCTGCCGCAGCCAGCTCGCCCATGTGTGCCGCAGATCGTGCCAGCGGAAATCCTCGATCCCGCAAGCCTTCAACGCCGCACGCCAATTACGCGTGTTCGCCGAACGGAGCGGACTGCCCCGATAGGTGAACACATGGGTCGGATGCTTGCCCCATTGGCGTTGCAGCACGGCCAGCGCGACCTCGTTGAGCGGAACGCCTAGCGCGCTGCCGTTCTTCGTGTCGCCATGCCCGATCGTGGCCATGCGGCGGGCCATATCGACCCTGTCCCATGTCAGACCGAGAATATTGCCCTGCCGCAGCCCCGTCGAAAGGGCGAACAGCACCACTTCACGCTGGTGATCGGGCAAGGCTTCAAGCAGGGCTTCGGCCTGTTCGTGCGTCAGATGCCGCACCCGGATCTTGCTGCCCTCGCCATAGGCCTTGAACGCCGGTATCTGGTCGATCCACTCCCATTCACGCTGGGCCTTGCGGAAGATGGCGCGAATGAGCGCCATATATCGGTTCCGCGTGGCGTCCGTCGCCTTGGGCAAGCGGGTCGTCAGCAACCGGTCGATCATGTCCCGGCTCACCTCGTCGAGCCGCTTGCCGCGAAGATGGGTGGTGAACCAGCGGATGCGTTGCACATCGTCCCTGCGGGACTTCTTGTGCGCCTTCTCCTTCAGCCACCGTAAAGCCGCTTCGTCCCATGTCCGCTTCGGCTTCTTCTTCAGTCGGCTCGCTTCCCACAGCTCGGCTTTCAACCGGTCGTGATATTCCTCGGCCTTCCGCCTGTCGGACGTTCCAGTAGAGCGTCTAACTCTCGTTCCGTCCGGTGCTGTGAACTCGACATAGTATTTCGATGCACGTTTCCAGAGTGCCATATTGCCTCCTTTCGTGAGGCACCCGGCTGCGTCCGTGCGGGATCAGGATAGCCGGAGCGAATCCAGGCGACAAGCTCGGCCTCCACGAAGCGCCATTGGCGCCCGACACGCGCGGCCGGGATGGTGCCCGCCTTGATGAGATTGCGCACCGTGTTGGGATGAACCTTGAGCAGCCGGGCGGCTTCGGCAACGGTCAGGATATGCTCGCTCGCCTGGCTCATCGCTCGCCCCCGTCAGCGGCGCCACATCAGCCGCGCGGTTGCGCCGTCATCGTCGGGAAAGAGCGCAGCGGTCATCGGGCGCGCGAAGCCAGGATCGTCGAGCCGCAGCCGCAGATAGTCGCGCTCCCTCTCGTCCTGCGTGCAGGCTTCCCAGGCATCGCCGATCCGCTGGCGGCCGAGCATTATGCGAAAGGCGGGCGCATCGTCGGAGGACCGGTCGTCATTGGGGACGAGCCGCAGGCGCTCGTTGATGCCGAGCGTGCGAAGATTGCCTTCCCAGCCTCCCTCCTTCGAGGGCTTGAAGATACCAATGACGGACATGGCCTAGCCCTCCCCCGCCTGTTCCTTGCGCGCCTTGGCAAAGGCCCGGTCGCTGGCAAGGAAGCTTTCAAGCATGGCGGGAATGAGATCGGGGACTTCGGCCTTCTCGCCATAGGTCCGGGCATAGATCGCGGCGTAGTCGGCAAGCGTGTGAGCCAGATCGGGCATCACCGTTATGGAAATCTTGACCGGCGTGCGGTCGGGCAGCTTGTCGAGCTTGAGCATGGCACGTTTCCTTTCTCAGCGCCCGCCCCAGGGCCGGAGCGTTAGATCCTTGTGAACGAGAACGCGCAGCGGCCATCCGGGGCTAACGGTGATCGTGGGCTGGATGTTGAGGTTCTTGGACACGATCTGTTGGCCGGCCTGGGCGGCGGATTGCTGGGACGACTGGCGGATCGCGCGAACGACATCGCTTTCATCGTCGCCAATCGACAATTCGGTGCCGACGCCAAGCAGGGTCGAAAGTCCGACGCCCTTGAGCAATTGCCAGCTATGGAAGTCGACCTCGTCCTCAAGCCCGGCATAGCCGGCGGCATCGGTGGCGGGCAGATTGTCGATCCGGATCGATGAACCATCGGGCAGGATGATCCGCTGCCAGACAAGCAGCGCGCGGCGTTGGCCGAAAGCGACGACGCTGTCATAGCTGCCGATCAGGCGCGCGCCCTGCGGGATGAGCAAGGTTCGGCCCGTCACGGTATCGAACACATTCTCGGTCACTTGCGCGATGACCATGCCCGGCAGATCGGAGTTGAGCCCGGTCAGCAGGCTGGCGGCGATGACGCTGCCCGCCATCACCTCATAGGGCGAAGCCGGGGTCTGGAGCGCATGGGTGTTCGTCACGCCGCCTGAAATCTGCTGGCCGAGAAAATCGAGTTTGCGTTGCTGGTTGTTCTGATCGCGGCCCGGATCGAGGGCCACGCGGTCGCCGTCCGATCGACCGGTTTCATCCGCGCCCGGTACTGACGGTGTGGGCGCGTTTCCCAATGCCGATGCAATCGAAGCTGCCGGCGAGCCGCCCGCGGACCGGATCATCACGCCTGCTTCACGCGCCTGCCTCGCCTGCGCCGCGATGCGCTGGCGCTCGGCTTCGGCCGCCTGCTCTGCGGGCGTCATGGCGGCGGTGCTTCCCGGTTCGAGGCCAAGCTCGCGCTGGCGTTCGAGGATCGGTCCGCCCAGATCACCCGGCAAGGGCGCGCCCAGGATGGGCGTATCGGGCGTCACCTTGCTGTAGTCGCCGGGAAGGTTCATTACCTCGTCGGCGGGCGTATGGCGTTCGGTAATCGCCTTGCCGTCATCGCCGCTGACGATCCCGACCGTCTTCGGTCCCAGCGCCATCCAGGCGACGCCGGCAATGGCCAGCGCGCCCGCTGCCGTGCCGCCGATAACAACACCGCGGCGGAAACGCACGACACGGCGCGGTGCGGCCCGAAGCGTCAGCGTATCGGGGGCAGCCTTGCGCGACGTTTCCGGTGTTTGCGGATCGAGAGCGTCGGGTTCGACGGGATCGGCCATTACTGCCTCCCGTCCGTCCGGCTGATCCGCACGACCTGCTGTGGGTCCTCGCCGAGCCGTAATTCGGCCGCCGCAAACAGGCGATCGACGATATAGTGATTGCCGCTCACCCGGTAATTGACGAGCTGGTTGTCGCCGAGCGGTCCGACGACGAAGAGCGGCGGCGCCTCGCCCTGATCGAGCCGCGCGGGAAACTCGATATAGACCTTGCTGCGGTCATCCCATGCGCGGACCGGACGCCAAGGTGGATCGTCGCCACTAATCTCGTAGCGAAAGCGCAGATTGGTCAGCGCAACATTCTCGGCAATGGGGCTCGCCTGTTCGGCGCGCGCGTTCTGACGGCGTAGCGCCACAAGCCGGTCCTGCGGATAGGTCCAGCTGATCGCCGCCATCGACGTGGCATCGGTGCTTTCAAGCGCGAGATGATAGGCGCGGCGGTCGGTGGTGATAACCATATTGGTCGCGAGGCCGGGCGCAAACGGCTTCACCAGCACATGCACGCGCGCATTGTCGCCCGCGCCGCTACTGGTATCGCCGATGATCCAGCGCACCGTATCGCCCGCCGATACCGCCACCAGCTTCTCGCCAGGTTGCAAGGCAATGTCGCTGACGCGCTCGGGTGCGGCAAAAAGGCGGTAGAGCGCGCCTTCGGTCCAGGGATAGACCTGCACCGCATTGATATAGCCCGAACTGCTCGGCTCCTTTGTGGCTGCACGGTTCGCGGCATCGACCCGCGCGGTCGGTGGACCGGCGTCTTTCTTCACCGATGGCGGCGGTTGAAGCTGGCCAGGCAGTGGCAACGGCACGGGCGTCTCGACGATTTCGACGGGCTTTTCCGGTTCCGCCCCTCGCGCCGCTGGGCGAAAATCGGCGGCGTCATAATGAATCGTGGGCGGCGGGGTCTTGCCCGCGCAGGCGGTGAGCACCAGGGCGGAGGCCGATGCGAACAGCAGACGTATCATGGGTTGGTTCCTTTCTGATCGGAAGCCTCGGATTCAGGCGCGGCGGGGGCCACAGGCGCAGGCAGAGCCGGCATTGGTTCGATGCTCTCGGGAGCGGTGGCGGGCTGCGGAAGGCTTGTTGGCGCAGGACGCCGTGTTTCATTTCCGGGATTTACGGGCGGCGCGCCTTCCAGTTCGCGCGCCCAGTCGATCGCGTTGACGAACAGCCCGAGCGGATTTTTGCGCAGCGCATCGGCGGTCTTGGGCGGCTTCATCACCACGGTCAGCATCGCGGTCCAGCGTTCGGTTCGCGCCAGACTGCCGCGCTCGTAAATGCTCTCGGTCCATTTGACCTGAAAGCTGGTGTCGGATGCGCGCACGACGCTTGTCACCTGCACCGAAACGCTGCGTTGGCCGATCCCGGCAAAAGGATCGTTGGAACGCGCATAGTCGTTGAGGAACGTCGCCGCGCGGTCGGTGGCGAAATCATAGGCGGCGAGCCAGTTGGTCTTCACCAGCACCGGATCGGTCGAGACGGAGCGCACGTTCGATATGAACCGGCTAAGGTGCCAGGCGACCTGCCCGTCGGTCGGCTTGTAGTTCTGGATCGCCGGCGCGACGCTGCGCGCTTCGCCCAAGCGATCAACCTCGACTACATAAGGCGCAACGCGCGACTGCATCGACTGCCAGACATTCGATGCGATCAGGACGCCGGTAAGCCCAAGGCAGGAGAACGCGACAAGCCGCCAGTTCCTCGCCTGGACGCGCGCCGAGCCGATACGCTCGTCCCAAAGCTGGCCGGCGCGCTGGTAGGGCGTCTCGGGTTCGGGCGTCTGCCCATATCGCTGGATGGATCGTTTGAAGAACATGGGAATCAGTCCTTTTCGCTGAGGTCGGGATTGGCGCCGCTGCCGGGCCGGTCGCCTTCGCGCACGGTCTGCATCGCCATGTGGCGGCGGTGTCGGGCATTCTGTTCGCTGCGCAGGCGCTGCGCCCAGGCTGGCGCACCTGCGCTTTCGGTAGCAGTGGAGGATGTGGCGCTCGCGCCACCCGATCCCCGCATGGCAAAATCGCGGCCTCTTGCGGCGCCGTCGCGGAACGGTGCCGCGACGCGCGAGGCCATCGCGCGCGCGCCCTGTACAGCCGCACCGCCTGCCGTGCTGGCGATGCCGCCAAGACCTGCCGCGACGGTGGAATTTCCGGAGGTTGCCTGCCCGAGCCGGTAGGAGGTGGATGCAGCCGATCCCATCGCCGTGCCGGCGCGGATCGCTTTCATGCCGCCCGATCCTGCGGCCATCGCGGCGCGCGCACCGATCAGCCCGGCCCCGCCCGCCATGATCGCCGCCCCTGCCGCCGTTCCGACGGCGGCACCGGCGCCAAGCTGCGGTGCGCCCGACACAAGGCCCGAGGCGATGCCGGGACCGAAGATGCCAAGCCCCATCAGTGATAAAGCGCCCAGCAGCAGCGTCATCGCATCCGAAGTATCGGGATCGGGACCGATTAACGCGGCAAGCTCGGCGAAGAAATTGCTGCCGATGCCGATGATGACCGCCAGCACCATGACTTTGATGCCTGAAGAGACGACATTGCCCAGCACCCGCTCGGCAAGGAAACTGGTCTTGTTCCACAGCGCAAAGGGCACGAGGATGAAGCCCGCCAGCGTCGTCAGCTTGAACTCCAGCACGGTGATGAAGAGCTGGATCGCGAGAATGAAGAAGGCGAGGACGACCAGAAACCAGGCGACCAGCAGCACGACGACGATCAGGAAATTGCCGAAGATTTCGGGAAAACCGAGCAGGTCGCTCACCTTCTCGATCATCGGATGCGCGGCTTCGAAGCCGGTCCCGGCAATGGCGCCGGGATGCAGGAGGTCATCGGCCGAAAGCCCGCCTCCGCCGGCAGTGATGCCGAGACCGGCAAAGCTGCGATAGATGATGTCGGCGAGCCGCTGAAAATTGCCGATGATGAAGGCGAAGGCGCCGACATAAAGCACCTTCTTGATGAGCTTGCCGAGCACATCCTGGTCGTTGTCCATAGCCCACCACAGCGCGGCCAGGGTCACGTCGATGCCGATCAGGACCGTGGTGAGAAACGCGACATCGCCCGACAGCAGCCCGAAACCGCTGTCGATGTAATTGCCGAACGCCTCCATGAAGCGGTCGATGATGTTGAGATCGGGGTCCATCCCGGCTTCGCCTTCTCGAATATGTCCGATGCGCGGTGGGTTACGGCCGCGTGTAGGCGGTGGCCGTGCCGATGAAGCGCTTGGTCTGTTCGCGGGCCGCGTCCATTGCCTGCTGCTGGCGCGCGCGTTCGATCGCATCCGCGCGGTATTGCGCCGCCATCATCTGCTGGATCTGAAGCTGCTGCTTGGTCGAGAGCGCGATAAGCTGGTTGGTCGCTTGGCTTACTTGCAGGCTGCCGCTTGCGGACTGGCTTTGCGAGACCAGTTCGGCCAGTAGGCCGGAATCGGCCTGGACGTTCTCGACCACCTGCGCCTGGACACGCATCGTCTGACGATAGCCTTGCTTCGCCGCCTGCCACTGCGCCTGCGCCGCCGCCAGCATCTGGTCGCTGGTCATCGCGGTGTCGAACACGTCCGGGAATTGTTCGCGCAATGCCGCTTCGGTTGAAGTGAGATCGAAGGCAATGCCCTCCGCCTGGTTCATCAGCGTATCGATGCGCTGCATCGAACGGGTGAGCTGGGTCAGCGAGGAGAAATCGAGCCGCTGGAGGTGCTTGGCCATATTGGTCAGCATCGACGCTTCGTTCTGCAGCGACTGGATCTGGTTGTTGATCTGCTGCAGCGTTCGCGCTGCGGTCAGGACATTCTGCGCGTAGTTCGACGGATCGAACACGACGCCGCCAAACTGCGCATGAGCTGGTGTAACCGGCATGATGACCGCGCCAGTGAGTGCGGTGGCCGTTAGGGCGGCCGCGAAAATAGGGGATTTCATAGGTCTAACTCCTTCTGTTCGGGGGTGGAAAGGTCAGGCCCGGCGCTTGGTGCGCCGGCAAATTCCGTCATCACGTCGGTCGCCCAGGGCAAGCCGCGCGCGGCAAGAAAGGCGGCGGTGAAATCATGCCCGCCATGCTCGGCGAGCGTCTCGTCGATCAGCTTCTGCGTGTCGGGATCGGAGGCGCCGCACAGCGCCAGCGCGACCGGACCGAGCGCCAGCTCGAACAACCGGTTGCCGCGCCGCGACTGAAGGTAATAATGCCGCTTGGGCGTCGCCCGGGCGACAAGCTCGATCTGCCGCTCATTAAGCCCGAAGCGCTCGTAAGCCGCGCGCGCCTGCGGTTCGATTGCCCGGTCATTGGCAAGCAGGATTCGCTGCGGGCAGCTTTCGATGATCGCGGGGGCAATCGAACTGTCGGCGATATCGGCGAGCGATTGCGTCGCGAAGACGACCGAGACGTTCTTCTTGCGCAGCACCTTCAACCATTCGCGGATGCGGGCGGCGAACAGCGGATTGTCGAGGAACACCCAGGCTTCATCGAGAATGAGCAGCGTCGGGCGTCCGTCGAACCGCTCTTCAAGCCGGTGGAACAGATAGGTCAGCACCGGTAGGACGACACCGGCGGTGTTCATCAGTGCTTCGGTTTCGAAACATTGCACGTCGGAGAGCGCGAGGCTGTTTTCCGCCGCGTCTAGCAGCCGGCCGAACGGGCCTTCCAGCGTGTAGGGCAGCAAAGCGGCCTTGAGCGCGTTGGATTGCAGCAATACCGACAGCCCGGTCAGCGTGCGTTCCTCGGGCGGCGCGCTGGCAAGGCTGGTCAGCGCCGACCACAGCGCCTCCTTCACCTCGGGCGTGACATCGACCTTTTCATGCGCCAGCAGCGAGGCAACCCATTCGGCGGCCCATGTGCGCTCGGCATCATCGTGGATCTTGCGCAGGGGCTGGAACGCCAGCGCGTCGCTCTCGCCCAGCGCATGATGCTCGCCGCCCATCGCCAAAACTGCGGCGCGCGCCGAGAGGCCCTTGTCGAAGATATAGACCTGCGCACCGGCATAACGACGGAACTGCAAGGCGAGCATCGCCAGCAGCACCGATTTGCCTGCGCCGGTCGGACCGACGATCAGCATGTGACCGACATCGCCGACATGGGTAGACAGGCGGAACGGTGTGGAACCCGACGTCTCGGCATAGAGCAGCGGCGGGCCTGCAAGATGATCGTTGCGCGCCGGCCCCGCCCAGACCGAGGACAGCGGCATCAGATGCGCTAGGTTCAGCGTATGGATCAGCGGTTGCCGGACATTGGCGTAGACATGGCCAGGCAGGCTCGACAGCCAGGCTTCGACGGCGTTCACGCTTTCGCGGATGCAGGTAAACCCCAGCCCATTGACGATCCGCTCGACGATACGGACCTTCTCGTCCGCCCGCGCCCGATCCTCATCGCTGACCGTGATCGTGGCGGTGTAGTAGCCGAACGAAACATGGTCGCCGCCAAGCGCCTGCAAGGCGAGATCGCTGTCAGCCACCTTGTTGTCGGCATCACTATCGGTCAGCGGCACCGGCTCGTTCATCATCACCTCGCGCATGAGCTGCGCAATGGACTTGCGCTTGTTGAACCATTGCCGGCGGATGCGGGTCAGCGCCTTGTTGGCGGCGGTTTTGTCGAGCGCGATGAAGCGGGTCGCCCAGCGATAGGCGAAGTCCTGATGGTTGAGCGCATCGAGAATGCCAGGCCGGGTGGCATTGGGAAAACCGAGTACGGTTACGGTGCGCAAATGCTGATCGCCCAGCATCGGCTCGATCCCGCCCGACAGCGGCGTATCGACCAGCAGACCGTCGAGATAGATTGGCGTGTCCGGCACGGCGACCGGATGGCGTTTGGCGGAGATGCAGCCATGCAGGAATGTCAGCGTTTCGGCATCGTCAAGAGCGCGAATTTCAGGCACGAAGCCCGAAAGCAGGTCGAGCACGCGGTCGGTTTCCGCGATGAAGGCGCGCAATTCCTGCCGCCAGTCGCGCCCCTGTTGCGGCGCGTCTCGTTCCAGCAGCGCCCGTTCCGCGCGCGATACCTGATCGGCGGGCGGCAGGTAGCACAGCGTCAGATGATAGCGGCTCTCGAAATGCTGGCCCTTGCGCCCGTCGAAATGCGCGCGCCGTTCCTCGTCCACCAGCCAGGAAGCCGGATCGGGAAAGGCGCTGTCGGGGTAGCCCAGCGCCTCGATGCGTTCGGCATCGAAGAACAGCGCCCAGCCCGATCCCAGACGCCGCAGTGCATTGTTGGCCCGCGCGCAGACCGAGACCAGTTCGGATTCGGTCGCGGATTCAAGATCGGGACCGCGAAACCGCAACGTGCGCTGAAAGCTGCCGTCCTTGTTCAGCACCACGCCGGGCGCGACCAGCGCGGCCCAGGGCAGATGATCGGCGAGCCGGTCGGCAGTGCCACGATATTCCTTGAGGTTCAGCATGCGAAATAGACTTTCTGGCGGAGGTGCCGCGCGAGGACAGCCGCGAAGTCGGGATCGCGCTTGGCGGCGAACACCGCGAGGCTGTGTCCGGCGAGCCAGAGCAGCAGCCCCGCGATCCATTGCTGAAGTCCCAGCCCCATCGCGGCGGCGAGCGTGCCGTTGAGGATCGCGATCCCGCGTGGCGCGCCGCCGAGCAGGATCGGCTCGGTGAGCGCGCGATGCAGCGGCACCTCGAAGCCGTCGATGGAACCGGCGCTCATCAGACCAGCGCTCCGCCGCCGAAGCTGAAAAAGCTGAGGAAGAAGCTCGATGCCGCGAAGGCGATCGACAGGCCGAAGACGATCTGGATGAGCTTGCGAAAGCCGCCGCTCGTTTCGCCGAACGCCAGTGCCAGCCCGGTGATGATGATAATGATGACAGCGACGATCTTGGCGACCGGCCCTTGCACCGATTCCAGGATCTGCTGGAGCGGCTCTTCCCAGGGCATGCCCGAGCCGGCGGCAAAGGCCGCGACCGGCAGCATGAGCGTGGCTGCTGCTGCAAGAACGAGCCGCTGCGGCAGGCGCGCAAGCGTAGTCGGATTGGTGGTGTGCATATTCAGTCTCCTGTGCTGTGGGGAATGGCGAGATCGGTGACGGCGTAGTCGCCATCGGCATCGAGTCCGGTCACTTCGGCGACGCTCTCGACCTTTCGGCCGGTGCCGCGCCCGGAAATGAACACGACGAGGTCGATGGCCTCGGCGATCAGGCGCCGGGGAACGGTGACGACATTTTCCGAAACGAGCTGTTCGATGCGGTAAAGCGCGGACCGTGCGCTGTTGGCATGGACGGTCGCGATGCCGCCCGGATGGCCGGTATTCCAGGCCTTGAGCATGTCGAGTGCTTCCCCGCCCCGCACTTCGCCGACGATGATACGGTCAGGACGAAGACGCAGGGTGGAGCGCACCAGATCGGCCATACTGACGACGCCCGGCCGGGTTCTGAGCGCCACCGTGTCGGGCGCGGCGCATTGCAGCTCGCGCGTATCCTCGATCAGGATCACCCGCTCGTCGAGCGCGGCCATTTCGTTCAAGAGCGCGTTAGCCAGCGTGGTCTTGCCCGACGACGTGCCGCCGGCAACCAGGATATTCTTGCGCTTGACCACCGCCATCGACAGCGCCAGCGCAACTTCGGCACGCATGATGCCATCGGCGACATAGTCTAGCAGCCGGTGGATGCGTGCGGCCGGTTTGCGAATGGAGAAGCACGGCGCGGCAGATACTGGGGGCAAAAGCCCCTCGAACCGTTCGCCACCCTCGGGCAATTCGGCTGAGACGATCGGTGCATTGCCATGCACTTCGGCACGGACATGCGAAGCGACCAGGCGGATGATGCGTTCTGCCTCGGCGGCTTCGAGCCTGTTGCCAGTATCCACGCGGCCCTCGCCCAGCCGGTCAAGCCGCAGCACACCGTCCGGGTTGACCATGATCTCAATGACCTGCGCATCGGTAAGCGCCGCCGCGATGGCCGGCCCCATCGCCGTGCGCAGCATCGCGCGGCGGCGGCCCTGTGCCTGGATATTCGCTGGACCACTCATGATGCGGCCTCATTGGCATTTGCCAGCGGCTTCGCGCCGGAAGCCATCTGGCGGCCAATCTGTTCGATGAACCTGTCGAAGCGTTCGCGCCCTACGGCGCGCGCGGCTGCATCGGGCTCGGGAATCTGGGCGTTGAGGCAGAATTGCTGATGAACGAAGAGCGACAGGCTTTCGAGCAGCACCTGCAGGTCGCGCCCAAGGCGTCCGATCTGCAAGCTCATCCGATCGAGCCGGGGACCGAACCGTTCATCCAGTTCGTTGCTTCCCTGCCGGGTGAGCCAGGCGTCGAGTGCGGCCACCAATATGTCCGAGCGAGCCACGCCCGGCTGTGCGGCCATTTCTTCCAGTCGCTCTGCGAGCCGGGGTTCGAGGAAGAGCTGATAACGGACCTTGTCGCGGTTCAGCATCACTGATCCCCTCCGAAGCTCGGGATCAGGTCGCCGCGATCCTTGCCTTCGTTGACGGCGACGGCGCGTGCCACATTGCTGAGTGTGGTCATGGCGCGCCGATCGGCGGCGGGATCGCTGTCATCATCATCACCGGGGGCGACTTCCGGCGCGCGCTCGGTTGGTTTGACGGATTGCTCTTCGGGAAGGCCGGGATGGCGCTGCTGCTGCAGGCCGCCTTCGCCGTCCTCGCCAAGGCCGTCGCCTTCAGCCTCGATCGCCAGCTTCTCGTGCAGACCACGCACCTGTCCGCTCCAGTCGTCGGGCCGCGGCGCAGGCCGATCACGCCAGCAGCCATTCAATAGTTCGGGCGGTGGCATCACGCGCGACGTGAAGTTCCGATCCTCGTAATAGCGCAGCTTCTTCGCGCGGATCGGGGCCAGGCCCGATACCAGCACCAGTTCATCGGCAGGCGGCAATTGCATCACTTCGCCCGGCGTCAGCAGCGGACGGGCGGTCTCCTGCCGCGACACCATCACATGGCTGAGCCAGGGCGCGAGCCGGTGCCCGGCATAATTACGCTGCGCGCGCAGTTCGGTCGCGGTGCCGAGGGCGTCGGAAATCCGCTTGGCCGTGCGCTCATCGTTAGAACTGAACGCGATGCGGACATGACAATTGTCGAGGATGGCGTTGTTCTCGCCATAAGCCTTGCTGATCTGGTTGAGGCTCTGGGCGATCAGATAGGCGCGAATGCCATAGCCGGCCATGAAGGCGAGCGCGGTCTCGAAGAAGTCGAGCCTCCCGAGCGCCGGAAACTCGTCCAGCATCATGAGGAGTTGATGTTTGCGGCTCTTCTTCGGGTCGCCTTCGAGCCGTTCGGTCAGGCGTCGACCGATCTGGTTAAGCACCAACCGGACCAACGGCTTGGTACGAGAAATGTCCGACGGAGGAATGACGAGATAGAGCGATACCGGGGACTTCGCATCGACCAGATCGGCAATGCGCCAGTCACATGAGCTGGTGTTCCGCGCGACGATCGGATCGCGGTATAGCCCAAGGAACGACATGGCCGTCGACAGGACGCCGCTGCGCTCGTTCTCCGACTTGTTCAGGACTTCGCGCGCCGCGCTGGCGACGACCGGGTGAACCTGCGGATGTTCTTTCGTGCCGAGATGATTGGTCGCCATCATCCGGCGCAACGTGTGCGCGAACGATCGCTGCGGATCGGACAGAAAGGTGGCGACACGCGCGAGGGTCTTTTCTTCCTCGGCGTAGAGGACATGAAGGATCGCGCCGACCAGCAGCGAATGGGACGTTTTCTCCCAATGCGACCGACGCTCCAGTGCGCCTTCCGGGTCTACGAGAATGTCCGCGATATTCTGGACGTCGCGCACTTCGTCCGGGCCTTTGCGCACCTCCAGAAGCGGATTGTAGCGTGCCGAACGTGCATCGGTCGGGTTGAACAGCAGGCAATGCGAAAAGCGCGCCCGCCACCCCGCCGTCAGGGTCCAGTTCTCGCCCTTGATGTCGTGGACAACGACGCTGCCCGTCCAGGACAGCAGCGAGGGAACGACAAGCCCGACGCCCTTACCCGAGCGCGTCGGCGCGAAGGCCATGACATGCTCCGGCCCGTCATGGCGGAGATACTCGCTGCCGTGCCGCCCCAGGAACACGCCGGCATTGCGGAAAAGGCCAACACGGGCGATCTCCCAGCGTTTCGCCCAGCGGGAAGAGCCATAGGTGGTGACATTGCGCTTCTGCCGAGCGCGCCAGAGCGAACCGGCAATGGCGGACGCACAGCCGAGAAAACCGCTGGCACCGGCCAGCGCCCCGGCCTTGTCGAACACCTCCGGCGCATAGGCTTCATAGTGATACCACCAACGAAAGAGCTGCCAGGGCCGGTAGATCGGTGTGTCGAATGCAATCGTCCACGGGGCACCAAGCTGAGCCTGATAGCCCAGCATGGACGCCGCCCATTGGGTCGCCGCCCACAGCCCCAGAATGACGATGGCGAATACAATGAAAATCTGGCCAACGAGCAGCTTGGTTGGGGTCATGTGGGCCTCCTGGCGATAGGCGCAGAAGCGCGCCTCCGACTGTTGGCCCTATTGTCCGTTCATTCTCTGCCGCTCACCATGTGCCCAACGTGCGCCAGCTTGCGCCGTGGCAGACATCTCGACGGATTCTCGACTTAGGAACTCCGAGTGCTTCGGACGGAAACGCTTGGAAAACGAATCGCGCAGCAAGACAACCGAGTGCTCAAAGGGATTACGCATGCCAGATGTCTGACGATGTTACTGGCGGCACACTCCGTGACGAGTTCCGCGAACATAGCTGACATTCGAGCGCTCGAAGCGTTTACCCAAAAACCTGCTGTTCGGTCACCAACTAGTCTTGCGGTAGCGATTGGCCGGAATTGGGACGAAGCCGTCGTTCCCGACCCGACACCAATGACGTGCGCGATGTGCAGAATATCGCCGACATCCTGGTCGACCCCGAAGGCGTGCTCGAGCGGCGCAACCATTGGGAGAAGACCTCGCATTCGATGCTGGTCGGCGCGATCCTCCATGTCCTTTATGCCGAGGAGGATAAGACGCTCGCGCGGGTGACCCACCCCATCGCCCGCGATAATCGCACTGCCAATTCTTCCCAGCATCAGACGCCGCGCGAAGTTCCTCGTGATCAGATCGCCAACCTGGAGGTGACCGCCGATCATTGCCCGTGCGTTCTGCTGCGGGTCCTCGGCCTGATTGCCCGACATGGCGCCATCCCCACGGCATTCTCTTCGAACGAGAGCATAACTCCCTCCGGATCGAAGTCGAAGTCGACACCTTGGCGCCCGCGCATCTGCGGACGCTCAACTTCAAGATCGAAGAGAACCCCAATGTTCGTTCGTCGCGGATTCGCGATGTCCGCAGCGCAGCAAAGGCAGGTCAAGCGCCGGCTGCAAAACTATCCTGATGTGCCGCCAGTAGGCAGAGCCTTCTTGCTTTCGGCATAGTCTAGCATGCGCTGCTGCCGTCGGGATTCCAGCTCTGCCATCATCTTCCTCGCCGCCTTGATCTGGTCGGGGGGCGGCTCGCTGTCGAACATATGTCCATATTCTTCCAACGCTGCCCGCTCGACACCCTCAAAGGAGAAGTCGGTCTGGAATCCATGGCGAAATACCTGGCGCATCAGGTCCCATGATGCCGGACCGATCTCCCGCCGGGCTGATAGCCGATTGAACAGCCACAGAAGCGTATCGGCCACCTGAATTCCCGGGCTGTCCTTAGATGAAGACATCTCCAGCTTACTACCATACCCCTTCTGCATGACGAATTTTTCACCGTACAGCCATTCGACGGCGTCAGGCGAGGCATTGGCGAACGTCTCGTGCCAAAATTTAAGCGCAGCAGCGAACTGACTTTGCTCGTCGTGCCGGATAAGCCTGATTTGCTTCCCAAGCCGCTTTGAGTGCTTCTCGATTCCATCCAGGAGATTGCCGAACCCGACCGTGTTCGGAAGATGACCATGGCGTGCGAGCTTGCCAGAAGAATGCAGATAGATTGCCTCGGAATTGTCTCGCGCCCAAACGAGCGCTTGCTCAAGTCGCTCGGCAGCACCCCGATCGGCCATGCTCGGTATCACCTCGAGCATGTCCTCGCAGAACTTGCCCAAGCCCGCCTCGGCCACCTGCGGGTTCTTGGCCATCATCGCTGCCCAGAAGTTGCGAGCCAGCGGCTCCGGGACTGCGGCAGCAAACTTGAACAACAGCATCAGGCGTAAGGGTCGGATATTGTAGATATGCCAGGCTGCACCGAGATTTTCGCCGGAATCGAAAATTGCGTCGAAAATTTTCGATGCGAGCAAATAGCGCTTCTCAAGCCGGGAGATCGCAAATCGCGCGCCAGCATCCTTCAGGATTGTCTGCAATTCGGGCGCGATCTCCTCGATTCGATCGGTGCCCAGCTCTGCGGCATGCAGTTCAGCAACGCCGAGCCGCGCGGCTAGACCCAGCACCTTCTTACCCGCAAGCTTATCGAAGTCTGATCGGGTGAGCAGCGCAAGGGTCGTAAAGATCGGCTGCGCCTCGTCGAACAAATTCTGGCCGGTATTGCCGGACTCATCGACGAATGCGTACATGCGACACTCCCAGTTGCTTAAACCTGCCCCCTCAGACAAATGGGAAGCGCTGCGCCCCGATCAATATTTGCTGCGGGCTGCCGACGCCCCCCAATCATGTCAGAATGGATCGTCGCCTTGCGGCGGAAAAATCCGTCGCGCGATGAAGAGGCCGATAATGGGCGCCGCCGGGAAGCGGGCTGAAAGAATGCTGTGCATTGCGCGGTAGTGCGTACCGGCGGTCAGCACATCGTCTATAATTCCGATCGCTCGAGGCTCGGGCGCAGCCGCTCCTTCGTCGATCTCATAAAGCTGCTGGAGCTGTTCCAATGTGACCCGCTCGCCAGGGACCGCTTCATGCGACGCGATCGTTGAGTCAGTCTGCACAACCAGATTGCGCACATCGACTTGCGCGCCGATTCCGCGACAAATCCGTTCGATGCGATCGTCAAAGTCAGGATGGTCGCGGGCTTTTGAGCCCGGAACCGGCACCAAGGTCGCAAATCCGAGCCAACCAGCATTGAGAGACTGCCGCAGCGCAACGGCCGCTTCGCCGATCACCCGCGTCTTGTGCGCAAGGCTCTGGACGTTGCATTGGCTTGGCTTCTTTTTAAGATTGGAAATGAGATTGTTGGTCGCGCTGAACGAATAATCACGACCGGATGTATATTCGTAGAGATACAGGCATGTGTCGTCTGCCGCGAGGTGATGGTGGTCGCCGCGCGTGCTATCGTCGATCTGCGAAAGCCGGATCGGTTCAGCCAAGAGCGCTCCAGATATCGTCTATATGGCGTACCCGGATCGCGCCTTGCTCGGCAAAGCGAGACGGCCACGCGATATCTTTACGCTGAAAGCAGGACTCAAGTATGAACAGCTTGCGCCCCTGATGTAACGCGGCGCGCGCTTGGGTCAGCGTTCCAGAGGTCTCACTGGCCTCCACAATGATGGTCGCTTCGGTCAGCGCGCTCATTGTTATATTGCGTTCTGGAAAGAACAGTCGGTTCTGCGGGACGGCCTGACGTCGATAACGCAACACCGGCACCTGCGAAATCAATAGGTGATTGCGAGCAATCTGGGCTTGGAGCGCTCGGTTTTCCGCGGGATATGCCGTTCCAAGCGGCGTTCCAATTACGGCGATCGTCCGTCCGCCGAGCGAAATGGCTGCTTGATGCGCAGCCGTATCGATGCCCTTGGCCAGACCGGAGACGACCGTGATGTCACGACCGACCAATTCAGCGGCAAGCCGTTGAGCCCGGCGGACACCATCTTCTGACGCATTGCGGCTTCCGACAATCGCGACGGACCGTGTCTCGCTCAGCTCCCATCCCCCCTGATAGTAGAGCAACTCGACGGGATTCCGCGCATCACGGAGCTTGGCTGGATAATCCCCAGCATGATGGATGCGAACCCCGAAGCTCCGCACGCCAGCGGCATTGAAAACAGCAATGGCCTCGTCGGCGTGCGCATCGGCAATGTCGTGCGCCACAAAGTCCGAAGGGAGCGCCGAAGGATCGGCAGCAAAGCGGTCGGACAGCCGCTTGAAGGTGCTGCCCTGCTGCAACCAGAGCGCCTCATAAGCGCCAAGCTCCCGCTTGGGCGAGATCGGCGATACCGCCGGGCCGTTGTCGCTCAGTGCCAACCGCATCAGCCTATCACTTGCTTCTCATCGCGCAGCCCGCTGACACTTTTCCATTCTTCCTTCAACCAGTGCCCCGATCCTCGGGTTCTCGCCGCATAGCATGGGATGGCAACAAGGACCATTTTTCTATACAATGTTCTCCTTATGTTCAATATTGGATTTGTTCATGACTACAGATTCGCAACTTGATCTGCTCTCGCCGGTCCCCGATCTTGGTTACGCGCGCTTCCTTCTCGCGGACCTGCATGATGATCTGCACGGCAAGGTCGCCCGCTTTCGCCAACTTTCGGACCTGTCAGCGAGTCTCGGCTCGAATGGTGCAATGCTCACCGGCGGCGAAACGACATGGGCAGCCTGGACGGAGGCGCGGACAAGCTTCATCCACGGTAATTTCGTGGCCACGGTTCTGCTCAGTCAAGGACTCGCCGAGCATATGCTCGCTTCATATCTCGCCCTCGGGGTGAACGCCGAAATTCTTCCTGACCGCATCGGGTTTCAGGAAACGCTCAAGCGTTGCCTCGCAAGGAACATTATTAGCGAAACCGACGCGGCCGATCTGCGGCGACTGATGTCGCTTCGCAACCCGTTATCCCACTATCGCTCGGTCGATGATCCTGCCTCGCTCACCCGGCGGGTGATTGATGAACAATTGGGCGCGGACGAACATCTTCGCCGCGACGCAACCTTCGCGATCGCCATGGCCGTTCGTTTATTGTCTCTGCCAGCATTCAGGATTGGAGACTAAGCTTATCTCTCACTTATTCTTTAATTATGCGTTCTGACGTTTGGAGATAGCTGTCGGAATGGGTCCAATTCGGAGGAAACGTGGCATATCGGTAGCTTGCTGGCAGCAGAGCCGCTACACCGTAGAACATTCAAGCAACAGAATGAGCCAATCCTAGGGTTCAGTTAAGTCGGGGACATGACCGCTTGCGTTGGGGGCACGACAATTTCGCGAAGATGCAGGCCGCTCAGGCCGACAAGGCTGCGCGTCGATCCGCTCTCGCCGCAGAGCTGCGTGAGCGGCAGGCAGCTGCTGCAGCAGCAGCCAAATCCGAAGCCGAAAAGCCCAAGCGGTTTGACGCGCTCGATACCGCCGCTGCGATGCGCTTTGCCGAGGGATTGCGCTTTCGCCGCTTTGACCTCGAATTAGGAACACCCACATCGCTCAACCGGCCGACGCTCGAACTGCTCGATCAATTTCTTACAGCATTGAATGGAGGTCAGTCAGCCTCGCTCCTGCAATGGCCTGCGGGCCAGCGGGACATTTCCATTGTCCATCCCTTGGCCATGCTCGCGTTACTTGGCAGCGCCGCGCCCCTTGTCGAATCGGGACACCGTTTCTGCGCAGCGGTTCCTGATTTTCGCACGCTCTATTTTCCTTGGCGTGGTGGCGGGACTGGCGCCGATCAACGGCGCTGGCTGGTCGACCGCGGTGCCATCATCCGGGCCAATGCGCTTCACCTAACCCGACGAAGGGCGGGAAAGCCGGAGCATTCGGAGACGCTTCGCGACCTACACGAAATGTTGGGCCATTTTTCTCAATTGTCCCGGCGGGAGGAGCGCTTTCCACACTTGGCCCACCCCAATCTTGCGGAGCTCTATCCCCTCTTTTCAGCTGACGGAGGTGATAACACTCCCCGCCCGTTCTCGGCGGCCGTGCATGAGCTGTTCGGCCGCGTCCGATATGGTGCCGGTATGGGCGAACTGCCCGATCATCGGCCATCGCTGTGCGAACCGGCACACGCCCCCTTCGGATTGTTTGGCATAACTGCGCGCGCAGACACCCGCGCGGCCTTGCATCATGAGGCGCTCGACGCTGCCAAAGGTGGGCGCCCAGCGGACATTTGCCTGCTCGACCTCTGCTATCCAGGTCTGAGGCGCCTGGGTTTTGGTTGGGAAGCGGAAGTTGCACGCTTTCTAGAGAGTTTGATTGCCCGGCAGCCGGCCGTGCCCATCCTGGCGATCACGCAGGATTCCTTCGTCCATCGACGGGTCGCTGCACTCCTCAAGCTGTGCAAGCCGGCCCGAAAGGCGAACCGAACGGCGATGTCCTTGCCTGTAATCGTCCGCGGAACAAGCGACCTGCAAACGAATGATCCGCCCGCTGGCACCGTGACCTCCTTGCAACCAGAATTCCAATCGGCAGCTGGCGCGAGTGTATCGGCCCTCGAAGCTCTCGCAGCCGCCGCGCGCGGCGCAGATCCGATCATCGCTGGCTCGTTGCGACGCAGCGCTGCAAATCTGCGGCGGGCAGCGGCGCTGCCCTGCGGCCTCGATCAAGCTTATTCGATTCTATGCGACCTCGATGGCCAAGCAGCAGCAGAAGCCTTTCTGCAAACACGCTCGGAGTCAAGCGTGCTCAGTCCAATTCTTGCTGCGATCGACGACGGTGCGGCAGGACCGCAGCGCGAACGTCTGCTCGCCGCCGAGACTTCTGTACGCCAAGCCTATGCCGGTCTGGCCTCAGAGACCCCCATCGGATCCGCGATGGCAGCGCTGGCCATCTCCATGAGCCGATCTTCGAGCTTCAGCATCGTTTGCTTCTCTGACGAGACCGACCTTCGCCTGGCACGCGCGCGATTCGGCGGAAACTCGGAAGTCGGTGGGGTGCTCCGCCGACGGCTGGAGCGCGGTCAGGTCCATATCACGCATACCGGAACGCTGGAGCAGACGCTCGCGACGCTCGAGTCCGGTGACACCCGTAATACCTGGCGCCAGCTAATTCTGGTCGCCCCACGCCTTGCTTTTCTGGACCGGTTGATGATCCGTCCGTGGCTTCCCGCAACAATGTTGGTGCTATGCGATCGTGCATTCGCGTTACGCACCGCTGGCAGCTATGCCGCTCTCGCACGGCAGCCAGCCTTCGGCGGCGAGGAGGAAATCGGCGGACGCCTCGCCGCTGTTGCGTCCGCAAGCAAGCGCGAAGCTCAAGCCCGCTCAGTCGGCACCATCGATCTTGAATTGGCATCACGACCGCCGCTCGACGTGCCAGATCGCGTCGTCGATATGACGGATGGAAGCTCAGAAAATGCCGGCAATCTCCTCGTCTCTCTGGAAAGCGGGAGAAGTCTACGCGTCAGACCCGGATCAGCCGTGATCGTCTATCGCCGACAGGCCGCAACCAATCCGTTCGATCGAGCGGCGGCGCGCGATCTGCAGACAGGCGACGCGATTGTTGTCCCGGACCGAGCATTTACCGACGATGCTCGCCGGGTGTTGCCCATTCATATCCTCGCGCGTGGATGGGTAAAAGTTTACCATGACGCGATCGTCAATTCGCTTCCGGCATTGCCGGGTGGCGGCCTCTCGGCCAAGGCTCGATCACTCCATTCGCAGCTTCAACCAAAGGGTTTGAGCGTCACGACTGCAGCCGTCACCGAATGGCTCGGCGCGGAAACCTACCGTCAGCAGAGCGATGAACAATTGCGCCCGCACGCGCCGCAGGACCGTGAAGACTTCGACCTTTTCATGGAAGCGATCGGTGTAGCAGCGCCCATCGCAGACAAGATGTGGTGCGAGGGTATTGATCCGCTGCGCATCGACCGGCGACGCGCCGGCACGCGTATGGCGCAGGCCTTCATTTCAGTTCTGGTTGATCCGCACGGCGCTGCTGCCGGGCTCGATCCGGCCCTACGTGCCAGCATCGCCGAATTGCGCGAACGCGCGCTCGACCACCTCGACACGGTGCAGGCACCGCCAATCGTCGAACAAGCGGCAAAGGACGAAGATTGATGTGCGATCAGGATGGCGAGCCGATTTCGACAGCGCACTCTCGCTTGCGCGCAGCGGATTTGCGCGCCGTGCCCCCTCAAGTGGACGGCGATCTGACCGAGGCCAAGGAAGCGATCGTTGACGGACTGCTGGGACTCACGATCGAGCATTGCACCGGGTCGGGCACCAGCGGCGCCCTTATATTCGGTGCGAAACCTTCTTCGCAATTGGTGAGCGGGTTCCTTCTCCCTCGTTTCGACCAGACGGGCGACGATGAGACGAGCGATATCCATCTCGCCACCCTGGGACTTGACCTGCAGCTCGCCGCCGACGCGGCGGGCGAAGCCATCGTTCAACCAACTCTGTCTATTTATGTCCGCGAGCTTCCCAGCTGGGAGGAGATCAATGATCCGCGCCATGAGATGATGCCTCAGCCGCAACTCTCGAGGGTGGCGCGACAACAGATCGAAGCCCTGGCGCGCCAATATATTGACGAAGCCTTGGCGCAGCTGCCCCCGAGCGACGATGAGGAACCCGACGAGCGTGGCGGCGACGTGATGGCCGAAGCGGAAAACGCCCGGGAACGGGCCGATCTTGCCGAGGAGGCCGCCCAAGGCGGCGATGCCGAAGCGCAGGGAGACGCTCGCGCCGCCGTCGCTATGGCCGACCGAGCTGAGCAGGCGGCTGCAGCGCGCGCAGCCACGGCCGAGCGTCGACGAAACGCAAGGATCGAGCGGAGCCGGCAGCGCACAGAGATCCGCAGGGCGGCGTTCGATCGGGCGTTTCGCGATCTGAACATCACGCTCAATACCAACGAAGGCCAGGCGGCAAGGCCGCTTACCGCCGATGATCTGCTTGAGCCGGAGAACAGCGACGTTTCCCGCGCGGAGGAAGCATCTGCGCCCGAAGCACCGAGCGAGGACGATCCTGAGCATGGCCCGCCACCGGGAGCAGGCGCATTGGGCCCGCTACGTCCCGGGGTCGGGCGGCTCGAGGATCGTCACGCAGCGCCCCAACCCATTCCGCAGAAATGGCGGCGCGTGCCGCTTGCACTTGAGCCGGTGCGCTTGCCCCTCTCGCCGAGCGATGAAACCGGTCGCAACAATGGCTGCGCGGCATTTGCAACGGCCTTGCTCGCCGAGATCGATCGCGTGCTTCAGACATGGCTGGCGAGCGAGGATGGGCAGCGGGATGCTTATCGACCCCGCGAAACCGTCCTTCCCAGTCAATTCGCCGATCGCGCAAGCTGGGACGCCTATTTGCAAGGGCTTCGCCAACGCCGCCCGGCCACCCTGGACGATGTCCGCCCCAACCTTACTGGGGTGGCACTGGTAGCTGATATCGATCCTGATTTCGTCGATCCCACACGCGTCAATATGCGCATCGCACTTCAGAACGACGCAGCTCAACCGGCGACTCGCGACCTTGGCGCATTCGAGCACAGCCTTTTCCAGGTCGGGCTGACCGTAAGTCTTCCGGCGGCGCTCCATCGTCCGCTTCGACTTGATCGCGTGCAGCCCTCCTACCGCTTCAGGGATTGGCTCGAATATCCGGCAATGGGTCTCAATTGCGGCGTTGAGCAAATGAGTGGCGACGACACCGTCACTCTGAGGACGACCTGCGCCCCCCGCTACCATCAACCGAGGATCGACCCGAGAACCATTGCAGGCGTTCCTACGGCCTATGCGACCCTTGGTGATCCGACGTCCGCCCCGGAACGCCTCTTGGCACTACCAGACGCATATGATGCCTGGATCGATGAACAGGCTGCGGTCGATGTCGGCGATCACCTCGATGCTTTGGACGCTGATCACGAGCGCGCAGCCCACGCATCCGATATCGAAGCTTATCGCCGCGAGTCCGGATATATTCGCTCCGGAATCGAACTGCTGATCGAAGCCCGCTCTGCGCAGCAAACCCTTGATGCAGGCACGTCCGAACGAGAACGCGTCGAGCTTGAGGCGCGCGCGGCGCCTTGGCGTGCGTGGCTGCTCACAAACGAAGCATTCGCCGCTTATGGGGGCATACGCTTCACAGATTGGCGACTGTTTCAGCTCGCCTTCATACTTGCACATGTGCCAACGCTCGCGAGCCGCATGCCAGCCTATGCGGATCGGTTCGACGCGTTCCGTGACGAACTGTCTGCGAGCCTACTCTATTTCCCCACCGGCGGCGGCAAATCCGAAGCCTTTTTCGGCCTGCTCGTCTACAATCTCTTCCTCGATCGCCTGCGGGGCAAGGAGCGCGGCGTCACAGCGCTTGTGCGCTATCCGTTGCGCTTGCTGACTCTTCAGCAAGCTCGCCGGCTGCTCCGCGTCCTGGTCCATGCAGAGCTTGTGCGTTTACGCGCAGGAATCGGAAGCTGGCCCTTCGAGATCGGCTTCTGGGTGGGGTCTGGGAATACACCTAACCGCGCCGCGCAAGGCTTCGGCGGCGTACCGACCATCGGCATGGCAGCCTATCCCGATGACGATGCGCTACTCCATCCGCCGGAGGACAATAGCGAGAGCGCAAAGCGGGCTCGGCGGCGATCGAACCGTTATCGCGAGGCGCTTGAGGCCTACGACAAGCTGCGGACCTGTCCAAGTTGCGGCGCGGTCACCGGCATGCGGCGGTATCCGGGCCAGCATGGACGGATCGGCATCGTTTGTTTCAACGACGAAGATTGCGCCTGGAACGCCACCAACCCTCCGCAGCCGCATCGGGTCCCGCTTCCTTTCATTCTGACTGATGACACGATTTATCAGCGTGCGCCATCGGTCGTTTTGGGCACGATCGACAAGCTCGCGCTGATCGGGCAGCACGATCGGACGATCGCCGCGATCGCCGGCATGCTGGGTGTCGCGCGCTATCGGGATCCGGGCAATGGCCACTTGTTCATGCCACGCACGGCCCCGCAGCTCACTCGTGCAGAAGATGGAGGCTGGGAACGCTTGCAGCCCGCTTTCGCGAACGGCGCCGATATTTTCCATGACCCCTTTCCCAGCCTCGTGATCCAGGATGAAGGGCATTTGCTCGATGAGAGCCTTGGTACCTTTTCTGGATTGTTCGAAACGTTGTTCGAGGCGATCGAGCAGCGCTTCGGCACCGGAATGCTGGCCGACCGCACGGCTCAATGGGCGCCGTCGCAAGGCGATCGCCGTCCGCGCCTGGCCAAGGTGATCGCCGCAACGGCAACGATCTCCGATCCCGACCGGCAATTACGCGTGCTCTATCAGCGCGAACCCCTGCGTTTCCCATGCCCCGGGCCGTCGCTTTATGAATCCTTTTACTCGGCGCCCCGCGAACCAGTGCGGGCGGAGCGACAAGCCTATTCCGAGAGCCTGACCCCATCGAGACGGGCCGAGCTGTCAGCACCGCGCATGCGTTTGTACGTCTCGATCATGACCAACGGCCGGTCGCACACGATGACGACCTCGTCAGTCGTTTCCGCCTATCATCTCGCGTTCACCCAATTGTGGCGGGCGCTGGAAGACGGCGCCCCAGACGAGGTGATTGCCGCGCTTTCAGCCGCCCTGCCCCCAGAAGATCCGCTGTCACCGCTCCGCGCCCGTGCCCTTCAGGAACTGCAACAAGCGCCGGACCTGCTGGCCAGCTTGCTCGACCTTCAGCGCATATCGCTGACCTATGTCACCAATAAAAAGGGCGGCGACCAGATCATCGAAACGCTGGCCGCGCAGGTTGATCGCGATCAACGTGCAGCTGCGGTCGGCGATATCCCATTCCTCACGGCGCTGATCTCCGGTGGCGTTACAATTGCTGAAATTCAGGATGTTATGAGCCAGGCGGAGGGTGCCGCCAATCCCGGAACTCCGTTCGAACCGCTCGAAGGTGTGCTGCGAAATATTGTTGCGACGTCAGCCATTAGTCACGGTGTCGACGTAGACAAGTTCAACGCCATGTTCTTTGCCGGTCTACCCGCCGATATCGCAGAATATATTCAGGCCTCCAGCCGGGTCGGCCGCACCCATGTCGGTTTTAGCCTCCTGGTGCCTACGCCGCAGAGCCGTCGCGACCGCTACGTCGTGGAAACGCATGACCAGTTTCATCGGTTTCTCGAACGGATGATCCCGCCCCCCGCGGTCCAGCGTTGGGCCGAACGGGCCATTCGCCGAATTATTCCAAGCGTCCTTCAAACCTATCTGTGCGGCGTCGTCGAACAGGAGGCTTTCACGCGAGCACCCGATGGCGCCAAAGACCGGGCGCGGACCTTTCGCACGGCCGCTGCGGTCAAGGCTTGGTCGGACAGCCATGCGCAAGGCGGAGCCGGGGCCATCGCAGCGCTTACGGACTTTGCGCTCGAAGCGGTCGGCCTCGACGGCCGGTCAGCCGCGGCTATCGGCGCCGCCCCGCACGCCGAACATTATCGACGGTTCGTTCAAGACCGGGTGCGGATTCTGCTCGATGCATTCACTAGTCGATCTGACGCCGCACTGCTTGCCAATTTCTGGCGATCGCGCGAATCCCAGGCGGTCCGCAGGCCAATGACTTCGCTTCGTGACGTCGACTCCGGCGGCATCATTCAGGCCGCGCCGCGCGATCCCTGGCGCAATCGCGCAGTCAATTTCGAGACGGTACGTCAGATCATGCGGATCATCCGCGGGCAGCGGCATGCGGTGCGCTCCGAATTGGATGCCGACCCGCAGCCCGTGGATATGGAGGACTAGATATGAGCGACAGCCAAGCGCAGGCCGCAGGCGGCCGCAATGTCCAGCGCCCCCGCCCCCCAAGCATGAACCGGTCGCAGCCGCAGCTTGCAACGGCCTATGCGCCAGGTGCCATGTTCACCTGGGAGGGCGGCAAGGGTGCCTGTATCGCAGCACCGATCGAGGGTGCGGCGATCGACTTCTCGGGGCGTTCGACCCGCCGCGATCAAATCTTCGAAAGCATGACCGAATACTGCCAGAGCTGGCTTGCCCGCGGCATGGCCATTGCCAACAATCGACCAGCGCCGGTCTATGAAGTCCAATTGCTTGACAGCTGCTTCTTCAATCAGACACGGCGCGGCCTGAGCGGCGTCGAGCTCGCCAGCGACCAATTCGAATTCCTGCGCCCCGAACGTATGGGCTATATCCCCGGCCCGCTGGTCTATCGCTGCGACCAGTGCGAAATTGTCCGCGAATATCTTTCGCCCGCTCACCAACTGTTCGACCCACTGCCAACCGCCTGTCGCGCGCATAATGGCGAGCGCGAATGCAAATGGCGTCAGCTCGACGTCGTCTATGTCCACTGGTCTGGTGCGCTCGAGGGGCTGTCCCCGTATCGCAACACGCTCGACGCGCAAGGCGAACTACGAAAGATCCCGCGCTGCCAATGCGGCGCTGCAGACTTCCGGTTGATCAAGCAGGGCAACCAGTTCAGCCGATGGTGCTTTCGCTGCACCGGCTGTGCCGCCGAACGCGAAGTCTATCAAACCGACCCATTGAGTCTTGCCTGGCTCAAGCCACGAATGGATGAAGGTGTTTCGCACGAATGGAGCGAGATCAACATGATCCCGATCTCCTATCGCGCGTCCCCCGTTTTTTACGTCCAGACCGCCAGATTCATCGTCTACGACGCCGACCCCGACATCGTCACGATCATGGGGCCGACGAGGCTCACCGATTTGACCGATCGCGTCGCCGGCCTGCACGGCTTCGGGGGAAGCGATCCCAGTCCGGAGCGCATTCGCGCGCAGCTCGAAAACCGGGGCCGCGCGGGAATGTTCGGCATTTATGAGAGCATCCTTCGCCAGGCGGATGCGGCGCGCGCCAACGGGCAGGATGCCAGCAGTTATGACGATATGGCGCGGGACATGCTGCAGGCATGGTACAACGATGGGGATGTGGATCGCGAGACACAGGCGAGCTCACGCCTGCAGCAGCAGATCATCGATCGCGCGGGCTATGCGCGTCGCTATGATCCGATCCGCAGCACTGTCGAGCACGACGCGTTACGCAGGCGCAAGCTGACAGCTGACCAATCGGCCGATCTTCGGACCGCACAGGCCGATCTCTGCGCCGAGTTCGGCGACCCCGAAAATGAAACCGTATACAGCGCGCGCGTCGACGAGGCACTGGCGCGCTCCGGAATCGCGGAGGCGCGGCTCATTCGCGACCTCGATATGGTGGAGTTCTCGTTCGGATTTACGCGGGTTTCCGCGACGCCCGTGACGGTACAGAAAAACCGGCCGATGCCGGTCCGACTGGTCGGCTTTCCGCAGCTCCCCAATGACAAGCGCCCGATTTATGTCATCGAACAGCAGAACGAAGCGCTTTATATTCGGCTCGACAGCGTCGCGGTCGCCGAGTTCTTGCGCCGCAATGGAGTAATGGCGACGCCCCCGCCCGCACCACGAACAATCGGCGGCGAGTTGATCGAGAGCTATGTCGATTTTGGCATGTTTCTTCCCGATTTTGCGGTTCGCGATGAAGCCGCGCAGAGCCGCAGCCGCGATATTGCCTCAACTGTCTATTTGTTGCTGCACAGCTTCTCGCATCACGTGATGCACGGCATCGCGCGGTTTTCAGGTCTGGACCTTGGCTCGATGAGCGAGGCGATTTTCCCGGCAGACCTCGCCTTTCTCGTCCATCGCCGTGGAATGACCGAAGATCTCGGGAATCTCTCTTCGATGTGGCGCGACCACAATGCCGCCTTCCTGGACTACCTCGTATCTCGCCGTGAGCTACGCTGCGGTTCGGGTACGCTGTGCGATCATCGTGGTGGCGCTTGCCCGGCCTGCATTATGATCCCCGAAACATCCTGCATTGCTGGCAACCATCTCCTCTCCCGTGCCGCATTGGTTGGAGGACGCGCTCCGCCTTGGGATGCCGACCAGACACCGCTCGCTGGCTATTTTGAAGTCGTCCGCGATCTCGCCGCCGCGTCGGAAGGTGGCTGAATTTTTCTGCTGCTTTTTGCGTCGTCGGGCTGCGCGGGCTTGGGCACTAGAATGCCGTCGATCGGCGACAACAGGTTCGGCAGCAAATTCTCAACCGCGCGGGGATCGCTCGGAAGCGCGTCGGCGGGAGGGAGTGCCAAACGCGCGAGCAGGCGTGCCGAAACGCTGAAACTTCCGGACACGGCCGAAAAGCGACGGTTCATGGTCACCGAGTTGAGCAAAGCGGCCAATATCTCTGGCTCTACAGCGACTTCCCCGGCGATCGGCTCAATCACGATAACGTGATTTTCGGCGACATACCCCCGCTTCGCGTGCTTCTCTGCGAACGCCTGTGTGATCGCTGTAGCGTTAAGCCTGCGCTGCTGATCCCGATTACTAGTGCGCTGCACCAGCACGGATCGGCCAAAGCTCGCATAGGGCACTTTCATCGGATCGACAGGTGCGTACCATGCCGCCGCAGACGTTCGTCTGCCGCCTTGGAAGGCGAACGTCCCGTCGGGTCGAACGTCAGAAGCCCAGAGCACGGGCAAGCGACCAGACGCGGCAGCGGCGTAGAGACGCTCGCCCTCGCGCGTTGGGACTATTTTGCCGACCCGCATCCGGTAGCCATAATCGGCAATGGTCGCCGCGGGCGCCGACCCGACGAGCTGATGGTGGCCTCCGCTGGATTCTGAAATCGGAACGGGCAACGACCAAGGCTCACCGCCGGCCGGCGTGTCAGCCGTTCCCAGCACGGTGCGGATACCCGACGCGTCGATCACCCCCAATGTATAGGGCCTGGGTTCGGCAAGCCGGTTGGGACGATGTCGGCGCAACACCAGCAAGCAAACATCCTGGGTCGCGTCGAGGAACAGATCCTCACGCTGCTGATGAAGGTCGAGGCGGACGACGTCGGCGCGGTCCAATATCTCCTCGCGCAAGCCAGCAAAATATGTACCCGCGACGAAACTTGTTGGAAGCACAAACACAAGCCCGCCGCCGGGACGTAACCAGTCGAGCGCGCGGATCACGAACAGTGAGTAAAGGTTGGTATGACCGCCAAGATCGGCGCGTCCCGCCAATGCCTTGGCTTCGTCGGCACCTTTGCGCCAGACCTTGCTATAGGGCGGATTCCCAATCGCGATATCAAAGGTCGGAAGGAGTTCGGCGGTCAAGGCGTTGGCGCAGAGGACCAGCTCGCTCGTATCGACATCGATATTCCATTCCCGCGAAATCATTCGGCGAACCAAGGCGGCCGAGATGCGGGCCAAGCCCGCATCGATCTCAATGCCCTTGAGCTGGTCGAGCACCTCGGCACAAGCATGCGCGGGCGCTTGTCCCTGACGAATCCGGCGCTCGATCAAGAGCCTCGCCGTGGGAACGAGAAAGGACCCTCCTCCGCACGCGGGATCGAGTATTCTAAGTTGCTGAGCGGGATCTGCCAGTTCGCCGATCGCTGCCAAAGCGGCGGCGGCCAGCGCAGGAGGCGTAAAATAAGCCGAAAGCGCCTTGCGAACGTCTTCCCCGATGAGTCGCGTATAAGCGCTTGAGATCGCATAGTCCTGCACATCCGGCTCGAGCGGATCGATAAGCTTCCGCGCCGACAAGATGATTTCGGAATCGTCTCGATTGTCGATCAGTGACAGGCAGAAGTCCGCCGGATCGAACTGCTCGAGAATTGGCTTGCGGTGTTCGCGGACGAAAGCGAGCAATTGCCTGAAGCTGGCGTCGCCGGAAGGTGATGAAACGGAGGCCATCAGCTTCTTGCAAAGTCCAGCAGCGATACGAAGTCGTGCTTATCGGCGGCGCGCAATCCGCCGATATATTCGGCGCGAAGTGTTCCGATATCGCGCAGCGTTCCGCCGCCCCAGCTGAAGGGTTCGCCACCGAGTTGGGCGATAAGGAGATCGGCCAGCAGTCTGGCGTGGCGGCCGTTTCCGTTTGGGAATGGATGGATTGCAACAAGTCCGTGATGGAGCCGGACCGCTATCTCGTCGGGCGAGAAGGATTTGTGTTCGATCCAATATCGCGCATCCCGCAGCAGCCCGCCGAGCTGAATATGAATTTGCTGCGGTTCGACACCGATATTTTTTCCCGTCTTCCGGGTCAAACCTGCCCAAGACCAGACATCCCCGAACATTCGCTTGTGCAGTTCGAAAACGAAACCCTCGGTAAGGATATCAGCGTTGCGCCGGCGATCGATCCAGGCGACCGCGTCATCAATATTCGCCTGCTCCGCCTCGTTGAGGTCGGCGCGGGTGGTGATCCATGTTTGCTGCAACCCTTCGCGCTCTTCGGCGTCGAGGGGCGTCGCATCATCCGGCTGCGCAAAGACGTCGCTCACGTGGACTCCCAGAGATCACGATCGCGCAACGCTGTCTCAATGTAGGTTTGAATCCGTTTCTCCAGATCGCGATCAACCTGCTGATCTTCGAGTGCCATGGAATGCGAGACGCGGCCGAGTGCTCGAAGGGCGATTTCACGCGCCCTGTGATCCACCATATCGGCCAAGCTTGTTTTGGGCACGAGCGCATAGACCAGTACGCAGTCCATCGCTTCGGCGGCCCGCCGTAGAGTGCTGAGCTGGATTGTCCCATTCGCTTCCGAACGTTCAAGACTGACGACGCCTTGGGCCGTCATGCCAATCCTTTTGCCTAACTGCGCGCCAGTCATGCCGATTGCGTCGCGAATGGCACGAACCCAGCCTTTGGGGGGCATGGCGAAGCAGTCGATCGGCTTGATCGACGCCAATTTGCTGTCGAGCCGGTCTCGGGCTCGGGTTCGGATCGCGGGCTTCATAAATCCTCAACTTTATCATATCTCGCCATGAATCAATACACAGCTTTATAGCGCTGCACAATTGATAAAGCCATAGCTTTATATCGAGTCCATAAATTAAAGCTACATATTTGGCATTGCGTTGAAGGGAGATTGCGCCCCACCGACGTACGAAATTGTAAAGCCACCATAGCAAATGCGGCGACGCACTCGATCCTCGATGGCGATCATGCCACCGGTACAGGCCCGCTCGAGACATGCTCAAGCGCGTAGGCCCACAAGTCGCAGGCAATGCGCCCATCAGGATGGACGGCGAAACGCCACTGGCCGCCGGCGTCCGAATTATGCCGCTGATCGCAGCGGGAGTGCTGCCGATCCAGGGACCGCCCTGGACGCTTCAACAAGCATGGCCTTAGCGAAGGGCAGCTATCCGCGCACTTCGCCCTAAAACCTGCCGTTCCGGAATGTCCGCCATTCCCATTCACAAAATCGACGGTCCGCGCTGCCGCCCGATGGTCCAATTGATGCTGTCGCCGCGCATGATGCCCGACACTTGCTTGTCCAGATGCAGCTCCAGCACCGGCCGCCAGGGAAGCAGCGTAAATTCCCGGCTCTTTTCAATCAGGGCATAGCGTCCCGAAGCCAGTTCGACCGGACGCCTGTAAATACCCTCGATGCGCTCGCCGGGTCTGGCCTCGGTATAGGCGAGGCCCAATTCGCCCGATAGCTGTCCGGCGACCCGGTTAAGCTCACGCCGCCGGAGCGTAGCGAGCAGATTGGTCCGATAGACGATACACCCCTGTTCCTCCAGCGCCAGACCCTGCTCGATCAACCATTGGCGGCGTTGGGCGAGCGCGGCGCCCGCGTCCTCCCCGAACCCCGCCTCGCGCAAGGGTTCGGGATTGGTGGCGATCAACTCCCGGTCCAACCAAGTCGCGCCATCTGTTGCGACCTGCCGGTCGAGCGGAATTGATGACAGCGTATCGACGATAACCGGAGCGGCCCTTGCCCGATGGGCTTCGAACGCCGCGGCCCGCTCGACATGGTCGGGCGCGATGCTCCATGTCCCGTCCACATCGCGCTCAACGCTTCGTATCGCCCGGCGCATCGCTTCCAGACGCCGCACATGGGTTTCGGCGAAGGTCTGGGTTGCCGCGGAATCGTGGCGCAAATGGATGTCCACGCTGTAGTGCCCGTCATTGGCCGCCGCGATCTCAGCAATAGTATGATCTACGGCGCGGGCCTCGGTCGGCTTCGGCGCGATCCGGACGATGGCATTGTCCGGAATGACGTCGGTCGCATCGCCCCTACCGATATCGACATAATGGCTGCGTCCATCGGTAGCGTCGACAATCAGATAGTGGCGGTCATTCGCCTCATCGGACAGGCCGCGCTCGACGACACGTCCGACAATCGGCGTCATCCGTGCCGGTTCGGTGATCGCATAGTCGGCCGCCATGCGCTGAAGGCCATGCTCGGTGAAGGCGCGCTGCATGGTCCGGATGATGTCGCCGCGCTCACCCATGCGGTGAAGCGTATCGTCCATGCCTTCGGCAAGCTGCCAGCGCCCCGGTTCGATCTCGTCGGCAAGACCAAGGTGCCCCAGTTTCTGTAATCGTCCTGCGCGCAAGGATTGGTGGAAGGGATCGCGATCCGTCACGGCGACGATGCGGTCTTCGTCCATGGTGTGCAGCAAGCGCCGGTCTATACTGGTCAACCGCTCCTGCTCGATCTCATGTGCCAGGCGGTTTTCGATTTCGATATCGGTGCGCGGCCCAAGGTCGAGCGAGACCAGTTCGGCGGCACGTTCACGAAGGCCCTGCGTCAGATATTCGCGGCCGATGACGAGATCCCGGCCCCGCTCGTCCTTGCCGCGGATAACGATATGGGTGTGGGGATGGCCCGTGTTGAAATGATCGACCGCAACCCAGTCGAGCTTCGTTCCCAAATCCTGTTCCATCTGCGCCATCAACCGGCGCGTGAGCGGCTTCAGGTCGTCATACTGTTCGCCATCCTCCGGCGAGACGATGAAACGGAACTGGTGGCGATCGTCCGTCTGTCGCTCGATGAATGCCTTGCCGTCCGCCCGCTCGCTATCGGTCGAGTAGAGCCGGCCGCGTTCACCATCGCGGGTGACGCCGTCGCGCTGGATGTAGCGCAGATGCGCGCGGGCCGCGCCCAGCCCCTTGGCCTTATCGAACCGGACGATCCGCGACTTCACCATGACACGGCGGTGGCGCCAGGTGGCAAACCGGTCGCGGCTCGCAAGCTGCCGGCCCGCGACATTGCCGCGCGCGATGCGGCTGCCGGTAAAGGCGAGGGTGATGCGGCGCGCTCCGCCCGCCAGAGTGCGCGCCTGAAGCACCCGCTGAAGATAGGTGCGCGCTTTCCTGCCACCGGCATTGCGCGGCTTCCCGAGCCTGGGTGTGAAATCGTCGTCGTCGCTCATTGCAACGGCTCGCGTGATGCGGAAATGGTGGTGGAATGCGAAGGCTGCGCCAGGAGCCACGAGTACATCCACGTGTCTCGCTCGAGTCCTAGTGAAATCAACGGCTTAGCCGCGTCCTGTCTCTCCGTGCCTGCCACCTGTCTCGTGAAAAAACGATGTGCAGACAATGGCTTGGGCTCGCTTGAGAGACCGAGCTTTAATCTTGCACTCCCGCGCCCTTCCCCCTCAAAATGCCCGAATCCACGCAATTCCGCCCTTCGCAGCCACCCGGAAAGCCAAAGCGATCTCCCGGCGACACCGCCCCCGCCTCCAACGCGGACGATCAATCCGGCCAGGGATCGATCGTCGCTTCCAGTTCCGCAGCTTTCGAAAGCGCCGCTTGCAACTCGGCTTCGATCTGGCGAATTTCGATCGGATCGGTGATGCCGCGAAGCTCGGCGCGCAGTTCCTCGATCTGCTGTTCGACTCTCATGATTTCCTCCGTCATGTGAAAGACGGAAGGCGGCGCCCGGTATGGAGCGAACCGGGTCAAGGGCCGCGCAGCGGCCGCGCCAGCGGCGATGGGGTAGCCGATTTTGCGGCAGCAAAATTGGGGGAACCGTCGTCCTTGAGGCGGTTCGATCCATGCCGGATACTGGGTGGAATTGAACGGACACCCCTACTTCCTCTCGCGCGATGACGATGGTTTCGGGTCAGTCGGTGGCGGGTTCAACGGCACGAACAGCCCGCCCGATGCCGGCTGTTCGGGGACTGATTCTGTCCGGGCGGGAGACGGTTCAGCTTCCTTCCGCGCCGCATTTTCGGCGCCGCCGAGCGGAAAGAACAGCCGCGTTCCCGACAGGATCGCAGACGGCATGGAGGGTGTTGCCGGAACCTTGGCAAGCTGCGCGATATAGTCCCGCGTTTCGGTGGGAAGCGCCTGCCCGGTGCGCAGATGGCGCTCGTAACGTGCCGGTCCGGCATTGTAGGCGGCGAACAATCCGGGATAGCCGAACCGGTCATACATGGCGCGCAGATAGGCCGCGCCTGCCAATATATTGTCGTGCGGATCATAGGGGTCGCCACCCAGACCATGTTGCCGCCGCATGGCCGCCCAGGTGCCGGGCATGAGCTGCATCAGGCCCATAGCACCGGCATGGCTGGTGATCGGACGGCCCTGCAAATGGGTCAGCCCGGCGCTTTCGGCCTGCATGACGGCAGCGATCCATGCTTGCGGAATCCCGAAACGGCGCGAGGCTTCGGCGATATAGGGCCGCCAGCGCTCGACCACCGGTGCAGCGGGGAGACCCGGTTGCGACACGTCTGGCGCATCTGCGGTCTGGGCTACGGCAGGCATGGCGAGCGCCATCGACGCCGCCAGCACGGACGAAAAGACACGGCTCAGCGCAGCCATAATGGTGTCGCCTTGCCGATCACGCTCGTCTCATCGACCGGCCCGAAATAGCGACCGTCGAACGAATCGGGATGATCCATCAGCAGGAACAATCGTCCTTCGTGCAGGCGCTCGCAGCCATGCCACCAGGGCAGCGGACGGCCCTGCCGGTCGGCCTTGTGCCGTGTCGTCGTCAAACGCCCGTCGATGAAGATAGCCGGTCCCAGCGCGCAGACTTCGCTCCCCCTGCGCGCGACGACACGCTTCAGAAGCGGCACATTGGCGGGCAGATAATGGCGTCTGGCGGCAAGCCGGCGAACGCTGCCGGGCGTATGCACGAGCACCATGTCGCCGCGATCGATGCGTGCACGGGGATCGATGCGCCAGAAACCGATCGGCGCGCTCGCAGAGGCATTCCAGACGAGACGCAGCGCAGGATTGACCGCGAAATCGAGCGCGGCGGACGCGCCGAGCAAGGCGAGGCCGACAGCACCGGCCAGCAGGATCGCGCAACGGCGGCGCGGGCGTCCGGCAAGCGGCGGCTGCCATTCGAGCAGCGGCAGGGGCGGCCGGGTCATTGCGATGTCCTCGTCTTCGCCCGCCCGGCCGACCAGCTTTCGAGGTCGGCGATATGGTAGCGCACGACGCCGCCATGCTTGCGATAACGCGGGCCACGGCCGCGAACGCGCATCTTCTCGAGCGTGCGCGCGGACAGGCTCAGCCATGCGGCCGCCTGCTTGGTGTTCAGGAATGGGCTTCCCGCCCGCGCCTCTCTCGCATCGTCCATCGCCGGTCTCCCGCCAGGATCACTTTGGGGTGTCACGCGGCCGAAGGGGGCAAACGACCGCGTGACGAAGCGACGATGCGCGCAGGCAGGCGGGCTGTGAGCGCTCGATTTTCGCGATCTGCAAAATCGTTAGGGAACGGGAGGAGAACATCGCGAAAGCCCCCATGCCGCTAGGGCATGGGGGCATCGGCGGGTTCAGTCGGCGGGATTCCAGATCAGGGCATAAACATCGTCATCGTCCTGCTCGGCCGCGCGACCGAGATTGACGTAGATGCGGCGCGGCCCGAATTCCGGCGCGGCGATGGCGAGCGAGACATAATCCTTGCCCGAACGTTCGCCGGTCCTGATCCAGCCCGCGCCGAGTTCGACCGGGCCGGACAGCACCCGGTAATCGGGCTGGTTGGGCGCGGATTTGGCGCGGTTGGGGACGATTTCGACATCGGTGCGGATCGAGAGCGTCCTGATCTGGCCCTTGTAGACATCGGTATCGGGCTCGCGGGTGACATAGCCGATTGCAGACATGGTATAGGTCCTTTCGTGTGTTCGCCAGAGCCGATCCCCGGCGATGAGCGGACCGTGATGGACGGCATGGACGGGCTGCATCCGAAGGATCGCAGCGAAGCGGAGGACCGCCGGGACGGGCTATTTTGAAGCGCAGCGGGCGCGAGGAGCCGCAGCGAAGCGGAGGCGGGGAAAATAGCCCGCAACCGGCGGTTGCGGGCAGGCCGGGACCGGCCATAGGTCCAGCGGGAAAGAGCCATGGGTCGCTCCGGCGACCGCGAAAAGCAAGCGAGCTTCTGCCCTATGGCTGCGTTGCCCGCCTCCGAACCGCGATCAGAAAAGAGGCGAAAGGAGTCGCTCTGCGCGCCATGTCCGATATGCTGCAGGCCGCAATTCCGACGGAGGCCCTATGACGATTACCGGATCGCTGGCCCGCGCGGCGCGGGCGCTGGTGCAATTGCCGCGCGATCATGTCGCCCGCCTCGCCACGCTGGACGCAAGCGCGCTGGCCGATTTCGAGGCTGGCCGCGCCGAGCTCGATGACGATGCCAAAGCCCGGCTGCGCCACGCGCTGGAGGAAAGCGGCGCGCTGTTCCTGCCCGAAGAGGACGCGGGCGGCGTCGGGGTGCGCCTCAAGTTCACCGCGAAGGACGTGCGCGCGATCAACAGGCTGGAGGGCGAAGGCGGCCCGGTGGGCGAGGACGATGTGTGATGACGCCCGGATTGCCCGGCATCAATTGATAAGGTCGGCAATGTCGTTGTTGCGCCAGGGTTCGGGCAGGCTCGATTGCGGACAATAGCGCGCGCTGCTTTCCCAACCGCTGTCGGATTTCGAAGTGAAGCTGGTATTGTTGGGGATTTCGTAGGTCGAGACGTTGGTGGAAATATGTTCCTCGGTGCCCCACGCCGCGCCGCCTTCCGAACAGGTTTCGGTCACGCGGTAACTGTTCGCGCCGGTCTTTTCGATCGATTTGAAATCGCAGGGAACGCGCGACGTGTTGACGCCGCTCTTGCGCACGAGCATGAGCGTCGCGTTCGATGCCTGTCCGCAAGATGTGCCATCCGCGACGTAAAAGCCGCGCTGCAAAGGCAGGCTGGCGACGGTTTCGCCCTTGGGGACCGACGCCTGTTGCGGTTCGGCTCCGGCCGTATCGCCGGCAGCTTCACCACTTACCGGGAGAGACGTGGCGACGGGCGCGGCGTTGCCGTCTCCCTCGCTCTCAGCCGATGCCACGGCGTCGCTTTCATTCGTCGCGGCGGCGGTCTCGCTGCCGGAAGGGGTAGAGGCTTCGCTACAGGCAGCGAGCAGACCAATCGAAAGCAAAAGCACAGTACGCCGCATGGTCAGGACTCCGATATTTCAATAACTATGCCGCGACTATTCCGCCTCTCGCAGCGGAGGTAAAGTCGGAAAACAGGCGGAGATAATATCTGTGCGCGATATTCGCGCCGCGTTGCGGAGCGCACCCGTGAATGCGAGAAGCGAAGCGTGACATATGTAATTTATCTTGGAGCCGCACTGGCGGAAATCGCGGGATGCTTCGCCTTCTGGGCGTGGCTGAGACTGGACAAGTCGGCATTGTGGATCGTGCCGGGTATCGGCTCGCTATGCCTGTTTGCTTATCTGCTGACACTTGTGGATGCAGAATATGCGGGCAGAACCTACGCCGCCTATGGCGGCATCTATATCGCCTCTGCACTGCTATGGCTGTGGGCGGCTGAAGATATCCGGCCAGATAGATGGGATATGCTTGGTGCCGCTATCTGCCTGCTTGGCGCGGCCATCATTCTTTGGGGTCCGAGAACGACGTGAACATATTCCCGTCCGCGCCCTATACCGGGCGCGGACGGCGACGATTTTTCACACGACATCACAAAGATGAAAGGGCGGCATTGCCGCCCCTTTCCATCATTCCGCCGCGATGGCATAGGGTTCGACCGGCCCCATTTCCACGGGCTGCGGTGCTGGCAGACCCTTTACATGGCGCTGCACATCCTTCCATTTCGCCAGTGTGGCGAAAGGCCGGGCGGTGTAGCTGGCGGCGGGAAAGCGCAGCCATTTGGGCACCCAGCCCTCGACCTTCCTGCGGTCGTTGCTGCCGGTCAGATGATCGCGGATGATGGACTTCTGCGTCTTGATCTTCTCCGCGACATTGGCGTCGGCGGTGTGCTTGCCTGCAACGTCGCGCAGCACCGCATTGACCACCTGTCGGTCGCGGATCAGGTCCAGCAACGCATCGTCGGGCGTCCACAGGTTCGCCATGTCGACTTGGAGATAGGCTCCCACCGCCTCGACCACGGCGCTGCCCGCTTCGAGCGTCTCGCCCATGACGACGGCAAGGATCGCAAGAACATCGCCGTCCGGCAGCGCGAGCAGCCGCGCGAAGATGGCGCTGGTATCCTCGTCCATGCCGTTGCCGCCGGTGACGGTGGGTTCGTCGGGCGCGAAATTGAGCAGAGCCAGAACCGCTCGGCGCTTCTCGTCGAATCTGGCTTCGGCGGCGCTCGTCTCGACGCTTTCGGCTACCGCCTCGTTGCGGCAGGACTGCGGCTCGGTGCGCAAGTTCCACAAGGGGGAGCCGGTGACGGCATGGGCGATCATGAGCCGCAGCGCCACGCCGGGATGATCGGTCAGCACGGCGCGGGTGGCGGCATGGCGGTGCAGGTCGATATAGGTCTGCAAGCCGCTCGTCACTTCGGGCCGCGCGTTTGTCGCCGCTTCCCTGTCCGCTTCGCTGGCGTCGGCCTTCGCCGCCTGCGCGCGCGCCTTCCGTGCCTCCTTGGCGGACAGCCAGCCTTCATGCGTTTCGACTTCGCCGCGATGGCTGATGGTGATGAACACCTTGCCGCCCTTGGCCTTGGGCGTCTTTTCATATTCCCAGGAATGGAAATATTGCCCCGGTTCCATGACCTCGACATCGGCCCAGCCCGCTTCGATCAGCGCATCACGTCGGGCGGCAATGGCGGCGTTCTGCGCGGACCAGAACTGATCGCTGTCGGCGAAATAGCCGTCCTCGCCAAACAGATCGGTAACGATCCGGCCCTTGTATTCGCCAAGCGGAAAGATCGCCGCCATGGTCGATATCGACGCGCCGCCGAACAGCCACGCCTTCAATTGCGAGCCGGTCGGCACATAGGTGTCGGGATCATCGAACAGCGCAAGCCAGTCCTTCTGCTGCGCCTTGCTGGCCAAAGTCAGATGGCGGACGGTCCCCGCGTCGATTTCCTCCCTGCGATAGAGATCGCGGATGCGCGGCACGAGATTGCCGAGCGCGAGAATGCGGCGGACATAGAGGTCGGTCAGCCCGAAAGTCTGGCCGATCTGTTCGGGCGTCCGCCCTTCCTTCTGCACGAGCCGGGTGAAGGTCTCCCATTGGGAAACCTCGTCGGGGTCGAGCCGGGCGATATTCTCGATCAGCGAAGCTTCCAGCGCGGACGCATCGTCGCCGTCCTCCATGATCGCGCAGGGCAATGGATCGGCTTCGCCGCTCTCCTGTGCGGTGATCTGTGCGGCATGGAAGCGGCGCGATCCGGCGACGATCTCGAATGTCTCCGTGCTGCCATTCGCCCGCACCAAGAGCGGCACGAGCACGCCGCGCGCGCGGATCGAGGGGAGAATGTCGGACACGTCCGGGGCCTTGCGGCCATAGCGCATATTGGCCTTGCTCACCGAGAGCTTGCCAAGTTCGATATTTGCGAGTTGCATGGTTGGGCACTCCTTCTTGGGGTGAACCGGCTGCATCGCTCGATCTTGGGAAGGGTTGCGGATGCAGCCGGGATAGCGCGGAAAAGAGTCCGCGCGGGCTCATCCGTCCTTGGTGGGCGGAATTTCGGGATTGCGGGGTGTGAGCACATCGCGCGCCCGCGCGGCGGTGGCGAGCAGGGCTTCGGCTTCGGTGATGCGGCCTGCGATCCGCGCCGCTTCGGCATAGGCGGACAGCGGAAAGCGCGACTCGAAATAGAGGTCGCGCTCGATGCCAAGCCCGCCGGGCAGGCGGACGGATTCGATTTCGGACAGGCTGAAAGCGCCAAGTTCCGGGCAACCGAATCCAAGGTCGGCCAGTCCGAACAGCGTGTCGCCGTCTTCGTCCAGTTCGCTCGCCAGCCATGTCGCCGCGCCCATCGGATTGAACAGCTTGACCACGGGCAGCGAGTCGGGTTCGCGCTGGCCGTCAGCCTGCGCGGCGATCCGGGCAATATCGTTGGCGCGCAAGGCGGCGCGGATTTCGAGGGTCAGGAGGATCATGCCGCCGCCCTCCGCTCGGTGCCTGTGGTGTGGGAGTCCTCGGCATCGCCAAAAGCGAGAATGAAATCGGCGGCCTTGCTGGCGTGGCTCGCGGCGCGGAAGATCGCGCGATTGTCCTCCCGCAAGACCTCAAGCCACGATCCGACGTAATCGGCGTGGCGCACGGTTGGCACGATGCCGAGCGCGGCGCAGATGAAGGCGGCGGAGATTTCGGCGCACAGTTCCTCGCGCGCATAGGGCTTCGATCCGAAGCGGCCCGACTGGTCGCGGCCCAATCGCTTGGCGTGGCCGGTCCAGTGCGAGAGTTCGTGAAAGGCGGTGCGATAGAAATTGATCTGATCGCGGAAGGCGGGCTGCGGCGGCACGGCCACGAAATCGCCGCCGGGCGAATAGAAAGCCTCGCTGCCGCCGATGCGGAAATCAGCGCCGGTGGCTTCTATCAGCGCCTCGGCATGGGGAATGATCTCGCGGGTCGGCAGCGGCGCAGGATCACGCGCCAGCCCGGTTAGGGTTTCTGGGCGCAAGCCTTCGCATTGCGCCACGTTGAACACGGTGAACCTCTTGAGGAACGGGACTGCCTTGGCGTCCTCGCCCGTCTCGCGCGCCTTGGTCTTTTCGGCTTCGGGCACGAAACGGTCGGCATAGACGACCATCGTGCCCTTCTCGCCCTTGCGGACATTGCCGCCCGATTCCAGTGCCTGTTTGAAGGTGAGCCAGTGCTGCGAGGGGTAAGCGCCACCGATGGCCGCACCCCATAGGAGTAGGACGTTGATGCCTGAATAGCGCCTGCCGGTCAGCGCGTTCATCGGCAGGCCGGGGCCGCCCGTGACACGCGAATCCCACGGCTGCACCCACGGGAAGCGGCCCGCCTCAAGCTCGGCTATGATCCGCTGCGTCACCTCGTCATAGATATTGACGCGCGGGCCTGCCTCGCCCTTGCGGGTCGAGACCCTACTGCCCTCGCCCCGCGCACGGCGCTTGCCCGAACTAGCCATTGCCTACCTCCTGTCTCGGCTCAAATCCTCGCCGCAGTTCCCGCCGGGCGTGGCGGGTGGGCGGCAGAAGCGACCGCAAAGGCCCGCAGGAAGCGGCGGGCGGCACCCAAGTCCGGGGTCCCCATCGCGCTAGCGATGGGGTGGGCGCAGGGGCGCAATGCAATGAAGCAGCCGGAGCGGCAGCGTAGGCTTGCCGCGCGCCGCGGCGGGCCTAGCAGGGCGCGCCGACCACCCGGCACGCCCAAGGGACTGCCCACAAACAGCGTCGCCGCGCCGGTCAGGCGCGGCGGGCCATAACCGGGAGCGCCAGCTCCCGGACATGCGTCAGCGATCGTCATCCGAATGGACCGGGACGCGCAGCGGCCCGGCAGAGCTTGGCGACATAAGGAGCCTAGCGGCGTAGAGCGCGGTCGCCCGTTCGCGGGCGAGACGCCGGATTGCTCTTTCTCCTATCGCAGCAGCGTCCACCAATCGCCGTTCACAAGCCGGCGTGCGCAATGGATCATGCGATAGACCCGCATCCGCAGATAGTCGGATCGCCCGTTCCAGTCTTCCAGGACACGGGACCGGCCCCAGAGCAGATAAGCGATATCGCGCTGGCTGGCTCCGGCACAATGCGCGTCCCAGGCGCGCAGCACCGCAGCCCATCGCGATGCCCGTGCCGCCGACAGGCTCCGCGGTCCGGAAAGATGCCCGCACCGACGCACCATCATCAAGCACCTGAGCATACTCAGATTTGCGGGTTTATGCCCCTGGGGGAGATGATAGTGAAAACGCACCGCGCCTTCGAGCAAGGTTCCGTCCAGAACCGCCAGGCGCAGGCGGACCGGTCCATCGGCGATCAGCACATGTTCTGCGTTGCGGCCACGCATTACGACCGCCGGCAGGCACAGGCCGCGCAAATCGAAGCCCTTGCGGGCGGGAAGCGCAGTGACGGGCAGCACCGAAGGATCGCATGTCCAGTCCCATTGCACGGCCGCAAACTCCCCCGGCCTGGCCGGAGGAAGCGCAAAGCGCAGTCCCGGCAAAGTGGATGGCTCCTCTTCCCGCACGAGCAGAATGTCGTCGGTCAGGGCGGTGCCGGAGGAAGGCGCACAGGTCGGCGAACCGCACTTGCGGCGCGCGAACTCCCAGGCGAAGGTTGCGCGATCGGCCCCTGTCAGAGGGACATAGGCGGTGTCGTCGGCCCATGACGAATGGCCCGACGCCGTCCTGGCCTCGTCCATGCTTCCTCTCCTCTTCCGTTCCCGTCGAGCGGGACCGGTAAGAACCGGCGAGGCAGCACAGTGCGGCCGATGCCCCGGAGGGCAGGCCGGTCAGACTTGCATGATTCTCAGGAATTGCCGAACGCGCTTCCACGAAAGGACGGCAATCGTTCCATTCACCCGGCGAAGTACCGGGATGCGTCACCTGGAACTCTGCCGCGCCCATCCTTTATCAGTCAGAATGAGCGTGTCGGTCGCTTCGCCGGGTATGTCGGCAAGGCTCGCACCGATCGCCGGCAAGGTCGATTGAATCTCCGGGTTGGCGGACCATGATGCAATATCCTTGAAGCCATAGCGATAGGTGACGCGCGACATATGGAGTCCGGCCATATCTGCCGGTTCGGTGAAGCGCTGCACGCTTTCGATCTTTCGATGCGCGAAGCAGATCCTGACGCCACCGATACCGCGGTCATCGTCGACGACCGCGTCGCGGCCAATATCGGTCGGCCTGTAGCGCCGGTAGTCGATCGGCTTGGTGCCGAAGCGCGGGACCTCGAGGAAGGATTCAACAGTCAGCAGGCCCGCCGCGACAGCCGCGTCAATCTTGTTCGACGCCGTTCGATCCGTGGCTTCACGCACAATCGGAACGCTCCCCGTCGCCGCCAGGGTCGTGCATTCGGGGTGCTCGTCATACCAGTGCTGTAAGGCCGCGATGAAATTGGCCTCATTAGCATCCTGCGACGAGCTCGAGCATCCGCCGAGCATGAAGATGGAGGCGACGATGAGAGATGGACGACGCGGCATGATGCTTCCTTTCATCCATAGGCCGGTCGCACGGAGGGATTGTAGATCGCCAGCGACGGCAGTCGGATACCCATTGCGTCGAGCGTGCCCGCGCAATGGACGATGGTCATGGTCAGCATGGGGTCGGGGTGGAACTGGCGCGTGTAGCTCGCGACACGCTGCGCCTGGGCGAGCCAAGCGAGCAAATTCAGTTCATTCAGGGATGGAAAAGGAACGCCGGGGTCCTGGATGAGGAGCGCGCTGCGGGCGGCGAGCGTCCGCAGCTTGCCGAACTGCGCAATATATATTGCAGAACCGCCATCGTCCTCGATCCGATCGCCCCGGATCATCCGGATCACCCGTTGTTCGGCGGCCGAGCGGCGATGGACGGGCACCCGCGCCCTTCGGGGCGCCACGCTCGCAATTCTTCGCCGCGCCACGGTCATGACATGAAGAACTCGACCGGCACGACAAGTTCGATCGTATCGCCCGGCACGTCCGTCGGCGGTTTCGGCAATGGCTGCGCGCGTTTCGGCAGGCGCAGCGCTTCTTCGTCAAGCGAGCGCACACCGGACGAGCGTTCGAGCGTGGTCGAAAGCACTCTGCCCTCGCGGTCGATCACGAAGCGTATCCACGGTACGCCCTGCTGGCGGCGGAAACTCGCCTCGCGCGGGTAGCGCTTGGCCTTGTTGAGCGCGGCGAGAACCTGACCCTGCCATGTCGGCTTTGCATCGCTCACCTGCGGCGCGGGCGGTGCGGGCTTGCTCTCGGGTGCCGTCGTCCGTTCGACCGGCGGCCCCGGATCGGGAACGGGCTTGATGTCCGGCAAGGTGATCGGAGTGCTGCGGGAGATGCGAATTTCCGGCGGCTCGATCTTCGGCCGGGCAGGTTCGGGCAGCGGCTTTTCCTTCTTGATCTGCTCCGGGCCGGGCGGGATTTCGGTCTCGGGTTCGGGCGGCGCGGCGGGCTTGCCCACATCGAATACAGTCAGCGTCGGCACTTCCTGCTGCACGTAGCTAACGCCCCAGTTGATGAGAAATGCGCCGAAAACGGTCACATGAAAGGCGACCGTCAAGATCAAGCCAAATGACCGCTCGCCCGGGCCATGCCCCGTATAGCTACTTTCGCGCGAGTAGATTATTTCGACCTTGGACTCAGATGTGGCCGGATCAGACAGCGCTTCGGCTTCCTCGTTTGGCACAGACTCTCGGTGCCGATCCAGGCGCTGTTGAAAGCTCATGTTCGCCACCAGAGATTCCGGTAGGTCAGGGTGAGCGCGACGACCGACGCGGCAAGCGTGGCAAGTCCGAACCACAACACGATGCCGATTGAAGCACCAGCGCCGAAAATCGCCGGAATGAACGCCAGCGTGAGCAGCGACCAGCCAACGACACGCATGCTCAACTTCGCAGATCGTGCAGGTAGACTGCCAAAGAACTCGCGAAAATGCCTGGGCATCGACAGGGCCAGCGCTGCGAAACCGGCAAACTGCAACAGGAATGCTGCCAACTCTATCACGGCATCGCTCCTGGTAGGAATAGCCAGAGGATTAGCGCGAGCGGCACGACTGCACCAACCAGCCAGACCCAGGCCCGCGCCGCGCTGCTTGTGTGGAACACCGCCATGATGATAGCTGGATAGGCTAAATAGGCGATCATGCTTGCTACCATAGCGGCTTCATAGCGCGGCTCCGGCAACGCGAGCGCCACGGCCGCAGAAAGTAGGGAGACAACACAATAGCCGCCTAAGATCGCGGCTAGGACGCGCGAAACCACTGAGCCCCGACAGCCACGAGATCGGTATCGCCGGCTCACCGACATACCCCGGGAGGTACAGGGTGCCGGCCCTTCATCTTGGCAGGAACGCGCGCCCGGTAATGCAGTCGCGCGGCAATCGCCAAAAAGAGGAGCCCCGCCCCGAGCGCAGTAAGATCGAAACTTGCCAGCACCCAATCGCCAGCCGGAATGGTAGTTCCGAGATGCCGCGAGGTTGTGAGCGCATTGACCAGCGGCAATGCGGCAAAGCTCAAACCGGCAAGAGCCAGAACCTCCACCCATGCTTTGCGTGCGGGCCTGATCGTGGCCCAGAGCAACATCAGCCCCCAGCCCATGAACAGGCAATGCATTTCCCAGACCGCGCGCTCGGCCAAGCCCACGGGCAGAAGACGGTTTGCCCAGAAATAAAACCCAATGCCCCCAGGTAATCCGGCAATCGTGCCGACGTTGAGACTGTCAACGAGCCGGAATCCAAACCTTCCTCTTTCGCCGCAATCATGCCTGCTCCGCCTTTTGACGGTCCACAGGATTAGCCCCGTAGCGATCATCGCGCAGCCGAGTAGCCCAGACGTGAAATAGAGCCAACGCAAGGTCCATCCCGCGAATACTCCTTCATGCAAACCATATAGCGCGCTCGTTACTGCCCGCGGGGCGGAGCGAAGTGACGATGAGCTCCGGATCAGAGCACCGCTTGCCCCCTCGAAGGTAAGCAGTTCGTCCGCATCTCGCCGCACCATTCCTTTGCCCGAACGTCCCATCACGACGCTCGCAGCGGCATCGCCGGGCTGATGAATAACGAGGGCCGCCGCCGCGCCTGGCCCCCAATAGAGCGCGGCTTGGGCCAAAAACTGGTTCACAGGCAGTAAGGCCTCGGCCCTGCCGGTTCGAGCCGGTGGAGGAAATTGTGGATACAGGTCGCCTTCGAGTTGTTCATAAGCGTCGCCGTAGCGTGCGTGGACAGCGGCCGGCATATAGACCGTGGGATAGAATACCAGTCCGCTAAAAGTGATCATTACAAAGAATGGCAACGCCGTTACGCTAACAAGATTGTGCAAATCGAGCCACGAGCGCTGCCCCTTACTTGGCCGAAAAGTGAAGAAGTCGGCAAATATCTTTTTATGGGCGACAACTCCCGTCATTAGTGCGACGAACATCGCCATCGTGCAGATGCCTACGATCACGATACCGAGCAGTTTGGGCAAATAGTGTAACTGCCAGTGCATCCGGTACAGCTCGTATCCGCCGCCGGTTTCGCGCGGCTGCACCGGCGCGGTGAAGCGCCGCGCGGCAACATCATAGTCGCGCCGCTCACTTGCTTCGTTCCCCTTTTCGGTCCAGGCGACCCACATGGTGGGATCCCGTCTGTTGGGCAGGCGGATGATCCAGCTATCGGCATCCGGTGCGGTGCGGCGAAGATAGGCATCCGCCGCTGCCGCTGCTTCCTGCTGCGACAGCACCGGCCCGGCGAGCGGCAGTTCGGGGCGCATCCAGCGATCGATCTCGACGTAGAAATAACCTAGTGTTCCAGTCACGAAGATGAAGAACAACACCCAGCCCGCAACTAGCCCGGCCCAGCTGTGCAGCCAGGCCATGGATTGGCGAAAACGCTCCCTCATGGCGCCGACACGTTGGTGGCTTGCGCAGCTGGACGGAAACAGGGCTTCAAGGTCGTGCCTTCGGCCTAGTAAGTCGCACGCAGCGTGATCAGGACGTTTCTGGGCTCTCCATACTGGTTGCGAAACAGGCTCGCCCCGTTCTGGAAGTAGGACTTGTCAAAAATGTTGTTGAGATTGGCAGTCAGTTCAAAATTATCGTCGAGTTCATAGCGTAGAAACGCATCCGCAAGGACGAACCCCTTCTGCGCAAGGCTTGCAGCGGGAATTCCGAAATCCAGCAGAAACGCTTGGTCGCCAAATTCCTCGCTGCTTTGCGCACGCAGACTACCCCCGATAGCAAGCCCGGACAGGTCCCCACCAAGATCATAGCTGGTCAAGAGCCGAAACATATGGGCCGGTGTCTTGCTAAATGGAGATCCGACATCAGCGTCCGCCTTGAGAATCTCGGTATGCGTATAGGTGTATCCTGCCGCAAGCTGCCAGCCGGGCAGAAGCTCCCCACTCACTTCCGCGTCGAAGCCTTGCGTACGCTGCTGGCCTGCTGCCACAACACACCCCCCGCCGGTGGGATTGCCCGGGCAGGTCTGGTCGAAGGGCGGTACTTCGCTGAGCAGTGAATTTTCGAGATCGACCCGGTATGCCGCCAATGCGACATTCAGCCTGCCGTGAACCAGTTCGCCCTTCAGCCCAATTTCGTAATTCTTACCAAGGAGGTGAGCGGCGGGAGTTCCGTCGCGAGTCCAGTTGCCAAATTGCTGGCGGAATATATCAGTATAGCTTGCATAGGCCGACCAGCGCGAATTGATTTCATAGATCAGCCCGACATAGGGCGAGAACTGCCCCTCCACTTTCCCGTCCAACAGCACAGCAGCAGACGGCTCTTCGAGTAGCATCTCTGAATAGTCGTACCAGCTTATGCGTGCTCCCAAAACCAGAGTTAGCGGCTCGGCGATTGTAAAGTCGAGCTTGCCGTACAGGCCCTTGCTCTTGGCCTCAATTTCGGTTGCCGGCTGACCGCGCCCTTCTGCGATAAGCGCGCTTATCTCGTCGGTTAGCGGAAGGGTCGTGCGCGGATCGAACGTCACGGGGTCAAGCGCAACGTCTTGGAAATAGTAATCGAACCGGCGGCCAAACGCCTTCTCGCGCGCAAGATTAAGTCCCAAGGTCAAGTCGTGATCGTGACCGAAGGCGGTAAAGGCACCCCTCAGATAGAGATCGAGTCCGTCCGTCGTGTATTCCCTCTTACGTCCCTGCAGGCGCGTGCTGCTGACGCTGTTGAAGCCGTAGAGCAGTTGGTCACCATCATACTCGCGGTGCGATCCGGCAAGTTCGAGCGTCCAGCGCGCAGCGAGATTATGGATGACATTGAGGAAGACCTCGGTCTCGTCACTCTTACGAAAACCCCAGTCCGAGCTGTAGAGACGCGATCGCTCGGGTATGTAGTCGAGGAGGAATTGGCGCGCTTCGGGTGCATACTCGCGATATCGCTCAAAGCGGCCACCGAGCCGTATGAGCGTATCCGACAATTCCTGTTCGAGTACGCCATAGGCCAGCGACGAGGTCGAATCGGTCACTTGCCAGAAGCGCTCGCGGTCCTGATAGGCTCCGACAATCCTCGCCCGCAGCCCTCCCGACCGGGTCAGTGGACCACCTAAATCTGCTTCGGCGCGATAATTGTTCCAAGATCCTGCACTTAGCGCCAGATGCAATTGCCGATCGAGCGTAGGCATCTTACGTACCAAATTAATGGTTCCGCCCGGTCCTCCTTGTCCAACAAGCAGACCCGCGGCGCCACGCAACACTTCGATGCGGTCATAGATCGCGCCACTGCCTGAGAGCATCGAACCATAACCGAAATAGTTGAGTGCGTTGCGCGGCACGCCGTCGACCATATAGGTATCGATCTCGTAGCCGCGCGAGAAGAACGTTCCTACCGAATCCCTATCGCTGACATAGGAATTCTGATCAAATTTGTAGATCCCCGGTGCGCGGGCAATCGCGGCGCCAATATCAGTAATCCCCTGGTCCTCGATCTGCTGGCGGGTGATGACCGTAATCGATTGCGGAATATCCTTGAGTGCCGTCGCGCTTTTCAGAATACTAGCTTCAGGGGTGGTGTAAGAGGTGCTGTTCTCGGTCGCGATCGGATCGCTGGTGGTGCCCGCAAAAACGCTCACACCGCTTGGGCTGCTGGCTTCGATCCGTACCGGCCCCAGCTGGATCGCACCATCCGCACTTTCAGGTGCAGGCTTCAGCATAACGCGGTTCTCGCCGGTGAACCGGAACGTCAAACCTGTCCCAACCAGCAACCGGGACAATGCCTCGACTGGCGTGAAGCGACCTTTGACGGCGGAACTGCGCCGCCCAGCGACCTTTTCGTCCGTGTAGACTATCTGGAGACCGGCACGCTGGGTGAACTGCAGAAGCGCCGAATTCAAATCCTGCGCCGGAATGTCCACATCAATCCGGCGCTCGGTACTCGATTGCGCCGCGGCTGGCTCCGGGAAAGCAAAACCTCCAGCCACGATCGCCGACGCGCTGACCGTCGCGGCCAAGATGAACTGCCTGCCGCGCCTTATCCGTGCCCCAGCGAGAACCCCCATCATATACCCTTTCAAACAAGCCTAGACGTTAATCGCTAACCATTCGCATTAGCGTATTGCCTAGACGTCCGACCGGGAGGAACTCGGTAAAGATTTTTCCGGAATTTATCGGAAAGTCTTCAAGGTACTGATTTTATGTCGATTCAATATAGGGCAGTGAACAAAGGTCCACGCACGATGCGGGCGCCGACCTCATCCGAAATCGATGTCAACGCGCCATCAATATCTCCCGCATCGAAAACGCCGCTGATCTTCTCGTCGCCCAACCGGCCGCCGATCACCACAATGCGCCCGGCACGATAGCGGTTAAGTTCGGCTACGACCTGGCCCAGCGGAGCACGGTCGAATACGAGTTGACCTTTCCGCCATCCCAGAGCCTGCTCCTCACCTTCTTTGCCGATCGGATAAAGTCGGCCCGTCTGGTCGTATCGTACCTTCTCTCCGGGAGAGAGAATGATGCGATTGGACAAACCGGATGGTTTGTCACCTACCGAGACGGCCACCTTGTGCTCCATCACGGTGACAGCAACCTCTCCGGACAGGCGCTCGACCTCAAACCGAGTGCCCAGCGCCCGGGCTTGTCCATTGGCCGCTTCGACAACGAAAGGGCGGCCGTGCGCCTCGCCCTTCGGGACCGCGACGACATAGGCGACGCCTGACAAAAGTTCGATGCGGCGTTCATGTTCGTCAAAGTTCACGGCGATCGCACTCGATGGGCCGAGATCTACCCGGCTTCCATCGGGCAGAGTGACCGAACCCGTCTGCGCGATGGCCGTGCGATGATCGGCACGCAGGAAGGTGACGGGGTTACCAAGCCATGCGCTGCTGATAGTCACGACCAGCACGATGCTGGCCGCCAGAGCGGCCAGTTGCGGCCAGCGTCGGCGTCGAAGTGGAATGGTCGGAATATGCGAGGCAGCATCCGACTGTGAATGAACGCTGTGCCGGCTTAACGATCCGGGCTCGCGCGCGAGCGCATCCATCTGACCGAGCGCGGATTGCGCCTCCTTGAAAGCAGCCGCATTATCGGGGGCGGCAGCAAGCCAGGCATCCAACTCACGTCGGGTTTGCGTGTCGAGTGGGCCTCCGCCCAACCGCACGACCCATTCCGCCGCCCTGAGGCCCGGATCTTCCGTCTGGTCATTATCGCCCGACACGCAGCCGCATTGCCCTTTCATTCATGACGGTACGTCTTCCCGCGACGCCCCAACGCGCATCCTGATAGGACGTTTGAGTTTCCCGGATTCAGTAATTTGCCCGTCCCCGTTTATCGAGGTTTCATTCGTTGCATGACATGATGCACGGCACGGGCGAGATGTTTCTGGACCGAAGAATCGGAAATGCCGAGGTGTTCGGCCGCTTCGCTGTAGGTCATCCCGTCGATTCGCGTGGCCACGAATACCTGTTGGGTGCGCTCTGGAAGCTCTTCCAGAACTGACCGGACCCGATCGAGCGCGCTACGCGCAGCGGCCAGTTCTTCGACGGCGGGCGTGTCGTCGACCACGGCCGCCAGTTGTTCCGTATCGACTGTGTCAGTACGACGACGAGCTTCCCGTCGATGATGGTCGACGGCAAGGTTGTGCGCGGTGCGATAAAGCCAGGCGCGTCCGTTTACGACGGCAGTGGCGCCTCCTTCGGCGAGCCGCAGGAAGGCTTCCTGGGTCAGATCGTCTGCAATGGCAGCGTCGCCCACTTTATTGTTCAGATAGGCCTTTATGCCGCGCCGATGAGCAACATAAAGGCGCGTCAACGCCTTATCCGCCAAGGCACGTTCCTCGCACTATCCCGATTTCGGATTGACATAACGCAGTTGCGAGACGTTCGCAACAATTGGCTGCTTACCGAATTTCAGGCCCGGATTCGTCTTGTTCATCAGGAGGTTCCGGCATGCCCAAATCCCGGAGGCCGGCCGGGCGCGAGATGATCGACTTCAGTGCACCGCGCGGATCAACCCGGCTAAAGCTCGCCAACAGCCTGTCATATGACGGTGTGCATATCATACGAAGTGCGCTGACGCCCAACGAAGACGGAAAGATCATCGGAGGCTCGCAACTCAGCATCGCGATCCATGTGGGTGACCCGATCGACCTTGAATGGTCGGAACCAGGAAGTGACCGGCTCCGGGTCACGCGCGTTGAACCGGGCATGGCGCATATCAATCCGGGCGACAATCCCTTCTTCCAGCGCTGGCAAGGTTCACCGGAATTGCTGATCGTGGCTTTCGATCAAGCCATGATTGACCGTGTGGGCATGGAGACCTTCGGTAAGGTGGGGGCCATGCTGCGGCCAACGGTCGGAAGTGTCGATCGGAATATTCGTAACGCCCTCCCCGCCTGGTCGGAGGAGTTGGTGCGCGGCGGTCCTGGTGGCAGGCTTTTTATCGAGGGTCTGGCCAAGGCAACGATTGTCCATCTGTTCCGCCAATATGCTGAAGGCACCCCGGCCCCAACGCCCATGCGCGGCGGCCTCGGCGCAGCCCGGCTTCACCGCGTTGTCGACTATATCGAAGCCCATTTGTCGGACGATCTATCGGTTCGCGAACTGGCCACGATTGCGGGGCTGAGCACCCATCACTTCGGTCTCGCATTCCGTCAATCGACCGGCCACCCGCCGCACCGCTACGTCATCCAGCGTCGTATCGAACGTGCAAAGGCCCTGCTTCTCACCTCACAAGCGTCGGTGACGCAGATTGCCCATGCGACGGGCTTTTCCAGTCATGGTCATTTCGCCGCCCATTTCCGGAGGCTCGTGGGCACTACGCCATCACGCTTCAGACTGGATCGGCTCTGAAATCCCACCGCCATCTTCGCGCAAGATTTCCTCAACCAAGGCAATCGGGTCGTGGTCCAGGGCGCGCAGCACATCGATCAGTTCGATCAGATCGAGGCGCCGCTCACCGCCTTCATATTTCGCGACGAAGGACTGCGGTTTGCTCAACTTCGCAGCCACTTGTTCCTGCGTCCACCCGCCATTCTTTCGGGCATCCACCAGCAATTGCCGGAGTTTGTTGTGGCGAGGTGAACGAAGAGACTTTGACATGCTGACCGGCGATCTGTGAAATCCGGCTGCCGTCTTGATCCCAATGTAGGATTATCCCATTTCAGGATGGCTTGACTTTGACGTGGAAGAGCGCAGGATCGAACCGCTACTTCCGAGCCATGGAAGAGTGGAACGCCGAAGAGAGAGCGTCATGCGACCGCGCCCCACTCTGGAACCTGATCTTCTGCCCGCACCGCCCTGTTCGGACGATCTCACCGACTATGATTATCGCCTGCTCATAGTGTATTTGCGCCTACTGGATGCCGAAGCGGATGGCGCGGATTGGGCCGACGTTGCCCGCATCGTCCTTCGTCTCGATCCGGTTTGCGAACCGCGCGAAGCACGCGCCATTCATGCCGCTCATCTCGCCCGCGCGCGATGGATGCGCGACCATGGTCATAACAAGCTGTTGACAGATGCTCAAAACGAGATGCGCCCACGCGGCGGATAGTTTGGAGCCATTACCCCGGCTAGCGTAGGCACGGCATCGCTTTAGCGCCTCAAGGCCGATAGCGCTGAGAGGCGATCATTTATCTGATCGACTCATGTTCAGGCAGAACGCCTTTCCGTTTCGACAGACCGACAACTCGTGACTTGCGGCCGCCATCAACACTCGCTACTAGTTGCGAACTAATCGCAATAAGAAAAATCAGGGGGAGGAATTCAGAAAGGACAGACTAATGACCCGCCATTTTCCACCGCTGAATCTTGATGGGGTTGCCTGTCGTACAGTTATTGTCGAGGGGGCACGGTGCTGGCGGAAAGCACGCGATACCGGACAAGCGGTACAGCCATCCCTCTACCAGATGTTCGTATCTCACGACTGTGAAATGCTTGCACCGGTATTCGATAGCCTGATGAGCCTGTGCGAAAATGCACTTGGACGGCCAGTCGTGATTGGCAGTGCTATGGCCTTGTCCGAGGACGAATCCATGCTTCTCGGCCTGCTCGACGGATCGAGGCAGCGATGTACGTGCATTGACTGCCTGACGGAAGTGGCGGCGAGTCTGGATTGTGCGATCACTTCGACACAGATCCTGATCGGAACACCGACCCGTTCATCCAACCTGTTGCAGTAAGCCGTAGAGAGCAGCCTTCCTGCTCCACGAACAGACCTGATCCAGATCCAGAACCATGCATATGATTGCGATCGATTTCGAAGCTTCCTGCCTGCCCAAACATGGTTTGTCCTATCCGATAGAAGTGGGTATCTCCGAAGACGGCTTTACATCCCGATCCTGGCTGATCCGTCCGCATGCCAGTTGGACTGGCTGGACCTGGACTGACGAGGCCGAAAGTCTACACCGGCTTTGCCAAGCGGACCTGTGGCGCGATGGAATACCGGTCGAACGGGTCGCGGTCGAGCTTGCCCAAGCGCTGGGAGGAGCGCAGGTTATCGCCGACAGCCCGATCGATGCCTATTGGCTCGAAACGCTTTACGAGGCCGCAGCGCAACCTTGCCCGGTGGAGATTCAATGTGTCAGCGAAATACTGCGGGAATCCGGTCTCGCGAGCTGTGTCATCTTCGACGCTCAGACCCGCATCGATGCAATGGGATTTGGAAGGCATCGTGCCGGAGAGGACGCACGCTGGCTGGCTGCGTTGCTGATGGAACTCGAGAAGCAGGTGCAGGCAAAGGGCCAGTCCTTGCGTCGGGCACCCCGCCCCACGGAAATGCTGACCTATGCCGCCATCTAGCGAAGTAAATGGATGCGCATAATCTGTGTGGAAGCGAGGCCCACAGTCGAGGCAGACTTGCTTCATTCAATTCGACCATCTTCCTGCTTGAGGAATTCAGCCAGGACGATTGCATGGTTAGCCCGCCTGTCTCGGGCGGCATAGAGCAACGTCACATCAGCCTGATCGACAAGATCGCATAGCTCGCTCACCGCGACGTCATTTGCCTTCAGCTCCTGGCGGTAGCGATCGCTAAATTCCTTGAATCGAGCCGGATCGTGGCCGAACCATTTTCGCAACTCCGGGCTTGGCGCGATCTCCTTAAGCCAGAGATCGAGCTTTGCGGATTCCTTCGACACGCCTCTCGGCCAGATGCGATCGACCAGAACCCGCTTCCCATCAGTGCTTGCGGGAGCATCATAGATTCGCTTGATGCGTATGAAGCCCATTATCGCCTGTCCTTGTCTCCCCGGTTGATCCACGCGGGCGGATCGCTTGCCGGAAAAGACTCGATCGAGGCTTCGTCGACCTCGTCGAACAGTCCATCGTCGAGCAATCGTCGGACTTGCCTTTTGATTTCGGAGATCAGTCCGTCACGTACCGGTCTGTCGGTAGAATCCTGCCGGGACGCCACGCAGCCACAGAGCCGCTCATCGACCACCTCTTCGATCAGGTCGTTCAATTCGCAGCCCTCGGCCCGATAACGCTCGGCGATGTAGCGAACTGCCTGGGTGAGCTGTTCAGGGTCGATCGGATCATCATATTCATGCGTCATGCCATTGCTCCTGCTCTGGTGGGGCAAGATGAAGTCGAGGCAGCGCCGGGAACGGACATGCCATCCTAGGCGAGGCTGAACATCGTGACCATGCCGCCGATGGCAATGCCGAATGCCATTATCATGATACCGGCGATGCGCAGGATATAGGTCAACGGATCGCTATTTTCGTTCACCGATGAGGCCGGACGCGGCGGCCGTCCGACGAGGCGCCTGACAAAGTCCTGCCGAAAAGCCATGGAGAAGCCGATCACGGCCAGGATCAAACCGAAGACATCGACGATCAGCACATAGGCGGGCACGTCATCCTCCTTGCATCCCGTCCAGGTCACACGCGGCCAGTCCGTATTCGAGTCCGGCGATCAGATCCTGTTCGGCTTCGAGGCCGATCGACAGGCGCAGCAGACTGTCATTGATACCGGCGACCGCCCGCGCCTCGTCTCCCATGTCGGCATGTGTCATCGTCGCTGGGTGCGCCACGAGACTTTCGACACCGCCGAGCGATTCCGCGAGGGTGAAAAATTTCACATGGTCGATGAAACGGCGAACCGCATCGACGCCGCCTGCCAGTTCGAAACTCAGCATGGCGCCGAACCCGTCCTGCTGGCGCGATGCGATTGCATGCCCCGGATGCGTGGGCAGCCCCGGATAATGGACCTTGCTGACGGCCGGGTGCTGTTCGAGCCATGTCGCGACGGCCATGGCATTGCTCTGCTGGACCTGCATGCGCGCGAACAATGTGCGCAGACCGCGCAAGGTCAGCCAGGAATCAAACGGTGCGCCGGCACTGCCGACGACGTTGGCCCAATGCCGCAGCTCCTGCACTTCCGCCGGATCGGCGGCGATCACTGCACCGCCGATCACATCGGAATGCCCGTTCAGATATTTGGTGGTCGAATGCATGACATAATCAGCGCCAAGTGTAATCGGGCGCTGGATCGCCGGAGAAAGGAACGTGTTGTCGACGGCCACCGCCGCCCCTGCTTCCTTTGCCTGCAGAGAGAGAGCCGCGATATCGACGACGCGCATTAGCGGATTACTGGGTGTCTCGATCAGAACGAGAGCAGGCACTTCTTCCAAAGCGGCGGCGAAGGCAACATCATCAGACTGATCGACGAAGCGGACCGAGCAGTGCCCGCGGCTTGCGCGCGCCTTCAAGAGCCGCATCGTGCCGCCATAACAATCATGCGGGGCAAGGATGAGGTCGTCCGGCCCCAACCGACTGACCAAAAGGTCGAGCGCGGCCATACCACTCGATGTGATGACGGCGCCGGCGCCGCCTTCCAGTTTTGCGAGCGCCTCTGCCAGAAGATCGCGCGTTGGATTGCCACCGCGGCCGTAGTCATAGAGCCGTGGCTGATCATAGCCCGCGAATTCGTAGGTGCTCGACATATAGAGTGGTGGCGCGACAGCCCCATAGGCCATGTCTTCCGCGACGCCGAAGGCTGCCGCGACGGTCGCCGGATCGGGCGATAGCTTCCCGCGATCACTCATTGAACAGGCGCCCTTCCGTCACCGCGCGGACAATGCCGGCGCGGATAGTGAAATCCCCGAAATGCTCGCCTGCTTGACGCTCGCGGGCATAGCGGCCGAGTGCATCATCCAGGTCTTCGAGAATCGCCGCCTCGCCAGCATTCTCGCGCACCATGCGATTGAGACGCTCGCCATGAAATCCGCCGCCAAGATAGAGATTATACTTGCCCGGCGCACGGCCCGTCAGCCCGATCTCTGCGATATAGGGCCGCGAGCAACCATTGGGGCAACCGCTCATCCGAAGCGTGATCGGTTCGTCAGCGAGCCCATGGCGGGCGAGGATTGCCTCGATCTTCTCAAGCAGCGTCGGCAGGTAGCGTTCGCTCTCGGCCATGGCGAGGCCGCAAGTCGGCAAGGCAACGCAGGCGATCGCATTGCGCCGAAACGGAGAGACAGTGTCCGTTTCCAGCCCGTATTCAGCCAGTAGGGCGTCGATGGCGGCGCGGTCCTCGGTCCGAACGCCGGCAATGATGACATTCTGGTTGGGCGTCAGGCGGAACGTGCCGCGATGAATACGCGCGATATCGCGGAAGGCATCGAGGAGCTTCAGGTCGAGCCGGCCACTGCGGATGAAGACCGTGCGGTGATGGCGCCCGTCCGGCGTCGAATTCCAGCCATAGCTGTCGCCGTTCGAGGTGAAGGTGAAAGCGCGCGCGTCCTGGAACGGCGCGCCCATCCTCTGCTCGATCTCGGCCTTGATCCAGTCGAGTCCCTTGTCGTCGATGGTATATTTGAAACGCGCGCGCTGGCGATCCTTGCGGTCGCCATAGTCGCGCTGGACCGCCATCACCGCATCGGCGCAGGCGATGACCTGATCCGCCGGAACGAACCCGATGAGACTGGCGAGGCGCGGATAGGTTTCGGGCGCCTGATCGGTGCGACCCATGCCGCCGCCGATGACGACATTGAACCCTTCCAGCCCATCCGGCCCGCCAATGGCAATGAAACCCAGGTCCTGCGCATAGACGTCGATATCGTTGGAGGGCGGCAGCGCGAAGCCGATCTTGAATTTGCGCGGCATATAGGTCCTGCCATAGAAGGGCTCTTCCGGCCCGGACGAAGCCACGCGCTCGTCGCCATACCAGATTTCGTGGTAGGCGCGCGTCTTGGGGATAACATGGTCGCTGACCTGCTTGGACATCGCCGCCACCTCGGCGTGGAATTGCGAGCTTTGCGGATCGACCGTGCACATGACGCCGCGGCTGTCGTCGCCGCAGGCAGCGACCGTATCGAGCAGCGTGTCATGCAATCCCTGGATGATCGGCCGCAGACTGTCTTTCAGCACCCAGTGGAACTGGAAGGTCTGGCGCGTCGTGATGCGCAGGGTCTCGCCGCCATGCGCGCGGGCAAGCTCATCGAGTTTCAGCCATTGGGCCGGGCTGCAGACCCCACCCGGCAGGCGCACGCGGATCATGAATTGATAGGCGGGCTCCAGCTTCTGGCGGCGGCGCTCGTCGCGCAGGTCACGGTCGTCCTGCTGATAGATACCGTGAAACTTCATCAGCTTGACATCGTCGGCGGAGGGCACCGCGCCGGTTATCCGGTCGAGCAGGCCATCAGCGATGCTTCCGCGCAGATAATCGCTCCGGTCCTTCATGCTTTCGTCGGGCCCGAGCCGGTCGAGAGGTTGGGAGAGGTCGCGGCTGCGGTCGATGGTCTCGGTCGTCATGGGTCGGGCTTTCAATATACGTCGCGCTGATAGCGATGGTCGGACTGCAGCGAGCGGACATAGTCCTCCGCTGCCTCCCGTCCGGTGCGGGCTTCGCTCACGACAATGTCGATCAGAGCTTCGTGGACATCGGGTGCCAGATTGGTCGCATCGCCGCAGACATAGACGTGGGCGCCCTCCTCTAGCCAGGCGAAGATGTCGCGGCTTTGCTCCTTCATGCGTTGTTGAACGTAGACCTTGTCATTGCCGTCGCGCGAGAAGGCGACATCCATCCGTCCGAGCGTTCCGTCTTTCAGCCAGCCCTGCCATTCGGTCTGGTAGAGGAAATCGGTGCGGAAATTGCGTTCACCGAAGAACAGCCAGCTTTGGCCTCCTGCCCCGCGCACTTCCCGCTCCTGCAGGAAAGCCCGGTATGGCGCGACACCAGTGCCCGCACCGATCATGATGATCGGAGCATCATCGCCCGGCAGGCGGAAATGCGGATTGCTCTGGATATAGACCGGCAGCACTGTGTCGGGCTCGGCGCGATCGGCAAGCAGGCCCGTCGCCACGCCGCAACGCGGCTCGCCATGCAGGTCATAACGCACCGGCGCCACGGTAAGGTGTGCCTCATCGGGGGCGGCGGCAAGACTTGACGCCAGCGAATAAAGACGCGGCTGTAAGGGGCGCAGGGCGGAGACGAAGCCTTGCGGCATCACGTTCCCGACCGGGAAACGACGGACGATGTCGATGATATGATGCGTATGCAGGAAAACCGAGCGATCGCCGGTACGGTCGTCCTGCAGCAACTGCTTCAGCGCGTCGGCCTCGCTCAGCAATGCCCAGTAATCGAGAAAGCGCGGCGTGGCAGTGGTGATCTCGAAGCGGTGCGTCAGGGCCTCATCGAGCCTCACTGTCTGGCCCTTGTGCTCGAACTCGGCATCTGGGTGCAGTGACAGCGTGTCGATCAGGGCCGCAACGACTACCGGATCGTTACTCGCTGCGAGGCCAAGAGCATCTCCCGGCTCATAGGCCAGCCCCGAGCCTTCGAGCGAGAACTCGATATGGCGGGTCTCCTTGGTCGATCCGCGTCCGACGATGGCGATATTGTCGATGAGAGGCGCGGGGAATGGATTGCGCTTGTCATGGACTACCGTGGATGCAGCGGGCGAAGACACCGCAACAGCGGGAACCGTTGCCAGTTTCGCTTCCGCGCCAATCTGTTCGATGATCGCCCGGGTCCAGGCTTCGGCCGCTTCCTCATAATCGATGTCGCAATCGACGCGGGGCGCCAGCCGTTCGCCACCGAGTTCCTCGAACCTGCGGTCGAGCCGCTTGCCGGCCTCGCAGTAAAATTCGTAGGTCGAATCGCCCAAGGCCAGTACGGCAAAGCGCTTGCCCTCAAGCTTTGGCGCCTTGCGCCCTTCGACAAATTCGAAGAAGCCCGTCGCCGGCTGCGGAGGATCGCCCTCGCCATAGGTGCTGACGATAATCAGCACGTCCTCTTCCTGGGCGAGTTGCCGCACCTTGTAGTCGGCCATGTCGGAGAGGCTGCAGGAGAGCCCCTTTCCCTTCGCTGCCGTTTCCAGAGCACGCGCCAGTTCGGCGGCGTTGCCGGTTTCGGTGCCATAAAGGATCGTGAGCTTGCGACCCACGCTCTGCATGGGGGACACGGCCTGCGACGGGGGCGATCGCAGGCCGGCCTCCAGCCCGGTGAAATAACCACCGAGCCAGCACGCTTGCGCCGGGTCGAGCGATTGGACGAGCTCTTCGACCAATCGCCATTGTTCAGGGGTCAGGGCGACCCCCGACACGTCTCTCGCCGTCATTCCTGTCTGTCCTCGACGATTGCGCACTCGTCGCAACGCGGCGGCTCGAGCGATAAATATCCTCGAAGGGCGCGGTCAGAGGCGATTCACTTCAATGGCGCAATTGTCCCGCAAGACATGCCATAAGACAAACGAATGTTATTGGACATTTAATGCAATATAATTGCTGTTATTCGTCTATCGGCATTCATTCGTCGAGATGATGAAGTATGTCGCTGAGCAGAGGGCGTATTCGCCGGATTTCCTCGCGATGCGCCATCGAAAGTGCCGCCAGCAGATCATGGGCCCTTGGTGTAAGCTGCAGCAAGGCGCGCCGCCGATCGTCCTCGGCTATGTGACGCGTTACCAGCTCCATTGACTCCAGACGGTCGATCAACCCGGTAACGCTATGCGGCTTGAGCACCAGCCGCTCGGCCACATAACCGATCGTCGGCTGATCCACCTCGCTTCCCCGGATTGCCAGCAGGGCCTGGTGTTGCTGCGGCGTCAGCCCAACATCGGCCGCGCGCGCCTCGCTGAAGCCGAGAAATTCCCGAATCGCATGCCGAAACGAGGCCAGTGCGGCGTAGTCGGCATCAGTGAGCGGCGCGCCCTTCGCGGTCATTGCATCGTCCCGATTGAAAAATATCGTAATGCGATATAACTGTCTCCTTCGAACTTCGAAAGGCAAGAATTTTCAATGTCGCTTACGCCACCCCGCGCTGTCGAAACGCACCAGTTAGGAGATCATAGTGTCGATCTTCGCATGCCGCTCCTGGCACTCATGGCGCTTGCCGTCGGCACGGGCGGCGCGCTGGGCGCCTGGATATTGCTCAAGCTAATCGCCGTCGCCACGAACCTCTTCTGGTTCGGCCGATTGTCCGTCGATCATACCGTCATCACCGATGCCTCGGTTGGATTGATGGTCATCGCCATACCCGTGATCGGCAGTCTTATCGTCGGCCTGATGGCCCGGTTCGGGTCGGACAAGATCCGCGGACATGGGATTCCAGAGGCGATCGAGACCATCCTGTTCGGCGAAAGCCGGCTGTCGCTGAAGGTTGCCCTCTTGAAGCCGCTATCGTCCGCGATCTCGATCGGCAGCGGCGGCCCATTCGGCGCGGAGGGGCCGATCATCATGACCGGCGGCGCCCTGGGATCGCTGTTCGCGCAATGCTTCCACCTCAGTGCCGCGGAGCGCAAGACGCTGCTGGTCGCCGGCGCCGCGGCCGGCATGACGGCCATCTTCGGGACACCGCTCGCGGCCATTCTGCTTGCGGTCGAGGTACTGCTGTTCGAATGGAAGCCGCGCAGCTTTGTGCCGGTTGTCGTGGCGACAATAGTGTCCTTCGCCTGGCGGCCGTATCTCATCGGGTCGGGACCGATGTTTCCCATGACCGCCGCCGTGCCCGGTACGGGCTGGCCCTTGCTGGCGTCAGCGGGAATCGGGCTTCTGGCGGGTCTGGAGGCGCTCCTCCTGTCCACTTCGCTCTACCGGATCGAGGATCTCTTCCACAAACTGCCGGTTCACTGGATGTGGTGGCCGGCGATCGGCGCGGTCGTCGTAGGCCTTGGCGGACTGATCGACGCTCATGTGCTCGGTGCCGGTTATGCCAGCATCGATGCGTTGCTGGGCGGTTCGCTGACGCTCAGGGTCGTCGGCGCGCTGTTGCTTGTGAAAGCGGTCGTATGGTTGGTTGCACTCGGGTCGGGAACATCGGGCGGCGTGTTGGCGCCGCTCCTCATTCTTGGTGGCGCGACCGGTTACCTAGCCGGGTCGTTTCTGCCCGGCGATGCCGGATTCTGGGCGATGATCGGCATGGCTGGTATCATGAGCGGCGCGATGCGTGCGCCGATGACGGGCGCGGTCTTCGCTGCCGAGCTGACCGGTCATTTCGATGCTCTGCCCAGCACCATAATGGCCGCTGGAACAGCATATGCCGTCAGCGTGCTCCTGATGCGACGCTCGATCCTCACCGAGAAGATCGCCCGTCGTGGCCGGCACATCTTGCAGGAATATACCGTCGATCCTCTCGATTTGTTGCAGGCGGGACAGTTGATGACAGCAGCACCGCAGACTCTTCCTTCCACTATGACGGTCTCGGACGCGCTCGATTTTTACACCGCGGACGCCCGTCATCGCAGCTATCCCGTCGTCGATCATGAAGGGCGACTGGTTGGTCTCGTGTCGCGTGCGGATGCCCTTCGTTGGCAAGCGGATCACAGTCCAAGTCGACTCACACTTGGCGAAGCCATCTCGGACGTGGAGCAACCTGTTGCCTATCCCGACACGCCGGGCGGCGTTGTTGCCGATCTGATTATCGAAACAGGTATCGGGCGTATTCCGATCATTGAGCGGGAAAACCACAAGGTGATCGGCATTCTCTCGCGCCAGGATCTGCTCAAAGCCCGAAGCGCGAACCGCATCGCGGAAACGGGGCGGAGCCGTCATGTCGGACGTCGCGCCGTCAGGATCGCTGACCGCAATGAAGCAGGAACATCGGCAGGGCCGGGGTGACTGGTGACTGCCTACCCCTTGTCTGACGTTTTCGCCGCCCTTCGGACAAGATCAATCACAAGCGACTGCGATAGCAAAATCTCAGTGCCCCCGGTGTGAAGGCAATGTCAGTTGCCAGCGGATCGCCGCCCCCCGCAATACAAAGCCTGCGAGGAACCCGGCAGCCGATGGCCACGGTGCGGGCATGTTCATCGTTGTCAGAAGGACGAACAGGAATGCTGCGATAAGCGCCGCGGTTACGTATATCTCCCTGCGCATCAATACCGAAGGAACGCCTGCTGTTATATCACGGATGATGCCGCCTAGACACGCGGTAGTGACCCCCGCGGCGATTGCTGGAACCGGCGAAAAACCCGCCTCAAGCGTCTTTCCGGCCCCATAGACAGAGAATGCAGCCAACCCCGCCGCGTCGAGCCATTCAAGTGCCCGCTCCGACCACCATCGCAACGGGATGGCCCACACGACGACCGCGACGATACAGCACAGGACGACGGGTCTCGGGTCCACCATCCAGAAAACGGGTGCATCGATCAGCAGGTCCCGCAATGTCCCGCCGCCAGCAGCCGTGATGAGGGCAAAAAAGCAGGCACCAATAAAATCCAGACGCTGGCGCGCGGCCGCGAGCGCTCCCGAAGCGGCAAAAACAGAAATGCCGGCCAGGTTCAGCCACACAAACAGACTTTCGATCGGCAAATTCATGATATGTACTCAAGTTGGAACCGAACTTGCGCCTAGCGGGCCATTATTGCTCCATCTTGCGGCGTTCCAGAAATGTTTCCGCCTTGATGATATTCTCCCGGTGCCTGTCCGCCATCTCCTTGAGTTCCGCGTGAAGAGCATCGTCGCGAATGCGCAGTATGAGCTTTTCAAGTTTGTTAATCACCCAGAGCTGACCGCGATTAAGAAATGCAAGTCGCTCGAGCGGTTCGGCAATGGCCATGGCTTTGCTGCGGAAGGCGCCGGTCTTGCGTGAAGGTGCGCCACCAAGACGCCTGATCTGCCTCGTGAGCATGGCGCACCAATGCGCCTCGTCCTTGCGCACGTGCCGCATCAATTCCGTGTAGCCTACCGGATCCTTCGCCTTGCTGCTGTCCAGCGCGACACGTGCGCCCGCGCGCTCGGCTTCGAGCAGTTCGTTGAGTGCCGCCAGGATCTCGTCGCGGTCGGCATAACCCATATAGGCATCGGAGGCTTCCGAGGCGTAGCAGACCGGAGAAGAAGGCTTGTTCGTCATACCGCAATTTTCGCTGCATCATGAAGGCCAGCCCGAACGCGGTCCATGACGCCTGGATCCGCTTTCGTGGAATGCACGACATAGGCGGAGTAGGAGAATTCGGGGCTTCCGGAAACCAGAGTCAGCCGTCCTTCTTCAAGATAGCTGCGAATGAAACCTTTGCGGAAATAGCCGCTGCCACCGGTCGCCAGGATGTATTCCAGAGCCAACGGACCATAGCTGATCGAAAGCACGGAATTGGGCTGATCAGGAAAGGCCGCGTGATAGTTGGCGGCGAACTCGTCCCCCCAATCGATCTCGACATGATCTTGCGGCTTCAGTTCGGTTGTCGTCGGCGTTGTCCTGGCTAACACCAGTTTTTCTTCGAACAACAGTTCGGCTATGACGCCGGGCCGGCTCGGAGCCGCATAGATGATCGCAAGATCGAGAGAGCCATCCTGCACTTGACCCATCAGACGCTCTGATGTGTCGATCTGCGTGCGAATCGCAATCTCGGGGCATTCGCGTCGCATCCACAAGAGCCAGTGCCGCAAAAGGGGATTCCACAAGCTGAGCTCGGCGCCCACCGATACCACGGTCTCGCGGCCGGGCGGCAAGGCAACAGCGCGCTGCGCCCGCGCCCAGACCTGAACTAGCGTGGTGGCGAAGCGCTGGAACTGCTCACCGGCTGGGGTCAGCTTGGCGCCTGCCTTGTTGCGAATGAAAACAGGCCCATCGAGTTGATCTTCGAGAACACGGATACGCGCGCTGACGGCCGTCTGGGTGAGATTGAGATTGGCGGCAGCCCCGACGAAGCTGCCGGTCTTCACTACCTCCAGGAACGTGCGGGCAATCGCGATATCCACGCACCATAATCCTTCATATCAATGTTCAATAATATTCGTTTGCCGAATGAATAGTAGCCGGACGAAGATGCGCAGACAAGGAGGCAGCGATCATGCTGATACGCTCGTCATGACGCGGATATATTCATGAAGCCCCTAGGCCCATTGCGCCCGGAGCCGGGTCCATCGGTACGGGAATCCTGGTCCCTCGCCATATCGCTGGCGATGGTTGCAATCGGCTGTGCGCTCGGGCTCAATGTCTTTCACGAGAGGGGAGCGTTAGGCGATGAACTCCATTTGGCTGCGCTGATTTTCGTGATTGCCGTGCCACTTGGGGCAATCATTGCCGTTGTGCAGGAACGCCGGGCTTACATGCAGGTGCACAAGAGCATTGGTCAGACGACTTACACATATCGTATGTATAAGGAATGGCCTCATGGCCCGCGACTCGGCAAGGACGTCAAACGGGTATCCCGCAAGCCCGCCCAACGCCTCAGAAGGCGGAAATAATGCCTGCAACTAACCGGGAGTGGCGAGCTTCATCAGGATGAACCCGCTCACGATAAGCACGGCGGCAACGATCCGCATCGCTCCCAGCGGCTCGCCGAGCACCACTGCTCCGACGATGAACGCTCCGACAGCACCGATGCCCGTCCAGGTCGTATAGGCCGTACCAAGCGGCAGGGTCCGCATCGACCAGGCGAGCAGGCCGAAGCTGAAGAGCATCGCGACGAGCATGACCGCTGTCGGCAAAGGGCGCGTGAACCCGGTCGATTGCTTCATCGCATAGGCCCAGACGATTTCGCATAGACCCGCAAGAACAAGAACGAACCACGCCACGGCAGCCTCCCATAGTGCCGCCGGGCCGTCCCGGACTTGATCACTTCGACAGAAGGCGGGAACGTGGTCGCCGCGCCAGGCAGATAGCAACGGATGTGACGCGCTTCAATGGGGGCTTCGCTGACCACAAATGTGCGAGCACAATACAGCAATATCTTTGCGTTCAACTATAGATAACATTCGCTTGTTTGATGGACCTGACCAATTCACATTGCGTGCCAAGCTTACGAAGGAGTCTTCCAATGGTCATCCAGCTCGGGCAGATCGCCCCTGATTTCGAACAGGACAGCACGCAGGGCCGTATCCGCTTTCACGACTGGCTCGGCTCGAGCTGGGGGGTACTGTTCAGTCATCCCAAGAATTTCACGCCGGTCTGTACCACCGAGCTTGGCGAGGTGGCGAAGCTGCGCCCCGAATGGGACAAGCGCAACGTCAAGCCCATCGGCCTCTCGGTCGATCCGGTCGAGGCGCATCACAAGTGGGAACTCGACATCGAGGAAACCCAAGGGGCGGCGCTCGACTTTCCGATGATCGCGGACCCCGATGCGAAAGTTTCGTCACTATACGATATGATCCATCCCGAAAGCGATCCGACCGTCACAGTGCGGTCGGTATTCGTGATCGATCCTTCGAAGAAGGTCCGGCTCATCCTGACTTATCCGCCCAGCACGGGGCGCAATTTCACGGAGATCCTGCGTACGATCGACAGCCTGCAACTGACCGATGCAAGCAGCATAGCAACGCCCGTCAACTGGTCGCCTGGCGAAGAGGTGGTGATTTCTCCCAAAGTTTCGGACGAGGAAGCTCAGCGCCTGTTTCCGCAAGGCTTCAGAACCCTGAAGCCATATCTGCGGATGGTCGACCTGCAAGCATCCGGGAATTAGCTGCGTTGGACGAAGGCACATCGGATGCGGATGTCAACCAGACGGACAGCAGCTCCGGCAAACTGTTTGCCCGCAATCGCGCTTGGGCGGAGGCTAAAGTCCGCGTCGACCCAACGTTCTTCAGCCGGCTGGTTGGTCAGCAACGGCCGCGATATTTCTGGATAGGCTGCTCCGATAGCCGGGTGCCTGCGACCGAGATTGTCGATCTCGATCCCGGAGAGATGTTCGTTCATCGAAACGTCGCCAATCTGGCGGTCGCGGACGATCCCAGTTTTGCGGCTGCGCTGCAATTTGCCGTGGAGGTTCTTGAGGTCAGCCACATAATGATTGTCGGTCATTACGGGTGTGGCGGCATACAGGCGGCGATGGATGGCGAGACCGACGATCACATCGGGCGCTGGCTCTCACCGATCCGCGGGCTGTACCGGGACCACGTGCACGGCCCGACCGGTGATCGCGGCGACGCGGAAGCGCTTTGCGAAGCCAATGTCGCTGCGCAGGTTGCGACCCTCGCCGTCAATCCGATTATCCGGAAGGCGTGGACAGGTGGTCACGATATCACGCTTCACGGTTGGGTCTACTCGATAGGCGATGGCCTGCTGCACGAGGTCTGCGCCCCGGTTCAGAAAGTGCCAGGCGGCTCTCCGGATGTATAACCTTAGCCGAGATAGAAGGATCTTTGGCAATCGACGTGATTAATCCCAACCGGTCCGCCTTGAATGCGGCCGTCAGGGCGTGCGCTGGCGCCAGCGCCGCCGATCGCCAGCTTGATGCCATCATCGCAAGCGCCGTCTTTCCAGCTCTCACCAGTCTGCCGGCGTTGGATACAGCAGTCTGGCGTCATGAAGACGGCACACGTGTCAGGGCTCTGCGCTATTCGGGCTCGCGCGCCGCTGCGACAACACTTGTGCCGGCAGGCTGCTGGCTGGAAGACGGAGTCAGCGGCATCGCCAGGGTCTGCGGTGCCGAGGGCGAGTGGGACGGAATTCATTCGGTCGGGGAAATAGCAATCTGCATTGCCGCCTTGAAGGCGAGGATCAATGTGGATTCATTCCCGGCCTGAAATACAGGAACTCCAGCGATCACAAGATAGGGTAGGGTCTCGATTTGAAGCTCGGCTTCCAACCTTCTCCGGACCCTGGTTTCAGCTTTTTGGCATCAACAGGTTGGCATCACGCGCAAGGCGCCAGCTTCCGTCAGCTTCTTTTCGGAACAAGGTCAGGGTGTACCCGGCGCGCTGCACCGTCTCGCCGGTTGGCAAGGTGATAGCCAGGTCGATACGGTTGCGTGTGAACGCCCAGGTTCCCAAGACTTGAATCTCAACGATGTCGTTCGTCCCGTCAATCTGCGGCCGCGCTCCATCGGACTCACCAGCGGTTGCCTCGAATGCCTCTCGGCCAAATGGTTCTTGGCCGGGAACCATGAAAATCACGTCTTCGGTCATGAGTGAGAGGACGGTGGCCGTGTCACCCGATTGGCTTGCCTCCATCCAGGTTGCGACGACCTGTCTGATCGCCTGTTCGTCTTCCGTCATTTTGATCTCCATCCACGCACACGCCTCGGATTAAACAGTAATTTCGCGCAACCCAGAAAAACTAGTGTTGCCATGGGCTTCCCGCTGTTAACCGGCCCCTGTCTCCAATTAGTCAATCACAAGTTTGCAATGGCCGCAATGATCCATCGATCTATAATATTGCTGAAAAGCCTATGGTCGAAGGCTTATATTCTTCTGACCATCACTGCGTTGTGCTGGGCTGGCAACGCGATTGTGGGGCGCGGCGTGCGCGAGTTGGTGCCGCCTGTCGCGCTTGCCTTTTGGCGCTGGAGCATTGCCCTCGTTCTCATCCTGCCATTTGCATGGCCGCACCTTCGCCGTGACAAGGACGTCATCCTGGCAAATCCGCGCATTCTGATATTGCTTGGCATGTTGGGCATCGGTGCGTTCAACACGCTGCTCTATACCGGATTGCAGGACACAACCGCATTGAACGCGATGCTGGTCCAATCGGCCCAGCCCGTGCTCATCCTGCTCATCGGCGCAGCCATTATGGGAGATCGACCGGGCTGGCAGCAATTTTGCGGTGCGACTGTGGCGCTGGCGGGCGTCGTTACGATCATCGGACGTGGCGATCTATCAATTCTGTGGAACCTTCGCCTCAATACTGGCGATCTGATCATCGGTGCCGCGGTGATATTTTGGTCACTTTATTCGGTGATGTTACGGCGGCGGCCAGCTCTTCATCCGCTGAGTCTGTTTGCCGTTACGCTCCTGGTCGGGATTCTCGTCATCGCTCCGTTTTATGTATGGGAGATACTTTCCGGCCGGCAGATCATCGCTCAATTCGGTAGTTGGCTGGCAATCGGCTATGTGAGCATCTTCCCCTCGCTGATCGCCTATCTCTTCTTCAATCGCGGCGTGGAGTTAATCGGTTCGGCCGCCACCGGGATGTACATGAACGTCTTGCCGCTTCTCGGAGCCGGACTGGCGATCCTGTTGCTTGGAGAGGAACTCTATCTGTTCCATGTCGCGGGCATGGCGTTAATCCTAGGCGGCATCCTTTGGGCAGGTCGCGGCCAAGCCCCTCTGGCGGCCGCTCCCGCGAAGCCGGTTGACCTCTCCGGGCGCATATGATGAGCGGCTTATGCAGACCCGTACCGGTCCGCGACAAGTGACTTCCGGATCGGGCCAAGCCTCATTCGTCGCCTGGTCGACCAATTGGATCGCCGGTCACCGCAACCCATAGGATATTCGTGGATACAAATGTTTCCAGGCGACATCACAGGTGAGCCCTTGTATCGAGAGTAGCATGTTCCGGTTTTTCTCAACCTCACGACAAATCGGACCCGATATCGCAATAGATTTTGGGACCGCAAACACCCGTGTCGTTCTCCGCAACGGTGGAATCGTATTTGAACAACCCACTGCCTCGTGCTTCTCAAGCAAGGGCGGCAGAGAGCTTTTTGTGTCAGCCGGCAGCGACGCATTCGCTATGCTTGATCGTGTTTCTGATGGGCTACATATCCGGCGCCCTCTGGCGCGGGGCGTCGTGCAGGATCTGGGCGCCGCCAGCGTATATCTGCAGTATGTCGTGAAAACCGTTATGGGGCGTTTGCGGCTCGGCCGTCCAAGCGCGATGGTCGGCATTCCGGCAGATGCTACGAAAGCAGAAGCTTCTGCCCTGCGCACGGTGCTCAGCGATGCGGGCTTTGGCAGGATCAGTCTTGTGAAAGAGACATACGCCGCCGCAGTCGGTGCCGGTTTAGACATCAGTGCTGCACGAGCATCGATGATCATTGAATGCGGCGCTGGGACCACTGAAATTGCCGTGTTCTCGATCGATGGCGAATGTCTTATTCGCTCCGTGCGCGGAGGAGGTCAGTCGCTCGACGAGGCACTGATCGAACATATGCGTGCCAGGCATCATTTCCTGATCGGCCTGCGGACCGCCGAACGGCTCAAACACGCCATCAGCCGACAAATTTCTCTGCGAGAAGGCGATTCTTCCGGAATTGGTGCCGACCCTTCTAATCATATGGTCGAAATCAAAGGAAGGGATCTGCGAACGGGTTTACCCGCTACCCGGCTGCTACCAGCTTCGGAGTTCCAGCTGGTATTCAAAAAGCATCTGGTTCCGATTGTCGAAGCAACCCGAGGTGTCCTCGCCACAATCAAGCCTGATCTCGCTGCGGACCTTCTATCCGGCAGCATCATTGCTACGGGCGGCTGCGCCTCAATCTCACTGTTGTCCGAAATGATTACAAGCGATACTGGGCTTCCGATAGAGGCGGTCAACGATGAAGCTCTGTGCGTATCAAGAGGGCTCGAAACCCTGATGGCAGGTTAATCACTGCCGGCTGCCTCTAACGATCTCGCCCCTATCCCTTCCGGGAAGCGCGTCGAGAACGGACCCTCTCGGACGGCTACAAACTACTTTTCGCTTCGCAAAGGCTGCTGGATGAACGTCTAGCCGCTATCGCGTTCATTCGGCCACAATTGACTTCTGGCAAGGCCTATCCCATCTTTCCAGCAATGCAGGTCAAGGTTTCCTCTTTGCGTTTTCGTCATCTCGGCGGACAGCTTCTCACGGGCATGTAACCCCGGGTTCTGGCGCGGTACGCCCTGAACTCGGGGCAGGACTCGACAGAACCTTGCATTGGACACGCAGTTCAGTGCGCCCATTCCGGGAAAGCCATCACCATGACACGCAAGACGACGCCAAAGCGACCATCCATTCACATGATCGACACACAAGCCGATATCCTGACCGACCTAGCCATCGGTGCGCAGGAACGCCTGCCGCAGGTCAGCGAACTTCTACTTGAAGAAATCGCGCGCGCGAAAGTTCACAGCGCCGGGCGGATATCCAAAGACGTCGTCACCATGAATGCCCAGGTGGAATTCGTCGACGAGGCGAGCGGTGCAACGCGGATCGTGCAACTGGTCTATCCTAGGCATGCCGACATCGCGGCAAACCGGATATCCATTCTGACGCCGGTCGGCGCCGGACTGATCGGGCTGCGTGAGGGCCAGTCCATTCTCTGGCCGGACCGCGTGGGACATGAGCGTAAGCTTACCATTGTAAAGGTACATCAGAGTGCTTACGACGAAGAGGTGACGCACTGATGCGCTTGCCAGCAGGTCGAGCCGCGGCCCCGATGCTGGTCAGAACAGGCCGTGGCTTCCCGCAGCGGCGCCCAGCAGCGTCACTACCGCCAGCAGCAGCAGAATTCGATGCATTCGCTCCATGCGCCTGAAATCCCTCCCCGGGTCAGGCGAATTCTGCATGCGCCGGTGTAGAAACAGCGGCTCGACCAGGAACAGCATCGCGAAGAAGATTGCCCACAACCCGACCATCGCGTGCATCCACCAGAATTGCGGATAGGTGAAACGATCCCACATTTGCGCGCGATGGATCATCCAGAAGCCGCTGGCGCCGGCGAGCAGAACCCAGGTCCGGGCTTGCGGCGCAAAACGGCCTTCGATCCGGTGGAATTCGGCAAGCCGGTCATCCGGCGCCGTCGAGCCGCGAATGGACGGCATCACCACAAGCGTGACGAATGCCACCCCTCCGATCCAGAAGAGGACTGAAAGGACGTGGATCGCGCGCGCTATGATGATGTCGTCCATCTGCCTCTCCCTCAGGCGGCGAGCAGTTCGTCAGCAGGTCCGAAGAACTCATAGTGGATGCGATCGGACGCGACGCCCGCCAGCGACAGGGTGGAAACCGCATGGCGCAGGAACGGCCGCGGTCCGCAGATATAGTAATCGGCCTCGGCAACAGGCGTATTGGCGACAAGCCATTCATCGGTGATGATCCCAGCTTCGTCGTAATCCAGGCCCTTCACCTCGTCGGCCAGCGGCGTCTGGTGGAAGTCAACAACCTGCACCGTCTTGCTGTTCTCCGTTAGTACGCGAATGTGGCCACGCATGGCATGCGTTTCCCTGTCGTGCGTCCCGTGAATGTACTGCACCGGGACTTCAGCGCCGCTCGCCACAAGAGCTTCGAGCATCGCCACCATCGGCGTCAGCCCGACCCCGCCCGACAGCAGCACGACCGGCCGCTCGTTATGTTCGCCGAGGAAGAATTCGCCAGCCGGCGCCGCGACTTTCAGGATCATCCCAACCTCGGCTTCGTCATGCAGCCATCCCGAAGCCAGGCCTTGCGGTTCGCGTTTGACAGAAATTCGGTAGGTCTCACCGTTCGGCGCGGAAGAGATCGAATAGTTGCGCTTGACCGGCGGATGGCCGGGAATCTCGAACCAGAAGGTGAGATACTGGCCTGGTTTGTGCTCCATGACCGGCCCGCCATCGGCGGGGCGCAGGATGAAGGAATTGATGACACTGCTTTCCCGGATGACGTCGTCCACACGGAAGTCGCGCCAACCGTTCCAGCCACCCGTCGTTTCCTTCTGCTCGGTATAGATGCGGTCTTCGCGTGCGATCAGGATGTTGGCGAGGAACCAGTAGGCTTCGCCCCAGGCTTCCAGAATCTCCTCCGTCGCGGCATCGCCCAGCACGGCCTTGATCGCCCCCAGCAGGGCTTCACCGACATGAGGGTAGTGGTCGGGGAGGATCTGCAAGCCGACATGCTTCTGCGCGATCCGCTCGACCGCAGGCGCCAGCGCGCCGAGATTGTCGATATTGCTGGCATAAGCGAGGATCGCGCCCGTCAGTGCACGGGGCTGCGAACCGGCATCGCCGTGGTGCGACTGGTTGAACAGGTCGCGGATTTCCGGGTTTTGGAACATCCGCGAATACATCTCGTGCACGATATCCAGACCATGGGCTTCGAGGGCCGGAACGGTGGCCTTGACGAGCGCAATGGTGTGATCGCTGAGAGGCTGCGACATCAAAATCTCCTGTGATTGAACTGGGAACTGGAAAAGGAATGCGCGGATCAGCCGCCGGGCGGCGGCCGATCGTAGAAATCGACCTGCATCTTCATGGGGCCAAGCGGCGTCACGAAATGCGGCTGTTGCGGCAGGATGAGGCCGGGTTTGTCGGGTGTCAGCACGACATCCGAAGGCGGATCGAGATAGGTGAGTTGCAACTCTCCTTCGATGACGCGGATCAGCCCCCAGACGCCAGCCTTGGTATCGTGGCGGGCGCGCAAGGCGGCCGGAAGTGTATCCTGGTCGAACACCGGCGTGGACCGATATGGGCGGATGTCGGCCATCGTCATGCGACCTTGCGGCTGTCGCCCGCGTCGGGCCGACGGTCCAAGCGAAAAAACATGGCCAGTTTCAGGCTCTCGGCGATCCGCGCAGCCTTCTCCTGGAGGGCGAGAGCCGCGACCGGCTCCATCTGCTCATCGGTCGCCTGCTTCCACAAGCCGAGCCAGCGGTCGAACAGTTCGGGCGTGATCCTGCTCCTGTGCTTCATATGCGCGGGAACAGGTTGTCCCTTGTAGCGCCCGCTGGTGAGCATCACCGATGACCAGAAGGCGGTCAGCTTTTCGAGATGGTGGGGCCAGTCATCAATGGCGTCATTGAAAATCGGACCGAGTTCGGCGTCCGCCCGCACCCGAGCGTAGAAGGCATCCACCAATCGGGCGAGGCCTGCTTCGTCGATCTTTGTGGTGCTGGTCACGACTCGTACTCCATTCATGCATTGGAGATACATTTATAGAGGCCGTTTGAAAGATGCAACGAAAATGCATATTAATGTGACGGGGTCGATTGAGAGGTTTGATGGAGCGAACATGAAGCTGACGCTGTTCACGGATTATTCGATACGCGTGCTGCTTTACCTTGCGGCAAGGCCCGACCGGCGGTGCTCGATCGCGGAGATCGCACGGGCTTATCGCATCTCGCAAAACCACCTCATGAAGGTGGTGAACGACCTCGCCCGATCTGGCTATATCGATAGCGTCCGCGGCCGTGGTGGCGGCATCCGCCTCGGCAAGCTGCCCGAAGAGATAAATATCGGCGCACTTGTCCGGCACACCGAGGAAGGCTTCGACCTTGTCGATTGTCCAAGCTGCGTGGTCGCGCCCGCTTGCGGCATGACCGGCGTGCTCAGGGAAGCCGTTTCTGCTTTCCTTGCCGTGCTGGACAAGTATTCGCTCGCGGACCTCATGCAAAAGCGCGGCGATCTCGCGCGGCTTCTGTCGTCGGCTGAATGATTATAGAACTTCGGTCCCTACGGACGCTCCAACAGAACAGGGCAAGGCTCCTATTTCTTTCCAAACTGGCCTTTGGCCATATCCGCCAAATCGTCCATCGGATTCCCGTCGCCATCACGGTCGAGCAGGCCGATCAGACTTGATGGGTCGTTCTTGATCGCCTCTGCAAACTGCCTCAGAAAACCCTCGCCTCCGATCTGCTGGACAATGGACGAAAACGTGCCGGTATCGAGACCGGTCTTAGCGGCAACCAGCTCCACCGTATCTCCACCCGTCTGATGCGTCTGCCCGTAATATTGGACGGCCAAGCGCAACCGGCCAGCCTTTCGGCTACACTTGGATGGTTCACGCCAGTGGCGCCAGCCCGAAAGGTTATCGTTCGGTCCGCCTTAAACTGCTCGATCCAGCGGAAACCGACGCTTTGAATATTCCGCTGTGCAGCCTTCAACCCGATGGCAATCAAACCAATCGCGGCACACTCTTCATGCAGTGCGGGGAGGGCGACAAAGCAACCATCGTCGGACCGGACATGACAATCGACCTGATTGTGCAGCGAGATCCGGATCCCGGCACTCCGATTGACGAACCGGTACTTTTTGGTCTCGCGGTTACGCTGCCCATGTCCGGAGTGGTCGGCCTTTATGCACAGGTAGCACAACGACTCGGCATCGCTCCGCGCCAGCAGATATAACGCAGGATCATCGATCCGGATTTTCTTACATCAACATACCCCAAACAACGAGGCATAGCGCCAAGGCCACTCCCAGCGCGGAGACAACAACAACCTGAGTAGGGTGTAGCCTATCGAGATAATGGTCTCGGCTTAGCTGCCTATATTGTCGCGTGATCTCGGGATTCGATGCAATCATTGCCTGATCCATAGCGGACGCCTCCCGTTTCAGATAACGGAGGACCTCCTCTAGTTGCTCATCATTCAAACTCGGATAGCTTGCAATGATGCCTTCAATCTCTCGTCGGCGGTTGCTTCCATCGACGGCATTATTGGATTCTTGTTTCATGTGCTGTGCATTCTCGAAAATGCAGGGTAAGCCTGTGACCGGCTGCCCGAAACGCCTCTTCATTCAGGGTATGCCCGCGTGGGGATTCACCCTGCTCGCGCAATGGCGCGAAGAAGAACGAGAAGAAGGGCGATTGCGATCAAGACGATCGCGAACTGGACCTTTTCCATTGGGCGAAGTCGGTCAATGTAGTGCTCCCTGCACAATTGCCGATATTGCGGGCACAGTGTCTCGTCGGAAGTGATAATGTCGATATCGCGTCCGGATGCTTCATTCCTGAGATATTGCAGAACCTCGCCAAGCTCATCGTCGCCAATTTCGGGATAGCGGGCGATGATGCGACTTATTGCTGTTCGCGTCGGCTCCGGATCGAAACCATCTGTATCGAAATTTTGCACTGCTCTGCTCGCATGACGAATAACAGTCCGTGACCGCGGCCACGGGATGAATCGTCATACGAACGGAGGCGCTCTGGGATTGAGCGGAGTATGCCGCGCAACAGATCGAATCGGCGGACCAGTTGACCACTGCCACGAAATACCGTGACCACGGTCCGCAGCGGCGATGCTTGGCGCGAGGGATAAAGACGGTGTGAAGACAGGAGGCGCAGGGGTATCCGAACGGAGCTTTTGCTGAGCAGCCGTCTGTTCTCTGCAACCCAGTGCGACATCTGAGGTAAAGGCGCTGAATGCCGACCCCGATTGGGAAGCGCTCGGCGCGTCACTCGGAGCAAAAGCATGAAAGAATACGACCAGCAAAAGCGCTAGCGCTACACAGCGCCAGATCGCCTGTAACTTGTCGTATCCGGTAATCATGATCCTGATGCGTTAGCGCATTGCTCCGCCCATGGTCCAGCCTTTCAAGAAGCGTCCATGGAAGCTGCGAATATGCGCAGAACTGAACTCATCCGTAGAGCTTCGTATCAGCGTTTCGCATCGGGCTTGGCCCCGCTGCTTTCCGCGTCAGGCAAGGCTTTTGGACGTTCTTCCTTGCCAGCTGGCTTGCTGTGATCTTTTCTCTTTGGCCTCCGTTCTCCCGAACGATAACCCAGGATGGCAGCCAGATGATGATGCATTGCCTTACCTCTTTACAATCCAGTGCTCGAAACTGCGTGGAATAGCGGGCAATATGTGGCTTCGCCACGGAGCCCACAGCAGCACACGCGTTTACAGCAATGCCGCATCCTGATAGATTTTCTCGGCTTCAACAACTCTGGGGATTGTTACACCGCGTGCGAACGACAAGCGCCTTAAGAAATCCTAACGGCCTCGCATTCCTGTCGGCAAGCTGGGTGTTGCTGCTGGTCATTTTCGTCTTCGCGCTGATTCCGGCAGGTTCTGCCCAATCCAAAGCTTTCGGTTCGGCATTCGATCCTTCGACAAGCGTCGTTTCACTCAAGCAGACGCCCAAGCAGCTTGGCGAACGGAGAACTGTCGTCGAACCAGACAACCAGCCTGACAGTACAGTTTGGGTTGGCGTCCCCAGCATTGTAAGCTTCCAGCAGATCGATCGCATCGACGATCACGGCTCGCGCTGGTCAATTCCGCCGCTTGCAAGAAATCTTGCGGCAGGAATGCCGACTTTCTCCCATCACGTGCGGGCACCCCCAGCCAACTGACATCTTCGACTGTGTCCGGACTCCGGAAGACGCCTCGGATGTGCCCGAGGTGTCAGGAGTTGTGTGTGGAAGTGGCTGATGAATGGCAAGAAAAGACGCCCGCCATGGTGGTTCAAGCTGACCATCCTTGTCGGCATGGCCGCAGCCGTAAGCCTCGTGGTGGCGGCGGTCGCCCTAATCGAATGAACTGAAGGCCGGACCTCGCCCATCGCGGCAGACCGGTCATGGAGAACGAATGGCGCATCACTCACCGCTGATCGCAACGATCGTGGCAGGTCTCGTCGTGGCCTTCCTCATGGGCGCTCTCGCGCACCGTCTCAAGGTGTCACCGATCGCGGGCTATCTTCTCGCTGGCGTGCTTGTCGGTCCGTTTACGCCGGGCTTTGTGGCCGATGTGGGGCTTGCCAACCAGCTTGCTGAAATCGGCGTTATCCTGCTGATGTTCGGCGTCGGCCTGCACTTCTCACTGCGTGACCTGCTCTCGGTGAAGAAGATCGCGGTGCCCGGCGCCATAGTACAGATCCTGGTCGCCACCCTGTTGGGTATGGGACTGGCTCATGCGCTCGGCTGGACCATCGTCGCCGGTCTTGTCTTTGGCCTTGCCCTATCTGTGGCCAGTACGGTCGTGCTGTTGCGCGCTCTGGAAATTCGCAGTCTGGTCCAAACCGAACGTGGACGCATCGCCGTTGGCTGGCTGATCGTCGAAGATCTCGTCATGGTGCTGGCACTGGTTATGCTTCCTGTGCTTGCTGGCATCGCCAAGGGAGACGGGCAAGCCGGTGCGAGCACCATTCTGCTTCCATTGGCCATCACGTTTCTGAAAGTCGCGGGCTTCGTCGGGCTTATGTTGCTCGTCGGACGTCGGATCATACCCGCCACTCTGCATTGGGCCGCGCATACCGGATCGCGCGAACTGTTCCGGTTGGCCGTTCTGTCCATTGCCTTGGGCGTTGCGTTCGGCGCTGCCTATATTTTTGATGTTTCCTTCGCGCTCGGCGCCTTTTTCGCCGGCATGATTCTGGGAGAATCGCAGCTATCGCGAAGGGCGACCGAAGAAACCCTGCCCTTGCGGGATGCGTTCGCAGTGCTCTTCTTCGTATCGGTCGGCATGCTGTTCGACCCGTCCGTGGTGATTGATCGACCACTTCCCCTGCTGGCGACAGTCGCCATCATCGTGCTGGGAAAGTCCTTGGCCGCATTCGTGATCGTTCGCTCGTTCGGACATAATAATACCAAGGCGCTGACCATCGCGGCCAGCCTGGCGCAGATCGGCGAATTTTCCTTCATTCTGGCGGCACTCGGTACCCAACTCGGCGTCTTGCCGCCTGACGCACGCGATCTGATTCTTGCGGGCGCGATCGTCTCGATATTCCTCAATCCCTTCATTTTTTCCGCCGTTGTCGCGCGGCAGGGAGATACGGGAAAGATCGAACCCTTGTCGCAGCCCGAACCCGCCAAAGGACACATCATCCTCGTCGGCTATGGGCGGGTCGGAAGTCTGATCGCCGGAGAACTGAAGAAGGCCGGCAGATCGCTTGCGGTCATCGAAGAGCGGCCAGACCCTGTCCGGCAGGCGAAAGCAGACGGCATTGAATGCCTGAGCGGTAACGCGCTGGACCCGCTGATATTGCGGGCGGCGGGCATCGACGACGCCAGTCATCTGTTACTCGCGATTCCCGAGGGGTTCGAAGCCGGTGCGATATGCGAACACGCACGCAAGCTGAACCCCGATACGCATGTGATCGCACGAGCTCATTCCGACGCGGAGGTCGAGCATCTACAGCGACTTGGTGTTCCGGACATCGTCATGGGTGAGCGAGAAATAGCAGCGCGCATGCTTTCGCTTGCCGCTCATCAGCTCCAGTCGTCGCCAGGGAAAGGATGAACCGTCCGCAATGCAAAATCACATCGTTCATGACCCGAACGGGCCGGACCTTGAATTCGAGGGAGAATTGCTTCTGAAAGAAAATCACCACGACACCGGCTTCGTCGAAATATACAAAACGGCAGGCTCTCAATATGTGGTGAAACAGAACCTCTCATCCCGCCCAGGTTCTGTCGTCCTTCACGAGGTCCGGATTTACGAGACCCTGCGGGAAACAATCGAAAGCCTTGGTTTTGGAAAGGGCGCGAAGTCCATTGCTGCTCTGCTCGATTGTCCTTTGACCAAACAATTGGATTGATCGGCTTACAATGCCCACAATCACGACCCTGGATGTGCGTATAAGCGGTATGCTGGCCGAGTTCGTCGCCAGCAATATAGGTGAAGGCGGCGCCTATACGAATGTCCGCCATCTTGTCCGTGCTTCCATCCTTCGGATTAACTCCTGAAACGTGGTTGGCTTCGAATTTGGATGCCTTTTTCAAATCACGGGTGCATGTTTTGACCGGATGTCGCCTTTCGGGCCGGGCCTTCGGTTTGCACCGGAGCTGACGCCCAGGTTAGCTCGAACGCCGACGAAGCAAGGGAAGCATCCGCACGAGAATCTCATCCTTATCGAACAAATGATGCTTGAGAGCACCAAAGACATGGAGAGCAAGAACGACGTAGTTCGCTTTGACCAGGCAAGCTCTATTACGAACACAAGGCGGCGGACAACATTCTCGGGCAGCAGATTCTGACATCTCTAGGGCTTCTGCATTTCGGCTGGTTCGGCGGCGAAGCGATTAAAATCGCCTATGGCTTGCTGGGCATAGGGCTTGCCTATCTGGCGGTTGGCGGCGTCAATATCTGGCTGGCGCGGCGGCGGGACAAGGGGCGTCCGGCAACCCATTGCGAACGCCTCTGGACCGCAACCGTCTGGGGACAACCCGTCGCAGTGGCATGCGCCGCGTTGGTGGCGTTGTTTAGCTTCCCTGGTCGCGCCCTTGATCTGGACTTGGAATATGATCAGCATTGCGGCGCTTGGCGCGGCCACCCTGTTTCCACCCGCAACGCTGTCACGGACCGGGCGTGCTGGAACGAACGGACTGTTGATCGCCCTTGCCGTCATCCATCCTCTCGTCATGGAAAGCGGATACAGAACGGCCTGGATCGTCGATGGCATTCTCGGACTCACTGGGCTTATCTTTTCGGCGACGATTATCGAAGCAAGGCCTTCCCTTGATAAAAACTGCGCGAATTGATATATGTGTTTAGACACATAAACGCATAGGTGACTTATGGGCGAGCTGGCTCGGTGGAGTTTGAAAGTATCGCGGGAAACGGACATTGCACTTCGGACTTTGCTTGCCACGCGCGGCGGCAAAAAGGGCGATATGTCCCGGTTCGTGGAAGATGCGGTCAATCGAGAAGTGCTGCGAGAAACCGTTCGGGATATCCAGGCTCGCAATGCAGATGCTGATCCGGATGAGTTGGAGCGGCTGATCGATGAAGAGGTCGGCGCCAGTCGGCAGTCTTTCTGGTCACAGGGCCATCACTAACACGTGCGCGTCATTCTCGACACCAATGTACTGTTGAGTGGACTCATATCCCCCAACGGGATCCCTGCCCGACTAATCGAAGCATGGCTGGATCGCAGGTTTGTGTTCGTCAGCCATGCGCTCCAAATCGATGAGATCCGGGATGTCTCCCGGCGAGACAAGATACGCGCCCTGGTCCGCCCCGCCGAGGTTGGGCGATTGGTGAACCAAATTGGACTGGTGGCGGACATGCCCGCCGACCTGCCCCATGTGAGGCGCTCGCCCGACCCACGGGATGATTTTCTCCTCGGCCTATGCGACGCCGGGAGAGCCGATTGGCTCGTCACGGGAAACAAGGACGATCTGCTCGCGCTCGAACGACATGGATCGAGCCGCATCGTCACCGCCGCCGCTCTGGCTGATGAACTGCGCATTGGCAAAGGGCGATAGCTTCAAATTCAGCTCAGATAGGGCATAAAGTCCAACCCTATGCCGTCAGAATCAGCGGATCGCAACTGGACGTGAAACTGTGCCGTGGCCTGTTGGAAAACGTTGGTTTTCGGTGTTGCTCGATGTTAAGTTCGAAAGTGCAAAGACGCAGCTAGATGCCTGTATAAAATGGGAATTTCTTCTCGAAATTCCCTTCTCTTAATCAGCGGGTCCTAGGTTCGAGCCCTAGTGCGTCCACCACTTTTCTTCCTTTACAATCAAGAGTTTACGTCGAGGCCGGCGACAAGCTTGAGCCGCGGACGGCTCTCACTGTGACCATTTTTGTGACCTAGGCTTTCCAGCTTTTCCGGGCAGTTAGACTTTTTCGTGTCTGTGACCGGATTAATCAGCGGGTCTGTGCCCGGTAAAATCAGCTGGTCGGCATAGGGCTGGAGGTGCTTCACCGACATGTGCGCATAACGCCGCACCATCGACTCCGATTTCCATCCCCCCAGCTCCTGAAGCACCCAGGTGGGCACATCATTCTGCCGGAGCCAGGTCGCCCAGGTGTGCCGCAGATCGTGCCAGCGAAAATCCTCGATCCCGCAGGCCTTCAATGCGCCGCGCCAGGTCCGCGTATTCGCATTGGCAAGGCGCTTGCCCCGAAATGTGAACACATGAACCGGATGCTTGCCCTTCTGCCGCCGTAATACGCCAAGGGCCGCCTCGTTCAGGGGCACGCCGAGCGCCTCCCCGTTCTTGGTCTCGCCATATCCGATCGTGACGATGCGCCGGGTCATATCGACCTGATCCCATCGCAGATGGAGTATGTTGCCCTGACGCAGGCCGGTCGACAAAGCGAACAGCACCACCTCGCGCTGGTGTTCAGGAAGCCGACCCATGAGCTCAGCGGCCTGATCATGGGTGAGAAACCGCACCCTGACCCGGCCACTGCGCGCATAGGTCTTGAACGCCGGCACATGCGCGATCCATTCCCATTCCCGCATCGCCTTCCGGAAGATCGCGCGGATGAGCGCGACATAGAGATCCTTGGTGCGATCGCTCTTGCGGGCGAAATGGCGCGATATGAGCCGGTCGATCATGTCCCTGCTCACCTGATCCAATGTCTTGCCACGCAGATGCTTGGTGAACCACCGGATCCGGCTCACATCGTCCCGGTAGGACTTCTTGTGTGCCTTCTCCTTCAGCCACCGCAAAGCCGCCTCGTCCCAAGTCCGTTTCGGCTTCTGCTTCAGCCTGGCAAGGTCCCACAGCTCGGCCTTCAACTTGTCGTGAAATTCGAGCGCCTTCAGCCTGTCGGTCGTTCCAGTAGAGCGTCTAATGAGCGTTCCGTCAGGTGCTGTGAGCTTGACGTAGTATTTTCCTGCACGTTTCCAGAGTGCCATAATGCCTCCTTTCGTTGGGCACCTGACTGCATTCGTGCAGGCGCAGAGTAGCCCGAGCGAATCCACGCGACAAGTTCGCCTTCCAGAAAGCGCCACTGGCGCCCGACGCGGGCCGCCGGAATGCGGCCCTCGGCCAGCAAATTGCGGATGGTGTTGGGGTGCACCTTGAGCAGCGCCGCCGCTTCCCGGATGGTCAGAACGCGCTCGGCTTCCTCGCCCATGGTCAGACCTGCAGCACCAATTGCGCGGTCATGCCTTCGGCGTCGGGGAACAGCATGGCGCTGAGCGGACAGAAGGGATCGTCGATCCGCACCCGCCAATATTCACGGGGAGGCTCGGTGCGCGACAGGCGCTCCCAGGCATCGCCGATATGCTGCCAGCCCAGCATGACCCGGAACGCCGGAGCGTTGTCGTTGACCCGGTTATCATTGGGCACCAGACGGATCGCGCGCTGGATCGACAGGGTGTTGATCTCCCCTTCCCATCCGCCCTGCTTCGAGCGCCGGAAGCGACCGATCGTCCGCTTGCGGGTCATGTCCCCGCCTCCATGTCCTTGCGCGCCTTGGCAAAGGCACGATCGCTGGCCAGAAAGCTCTCGAGCATGGCGGGCACAAGGTCCGCCACTTCGGCCTTGTCGCCATAGGTCCGGTTGTAGATCGTCGCATAGTCGCCGAGCGCCTGGGCGAGATCGGGCGTGATGGTGATGGCCAGTTTGACCGGTGTCCGGTCGGGCAGTTTGGCGAGCTTGAGCATCGCGGCTCTCCTTGTCTAGCGAGCGCCCGCCCAGGGCCGCAGCACGATGTCCTTGTGGACGATCACGCGCAGCGGCCATCCGGGACGGACGGTGATGGTGGGCTGGATATTGAGGTTCTTCGAGACGATCTGCTGCCCCGCCTGATTGGCGGATTGCTGGGTCGATTGCCGGATCGCGCGGACAAGATCGCTCTCGTCGCTGCCGAGCGTGAGTTCGGTGCCGACGCCGAGCAGCGTCGAGAGCGCGACGCCCTTGAGCAATTGCCAGCTATGGAAGTCGACCTTGTCGGCGAGGCCCGCATAACCGGCACTGTCGGTGGCAGGCAGATTGTCTATCTGGACCGAACTGCCATCGGGCAGGATGATCCGCTGCCACACCAGCAAGGCGCGCCGCTGGCCGAAAGCCACGACGCTGTCATAGCTGCCGATCAGTCGCGAGCCTTGCGGAATGAGCAGGATACGCCCGGTCACGGTATCGAAGACCGGTTCGGTCACTTGCGCCACCACCATGCCCGGAAGATCGGAATTAAGCCCCGTCATCAGGCTGGCGGCGATGACGCTGCCCGCCATCAGTTGATAGGGCGATGCCGGGATCTGCAGCGCATGGGCATTGGTGATGCCGGCCGACGCCTGGCTCCCGACAAAGTCGAGCTTGCGCTGTTGGTTGTTCTGGTCCCGCTCCGGATCGAGCGCGAGACGCCCCGCCTGCTCGCTCTGGCCTGGCGCTGCGCTGCCTGTGGGCGTGCTGTCCGCACCTGTGACCGGCGCCGCTGCACCCCGCCCAGACGACTGGACCATGACGCCTGCTTCGCGGGCCTGCGCCGCCTGGGCAGCGATCCGCTGACGCTCAGCCTCGGCGGCCTGCTCCTCCATGGTCATAGACGGCGGCATGGCGCCCCGATCGGTTGCCGGATCGATACCGAGACCACGCTGGTGCTCGAGGATCGGTCGACCCAGATCGCCGGGCAGCGGATCGCCCAGCACCGGAACACCGGGCGGCAACTCGCCATAGGTTCCCGGCAGATTGGCGACGGCATCGGCGGGCGTGCGCCGGTCCGCAACAGCCTTCTCATCACCGGTGGCGACCACCTGCAACGTCTTCGGCCCCAGCGCCATCCAGGCGACACCGGCGATGGCGAGCGAAGCACAAGCGGCTCCGCCGATGATCACACCGCGCCGGAACCTGACGACGCGCCGGGGGGCGGCGCGCAGGACGAGCCTTTCCGCATTCTGCTTGGACGGTTCAGGCGGCTGCGCTGTGGATTCACCGCCAAGACGCGGGTCCGGACCCGCGTCATCCTTGTCAGGCTTGCTCATGGGCGTGGCCTCCCCTGCGCCGCATCGGTGCGGGAAATGCGCACGACAGCCTGCGGGTCTTCGCCAAGCCGCAGCTCAGCGGCGCCAAAGAGGCGATCGACGATGTAGTGATTGCCGCTGACACGGTAGTTGACCAGCTGGCTTTGCCCGAGCGGCCCGACCACGAACAGGGGCGGCGCCTCGCCCTGGTCGAGCCGGGCCGGAAACTCGATATAGACCTTGTTGCCATCATCCCATGCCCGGACGGGGCGCCAGGGCGGATTGTCGCCGGTAATGGCATAGCGGAAGCGCAGATCGGTGAGTGCGACATTGTCCGCCACCGGCCGCGCCTCCTCGGCACGTTCGTTCTGCCTCTGCAAGGCCAGCAGCCGATCCTGCGGGTAAGTCCAGCTGATCGCCGCCATCGCGGTCTTGTCGGTGCTTTCGAGCGCCAGATGATAGGCGCGCCGGTCGGTGGTGATGACCATATTGGTCGCGAGCCCCGAGGCGAAGGGCTTGACCAATATGTGCGCCCGGGCGGTCTCACCGGCGCCGCTCGAGGTATCACCGATGACCCAGCGCACGGTATCGCCTGCCGAAACCGCCACGAGCTTCTCGCCGGGCTGGAGCGCGATGTCGCTCACCTGTCCCGGGGCGGCATAAAGGCGATAGAGCGCGCCGTCGGTCCAGGGGTAGACCTGCACGGCATTGATATAGCCTGCGCTCGACGGTTCGCGCGTGGCCGCACGGTTCGCCGCTTCAACCCGCGCCGTAGGAGGTCCGACCTCAGTCCTGACCGATGGCGGCGGGAGAAGCTGGCCCGGCAAGGGCAGCGGCACGGGTGTTTCGACGATCTCGATGGGCCTGGCTGGTTCAGCCTCAAGCACGGCAGGCCGGAATTGCGCGCTGTCCAAAGCGATCGCAGGTGGCGGCGTCTTCCCGGCACAGGCAGAAAGCAGCACCATTACGGGAAGAGACAGGGAAAGACGGGAGGTCATGGACGGGCTCCTTTCTGTTCTGGGTCGGCAGCCATCGGGGGCGCGGCGGCAGGGACTGGGGGCGCAGCAAGGTCAGCTGCTTGCCCCTGACGCCGCGGAGACGGGGATGGCTGGCCATCGAGTTCGCGGGCCCAGTCGATCGCATTGACGAACAGGCCGAGCGGGTTCTTGCGCAGGGCATCGGCCGTTTTCGGCGGTTGCATCGTTACGGTGAGCATGGCCGTCCAGCGTTCGGTCTTCGCCAGACTGCCGCGCTCATAAATGCTCTCGGTCCATTTGACCTGAAAGCTGCTATCCGAAGCGCGCACCACGCTTGTCACCTGGACCGAAACGCTGCGCTGACCGATTCCGGCGAAAGGATAATTCGACCGCGCGTACTCGTTGAGGAAGATCGCCGCCCGGTCGGTGGCGAAGTCATAGGCATCGAGCCAGTTGCGCTTCACCAGCACCGGATCGGTCGATACCGAGCGGACATTCGATATGAAGCGCCCCAGATGCCAGGCGACCTGCCCGTCGGTGGGCTGGTAGTTCTGGATTGCCGGGGCAACGCTGCGCGCTTCGCCGAGACGATCGACTTCCACCACATAGGGCGCGACGCGGCTTTGCATCGACTGCCAGACATTCGCACCGATCAGGACGCCGGTGAGACCGAGGCAGGAAAAGGCGACAAGCCGCCAGTTCCGGGCCTGGACACGGGCCGAGCCGATACGCTCATCCCAGAGTTGACCTGCACGCTGATAGGGTGTCTCGGGCTGGGGCGTCACCCCATAGCGCTGGATCGATCGCTTGAAGATCATGGGGTTTACTCCTTCTCGCTGAGGTTGGGATTTGCGCCGCTGCCGGGCCGGTCTCCGTCGCGCAGCGCCTGCATCGCCATGTGCCGGCGATGACGGGCGGTTTGCTCGGAGCGCAGGCTCTGCGCCCAGGCAGGCATGCCGGCAGGCGATGTACCTGCCCCGGCCGCCGGCCCTGTGCCGGACGCGGGCCGTGTCGATGAGGTTTGCCCGGCGTTCCAGGCGGCCTGCCGGCCCTTCTCCACACTGGATCGAAGCGGCGTTGCGATGCGCGAAGCGGCCGCTTTTGCGCCTTGCGATGCAGCGCCTCCGGCAGCGGTGGCCAAACCGCCAAGGCCGGCACCGATGCTTGCGCTCCCGGCGGTTTCCTGACCGAGCCGGTAGGCGCTCGAGGCAGCCGAACCCATCGCGGTTCCGGCCCGGATCGCGCCCATGCCACCCCGTCCCGCCATCATCGCGCCGCGCGCACCGAGCATAGCAGCGCCGCCGGACATGATCGCAGCGCCCGCCACCGTGCCGACAGCAGCACCGGCGCCGAGTTGCGGTGCGCCGGAAACAAGGTCCGCTGCAATGCGTCAGTCCGGCACTTTCCGCCTGCATGACGGCAGCGATCCAGGCTTGCGGCACGGCGAAACGCTGTGAGGCTTCGACAATGATCGGCCGCCAGCGCTCCACTGCCGGAGTGATTTCCACGACCGGCTCGGGCGTTTGCGCCAGGCTGGCGGACGGCATGACGAGGGCCACCAGAAGCGGCGCGGCGAGGCGGATCAGCGCAGCCATAGCGGCATCGCCTTTCCGATCAGCGCATCCTCATCGACCGGCCCGAAATAGCGCCCGTCGAAGGAATCCGGCGCATCCATGAGCAGCAGAACCCGGCCGCCACGGAGCCGCTCGCAACCGTTCCACCATGGGAGCGGACGGCCCCGTGTGTCTGCGCTGCGGCGAGCGGCAACCCATGAGCCGTTGATGAAAATATTGCGCCCCAACGCACAGACGTCATCGCCGCTTTCGGCCGCGATGCGCTTGAGCAGGGGCACGTTGGCAGGCAGGTAGCGACGCTTCGCGGCCATCGTCCGGACGTTGCGCGGTGTCCTTGCCAGCACCATGTCGCCGGTGTGAAGCCGCGCATGGGGATCGATGCGCCAGAGCCCGACCGGAGCGCTCGCCGAAGCGTTCCAGACCAGACGCGGCGCGGGGCGGACGGCAAAATCGAGCACGGCCGCCAGCCCCAGAAGGGCAAAGCCGATCATGCTCGCTGCCAGCACCGGACGGCGCCGGGCGCGCAGCTGGCGTGCGAGCGGCGGGTCCCATTCGAGCAAGGGCGCAGGCGCGGGGCGCGGCAGGCGGGATACGCGCGGTTTACGCATCGCCCGCCTCCTTCCCGGAAACCCCGGGATGCAAACCGGCGAGGGTGCGGCGCGACCAGTCGTCGAGGTCGTCGATATGATAATTGACGCGGCCGCCATGCCGCCGGTAGCGCGGCCCCTCACCCCGCCAGCGCATATTGGCCAGCGTCTTGGCCTGCATGCCGAGATAATGCGCGGCCTGCTTGGCGTTCAGAAACGGGCTGCCCTTGCGGGCCTTTCCGGCCCGGTCGAAAACGTCGTCATCCATATAAGCGATCCTTTCCTGACCCAGGCGGACGGATCGGGACCGCCCGCGATGAGGCAGGAAAATGCGGGCGCGGCGCAGCGCCCGGCAGGGTCGATTCCGCGTGCATCGCTTTTCGACCCCCTCGCCGGACAGCGAAGGCCCCGCGCCGATGGGGACGCGGAGCCTCGCGAGGCGATCAGGCGGCTTCGTTGACGATCACCGCCAGCACGTCGTCATCGTCCTGACCGGCAGCGCGGCCGAGATTGGCGTAGATCGGCCATTGTGCGATCTGCGGATGGAAGATGCGCAGCGAGATATAGGGCTTGCCGGTCTCGCGCGAGGTCTTGACCCAGCCCGCGCCCAGCTCGTTCGCGCCGCTGAAGATGCGGAAGTCGGGCTGGCGTTCATGCGCCTTGGCGGGGTTGGGGACGATCTCGATGCCGACCGGATTGCGGCGTCCGAGCAGCGCGATTGACCCACGCATTTCGTTGGTTTCGGGGTTGCGGGAAACGATACCGAGAGTGGACATGGAATGCTCCTTCATCTGTTCGCCGGAGCCGATCCCCGGCGATGCCGGGACCGTGATGGGCGCGGGAGAAGGGCCGCACCCAAAGGGCCGCAGCGCAGCGAAGGACCGGACTGGCCGGGCTATTTTACAAGCGAAGCGGGCGCGAGGAGCCGCGTTTACGCGGCGGGGAAAATAGGCAGGCCAGCCCGGTTGCGCGGCCTTGGCCCGCGCCCATAGGTCAATGAGGCAGCCGGGGCCGCTTCCGGCCCTAACAGTTTGCGGGGCACTGCCTGAATCGCGCCGGTGGCTCCCGAACATGAGCCTGAAACCTGTGCGTATGGATCGCGAATGCTCGGATTCCATCCTGGCCGGCGACCAGGGCGATGCCGCGCCCGAAAGCGTCGGCAGCGCCGGACTGGGCGTCAAGCGGCAGCGGCGAATGGAGCCGTGCGGACTCACCGCCTAGCGCGGAAGCTGGTAGCGAATTCGCAGGGTCGCGCCCTGCCCCGATGGCGGCGCATGGACGATCTGATCGCCGCCGCGCATTGCTGTGCGCATAACCGAACAGCAGGCGGGCATGCGGTGATCGGGGCCGGGATAGCCACCGACATTGCGATGCAGTTCGCCGGAAATCACTTCGATAAAGGCAAGGCCGCGTGCCTCGGCCCGCGCGATCTGACGCTCCAGTTCGATGCGGAATTCTTCGCTTTTCGGCATATGCCCTCCCCGTGCTCAGGCGATAGGGCAAAGCCCTGCCGGACAAAAGACATGCCGCCCGCGCGCGATCCGAAGGATGCGCGGGCGGCGAATTTTTCAGCGGTCGCAGCAACGAAACCGGGGGCAGCGATGCGCTGCCCCCTTGCCAGATTATTCCGCTGCTATGGCGTAAGGATCGATCTGCGGCATCGGCACCGGCAAGCCTTTGATGAGCGGCTCGACCTGCTTCCATTTCGCCAGTGTCGCAAATGGCCTAACGGTATAGCTGCTGGCCGGGAAACGCAGCCATTTGGGCACCCAGCCCTCAACCGGTTTGCGGCCATTGGCACCGTGCAGGCAATCGCGGATGATCGCCTTTTGCGTCTTCACCTTTTCCGCGACATTGCCGTCCGCGATTCCCTTGCCCGCCACTTCGCGCAGCAACGCATTGACCACCTGCCGGTCACGAATGAGGTCGAACAGCGCATCGTCCGGCGTCCAGAAGCGCGCCATATCCACCTTCAGATAGCCGCCGACCGCTTCGACGATGGCGCTGCCCGCCTGCATCGTCTCGCCCATGACCACGGCGAGGATTGTCATCACTTCATGATCGCCAAGGCCGATGAGCCGCGCGAAGATTTCTGTGAGATCGTCGCCGCCTCCGGTTGCATTGGGCGCGTCGGGCGGGAAGTCCAGCAAAGCCAGAACCATGCGGCGTTTCTCGTCGAACAGCGTTTCCGCGGCGCTGGTTTCAACACTTTCGGCAATGGCTTCATTGCGGACATGCTGGTCCTCCACCCGCACATTCCAGAGCGGCGAACCGGCAATGACATGCGCGACCATGAGCCGCAGCGCGACGGCGGGATGATCGGTCAGCACAGCCCGCGCGGCGGCGTGGCGGTGCAGATCGATATAGGTCTGCAAGGGACCGGTCGTCTCGCTGCGCTGGTCGCGCGCCGCCTGCCGGTCGGCTTCGGTCCTGCCGTCTTGTGCTTCGAGCGCGCGGGCTTTCTTCGCGTCCCGGCCCGACAGCCAGCCTTCATGGCATTCGACTTCGCCCTGATGGCTGATGCTGATGAAGACCTTGCCGCCCTTGTCTCTGGGCGTGCGCTCATATTCCCATGAATGGAAATATTGCCCCGGCTCCATCACCTCTACCTCGCTCCAGCCTTCGGCCAGAAAGGCGTCGCGCTTCGCTGCGATGGCGGCATTCTGCGCGCGCCAGAACTGGTCGCTGTCGGCGAATACGCCATCCTCCCCGAACAGGTCGGCAATGATCCGCCCCTTGTAGGTTTCGAGCGGAAACAGAGCGTGTTTCGTGGAAATCGACACGCCGCCAAACAGCCATGACTTGAGCTGGTGCCCGGTCGGGCAATAATCGTCCTCACTGTCGAACAGCGCCAGCCATGCCTTCTGCTGCGCCTTGGTGGCGAGGGTCAGGTGGCGAATGCTGGCGGCGTTGATCTCGCCTTCGCGATAGAGAGTGCGGATGCGGGGAAGCAGATTGCCGAGCGCCAGAACGCGGCGGGCATGAAGATCGGTCAGCCCGAAGGTCTGGGCGATCTGTTCGACGCTGCGCCCTTCTTTCTGGATCAACCGGGTAAAGCTTTCCCATTGCGCCACCTCGTCGGGATCAAGACGGGCAATATTCTCGATCAGCGAGGCTTCGAGCGCGGCGGCATCGTCGCCTGCTTCCATGATCGCGTATGGGAGCGCGTCGGCCTCCCCGCCTTCCCTGGCTGCAAGTGTTGCGGCATGGAAGCGCCGCGCTCCGGCGACGATGGCGAACATGCCGTGCCTGCCCTCGTCTTCGCCCGCGCGCACGATCAGGGGCACGATAACGCCGCGCGCCTTCACCGTGGCGAGAATGTCGGACACGTCGGGCGGCTTTGTCCCGTGCCGCATATTGGTCTTGCTGACGAACAGCTTGCCAAGATCGATATTTGCCAGTTGCATGAGAATTCACTCCTTTTCTTGGGGGTGGACCGGCTGCATCCGCTGCGTCTTGCAAGGGCTCGCGGGTGCAGCCGGGATAAGCGCCTTCAAGAGCGACGCGGCTCATCCGTGCGGGTTTGCCCGGAATTGCGTGGGGTCGAGGCCGAGCGAAATGGCGGCCTCGCACAGCCAGCGTTCGCGCTCGACGATGCGGCCCTGCCGCCTTGCGGCTTCGGCATAGACAACGAGCGGGAAGCGGGCGGAAAAGGTGCGGTCACGCTCGATCCGGCACCCATAAGGAAGCCGCAAGGCTTCGATCTCGGCGAGACTGAACGAACCGAGTTCCGGGCATCCGAAACCGAGGTCGGCAAGCCCGAACAGCGTGTCGCCATCGGCATCGAGTTCCGAGGCCAGCCACGTAGCTGCGCCCACTGGATTGAAGAGTTTGAGCAGCGGCACCTGCCGGGCACCGCGCGCCTCGCCCTGTGCCAGCAAGCGGCGGCGAAGATCGTCGGGGAGCAGGATCATGCCGCCTGCCTCCCCAACTCATCGCCAGTCATCGCCTCGCCGTGGCCAAGGATATAGTCCGCCGCCTTGCTCGCCTGCCCCGCCGCGCGGAAGATCGCGCGATTGTCCTCGCGCAGCACTTCGAGCCACGATCCTACATAATCGGCGTGCCGCACGGTCGGTGCGATCCCCAAGGTCGCGCAGATGAACGCGGCGGAAATCTCGGCGCACAATTCCTCGCGCGCATAGGCTTTGGAGCCGAAACGGCCGGACAGGTCGCGACCGAGCCGGTGCCCTGCTCCGCTCCAGTGCGAGAGTTCATGAAAGGCGGTACGGTAGAAATTCACCTGATCGCGAAAGGCGGATTGCGGCGGCACCGCGACATAATCGCCGCCGGGCGAATAATAGGCCTGCGCGCCGCCGATGCGGAAATCAGCACCCGTTGCCGCGATCAGGGCCTCGGCATGAGGGATGATTTCACGCTCGGGCAAAGGTGCGTTCTGCGTGACCAGCGCGTTCAGGGCTTCTGGGCGCAGGCCTTCGCACTGCGCGACATTGAAGACGGTAAAGCGTTTCAGGAACGGCACCGCGCGGGCGTCGTCTCCACTCTCATGGGCGCGCGCTTTCTCCGCTTCGGGAATGAAGCGGTCGGCATAGACCACGGTCACACCCTTCTCGCCCTTGCGCACGGCCCCGCCTGCCTGCAGCGCCTGCCGGAACGTAAGCCAGTTTTGCGAGGGATAGCCCGCACTGATCGCCGCGCCCCAGAGCAGCAGCACATTGATGCCCGAATAGGCCCTTGCGGTGAGCGCATTAACGGGAAGGCCCGGCCCACCACACCGGCTGGAATCCCAGGGCTGAACCCATGGGAAGCGTCCGGCTTCCAGCTGTGCGATGATCTTCGCGGTCACCTCGTCGTAAAGGCTGACGCGCGTCTGCGCTGCTTCCTGACGATCCCTGTTGCCGACCTCGCCGCCTGCACGGCGCTTGCGGGAAACTCCCATGATCTGCCTCCTTCACTGGCCAAAACCCGCCGCAGTTCCCGCCGGGTGTGGCGGGTGGGCGGCAGAAGCGACCGGAAAGGCCCGCGCGAAGCGGCGGGCGGCACCCAAGCCCGGGGCCCCGGCGCGGTCACGCGACGGGGTGGGCGCAGGGGCGAAACGAAGTGGAGCAGCCAAGCGCAAGCGCCAGGCTTGCCGCCAGCCGCGACGGGCCTAGGAGGAAGCGCCGACCACCCGGCACGCCCAGAGGGACTGCCCCAAAGCAGCGCCGGCGCGCAGCCTGCGCGCGCCGCCTACAGACCGGGGCCGCATGCGGCCCCGGCATGCGTCAGCGATCGTCACCTGCGGCCGTGACGGCATCGCCGGCCCGGTGGCACCCCAGCGTCAGCAAGGCGCCATAGAGCGCGGTCGCCCGCCCAGCGGGCGAGACGCCATGAACATGGAGCAATGCTCCAACCGATCACCACAACAGCTTGCGCCATCCGCCCCGGATCAGACCATCTGCGGTTTGCAGCAAGCGCCTGACATGGGTTCGCTGGTAATCGGAAGGACCGTACCAGTCGTGCCGAACGGCTTTGCGGCCATAAAGAACCGATGCAATCTCCCGGTGACTGGCCCCGGCCTTGCGCCCATCCCAGGCCTGGAGCGCACGCGCCCAGCGCCGCGCGCGCCGCTCGGGCGGGAACAGGCTGCGCGGGAAGCGGCCAAGGCGATGGAACGCCGCGAGACGGCGCAGCGACAATATGCGGATCTCGAAGGCGTGGTCGCCGGCAACGAGAAACTCCAGCGACACCGGCCCGGAAAGGACCGTTCCGCTGCAGATCTTCATACGGATACAGCGCGAACCTTCGGCGATCAGCACATATTCGCCCCGGCCCGGCACCTGAAGGACCACCGCCGGGTAAGGCAGGCAAGCAAGGTCGAACGGCGCGCTCCCCGCCTTGTTCGCATCTGAAGGATGGGCGCGCACGATCAGGACTGGCGGGTGATGCGCGGCACGCCAGAAGACATGACCGGCAAAATCCGCACAATCCTTGAAGATGGCCAGAGGCAAGGGTTCCGTACCGGTCCAGTCCCACAGGTCCCCATTCAGCAGGCAAATGGGTGGCTCGGTGCGCAGTAGTAGCCCACCGGCTTCGCGAAACAGCTGGCAATCCTTGCCGATGGCACGGCGCAGACATTCCCATGCCCATGTGCTGTCAGGCGATCGTAGCGCGCACGGTCGCGCCATTCGGACGCATTCGCGCCCGACGGAATGTTTCCGTTCATGGATCCTCTCCCTGCCGACCTTGGTTCAGGATGGTCGGTCCGGCGAGTGCCCCGATTGCGGGCACTTGCCCCAAGTCGCTCATTTGCAAAGTCATCCCTGGATGCTTGGGAGTCATCACAGAAATGGCAGTCTATTGTCTCACGGATAAACGGGACAAATGCCGCAAAAGACCGATTAAAACACCTTCTTTGACTATAAACACGTCCGAATTGAACGTCTCGAACACCTCGCTTCAGATCCAATATTTAAATGCGTAGACGATGGACATCACGGACCCCGCCGTCAGGACGACGCCCCTCACGACATTAGCAGGCAAGACGCGGACCAGATGGCCGCCTGCGTAACCACCGACGATGGCGCCGAGAAGCATGGGGAACGCCGATGGCCAGTGCACGGCCCCGCGCAGCAGAAAGAACAGATTGGCTGCAATTGCGACGACGCTCGCGAGGAGATTCTTCACGGCCTTGATGCGGCGTATGTCATGCGGTTCGGACAGGCTGAGGATCGCTGTCAGGATGATGCCAAGGCCTGCGCCAAAGAACCCGCCATAGATTGCCGTCAACGCCAGCAGCCCTGTTTCCCGCCGCTTTGCGCCATGGTGCCTGCTTTCCCTGCTTTCCCTGCTGTCCGCCGTCCTCGCAATGCGCGGCGCCAGCGCGAACAGCAGCGTTGCGCCTGCGATCAGTGCAGGAATCGGCATGGTGAAAAGGCGGTCAGGAATAATGAGCAAAAGACCCGCGCCAGCCAGGCCTCCGGCGGCAGAAAGCAGGAGTAGCAGGTAAAGGTGACAGTCAAGGACCGGCAGGCTCCGTCGATCCGCAAGCACCGCCAGCAGATGCCCCGGCGACACGGCGATGGCATTGGCGATATTGGCCGCTACGGGAGGTAGTCCTGTAGCCAGCAGAAGTGGAAAGGTGATCAGGGTCGCGCCGCCGGCCACGGCGTTGACGATCCCACCGACCACGCCTGCAAGGATCAGTATTGCTGTTGTCCAGTCGATCATGCCCGCGAGCCTGAACCAAGGACGCGAGCAAGTCTGGAATGTTTGTGATCAGCAGCAGCCTTTGCGGTAGGCTCCCGGCGTCGTCCCGAAAGTCTGGCGGAACAGGCGACTAAGGTGGCTCTGATCGGCAAAGTCGAACCGGGCGGCGACATCTGCCAGCGAATGTCCCCGAGCGATCGCCTGGCGCGCACCGTTGAGGCGGCACATGATGCGATGGCGATGCGGGGGGAGACCATGCTGCTGCACAAAGGTCCGGCTGAAATGCTCGCGCGAGACCCCTGCCGCGCGTGCCAGCGCCTGTATTGGGACTGGACCATGTTCGGGCCCGGCGCTTTGCGTGCCAGACCGCTCTGATCCGGCCAGCGAGGATCCTGACAAGGCCAGTGATTGCAACAATGGCCGAATGCTCGCGACAGGAAGGCGGCGGGGATAGGTGCCCAGGTCAAGGTGCGCATAGACATTCAGGCAGCGCCCTTCGGCAGTTGCGCTATCGATAAAGCGATGCGGCAGACCGGCGGGGAGGTAGAGGCATTCGCCCACGGTCACTTCGACGATCCCGTAGCGGGTTTCCGCCCGGCGCTTCCCGCTCTGTACCAGACAGAGCTGGGCAGTCTCGTGAAAATGAAGGCGCAAATCCGGCAGGGCACTTCCCGCGCATGAAGCCAGTTCGATCGCTCCGACCCGTCTGTAACTCCACATTTCAGACCAGACCGCGCGCCGCGTTGCCTCCGGCGGTCGCCAGCATGGCAGCGATATCGCGAAGCGCCTGTTCGAGCACATCGCGCGAGCGAAGGCCGCCAAGACACAGACGGACGCCCGAGGGCGCTACGGCATCGACAATCGGCCCGTCAGGCGGCGTCAGCGCGATGGAGGCACGCAAGGCGCGGGCGCTCAGCCGTTCGGCATCGAGCATGGGCATCGGCATCCAGACGTGGAGGCTGCGCCCCGCCCCCGGCACCGCCATCGCCTTGCCGAAGATCGACGACGCCAGCTGCGTCCTCGCCTCGCTTTCGGTAATTACATCATCGGCGATCCTGTCGGCCGTTCCGTCCTGTTCCCACTGGCTGAACACCAGACCGCCCAGCGAGGGTGGGCTGTAGCCAAAGGCACGGATGCCCAGCAGCAGTCGATCACGAATGTCTTCATTATCAGGCGGCAACAGGAAACCGAGACGCAAACCGGGCGCGACCGCCTTGGAAACGCCCGCGACCATCAACGTCCGTTCCGGCGCGAGATCGGCAAAGCAGTCCGCCGCCCCGGCATCGGCAAAGACGCGATAGGCATCATCCTCGACGATCATCAGATCATGGGCACGGGCGACCTCGATGATTTCAGCGCGGCGCGCTGCATCGAGGGTGATCGTGGTCGGATTCTGCAAGGTCGGGACCAGCACCAGCACCTTGGCACCGGTCTCACGAGCGCAGCGGGAGAGCGCTTCGGGATCGATGCCGCGCTCATCCATGGCAACACCCTGCAGGCGGTAGCCCGCATGGTCGGCCAATGTCCGGATGCCGGGATAAGTCGCGGCTTCGCACAGGATCGTATCACCCGGCCGCGCCAACGCCGCGAAAGCGAGTGCAAGGCCATGCTGCCCGCCGTTGCACTGAATAACCTGATCCGCCGTCGCGCGCGTCACGCCATGACGGCGCTTCAGCCAGGATGCCCCGGCCTCGCGGATCGAGGCCAGGCCTTCGGGCGGCGCATAGTTCACTGCCGCCCCGAGATCGGCGCGCTGGCGCACGCGGGACAGCCCCTCCCCGATCCAGCGCTCGGCAGGATCGAGCGGTGGCACATTATGCGCCATGTCGAGCGGACCAGTGTCATGCGGTGACGAATGCGGCCTCGCGCGATCGGCTACGAACGAACCCCGGCCCACATGGCTGGAAATGAACCCCCGCCGCTCCGCCTCGACATAGGCCCGGCTGACCGTGCCGACACTCAGGGACAAGCGGTGCGCCAGATCGCGCTGCGGTGGCAAACGGTCGCCGGGCACAAGGCGACCATCGCGCACATCGCCCTCCAGCGCGGTCACGAGACGCTCGTACACCGGCGCACTGCCCTTCGAGATATCCGGCTGCCAGTTCTTCATTGCCATTCCCGATCTATATTGCACCGGTTCAATATCACATTTGACTCATAGTTCAATGATGATCATTCAGCTTCGCAGGAGAACATCATGGACACGACTCTGCTTGCCCCGCTTGCGCTGTACAGTTTCGTCTGCACCGCCACGCCCGGCCCCAACAACATCATGCTCGCCTCGTCGGGGCTGGTGTTCGGATTCCGCCGGACCATCCCGCACATCTTCGGGATCAATTTCGGTTGCGCGCTCATGCTGGTGCTCAGCGGGCTGGGTCTGGGGGCGCTGTTCGAGGCATGGCCGGTGCTGCGCTGGGCAGTGCGGATCTTCGGCGCCGTCTATCTCGGATGGCTGGCGGTAAAGCTGTGGCAATCGGAAGGCGTCGAACGCCGCGAGGGCGCGCATCCGCTGACTTTCTTTCAGGCAGCCGCCTTCCAGTTCGTCAATCCCAAGGCCTGGGCGATCACCATGCCCGCCATCGCCAGCTTTACCGTGCCCGGTCGACCGCTCGCCCTGCAGCTCGGCGTTATCGTCGCAGCCTTTGTGCTGGTCGGCCTGCCTTCCATCGCAACCTGGGCGGCGATGGGCGCGGGGGCCCGCGAGCTGCTCGAAAGCCGCAAGGGCATGATCGCCTTCGTGCGCGTGATGGCGGTTCTGACCGCGCTCACCGCCCTGCTGTTTCTGATATGAAGGATAACGCGATGAACCGGAAAGATATGGAGACGTTCGCGGCGAACTGGATCGCCAACTGGAACGCACGCGATCTCGATGCCGTTCTGACACATTTTGCCGAGGACGCGCGCTTCATCAGCCCATTGGCTGCGGAGCTGACGGGTTCGCCAGTTGTCGAAGGCAAGGCCAGTTTGCGCTCATATTGGTCAAAGGCGCTGGAGGCTTCGTCCGAACTGCATTTTACCCTGATCGCCGCCGTCTGTGATATCGAGCGCCAGGTGCTCGGCGTCCACTATGTGGCCCGGCGCAACGGCAAAGCCCGGCGGGCGCTCGAAACGATGCGCTTCGTGAACGACCGACAGGTCGAAGGCGAGAGCTTCTACAGCGCGCAGGAGATGCCGCATGATGACTGATCCCATCGAAGGTGGATGCCTATGCGGCGCCTGCCGCTACACCAGCACCGGCGAGATCCTCAATATTCGCGCCTGCCATTGCCATCGCTGCCAGAAGGCGACTGGCGCGGCATTCTATGCTCGAGTCATGGTGCCGTTGGAGAGTGTGGCCATGTCCGGCCCAGTTGGCTGGTTCGGATCCGAATCGGGCGTGCGCCGGGGCTTTTGTCAGAATTGCGGGACGAGCCTGTTCTCGGAAAGGCAAAGCGCCAACACGATCGGGCTGAGCATGGGGAGCCTCGACACACCCGACCGTTACGCGCCACAAGACCATATCTGGATGAGCAGCAAGCAGGAATGGCTGCGGCTCGATGATGGCAAACCCCAATATGCCGAAGGTCCGCCAGCATGATAGGCAAAGAAAAGCCATGAAGCTCTGGCGCTTGACGCGCGAACCTTATGTGGCGCTCGACGGTTCAGGACCGATGAAATTCGGCGGCCGCTACTCCTCGTCTGGACGCCCCGTCGTCAACTTTACCAGCGAGGCCGCTCTCGCGGTTCTCGTCGCACTTCGCTACGCGCAGGAAGATCAGGAACTGATGGCCGCTGATTATCTGTTGGGGTGGGCCGAGGTCGATCACGTTCCTGAGCGAGTACCAGTCACTTTTGCCCCGGACGAGAAAAAGGCATTCGTGGACCGCTGGCTGGAAGAACGCCGCTCACTGTTGGCAGCCGTCAGCTCCGCCGTTCTGCCGGAAGCGGACATCGTCCTCATGAATCCCGATCATCCGGACGCAGCTCGGATAAGGCCGCTGACCGTTCGCCCGTTCAAGATCTCGGAGTGCCTCCATCGACCACCCATGCTCGACAAATATCGCCGAGAGTAATCGCATCCCCTCTTGAGCGGAATAAGACATGACAGAAAGAGGATAGCAATGCAGGTCATTCGCGCCTGCGAGTATACAGGCACATCGCCATGGGACGCGCTGTCGATCGAGCGGATCGACGATGCGACCGTGCGGTTGCACTGGACCGACAAGCCCTACCGCTGGCATGTCAACGACGGCCCGGAAGTCTTCGCCGTCCTCGACGGGCGTGTCGACATGTATGTCCGAACCGCCCGAGGCGAACAGGTTTTGCATCTCGAAACAGGCGATATCTTCCACGCCGAGCCGGGTGATGAACATGTCGCCCACCCTCTTGGCGAAGCGCGCGTCCTGGTGATCGAGCGGGCCGGAAGCGACTGATCCAGGTCAACGCGCGTCCCCAGGGTGCCATGCCTGTGCCGAACACTTGCTTTCCGATGACAATCCAGAGCATATTGGCTGCATGAAGTCCGCAGACTGTACCATCTGAATCCTCTCCCGCGTGGGTTGCGCGAGGAGCTTACGCGACGGCTAGGTCATCGACCTGCCGTTTCCGTTTCGTGTGCCCTTGCGCATACGGAATGACATGGCTTGCATGGCCATATTCAGTGGTACTTTTCATGAGCAATTTCTTCGAAAGCCCGTTCAAGGGCATCACTCTCGATCGTCAGGTCACCAACCCCGGCATCGCCGTCGGGCGATACAGCTACTACTCGGGCTATTATCATGGCCACAGCTTTGACGATTGTGCCCGGTTTCTTCTGCCCGATGACGGCGCCGACAGGCTGATCATCGGTAGCTTCTGCTCAATCGGGTCCGGGGCGGCCTTCATCATGGCTGGGAATCAGGGCCACCGGAACGACTGGATCAGCACCTTCCCATTCTACTGGATGCCGGAAGTCCCAGCCTTCGAAGGCGCAACTAACGGGTATCTGCCAGCAGGTGATACGGTCATCGGCAACGATGTGTGGATCGGCTCGGAAGCCGTGATCATGCCCGGCGTGAGGATCGGCGACGGGGCCGTAATTGGCACGCGCGCACTGGTGACCAAAGACGTTGCCCCTTACACGATCGTTGGCGGCAATCCCGCGAAAGCCATCCGAAAACGTTTCAGCGAAACGGATATCGAAAGGCTGCTGGAACTAAAATGGTGGGACTGGACTGACGAGCAACTCAATGAAGCGATGCCGGTCCTTACAGCCCCATCGGTGAGCGAACTCTACGATCATTGGCGAGAGGTTGTTCAAGGTACGATTTAGTCACGCCGACGGTGGCTGCCCTTCGCAATGCGCCAGCGGACGAGCAGTCACCGTCACTTTGCGTCGACGTACGGATCGACAACAGCCATCGCCCGTTCGACGTACACGTCCTTTTCGCCGACCGGCGCGACATAGTGGATCGCTTCGCGCGCCTGTTCCACCGAACCCCCGCGCGCGATCATCCAGGCCGCGAGATAATGCGAGGAGAGGCAGCCGCCCGCTGTCGCGACATTGCCATGCGCGACGAAAGGCGCGTCGATCACATTCACGCCTGCCTCGATAACCCATGGCTTGGTCGTCAGATCGGTGCAGGCAGGCAGATCACCAATCAAGCCGAGCTTCGCCAGCAGCAGGGTGCCTGAGCACTGCGCACCGATCAACTGGCGCTCGGGATCGAGCCGAAGTCGCGCCAACAGCGCGCCATCGCGAGCCACGTCGCGCGTGCGGATACCGCTGCCGATCAGGACGGCGTCGGCTTCTTCCGCAAATTCAAGCGGACGCTGACGGCGGATCGTGACACCGTTCATCGATGTCACTTCGTCGTCGGGTGACGTGATCCATGCATTCCAGCCAAGCGGCCTGAGGCGATTGAGGATCGTCGACGCGATGAACGAATCCAGTTCGTTGAACCCGTCGAAAGTCAGAACGGCTATCTGCATGTCTCTCTCGATATAGAAGCGGCGCTATCGCTGCGCCGGATGGAAGGCGATGCGCAGGCCCAGCGCGATGAGCACGCCGCCGGTCAGGCCATCGAGCCAGCGCGCTACGGCCCCTTGCGCAAACCAGTGCCGCAGCGGACGGCTGCCAAGGATCAGGAGCGCAAACCAAGCCATGCCAAGCGTGGCATGAAGCGCCGCCAGCAACAGGCTGAAGCCCATTACCGATGCTCCCGCCGGAACGAACTGCGGCAGGAAGCTCACATAGAAGACACCCATCTTGGGATTGAGCAGATTGGTGAGCAGGCCCTTCATGAACCAGTTGCCCGATCGTGATGGAGCGGATGGCAACGCCGGACTTGCTGCATCGGAGGGCGCACCCGACTTAAGAGCCGCACGAACCATGCCCAGCCCCAGCCATAGCAAATAGGCGGCGCCTGCATATTGCAGGATCGTGTAGAGCATGCCTGACAGCGCGAGCAGCGCGCCAAGCCCCAGCGCCACAATGAGCCCCCAGGCAAAAACGCCCGCAACTACGCCTGCCGCCGCCGCGAGAGCCTGACGCGGTCCCTCGACGGCGAGTGTGCGCAGGACCAGTGCCATGTCGAGGCCTGGCGTGATGACGAGAAGCCCGGCGGCCAGCGTGAACCCGGCAAGCGCAGTCCAGATGGTCATGCCCCCTTCCCTTCGATTTCAGCGCGAAAGGACGTGAGGATATCCCGGCCCTCCGGCCAATCGCCCAGATTGCTGCCCGCGTTGATATGGCCGAGCGGACCCAGTGTGATCAGCCGCGAACCCCATTGCCGGGCACGTCGATTGCCGTAATCGACCGTCCCGTAAGGATCGTTCGCGCTGGCGACGATCAGGCTTGGAAACGGCAGGGGCTGCTCCGGCACTTGCGCGAAAGTCCGCGCTTCATCCGGAAACGCCAGCCCAGACGGGTCGGGCACGGCGACGAGCATCGCGCCGGCTACCGACGCTCCGCGCGCGGCGGCCCAATGCGCCACCAGCAGGCAGGCAAGACTATGCGCGACCAGAATGGGCGGGCGGTCCAGCGTCCCAACCGCTCGATCCAGCGCCTTGCACCAGTCGGCAAGTTCCGGCCGGTCCCAATGGGACGGTGCGAAGCGGGTCATGCCGGGATCGGTCCGCTCCCAATGGCTTTGCCAATGGTCCGCTCCCGAACCGCCTATGCCGGGAAGCAAGAGCACAGGGAGCGTCATGGCCGTGCCGTTTCCATGCGCATGAGTGTTTGCTGGCCGGAAGCGCACAGTACCTCCTCTCCCTCGCGTATCGCATGGACCTTGAGATCGCAGACCGTCAGCGCGCGTCCAGCGCGCAGCACTTCACCCGTGGCGCGCAGGCGTTCTCCCGCCGCCGGACGGATAAGATTGAGCTTGTATTCAACCGTCAGGACATCGTCGCCATCCCCGAAAACCGAGTAAGCGGCATAACCGCCCGCCACGTCGGCAATCGCGCCGACCACGCCGCCATGAAGGAAGCCGTTCTGCTGGCAAAGATCAGTCCGGAACGGCAGATCGAGAACCACCTTGCCATGGCTGGCGTGGATCACCTCGGCCCCGATCAGCCCCATGAAACTCTGACGCGAGAAGCTCTCGCGAACGCGTTCGAGCAGAAGCGGGTCATTGGCCCCGGTCACGATCCTGTCCTCCGGGACACGCCATAATCGAGGGTGCCGAGGCGTTGCATCTCAGCCGTCTGGAACAGTTTGGGATCGGCCAGATAATCGCGCACCATGTCCAGCGTATCGAAGCCCCAGAACAGGTCCTCCCCGATCGCGAGAGTGGGCACGCCGAACACGCCGCGCGCGATCGCCGCCTCGGTGTTGGCTCGGAGCCCGTCCTTTACATCCGCGCTTGCGATCCTGTCCTGCGCAGCGGAAAGACCAAGTTCACCGCCAAGCCTCTCCAGTTCGGCGGCATCGCTCAGATCCCGGCCTTGCGCAAAAACCGCCTCGAACACGGTATCTACAGCGTCCGTGCGGGCGTCGAGCGCAATCAGCAGCCGCAGTGCCTCGACCGAACGAAACGGATGCGTATCGGGAAAGCGCAGCACGATACCGTTCCTGTCAGCCAGCCATTGGCACATGCGATAGGTCTGCGCCCGCTTGGGCGGCACTTCCGCCGGGCCGATCAGGCCCCAGTGGTTGAGCAGCGCGCCCAGAAGCACCGGGACCGGGCGTATCTCCAGCCCGAAATCGTCTTCACGCAGGCGCTTCCACATCAGGAAGGCGAAGGGCGAGACGGGATCGAAATAGAAATTGGCCGGGGTCTTCGTGCTCATCTGGTTGCTCCTTGGGCCTCATCATTGTATCAAATTGTGAGTCGATCAAATCAAACATTGTATTGGTTCAATCATGGCCGTTATCACACCCCCCGTTCTTCATCTCGATACTCTCGACCTGCAAAGACAGGCGCACGGCGATCTCTACGAAGCGCGTATGGCCTCCTTCGCTTCGCCGCTGGGTGCGCACATGCTGGGCGGAAGGCTGGTCGTGGTGCCGCCGGGCAAGCGGGCGTGGCCGTTCCACGGCCATCACGCGAATGAGGAACTGTTCGTGATCCTCTCCGGCAGCGGCCGCCTGCGCTATGCTGATGGCGATCATGCGCTACGGGCGGGCGATGTCGCGCTATGCCCGGCCAGCGGCGCGGCAAGTGCGCACCAGATCATCAACACCGGCGATACAGACCTGCGCTATCTCGCCATCAGTACGATGAACGAGCCCGACGTGATCGACTATCCCGACAGCGGCAAGTTCGCGGTCATGGCAGGCGCCGCGCCCGGCGGCGACAAGGCGAGCCGGTCGGTGGACCATGTCGGGCGCTATGCCGATGCGGTCGGCTACTGGGACGGCGAGACATGACCAGGTGGCTCGCCACCGCCTCCGGCGAGTGCATCGCCACGCCGCCCGCCCTGCTCCTGCCACCGGGCAAGCTGGTTGATCCCGGCAACCCGGAATGGGCAGCATTTGCGCGGAGCTGGGACGATCTGCCGCGCGACACTTGGATGGCCGACGGCGGCACCTATCGTCGCAGACGCTATGCCGCCTTTGAGGTGGCAGGCGGGAAATGCACGCGCCTGCCGCATCGCGCGCACTACCAGGAGCGCGATCACAATCCCTTGAATGGCGGCATCGAACGCTGGTTCGCGCCGATGGCCGAAGCTCGAACCGGATCGCCGCTTTTTCAGGCGCTGGTGCTGGGCACCGCCGCCCTTATCGCGGATGCGAGCGCGCAGGGTCCGAACTTCTGGGCGGTCGAGGCGCATCAATTTCGCATCGAAGCGCTGTCGGGACAGCCCGGCCTCCCCACGCCGGAGGGCATGCATCATGACGGGCGCGACTGGGTGTTGATCCTGCTTGTCGGCGGCAGCGATTACGCCGGCGGTGAAAGTCGCGTAGAGGATGCATTTGGCGCTTGCATCCTCGAACACCGGCTAACCCGTCCCGGCGAAGCGCTGCTGCTGGATGACCGTACCGTCCGCCATGGCACCACGCCGATCGAGTCCGCGACACCGGGCGCGCCCGCATGGCGGGACACGCTGGTTCTCACATTCGCGCAAGCGCGGGAAAGTTGAGGGACAGGATGGATCGCTTCTTCGTCGTAACCGGCGGTCCGGGATCGGGCAAAAGCACGCTCCTTGCGGCGCTGGCCGAACAAGGCTTGCCGCATATGCCCGAGGCCGGACGAGCGGTGATCCGCGACGAGGTGGCCGCCGGCGGAACCGCTCTACCATGGGATGACCGCGACGCCTTTGCCGACAAGATGCTGGCGCATGACCTCAGCTCCTATGAGGAGGCACAGGCGAAAGACGGCATCCTGTTCTTCGACCGAGGCATTCCCGACATCATCGGCTACCGCATATTGTGCGGGTTGGGCATACCCGGCGACCTCACACGCGCGGCGGAGAGCAACCGGTACAACCGACATGTCTTCATTGCGCCGCCCTGGCCCGAGATCTATGCCAAGGATAGCGAGCGCAAGCAGGATTGGGACGAGGCGGTGGCGACCCATGACATAATGGCGCGCGTCTATCAGGAACTGGGATACACCCTCATCTCCCTCCCCCTCGTGTCGCCCGATGAGCGCGCAACTTTCGTGCAGCACTGGATTGAACGGTAGCAGAAGGCACAAACGATGACTGTTTCGAGCGGGTGACTGCCATCATTGGCATTCACCACATGCTCCGGGAGGAGGCGCGCGATGAATACCCTGTGATCTGTCAGATCATGATAACGCCGCCATCGACATTATAGCTTTGGCCATTGATCCAGCGGCCATCCTCGGACAGCAGCATGGCAACTACCCCAGCAATATCCTCGGGGCGCCCGAGCCGGACGCTTGGCGTTTTTTCCAGCATGGCAACCTGGAAATCACTCTTGGTGCCGTTTCGTTCTTTCATGGATTCAGTAATGGTCAGCCCTGGCGCAACGCAATTGGCGGTAACGCCGCTTTTGCCCCAGGCCGACGCCACGTGCCTCATCAGAGCCATCAGCCCGCTTTTCGCTATGGCGTAGGCTGGCCTGACAGGCTCGCCAGCATGGGCTGCCCCTGAACTCGTATAAACGAGACCTCCACCGCCATTCGCGATCAGGTATGGCAGGACCGCACGCGTACAAAGGACGTGTCCGCGCAAGTTAACCTGCATGGTCCGGTCGAATACCGCCATCGGTTCGTCCAGTATGTCCGTATCCTTGACGAGCGTCGCCATATCGGCGCCATTGATGTGCGCGCCGTCCAGCTTGCCGAACTGCTCGGCCGCCTTGTCAAATGCGGATTTGACCAGTGCCTCATCGGCCAGGTCAACCAAGGTCGCAAACGCCTCGCCACCTTTTGATCGGATCTCTTCGGCAACATTTTCAGCAGCGGGCAGATTGATGTCCGCAAGGCAGACTTTTGCGCCCTCCTCCGCCAGGCGGCGCGACGTCGCTGCACCTATGCCCGTACCTGATCCGACAACAATGATGGCCTTCCCCGCGAGACGCTCTCCAAGCATTCGTAATCCCTTTGTCTGTGTGGGGCCGTTTGAACCCTCTTCGATATGCTTAGGCCATGCCAGCGTGCCGCCCAAGACACATGCAAGCACTGAACTACAGATTTCCGCGTGGCTGGAACGGCAGTGTATCATGCACGGCTCGCGGTAATCTGCTGGCTTGGCCACTTGAAGCAATTTCATGCATAAGTTATCCTGAAAAAATCAGGAGTTTCGAGAAAAGAGCCTTTGACTAGCAGGCAGAAGATCTGCGGTAGGGGTAGATGGAGAGGTTCCGTGGCTCAAAAGAAGCCCAAATTAGGTTTTAGTGATGCCCGTTCCGCAACTCAGGGCGGTGTTAAATCCTGCCTTCGAGCATTGGACATCGTGCACTATTTCACAATGTACGATGCGCCTGCGCGGACAATCGATATCAGCGAGGCACTGGGCATACCCAACTCCAGCGCAGACGAAATCCTGCGCACTCTCGCCGCAATGGGGTATCTCACGTTCAATCGCGAGACGAAGCGATATGTCCCTTCATATAAACTGGTTGCCACTGGGCGCAGTATCGAGCGTAATTTCTTCGGCGGCAATTATATCGGGGATTTGTTGAGCGAGATAAAGGCAGAGACGGGCGCCACGGTCTTCGTCACATTCCAGAACGACTGCTGGGTGGAAAATGTGGCGGAGATGCGGGGCCGTTGGTTGACCCCCAATGACGAAATCGATTTCCCAACTGAGGTGATCCTTTACGATCGGGATCGTTGGCAACCTGCAACGAACTTCGCTGCAGCAATTCTGGCCCAGCATTCGAATATTGAAATCATCAAGTTGGTCACTCGTGCACAACAGCTCGGGCTTGGTCCAAGCGGGCCGTCGCTGATGAAGTATCTTGTAGATCGCATCGCACAAATCCGCGCCAAGGGCTTCGCGCTTTGCCGTCGTAATGACATCGTGCTGGATTCCATTGCCGTGCCCTTGCAGCTTCCCAATGCGGTCTCCCCCCATGCGGTTGGCATCGTTGGAGAAAAGCTCTTCGAATCCGAAGGTGACATCAAACAGATGGCATCGGCCATGCAATCGGCTGTCATGCGGCATCGGGATCGGTTGTATCAGGCGTCTGTCGGCTCGCCTGCCCACGGGCACTGCTAGGTCGGACAAAACACACCCTTTCTGCCACAAGCCGATCATCAGAGGCAGAAGGCTCTTCATTAGGCAGCTCACGCACGCATAAGGAAAACCGTGAGGATCGCATTCATGATCCCTTTCGGAGAGTTGCCTTGGAATCTGACGTACGCATACCCGATCATGTGCCTGCCGAACGAGTTGTCCACTTCGACTTTCGCAACGACGAAGCCATCCGGCACGATCCCTACAAATATATCGCGGATCTGAAGAACTGCCCGGACATCTTCTTCTCACCGGACCTGGGCGGCTATTGGGTCATTCGTCCGTCAGAGGCGATTGCGGAAGTCTTTACTGATCACGAACGGTTTACGGCAACTTCTCTCGCCATTCCCAAGCGCGATGCCTCTATCGTGCTCATACCGAACAATTTCGACCCGCCCCGCCACACGGCCTATCGCAAAGCCATGGCGAACAACCTGTTCTCACCGCGCGCGCTGGCCACAATCGACCCCGATACGCGTGATTTTGCCCGCCAGCTGTTCGATCACTTCACACCCGGCAAATGCGAATTCGTTTCGGAATTTGCCTATAAGTTGCCGATCGATATTTTCCTCAATCTGATGGGAGCAGACCTGTCTCTCCGAGACCAGTGCCTGTCATGGATCAAATTGATTTTCCGGGGGCGTTCTGCGGAGGAGACAGGGCAAGGTTTCATCGAAGCCTATGCATGGGTCACCACCTGGCTGAAGGAACAACTGGCCGATCCTTCCCGTAACAAGGGCAGCATGTTCCAGGCGTTGTTGCGCATGAAGATCGACGACAAACAGCCTGATTTCGAGGATATGCGGTCAATGACCTTGATGCTGTTTTCAGGCGGGCTCGACACGATCACTTCCCAAATGACGCATATCATGCATTTTCTGGCCGAAAGTCCGGCTCACAGGCAGCGATTGATCGACCATCCCGAGGATATTCCAGTTGCTCTGGAAGAAATGTTGAGACGCTTTGGCATCTCGTTCATCGGGCGTAGCGTGGCCAAGGATCACGTGTTTTATGGCGTGCAGATGAAAAAGGGGGACGTCGTGTGCGCCGGTACGCCGATCGCCGGTCTGGACGCAGACCAATGGGACAACCCTCTTGAAGTGGACTTCGACCGTGGCGGACGTCGCAAGGTCAAGCATCTCGGCTTTGGCGCTGGACCACACTTGTGCATCGGGGCCTATCTGGCGCGCAAGCAGCTAACCGTCATGTTGGAGGAACTCCTGCCTCGTATGCCGAACCTGCGCATCGCGAAAGACACAGTCATCGAAAACCAGGCAGGCGCGACAATGATGCTCAAGGCATTGCCGCTCGAATGGGACGTTACAGATTGACGCAACGGCAGTCCGTGGGGCTATTTTTTCTCAAATGGCCCCACGGTTTACCTCGTTCGATCAGGCTGCGGCTTGCTCCTGGCGCAACAGGTGGCGTGCCGCGATAATCCAATGGGTCACGCTCCACAGCATCAACAGCGACAGGCAGATCAACGACAATTGCAGACCGCGAGCAGGATCGCCGGTCATTGAATTGAACATGTCGCTCAAGATGCCTGCAAAGATCGGGCCCATGGCAACGCCAATGACATTACAGCCCACGACATAAACCGCGCTGGCAGTCGCTCGCGTCGCAACGGGCGCAAGGCTCTGCGTCACCGCAATCGAGGGAGCCGTCCAGAAGGCAACCAGGATCATCGGCGGCAAGAGCAGCCATAATGTCGTCATGCCGCTGGTCGCGGAAAATGCCAGGATATGCAGTGGAATACTCAGCGTCAGACCAATGATGGGTGCCCACAGCATGGCATGCATGCCACGTGCACCGAGTCTCGATGCGAGCCATCCGCCAAACCAGGTCCCGAACAGGCCTGCAGAACCGGTCAACACCGCCATACCGAGGCCGACCTCCGACAATGACATGCCATGGACACGGATGAGATAGGATGGAAGCCAGGCAGCAATCCCCATCTGGACGAAGCTGGCCCCGGCACTTGCCAATACGACCTGAACATAGGCCGGCCTGTGCCACAAGGCCGACACTGCATCGCGAAAGCTTACCTTTCCGACATTGTCCGGTTGCGGAGTACTTTCAGACTCCCCACGCATCGGCTCTCGGGCAATCAGCAGAAAAGCGAGCGCCACGATCACTCCCGGCAGCCCGACAATCAGGAGAGCGGCACGCCAGCTGTAATGTTGGGCGATATAACCGCCAACTGCGAGGCCGAGCATCATCCCTATCGGAATGCCGGTGGCGAAGATCCCCATGGCGGCGGGTCGCCGATCAGCTGGATATATGTCGGACAACAGCGAGTGAGCCGCCGGCGTATACCCGGATTCGGCCATGCCCACTCCCATGCGGGCGACGAATAGCTGGGCATAGTTTCGTGTCACGCCGCCAACCGCAGTCAACAGGCTCCACAGGATTGTGATGACGGCAATCATCCTGACTCGATTGATGCCGGTATCCACCCACCGGGCGATGGGAATTCCCATGAGAGTGTAGAACAAGCTGATCGAACCGCCCGTCAGCAGGCCCAACTGCCAGTCCTGAAGGACAAATTCTTCCTTTATCGGTTCCTGCAGGATCAGGACAATTTGCCGATCAAGGTAATTCAGCGAATAGATCAAGGTCAGCATAATCAGCATCAGGGTACGCTTGCCACTGCTGGCATTGCGCACTGCGTCCGACAGAGTCTCACCAAACTCTTCGGCGCGCATTTTCATCTTCTCCATGGGCATCCCGCTCTTGCATTTATGCGTTGAAGGCATGGAAGGTCTTCCATTTCTCCCGGATCGGGACGTCCGACAGCAATGCCATAGGGTCAATCTGAGCCATTCCATTTCCGGTAACGTGGAAGGTTCACGCCTGAAGTGGCACAACCTAGTTAGAACGGTGTTCACGACATCGACAACAGGAAGGGAACTGGCAGTGAACGTTCTGATATTTGGTGCTTCTGGCTATCTCGGATCCCATATTGCGCAAAATCTGAGCCGTGCCGGTATGGATGTCACCGGAATATCGCGTTCTGCCGCAGGCGACCTGATCGTCCAGTCAGCTGGTGCCACGCCCATGCGCGGAGACTTGTCTGAGCCACAAGCATTGCTTGATGCTGCAATCGAACATGATGCGGTGATTTACACCGCGCAACTCGACATGCAGGAAGAGTTCGACTTTCTCTCTTCGCTGACAAAGAAGCTGTCCGGTGCGAAGAAGGACCTCATCTTTACCAGCGGCACGGGCATCCTTTCACAGCGCACCGACGGTGAATGGAGCGAGGACACCTTCGCGGAGCATGACGACTTCGTACCATCCAGGTACATTGGTTTCCGCCATGTAACGGAGAATCTGGTTATGTCGGCAGGGTGGACGGGCGCGGTCCGCGCCATGGTTATCCGCCCTTCCATGATCTGGGGTAATGGCGGCTGCGGTCACATGGCCCGGTTTTACAAGGACGCATGGGAATTTGGCGAAGTCGGCTATCTCGGACGAGGGCTCAATCTCTATTCAAATGTTCACGTGGAAGATCTCGCCGAGCTATATCGCTTGGCGCTTGAGAAGGGTTCAGGAGGCGCGCTTTATCACGCAGTAGCAGGCGAATTGAACAATCGTACCATCGCCCAGGCTGTTGCCGCCGATGCAGGCGTTCCATCGCGGAGCCTCGATTTTGATGAAGCCGTCGAACGATGGGGCAAATTCTACACACTTATCGGCATGGGCGTTTGCAGCCGCAGCCGGGCGCCGCGAAGCAGAAAAGAACTGGGGTGGTCCCCGGTCCATCTCGATCTGCTCGACGATGTGGGGCATTCAAACTACGGTAAGGGCTCGAATTGAGCTAGTCCCGAGCCGACCTGCGACTACCACCTCTGATGAAGGATCAGGGCAGGCAAGCGGCCGCAAATGTCGCAACAGCGGCAATTGCATCATCTGCCTCTTGGGTGCCGGGTGCCATCATCGGCCAAACGTGACCAACCCCGGGCGCAACGTGCAGCGTGACTCGCCTGTCAGCCATCGCAAGCTTGCGCGCAAAAGCGATCGCTTCGCCCAACAACACTTCGTCTCCACCGATCAGTATCAAGGCAGGAGGAAAGTCCTGGGGCTCGACATAAAGCGGAGAAACTAGCGGATCTTCGGGAGAATGCCCCTGAAGATACAATGCCGCACAGTCTTCAACTGCCTGACGGGAAAACAGCTGATCGCGCCCGCCGTTAAGATCGTAGGTTTCATCACTGGCCCCGAAATCGAGCATTGGGGAAACCAGCACAGTCCCGGCAGGAGGTGCTCCTATACGACTGGCCGCGATACTCAGGGCCGCAGCCAACCCTCCCCCGGCGGAGTCGCCACCCAACAGGACCTGGCCCTCTCCGGCCAGTTCGCGATATACCGTGACGGCATCGTGCAGTGCGGCGGGGAACGGATGCTCTGGCGCCAGACGATAAAAAGGGAGGATCACTTCGGCTTCCATCGCCCGGGCCAATTGCGTGGCATACGGAACCCAGGCGACAGGAGACCCCATCCGATACCCGCCGCCATGAAAATAAAGCATGCGCCGCGTCGGATTCTCCGCAGCAACAACGAGGCAGCGCACACCGGCTATATCCCGTACCAATTCTGAAGGGACAGGCGCGTCACCCCCAGCCATCCTGCGCTTCTCAAGCAAATCGTCAGGCGCCGGATACCCTTCGCGAACGTCCGGAAGTTTCCATGCGGGGAGGCTGGGGATCGTGCTCATGATAAAGCTCAGTAAACGAAAACGCCGCGGGCAAGCTTACCCGTTTCCAGATCTTCGAAAGCCTGTTCGAAATCTTCAAGATTGTAACGGGTAGTGATCAACTCATCCAACATCAGCGAACCGTTGGAATAGAGCGCAAGATAGGCAGGAATGTCATGATGCGGTCTGGACGAGCCGTAACGGGCCCCCATCAGTCCGCGGTCGACTGACAACAAAGGGAATACCGGCATCTCGACAGTCGCGTCAAAGGCAGGAGTCCCTACCATCACGCAATTACCACCCCATGCCAGCGAGCCAATGGCGTTCTGCAATGCGACCTTGCTGCCGGAGCATTCGAAGCTCCAGTCCGCCCCACCAGTTGCGGGTTTGACAGGATCGGCAAGCAGTTCCTTGATCTTCGCCGGTGCGTCTTCTTTCGATGCATCGATGAAGTCGGTGGCGCCAAAGCTGCGTGCGGTTTCCTCTCGAGAGGCCATCAGATCGACCGCAATGATCCGGGCCGCGCCTGCAAGACGCAAGCCCTGGATGACGTTCAGGCCGATTCCACCTGCTCCGAAAACGGCCGCCGTTTCACCAGCTTCCACCTTTGCCCGGTTGATTACCGAGCCCACCCCGGTCAACACACCGCACCCGATCAGGCAGGCGACATCGAGAGGGATAGCCTTGTCGATCTTAACTGCCTGCTGATGCTTCACTACAGTGAATTCGGCAAAGGTAGATGTCGCTGCGAAGTTCGATACTGGCTTACCGTCAAGATCGAAGGGCTGCGTGCAATTGCCCAGTGTATGACGGCAATGTGTGGGATGCCCGGTTTCGCAATGTGCACAATGGCCGCAATAGGCCAGAGTATGCAACGCGACGTGATCACCCGGCTCAAGACCGGTTACTTTCGACCCGACCTTTTCGATCACCCCTGCACCTTCATGACCTAGAACAGCCGGTGCCGGCCAATCGATCTTGCCGTCGACGACACTGATATCGCTGTGGCAGATGCCGCTGGCGACGATCCGGACAAGCACTTCGTCATCGGCCGGCTCTCTCACTGTCAGCTTGTCAGTGAAGGCAACCTTGCCTTTGCCTTCATAAATCAGTGCACGCATGCCTTGCTCTCCCAAAAAATACAGGTCCGCTTTGGCATGCGCCGTTCACCAAGACACCGCACGCCAGCAGGAAACTCAAACTAACAGAATTACGACAGTTCCAGATCGTCCCAGTCGACAACGGTACACAGACGATGGAAATCCGGGCTTTCCCAAGGAGCATTCACCTGCAGACGGTTGTGCTGGCGATTGACATAGTAGTTCCGCTCGACACCGCCTTCCTTGGTCAACTGCACGAGGTTCGATGCCTCCCTATCAAGGGCTACATTGTAATCCTCAAAGGGAGTGTTTTTGACTTCCACGCGTTGTTTGCCCTCTTGCAGCATCTTCATCATGCATTGCCCGGCAAAAGACGCCCAGACCATGTACCATGCGGGGAGACCAGTCCCCCCCGAGAGCGGCTGCGAATTCGGCCCATAAACCATGAACATGTTCGGGAAGCCCGGCATCATCATGCTGCGGTAGGCGCGCGGTCCGTCGCCTGAATCCCAGACTTCATGCAGATCCTTGCCCTCACGACCGATGTAGCGTGCTGGAAGCAGGTATTTCACAACTTCGAAGCCAGTGGCCGATATTATCACATCGACATCCAGCGTCCGTCCATCCTCCATCACGATGCCGTCCGGACAAAGCCGGGCAATGCCGCCGGTGACCAGATCCACGTTGTCACGAGTCAATGCCCGGTAGAAACCGTTATCGACCACAGGCCGACGCGAGAACGGCGCGTAATCCGGCACCAATTGGTCGATCAGCTCCTGATCCCCACCCGTTTCCTGCTTGATATAGCCCGTCAGGAAATCACGCAGTTGATCGTTGGCCTGATTGATCTTGCCTCCCTTGGCCTGCCAGTCAGGGTCCGGGATCTGGATGCTATGGATGTCGAACAGGGCGGCAGTGGCCATGTAACGCCACCAGTTCCAGTACCCGGGCAGATTGTCCACCAGCCAGGAAATCTCCGGTTCCATCGGGGCACCGTATTTTTCGCGCGGACTTATCCATTGGGGCGTACGCTGTACTGCATAAACATGGGCAGCTTTCTTGGCGAGCGCTCCCAACATCTGGACACCTGTGGAACCATTGCCGATCAAGGCAACCCGTTTCCCGGTGAGGTCCAGATCCTGCGGCCACCGCGAGGGATGAACGATCTGCCCCTTGAAGCTTTCCATGCCCTCGAAATCAGGCAGTTTGGCATTTGCAAAGGTCCCGCATGCCGTGATGACAACGTTGGCTTCCAGCGTATCCTTGCCTTCCGGGGTCTCGAATTCGAGTGTCCAGAGATTGCGCCCTTCGTCGAAAGTCGCCTTCTTCAGATCACTGCAAAACCGGGTATTGTCTCGCACGCCATACTTGCGGGAGACATGGTCCAGATATTCGCGAACCTGATCCCCTCTTCCGAAATGCTCCTTCCACGGATATCGTTTTTCAAAGCTGAATTCGTAAGTGATCGATGGCGTGTCGACCCGGATTTCCGGATAGCGGTTAATGATCCAGGTCCCCCCTGCACCCGCCTGACGTTCCAGGACCACATAGGGAATGCCCAGCACCTTGCATTGAACCGCTGCGGCGATACCGGAAGGCCCGCTACCAATGATCGCCACCTTAAAGCCCTCAGGAATCTCGGGCTTTTCACCCTCCCATTCTGCCGCAAACGGATAATCGCGGAATCCAGGCAAATCACGACGTGCCTCGAATTCAAGATCGCTCATTTCCTTGTGCGTGGCGACTGTCATCAATTCGCGCAGTTTGTCGAGCGACGGCTCTGCGGGCATTTCGGCAGAAGCATGATTTTTCAACCACTCAACCGCCTTGTCGATCAGTGTCTCGCGTTGTTCCCGGGTCAAGTCCTTGGCAACGGGCAGATCCGCAATGTCGGAAGCGCCTGTCATCTGATAGATCGAAACCCTGACCGCATCGAGATCGGCCAATTCAACCGCGCGCCGAATGAAATCATGATCCACCTGCGCCGATCTGGCCATCATCTGGCCTGTCGCGCCTTCCACCAGCTCGGTTTCTTCCGCTGCCTTCATTTCTCATATTCTCCTTGCCGGCGCGTATCTCACACCGGCGCAAGCCAAGCATTGACCATATGCGATGATATGTTTCGGAAAGCTCCCTTGCCGCCAACGAACAAGATCGAAAACAGGGGATCTGCTCATTCCGAAGTACCGGAACTTTTCGCGCCAGCTTTGACTGGCGAACACTGGCAAGCCACGCCTTGCGGCACAACCATAGCGTCGGCAGGTCGGCCTGATCGCGCCACACATGGCAAGGGAGATATTGGATGGAAAGCAACGAAGAACATTACAGTCACGCCGTAATTGCGCGGCAGGATCGCGTGATCCGGCTGGGGACACTTCTCTTCACCATGATCGAGGCCCGTCCCGGTTACGAAGTGGCCTATAACAGGTGGTACGAGCGCGACCATTTCTATAGCGGTTGCATGATCGGAGAATACACCCTGTCAGGAGCACGCTACATCGCGACCCGCGATTGCAAGGCGTTGCGGTACGGTTCCAGTTCGGACCTTTCCAAAGGCAGCTTTCTTGCACTTTACTGGATTCTCGATGAACATCATGCCGACTGGGATGAATGGGCGGTAGTCCAGGTAAACCGGCTCCACGAACAAGGGCGAATGTTCAAGGAGCGCGACCATATCCTGACCGGCTTCTATCGTTACGAACAGGAATATAATGCACCGGGCAGCACAATGCCCGTGGAACTTGCTTTGGACCGGCAATACGCGGGGCTGGCCGCTTTCATCGTCGACCTCGTCCCCGGCAAGACAGAGCAGGATGCCCGAGCTTTCTTCGACTCAGTCGATTGCCCGGGCGATGTCAGTCTGCTTTCCTGTCCTGTGCCGTTGGATGCCCGCAGCCCGGCTGACGTCCCCCTGTCTGCCGGCAATCACGTCAACTTCGTTTCCTTCTCAGTAGAAAACCCCATGGACGTATGGGCGGAGCGCTATGTTCCGTTCGGCAAGCTGATCGAAGAGTCAGGCATCGGCACCGTGCGCTTTGCATCGCCGTTCCTTGCATCCGTCTTCGGAACTGACACTTACCTGGATCAACTGGGGTGAGCAGCGGTTTACTGACAGGCAGGACAGTCGTCATAAGTGGCGTCGGCCCTGGGTTGGGCCGAAAACTTGCTCTGCAATGCGCAGAGCAAGGCGCCACTGTGGCCTTGGGCGCACGTTCGGCCGGTTTTATCGAAAGTGTTGCATCTGAAATCGAGGCGACCGGAGGACACGCGCTTTCCGTCCCGACCGATGTAACAAACTCGGATGATTGCAAGCGCCTGATTTCAAGTGCTGCGGACAGGTTCGGGCGCATTGATGCTCTGGTCAACAGTGCTTTCCGTTTCGAAGCCGGGCCATTCGCTGATGCTGATCTACAGGGCTGGCGCAGTGCAATGGATGTCGCCTGCTTCGGTGGGCTTGCACTCGCCCAGGCAGCTTTGCCCCATCTCAGGCAATCCAGGGGATGCATTGTCAACATCAGCACAGTCGGTACCCGGATCGGCACCGAAGGGTCCGGTGGCTACAACATTTCCAAGGCGGGTCTGAACATGGCAACCCGCCAATTAGCACGTGAACTGGGGCCTGAGGGTATCAGAGTGAACGGCGCGCTGATGGGGTGGATGGCCGGGGAACCTCTGCGCAAAGGGTTTGCGGCCCGGGCAGAGGCACGTGGTGTTTCGACCGAAGTCCTTGAACGTGAATTGAAAGAGACAATCCCGCTGCGGCGAATTCCTCGCGACGATGAATGCGCAGGAGCTGTGATTTTCCTCCTGTCCGATCTTGCAAGTGCCGTGACAGGCGTCTTGCTCGATGTGAATGGCGGCCAATTCATGGCCAACTGACAGCAGGTCTTCGCCGCTTAAAGGGCCGGAGGGATAAGCTTCAGATCCTGATAGCGGCGAAGATATTTTCTCATCATATCTGCAGTATCAATACAGCCTGCAAAGCCTGCCTGCCTGACCTTGATCGTATTGATCAAATTCCAGCGCAACTCATCGCCGGGCTGTACAGGGGCCGTCCAGACACGCGCAACCTGAGGAGAAAACCCCAGGAATGTCTCAATATCGGAGGGGGCCGCCAGGCCATATTTCTCGACCATGCCTGGCCACAGATGCGCCAGGCATGCAAGTTCATCGGCGATATCGTACTGACAAACAGAGCCAACAGAAACGCCGAGCGATTCCGCTACCAACGGAAACGCATCGCGAATTGGGAACACGTCGCCATTTGTCAGATTGAACGCTTCATTGCGCGCATGAGGCGCCTCTGCTGCCCATGCCAGCGCTTCCGCGATCAGGTCCGCATCAGTGAAATCCACAATCTCCCCCCGCCCCGCTGGCAGGGGCATGGCGCGGCCAGCCTCACGGCATAACGATGCAAACACTGCCAGAACAAGAAATGGGCTGAGAGCGCCACCGATAACGACCCCGACCACGCTGGATGGCCTCAATATCGTAACCGCCCATTCGCCGGCACCAGCCTTCCTCTTCCGGGTCAGGTAATCTTCCTGCCAATAATAGAAATTGTCCCCCGGTGCACGCGGTTGGGTCTCGCGCAAGGGGATTGGCAAGTCGAGATCAGGCAGATGCACACCGTAGGCCTTGGGCCCGTGTACCAGCGAAATATGTTGCAACCCGCGAGCCGCATCGCACAACGGGTCGCACAAGTTCGCCAACATTGCTGCGTTCTTCGCCATTTGCGCGGGATCGCTCCATCCCGCGACAACATCGTCCTCACGCTCGTTCAGGGCGGCAAAGACCACATGAGTGACATCATGCATACCACCGAAAATTTGCTGGCATGCATCGCGGTCCAACAGATCAGCCGACAGGTGCCGCGCTCTGCCATATGGCATGATCGGCGGCCTGCGAGACACACCGACCACCTCCCAATCGGGCAAGCTGGAAAAATGACTCAGCGCGGCACCGCCGACAGCTCCGGATGCGCCGGCAATCAGAACCTTCTTCTTGGGGCCTTTACCGGTCACTTCACACAGCCTCCTTTGCGCTCAGTTTCAGTAACCGCGGAATACCGGAGCACGTTTTTCCATGAATGCTCTGGCTGCTTCCTTACCATCATGGGAGAGACTGAGTTGTGCGTTGGCGGTGGCCTCCAGCGCCATGGTTTCTTCAAATGAGCTGGTTTCGGCATTGTTCAGATTGCGCTTCATCGCCGCGAACGCAGCGGTCGGCCCCTGGGCGAGCTTTTCCGCGATCGTCTGGCTTTCTGCTTCCAGTTGATCATCATCGACCAGACGATTGACCAATCCCATGGCCAAGGCGCTCGGCGCATCGAACTTCTCATCCAATAAGTACAGCTCGCGCGCCTTGGCCGAGCCAAGCAGTTGAGTCAGCAGGAAGCTTCCCCCCGGATCACCGCATCGTCCGGCAGTGGCAAACGCGAGCTTGAAGCGCGCCGTAACCGATGCGACACGCAGATCGCAGGCCGCCGCCAGCAAGAGGCCGCTACCGGCGGCCGGTCCGCGAATAGCGGCAACAGTCGGCTTAGCCATGCGCCGCAACAGCGTAGGTATCTGCGAGTGGATCATCATGTGGGCCGCGGCTTCCTCCGGCCTTATCTCGCTGGTCTTGTCCGGTTCCTCGCCACCCGAAAGATCGTAACCCGCGCAGAAGCCCTTCCCTGCACCTGCAATCAGCACGCACCGGACCGAAGCGTCCACCGCAAATGACTGAAGCCTTTCGACCAGTTCATCCAGCATCGGCATCGTAAGCGCATTGAGTCTGTCGGGTCGATTGAGAGTGAGCTTCGCAACACCGTTCGCCATTTCAACGAGAATTGTCACTTGTTACCCTTCACGGCATCCATGCCGGCAACCATCCATTGCCCGGTTTGACCATAGGCTGATGCATGCCCGAGCTGGTGAATGTCAAAACAGCTTTGCAGGGCTGCGCTTTGTCCCATGATATCCATCGTTTGATTGACCGCCCTCTTGGCCATTGCCAACGCGTGGGGGTGCATCTTGGATATGTCGGCGGCAAGCGCGCGGGCCTGGGTTTCGAGATCGGCCAGCGGAACCACCCGGTTGACCATCCCGCGACGCTCGGCCTCGTGGGCATCTATCGGACGCGCAGTAAACAGCATTTCCTTGGCCTTGCGCGGGCCCAGTTCCCAGGTATGTCCGTGATATTCGACCCCACCTATTCCCATCATCACGACAGGGTCGGAAAAGCGCGCATTGTCGGCGGCAATGATGATATCGCATGGCCAGGCGAGCAACAGCCCGCCCGCGATGCAAGCCCCTTGAACGGCCGCTATCGTAGGCTTGGGAATGTCGCGCCACTTCTTGGAAAAACCGAGGTAATATTTGGCTTCCCATTCGTGGATACCAAGCATCCCCCGCTCAGGAATGGTTTCCTCAATGCGCTGGAAAGCCCCTTTGGCCATTTCCTCAGGGCTGATGTCATGCCCCGCGGAAAAGTGCGGCCCATCAGCCCGAAGAAGCACTACACGAACCCCCTCGTCCTCCGCAGCCTGATCGAAGGCCACGTTCAATTCTTCGAGGAATTGCTGATTCTGCGCGTTACGCCTCTCGGGACGGTTGAGCGTGATTGTCGCCACGCGATCGTCGACTGAATAGTCGATAAATTCTGCCACTGGAAATCCTCCTTGCGCTACAGAGTGTAGCCGTGTTGCCTTGCCCGCACCAGTTAGGAGCGGGCTTCCGGATGGTCGGAAGGCGTTGCTCGCAAAATTGACAATACGCGAGCAGGATGCGGATGCAGCCGCTCCATTCAAGAACCGGAGCTATTGATGAATCTCGACCTCGACGAACAGCAGATGCTGATGGCCGAAACGGCCGATCGCTTTTTCCGGGCGAGATCTTCGATGGACGAGGCGCGAGCGGCCGATGCCGGTATCGCCATGACGCTTTGGCAAGAAGCCGTGGAAATGGGCTTCATCGCCATGCGCATGCCGGAAGATGCAGGTGGCTCAGACGTTGGGTTGATGGACGCCGCTCTGGTGTGCGAAGCGGCAGGCCGTGTCGTTGCGCCCATCCCTATCGCGGATTCAATGGCCGCTTATCGCCTTCTCGCGAAACTCAATAGCCCGACCGCCCACGAGATGACCGGTTCGATCGCGGACACGCCGCTGGCTTTCCATCCCCAAGATAGTGCGACAATTCTCTCGTGCGAAGGTGGGGAGATTATTGCGACCAGCCCCTCCGGCGAACGCGCTGTTGTTGCACAGGGCAACGAAATCTCCACGTTGTTCGAAGCGGCCTGGGAAGAATGCGGGCTCTTGCGCACGTCCTACCTGATCGGCGCGACTACGGAGGCTATAGAACTTGCTTCGGCTTATGCCTGCGAAAGAACCCAGTTCGAACGGCCAATCGGCTCATTCCAGGGGGTTGCGTTCCCACTGGCTGAATCGATCACCGACATAGAAGGTGCCCGCCTGTTGACGTGGCACGCGATTTGTACGCTCGCCAGCGGAAGCAACAAGGCGGCTGCCCTCATCCCGATGGCCCAATGGTGGACGGCGAAATCCGCCAGAACCGCCGCTACGCGGAGCCTCCGGACGTTTGGCGGATATGGTCTGTCTCTCGAATACGACATTCATCTGTATTTCAAGGCGATCAATCGCATGGCCCTCGCTGAGGGCGATCCGGACAAACTGCTTCTGACCGTCGGCAAAAGACTGTGGCATGGTGAAAAGGTCAGCCTGCCTGATGCGGGCGAACCCGGTATCGAGACGGGGCTTGGCGCTGAGGCTGAAGCCTTCGCGGAAGAAGTTCGCCAGTTCTTCAAGGCTGAAATGACGCCTGAGCTGCAAGCCAAGGCTCACCATTCGACGGAAGGGCATGATCCCGACTTCCACCTCAAGCTAGCAGCGGCAGGCCTAGCCTATCCAGACTGGCCCAAGAAGTGGGGCGGCCGGGAAGTGAGCGCCATGGCCGTTACTGCTCTTGGCCGCGTGTTCGAGGAGTATCGCTGGACCCGCGTTCCCATCGGCTGCTCCAATATGGGGGCCCGTATGGTCATGAAATTCGGCTCGCCAGAATTGCAGGAAGAAGTTTTACCTCCGATCATTCAGGGGCGAGCACTCAGCTGTCTGGGCTTCACGGAGCCGGGATCGGGTTCAGACATGTTCGCGGCACGCACCCGGGCGACACGGGATGGTGACGACTGGATCATCAGCGGTCAGAAGATGTTCACTACCGGTGCGCACATTTCCGATTACGTTCTGCTGATCGCGCGCACCAATCCGGACAAGCCGAAACACCGCGGCATCACAATCTTCTTCTTCCCGATGAACCTGCCCGGCGTTTCAATCCAACCTGTCCATACGCTGCAGGATGAACGGACAAATATCACCTTCTATGACGAGGTCCGCGTGCCGGATCGTTACCGGCTTGGTGAAGTCGACGGTGGGCTGAATGTTATGGCAGCCGCAATGGAGATCGAGCACGGCGGCGAAGGCTATCACATCAACCATCGCAGCCTGATGGAGGCAGTGGAGCAATGGACTCACGCCCCCGATTCACATGGCAAGCGTCCCATAGATGATCCTACGGTTCTGACCGCGGTCGCCCGGGTCGCAACGCATCTCGAGATCGCTGATCTGCTGTGCCGTCGTGCGACCTGGGCCGGGTCGGTCGGAGCGGGCAGCCGCGCCAGCGGCCCTATGGCGAAGCTTTTCGCTACCGAAATCTATATGCACGACGCCGCGGATATGGTTGCACTCGCTGCCCCTGCCTCACTCCATCACGAAACATCCGCCCTGTCGGAAATAGAAGATCGGCATCGCCAGTCGATCAGCCAGACCATCTATGGCGGAACAAGCGAGGTTCACCGGGGCATTATCGCACAGTACGCCTTGAACCTTCCCCGCGCGAGTTGACCACGACAGCCATCGCCAGGCACCTTCCACGTAGGCGGAAAGGCGCTTGGCAGCGTTGACGAGAGGCCTTCCCGCGAGGGAAAAGGACGCCAACAGCCAAACATCATCTGTAATTTTTGCGAGAGCGTTATGACCGCTACCCTTCCCTTCCCCGTTTACGACGCGGACAATCATTTCTACGAACCCGAAGACGCCCTGTTTCGCCACCTCCCCAAAAAGTGGCAAAGAGATTTTCGTTACATCACGGAAAGCAACGGCCGTCGGCGTCTGGCAATCAATTCCCGCATTTCGGATTATCTGCCGAACCCCACGTTTGAACGGGTTGCTGCGCCAGGCACTCATGTAAAGTATTACAAGGCGCAGAACCCCGAAGGCCTGTCGATGCGTGAACTGGCGGGCAAGCCGGTTACCCCTCCCCCAGCCTGGCGTTACGGTGCCGACCGTATGGCTGTGCTCGACGAACAGAATGTGCAAGCCGCTTTGATGTTTCCTACGCTGTTTTCAGTGATCGAACATGGCCTGTCCTATAATCATGACCTGCTGCACGATGCGCTGCATTCGTTGAACCAGTGGGTATCGGAAGAATGGGGCTTCCATCGTGATGAACGCCTGTTCGGTGTGCCGGTAATCGGCCTTGCCAACATGGACCGCGCGATCGAAGAACTGGAATGGTTGCTCAAACAAGGCGCCCGTACGGTCAATTTACGTCCGTCTCCGGTCCCCGGTTATCGCGGTGGGCGCTCTCCCGGCCTGAAGGATTTCGATCCGTTCTGGGCGCGGGTGAACGAGGCAAAGATTTTCGTCACGATCCATGCGTCGAATTCTGACTATGACAATCTCATCACGATGTGGACCGGCGGTTCCGAGTGGCTGCCGTTCGAATCCGATCCGCTGGTCAACTGCCTGCGTATCATTGAGCGTGCGATTGCCGACACATTGTCCGCAATCATTTGCGGCGGTGTATTCCAGCGCTTTCCCGACGTCCGTGTGGTCAGTGTCGAGAACGGCGCCAAGTGGGTTGGACCGCTGATAGAGACACTGGAGCACGTTTACGGCCAGATGCCCCAGAAATTCAGCTTCGATCCGGTCGAGCATTTCCATCGGAATGTCTTTGTCACGCCGTTCGTCGAGGACAATTGGGACAAGGTCGGAGAGCTGATGCAGACCAATCGCATCCTCTTCGGCAGCGACTACCCGCATCCGGAAGGGACTGAGCGGCCGCTTGACTTCCTTGAGGAATTGGCATCCTTCAACATGACTCAGAAGGAGCAAATCATGTCCAGCAACCTCAAGGGCCTTCTCGAGGGCAAGAGAGACTGAGCGTGGGAGATGTTGTCGACAAGCTGCGGGATAACCTCCGGGCCCGCAGCGACCTGCGCGGAATCGAATATCAGGGGAAATGGGTAACCTGGGGTGAAGTGGCACGGTTCGGTGAAGCCGTCGTTGCCGCAGTGGATGCAACCGGTTGCCCACCCGATGCCCGTGTCGGAGTTATAATCCGCAACCGTCTGACTCATGCGGCGACGGTTGTGGGATTGTTGGCCCAACGCCGCTCGATCAGTTTCATTTACCCTTTCCTGCCTCCAGCAGCTCTCGTCGAGGCGGTGAGTTCGCTCGGAGCCGGGGCGATCATCGCCGATGTGGAAGACTGGCCTAATTTCCGCGATGCGGTGAAAGATGCCGGCAGCGCCGGTATCGAGCTTAGTTCTTTCGATAGCGCGCCAGCCCCTGTGGCCGGTCTTGAAACCTGCCTGAAACATCATGCAGGTCTGGATACCGGCAGCGAAGGCGGCATCGAGGTATTGTCCAGCGGCACCACAGGTCCGCCAAAACGGATTGCCATGCCGTTGCGCTTACTTGAACGCGCCGTTGCGAGCGCCCCCGGGGGCGAAGCCGACGAAATACCGGAGGTACAACTCAACATCTGGCCGCTGGGCGGCGTGGGCGGCGTGTGTCTGCTGATGTCCAGTGCCGTCAACGGCACTCCTCTGGTCATGTTCGAACGTTTCTCTGTGGATGCCTTGGTGGAATCCATCCGCCGCCATCGCCCATCCACTCTCGGCCTGAATCCCACCGCCATCAGCATGCTGATGGACGCGAATGTCTCGGTCGATGACATGAAGAGCGTGCAAAGCGTATCGGGAGGATCGGCTTACCTGGACCCCGATCTGCAAGATCGTTTTGAAGAACGCTATGGCATTCCCATCCTCTGGGGTATGGGCGCGACGGAATTCTGCGGCACGATCGTGCGCTGGACACCGCAAATGCGGGAAAAGGTCGGCAATTCCAAACGCGGCAGCACGGGGTTGCCCATGCCAGGCGTGGAAATCAAAGCTGTGGACCCTGAAACCGGAGAGGCAGTACCTCCCGGGCACGAAGGCTTGATGGAGGTACATTGCCCCGCCGTCCGGCCTGACTGGGTGCGCACAACCGATCTCGTAATGATCGACGAGGATGGCTACGTCTTCCATCGCGGCCGTTATGATGGCGCGATCGTGCGCGGCGGGTTCAAGATTTTACCTGAACGCGTGGTGGATGTTCTGCGCGCTCATCCTTCAGTTGCCGATGCTTCCGTGGTTGGTATGCCCGATGCCCGCCTGGGCGAAGTACCTGTCGCCGCGGTTGAACTGCTAGAAAGCGCACCGACAGTCAGCGAGCAGGCTTTGTTGGACCACGTCAGGACAAATCTGCCTCCAACGCATATTCCTGCGCGACTGCGGATTGTCGATGCCCTGCCCCGCACACCTTCACTCAAGGTCAGCCTGAATGATGTGAAGGATATGTTCGCCGAAAAGGTCAGTTAATCCAGGAAGGCGCAGGCGAGAGGCAATGTCCTCCAACCTGCGCCCCTGACTGCCTCAGATTCAGCCGCCAAACCGGCGTTCCGGCAGCCCTCTCACACCCAGTCCGTGAACGGCGAACAGCTTTCCGTCGAAAGGCGTTTCGGGCACCTCGCTGGGTATGTTCATCCCTGTGACGAACAGAATGTCCAGATCAGGCCCCCCGAACATCAGGCTGGTCGGTTTCGGTGTCGGCATGGTCACGATGCGATCAAGCGACCCATCCGGGGCATATCGCCGCAATTCGCCTTTACCGCTGTAGGCACCATTCGCCGCCGACCAGAGATAGCCTTCCTCGTCAACGGTGGCGCCATCAGGAATGCAGTTGGCCGCGAGGCGGGCAAACTCTCTCTTGTTGCTCGCCACTCCGGATTTCGCGTCCCAATCGTAGGCAAAGATAGTGTCGTCCGTGCTTTCCGTGAAATAGAAGGTGGACTGATCCGGGCTCCAGCAGGGTCCGTTGGAAACCGACATGCCGCTTTCGAGCCGATGCAGGCTTAGATCCGTGTCCAGCCGGTAAAGGGCGCCACGCCGATCCGGGCGGGCCGGTGGATCGAATACTGTCTCCATATCAAGAGAGCCGACGATAAAGCGGCCAAGGCTATCGACCTTGCCATCATTGAGGCGGACATTTTCCTGCCCTTCCTCCGGGTGGGCCACGAGTTCGAGCTTTTCGCTATCGAAATCGAAAAAATGCAGGCCGGTTTCGAGCGCAAGCAGCGCTCCACCGTTCTCGCGCAAGGCCAGCGATCCGATCGCCGCAGGCAATTCCCAGGTCCGCACATCGCTGCCATCGGCGGAACAGCGCCAGATCTGGTTCTTCATACTGTCGATCCAGTAAAGCCGCTGTTCCGCAACATCCCAGACCGGCCCCTCCCCCAATTGGTTAGTGCAATCGACGCACACCTGAATATCGGTCATCCTCGTCTCCACTTCCGCTCTTTTGCCTTGTTTCGGTTAGTCGGTAACAAATGCCAACCCCCTGCAAGCTCGCGGCACACCCCTCCGCATTGATGGAAAATTGCCGAACGGTCATACCCGCAGCCAGCTGTTGTATTATGGAGCGCGCCACATCGTCGTCATGCGGCCAGGAAAATTGGGAGAAGATTACCATGTCATCGTTGTTCGGACTTGAAGGGAAGAAGGCGCTGGTCGTTGGCGGCGGGCGCGGCATGGGAGAATCGACCGCTTTGCATCTTGCACAGGCAGGCTGCGATGTAGCGGTGCTGGACAACGCCAAGGAACGCGCTGAACTTGTCGCCGATCAGGTTGCCAAGCTTGGCCGTCGGAGCATGCCCGTCGTGGCGGACATTCTCGACGAAGACTCCGTGAAGAAGGCTGTTGCCGAGGTGGAAGCCGAGCTTGGCGGCCTCGATGTATTGGTCACCATCGTCGGCCAGGCACTGTTCAAACCCCTCCTCGAAACGTCGCTGGATGAGTGGGACTCCGAACAGGCCCGCAACCTGCGTTACGTATTCGTTACCGCCAAGACCGTGGCGCAATCGATGATCGCTCGCGGAACGGGTGGTTCGATTGTGTGTGTAGGATCCATTGACGGCGTGGTCGGTGCCCCACTTCATGCAGCCTACGGCGCCGCAAAGGCCGGACTGATGCATCTGGTCAAGAGCATGGCCGCGGAATGGGGCAGAGACGGCATCCGGGTCAATTCCGTAGCCCCTGGCAGTATCACTACCCCGCGGCTACCCGAAACACCTGAATCCCTCGCCATTCTCAAGAACAGCGTCGTCCCGCTGGGCCGTCCGGGGACCACCGATGAAATCGCCGGCGCAGCTTTGTTCCTTGCTTCCAGCCTGTCCAACTATGTGACCGGGCACACATTGCTCGTAGATGGCGGTTGGATGGCCGCGAACATCTTCGACATGCGTTTCTTCGAGGTTAAAAAGTCCAACGAGTGATCGTTTCGGACATCACTCGTCAAGAAAAGCCTGCAGATCCCCTATGAACCGATCGAAGCGGTCATGGTGGAGCCAATGTCCCGCTTCTTCGATATCTATCCGACGCACGTGTGGCACATATTGCATCAGGTCATCGGCCATTGCGGAAGGCCAACTTTCCTTGCCGAACATCAACAAGGTCGGGCAGGCGATATTCTGCCACAGAGCAAACACGGCACTCTGTGGGATGTCGGGTGCAGGCCAATGCCGCAGGTAGTTATCGAATTTCCAGATGTAGTCGCCATCTTCAGTCCGACGGAGGCCATGTAAGGTCAGGTGCGATGCGTGATCGTCGGACAGGCGCGGGTTTTCAGCCTGCATACGTTCCTGCGCCTCCCCAACCGAAGCATAGACCCGTGCGTTGTGACCTGCAGCACCCCTATGCTCTTCAATCCAGCGTCTGAAACGCGTCGCCATCGGAGCACTGATACGCTCCACATCGATATTGCCGGGCGCGCCAACCGCTTCGATCGCGATGAGTTTCGAAACAGCGTCAGGATAGATGCCTGCATAGCGTAGGGCGATATGTGCTCCCATCGAATGGGCTACGATTGTTGCGGGCTCTCCTCCCAGCTCAAAGGCGAGCTGGGCCAGATCATACGTATAGGAAGCAAAGTCGTAGCGTCCCTCAGGCGACCATGCGCTATCGCCATGGCCACGAAGGTCCGGCGCGACGACATGCCACTTCTCTGACAAGGCTTCCGCAGTCCAGTCCCAGCTGCGGCAATGATCCCTGTTCCCGTGAACAAGTATCAGCAGCGGAGCCCCGGTGTTGCCCCAATCCACATAATGCATCCTCGATCGCTGCGAGATGAAGCTTTGCGACGTCGGGCCGAAACGTGTCATCCTGTTCCCATCAGATTGTTTTCAATACCCGGTTCCTGCACTCCCGCACGCCCGGCACGAGCCGGAAAACCGGAGATTCCGTCAATCTGGAATCCCTACACGGCGTAGCTGAATGATAAAAGGCCGATATCCAGCACCCTCCAAGGGTGCGGATACCGGCCTTTTCATTGCACCGCTGACAAGCGGCAGGACGCAAATGCGAGCGTTATCTCAGAAGCGCCAGCCCAAACCTGCGCTCAACACCCAAGGGTCGAGGTTGTGCTTGGTTTCCAGCATCTTGACGCCGCTGGGATCGTACCATTTGGCATCGACATTCAGAAAATAACGCTTGGCATCAAGACTGATCGACATGCCTGAATCATTGATCGGGATATCGACGCCAGCCTGAAGTGCGAAGCCCAGGGAATCATTGAGTTTGGCCTTGGTCGCACCGACCAGGTTAGCCGTTGCTCCCGGCTTTTCGTCAATGAAAATGAAGTACGTGGGGCCGGCGCCGACATATGGCTTTATCGCCCCCGCATCGAGGTGATATTTGAGCGTGAAAGTGGCCGGAATGATCTTGGCATTGGAAATCATTTCAGCACCAGCGAGATCCCCTTTGCCGTCGACATCGTGCTGGGTCACGCAGCAGATCGTTTCGAGAGACACGTTGGGCGAGAAAAAATACTCGATCGCAACGGTCGGCACAAAATTGTCGTTCGCTTTCGTGTCGGGATTCGCCACGCCAGCCAATGCAACCGTGAAGTCCGGACCGACATATTTGATCTTGTCGATCTCGCCATCCGGCAGGACGGCCGTGCCCATCAGCTTGACTTGAATCTTACCGTCCGGGCTCGCGGCATGGGCCGGGGCGGTGACTGCGAAGGCGGCGGCAAGCGCCGCAGTGGCGGCCAGTTTACGCATTGTTTCAATCCCTCACGCCGCAGTGGCCACCCTGCGTGGCCTGATGTGATTACGACGTAGAATCGTTTTTTGCGCGCCCCGGCGCTTGCGACATTGATCCCGCGCAAATTTACTTCCGCTGAATTTTTCCTTGAGGCACGGTTTTTTGATCGTCATCAATGCTGGCATCCTGGTTCCGTCGCAGGGCCAGTTCATTGATAGTACCGAGGGAAGGCAATCTCCATGGAAAGGATTGTAACGCGCGCCGGAATCTGGTTCGCGATCATGCTGCTTGCCGTAATGGCGGCTGCGGCGGCTCAGGATTCCGGTTTTGCCGCGCACATGTTCATTGTCGCGATCGCGGCCCTGATCGGATTGTGGATGACGATCAGCAAGCCGGATTATTCGGCGATTGCGCGGGGTATCCTGCGCATGCCGGATGATCCGTCTCGCTATGACGACGATCCCGTGCGTTGGGGCGTCATTGCCACGGTGTTCTGGGGCATTGCCGGTTTTGCGGCAGGCCTCTTCATTGCATTGCAGCTTGCCTATCCGCTCCTCAATCTGGAGCCTTACCTGAACTTCGGACGCCTCCGTCCGCTTCATACCTCTGCGGTGATTTTCGCGTTCGGCGGCAATGTCCTGATCGCAACGTCTTTCTATGTAGTTCAGCGCACCTGTCGGGCCCGGCTCGCCTTTCCCGCCCTCGCCCGCTTCGTGTTCTGGGGATACCAGCTCTTCATCGTACTGGCGGCCACCGGCTATCTCATGGGGATCACTGAATCCCGCGAATATGCTGAGCCGGAATGGTATGTCGATCTGTGGCTCACTATCGTCTGGGTCGCTTATGCTGCCGTATTCATCGGCACGATCGTGAAGCGTTCGGAACCTCACATCTATGTCGCCAACTGGTTCTATCTGGCCTTCATCCTGACGATCGCGATGCTTCACATCGTGAACAACCTCAGCATGCCGGTGAGCCTGCTGGGATCGAAGAGCTACAGTGCCTTTGCAGGCGTTCAGGACGCTCTTACCCAGTGGTGGTACGGCCATAACGCAGTCGGCTTCTTTCTGACCGCTGGCTTCCTGGCCATGATGTACTATTTCGTCCCCAAGCAGGCGGAACGGCCCATCTACAGCTATCGCCTGTCGATCATTCACTTCTGGGCGCTGATCTTCCTCTACATCTGGGCAGGCCCTCACCACCTCCACTATACGGCATTGCCCGACTGGGCCCAGACGTTGGGTATGGTGTTCTCGATCATGCTGTGGATGCCCAGCTGGGGCGGCATGATCAACGGCCTGATGACTCTCAACGGCGCATGGGACAAAGTCCGCACCGACCCCATCATGCGTATGCTGATAATGTCGGTCGCCTTCTATGGGATGAGCACCTTTGAAGGGCCGATGCTGTCGATCAAGAGCGTCAATTCGCTGTCGCACTACACCGACTGGACCATCGGCCATGTTCACTCCGGCGCACTGGGCTGGAACGGCATGATCTCGTTTGCCGCAGTCTATTTCCTCGTACCGCGCCTGTGGGGCCGTGAACGCCTCTACAGCCTGCGCATGGTCAACTGGCACTTCTGGCTCGCAACCGTGGGGATCGTTTTCTACGCGGCCTCCATGTGGGTCGCCGGCATCACCCAGGGCCTGATGTGGCGCGAATACGGCGCTGACGGCTACCTCGTGAACAGCTTTGTCGAGACTGTCGCGGCCCTTCATCCGATGTATCTGCTGCGCGCCTTTGGGGGCGTGCTCTATCTGGGCGGCGCAGTCATCATGGTCATCAACGTCTGGGCGACCGTCCTTGGCAAACTGCGCGAGGAAACGCCGATGCAGACCGCCGCCTACGATCCGGCTGCCGACAGGCCGCTTGTACCAGCCACGAGCAATTGAGGCTTCGCAACATGAGCATTACCGAGAAGCACAAGAAGCTTGAACGCAATGTCACCCTGCTGAGCGTGGGGGCATTCATCACTGTCGCGATCGGCGGTATCGTTGAGATCGCGCCACTCTTCTGGATCGACAACACGATCGAGAAGGTGGAAGGCATGCGGCCTTATACCCCGCTCGAACAGGCTGGCCGCGATATCTATGTCCGCGAAGGATGTTATGTCTGCCACAGTCAAATGATCCGCCCGTTCCGTGACGAGGTGGAACGCTATGGGCATTACAGCCTCGCCGCGGAATCGATGTACGATCATCCGTTCCAATGGGGCTCCAAACGCACCGGCCCGGACCTTGCCCGTGTTGGCGGCCGCTATTCCGACGAATGGCACGTCCAGCACCTCAAGGATCCTCGCGCGGTGGTGCCGGAAAGCATCATGCCAACCTATGCTTTCCTTTCGGACACCGACCTCAAGATTTCCGACCCGGCAGCCAACCTGCGGGCCCTGCGTCGTGTAGGCGTCCCCTACACTGACAAGGACGTCGAAATGGCCATGAGCGACATCAAGGCTCAGGCAGATCCCGATGCCGATGCCGGCGATCTGGAGCAGCGTTATCCGAAGGCGCAAATTCGTGACTTCGACGGGAATCCATCCCGCCTGACGGAAATGGATGCCCTCGTCGCATATCTTCAGGTTCTGGGCACGATGGTCGACGTCAACGCCGCCTCCGCTCAGGAAGAGCTAGCCACGGAGAAAGGCCGGTGATCGAGCATTCCCTCTACGACTTCCTTCGTCACCTTGCCGACAGCTGGGTACTTCTGGCGATGTTCATCGTCTTCCTGGTTCTGGCGGCGTGGCCTTTTCGCCCCGGTGCGCGCGAGCGCAACAACAAGGCGGCAAACATGATCTTCGAGGATAAGAACGATGGCTAACAAGCGCATCGACGAAGCGACCGGCGTCGAAACCGTCGGACATGAATGGGACGGTATCGAGGAACTCAATACGCCGCTGCCCCGGTGGTGGCTGTGGAGTTTCTATGCCTGTATTGTTTTCGCCATAGGTTATTGCATTGTCTATCCTGCATGGCCCCTGCTCTCGCATGGAACCGAGGGTGTTCTGGGTTGGACCAGTCGTGGCCAGCTTGCTTCCGAAATGAACGCCGAAGAAGCCCGCCGCGAACCGATCATGGAAGCCTTGGCAGCTACGCCCATAGAAAAACTGCCTGACAATCCCGGCCTTATGCGGGCCGCCATTGAAGGCGGCCGGGCTGCATTCAAGGTCAATTGTGTGCAGTGCCATGGCGCGGGCGCAGCAGGTAGCCCCGGCTATCCAAATCTGAATGACGACGATTGGCTGTGGGGCGGCGATTTGAAGACGATCGAGACGACGCTGATTCATGGCATTCGCCAACCTGGCGACGACCAGACCCGCTTCAGCCAGATGCCGGCATTCGGGCGTGATGGGATCCTGACCTCGCAGCAAATCGGGCAGGTGACACAGTATGTGCAGTCGCTGTCGGGCAAGGCAAAGCCCAACGCCGCCGGTGCGCAGATCTTCGCTGATAACTGCGCCAGTTGCCATGGTTCGGATGGGAGAGGGATGCGACAGTTCGGTGCCCCCAACCTCGCCGATGCCATCTGGTTCTATGGCGGCAGTCCTGCAGCCATTACCAGGCAGATCACTACCCCGAACCATGGCGTAATGCCTTCGTGGGGGGGCAGGCTGGACCCGGCAACCATAAAAATGCTGGCGGCCTATGTACATTCTCTGGGAGGGGGTGAAGACTTTGAGGAGGTCGCCCCGCAGGCTGAAAATGCCTCAGCGACGGAGACGCATGAACAGCCCTGAACCCCTTGCCGTTACAAGCAACAAGAAAGGCGCTCAGGTGCCTGAACCCGTACTTTACGCAAAGCGTGAGCCAGTCTTCAATCGCCGGATTGACGGTCCTTTCCGGCGATTCAAGTGGTTCATCATGGCCGTTACTCTGGCGATCTATTACATCACACCCTGGCTTCGGTGGGACCGCGGTTCCTATGCACCTGACCAGGCCGTTCTGATCGACCTGGCCCATCGCCGGTTTTACATGTTCGGCATCGAAATCTGGCCCCACGAATTTTATTTCGTCGCCGGAATGCTGATCATGGCCGGCATAGGCCTGTTTCTCGTTACCAGCGCGGTGGGCCGGGCGTGGTGTGGATATGCTTGTCCTCAGACGGTCTGGACGGACTTGTTCCAGCATGTCGATCGATTGATCGACGGGGACCGCAACGCACGGTTCCGGCTTTACAAGGCACCTTGGGGGCCTTCGAAGATTGCCCGGCGTTTGTTGAAGTGGACGATCTACCTCGCAATCAGCTTTGCCACCGGTGGTGCGTGGATTCTCTATTTTGCTGACGCGCCAAGCCTGTTTCGGGACTTCTTCTCAGGCCAAGCTGCCCCTATTGCCTATGTAACGGTAGCCATCCTGACTACGACAACATTCGTACTTGGCGGTTTCATGCGAGAACAGGTGTGCATCTACATGTGCCCCTGGCCGCGCATCCAGACTGCCATGCTCGACGAAAAGTCACTCATCGTTACCTACAAGGACTGGCGTGGCGAACCGCGCGGTAGCGTCAAGAAGGCTGAAAAGAGTCCCGATTCATTCGGAGACTGCATCGATTGTGGGCAGTGTGTCGCCGTGTGCCCAACCGGCATAGACATTCGCGAAGGCCCTCAGATCGGGTGCATCACCTGTGCACTGTGTATTGATGCCTGCGACAGGGTCATGAAAGAGGTCGGACGCCCGCGCGGTTTGATCGACTATGCCACGCTGGATGACTGCAAGCGTGAAGCAGCAGGTGAGACACCTCGGCCCGTCTGGCGTAGTCTGCTCCATCCGCGTACGCTCATTTACACCGGCGTGTGGGCCGCAATCGGACTGGCCCTGCTGTTCGCGCTTGGCACCCGTTCGCGAACGCAAATCACTGTCGCACCGGATCGCAACCCACCCTACATGTTGTTGAGCGATGGGTCTGTCCGCAACGCCTACACAGTCAAACTTCGTAATATGGAAAGCCGTCCCCGCGACATGGAAATCGCGCTTACTGGCCTCCCCAATGCGAAGATGTGGAGCGACGACATGCCGCGTGAAGAGGCTGTGCGTGCCATGACCCGCAAGGTTCCTGCGGATTCCACGGACATTGTCAGGCTCTATGTCGTTGCTCCGGATGGAACCCCCGCCCAGGAATTTTCCTTTGCCGTACATTCCCTGGACGAAAAGGGCGAAACGGATAGCACGGAAACCAACTTCGAAGCTCCGGAGACAAGCGAATGAATGCCCCCTTTACCGGTCGTCACATGGCAGCAATTCTCGTCCTGTTTTTCAGCGTCGTCTTCGCAGTCAATTTCACCATGGCCCGCTACGCCAGCTCCACGTTCGGAGGCATCGTGGTGGAAAATTCCTATGTTGCCAGCCAGGAATTCAACACGTGGCTGGATGAGGCGTCAGCCGAAAAAGCGCTTGGCTGGAAGGCTACCGTAGAGCGGACGACTGACGGCAGGCTGGCAATCGATTTGTCCGGGGCCCCGGCAGATGTTACCTTAACCGCAATAGCACGCCATCCATTGGGCAGAGCACCCGACAGGGCAATAACATTCACCTCCGTTGGTGATGGTCGTTTCCTTTCGATCGAAGAACTGCCTCTTGGCCGTTGGACACTTCGGATCGAAGCCCGCACCGGACAATCTGTGTGGCGTGACGAGGAGCATCTGACTTGAGCGCACTTGCCAATCGACAAGGTGCAGACGACATTGAAACGGTTCTTGCCGTTCCGGGTATGCATTGTGCCGGTTGCATCAGCAAAATCGAACGGGGCCTGATGGATGTTTCCGGAATAGCCTCAGCCCGTGTGAACCTCTCTGCGAAGCAGGTTACCATCCATCACGACCCGCTGCTTAAGAGCCGTGATCTGGTCTTTGCGATGGAACGCATTGGTTTCGAATCCGAACCACGCAAAGGCAATCTTGCCCGCAGTCCTTCCGCTGTAAAACCCTTGCTTGCGCCACTTGCAGTTGCCGCATTTGCCTCAATGAACGTGATGTTGCTCTCGGTCAGCGTATGGTCCGGAGCCGACGGCACATCGCGAGAATTGTTCCACTGGATTTCCGCGCTCATTGCCATCCCGGCAATCGCCTACGCAGGACAACCATTCTTCCGTTCCGCATGGGCGGCCCTGCGTCACGGCCGCACCAATATGGACGTTCCGATCTCTCTCGGCGTGCTTATCGCAACCGCATTGAGTTTCTATGAAGTTGTTGTTGGTGGAAAGGATGCTTGGTTCGATGGCGCGTTAATGCTGCTGACCTTCCTTCTGGCGGGACGCGTGCTGGACGCGATGATGCGTGACAAGGCTCGCACCGGGGTCGATGCCCTTCTCAGCCATGCGGCGCAGGGAGCAATGGTTGTCGGCGAGGATGGGGCGTTGGAATGGCGCAAGGCCGAAGAGCTATCTCCTGGCATGACAATACGGGTCGCGGCAGGTGAACGGCTCGCTGCGGACGGTATCATCGTGTCAGGTGCAAGCCGTTTCGACCAATCCTTGCTGACTGGCGAAAGCGCCCCTGTTCCAGGCGCTGCAGGTCAGGAGGTGCTCACTGGCACTCTCAATCTGGACGCACCGATCGATGTTCGTATCACTGCAATCGGCGGCGATACCACACTGGCCGAGATCGCCCGCTTGATGGAAGCCGCCGCCCAGGATCGTTCCAAGTATGTCCGGATCGCCGACCGTGCCGCACGCCTCTATGCCCCGGCTGTTCACACACTCGCAGCGCTGACTTTCGCCGGATGGATGCTTGCTGGTGCTGGATGGTATCAGTCGCTGGTCATCGCTGTTGCGGTCTTGATCATTACGTGTCCCTGCGCCCTTGGACTTGCTGTGCCGGTCGCCCAGGTTGTCGCCAGTGGGGCTCTGATGCGTGCCGGTATTATGGTGAAAGATGGCAGCGCTCTTGAACGACTTTCCAAAATCGACCGGACGTTGCTCGACAAGACGGGATCATTGACCCTCGGGCGCCCTGCCCCCGATCCTGCAATTCTCACACTCCTGCCTGAAGATGCCAAAGCTGTGGCGCTAGCCCTTGCTTCACACAGCCGGCACCCAATCTCCAAGGCTCTCGCCGATGCTCTCACAGCCATGGAAATCCGCGCGGTTTCCATGGAAAATGTCGAAGAACGGCCCGGTCAGGGAGTGTTCGCAAGCTGGCGAAATATCGAGGTCGCACTGAGGCGGCCTGAAAGCGCAAATGGCGTTGCCGTAACCCTGGAGATTACCGGCCATCCCACTTGGCTTATCCCGTTTGCCGATCGCTTGCGGCCTGATGCCAAGGAAGCCCTTTCCCGGCTTTCCAAAATGGGAATTGAAACATCCATTTTGTCTGGCGACCATGCCGCCTCCGTATCTGCGATAGCGCAGGAAACTGGTCTGGCTGCGCAGGCTGAAGCGCTGCCGGCCGATAAACAGCAGGCGATTGCCCAACTCCAGGAAGAAGGCCACCGCGTTCTCATGGTGGGTGACGGTTTGAACGACGGGCCTGCCATGGCCCTGGCCGATGCTTCCATCGCGCCGGGATCTGCCAGCGATGTAGGACTGCAAGCCTCTGATTTCGTATTCGTCCAGGACTCCCTCATTGCCCTGCCAAGAGCGATACACGCCGCCCGGGCCACAATGCGCGTAGTGAGGGAAAATTTCGCGCTGGCAGTTATTTACAACATACTGGCCGTGCCACTGGCGATCGCCGGTTTCGTGACTCCGATGATTGCCGCCATCGCCATGTCCGCAAGTTCCTTGATCGTTGTCGGCAATTCACTTCGCCTCGCAAGAGCCGCGAAATGAATATACTCGCCTTTCTCATCCCGGTCGCGCTTCTGCTGGGCCTCAGCGGACTAGGGGCATTTTTCTGGTCTCTGAAGAGTGGCCAGTTCGATGATCTGGATGGCGCAGCCAATCGCATCCTGATCGACGACGACGAATTAAATGATGATGGTGACGGCTTGTGAACAGCCCGCTGAAAATTCTGATGATCGCCACACTGCTGCCAGCGGGCCTCAATCCGTCACTGATAGCATCGGCAAACGGGATCGCACTCAGTCTTTGCGGCAGTGCTGGTGCCAGTGTGACAGTTCCTCTGGGCGCTCCGTCCCTTCCCGGCACCAATGGCAGCGCATGCTGCGCAAAAGGATGCCACGGCTCTCAGGAACGCAAGCGCCTGCGCGGTCAGCCAGCAACCTGATCCGGCGCGGCTGAAATATCGATGTACCGCCGGTCATAATAGGTGAGCGGCTTGGCATTATCCCGATGCTGGGCGCCGATAAGCTCGCCAATGAAAATGGTGTGAGTACCAAAGCTGTGGCGATCAACCGTCTTGCAGATCAAACTGGACTGCGCATTCGCGAGGACCGGCACGCCCATCTGATCCGCCCACTCTCCGATCTCGAAGCGGTCTTCACCCTTCTTCGCCATAAAACAATCGGCCACATCACGGTTGGCAAGGCCCAGAACGTTTACGCAGAAGATATCTGCCTCCATCAAAGGGGCATGAACCGAAGCATCCTGATTGATGCAAATGAGAAGTGATGGTGGATCGAAACTGACCGAAGAAACCGCAGTCGCCACAATTCCGTAACGCTTGCCCTCAACAGTCGTTGTGATTGCATATACCGCAGCGGCGATGTGCCGCATGGTGTTCTGGAATTCGTCGAGGATTAGTTCGCGCTGCATTGTGGCTCCTGAGTGAATGTTTCACCTCGCTTCGCACATGGTACCCCATGAACGCAACCGCAAATAGAATTAAAATGTGATATTTCTTGTTGCGTGCACATTTAAATGTGATACCACAGTCTCATGAGCACATCGACAATTGACAAGGTTCGCACGCTGGTTTCTTCCGGCCAGATGACCAAAGCCGCCCTTGCGCGCGCCGCCGGGCTTCATGCCAATACTCTTCGCGATTGCATAGATCCTGGCTGGAATCCAACTGCCGAGACTCTGAGCAAGCTCGACCGCTTCCTCTCTGCCAACGACGATCGTCCCATGCTGGTTCCGATTGAGGAGATCATCGACGAAGCTCGCAACGGACGAATGTTTATCCTTGTCGACGATGAAGACCGGGAAAATGAAGGCGATCTTATCATCCCCGCCCAGATGGCGACTCCTGCCGCTATCAATTTCATGGCGACTCACGGCCGGGGCCTGATCTGCCTGTCGATGACTGGCCAGCGGTGTGAACAACTGGGCCTCAATGCCATGAGCCCGAGCAACGGAACCCGGCACGAGACCGCCTTTACGGTTTCGATCGAAGCCCGTGAAGGCGTCACCACCGGAATTTCCGCCGGAGACCGCGCCCGTACGGTTTCAGTGGCGATTGATGGCACCAAGAGCCGGGAAGACATCGTCACCCCCGGCCACGTATTCCCGCTGCGCGCACGCGATGGCGGCGTTCTCGTCCGTGCCGGCCACACCGAAGCTGCAGTGGATATATCGCGTCTTGCCGGTCTTAACCCTTCGGGCGTGATCTGCGAAATCATGAATGACGACGGCAGCATGGCAAGGCTGGATGATTTGATCAGCTTTGCCCGGCTCCATGATCTCAAGATCGGGACAATTCGCGACCTGATCGAATATCGGCGCCGTAATGATCACTTGGTCGAATGCGTTACCGAAGCTCCGTTTGTTTCGGATTACGGCGGCGAATGGACTGCCAAGACCTATCGCGACAAAGTCGAAGGGGCTGTGCACGTAGTTCTGCAAAAGGGCCATGTCATCCCCGGCGAGCCGACTCTGGTGCGAGTGCATGCAATTTCAATCTACTCGGATGTGCTTGGGCAACCCGGCCCATCCAAGCGCACCCTGCAAAGAGCCATGGTGGAAATAGGCCGCCAGGGCGCAGGCATCATTGTGCTGCTCATGCCCAACGATCCGGATCAGCTGAACCGTGAGGTTGGCGACGCCAAAGGCCCTGCGATGGACCTACGTAGTTACGGCATCGGCGCCCAGATTCTGGCCGATCTCGGCGTGCATGACATGATCCTGTTGAGCAATACGCCACGCAACGTGGTGGCCATCGATGGTTATGGCATCAACATCGTCGACCAGCACAATATTCCGGAAGGCTGAATCCATGGCCCGTTTTCTCATTGTCGAAGCCCGTTTTTACGACCACCTGAATGACATGCTCGTGTCCGGGGCGAGAGCAGCTTTGGAAACCGCAGGTCACGATGTCGATGTCGTTACCGTACCCGGCGCTCTGGAAATCCCCGGTGCGATTTCTCTCGCCGAACAGTCGGACCGCTACGACGGTTTCGTCGCCATCGGTGTCGTGATCCGTGGTGAAACCTATCACTTTGAAATTGTAGCTGGCGAAAGTGCGCGCGGCATCATGGCGCTGACCATGGACGGCATTGCTATCGGCAACGGCATCCTCACGGTCGAAAACGAACAACAGGCTCTGGTCCGCGCAGACCCCGAACAAAAAGACAAAGGCGGAGAAGCAGCCAAGGCCGCTCTTGCGTTATATGAATTGCAGGGACGCTTCGCCTGACGATCCGTCTCCGCCGACAAAAACGCTGCAATCAGCAAATGGAGTATCTGCATGAACGGTCCGGTCGAATGGTTGGCGGCAATTGGAACCATGATTGCTGCCGGCTTGATCGCCACGGATACAGGCAGAAAAACGACCGGCTGGGGCTTCGTCCTGTTTTGCCTGGTATCCGCCACCTGGGTGGTTACCGGGCTAGTGGATCACGCCCTTCCCATCGCGGCAATGAATGCGATGCTATTCCTCATCAACGTATGGGGTGTTTGGCAATACCTCCTCAGCCCGAAAAATCGCCGCAAGCTCAAACGCTTGGAGGAGCTTGAAGAACAGGCTGAGGAGGATGTCGAAAACGGTCAGGCCTGACGGGGTTAGCCGGCACGCCGGCCAAAGCATCCTGCCCCGGCATAACGGGCGGCACCCCCCAGTTCCTCTTCAATGCGGATCAACTGGTTGTATTTTGCAAGCCGGTCCGACCGTGCCAGAGAACCAGTCTTGATCTGGCCGCAATTGGTCGCAACCGCGAGATCGGCAATCGTCGCATCTTCGGTCTCTCCCGAACGGTGGGACATGACTGCCGTATAGCCGTTGCGTTGAGCGATGCTGACAGCCTCCAGGGTTTCGGTCAGAGTGCCGATCTGATTGACTTTCACCAGAAGTGAATTGGCCAATCCCTGCCCGATACCCATTTCAAGCCGCATGGGATTGGTCACGAACAGGTCATCACCGACCAGTTGAACCTTATCTCCAACCTTGGCCGTCAGCGCAGCCCATCCGGCGAAATCATCCTCGCCCATTCCATCCTCGATCGAACGAATTGGGTAAGCTTCGCAGAGATTGGCGAGATAATCTGCCATTTCTTCGCCCGTGAGCGAGAGCCCTTCGCCGGAAATCTCATACTTGCCGTTGCGGAAGAATTCCGTCGAAGCGCAATCCAAAGCCAACGCGATGTCGCTGCCTGGCTTGAAACCGGCCTTCTCAATCGACTCAAGCACGAAATCGAGCGCGGCGCGTGTGCTTGCGAGATTGGGCGCGAAGCCCCCTTCATCACCAACGGATGTAGAGAGCCCCTTTTCTGCCAACCCCTTCTTCAGGGTATGGAACACTTCCGCACCCCAACGCAAGGCTTCCGCAATCGAATCCGCCCCTATCGGCATGATCATGAATTCCTGGAAGTCGATCGGATTGTCTGCATGTTCGCCGCCATTGATAATATTCATCATCGGCACCGGCAGCATATGAGCAGAAACTCCGCCAACATAAGAATAGAGCGGCAGACCACGCGCATTGGCAGCGGCCTTGGCGGCAGCAAGGCTGACACCCAGAATTGCATTTGCGCCTATCCGGCTCTTGTTCTCGGTCCCGTCGAGTTCGATCATCGCGAGGTCAACGTCTCGCTGATCTTCCGCGTCGAGGCCGAGCAAACGCTCGGCGATTTCACCATTAACTGCATCGACGGCTTTCAATACACCCTTGCCCATGTAGCGAGACTTGTCGCCATCGCGCAGCTCAACCGCCTCATGCGCGCCTGTGGATGCCCCGGAAGGAACTGCGGCCCGGCCGAAGCTACCGTCTTCCAGCAACACATCGACTTCGACGGTGGGGTTGCCGCGGCTATCGAGAATTTCACGGCCGTGGATGTCAATGATCGCCGTCATGGTTTAACGCTCCGTTTCATGCTGCAATGCATTATGTTATGAAGATGCGGCCTCCTAGCTATGGGAACCATGGCAGGCAAGTCGCGTTGAAAAGAGGGGCGGGAAATGGCACTTTCCGTCTGATATTCGTCAGTCCACGAGATCAATAGAGAGGACTATCGTCATGGCCGAGAGCACCACCCGCAAAAGCACCCGTTCCACAAAGGCGAAGAGCACCGCAGCCCCTCCCGTCGACAACCGCACGGAAGCAAAGTCAAAGTTTTCTGCGGCTTTGGAGGAAGCGAAAGCTGGCGTCGCCGCCTTGGGGCGCGAGGCGCAGGTTCAGGCCGATAGCCTCAAGGGAAAAGCAATGGGCAAACAGGCCGAGTGGCAATCCGAAGCCAAGACCTACAGCGAACAAGCTAAAGCCAAAGCAGGAGAATTCGCGTCCGACGCAAAGGTCTATGGTGATCAGGCAAAGGCCAAGGCAAGTAAACTTGCAGCCGACGGTAAAGCCAAGACCAGCGAAGCTTTGAGCTTGCTTGGCAAGACTGTAGCGGACAATGCCAGCACAATCGATGAAAAGCTGGGTGAAAAATATGGAGATTACGCCCGCTCCGCGGCACGATCCATCCAGGAAACAGCAGCCAAGCTCGAAGCGAAGAGCGTCGAGGACATGGGTGAAGATGCCAAGGAGTTCGTCCGCAAGAGCCCCGGCCTTGCTGTCGGCATTGCCGCTGTCGCCGGCTTCATGGTTGCACGGTTGTTCAAAGGCTCGAAGAATTGATTTCAATACCGGTCAACGGTTCGATCACTAGCCATGGATGAACGGGACGAAGACGCGGAAAATCTCCGGCATGAGATACCGGATCAGCAGAATGAATCCCTTTTTGACGATGTCAGCGGTCTGATTGACGATGGGCGCACGCTCATCGAAGCGGAGTTGGCATATCAAAAAACCCGCTTTGCCTATGCAGGGCGAAGGGGACGGAATGCTGTTGTCTTTGGAATACTTGCAGCAATTTTGGCGGTGTTCGCCCTGTTCGGGCTCGTTGTCGGGGCGATCTTGGCGCTTACTCCCCACTTTACTGCTTGGGGGGCGACAGGCGTGGTCGCAGGCTTACTACTGATATCGGGAATCTTGTTTGCCTTGTTAGCAGCCAGAAACGCACGATTGATTGCAAAGGTCTTCAAAGAGGGAGAGTGATGGGTAGGCAAGAAAGAATTTTGTCGGAATACAAGGCATTGCGGGATGCCGCTCATGCCGCATTTCGAACCAATCTTGACCTTGTCCGTTCGGAGTTTGCCCCAGAGGCTATCGCACAACGCGCAGGCGAAAAGGCCTCTGCCCTATCCAGCAGTGCCACAGAAACAATCAAACATCATCGCGGAGCCCTTGTAGGAGGCATTGCTGCGGCAACACTCGCCGCCACACTCGTCTTTTGGTTGAGGCGCAGCTCGTCTCAGGGCGAAAATTGTAACGATGTGGAGGGGGACAACGATGAAGATAAGGAAATCTCATGACCGATGATCCCCAACTTAAAGACATAAAGCAACGTGTGGAAGCCGCTGAGACGCGAAACAGCCAGCGATTGGCCGACCGTGCAGCACAAGCAAAAAACCGTGTCGCGACATTTATCGGCGAGCATCCTGTCGCATCAATTGCCAGTGGCATTGCTGTGGGCACGTTAATTGGCACGCTCATTCCTAAACGGCGGGCCTCTGTTAAAATGGGCGCTCTCGCGGCGCTGGTCGCTGAAGCCGGTGCTGAGATTGCCCAGCGCAGTTGGCAATCGGCCCGCAACACTGGTCGTGCTGGACAGAAAAGCCTCGAACATTTAGGGGATCGCGTATCGGACAGCACAATCGGCCTACGCGAGGAGATCGAGCGCTTTGCAGAAGAAGCGATCGAGAATGTTCGTAGTGCCGGCAAGCAAGCGTCCCAACAGGCCAAGAGCGTGACCGGGAAAATCGGGTCACATCTTCGCCACTGAATCCCGCCAGGATATAGCGGGAGCCTGCGGGAGAGGCCGTTCGTCAGTTTATTTCCAAAGGTCTAAACAACATGCAGCTTCTTCACCTGGTAATGGGCGGGCGCGTCAAAAACCCCCAAAGTCTCGAATTTGAGGATCTGACGAAGATCGACTTGGTGGGTGTCTACGGCACTTATGCCGAAGCGGAGGAAGCTTGGCGCAGCCATGCGCAGCGCACTGTCGATGATGCTGAAATGAAGTATGTCATTGTTCACCTGCACAAACTGCTGGAGCCCAAGCTCCCAGGTGAATGATGGAATGACGAACCGGCGCACATGCGCCGGTTCGTTGATATTCAGATGAATTCAATCTTGTCGACAAGATAAAAGCGTTCACCCGAGGGCACGGTAACTTCAATTTCGTCACCTACCTTGCGCCCGATCAGCGCCTTGCCAAGCGGCGAATTATAAGAAATTCTTCCCACCTTGGCGTCAGCTTCAGTCTGACCGACGATCTGATAACGCACTGGTTTATCATCATCGTCCAAAAGGGTCACAGTCGCACCGAACACGACCTTGTCACCCGACAGCGTTGTGGGGTCGATAATCTGAGCCCGGCTGACGCGATCTTCCAGATCGGAAATCTGCGCCTCGACCTGACCTTGCCGTTCTTTTGCCGCATGATATTCGGCATTTTCCGAAAGGTCACCATGAGCACGCGCCTCCTCGATCGCATCGACGATACGCGGCCGTTCTTCCCTCAGGGCCTTAAGATCGGCAGTCAGCTTCTCATAGCCTTCCGCCAGCATCGGCACCTTTTCCATAAGAACTACCCCACTCCGTTAAGGTCTTCCGGTCAATAGGACCCCCGCCATTTCACGCACCATGCGGAGAAACGGTAGCAATCCAATCCTGATGTCGGGAAGACGCTGGTGTCTTAGGCGTAATAATCCTGAAGTGAGCGTACTTCAAGTTCGCTTGTTTTGGCAGCCGTAATCGCCTTTGCCACGGCCACGGATGCAGCTGCGGTGGTGAAATAAGGCACCTTGTTTTCCAGAGCCGATGCACGGATCGATTGCGAATCTTTCAGGCTCTGCCAACCTTCCGTGGTATTGAAGATTATCGCAACGTCACCGTCGATAATCTTGTCGACCACATGCGGCCGCCCTTCCAGAACCTTGTTCACCTGCTCAACCGATAGACCGGCCTTGATCAGATAGTCGTGGGTCCCGCCAGTCGCAATGACCTTGAACCCATTCTCGATCATCTCCTTCACAGCCGGCAAGATCACCGGTTTGTCGCTGTCCTTAACGGAAACGAAAAGCACACCCTTTTCCGGAAGCCGGAGACCAGCCCCCATCTGCGCTTTGAGAAAAGCCATCGGGAAATCGCGATCAATGCCCATGACTTCCCCGGTTGATTTCATTTCCGGTGACAGCACCGGATCAGTGCCAGGGAAACGGGTAAAGGGAAACACGGCTTCCTTGACTGCCATGTAATCCACCTCGCGCCGGATCGGCGGCAGGGAAGACAAGGCTTCACCGGCCATTACACGCGCAGCAATCTTTGCGACAGGGCTACCCACAGCCTTGGCGACAAATGGTACGGTACGACTCGCGCGAGGATTAACTTCGATCAGATAGACTTCGCCATCTTTAATCGCGAACTGCACATTCATAAGGCCACGGACATTGAGACCCCGAGCGAGGGCATCGGCCTGACGCTCCATCTCTGCCACGATCTCATCTGTCAAACTGTAAGGCGGAAGAGTGCAAGCGCTATCGCCCGAATGAACTCCCGCTTCTTCGATGTGCTGCATTACACCTGCAACTACGACCTGTTCGCCATCACAAAGGGCATCGACATCGCATTCGATCGCGTCCCTCAAATATTGGTCGATCAAAACAGGGCTGTCGCCTGACACGTTGACTGCAGTCGCAATGTAATCGTCAAGTTGGGCTTCCGAGTCGACGATTTCCATCGCCCGGCCGCCCAGGACATAAGATGGACGCAGCAAAACGGGGTAACCGATCCGTGCGGCCACAGCTGCGGCTTCATCCCGACTCCGAGCAATCCCGTTAGCCGGCTGTTTGAGACCAAGCTTTTCGACGAGCGCGGAGAAACGTTCCCGATCTTCAGCCAAGTCGATCGCATCAGGCGATGTACCAAGGATCGGAATCCCGGCATCTTCCAGCGGCTGGGCCAATTTGAGTGGAGTTTGGCCTCCAAATTGCACGATAACGCCTACCAACTCGCCTTTGCTCTGCTCAACCCGCAGAATTTCAAGCACGTCTTCAGCCGTCAGCGGCTCGAAATAAAGGCGATCCGAAGTGTCGTAATCGGTCGAGACAGTTTCCGGATTGCAATTGATCATGATTGTTTCGAACCCTGCTTCGTCAAGCGCAAAGCAGGCATGGCAACAGCAATAATCGAACTCGATGCCCTGCCCGATCCGGTTCGGCCCCCCGCCCAGGATCACAACCTTGCGGCGATCCGTTGGCATCGCCTCATCTTCCGGTTCACCAAAGCTAGGCGCCTCATAAGTCGAATACATATAGGGCGTAATTGCTTCGAATTCGGCGGCACAACTGTCGATCCGCTTGAATACCGGGTAGACGCCGAGTTTGTGGCGCAACTCGCGCACTTCTTCCTCACTGGTCGCACCAGCCATGGCGCGGATCGCATCGTGCAGCAGGCCCGAACGCTTGGCCTGTGTCTCACCCAGCCCACCAGCGACATGGACGGAGCGGACAGCTAAAGTGGCAAGGCGCTTGTCAGAAAAGCCCATGGCCTTCACGCGACGCATTCCTGCTGCGTCTGTGGGCAAGCCATGCTCCGAAATCTGTGTCTCTTCGGAAATGATTTCCTCGATATGGCGCAGGAACCACTTATCATACGCAGTGATCGCGTGGACCTCGTCCACGGTGAAGCCTTCACGGAAAGCCTGCGCAATTTTCAGAATACGATCCGGTGCGCGCACTGAAAGCGCAGCAGTGACGGCTTCTTTCCCGGCCCCCTCAAGCTCAACAACGCGATTGAAACCGTCCAACCCGGTTTCAAGCCCGCGAAGAGCCTTCTGCATGCTTTCCTTGAAATTCCGGCCAATAGCCATGACTTCGCCGACCGACTTCATGGCCGTGGAAAGCTCTACCTTGGCGCCTTTGAATTTCTCGAACGTGAAACGCGGAATTTTGGTGACGACATAGTCAATGGTCGGTTCGAAACTGGCTGGAGTCGCCCCTGTGATCTCATTAGTGATCTCGTCCAAAGTGTAGCCAACAGCGAGCTTGGCCGCGACCCGCGCGATCGGGAAGCCGGTGGCTTTCGATGCCAGCGCCGAACTACGTGACACACGGGGATTCATCTCGATCACGATCAGGCGACCATCATCCGGATTGACCGCGAACTGAACGTTGGATCCGCCTGTTTCAACTCCGATCTCCCGCAGCACGGCAATGCTCGCGGAGCGCATGATCTGGTATTCTTTATCAGTTAAAGTCAGTGCCGGGGCAACGGTGATGGAATCGCCCGTATGCACGCCCATCGGATCGACATTTTCAATCGAACAGATGATAATCGCATTGTCGTGCTTGTCGCGCACGACTTCCATTTCATATTCTTTCCAGCCCAGCAGGCTCTCTTCGATCAACACTTCAGTCGTGGGGCTGGCATCGAGCCCTTCCCGCACAATCTTTTCGAATTCTGCCTTATTATAGGCAATACCACCGCCAGTACCGCCGAGCGTGAAGCTTGGGCGGATGATTGAAGGCAGGCCTGTGTTCTCCAACACAGCGAAAGCTTCGTCCAACGTATGCGCCACACCGCTACGCGCGGATTCCAGGCCAATCTTGTCCATCGCTTCACGGAAACGCTGCCGATCTTCAGCTTTATCGATTGCGTCGGCATTGGCCCCGATCATGGTCACGCCGAATTTCTCCAGCACTCCCATGCGTTCGAGATCGAGCGCACAATTAAGCGCCGTCTGCCCGCCCATCGTCGGGAGCAAGGCGTCAGGCCGTTCTTTCTCTATGATCTTCGCAACCACATCCGGCGTAATCGGCTCTACGTACGTCGCGTCCGCAGTCTCCGGATCGGTCATGATCGTCGCTGGGTTAGAGTTGACGAGGACCACACGGTAGCCCTCCTCTTTCAGCGCCTTGATCGCTTGTGTGCCGGAGTAGTCAAACTCGCAGGCCTGGCCGATGATGATCGGGCCAGCGCCAATGACGAGGATCGAGGAGATGTCTGTGCGTTTTGGCATTAGCCGAGCGATCCCACGAATTTCTGAAAAAGGTAGAAGCTATCTTGCGGACCAGGCGAAGCCTCCGGGTGATATTGCACGCCGAACGCATTCTTACCCTTGATTGCAATTCCGCAATTGGAGCCATCGAACAAGGAAACATGCGTTTCCTCGATATTATCGGGCAACGTCGCATTATCAACCGCGAACCCATGGTTCATGCTGGTGATCTCAACCAGTCCTTCAGTGGGCCCCCAATTGCCGCCCACTCGCTTGACAGGATGGTTCGCCCCACGATGCCCTTGATGCATCTTGGAAGTCTTGGCCCCTGCGGCAAGCGCCAGCATCTGATGGCCGAGGCATATCCCGAACAGAGGGATGTCCCGGTCCAGCAGCCCCTTTATAACGGGCACCGCATATTCCCCGGTCGCTGCCGGGTCGCCCGGACCATTGGAGAGAAACACTCCGTCCGGCTTACAGGCCAATACCTGCTCCAGAGACGCATTTCCGGGAAGCACGGTAACCTTGGCCCCTGCTTTCACCAGATTGCGGAAAATATTGTCCTTGGCCCCGAAATCGAGTGCGACCACATGGGGACGGCCTTCACTCTCACCGAGGGAATAGCCTTGGCCTAATGTCCACGCACCGCCACTCCAGCCTTCCTCACCTTTGCGGCTGACCACTTTGGCAAGATCCATCCCAACAAGGCCGGGCCAATCCTGGGCCTGCCGCAGCAAGGCCGGAATGTCGAAGCGTCCTTCAGGATCATGAGCGATCACAGCGTTAGGCGCACCTGCCAAGCGGATGCGCCGTGTCAGCGCTCTGGTATCGATGCCGGAAAGACCGATCTTGCCGTTATCGGCCATCCAATCGCCAAACGTTCGTTCCGCGCGAAAATTGGACGGCGGAGTGACTTCCTCGCGCACTATGCAACCCACAGCCCCTTCGACGTGAGATTCGACATCTTCGTCGTTGGTCCCGACATTCCCGATATGCGGGAAAGTGAACGCGACGATCTGTGATGCATACGATGGGTCGGTCATCACTTCCTGATACCCGGTCATCGAAGTGTTAAAGCAAACCTCGCCCACTGCATTGCCGGTGGCGCCGAAGCCCTTCCCCCAAATCACAGTTCCGTCAGCGAGCACGAGAACGCCCGTCGCCCCATCGGGTAGGGGCACGTGCAAAGAGGCGGCGTCGGCCATAGGGGCTGCTCCGTCAGTAAGAGGTTTTGGCGATGTGCGCTAAGGCCCACCGGCTAGACGTGGCTGGGCCCTGGGTCAAGCTATCGGCAAACAAATATATCGGCTAAGATACTCATGCCCACCGGGCGGATCCTTAAATTATTGAGAGGAAAGTTTTTCCGATGCTCCGCGATTCGATCACGCAAGCCCAAAAAGATGCCATGAAGGCTCGCGAAAAGGATCGTCTGGCAGCTATCCGCCTGATCCTGGCCAAGATCAAGGATCGGGACATTGAGTTGCGCACCTCCAGTGCCACTGGCGACGATGATGCTATAATTGGAGAAGTCCTCCAGAAAATGGCCAAACAACGCCGCGAATCCATCGCGATGTATGAGGATGGCGGTCGGCAGGAACTTGCCGATCAGGAGAAGGGAGAGCTTGCGGTCATTGAAGAATTTCTGCCGCAACAGATGTCCGAAGATCAGATGAAAGCCGCGATCGGAGAGATCAAGACAGAGCTGAGCGCCGAATCGATCAAAGACATGGGCAAAGTGATGGGTGAATTGAAGGCGCGCTACGCAGGCCAGATGGATTTCGGCAGGGCCTCCAGTCTCGTAAAAGCCAGCTTCGGCTGAGTAAGACAGGAGCAGGTGGCGCTTTCTCCACAATGGCTGGATGAACTCCGCGCCCGGATCACGCTTTCCAGCGTCATCGGGCGGACGACCAAACTTCTGCGCGCCGGGCGGGAATGGAAAGCTTGTTGTCCATTCCATAATGAGAAGACACCCAGTTTCACGGTCAACGACGAAAAGGGCTTTTATCACTGCTTTGGCTGTGGCGCCCATGGCGACGTCATCCGCTGGATGACCGACCAGCGCGGACTGTCTTTCATGGATGCAGTGAAGGAACTAGCGTCGGAAGCAGGGCTGGAAGTTCCTCAGCCGGACCCACGTGAGGCGAAACGTGCCGAGCAGCGTGCGGGCCTGCATGATGTCATGCAGGCCGCTCAGGACTGGTTTGTAAACAATCTTGCCGAACCACGGGGGGCTGCGGCCCGAAAATACCTCATGGAGCGTGGTTTTGACGCCCGCACTATTCAACGCTTCGGCTTTGGGTATGCCCCAGGGAGTCGAATCGCACTTTTGGATGCTCTCGGCCGGTTTGACGAAGCGATGCTCTTGGAAGGAGGGCTTCGAATCGCTGTCGAAGGCAAAGAACCTTATGACCGATTCCGCGATCGCCTGATGCTTCCCATTCAGGATGCGCGTGGACGTGTGATCGCGTTTGGGGGACGCATCCTTCCTTCCCAACAGCCATCGGGAAACGACAGCGCACCCAAGTATCTTAATTCCCCGGATACTCCGCTGTTTGACAAGGGACGCACGCTTTACAATCTTCACCGAGCCGGCCCAGCCTCCCGCCACAGTCACCGTATCGTGGTCGTCGAAGGCTATATGGACGTTATCGCACTGGCAGCCGCCGGTATTGAAGATGCAGTGGCACCTCTCGGTACTGCTCTGACCGAACGGCAGATAGAGATGTTGTGGCGGCTGGTGGAAGTCCCGCTTCTCTGCTTTGACGGCGACACGGCAGGCCAACGCGCTGCAATGCGAGCCGTTACACGCGCCCTTCCCCTGCTCCGGCCTGGATATTCGCTTGCCATTGTGCGCTTGCCTGCCGGGCAGGACCCGGACGATCTGATCAAGGCGAAGGGCAGCACGGCGATGGAGGGCTTGTTGGCAAACCCCTCCAGTCTCCTCGACACGCTGTGGGAACATGAGCGTGAAGCGAAGCCGCTCAACACGCCAGAAGACAAGGCTGGCCTGAAAGCGCGTTTGCTCGAACATGTGGAAGTGATCGAACATCCGGACATAAAGGCATTATACCGGCGCGAATTGCTCGATCGCTTTTCTGCTTTCGCATATCCGCCACGTGCTCCTTTTACCCCTCACAGAAAATTCGCCCGTCCCACTCCTGAGAGACTCTCGGGACATTCGGCAAAACTGCTCCGGGGGCTTGTGCAAGGTGGTGGCCGAGACAATCTCGCCAGTGCAGTAATCGCAGGGCTTGCGCGCTTTCCTGACCAGATCCACCGTCACGCCGAAGCCCTGGCGGCATTTGAGACAACCGATGCTGAAACGACGCAGGCGATCAACATCTTGCTTGATCATGCCGAAACGCTTGAAAATCGAGCAGCTGTTCCCATAAAGAGTTTGGAAAGCCTTGCCACGCCGCCGGATCAAGCTCGACGCTATTCCTTCCTGATGGAAGATCAGAATCCGCAGTCTGCCCGCGAGGACTTAGCCGAAGCCGTCGCCATGCTGGTCGAACGGCCCGCTATCGAAGCCGCATTGGCGGCTGCGACGGCGCGGTTCGAGATCGATCCGGAAGGCGCCATTGCCGAGCAGCAGCGCTTGCGCCAAAGAAAGCTGGCATTGGAAGAGCGGTTGAGGCAATTGGCCCGGCAACGCGTCGCCGGGTCGACACAGGAAGATTCATCGCCTGCTGCTGTCCACCCAGCGCAGGGCGAACAGGGAATGGACTGAAATAGCTTATGGCGTCCGAAGCAAACACCGAAAGCAACGATGCACCTCTGATCGATCTCAACGAGGCGTCGATCAAGAAACTGATTGCTCGCGCAAAACGGCGTGGTTTTGTCACGGTTGACGAACTTAACGAAGCTCTGCCTCAAGATCAGATGTCTTCCGAACAGATCGAAGACATCATGTCGGCCATCTCCGAAATGGGCGTGAATATCGTCGAAAGCGACGAAGATGCCGAAGGTCAGGACGATGATTCGGGCGTCGACGAAATCGATGCCAACGATGACGCACCAAAGCTCGTCACCGAAACGCCGAAGAAAAAGGAAACGATTGAGCGCACTGACGACCCCGTACGCATGTATCTGCGTGAAATGGGGGCAGTGGAACTTCTCAGCCGGGAAGGCGAAATTGCCATCGCCAAGCGGATCGAGGCCGGTCGTGACACGATGATCATGGGCCTGTGCGAAAGCCCGATTACGTTTCACGCCATCATCCATTGGTCCGAAGCCCTCAACAACGAGGAAATGCAGCTGCGCGAGATTCTCGATCTCGACGCCATGCTTTCCAAGGAACCTCCCGTCGAGAAGATGGAAGAGGAAGAAGACGGCAACGGCGAGATCAGCGAAGAGACCGCGGGTCCGTCGTACAAGGACGATGACGACCTGGAAGAAGAGGAAGACGATTCCGAAGACGAGAACGGCGAAGGCAGTTCACGTCGTCGCGAGGAAGAGGATGAGGACGACAACACTCTCTCCCTCGCTCAAATGGAAGCCGCGCTTAAACCCGAAGCGCTCGAAAAATTTGACCGGATTACCAAGCTCTTCAAGAAATTCGAAAAAATACAGGCCGAGCGGGTCGATGCATTGGGTCGCGGGGATGATTTTCCTGCTGCAAAAGAGAAACTTTACGAGCAACTGCGCGAAGATCTCACCGCCGAGGTCGAAAGCGTCCAGTTCCACGCGACCAAGATCGAATTCCTGGTAGACAATCTCTACGCGTTCAATCGTCGGCTGACCGCCTTGGGCGGCCAGATGCTTCGCCTGGCCGAGCGGCATAAAGTCCCTCGCAAGGACTTTCTTGAATGTTACATCGGCCACGAGCTGGATGATGGCTGGCTGCAAAGCCACGCGAAAAGGGACAAGAAGTGGGCCGCATTCGTCGAAAACGAAGCGGAACCGGTTGAGCGCATTCGTGCGGAAATCGCCGATATTGCTGCCAACACAGGCATGAGCCTGAGCGAATTTCGCCGAATCGTGAATATGGTTCAGAAGGGTGAGCGCGAAGCCCGCATTGCAAAGAAGGAAATGGTCGAGGCGAACCTCCGTCTCGTTATTTCAATCGCCAAAAAATACACCAACCGCGGCTTGCAGTTTCTCGACCTTATCCAGGAAGGGAACATCGGCTTGATGAAGGCCGTTGATAAATTCGAGTATCGGCGCGGCTACAAGTTCAGCACTTATGCGACATGGTGGATTCGCCAAGCTATCACGCGCTCAATCGCCGATCAGGCGCGCACCATTCGTATTCCTGTTCACATGATCGAAACGATCAACAAACTCGTCAGAACGAGCCGTCAGTTCCTTCATGAACAGGGCCGTGAACCTACTCCCGAAGAGATGGCCGAACGGCTTTCAATGCCGCTTGAGAAGGTTCGCAAGGTGATGAAGATCGCCAAGGAACCGATCTCGCTCGAAACGCCTATCGGTGATGAGGAAGATTCACATCTCGGCGACTTCATCGAGGACAAGAACGCGATCATTCCGGTCGATGCGGCAATCCAGGCTAATCTCAAGGAAACGGTAACCCGCGTGCTGGCGTCTCTCACGCCACGTGAGGAACGTGTCCTGCGTATGCGCTTCGGTATCGGCATGAATACCGATCATACGCTTGAGGAAGTGGGGCAGCAGTTCTCCGTTACTCGCGAACGTATCCGTCAGATTGAGGCGAAGGCTCTGCGCAAGCTCAAGCATCCAAGCCGAAGCCGCAAGATGCGCTCTTTCCTCGATCAATAGTTCACGCAAACCCAATGCACGAACGGTAAGCCCAGAGTTCCGGGAACCATCCTGATTGCAGGGTGGCATCCTGGGACGACTGGGCCTAAGGGGACATCCACATCGAATCCCCAGAGCAGTTGACGACACACTATGCGCATCGCCATCGCTTCCGACCACGCCGCCGTCGACCTCAAGGCCGAACTGCGCGAATACCTGATCCAGCAGGGTCACGAAGTAGCCGATCTCGGCCCGGAAACGGCTGATCGGGTCGATTATCCTGATTACGGCTATAAACTTGCGTCTGTCGTAGCCGACGGCACAGCAGAATTCGGCGTCGCCCTATGCGGTTCGGGCATAGGGATTTCGATTGCAGTCAACCGTAATCCCAAACTCCGCTGCGCACTGGTTTCAGAACCTTTGTCGGCTTCGCTGGCGCGCGAGCACAACAACGCCAACGCAATTGCGTTGGGCGCACGTTTGACGGGTGTCGATATGGCGAAAGCATGCCTCGATGCCTTTCTTTCCACGGAATTCGGCGGCGGCCGACATGCTGGCCGCGTCGACAAACTGTCCAACCCCGCGATCGGGAATTGAACCATGAGCACTGCCCCTATTCAGACTGCCGACCCAATGAACCGCTTCTGGAACGATACGCTTGCACAGGCTGATCCCGAAATCGCCGAAGCGGTGGCAAACGAATTGAAGCGGCAGCGCAACAAAATCGAACTGATTGCTTCTGAAAATATCGCGAGCCGTGCGGTGCTCGAAGCGACAGGCTCCGTTTTCACCAACAAATACGCCGAAGGCTATCCCGGCAAGCGCTATTATGGCGGATGCGATTACGCCGATGTGGTCGAAACATTGGCAATCGAACGGGCCAAGAAGCTGTTCGGTTGTGAATTCGCCAACGTGCAGCCCAATTCAGGCAGCCAGATGAATCAGGCCGTGTTTCTCGCCCTGCTTCAGCCGGGCGACACTTTCATGGGGCTCAACCTGAATGCCGGGGGACATTTAACCCACGGCTCCCCCGTCAACATGTCAGGCAAGTGGTTCAATCCGGTTCCTTACGGGGTACGTGAGGACAATGAACTGATCGACATGGACGAAGTCGCGAGCATTGCACGGCAAAACAAGCCCAAGCTGATCATCGCTGGGGGGACAGCTTATTCACGCATTTGGGATTTCAAGCGTTTCCGCGAAATTGCGGATGAAGTAGGTGCCTATCTGCTCGTTGATATGTCCCACTTCTCCGGCCTGGTTGCCGGGGGCGCTCACCCCTCGCCGGTGCCGCACGCCCATATAGTAACCAGCACCACTCACAAGAGTTTGCGAGGGCCGCGTTCAGGGATCATCCTGACCAATGATGAGGCGATCGCCAAGAAGATCAATTCGGCAGTCTTTCCCGGCATGCAAGGCGGCCCCCTGATGCATGTCGTTGCGGCGAAGGCTGTGGCGTTCGGGGAAGCTCTGCGGCCCGATTTCAAAGTCTATGCCAATCGTGTGGTCGAAAACGCCCGTGCGCTCGCGAGCAGCCTGGAAGAACAAGGGTTACGCATTGTCTCCGGCGGGACTGACAATCATCTCATGCTCGTCGATCTCACAGCCAAGGACGTGACTGGTAAGGCCGCAGAAAAGGGCCTCGATCGCGCATGGCTGACGTGCAACAAGAATGGCATTCCATTCGACACCCGTAGCCCCTTCGTCACTTCGGGTGTGCGCCTTGGGACGCCGGCAGGCACCACCCGTGGCTTCGGCACGGATGAATTCCGCAAAATCGGTGCACTGATCGCCGAAGTGGTAGAAGGTCTTGCTCGGAATGGTGAGGAAGGTGATGGCCAGGTGGAAGAACGTGTCCGTTCTCAGGTCGAGGCCCTTTGCGAATCCTTTCCCGTTTATCCGGGCATATAAGCGGTAGCCGAGCCGATCCATGCGCTGCCCCTTTTGTGCCCATGACGACAGCCAGGTGAAGGATTCACGGCCGACAGAGGACAACACTGCAATTCGTCGTCGGCGGCAATGCGAACGCTGTGGCGCACGTTTTACGACATTTGAACGCGTCCAATTGCGTGATGTCATGGTCCTCAAGAGCGGTGCGAGTGGCGACGTCAGCCGCAGGGAGCCCTTTAACCGATCGAAGATTGAGCAATCGGTTGCTCTCGCCTGCCGAAAGCGTGGCATCGCACAGGAAAGATTGGATCAACTGGTTTCCGGCATTCAGCGCCAGATTGAAACCCTGGGTGAAAGTGAAATAGAGTCTGCCCGGATTGGCGAGATGGTCATGGAGGGGCTCCAGCAACTCGACAGCGTGGCCTATATCCGCTTTGCCAGCGTCTATCGGGATTTCAGCGAAGCCAGGGATTTTGAGGAATTCGCAAGCTCCCTTCAGGAAATGAGTGGGCGGGATGCCTCAAAAGGCTAAAGCCAGCACGAACCGGCCCATAATCGTTCTTGTCCGACCCCAACTTGGTGAGAATATCGGCAAGGCAGCCCGGGCAATGCTCAATTTCGGTCTATCCGAACTGCGGCTTGTCAGTCCCCGCGATGGCTGGCCCAACCCTTCTGCCGGACCAGCGGCTTCAGGTGCGGATATCGTGCTGGAACAAGCGCAGGTCTTCGACAGTGTTGGCCAGGCAGTTTCCGATTGTGAGCATGTCTATGCCACGACAGTTCGCAAACGAGGCGTAACCAAGCCGGTACTCACACCGGAAAAGGCGGCACAAGACATCACAACACTTTCCGGTCGGCACGCAATCCTGTTCGGGCCGGAACGCTCCGGGCTGGAAACAGATGATGTGGCTGTTGCCCGCGCGATCATTACTGTACCGATCAATCCGGAATTTGCATCGCTCAACCTCGCACAGGCCGTCATTCTCTGTGCTTACGAATGGTCAAAGCACCAGACACTTGTGCAGCCCACGATTGATGAGGAATTACCCCCTGCCCCGCAGGAGGAATTGGATGGGCTGATCGATCATTTTACCAGCTTGCTTGAGCCCAGAGGTTATTTCCTGCCCGAAGCCCGAGCCGCGACGACGGCTCGCACGCTGCGGAACATGTTGACCAAGCCCCGCTGGAATCATCTCGAAGTACGAACCATGCGCGGAGTGCTCAGCGCGTTGGGTCGCGAACCACGCAACGATGCTCCCGAGTCTTGACCTGACGCCCATTCCTGCTAGGGGCGCGCCTTCACTTCGGATCCGGCACTTGCTGGCACACCCGATTGGCCCCGCACCTCGGTGAAGCGGTGGCCGCGTCCGGCAACAGGCCGGACGGTGCGATACCGGGTTAAAACGTTGCCACAGGGGCAGCGGACGCAAATTGGAGAAGCACCATGTCGAAGCGTAAGGCATCGAAGTATAAAATTGACCGCCGTCTGGGTGAAAACATCTGGGGTCGTCCCAAAAGCTCGGTCAATCGCCGCAGCTACGGCCCTGGCCAGCACGGGCAGCGTCGCAAGGGCAAACTGTCCGACTACGGCATCCAGCTCCGCGCCAAGCAGAAGCTGAAGGGCTACTATGGCGATGTTACGGAAAAGCAGTTCAAGCGTACCTACCAGCAGGCCGCGAGCATGAAGGGCGATACGGGTCAGAACCTTATCGGTCTGCTTGAGCAGCGTCTTGATATGGTGGTCTATCGTGCGAAGTTCGCTCCGACCATCTTCTCCGCCCGTCAGATCGTTTCCCACGGCCACATCCGCGTCAACGGCGTGAAGTGCAACATTGCAAGCCGCAAGATCCTTCCTGGCGACGTCGTCAGCCTGGGTGACAAGGCCAAGGATATGGCATTGATCATCGAAGCACAGAGTCTGCCGGAACGTGATATTCCTGAATATGTCGCTCCCGATGGCAACGACAAAGTCACCTTCGTACGCGTTCCTTCGTTGGATGAAGTTCCTTACCCGGTGAAGATGGAACCGAACCTGGTTGTCGAATTCTATTCGCGCTAATTTGTACGGCAACTTGCCGATCACAAAAAAGGCGGTCCCTCGGGCCGCCTTTTTTGTTTGGGTATGTCTGAAACAAAACTATCCGATATGCTACTCGCCCAGATAACCCCGGCGAAAAGCAGCTGCGAAGGCACCAAAGCTCTGCCCCTCTATCGCGTCGCGCATGGCCTGCATTAGCTGCTGATAAAATGACAAATTGTGCTCCGTCATTAGCATCGCACCAAGAATCTCCTTCGATTTCACCAAGTGATGGAGATAGGCACGGCTGTAGTGTCGGCATGTCGAGCAGGTACATCGCGAATCCAAAGGCTCCATATCCTCAGCATGTTTTGCATTGCGGATATTCACCGGCCCGTTCCAGGTGAAAGCCTGCCCGTTGCGGCCTGAACGACTTGGCAAGACGCAGTCGAACATGTCGACCCCACGCTCGACTGCACCAACTAGATCATCAGGCTTCCCGACCCCCATCAAATAGCGCGGCTTGCCATCAGGTAGCTGCCCAGGCGCAAAATCCAGCGTCCTGAACATTGCTTCCTGGCCCTCCCCAACGGCCAGTCCTCCAATAGCATAACCGTCGAATCCAATATCTTGTAACGCTTGCGCGCTCTGCAGACGCAGATCTTCGTCCAACGCCCCCTGCTGGATGCCGAACAACGCCGATCTTGCGGCGTGTGCTTCGCCAGAATTAAATCCATCCCTGCTGCGTTTGGCCCAGCGCATGGACATTTCCATCGAACGCGCAATTACCTCGCGCGGTTCATCGGCACGCGGACATTCGTCGAAGGCCATCACAATATCAGAGCCCAACAGACGCTGAATTTCCATGGACCGTTCCGGTGTCAAAACATGCTTCGATCCATCCAGATGGCTCGAGAACCGAACCCCCTCTTCCGTAATCTTGCGCAGCGCGGAAAGGCTCATCACCTGATAGCCGCCGCTGTCGGTCAAAATGGGGCGGTCCCAATTCATGAACTTGTGCAGCCCGCCCAAACGCGCCACCCGCTCCGCACTTGGGCGCAGCATCAGGTGATATGTATTGCCCAGGATGATATCGGCACCAGTACGTCGCACATCCTCGGGCTTCATTGCCTTGACAGTTGCCGCCGTTCCAACCGGCATGAACGCAGGAGTGCGAATTTCGCCCCGTTCCATGGTGATCCGCCCTTTTCGGGCCTTGCCATCGCGAGCTTCTATGGTGAAAGCAAATCTGGTCATTGGGCTGGCGCATAGGGGCTCTCTCTCGCCTCGGCAATCGGAAGCGAAATTCAGGAACTGTCTTGGAACTAGAACTGTGGGTCTATGTCGCGCTAACCGCGACTTGCGTTGTGTCAGGCTTTATCGATGCGGTGGCCGGGGGTGGCGGATTGCTTACCATGCCTGCCTTACTGTCTGCCGGGCTGCCACCTCATCTGGCACTCGGCACTAACAAGCTGCAATCTGTATTCGGCGTGTCCATGGCGGCGCGAACATACCATGGAAAGGGCTTGCTGGAGATACGCCCCAATCTCGGCACGGCGATATGTGTCGTCGCTGCCGCCGCCATCGGTTCCCTTACTGTGCAAGCGCTCGATAGCAGCGTGCTGCAACTGGTCGTGCCAATCCTGCTTGTCCTGTGCGCAGGCTATGTCCTCCTCTCCCCTCGCATGGACGATTCGGACAGGCATCATGTATTGTCCCGAAAGGGTTATATGCCTGTGGCTGGCGGAATCGGCTTTTACGATGGCTTCTTCGGGCCAGGTACAGGCAGTTTTTTGACGACGTCGCTGGTGGCATTGCGCGGCATGGGGCTGACACGAGCAACCGCGTTATCGAAACTGTTCAACATCAGCAGCAATATCGGCAGCCTTGCGATGTTCGCCCTGGGTGGCAAAGTCATCTGGACACTCGGGCTCTGTATGGCATTGGGCACCATGGCAGGAAGCTGGCTCGGCTCACACAGCGCGATCCGCTATGGCGCACAGCTAATACGTCCCCTGCTGGTGGTGATTTCCCTCGCGCTCACCGCACGCCTTATCTGGGGCTATTTTGCAGGTTGATCAGCTGCGCAGACGCCAACCTGTTTTGAAAATCACCGCAATTACCCCAATGCAAATCACAAGAAATGCGACGGTCGATCCTGCCGAAACAAGAATGTTCACATCGGAAGAGCCATAGAACGTCCAGCGCAAGCCATTCACCAAATAGACTATGGGGTTAAACAGCGCGACCGACCGCCATGGTTCATCAAGCATATCTATGGAATAGAAGGTACCACCCAGAAATGTGAGCGGCATCAACACCAGCATCGGGATCATCTGCAGCTTCTCGAAGCCTTCCGCCCATATGCCGAGAATAAACCCCAGCAACGAGAAAGATGCTGCCACCAACATGATGTAGCAAACCGCCAAGATCGGGTGAGCTATGGAATAATCGACAAATATCGTTGCCGTCGCAAGAATGATTGCGGCCAGGATCAGGCTCTTCGTCGCCGCTGCCCCGACGAAACCGATCAAGGTCTCTGCCACACCGACAGGAGCTGATAACAGCTCATATATCGAGCCAGTGAAGCGCGGCATATAGATGCCGAAACTGGCGTTGGACGTGCTTTCGCTAAGCAAGGTCAACATGAGCAGACCAGGAACGATGAAAGCACCATAGTTGACCCCGCCAACGGCCTGCATCTGGCCACCGATGGCAGAACCAAAGACGACAAAATAAAGGCTCGTCGTCAGAACTGGTGACACGATCGTGCCAAAGATCGCACGCCAGGCACGCGAAACTTCTTGTTTGTAAATGGCCCAGGTGCCGCGCAAATTGATCATCCTGCAGCCTGCTCTTCCATCAATTCAACAAAGATATCTTCCAGGCTCGATTCCTTTTGGTCCAGCGCGCTAAAGATAATTCCGTGCTCTATCAGAATGCGAGCAATCGCAGCGATTTCCGCCTTGCCCTTGCCCATCCCGTCGCCACCGCGATAAACTAGAACTTTGCCCTCATCGTGCAAAGAAACATGATAAGATTGCAGTGCTTCCGGAATGGATTGCTGCGGTCGTTCCAGTACGAAACGTGCTTCGGTGCGCCCCAAGCGGGCCATGATCGCATCCTTATCGTCGACAAGCAGAATCCTCCCCTTGTCGATTATGCCCACGCGGTCGGCCATTTCCTCCGCTTCTTCGATGTAGTGCGTGGTCAGAATGATAGTGACACCCTGGTCGCGTAGCTGATCAATCAGCCGCCACATATCCCGGCGCAATTCAACATCGACACCAGCTGTCGGCTCATCGAGAAACAGCAGGTCCGGATCGTGGCTCAGCGCTTTGGCGATCAGCACACGCCGCTTCATTCCGCCGGAAAGCTTGCGGATCTGATCATGCCGTTTGTCCAGCAACTGAAGGGAGCGCAGAATTTCCGTAATTCGCCCGTCATCAGATGCACGACCGAACAACCCGCGGGAATAACGGATCTGCCGATCAACGGTATCGAATATATCGAAGCCCAGTTCTTGCGGCACCAGCCCGATACGCTGGCGGATCTCCCGCCAATCGCTTTTCAAATCGAGGCCAAACGCGCGGATCGAACCGGATGTGGGGCGAACCATGCCACAGACAGCCCCAATCAGCGTTGTTTTGCCGGCCCCATTCGGCCCCAGCAGTGCGAAGATTTCACCTCTGCGGACTTCCAGATCCACTGCGTCGAGAGCCTTCAGCCCCCCACTGTAGGTCTTGGTCAGCCCTCTGATGTCGAGAATAGGCTCCATACCCGGCTCATTGGCGATTCTTGCCAGTATTGCAACTGCCTAGGGGATCAGCAAACTTGCATCGCCATAACTGTAGAAACGGTAGGCATCACGAACTGCGTGGGCATAGGCTGCGTGCATCCGTTCCAGCCCCATCAGCGCGCTGACCAGCATGAAGAGGGTCGATTTCGGCAAATGGAAATTGGTCATCAATCCATCGATCGCGCGAAAGTGATAGCCCGGCGTTATGAAGATATCGGTATCGCCGACAAAGGGAGCGATCACCCCGTTCTCATCAGCCGCGCTTTCGAGAAGACGCAACGAAGTCGTGCCAACAGCAATCAACCGCCCTCCACTCTGGCGCACACTATTGAGACGATTGGCGGTATCCTGATCGATACGCCCCCATTCCGAATGCATCCGATGTTCTGTGGTATCGTCCGCCTTGACCGGAAGAAAGGTGCCTGCTCCGACATGCAAGGTAAGGGTTTCCGTTCCAACGCCTGCCTGATTTAGCGCAGCCAGCAATTCAGGCGTAAAGTGGAGCGCGGCCGTAGGTGCCGCGACAGCTCCTTCCTCACGCGCGAAAATCGTTTGATAATCTTCCCGGTCGGACGCATCGGTTGGGCGCTTGCCTGCAATGTAAGGCGGTAATGGCATGGTACCCGCCCTTTCGAGCAGCACCTCGACTGGCTCGTTTCCCTGGAACGCCAATGTCCAACTGCCATCTCCATGGCGTTCTTCTGCAATGGCAGAGACATCCCGTGGAAACATAATGACATCGCCCATGCGAAGCCGCTTGGCGTTGCGGATAAAAGCCTGCCAGCGCCTGAGATCGACTCTTTTATGCAAGGTCGCGCCGATCCGCGCCTCACCACGTCGCCCTTCGAGTTGCCCGGGTATTACCTTGGTATCGTTGAAGACCAGAACATCGCCCGCACGAAGAAGCTCCGGCAGTTCATTCACGACCCGATCCGCCAGCGGACTTTCCCGTCCTTCGACCACCAGCATTCGCGCCGAATCCCGCGGCCGGACAGGCCGCAGAGCAATCCGTTCGGGTGGAAGGACGAAATCAAACAGATCAACGCGCATGGAGCGCGCCTAGGCAAATGCAGAGCACTTGGGAAGCTTGCTTACTGCGCTTTCGACTTGTTCAGCATCTCGGCGGTAATCTGTTCCCCGGCAGGAGCAGGAGGAGCGATCACAGGTGGGGCCTTGTGATCTGCCGCGATGGATGCCTGCAGTATCTTGGTTGGGTTCTGAGGTGGCTCGCCACGTTGAACTTGGTCAACCGCCTGCATGTTGGCAATTACACGCCCGAAATTCGTGTAGCGGTGATCAAGCGCAAAACGCGGATAGAAAACGATGAAGAACTGGCTGTTGGCGCTGTCATCAGACGACGCACGCGCCATGGAAACCGTGCCACGTACATGCGGCATATCATTGAATTCCTGCGCAATGTCAGGATATTCCGAACCACCGCGACCTGTCCCCGTCGGGTCTCCGGTCTGGGCCATGAATCCGTCGATTACACGGTGGAAAATCACGCCATCATAAAAACCATCACGGGTCAGTTGCTTGATCCGCTCGACATGGTGAGGGGCCCAATCCGGCATCAGGCGGATCGCCACACGCTGTCCCGTCGACAAGTCGAGCAAAAGAATATTCTCGAGATCGTCATTCAGGTTGTAGTCGACCGGCGCATAGACACGTGCCGGTGCCGCTTCTTCATCCTTCTTGTCCTTGGCACTTGCCAATCCCGGAGCAAGGCTGAGGGAAAGGGCCAGTATGGTAGAAATAAGGGCTTTCGACATTTTTTTCTCGAACAATCTTGGGGGCTCACGAACAACCCGGTGGATGGACCGCCGCCGCGCCGTTTAGCCAGCAGCGACTGTCGGTGCAATGAACGATAACGAGCTCAGTACTCGCCAAGCTGGCCGCGCTCTGCCACACGGGCGACCACTTCGTCCCGAACTGGTTGACTGACGAAGGGTGAAATATCTCCGCCGAACAATGCAATTTCCTTGACCAGTTTGGAGGCAATCGGCTGCAAACTGACATCAGCCATGAGGAAAACCGTTTCAATTCCAGAGTTGAGTTGCTGGTTCATACCCGCCATCTGGTATTCATATTCGAAATCAGCAACCGCTCTCAGCCCCCTGACAATGACGCTGGCGCCCTGCTTTTCTGCGAATTTCATCAGCAGCGCATTAAACCCGATCACATCCACATTATCGATTCCGAGCGCCGCCACTTCCCGCTCGACCATCGACATGCGCTCACGCGGCGTAAACATCGGATTTTTAGATGGATTGGTCGTTACGCCGATAATCAGACGATCAACGAGCTTGGCGCCGCGCCTGATGATGTCTGCATGACCCAGCGTAATGGGATCGAACGTCCCCGGATAAACCCCCACCCGTTCGCTCATTAATATTCCCTCTCGACGATATAACGTGCCAGCACCCGAAGCAGTTCTCCCTCTTCGCCGTGGCTGACCAGATGTTCGACTGCCTGCTTCACCAGGATTTTCGCCTGCTCTCGCGCACGATCTGCCCCAAGCAGCGAAACGAAAGTCTGCTTGCCCTGCGCATTATCCTTACGCAACGCCTTTCCAGCCTTCTCCTCATCACCTTCGTGATCGAGCAAATCGTCCGCAATCTGGAAAGCCAGCCCCAAGTCTCGCGCGTAGGCACGCAAATGCACGCGCCCATCCGGCGGGACATGCCCCAGAATAGCCCCCATTTCCACTGCCGCCCCCAGCAAAGCCCCGGTCTTCAGCTGCTGCAGACGAGTAATTGTATGCAGATCGAAGTTTTCGACCCCGGCCAGCATGTCGATCATCTGCCCCCCAGCCATCCCATTTGATCCGCTTGCCATTGCCAGGGTCTGAACCAGTTCGGAACGAACAAAGGGATCCCCGCTCGTCTTTGAATCGGACAGGATCGAAAAAGCCAGTGCATGGAGCGAATCGCCTGCAAGCACAGCTGTCGCCTCGTCGAACGCCTTGTGCACGGTCGGTTTGCCATGCCGTACGTCGTCGTCGTCCATGCAAGGCAGATCGTCATGGATCAACGAGTAGACGTGAATCGCCTCTGCCGCGCACGCCGCACGCAAGGCTGAGTCTCTATGCACGCCATACATTTCCGCAGTTGCGACAAGCAGTAGCGGGCGGACACGCTTGCCACCGCCAATGGCGGCATAACGCATGGCATCAACCAGACGCGCATGCTTGTCATCCGGAACGGGCATGAGCGAATCGAACAATGTGTCGATCTCGCTGGCAATCCGTTCGAGGTTTTCCGTCAAAAGGTCGAGACCAACCGAGGTCGTGTCAGTCATCAGACACCTGTCCGGCCATCGGGATCGAAAGGTTCAGTCCCTTTCGCCTTTCCATCAGGCCCCGCCACGATCTTCTCGATTCTTGCCTGAGCTGCATCGAGGCGCTTCTGGCAATGCATGCGCAAGGCTTCTCCTCGCTCATAAAGATCTATCGATTCGTCGAGCGGCACTTCACCGCTTTCGAGCTTGCGAACCACGTCTTCGAGCGCGCGGAGCGCGTCCTCGAAGCTCAATTGCGAAATATCGGGGGCTTGCTGCGCCATGCTTTGAAGCTTTGACGAGCATATGCGAGCCGGTCAAGCGTGTGAGGGCTAGCAGGATTCATGCGACGCGGCTAAGGGCCCGCCCATGTCCGAAATTACGCCCGATGTCGTCGAGGCCCACGGCCTCTCCCCCGAGGAATACGAACGCGTCCTGCGCGCGCTCGGTCGCGAGCCCAACCTTGTTGAACTGGGTATTTTCTCAGTCATGTGGTCAGAGCACTGCTCCTACAAGTCTTCGCGACTGCATCTCAAGAAGCTGCCGACCGAAGCCCCATGGGTAATCCAGGGGCCCGGCGAGAATGCCGGAGTGATCGACATTGGGGATGGACAGGCAGCGATCTTCAAGATGGAGAGCCACAACCACCCATCTTACATCGAACCCTATCAGGGTGCCGCGACGGGAGTCGGCGGCATTCTGCGCGATGTATTCACCATGGGCGCTCGTCCCGTGGCGAATCTGAACGCGCTGCGTTTCGGGAGACCCGACCATCCCAAGATGAAGCACCTCGTGAAAGGGGTGGTCGCGGGAATTGGCGGTTATGGCAACTGCGTCGGCGTGCCGACAGTCGGTGGCGAGACCAACTTCCACAAGGCTTACGACGGAAACATCCTGGTCAACGCGATGACTGTGGGCGTCGCAGATACGGACAAGATCTTCTATTGCGCGGCAACCGGCATCGGCAATCCGATCGTCTATGTCGGGTCAAAGACGGGCCGCGACGGTATTCATGGTGCGACCATGGCCAGTGCCGACTTTGGCGAGGATTCGGAAGAGAAGCGTCCAACTGTACAAGTAGGAGATCCCTTCACTGAGAAGCTCCTGATCGAGGCGTGTCTGGAACTCATGTCGACCGATGCCATTGTCGCAATTCAGGACATGGGCGCAGCTGGCCTGACCTCGTCCAGTGTCGAAATGGCGAGCAAAGGCGGTGCCGGCATCCGACTGGACATGAATCAGGTGCCTTGCCGCGAAGAGGGAATGACTCCCTATGAAATGATGCTGAGCGAAAGCCAGGAGCGTATGCTGATGGTGCTCAAGCCAGGCAAGGAGCCCATGGCGGAGGCGATTTTCCGCAAATGGGAACTGGATTTCGCGGTTATCGGCGAAGTGACCGACACTGGGCACATGGTGCTCGAATTCGACGGTAAAGTGGTGTGCGACATTCCGCTCGCCCCGCTGGCAGACGATGCTCCGGAATACGACCGTCCCTACGTCTCCAAAGAAGAATATCGGAATTGGGCGGGAGTCGAAGAACTTAAAACCTTGCCCGAGAGCGGAGATATCGCCGCGGACCTCCTGAAATTGGTAGGCGGTACCGATCTTGCCTCGCGAAGGTGGATTTGGGAGCAATACGACAGCCAGGTCGGTGGTGACACGTTGCAGCTCTCTGGCGGCGATGCCGCAGTTGTGCGCGTACACGGCACGAAAAAGGCGCTCGCCATGAGCACCGATTGCACACCGCGTTATTGTTACGCAGATCCTTATGAAGGCGGCAAACAGGCGATTGCGGAAGCCTATCGTAATATCTCAGCCGTTGGGGGGCGGCCACTTGCCGTCACGAACTGCCTCAACTTCGCCAATCCGCAACGGCCTGAAATCATGGCTCAGTTCGTTGGCTGCCTCGAAGGGATGGGCGACGCCTGCCGGGCTCTCGATTTCCCAATCGTGAGCGGGAACGTATCCCTCTACAACGAATCCAAGGCTACCGGGGGCGGTAGCGCGATCCTCCCCACACCTGCAATCGGCGGCGTAGGGCTACTCGATGATTCTTCCGCAATGGCTACTATCGCTTTCAAGGGCGAAGGCGATACGGTGATCCTGATCGGCGATACAGCGGGCCATTTGGGGCAGAGCCTGTGGCTGCGCGAATGCCACGGCAGGGAAGAAGGCCTCGCTCCACCTGTCGATCTGACACTGGAGCGCAAGCACGGCGAGTTCGTCCGCAAACTGGTGACGGACGGCAGAGTATCTGCAGTCCACGACGTATCGGATGGCGGTATACTGGTAGCGATAACGGAAATGGCCATGGCAAATGGAATCGGAGCCAGGCTCACGCCGTCTGCGCAGTCGTCCAATCTCGCTGCCATGCTCTTTGGCGAAGATCAGGGACGCTACATCGTAACGACTTCCGAACCAGAGGCAGTGCTGGAAGCAGCGCGTTCAATCGGAATCGTTGCGGCTTCCATCGGCACCACTGGCGGTTCGACTGTATCCGGCCCTGGTTTCAGCGTGCCCCTGTCCGATCTGCGTGAGGCAAGCGACGCCTTCTTCCGCAATTGGATGGGAAACTAGAGGCGATCCACGAAAGCAGCACCTCGGTTTATCGTGGGGCTAATGGGGAAGTTACGCCTTAGCCCATTCTTTCTCCGGAATGCCAAGCAGGTGGAGAATGGCCGTCAAGTCACCACGGTCAATCCACCCGTTGGCGGCCGCACGAGCCTTTGGTTTGGCGCGATAGGCAATGCCGTAAGTCGCCACTTCCAGCATGGGAATGTCATTGGCGCCGTCGCCAGTGGCAAGGCTCACGGCCCCTTCACCAAGTTGCGAAACCTCCTCAAGCAAAACCGACTTCTTGACACTGCTATCGGTTATTGGCCCCGCCAACTCACCCGTTAGCGCACCATCGGAAATGGCCAGCCTGTTGCCAACCACGCGATCGAAGCCAAGTTCTTTTGCCACCGGATCGGCAAACTGGTGAAAACCGCCAGTTACTAGCACTGTCCTGCATCCCTTTGCCTTCAGAGTGGCGACCAGGGTCTTTGCGCCCGGCATCGGTGCAATGCGCGTATCGAGGCATTCGAGAATCGCCCCTTCCGAAAGGTCCCGCAGAAGCATAACCCGTTCGCGCAAGGCACTTTCGAAATCGAGTTCACCCTGCATGGCACGTTCAGTGATTGCAGCAATCTGATGTTTAATGCCGGCGAAATCGGCAAGTTCATCGATACATTCCTGCCCGATCATGGTCGAATCCATGTCGGAAACAAAGACGCGCGGCAATTCAAGCTCAGCATTCAGAATAAGCAGATCGGATGGCTGAAATTTCTCATCCAGCACGCGCCGAAATGCCGTTGCATCGCCTTCGGGCAGGGAAATCTGTAGAACCGGACTATTCGCATCATCCAGACGAGCAAGCGCCACGCGCATCCCTTCTCGCTCCAACGCAACTGTCGCATCATCGAGGCTTGCGGAATAATTGTCTGGGTCTGCTATCAGGCGGGCGATGAGCAAGGGAATCTCCGTAATATGACAGTTGGTCTGCCACCGTTGGCGCTCATTGCAGGGCCAACCGCGAGCGGCAAGAGCGATTGTGCCGTCCGCCTTGCGCTTGGCCTGAAAGAGCGTGGAACCCGCGCGGTAGTGGTCAATGCCGACAGTGCGCAAGTCTATGCCGATCTCGCCGTGCTCAGCGCACGCCCGAATGAGGCAGAGATGGTGGGGATAGAGCATCGCCTGTTCGGCGTCTGGGACGGAGCCACCCCCTGCTCCGCAGCCGATTGGGCCCAGGCGGCAAAGGCGGAAATCGCAGAACTGCATAGCCAAGGCGCTGTACCAATCCTTGCAGGGGGCACTGGCCTGTATCTCCGTACTCTGCTGGACGGCATTGCCCCCATCCCCCCCATAGATCCGGCCATCCGAGAGGACGTCCGCAGCCTGACTGTGTCAGAGGCGTATGCAGCCCTCCAGACCGAAGATCCGGCACGCGCCACAGCACTTCATCCGGGTGATACCACTCGCGTCGCCCGCGCCCTGGAAGTGATCCGGTCCACAGGCCAGACATTATCGTTCTGGCAAGAAGCGCGAACGGGCGGGATCGGTGCGAAGGTCTCGTTACACCCCCTCATTCTCCTGCCTCCACGCGAGGAACTCTACAGTCGTTGCGACGTGCGTTTCAGCAAAATGGTCGAGAGTGGTGCGGCTGAGGAAGTGCAAGCACTACTCGCCCGACAACTTGCGCCAGATCTGCCCGTCATGCGGGCAATTGGCGTACGCGAAATCGCAGGGTGGCTCCAAGGCGAATGGAGTCGAGAGGAGGCGATAGAGCGCGGCACACAGGCGACACGAAATTACGCGAAGCGGCAATATACATGGTTTCGCAGGCAACCTCCTGTCGACTGGCCCTGCAATGAACAGATAGATTTCGACAATCTAGGGTATTTTGAAATTTTATTGCGTATGTAGAGGTTGACAGGTCATTTCATGTCTCCTAACCGCCCTCTCATTCCTGAGAGGAGGATCAGACCCGACGCATCAATGCGCCGGGTCATCTTTTTCCAATGGAACTGACGACAGGTGGCGCAGCCACCGCAAACGAGGAAATGACGGTGACTCAAGAGCGCAGCGGCGCACAAATCCTGGTCGAAAGCCTGGTCCGGCAGGGTGTCGAATTTGTATTCGGCTACCCCGGCGGTGCAGTTCTTCCGATCTATGATGAATTGTTCAGCGACACACGCATCCGCCACATTCTCGTCCGGCATGAGGCCGGTGCGGCTCACGCGGCGGAAGGCTATGCCCGTTCGACAGGCAAACCTGGTGTTGTTCTGGTTACCTCAGGGCCGGGCGCGACGAATGCCGTCACCGGCATCGCCGATGCATTTCTGGATTCCATTCCGATGGTCGTCATTACTGGTCAGGTTGCAACGAACCTGATCGGCTCAGACGCATTCCAGGAAGCTGACACAATCGGGATCACCCGCCACTGCACGAAGCACAATTATCTCGTCCGTGACCCATCCGAACTGGCGGCGACCATTGACGAAGCGTTCGAAATCGCAACCACGGGCCGCCCTGGCCCGGTTCTGATCGATATTCCGAAAAACGTTCAGGTCGCGTCCGCAAGCCATGCCGACGGCAAACCACAGCGTCCCCAGCGATATAACCCCCGCATCATGGCCGATGCCGACGAAATCGAGCGTGCGGTCGATATGATTGCCAATGCCCGGGCACCGATTTTTTACACCGGTGGCGGAGTCATCAATTCGGGGCCTCGCGCCACCGAACTGCTCCGGCAATTCCAGGCGCTGACGGGCGCACCGGTTACTTCGACACTGATGGGGCTCGGCGCCTTCCCGCATGACCATGCGGATTGGCTCGGCATGCTCGGCATGCATGGCACCTTCGAGGCAAACATGGCCATGAATCGGTGCGATGTAATGGTGAACATCGGCGCTCGCTTCGATGATCGCGTGACGGGTCGGCTTGACGCATTCTCACCGGATTCGAAGAAGATTCACATCGATATCGACCGCAGTTCCATCAACAAGACCGTTCAGGTCGACCTGCCTGTTATCGGTGATTGCGCTGCTGTTCTCGAGCAGTTGATTGATGCCTGGGGCAAGCGCAAGGGTGCCGATCTGACCGAGTGGAAAGCCCGGATCGACGGCTGGCGCGCACGTGACAGTCTCGCTTATCCGCATCAGACAAGCGGTACGATCATGCCGCAATATGCGGTTGAGCGCCTGTTTGAAATGACCCGCGCGCAGGACCCGATAATCACCACCGAAGTCGGTCAGCACCAGATGTGGGCGGCTCAATACTTCGGTTTCGACAAGCCGAATAAATGGCTGACGTCCGGCGGTCTCGGCACGATGGGCTACGGTCTGCCCGCCGCCATTGGCGCGCAGCTTGGCAATCCGGACAGTCTGGTGATCGACATCGCCGGTGAAGCCTCGATCCAGATGAATATTCAGGAAATGGGAACGGCCAGCCAGTTCCGCCTGCCGGTCAAGGTCTTCATCCTGAACAACGAATACATGGGCATGGTCCGCCAGTGGCAGGAATTGACCTATGAGAGCCGTTATTCGAATTCCTATTCGGATAGCCTGCCGGATTTCGTGAAGATAGCCGAAGCCTATGGCTGGAAGGGCATCCGCATTCATGACCAGAGTGAACTGGAAGCGGGAATCAAGGCCATGATGGAACATGACGGGCCAGTGATGGTCGACTGCCTCGTTTCCAAGGAGGCCAATTGCTTCCCGATGATCCCGAGCGGAGCCGCGCATACCGAAATGATCCTCTACGGGGATACGGTCGCAGGAACTATGGAAGATGAAGCCAAGGCGCTGGTGTAAGAAGGATGGAAATGATGAAAATCCAGCATCGCGAGATTGAGCGCCACGTTCTGACCATCACGGTCGACAACGAAGCCGGCATTCTGGCGAAGATCGCCGGGCTGTTCACCGCGCGCGGCTACAATATCGACAGCCTGACTGTTGCCGATATCAGCGAAAACCATTCTGTCAGCCGGATCACTATCGTTACGCACGGCCCGCCTGCCGTGATCGACCAGATCCATGCACAACTTGAACGTCTGGTGCCGGTCCATCGTGTCACCGATCTGACCGAGGCCGGGCCTCACGTCGAACGTGAACTGGCCCTTATCAAGGTTTCCGGCACGGGTGAAAAACGGGTCGAGGCACTGCGTGTAGCCGATGTGTTCCGGGCAAAGGTGATCGACACGACTACGTCCAGCTTCATTTTCGAGCTGACCGGCGCCCCCGACAAGATCGACAGTTTCGTTGCAATCATGCGCGAACTCGGGCTGGTCGAAGTCGGACGGACTGGAATTGTCGGCATGATGCGCGGCGGCGAGGCCGCTTGATGCAAATTGCCATCCGATAGGCCTGAAAAGCCACTTTCTGCTTGCAAATTCGCCGTGCGCCCGCTTTCGCGGGCCCGCGCATACACAGGGACAGACCAATGAAAGTTTATTACGACGCCGATTGCGACCTCAACCTCGTCACGGACAAGAAGATTGCTGTGCTCGGCTATGGCAGCCAGGGCCACGCCCACGCACAGAATCTGCGCGACAGCGGCGTGAAGGAAGTCGCCATTGCGCTCCGCCCCGGTTCAGCCAGTGCCAAGAAAGCGGAAGCTGCGGGCTTCAAGGTGCTTTCCAATAGCGAGGCAGCCGCATGGGCCGATATCCTGATGATCCTCGCTCCTGATGAACACCAGGCTGCGATCTGGGAAAACGATCTCAAGGGCAACATGAAGAAGGGGGCCGCGCTCGCCTTCGCTCACGGTCTCAACGTTCACTTCGGCCTGATCGAAGCACCTGCGGACATTGACGTCATCATGATCGCTCCGAAGGGTCCAGGGCATACCGTCCGTTCGGAATATGTCCGTGGCGGCGGCGTACCATGCCTCGTGGCGATCGCTCAGGATGCAACCGGCAATGCCCATGACATTGCCCTCGCCTACGCCTCGGGTGTCGGCGGCGGACGTAGCGGCATCATCGAAACCAATTTTAAGGAAGAGTGCGAAACCGACCTGTTCGGCGAACAGGCCGTGTTGTGCGGCGGCATTACTCATCTGATTCAGGCAGGTTTCGAAACGCTGGTGGAAGCGGGCTATGCACCTGAAATGGCCTATTTCGAATGTCTTCATGAAACCAAGCTGATTGTCGATCTGCTTTACGAAGGCGGCATTGCCAACATGCGCTATTCGATCAGCAATACGGCTGAATATGGCGACATCACCACTGGCCCGCGGATCATCACCGATGAAACCAAGGCGGAAATGAAGCGCGTTCTGGCCGACATCCAGTCCGGTCGCTTCGTGAAGAACTTCGTACTCGACAACCGCGCCGGCCAGCCTGAACTCAAGGCGAGCCGCAAAGCGGCTGAGGCCCACCCGATTGAGCAGACTGGCGCTCGCTTGCGTGCCATGATGCCGTGGATCGGCGCCAACAAGCTCGTCGACAAAGACAAGAACTAATTCGCTTCACAGCCCCCCGGAAATTGGCCAGACCATTCCGGGGGGCTGCACTTGCCCAGTGGACATAGCCATCCCGAATGGCCAGATTGCTCTCCTTCGATCCGCCGGGGGAGTTTCCTGAATGCGCAAGATTAATTTCACACTCGCAGGCATTGCTGGTGCCGCATTGCTATCCTTCTCTGCGGTCCAGGCGCAAAACGGAACCAGCGGCCAACCCGGCAAGGCCGATGCCACGTTAATTTCAGCCGGAACCTACGCCGCAGACCCGAACCACACGTTGGTTGGCTGGCGAGTGAACCACTTCGGTTTCTCCGATTATTTCGGCATCTTTGGCGATGTAAGCGGCACGCTCAAGATCGATCCTGCTGACTTGGCTACGGCTCAACTGGAAGTTGTCGTTCCCGTTTCCAGTGTCACGACGGCCAGCCAGGAATTAACTTCACATCTGTTACGGCCCGGCAAAGACGGTGCTGCAGCTGACTTCTTTGGCGCGACGCCTGCCGACGCCATTTTCAAATCCACGCAAGTTCGGCAGACTGATAGCAATGAAGCCTTGGTCACAGGTATGTTGACACTCAACGGTGTTACGAAGCCGGTGTCGTTCATGGCTCAGTTCACCGGTGCAGGCACCAATCCAATGACCCAGAAAGCGACCATCGGTTTCAAGGGATGGGCCCGCATCAAAAGATCCGATTTCAATGTCAGTTACGGCATCCCGATGGTCACAGACACAGTAGACTTGGACATCACCGCCGCGTTCGAAAAACAGTGATCATATGACTATCAGCCGTCATTTCACTGCTGCCAACAAAAATAAGAATTGCCCACCCGGAAAAGCTTGGGCTTGAATTTTCTGCGACAATGCGCAAATGGATCCTGCAATGACGAACCGATCGATCCTATCGCTTCTTCGACTTACACGCCCTTAGGCGTGTCATTTGGCCTGCGCGCTTCTCGTGCATGGCATATCGCCTAAGGGCAATTTCCAGATCCAATAGACGAAATTCCGGCGTGCCTCTTGCCGTGCACGCCTTAAGCGATAAGGCGAATTGTCATGTCCATGCTGAAAGAACCGGGCCGAAAGTACCGTCCCTTCCCGCAAATCGACCTGCCGAACCGGCAGTGGCCGAGCCAAACCATCACCACGCCGCCACGTTGGCTCTCCACCGACCTGCGCGATGGGAACCAGTCCATCATCGACCCCATGGACGCGGTAAAGAAGAACCGTTTTTTCGATCTCCTGGTCGAAGTCGGCTTCAAGGAAATCGAAGTGGGCTTTCCTGCCGCCGGTCAGACAGAGTTCGATTTCATCAGTTCGCTGGTCCGCGAAGGTCGTATTCCTGACGATGTCATGGTTCAGGTTCTGACCCAATCTCGTGAAGATCTGATCCGAACAAGCTTCGACAGCCTGGAAGGTGCCCGGGCGGCGATCATTCACCTGTACAATGCCGTTTCGCCTGCCTGGCGGGACATTGTCTTCCAGATGAGCAAGGAAGAGGTGAAACAGATCGCGATCAAGGGCGCAAAGGTGCTGCGCGACGAAGCCGCCAAGCGCCCGGGGACCGACTGGTTCTTCGAATACAGTCCTGAAACCTTTTCAACCGCCGAACTGGATTTCAGTCTGGAAGTTTGTGAAGCGGTTATGGATGTACTCCAACCGACACCAGACCATCCGTTGATCTTCAATTTGCCGGCAACTGTCGAAGCGGCAACACCCAATATCTACGCGGATCAGGTTGAATATTTCCATCGCAATATCCCGCGCCGCGACAGCGTCGTAATCTCTCTGCATACTCATAATGACCGGGGTACCGGCGTTGCCGCCGCTGAACTGGGCATGATGGCCGGTGCAGATCGCGTGGAAGGCTGCCTGTTCGGCAATGGTGAACGCACAGGCAACTGTTGCCTGGTCACCGTAGCGCTGAACATGTACACGCAAGGGATTGATCCTGCGCTGGATTTCTCTGACATCGACAAGGCCATCGAGGTCGTCGAATATTGCAACCAGATTCCGGTACACCAGCGCCACCCCTATGGTGGCGAGCTGGTCTTCACGGCTTTTTCCGGCAGCCATCAGGATGCGATCAAGAAAGGGTTTGCCGCACATGAGCGGCAGAACGACGAGCAATGGAAGGTACCCTACCTGCCGATCGACCCAGCTGATCTGGGCCGCAACTACGAAGCAGTGATCCGCGTAAACTCGCAGAGCGGTAAGGGAGGCTTCGCTTGGGTCCTGGAGAAGGATCAGGGGCTGAAACTGCCGAAAAAGATGCAGGCTGACTTCTCGAAATATGTCCAGCAACTGGCCGATAAATTAGGACGTGAATTAAACGCCGACGATATTTGGCAAGTCTTTCGCGAGACCTATTTCGTGCAGGTAGACAAGCGCCGCTATCAATTGGTCGATTTCGACGAGACCCGAGCGAATGATGGCACCCGTCTGTTCACTGGTACTATAAAAGTGGACGGGCAGGAACAACGTGTCAGCGGGCGCGGCAAAGGGCTGATTTCCTCGGTCCTGGCAACACTGGAAGATGCCTTCGGACTGCAACTCGAAGTCGCCGATTACAGCGAACATGCGCTGGGCACTGGCACGGACGCACGGGCAGCGGCTTATCTCGAATGTCGCACACCCGCAGGCCAGACCGTCTGGGGCGTTGGCATCGATGAAGATGTAGCCGCGGCCAGCGTCCGGGCGATCGTTAGCGCAGCGAACAGCGCGGCTAGAGACACCAAGTAACCCAAAGTACGGCCGGGCAGGTCAACTGTCCGGCCAATATTTTTGCCAGCGATTTAATCTGATAGCCGAGGGACTTACCCCCCGCCCCATACCCTGACAAAGCGCTGATTGGCCGAAGGCGCAATCCGCAGTTTTCGCGCTTCCGGGCCAACAATTTCATCCGCTTTTGCAAGCGGGCCATTCTCGATCAGAAAATCGATCAACCGCGCGGCGATCTTGGCCGCAACGGCTTGGTCATCGGCCAGTTCCGGCTCCACTCTCACCTCTTGACCGACAAAGAATGCCGCTCCCTCGCTCTGCATACCGCCATCTGGAGACATGCCGAGCCCAACAAACCCGCGCGCTGGGAAGACTCCACCCTTGGTCCAGTTGGACACGATCTGGGTGAAATAGTTCGGCCCCATGCAGCTGCGGGCAGGATGCCAAACCACCGCAACCAACGATTCCAGGGAACACAATCGGGCAGCTAGACGAGTCATAGTCTGCACAACCGGCTCAATCCGTTCACCCCCTGCCAAATGCGGCCCCGGATAAAGCGAAACTGCCTCCAATCCATTCAGATCGAGATCGTCGGGGATATCGAACCGATATGCACAATCGGGGCCAGCGCGCGCAGGTCCGTTCCCCACTCCGGTCAGATCGAAAGTCAGCCCATTTATAAGCAATTCCACCCACCGGCGCTGATTATCGCCTGCGGGCTCGGCCAAGGCCTGTACTGATTCTCGCAATCGATCTTCGGAATCGTGACTGACCGAGAAGCTTCCATCCTTTTCGGCAAGAGCCCGAATTGCGGCGACTTCAGGCCGCTTCCCACGCGGGAATAGCAGCGACAAGCCGCGCACGCCAATGCTTGTATCATTGTTCATGAGGCTTCCAGTACCAACGTCTCGATTGCCGTGCGATCTGACCGGAAACCATTTATGCGTCGACCCTCGACTTAAGCTTTTGCATCCGATTTGGAGGTGTCTCTCAGAAGACCCCCAGTTGCAGACCTTGCGCCAATGCGGCCCCAAGCTCGCGGCATTGCTCGAGAACTTCATCAGACACGCTTTTGGGGGCAAGAATCTCCTCCGGCGTCTGCGCGTCGCAATTCACAATCAACGGTTCGGCAACCCGCTTCAGCCGCCAGCCCATCACAATTCTGTCGATCTGTGCCTGCGCACCACGACCGTCTGATCCGGCCGCAATCACTGTTGCGTAGGCCCGCCCCTCCACTTCACCCAACAGCGGGTAATAGCACCGGTCGAACATTTCTTTCATGGCACCGCTCATAGCTGCCAGGTTTTCGGGGCACAGGAAGAGATAACCGCCTGCCTCCAGCAAATCCTGTGGGCTGACCTGTTCCGCACAGAGAAGTCGCCCGCCCGGCCCTGCGCCCTCCGCGGCAGCCAGTGCCATGGCACGGGATGCTCCGGTGCGGCTATGCCATACGATCAGAAGTGGGCCATGCGTTGTGCTCATCCGCGCTCGAATCCCGCCCATTCTGTCGATTGTCAAATGCATGGGCTTTTCCGACTGCAAACCGTAGGCTAGCCGCAAGGACATGGCATCGCGTCAAGCAAGTGCAGTCTTCGGCATCGAACGCTCTCTCGGTGGGCGCGCATGGCATTGGCGTGGCGGCAACATGGACCTTGCTGATGGTGCCGTCGGGATGGAAGACGATCTCGTCGATCAACTGCTTCTCGCCCGCGGTGTCCCTCGCGAGGATCTGGCTCGCCACCGAAACCCGACCTTACGGGAATTCCTGCCTGATCCCTCGGAATTTCAGGATATGGATACCGCCGCCGAACGCCTGGCACAGGCAGTCCTGACCGGGGAAGCGGTCACCATCTACGGTGATTATGACGTCGATGGCGCGACCAGCGCGGCGTTACTCATCCGTTTGCTGCGTATGTTGGGCCATCCAGCGGGGTATTACATACCGGATCGCCTTCTGGAGGGATATGGCCCCAGCGGCGAAGCACTGGTCCGACTGGCGGAGCAGGGTAGCAGTCTTGTCGTGACTGTCGATTGCGGCGCGATGGCCCATCAGGCTCTTCAGCAAGCCCGAGATGCCGGACTGGACGTCATTGTAGTCGACCACCACAAGTGTCCGGTAGAGCTCCCTCATGCCGTGGCGCTGGTGAACCCCAACCGGCTGGACGAAGGCGATATTGGGGCTGCTCATGGGCATTTGGCCGCCGTAGGAGTCGCCTTTCTGCTCGCCGTAGCAACCGTGCGGGCCCTTCGATCGCGCAACTACTTCGAAACCCGACCTGAGCCGAACCTGTTCGCCCTGCTCGATCTTGTAGCACTCGGAACGGTAGCGGACGTTGCCGCCATTCATGGACTCAATCGAGCCATGGTCTCCCAAGGCCTGAAAGTTATGGCACGGCGTGAAAACATCGGCATGGCAGCTCTGATCGATGCCTCTCGGCTGAGCCGTGCCCCCGTGTGCAGTGATCTCGGCTTTGCACTGGGGCCGCGAATCAACGCCGGAGGTCGTGTCGGAGAATCAACATTGGGCGTGCGCCTGTTAACCACAGAGGACCCTGACGAGGCTCGTGCGATCGCGGCACAACTGTCGCAACTCAATGAGGAACGGAGAGCGATCGAAGCTGCCGTACAGGAAGAGGCCGAGGCACAGCTCGTCACGCAGCATAATCGTGCAGTGGTTGTCCTCGCTGGAAACGGCTGGCACCCAGGGGTGATCGGAATCGTCGCTGGTCGTATCAAGGAAAAGACCGGTAAGCCGTCAGTCGTCATTGCGCTCGATGCCGATGAAGAAACGGGCAATGGCAAAGGTTCGGGACGATCGATCACCGGGGTAGATCTGGGCGCGGCGATCATCGCCGCGCGCGAATACGGCCTGCTTGTGGCAGGCGGCGGTCATGCGATGGCCGCTGGGCTCACCATAGAAGCCGGACGAATCAATGCCCTGGCCGACTTCCTGGACGAGCAACTTGGACGGGCAGTTTCCATGGCCCAAGCCCAGCAATCCATGTTGCTGGATCTCGCAGTGGCACCTGGCGGATTGAAACCCGCGCTCGTCGAATCGCTGGAAAGCGCAGGTCCTTATGGTGTCGGATGGCCTGGCCCGCGCATCGCAGTCGGGCCAGTGCGCCTGATCAAGGCAGACATTGTCGGTAAGGATCACGTTCGCATGATTGCTGCGGGGCAGGATGGAGCCTCGTTCAAGGCAATCGCTTTCCGCGCGGCCGAGAGCGAGATGGGTCAGGCTTTGTTGCACGGTTCACGGGGCCGTAACCTCTGGCTGGCCGGACGGGCAAAGATCGATGATTGGTCCAGCAGACCACAGGCTGAACTGCATGTTGAGGACGCCGCATGGGCCAACTAAATTCATGATGCGCAAAGCAGGGGTTGACCAGTCCATCCACCACCCCTAAAGGCGCGGGCCTGCACAGAGTGGCCCCTTCGTCTAGCGGTCAGGACGCGGCCCTTTCACGGCTGAAACACGGGTTCGATTCCCGTAGGGGTCACCACAAGTGCAGCATAGTTTTCCGCGCATAGCCGCGGACATTCCGCGGCCCCTTCGTCTAGCGGTCAGGACGCGGCCCTCTCACGGCTGAAACACGGGTTCGATTCCCGTAGGGGTCACCAGTTTCCTCCCTGTTGATGGATCACTTTTTAAGCTGGTTCGTCCCCTGCCCTCCGGCTAAGGCCTAGCTCCATGAGCGAGCGTAGTCCTCTCCCTTGGCTGGGTATCGTTCTGGCCGTTATCAGCAGCATAGTACTGTTGGCAGCCGGAACCGAAATTGAACTCGTACTCGCCAATCTCCTTCTTTGGATTGGCACACTGTGGATTTCACGCCCCGAAATTGCCCCCAGCCAACCGCGCCGTGACAGGGTAAACTTCACCCGCGACAGTATGCGTTCGCTGATCGAGCACTCCGGGCTTCCGCTGCTCATGCTGGACCAGAGCCGAATCGTGATCGCCAATTCCGCTGCACGCGAGGCACTGGGGCGGCATATCATCGGGCAGGATGCCCGAGTCGCTCTGCGACACCCTGCTGCCATCGCGTTGCTGGACGATCCAGCGGGGGGCAGCACGACCATAAAAGGCCTGACCGGCGCGCGCAGCATCTGGCAAATGAGCCGCTATCCTGTGGACGAGCGCTATTGGATCGTCGAACTGATCAATCGCACGGCGGAAGCCGACATTAGCCGCGCACATACCGATTTCGTCGCCAATGCCAGTCACGAACTTCGCACTCCCCTGGCGTCAATCATCGGTTACGTCGAAACGCTGGCTGACAGCGATCAGAAAGTCGATCCCGAAACCGCTGCACGTTTTCACGGTACCGTCCTCAAAGAAGCAAAGCGGCTGCAGACCCTCGTCGATGATCTCATGTCGCTTTCCCGGATCGAAGCAGAGAAGCACGATCTGCCCAATACGCGAATCGAGTTGAATGGAGTTGCGGCACAGGCTGCACGAGACGCCGGTCGACCGGAGGACAAGGATCGAATCGAGATCAAAAAGGCTCCGGGACCACTTTTTGTCAGAGGGGACCGTCAGCAGCTTGAACAACTGGTACGCAATCTGGTCGACAACGCACTCAAATATGGGGATCCCCAAGGCACTGTGACCGTCGCCCTGTCCCTGGATGACAACGACAGTGCAATTCTGGAAGTTAAGGATGAAGGGGAAGGAATCGCTCCTGAGCACATCCCCCACCTCACCCGCCGTTTCTATCGTACCGACCCCGGACGAAGCAGAGCCGCTGGAGGCACCGGCCTTGGGCTTGCTATCGTCAAGCACATCGTGGAACGTCATAAGGGGCGTCTGGACATTGCCAGCAAGCCGGGAGAAGGCACTCGTATCACCATTCGCTTCCCGACATTACCGGACGATACCGGCGAAATGTCATGAAGGTGTCATATAATCGGGACATCGCCCGGCGGGCCAGCCACTCACATGGCTAAAACCAAGGAAGGGCAATCAAACATGAAAAAGTCTCTTTTCCTCGCAACGGCTGTAGCCGCCAGCGCCCTGCTGGCAGCCTGTGGCGGTGGCGATGCCGCCAGCGGCGATACGCGCGATTCGATTCGGGCCGTAGGCTCGTCGACTGTCTATCCGTTCGCCAAGGCTGTCTCGGAAGCTTTCGCCAAATCCTACCCCGACTTCAAATCGCCGATTATCGAATCGACCGGTACGGGCGGCGGCATGAAGCTGTTCTGCGCTGGCGTCGGGGCTGAAAATCCCGACATCACCAATGCTTCGCGCCGTATGAAGAAGTCCGAATTCGATGACTGCCAAGCCAATGGCGTCAAGGAAATCGTCGAAATTCAGGTTGGGCTCGACGGCATCGCATTGGCTTCGGCCAAGGGCGGAATCGACATGAACCTCACGCCTGAAATCGTTTACAAGGCGCTTGCAGCCAAGCCTTTCGGCAAGGATCAGACCGCCAAGACCTGGAAAGACGTCGATCCGTCACTGCCGGACGCCCCGATCCTCGTTTACGGTCCGCCGTCGACTTCAGGTACTCGTGACGCACTGAAGGAACTGATCCTTGAGGCCGGTTGTAAGACCGACGCCGAAACCAAGGCGCTTAAGGAAACCGACGAAGACAAGTTCAAGCAGATCTGCACGGAAGTGCGCAGTGACGGCGCCTATGTCGATGCCGGTGAAAACGACAATCTGATCGTGCAGAAGATCGAAGCCAATCCGAAGGCTCTCGGCATTTTCGGCTACAGCTATCTCGAAGAAAACGCGGACAAGCTGCAGGGCCTGACCGTGAACGGTGTTGAACCCACCTACGAAAACATTTCGAGCTTCGCCTACCCGGGTGCCCGTCCGCTCTTCATCTATGTGAAAAAAGCCCACTTGGCTGCCATTCCCGGCCTGAAGGAATTCGTCGGTGAATGGCCGAAGATGTGGGGCAAGGGCGGACCGCTCGCCAAGATCGGTCTCGTCGCCTCACCTGATGACGTGATGGCCAAGAGCGCAGACGCTGCGACAAACTTCACGCCGCTTAACGGCGACGACCTGAAGTAACGACCAACACGATCTGATATAAGGACCGAAGACGAATGTCGCCGACCATCCTACTGCTCCTTGCCCTCGGCCTTGGTTTGGCTGGATGGTTGGCGGCTCGTGCTCGGGCATACAGCTTCAAGCGCGAGGTGCCCGCCGGGCGCCTCGCAGCCTTGCCCAATTACCACGCCTGGTATGTAGCGCTGTGGATCCTGATCCCCGCCGTCATATTCATCGCCGTGTGGAGCTACATTGCTCCACAACTGGTGAGCGGCTCGGTCCTCGCCAATCCGGCTGCTGCCAACTTGCCTGAATTCGGTTTCGAAAGAAGGGCTATTCTCAACGATGCCGCATCCGTTGCGATGGGCAAATCCCCGGCAGTCTTCAATGAGCAGGCGAAAGCCCTCGTCGAGCCATACCGTGAGGCAATCGGGCAAACCCGGATTATCGGCATCATCATAACGCTTGTCATCGGCTTTCTGGGCGGCGCTTGGAGCTTTTTGAGGCTCAGGCCGGATTTCGGGGCCCGCACAAGAGTTGAACGCGCGGTAATGGGGATCCTGATCCTTGCATCGCTGGTCGCGATCCTTACGACACTCGGCATTCTCATCTCGCTGACGTTCGAAACCATTCGCTTCTTCAGCATGATATCGCCTACCGACTTCCTGTTTGGCACCCATTGGGGGCCGGACCCGATGAGTACCAACCCGGATCCCACGCGTTTCGGTGCCATCCCGCTATTCTGGGGCACAATCTACATCGGTGCCATCATCGCCATGATCGTCGCCATTCCGCTAGGCTTGATGAGCGCGATTTACCTCACGCAATATGCAAGCCCGGCCTGGCGCAGCTGGCTCAAGCCGGCGCTGGAAATTCTCGCTGGCGTACCAACCGTGGTCTATGGCTACTTTGCCGCCCTCACCGTCGCCCCGATCGTACGCGACGCCGCCATTGCTGTCGGCATCTCGAGCGCATCGAGCGAAAGCGCACTTGCCGCCGGCCTGGTGATGGGCGTGATGATTATTCCTTTCGTCTCTTCCATGGCTGATGACTCAATCGCCGCAGTGCCGCAGGCCATGCGCGACGGCAGCCTCGCCATGGGCGCCACGACCTCAGAAACCATCAAGCGGGTCCTCGTGCCTGCCGCCCTGCCTGGCATCGTGGCCGGCATCATGCTGGCAATCAGCCGCGCTATTGGCGAAACGATGATCGTGGTCATGGCCGCAGGCGCTGCCGCCAACCTGACTGCCAATCCCTTGGAAGCCATGACGACCGTGACGTTCCAGATCGTCGCCATGCTCACAGGTGAAGGCAGTTTCGACCATCCCGCGACATTGAGCGCCTTCGCGCTTGGTTTCGTCCTTTTCCTTGTCACCTTGGGCCTGAACATCATCGCCCTCCGTGTCGTCAAACGGTTCCGCGAAGCTTATGAGTGAGATCGTCCTTCCCAACCGCACTGCTCGTTTCGAACAGCGTTTGAAGAAGCGCTACGCGGCAGAGCGGCGTTTCAAGACCTTGGGTCTCGGCGCCATCCTGTTCTCCGTCGTTGTGCTCGCTATTCTGCTCGTCAGTATGACGATGAACGGAATTGGCGGTTTCCAGCGCGCCGAGTTGAGCGTTCCGGTCGACTTCCGGGAAGCCCAACTGGCTATCCCGCGAGATCGCCTGAAAGATCGGGACGCGGTACAGGCTCTGGAAACCGCAGGTCTTCCAATGGCGCTTGCAACTGCGGCCGAAAAAACACTCGGCACCGAAGGGGCCCAGCAACTGGGCCGCGATGCCTGGCGTGTGGCCGCTCAGGAAATCATCGCCGATCCTGCGATACTCGACAGCGAAGTGACGTTGCATCTGCCTGCCACTGAAAAGCTCGCTTCGGCACTGCGGGGCGAAGGGCAGGAAGATCTACAGCCTCTGGCCCAGGAATTGAAGGAAAAGGGTCTGCTCGCCCGGAACTTCGATCCCGGTTTCCTTACACGTGCCGATGCTACGGATTCGCAGATGGTCGGTATTTGGGGAGCGCTCAAAGGCTCGATCATGACCATGCTCGTGACCCTTGCCATGGCTTTCCCGATCGGGGTTCTCGCGTCCCTTTATCTTGAGGAATATGCCCCCAAAAACCGGTGGACCGACATTATCGAGGTTTCGATCAACAATCTCGCCGCAGTCCCTTCCATCATTTTCGGCTTGCTTGGTCTGGCGGTATTTCTCTGGATCTTCCCATACTATCGTTCCGCCCCGCTTATCGGCGGCATGACTCTCGCCCTGATGACCCTGCCGGTCATCGTGATCTCTGGCCGGAACGCCATCAAGGCAGTTCCGCCCTCGATCCGCGATGGCGCTCTGGCTGTTGGCGCTTCACCCGTGCAAGTGGTGTTCCATCACGTTTTGCCCCTTGCCCTCCCGGGCATCCTGACTGGCACGATTATCGGCATGGCACGCGCGCTGGGTGAAACGGCTCCTCTTCTGATGATCGGTATGCGCGCTTTCGTAGCGACGCCGCCGGATGGGTTCACATCGCCCGCGACCGTGCTGCCAGTGCAGATCTTCCTCTGGTCGGACGAGATCGACCGCGGGTTTGTCGAACGCACATCGGCCGCGATCATCGTCCTCCTATTGTTCCTGCTCGTCATGAACGGGCTGGCTATCTACCTCCGCAACCACTTCGAGAAAAAATGGTGAGCAACCAACCTTCAGCCGATACGATGGTCCCTACCGTCGAGTTCGCGGATGCGAACAGTGATCTCACGCCCAAGATGAGCGCACGCAACGTGTGCGTCTATTACGGGGAAAAAAAGGCGATCGACGATGTCTCGATCGACATTCAGACCAAGTATGTAACAGCCTTCATCGGCCCGTCCGGTTGCGGCAAGTCGACCTTCCTGCGCTCTCTCAACAGGATGAACGACACGATCAGCAGCGCCAGGGTCACCGGAGATATCAATCTCGACGGCGAAGATATCCATGCAATGGATGTCGTTCACTTGCGGGCTCGGGTCGGTATGGTTTTCCAGAAACCAAATCCTTTCCCGAAGTCGATCTTCGAAAACATTGCCTATGGCCCCCGTATTCACGGCCTTGCGGATGGCAAGCAGGACCTCGATGAAATCGTCGAGAAATCCCTTCGCCGCGCGGGGCTCTGGGACGAGGTCAAGGACCGCCTTCAGGAAAGCGGGACTGCCCTGTCCGGCGGACAGCAGCAGCGGCTTTGCATCGCCCGTGCCATTGCGGTCGATCCCGAAGTCATCCTGATGGACGAGCCTTGCTCTGCACTGGACCCTATAGCCACGGCGCGGATCGAGGAACTGATTGACGAACTGCGCGGGCGTTATGCCATCGTTATCGTCACACACTCGATGCAGCAGGCGGCACGCGTTTCGCAACGCACGGCTTTCTTCCACCTCGGCAAGATGGTGGAATATGGCGTCACTTCCGACATTTTCACCAATCCGCGCGAAGAGCGCACCAAGGATTACATCACAGGGCGGTACGGCTGATGGCAGAACATACGGTCAAGGCGTTCGACGAGGACATCACCCGCATTCGCGGTCTGATCGCCGAAATGGGTGGTCTGGCTGAGGTTGCTGTGCAGGAAGCCATGGAGGCCCTGGTCAACAGCAACGAAGAGCTGGCCGATTCCGTTGTTGTTCGCGACAAGAAAATCGACGCTCTCGAAGTCGAAGTCGACAAGCTAGCCGTGCGGGTTATCGCGCTGCGTGCACCGATGGCTGACGATTTGCGAGAGGTCATCGCTGCGCTCAAAATTTCCGGCGTGCTGGAACGGATCGGCGATTATGCGAAGAATATCGCCAAGCGCGTCGGACGGATCGAAGGGCGCAAGCCCTTCGAACCTCTCACTCTGCTGTCAGCCATGGGCGAAGTGGCGGAAGAGATGGTCCATGACGTGCTGACCGCCTATGGCGCACGCGACGTGGTGCTTGCTCGCGAAGTGGTGGAGCGCGATCACAAGGTGGACGCTTTCTATAACAGCCTGTTCCGCAACCTTGTCTCGTTCATGATGGAAAACCCTGCAACGATCAGCAGCGCAGCACAGTTGCTGTTCATTGCCCGCAACCTTGAACGGATCGGCGACCACGCGACCAACGTCGCGGAAATGGTCCATTATGCCGCTACCGGCGACTACCCCCCCGAGGAGGAATGACTAATCCCAAACTCCTCCTTGTTGAGGACGATCTCGCTCTGGCCGAGCTTTTGGAATTCCGCTTCAAAGGTGAAGGCTATCAAGTCCGGATGACCGGTGATGGTGACGAAGCATTGGTACTTGCTGCTGAGGATGTGCCCGACCTGATCATTCTTGACTGGATGATTGAGGGTACGAGCGGAATCGAAGTTTGCCGCCGATTGCGCCGCGACAAGGCGACAGCAAACGTACCGATCATCATGTTGACCGCGCGCGGGGCGGAGGATGATCGCATTCGGGGGCTCGATACCGGCGCGGACGATTATCTTACCAAACCTTTCTCTCCACGCGAATTGCAGGCCAGGGTTGCAGCTGTATTGCGGCGTGTTCGCCCCGCTCTGGCAGGCGAAACCGTTATCGTCGGCGATCTCAGCCTCGATCCTGTCGCGCACCGGGTGGAACGCCAGGGGAGAAAGCTGGCTCTTGGCCCAACCGAGTACAGGCTCCTCCAGTTCTTCATGGAGCATCCGGGGCGCGTCTTTTCGCGTGGACAATTGCTCGACGCGGTCTGGGGTACGGGAAGCGAGATCGAAGAACGTACCGTTGACGTTCATATAAGGCGTTTGCGCAAGGCTATCGAAGTCGATAACGCATCCGACCCCATCCGCACGGTCAGATCGGCAGGTTATTCTCTCGAAGGCACCTGATCACCACCTCCTGGCGCGCAGGGTTATGCCTTTCTGGCGATATTCCAGAATCAATCTTTTCCGGAAGCCCAGTGTTCGGCAGCAAATCGTGCTTGGGAATCTTCATATTCGCTGAAATGGTCGGACAGCGCACGCATGTGCAGGATAATATCCTTCGGAATACGTTCTTCGAACGTCAGTCCACACAGATGTCCTCGTGCCCAGGCAACCGAACCGAAGATTTCATAATCACTGAATCTCAGCCAAACGGATGCGCCTAGTCTAGGCAATTTTTCGATGCGTATGCGAGCACCACCGAGGGAAAGGTCCTCCAGCATGCAATGCATTTCTTCGTTCGGCAGCATAAGCTTGGCTGGCAAGGCAAGTCTTGCCCGACCGTTCCAACGGCGGCAGGCCATTTTTTCCGTAGATGATGGAATCTCGGCACCCATGGAGCGGGTTTAAATCAACATGGTAAAAGTACGCTTAAGACCCGGAGATTTGTGATTTTGAGATCTCGACGACCTTCTCCTTAGTGAAAGTCTCGCGATGGCGGAATAACCCGCACATTGCGAGGATGACCGCCATGCGGGGTTGCCTGCGTATAGATACCCCGCCCTGGACGGTTTATATGGTCGGCATTGTCCATCGCCGGTTCCAGCAAATCGTGTGACAGACTGTGCAAATTCACCGTTGCATCCGTCAGATGGGCTGCAATCACATGGATCACTTCGTCATCGTATTCCACACGGCCACGCACTTCCATTAGCCTCGCCCCCATAACGACCTTGCGGAAGCGTTCCATCGCATCAGGCCAGACGACGAGGTTCGCCACTCCGGTTTCATCTTCCAGTGTGATGAAACACACTCCCTTGGCTGATCCGGGACGTTGCCGAACCAATACGACACCAGCCAGGCTCACCATCGAGCGGGTTTTGCATCCGCGTAAATCCTCACACCGGATAAAACCTCTCTGCGCCAGACCCGCCCGCAAAAAGGCAAGTGGATGAGCCTTCAAACTCAATCTCGTAGTCTGATAATCGGCCACGACTTCTTCGGACAAAGGCATGAACGGCAGCGTAGCGGGTATCTTTTCAGAGCCTTCCTCATGCTCCGCAGCATGATTGAACAAAGGCAATTCAGGCACCGCAACAAGGCTACGCGCATCCCATAATGCCTGCCTGCGTCCAAGCCCCAGAGACGTGAAGCAATCCGCACTCGCAAGCAATTCTATATGCGCAGGCGACAACCGTGCTCGATTGCGCAGTGCTCCCACATCAACAAACGCATTCCCCGCCTCTCTCGCCGCGACCAAGTGAGCCGCAGCATACTGAGGGAAACCATCTACCTGCCTGAAGCCAAGCCGCAGGGCCACCTCTCCTCCCACGGATTCCAGTGTGCAATCCCACATACTGGCATTCACATCCACAGGCAGTACGGCCACCCCGTGTTCACGTGCATCGCGAACGATCTGTGCGGGGGCATAAAAACCCATAGGCTGTGAGTTCAGCAGGGCTGCTGCAAACGCAGCCGGGAAATGGCACTTCAGCCAACTCGACACATAGACGAGGTGTGCAAAACTGGCTGAATGGCTTTCAGGAAAACCATATTCGCCAAAGCCCTTGATCTGATTGAAGCAGCGCTGGGCGAATTCACGGTCGTATCCTCGCTTCACCATCTTTTCGACCATCATGTCTTCCAGTTCATGCACCATTCCGCGCGAACGAAATGTCGCCATCGCCTTGCGCAGCCGGTTCGCCTCGGCAGGGGTAAACTTGGCCGCATCAAGCGCGATTTTCATCGCCTGTTCCTGAAAAATCGGCACGCCAAGGGTGCGTCCGAGAATAGAGGAAAGTTCATCCGGCGGACCATGGTCAGGGTCCGGCGCTGGCAGGCTGACAGCCTCATCCCCTCGCCTGCGCTTCAGGTAAGGGTGCACCATGTCTCCCTGGATCGGACCTGGTCGCACGATCGCAACTTCGATCACCAGATCATAGAAACAACGCGGTCGCAGACGGGGCAGCATGTTCATCTGAGCCCGGCTTTCAACCTGGAACACCCCCAGGGAGTCCCCTTTGCACAACATGTCGTAAACAGCCGGGTCTTCACGCGGAACAGTGGCAAGAACCAGATCGCGGCCATGATGTTCACGCAGCAGGTCAAGGCTCTTGCGGATACAGGTGAGCATACCCAGCGCCAGAACATCAACCTTCAGGATACCGAGAGCATCGATATCGTCTTTGTCCCATTCGATGAAACTGCGATCAGCCATCGCACCATTCCCGATCGGAACGGTTTCTGTCAGTGCCCCTTCAGTCAGGATAAAACCCCCGACATGCTGTGAGAGATGCCGGGGCATGCCGATCATCTGTTCAGTCAGTTTCAACACACGGCGGAGATGCGGGTCGGAAAGGTCCAACCCAGCTTCTGCTACGTACTTATCCGCCACTTCATGCCCTGAACTGCCCCAGACCATGCGGGCCAGTATGCCTGTGACATCTTCCGACAATCCCATTGCCTTGCCGACTTCCCGGATTGCCATGCGCGGACGGTAATGGATCACAGTGGCGCACAATCCGGCCCGATGGCGACCATAGCGATCGTAAATATGCTGAATCACTTCCTCGCGCCGTTCATGCTCGAAATCGACGTCGATATCGGGGGGCTCCTTGCGCTCCTCTGAGATAAAGCGGTCGAACAGCAGCGCGTGTTTGGCCGGATCAACAGCTGTGATTTCCAAACAATAGCAGACGGCGGAATTGGCTGCACTGCCACGCCCCTGACAGAGGATCGGCGGCTTTTGCGAACGGGCAAAATCCACGATTTCCCTGATAGTGAGAAAATAGCGAGCCAGATCGAGTTTCCCGATCAAGGCCAGTTCACGACATAGCGTATCTTCTACTGAGACAGGTACGCCGGATGGATAACGCCGCCTTGCACCTTCCCAGGTCAGCACTTCCAGATGCTGCTGGGGGCTACGCCCTTGCGGATAGACCTCCTGAGGATATTCATATTTCAACTCTTCGAGATCGAAAGTGCAGGCATCGGCCACATTACGGGCAGCGGCCAATGCATGGGGCCACCGCTCAAACAATTCAAGCATCTCATCTGGCCCCTTGAGATGCCGTTCCGCATTGGCTTGCAGTAGATAGCCAGCCTGAGCCACAGTGGTTTTATGGCGGATCGCCGTCATCACGTCGTGTAAGGGGCGGCGTTCCGGAGCATGATACAGGACATCGTTAGTGGCCAATATCTCGAGGTTATGTGCCTTCGCCAGCACATCAATCCTCTCGATCCGGGCTACATCATCACCACGATAGAAATAGTTGACAGCCAGATGCCCAAGACTGGGGGATAGCTTCGCAAGCAGGTGCGGTAATATTTCCGGCAGAGCACCAATCGTCGATTGGTCTCGCCTGGCACCATCCAGATCAACCACATTATCGCCCCATGCCGGTACGGAGAAACGATTATCCAGATCTTCCGGCGGCAGGAGCACAAGCATCACATCTTCCGCATGATCCGCCAGCATCGCCAGAGCGATCTCACATACCCCCTTGGCCTGCCACTCTCCCGCAAGTGTCCCCATGCGCCCCGCCGAGATCAGGCGGCAAAGGCGGCCATATGCCTCTCGATCCTTTGGATAAGCCAGGAATGCCAACCCTTCGACCGTTTCGATCCGGCAACCGATGACAGGCCGTAACTTGAGAGCTTTCGCCTCCATATGAAGACGCACGATGCCAGCCATGGAATTGGTATCGGCGATACCAACCGCATCATACCCTAATGCGCGCGCAGTCCCCGCCAGTTCGATCGCATCGGAAGCTCCACGCTGGAAAGAAAAGCAACTTGCCAGGCCAAGTTCGACGAATGGAGCACGGCACGGCGGCGTCAGACTATCCGGATCAGGCCTGGTATGCCGCCGCCGATGCGTGAAAGACGTATCGGGCATCTCAGGAACAGAGCCCTTGCAAAAACCATTCAGGCATCCCTCCACGCCCATCGCCGATAAGACCGAGGCGATAGATCCAGTAACGCCGCCCATCCCCATCTTCGATGCGATAATAATCGCGCAACCGTACCCCGGCACGTTCACGCCACCATTCCGGGCCAATTCTTTCAGGCCCTTCGACCCGCGAAACTTCATGGACATGACCACGCCAACGGAAACGGCGAGGGAAGCCGTCCGGCGTAGCATAAAGCACCGCAATCCGTTCCGGGCGGTCGAGTAATTTGAGCGGCCTTGCGCGCAAGGGTAAATGATCTTGCCCGGCTGGAACAGGGTCGAGAGGCGGCTGCCAATGCTGGGCCCGTTCAGGCACATGGCTGGCATAGGAGACCGGGCGGCGTACCGCCTTGTCCCCCAAGCGAACGGTCAACCGGTCGATAAAAGCCCCAAGGCTGGTGCCATGGCATTCGACCGCCGCATCGAAATCGCCCTGGCCCATCGGCAAGGCCTGCACCCAGGTAGCTCGCAGACGGACCAGTTCAATTCCAAATCCAGCCTCAATATCGGCAAGCTTCTCTCCGAACAGACGGATCATATGGGCAGAATCGCGAGTAGCGACAGCCATTTCGAGGCTACGCAGCACAACCTCTCCATCGACCCGCCACAAGCCAAGTTCGAGGCGCCTCGCACCTTCTCCTCGCCCTTCCAGTTCGCGAGCCATATCCTGGGCGCAATCAGACATGACCTGGTCCAGCAGCTCACGATGGCGAATAGGCTCCAGCAATCGACGCTGGACTGCCGGCTGCTCCACCGCGAAAACAGGGAGCAACGGCTCAGGGACAAGGCCAAGAAGCTGATCCAGCCTAAGCAGGGGATTGGCAGATGGTGCACGGCGGGTACGGAAACGACGGAGCAATGCATCCCGGCCAATTCCGGCAATATCACCGATCTTTTTCAATCCCAAACGCCGCAATATCAGCAGTACATCCTCATCGAGCCGCAAGGCCGCGACGGGCAATTGCTCCAACCGCGCTTTCATCCTGTCCGCATCACCCTGCAGGATCAGACTTTGCGGTAATCTGGAATCATGGGCCGTATCCGTACCCTTTCCAAAGTGAGCCAGTGCCCACGCCGCCCCTGCCGTAGGCGCAATTGCAAAGCGCGCTGCAAGCCCATGTCGTGCAAAAACGCTGCGGACGTCTTCCAGCAACCGTTCTTCACCGCCAAACAGATGCGCCCCGCCAGTGATATCGACCAGTAAGCCATCTGGCGGATCAACGGCATTCCATGGCCCCCAACGTTGCGCCCAAAGGGCCAGACGTTCGAGAAAAGCAACATCACCAACCGGGTCAGCCGGGGCAACCTGCAAGTGCGGGCACAGACTGCGAGCATCGGCCAACATCGCGCCCGCTCGGACACTTTCTTCCCATGAGGCTGTATTCACCGCCGTAATTCTTGGTCCGTGGGCAGTTTCGGTCACCAATGCCAGCGGATCGGCATCGCGCCCCTCCCCTTCACGATATTGTTCAGAGCGCCGCCAGCGATCGATTGCCAGCCTTGTCAGCCAGATGGCCATGATCCGGCGTGAAAGGGGCGCTCGGATTTCTGGCGACGAGACCATTTCCACCATCGTACAATATCCATTCTCCTTGCGGATGGACGCGGGCCCGAAACAATTCCGCCCGCCAGCATGGCAAACCCGGGGCCCGGTGATCCCAGCGAGAGACCTGTGACAGGTGGGAGCGGATGTCCCAGCGCATCCTAGCAGATGACAAGTCATGCCTTGCATCAAGCCGGACAAGGTAAAGCGGTACACCATGCTTTTCCGCCGTCAGCGTCAGGCGCCGCGAAGCGACAAAGCTCAATGCTCGTGGATTACCAACGATTTCCCCGATCACACAAATCAGATCGCGACAGCGCAACCCTTCTTCCAGAGCGAAAAGCGCATCTTCAGGAGTACTGGCCGAGACATGAATCATCCGGGCACGCAATTTTTCCGGTAATCCATGGCGATATGGCCGCCCACCAAGGCGCAAGGCCTTTTTGTCCTGTACCCATAGGATCGCGCGACGATCATTCGCGCCACACTCCACCCTGCATGCTCCATCCAACGCAAGGGCCAAGGCCGCAGCTGTCCCGCCCGCATCCCTGGCTGAAGCAAATATCTCACTATGGCAGACAGGATGCAGCCCCGGTTGCCACTGGACAATATCATCAGCCCCGGAGAGGCCTGAAGAGAATGCGGAGGAAGACATAATGTTCCCATTATGTTCTCATAGTGAGAGATTGGCAACCCTCTCCACATGAAAAGGGCCGCCCAAACGGACGGCCCCTCCACTATGGCAAAGATGCACGATGGAACGCTCTGTCAGTCCCGTCCACGGTCGGCAATGCCTGGAATATCCGGTTCGATATCGGCGTAATCAGCCTCATGCACTTCGACTTTTCCGAGGCCCACATGGCTGTGAGAACGCGCATAGCCGAAATAAACCAACATCCCGGCCAAACCCCATACCGGGAGCACGAGCATAGCTGGGAGCGGCAAGTTCACGAACAGGAAAACACATCCGACAATCGTAGCCGGCCCCACCAGCCACAATGCCGGAGCCCGGAATTTCCGGGGAAGATCCGGCATCCGACGGCGTAGAATCATGGCCGAAACAGCAACCATGGTAAAGGCATAGAGCGTGCCTGCATTGGAAATATCGGCCAATCGCCCGACTGGAAGAAACGCTGCGGCAACCGCGACGACCACACCCGTAATCGCAGTGACGACATAGGGGGTCTTCCACTTGGGGTGCACCTGAGCAAGTTTCTCCGGCAACAGCCCGTCGCGCGCCATCACGAAGAAAATACGCGTCTGCCCGAACAGCAATATCAGGATGACGGATGGCAAAGCCACGAATGCCGCAATGCCCAGCATATTGCCCACCGTACCGAACCCGATGACCCGCAGCACATGAGCGAGAGCTTCATTCGAACAGACAAGATATTCGCTATATTCCGGCAACGCACACTGGCGCGCCAGTTCCTCCGACCCCGCCGGAAACGGAATACCATTCGGCCCCATAATGGGTTGGCCGCCGATCGAACCAATCGCACCCGCCGATACGAGAATGTAGAAGATGGTACAAAACACCAAGGAGCCGACCAGTCCGATCGGCACGTTACGCTGTGGATTCTTTGTTTCTTCCGCGGCAGTCGAAACCGCATCGAAACCAACATAAGCAAAAAACATTGTGGCCGCGGCTCCGACTGCCCCCACACCTGTGCCGAACCCGCCGAATACGCCAGCGGGAAGGAAGGGGTTGAAACGAACCAACTCGGCCTTGGGTAAAGTCAGCACGACAAAAGCAGTCAATGCTGTAACCTTTATTGCCACCAGCGCGGCATTGAACCAGGCGCTTTCCCGCGTACCGACCATCAGCAACCAGGTCACAAGCAACGCTATGAGCAAGGCTGGCAGATTTATAAGCCCGCCGGGGGCACCGCCAAGCGCCAATGGCCCGGCACTGAGCCAGGCAGGTAAGTGGATTCCAAGAAATTCATTGAGAATCGTCCCGCTGAAATACCCGGACCAACCGACCGAAACCGCGCTGGCGGCAACTGCATATTCCAGCACCAGCGACCAACCTACAGTCCACGCCAGAAATTCGCCCATCGTCGCGTAAGTGTAAGTGTAGGCGGAACCAGCCACCGGCACTATCGCCGCAATCTCGGCATAACACAGTGCGGCGACGATACAGATCCCGCCAGCGATAGCGAATGCGAGCAGCAGCCCCGGCCCCGCCTTTTGCGCCCCGGCGGAAGTCAGGACAAAAATGCCAGTACCGATGACACAGCCGATCCCGAACAGCATAAGCTGGAAGGCCCCGAGTGAGCGATGGAGTGATTTCTTCTCGGCTGTCGCGATAATCGCATCCAACGGCTTCACCCGTCCGAACATGCACTTCCCCCTAGTGATGACGTGAAATTCGTAGAGGAAGCTAACGCGGGATCACGGATTGGCAAGGGTGATTACCAGCCCTTCCCCAGCCAAGATACAGCGTCTAAAAGGCCTCCATGTCTACCACCTTCCAGATCGACACGGCCACGAGCCGCGCCAACCCCACCCCTGCCCCGCTCCGCAGGCTGACCGTACCGACCATACGCGCGCGGAAACGGGATGGGGTAACTGCTGAACCGGTTGTCATGCTGACGGCCTATACTGCCCGCCAGGCGCAATTGCTGGATGCACATTGCGACGTATTGCTTGTCGGGGACTCCCTGGGTCAGGTCATTTATGGCTTGCCTTCCACCATCCCAGTCACACTGGCAATGATGGCCAACCATGCAGCCGCTGTCGTACGCGGCAGTTATCATGCCGTAGTCACCGTCGACATGCCCTTCGGCAGTTACGAACAATCCCCGCAGCAAGCATTTGAAAATGCCACTTATCTGCTCAAGTCGAGTGGGGCAGCAGCCGTGAAGCTGGAAGGTGGGACCGCCATGGCAGAGACAGTGTCGTTCCTCACTCAGCGCGGCATTCCCGTAATGGGCCACGTTGGCCTCACTCCGCAGGCGGTGAACGTTCTGGGCGGCTATATGGCGCGCGGGCGCAGTGATGCCGAGGCACAAAAAATCGTCGGAGATGCAAAGGCACTGGATGAAGCCGGGGCGTTCGCCATTGTCGTCGAAGGGGTCGTCGAACCGATCGCCATAGAAACCACCCAAGCCGTTTCATGCCTGACCATCGGCATTGGCGGTTCGGCTCAATGCGATGGGCAGGTTCTCGTTACCGAAGATATGCTCGGTATGTTCGAACGGGTCCCCCGTTTCGTGAAGCGTTACGATAACATAGCCGAAGTCATCGAAGGCGCTGTATCCCGCTATGCCGAGGATGTGCGCAACCGGACATTCCCCGGCCCCGAACAGACATATCAGCCCAAGTAATCCCAACCATCGGCGGATAGCCGGAATCGGAAGGCAACCCACGTGCTTCGCTTCTATCGCGGATCGATTATCTTTACCGTTGTCTGCCTTGCGCTTGCCGCATGGTATGGCTGGGCTTCTACAGGTAGTATCGAAGCCACTGCACAAATCCTCTGGATCGTCGCCGTTCTGTCGATCCTCGAAATCTCGCTCAGCTTCGATAACGCTGTGGTGAATGCCACCGTTCTGGAGGAAATGGACGAGATCTGGCAACGCCGCTTCCTAACCTGGGGCATTGCCTTTGCCGTATTTGGCATGCGGGTAGTTTTCCCGCTCGCCATCGTTGCAATCGCCGCTGGTATCGGCCCGCTGGATGCCTTGCACCTGTCTCTCAACCAGCCTGACGAATACGAACGTATCGTATCTTCGGCTCATGTGGGCATTGCCGGATTCGGTGGGGCATTTCTGGCCATGGTCGGGCTTGGTTTCTTCTTCGACGCTGACAAGGAAGTGCATTGGATCGCCGTTATAGAAGAGCGATTGTCCCGCATTTCCGCAGTGAAATCAGTCGAAATCGGCCTTCTCCTGTTGATCATGTGGGGCATTTCAACCTTGCTTGATCCCACCGAAGCCCTGACGTTCCTCATCGCAGGAATCCTCGGAATTGCCACTTTCATTGGGGTCGAAGCAATCAACACCTGGCTCGAATTACGAGATGAGCAACGTAAGCTGGCCGGAGCAGTCGTGCGTTCCGGACTGGGTGGGTTTCTCTATCTCAACGTCCTTGACGCATCCTTCAGCTTCGACGGTGTCATCGGAGCCTTTGCGCTTTCGAACAACATGATCGTAATTGCGCTGGGCCTTTCTATTGGCGCCTTCTTCGTACGATCAATGACGCTAATGCTGGTGAAGAAGGGCACTCTCGCCGAATATAAATTCCTGGAACACGGTGCCTTCTGGGCCATCATTGCTCTCGGCGGCATCATGCTGTTTTCGGCCAGATTTCACATTCCCGAAACAGTTACTGGTCTGATCGGTGCGACGCTCATCGGGATATCCTTGTGGTGGTCGATCCGAACCAATCGCAAGCTCAATCCATCCATCGCAAACTAATATGAGATCAAGGATTGGCGCCAAAAATAGGAGCCACCAATTCAACCATGTTGCCGGATCGCAACAGTATTGCTGCCTCAATCAAATGCAGTGCAAAATGGTTGTCAAACGCAACAGATGAATGCATAGGAATGCTTCCAGTTTGGGAGAGGAAGGGAAAGAGCGGCACGCAGAGGCCGCTCTTTCTTTTTGGGTACAGTAAAAAGAACTACCCGGCGCGTTTGATCCGCTGAACTTTTTTCCTCAATGCCCGCACCGCGGCATCATCTTCTCCCCTTAATTCCGACAGTACCCTTGCGAGTATCAGGGTAATCTCCGCATTGCCGGGCTGCAGCCGATAGGCTGCGACAGCGTCTTCCCTCGCACCGGAGATGTCTCCGTTTAGCAGCTTGATCTCCGCTCTTTGCGCTACCACGGCAGCATCCCGTTCCACTCCTGGCTGTCGGAGAGCCACGTCAAGCCATTGCTCCGCCCTTTGCCAATCTCCCATTTCAGTAGCGAAGCCGGCAGCCCAGCCAGCCGCCCGTCCATCCATCGGATGTTCGTCCGCATATGCCGCCACAAGTTCACCGGCATGTGACAATTGCCCAGCCCCCGAATGGGCAGCAATCATACGCGGCAACAACACAGGCGACAGTCGAATACGGGCAGACAAGCGGTAATGCTCAAGTGCTTTCGCATAGGCTCCGCTAGCGATCCCGGCATCGCCCGCCAGCATTTGCGCGTCAGCAGAACCAGAAAACTTATTCAGCGCCTGATCGACCACGGCAACTGCTTGCTGAGCTTCATCCGTGGCAATCAATTGACGGACCAGCGGGATAATGTTGTCCGCTCGATATGGATCGCTCTGCCAACGCGGTTCAAGTACTGAGACGGGAATGGGCCCCGGCCTCGATAGGGCATATGGCGCAGGAAGCGGCGCTGCCGCACGATCCAGAAAGACGGCCGCTGTTCTCCTGTTCTCCAAGGCCTCATACGCTCTGCCGACCAAAGTCAAAAGGTAAGGGGATGCCCCTTTCTGTCTGGCTTGTTCACCGAACCTCTCCACCAGTTCCCGCATTTCGCCGGCCTCATACAAGGTTCTCGCTATCAGCAATGCCACTTGCCGATTGTCTGGCTGGCGCTGCCCCAGACGTTCAAAAAGATCGCGTGCCATGGCGAGATTGCCAGATTTGAATTCGAGAATGCCGCTCAACATCATAGCCGCCGGCATGTCACGAAATGCGTCGCCAGTTCGCCACATCAACCGTCGTGCCAGAGCATAGTCACCGGCTCTCGCGGCAAGCGCTGCCTGAAGATAAAATGCCCGAGGATTCCGGGGTGACAATTCGATCATCCGACGAGTGACCGCGAGCATTTCCTTTGCCCGGCCGACTTCACCAAGAGTCGCCGCATATTCTCCCAGGATATCGAGATCGTCCGGAGCTATTTTCCGTGCACGTTCGAACCAGCCAAGCGCTCCGACAGGCCCAATTGAATCGCGCACGATCTGCCCATAGAACTTAAGGGCCGCGATATTGTTGCCATCCAGCTTTATCGCCTTTTCTATCGCTGCAATCGCCTGAAGCTGTTCGCCTCCGCGATAACGCAATTGTGCGACATCCACCCAAAGCTGGGCATCGTTGGGTGTCAGTTCCAGTGCCTTGTCGAAAGCACGCCCCGCTTCCGACAAATTATCCTCGGCCATCTCCAGCCGGCCCAGCATACGGTAACCATAGGCTTGCTGATCGGGCACGAATTGCTCCGGGCCGAGCCATCGCCGCGCTTCAACCAGGTCTCCCTGCAACAGTTCGGCTTCCCCCATATTCGCCGCAACTGCCGGGCGCGAAGCCCCCTGCCTGAGCGCGTCGCGCAAAGCTACCTCTGCCGCGATTCCATCCTGCCTGAGCAAAGCTGCCCGCCCAGCGGCAAGCTGAGAGGCTGCACCGCTTTCGGCGAAGCCAACAATGGCCGGAAAAAAACAAAGCATCACGGCGCTGGCCGCGATGCCTCGTTTCATGTGCCTGCGATCAGGCGTGAAGATCATATTGCTTGAGGAGGTCGTAAAGTGTCGGACGACTGATCCCCAACATCTTCGCTGTATTGGAAATATTGCCCTCGCTCCGAGCCAGGGCATGGCGGATCACCTTGCGGTCCGCCTGCTCGCGCGCGCTCTTCAAATTGAGAGGCAGACTGTTTTCGTCCAACTCGTTCCCGAGATCGAGGTCCTCTGCGCTTATGAGCTTCCCGTCGGCCATGATAACCGCTCGCTTGATGCGATTTTCCAGTTCACGGACATTCCCAGGCCAAGACCACGCATCGATTGCAGCCAAAGCATCCGCAGCCAGTCCTTTCACTTGCGGATTCATTTCGGCTGCAAATCGCTTGAGAAACGCCTTGGCCAATAGCACTGCATCGCCTGGTCGTTCAGCCAGCGAGGGTATCTTCACCACGATCTCGGCCAAACGATAAAACAGGTCCTCACGAAACCTGCCTTCGGCGATCATCGTTTCCAGATTCTGGTGAGTGGCGCAAACAATTCGCGTGTCCACCTCGATCGACTTGCGTCCGCCTATTCGCTCAATCGTACGCTCCTGCAAGAAGCGGAGCAATTTCACCTGAAGCGGCAATGGAATATCGCCCACTTCATCAAGAAACAGCGTGCCGCCCTGGGCTTGCTCGATTTTACCCTCAGTGGTTTTGACCGCACCTGTAAAGGCCCCTTTCTCATGCCCGAACAATTCGCTTTCGAGCAGATTTTCAGGGATCGCGGCGCAGTTGATCGCGACAAAGGTCTTGTCCCGCCGGCCACTGGCCTCATGCAGGCCTTTTGCAAGCAGTTCCTTGCCGGTCCCGCTTGCGCCGAGCAACATCACGGAAACATTCGTGTTCGCCACACGCTCAATCGTGCGGGCAACGCGGACCATTTCAGGCGCAGCGGTAATCAATCCCCCCAGGACTGTATTGTTATCGCCCGCACGCGCCACGAGCCTGCGATTTTCCTCTTCAATCTGATGGAGGCTGAATGCTCTCCTCACGATCAAGCCCAGTTGCTCGATATCGACAGGCTTCTGATAGAAATCATATGCCCCGCGGTCGATCGCAGTCAGGGCACTTTCCCGCGCGCCATGCCCACTCGCAACAATCACTTTCGTATCGGGTTTGAGCCCCATGATTTCTTCCAGCACGGCAAAACCCTCACTGGTGCCATCAGGATCAGGCGGCAGCCCCAGATCCAATGTCACCACAGCAGGGGCTTCTGCACGCAAAGATGCAAGAGCCGAAGCACGATCACCCGCAATAACCACATCGAAATCATCATAGGCCCATTTAAGCTGAGCCTGTAGACCTTCGTCATCTTCGACGATCAGCAATTTGGGTTTATCGTCGGCCATTTCATGCCACCTCGGCTTTATTGGAATCTATTTTCCCGATCAGATCAGCGACACCTGCTCGCGGAAGGCGAAGAAAGAAACGCGTCCCGAGCCCTTCGCGAGACTCGACATCCAGCCTGCCTCTCATGGCAGTTATCAGTTCCCGTGCCTCGAACGCACCGATACCGAACCCACCCGGCTTTGAAGAAACGAATGGCTTGAACAGACGCGAACGGACAAATTCAGGGCTCATACCCGTCCCCGTATCGACAATTTCGACTAGCCCATGCACTCCATCCGGTCGAACACGTATGAACACTGGCGCATCTGCATCACTGGCATCGATCGCGTTCTGAAGCAGATGGACCAACGCCTGTTCCAAGCCCTCACGTTGGGCCTCAACTACGCAGTGTTCCTGTTCGACCACCACAACCGGATGCCCCGTCCCATAGCGCGCCGTCACTTGCTCCACACATTCGTCGAGAGCGACCGGTTCCAACTTGTCCCCACCGTGTGCGCCATATCGCCCGAGACGGGCCAAAAGACCGTTCAACTTGTCTGCACTATTACGCAGGGTAATCAGCATATCAGCGCGGAACTCCGGCTTTTCGACATGCTTTTCCGCATTGCGCGCCAAGAGAGAGAGCTGGCTGGCCAGGTTTTTGATGTCATGCATCACAAATGCGATGCGGCGATTGAACTCATCGAACCGGTTCGCCTCACTGAGCGCTTCCTGCCCTGCCTGTTCGGCAATGTAGCTAGCCAGTTGTTGCCCGACGACCCTGAGGAGATCGAAGTCTTCCCAGTCCAGCTTGCGCACCACTGTCGGGCGGGAAAGCACGACAAGCCCGGTCAGCCGTTCATAGTGTTGCAACGGCACGATCGCCCAGGCATTTTCATCGGATAAGAGCCAATCGGGGACGGCTTCTGCTTCTCCATGCTGATTGGCACCCGCCCGGACATCGTCAATATCGCAAATGAATGTGCCGCCGGCGAAAAAGCGCGCGGCTTCGGGGTCTATCGCGACGGCGGGCACTTCGATACTCAGCCATTTCCACCGCGCCGAAAGAACCATCCCGCCATTTTCACCTGGCAAGAGTAACAAGCCGGATGGGCTATCCGTGATATCGGCAAGGGCCTGGACCACACGCTCCTGCAATGGGGGCGCATCAGGGCCGGCACGACCGATCGTATGCGTCAATCGCAGCCACTCGGCACGGTAGTCATAGCGGTGCTGAAATAAGTGTTTGATCGCGGTCACTTTCAACCACCGACGCAAACGCTGGGAAGGCAGCCACAACAGCGCCACCACACTGGCCGTAAACAGGAATGCTACCTGCGTCAGCTGTGCAAGATTGCCGCCGATCAACGTCAGTGACCGTGCAATGATCACCATCATCAGCAGGTAGAGCCCGATCACAACAAGCGACAGGGTCTGAAACGTCACCGCTCGCGAAGGCATGAAGCGCAAGTCCCGCCCTGCCCTGCTCACGCCCAGTGCCAGCGGAACAGCCGCCGCAGCCACTACAATTCCGCGCAGGGCCGCCAGTTCGATGGCCACCCCATTACTCAAATAGGCAACCGTGTAATAATTGAGATCGACGACCCACAGTGCCGCCAATGCGGCGGCTGGCCAGCGCATACCCGGGCGATTGGCTGAGGATGCCCCGGCGTAGAGGTTATGCACAAGCAACAGCGCCCCGACCGTAACCAGCAAATGCATGATCACGGCGACTTGGAAGATTACCTCCTGTGCCCCAGGAATCTGGGCCACTCGCAGCTGTGCGAGCAGAAGTGCCGGTTGCAGGCCTTCCAGAAAAGCCAGGATAAACAAGACGGGACGAATTGGCTGAATTGCGGAGTCGCGCCCGTCGCTTGCGAACAGCCGGTAGAGCAGGAACATCCACCCCAGGTTTCGCGCGCTCTCGGCGATCAGTGCCCAGAAGGACAGCGGCGAGGATGCCGCCGCGACCAACGCCCAGGCAGCGGTTAAACCGAGCGCCGTACGGGCCCCCTTACGCTCCGAACTAAGGCGCTTCCCGCGACCTACCCATACCGCCAGAATTGCGCAAATCACTGCTCCGCCGAAATGGCTCCAGTATCCGATCGCACCCCAGAAATGGTCTCCCCCCATCAGCGGGCCCCCTCATTCCAGAGGATAACCCGCAGGGTCTGGAGCAGGATCAGCAGGTCTAGAAAAGGAGTATAATTCTTCGCGTAGTACAGATCATATTCGAGTTTGTGCCGCGCGTCGTCAATCGAGGCACCGTAAGGATAGTTGATCTGTGCCCATCCGGTGATACCCGGCTTCACCATATGTCGTTCGGCATAATATGGCAGCCGCTCTTCAAGGTCGGAAACGAACTGCGGGCGTTCAGGCCTTGGGCCCACGAAACTCATTTCACCTTTCAGAACACTCCATGTCTGAGGCAGTTCGTCAATTCTTACCTTGCGAATGAGGCGACCGACACGCGTCACGCGCGGATCGTTCGTCTGCGCCCATTTCGCCCCATCTTTCTCCGCATCAGTCCGCATCGAACGAAGTTTGATGACATCAAAAGGCTGCCCATAGAGCCCGACACGCGTTTGACGGAAGAAGGCGGGTCCTCTGCTGTCAATCTTCACCAGCAACGCAAAAAGCAGGATGACCGGGAAGGTCAGGAGCAGAAGCAGGCTGCTGGCAATGATATCGAACAGACGCTTGGCGATGCTCGACATCATCTGCGCGGATGAGAAACCATCGGAAAAAATCAGCCAGCTAGGGTTCAAGGTGTCGAGATCAACACGTCCCGTCTCCCGTTCCATAAAGCTGGAGAAATCGTTTACGTGAACACCTGCAGTCTTAATCCGCAACAAATCCTTGAGCGGCAAGGCATTGCGCCTTTCCTCTAAGGCAAGGACCACCTCGCTCGCCCCGAGATTCTGGACGAAACGGGAAAGATCATTGATCGCACTACGCGCAATCGCTTCATCAACTGTCCGCTCGTTCTCATTCATGCCGACATAGCCGACAATCACGAAACCGCTCTGCGGGCGCTCGGACAGCAACCGAAGACGATCAGCACGATGGCCTGCTCCGAGGACGAGCACGCGACGACGGAAAGCTCCCGCGCCCAGAATTCCACCGACGATCAACCTGTTCGCCAGCAGCATCGCAATGGCGAGGAACATCGCATAGGCTAGTGTCGATCGCCAGAAATCGAGACCTGGGACAATGAAATCCGCGAAGGAAAGCGCAATGATGCCAAGGCTGACGGCAACAAGAATGCGAGCCAGGGCAAAACGCATCGACCGCAGTGCGTCGACACCATAAACACCGACCGCGATCATCGCTGTTTGCACGACGATGGCGAAAGTAAGCAGCGATGGCAAACGCTCAGCCAGCAGACCCGTATCAGTATTCAACTGACCTGCGCGCAATTGCCACGCCAGTTCACCTGCGCCGAGCAGCAATGCCAGGTCAAGCAGCCCCAACAACAGCACGGCGTGCGGGATATAGTGTTTGAACAGGCGGATCATCGCTTCCTACAGCAGCCGAAAAGGGTCGGTCAGAGACACGCCCTAAACGGAAGAGATGAACTGTCGGTAAATTTTACATAAATCAACGAATAGCCCAAAAACCGGTCTATTGACGCTGGCCAGGCGTAGTTACTCGACTGTTACCTATGCATCGAAATCGAACGGAGTTTGCCCTCGGACGCGTTCTTCGAATTGCAGCATTGCCCCCCGTGGCGGCAGAGAACGTTGAATGCAGTCGGAGCGAAAACAACGCTCACACCCAGGGCCTACTGCCGTCGCTCCGCCAAGACCGAACGATATACCTCGCGCCTGAGCCAACTGCGCAGCAAGCTTGGCTTCGACCCCGATAACCGTCACGAACTGCACTGCAGACAAGTCATTTGCCCCGCGTCCCTCGCCGGTACAGGCGATCGTCAACCACTCTCGTTCGCCCTGCCCTGCTTCTTCCATCGCAATGAGTTGCACGCATATGTTCCCGGCACGTTCGAATGCCTGATGCGCCACCCAGAGCGGACAGCTATATTCCCCTTCCAACAGCAAGGTGCCACTTGCCCCGGCATAGCGCTTGGAAAACTGCCCGGCACGATCAACCCGAGCCATGAAGAACGGCAAGCCCCGTTGCCCAACTCGTTGCAAAGTGGTCAACCGGTGAGCCAATTGCTCGAAACTGACCCCGAAACGCCGTTGAAGAATGGCAAGATCATAGCCGGTCTGCTCGCAGGCACGCAAAAAACGACCGTAAGGCATCAACAAAGCAGCCGCAAAATACGACTGGAGGTGGCGCGCGAAAAACTGGCGTGCGGCCTCATCCGGCAAGCGTGCCCCCTGTACCAGGCTGCGGATCGCCCCGCGTTGCTCCAGGATGGCAAGTTGTATCGCCACCTGGAAGTTCCTCGACGGCAGGCTCAGCATTTCGGACAACTGCAATTGCCGTGCATGGAGATCGAGACGCCGCTGCGAACCCATCAGAACATCGCTCGGCAAGATGCGGACGGAAATCTGATGGCGTTGCCTCAAACGCTCCGTCAAAGCTTGTCCGATGTCGGCATTCGACAAACGCAGTTCATCCGCCAACTCCTCCGCGGCAACGTCGAGATCGGCAAAATGGTTGCGCCAACGCTCGATTTCACGCCGGGCAAGAGTCAACGGGCTGGTCTGTCCGGCCCCGGAATCTGCCGACACGCCAGCATCGTAGAGGCGCGCGAAGGCCACAGCCGCTTGCGGAACACTTGCGAGCCATTCAACTATTTCTTCGCGATCAATTTCAAGATCGGCGAAACGCTCATCCGCCAGCCTTCGCCGCATCCCATCGATTCCGCCAACGGCTTCTTCCTGCCGCAGCACACGCGGGTCAAAATCGAATTGCTCGACCAACTGGACTACCAGACGCGCTGAAACCGGTCTGCGGTTGTGCTCAACCAGGTTCAGATAGCTTGCCGATATACCCAGCCTGTCAGCCATGGCTGCCTGTGTCAGACCTTCGCGACGGCGCAATCGACGCAAGGCAGGACCAGCAAGAAGAGCAGCATCTGCCATATATCACCTGTAAATATCTTTACATATTTTCACATCTATTAGCGCATTATGCCGGAGAATAACAATAAAGTGTGTAATATTTTCTGTGCAAGCCACGTGAGGTCCGTCAAATGCAAGGCCAAGGGCTAGCCGATGAAAGCCAGCCCCACACTTTCGGAGCTGACGACATGACCACTTTTGCTGACCTTATCCCCGCCCCGGCAGGCCGTTTCGATGGCATCAACCGGACTTACGCCGCTGCCGACGTTGAACGCCTGCGCGGATCGGTTCCAGTAGAATACACTCTGGCTCGTCGCGGCGCCCTGAAGCTGTGGGATCTGCTGCGGAACGAACCCTACATAAACGCTCTGGGCGCCTTGTCAGGCAATCAGGCCATGCAAATGGTCCGCGCCGGCCTCAAGGCAATCTACCTGTCAGGCTGGCAGGTTGCTGCTGATGCCAATACCGCCGGTGCCATGTATCCCGACCAGTCGCTCTATCCAGCGAATGCCGGGCCGGAACTCGCGCGGAAGATCAACAATGCCCTTCAACGTGCCGACCAGGTTGAACATGCTGAAGGCAATTTGACACGCGATTGGTTCGCACCGATCGTTGCCGATGCAGAGGCCGGCTTTGGGGGCCCCCTCAACTGTTTTGAGATTATGAAGGCCTATATTGCGGCCGGGGCAGCCGGTGTTCACTTTGAGGACCAGCTTGCTGCGGAAAAGAAGTGCGGCCACCTCGGTGGCAAGGTTCTCATCCCGACCCAGGCGCATATCCGCAATCTCAATGCAGCACGCATGGCAGCAGATACTTGCGGCGTGCCGACCGTTCTTATCGCACGCACCGATGCGGAAAGCGCCAAGCTGATCACTTCGGACGTCGATGAACGGGATCACGAGTTCCTGACAGGCGAACGCACTCCTGAAGGTTTCTTCCGCTTGAAGGATGGCACCGGGGTCGATCACTGCATCAAGCGGGGCATTGCCTTCGCTGAACATGCAGACCTGCTCTGGTGGGAAACATCTAAGCCGAACCTCGATGAAGCAAAGCGCTTTGCCGAAGCGGTGCAGAAAGCCCATCCGGGCAAGATGATGGCCTACAATTGTTCGCCAAGCTTCAACTGGGAAGCCAATCTCGACAAGGACACCATTGCCAAATACCAGCGCGAACTGGGCGCCATGGGATACAAGTTCCAGTTCGTCACATTGGCCGGCTTCCACAGTTTGAACCATGGTATGTTTGAGCTTGCTCGGGGCTATCGTGACCGCGGCATGGCTGCCTATTCGGAACTTCAGCAGGCCGAATTTGCCAGCGAAGCCAATGGCTACACTGCAACTCGCCACCAGCGCGAAGTCGGCACCGGCTATTTCGACGCCGTCGCCACAGCGATTGGTGGTGGGCAAAGCTCAACCACTGCACTCGCGGAATCGACGGAAGCCGATCAGTTCAAGAAGGAAGCTGAACTTGCGTAAACTCCAAGCTTAGGAGAACGACGATGCAAACCGATACAATGACTTCGCATGAACCGACCCGCGCTCGGGCACTTTTGTCCACTGCGGATTTCAAGTTGCTCCGCGCCGCGCTGGCCAGTCATGCGAAAGCGGTGGAGGATCCAGGCGAGCTGGCAAAGATCAATGCGCTTTATCACCGCTTGGGCACTTATGCCTGAATAGCTTAATCTCCTGGGGAGGAGACGACGGTCGCCGGGTTTCAAAATCCGGCGGCCGTCAACTTCATTCTGCTACATCGCCGACAGGCATCAACTCCAGCGCCGCGGCCGCCAGCGCCTCCGCTGCTGTCCCAACGACCTTTTCCGCATCGGGTGCCCAAAGCGCGCTATGCAGTGAAGGCAGACTCGCCCCACCGATCTGAGCCGCATAGTATTTGTCTTGCGGCACACCACCCACCCAGAAAATCAGCGATCTGATGTGGTCAGGGTCGGCCAACCGATAACGCCCGAAATCCTCTCCTGCCATAACGGGTGGCACCTGCTTCACCCGTTCGGCCCCAAAACGGGCAGTAAACAGCCTTGCCATCTCTTGCGCAAAATCGGGGGTGTTGGCCGCAGCAGGAGTGGAACCTTCCAGAACGGTGACTACCGGCATCCGATCCTCCGGCAATCCCGCGGCCACTGCCTCTCCGCGGGCAATGCGGGCAATTCCATCGAGCAACAATTTCCGCGTTTCGGCATCGTAGCTGCGAACCGTCAGCTGCAGTTTCGCTTCAGCAGGAATTACGTTGTGCTTGGTTCCCGCATGGAAACTGCCAACTGTCACTACTGCCGGCTCGATCGGGTTCACTTCCCGGCTGACCAAAGTTTGCAACTTCATCACTATCGCACTGGCCAGGACGATTGGATCCTTTGTCGTATGCGGATAAGCCCCGTGTCCCCCCTGCCCTCTAACGAGTATGTCGACGCTATCGACATTGGCGTAAGCATATTCAGTTGAATAGCCAATCATACCAGCAGGATACTGCGCGGCATCGTGGAAGGCGAGTGCGTAGTCAGGCTTGGGAAAGCGAGTGTAAAGCCCATCGTCCAACATCGCCTTGGCGCCAAGGCCCACTTCTTCGCCTGGCTCCGCAATCATAAGCAGGGTCCCAGACCATTGATCTTTTCGAGCGGCCAGCAACTCGGCAGCGGCAATCCATGCCGTCATGTGAGTATCGTGTCCGCAGGCATGCATCACACCGCTTTCGACACCACTTGAGGAGGTCACACGCACTTTCGATGCGAAAGGCAGTCCTGTCTCCTCCGTAACTGGCAAGCCATCCATATCGGCCCGCAGCATGACTATCGGCCCGCTACCATTGCGCATTTCAGCGACCACGCCTGTTCCGCCGACACCTTCCGTTACCGCGAAACCTAGAGAGCGCATCTGCGCAGCCAGCTTCTTTGCCGTCCGCACTTCCTGCATGCTCAATTCTGGATGGGCATGAAGGTCTCGATACAATGCCATCAGATCGGGCATACGAGTTGTCAGGGCATCGCGTAGATCATTGGCATGGACCTGGATGGGCATGACCATCGCCGCACAGGCAAGCAGAGTCGTTTTGCGAAACATGCATCCAGTCTGGCCTCATGCACCCGCAGGTGCAACTACATGCCGTACTGAATGACCAGCAGGATCGACAGCGTTACAACCATCAGCAGCACGAGCGGCACACCCGTGCGGAGGTAATCGCCAAAGCTGTAATCGCCCTCTGCCATAATCAGCATGTTTGTCTGATAGGCGATCGGAGTTGCGTAGCAGAGATTGCACCCGAACAGCACAGCCAGAACCAACGGCTCCGCCGGCATACCCAGATGATTGGCAATGTTGAATGCAATCGGCGTTCCGATCGTGGCGGCCGTGGCATTGGACGCAAAGTTGGTCAGCGCGGTAACGAACAGCATGATGGCCGCGAGCACCGCCGCAGGGGGAAGGTACTGGAGAAAAGCTGCCATCAATTCACCCAGCCATGCCGCAGCTCCGGTTTCCATAACCAGACTACCAACCGCGATGCTGGCCGCGACCAGCACAATTACTTTGGCAGATAGCGCCCTGCCCACGCGGTCGAATTTCACGCAACCGGTGAGCAGCATGAGAATTGCCCCTCCCAGCGCCGCGATTGCAATGGGGAACAGGCCGATAGAGGCCGTGCCGATGGAACCGAACATGATAGCTGCCGAAAGCATCGCTTTCGACCGGCGCGGCATCTCCTTCGCCCCATCAAGGATAAGCAAGCTGTCTCCCCGGGCAAACTCCTGCAAATCATCGACCAGACCAATGGCAAGCAGGACATCCCCTTCCGCGATGCGCAGTTCCCCGGTCGCTTCTTCATGACCGGGGCCAATCAGCCGCGGCGGTTTGTGAATGCCCAGGACAGCCACATTATAAAGGTCTGCAATACCGCTGGTCGCCAATGTCCGTTGGAGCAGGCGGGAATCGGCAGTGACAGCCATTTCCACCACCATGACGTCATCGCCCAGAGCCGCAGCCTTTTGGCGAATTTTCGCCAGAACCCAACCCGGTGCGACTTCGCCCTTGAGCGTGCGCACTGCCTCCTCCAGCGCCTCGTGTGTGCCGGAGATCAGAATACGCTGACCAGCCTCCATGGGGCCTGCCGGATTTTCTTCAAATGCGAAGTCCGCAGGAACACGTGGGCGCAGGGCATCGAGCGCTTTTCCGACCAATTCGCTGCCAACCGGAATCCGTAGCCGGGTCAGGAAGCGACGCTGTTCATGCATTTCCTCAACACTATGGGCTGGCAGTAGCCGTGGCATCACGAGCCACAGATATGGCAAAGCAACCAGTGCAGCGGTCAAAACGATCGGCGTGTAATGAAACACGTTCATGTGCGGCATGCCCAGATCGCGGGCAATCGATACAACCAATAGATTGGTCGATGTGCCGATCGTCGTTGCCATTCCACCGATCAGCACCGCGGCATTAAGGGGAATCAGCGTCTTTGACGCAGGCATCGCGCCGCGTGCCGCAAGTTGCACGAAGATCGGAATCAGCAACACCAGAACAGGCGTATCGTTGACGATCATCGACAGGAAAAAGGCAATCAGCAGCGAAACCAGCAGCCCGACCTGATGGTTTATCTTCCACACCCGCTCAAGGATGCGTGCCGCCGGATCGAGAGCCCCGGTTACCACCAATGCCCGCCCCATTATCATCAGCGAGCAGATGGTAATCAGCGCGTAATGCCCGAAGCCACCGAACGCGAGCCGCAACCCGTCAGTAGGCTGGGTATGGGGAAGCGGAAAGAAATACAGGCCGACCGCTATTACCGCGATAGTCAGCAATGAAACAATTTCCACCGACATGCGACCACGCGCAAACCCGATGAACATGCCGATCGTGACGACCATAGCGGCCAAAGCATGAAAGGTAGGGAATCCCGGCATTACCTGTGCACCAGGCAGTCATGCAACATTGCGGGTTTCCTCCTCGAAAACGCAGCTGGTGCCCCTGGCCCGACTCGAACGGGCACTTCCGTAGAAACTCGATTTTGAGTCGAGCGCGTCTACCAATTCCGCCACAGGGGCACTGCGTTGAGTGGGTTTAGAACAATCCGAATGATTCGTGAATCATGCAGATCACTCCAACCCTATGTTGCCGCGTCGTTTCTTGCGAAAATCGAGCCCGACCCTCTCTACGCGATGCTCTAACGAGACAAATGCTCCGCATCAAGCACCGTAAAGACGATTACTTCAGCCTTTGAGCGCTCCTACAATAAGCTTGTGCAATCGGGAATGGAGCGCATCATTGCCCGCCAACACCTGGGTGTCGCAAATCGGGTCGGAACGCCCTCTCCAATCAGACACAAAACCGCCAGCTTCACGAACGAGAAGGCATCCTGCAGCCGTATCCCACGGCTGAAGATTACTCTCCCAAAAGCCATCGTATCGCCCGGCCGCAACCCAGGCCAGATCAAGCGAAGCAGAGCCAAACCGACGGATCCCAGCCACCTTCGGGCCGATTTCCGCATAGATCTTTACCCATTCGTTGGGATCGCCCGCCCCAGCAAAGGGAATGCCCGTAGCGATCAGCGCCTCATCCAGATGCCGCCGCGACGAAACGCGCAAACGACCGTCATGCAGCCATGCACCACGCGTCTTTTCCGCCCAATAGGTTTCATCGGTAATCGGCTGATAGATGACACCGGCAATGACATCGCCCCAGCCCTTACCATCCAGTCGCGGTTCCTGAGCAGCGATTGAAATCGCAAAGTGCGGAATCCCGTGAAGGAAGTTACTTGTGCCATCCAAGGGATCTATAACCCAACGCGGCTTCGTCGGGTCGCCTTCGATTATGCCCCCCTCCTCCAGCACAAAGCCCCAATCCGGCCGTGCCTGAAGGAGTTCGTCATATAAGGTACGCTCCGAAGCCCGATCGGCCTTGGAAACGAAATCTGCAGGTCCCTTCCGGCTAACCTGCAGATGTTCGACTTCACCAAAGTCGCGACGCAACCGCCCGCCCGCCTTGCGTGCGGCACGTTCCATCACGCGAATAAGGCCTGATACTGCAGCCATATTATTTCCTGTTACCTCCGCAGCAACTGCGAAGGATCACGCCTTTCGGGCTTAGCGCCCCTTGGACGGATCGGTTTTTGCGGGTGCCGGATTGCCCTTGGGCATGCCGCAAACTGCGGCGGAGGCGGCATAGATATGATTCGGATTCTTCGGATCGAGCTTTTCATTTTCGCTCAGAACCTTGCCGGCGGCCAGGCTGATCTTGCGAACCGGATTATTGTAAAGGCAAGCGATCAGCGCGCCCTTCTGTTCCTTGGTCACCTGATCGGAGTTCAATGCCCCCACGAAAGAGCGCACGATGACGACCCCTCGCTGAATGTCCTCAGCAGTGTTGCCCGGCACCACCTTGGCGTCGTCGGCTTTCTTGTCTGCGGCCAGAACTGCCGACGGGGCGGCGACCGCCGCAATCGCGGCAGCGAGAAGGATCGTCTTGCGCATTATCAATCTGCCTTTCTTACATATTCACGGGCATAAACATCGACGATGATCCGTGTGCCGCTTTCAATATGCGGCGGGACCATGACGCGAACTCCGTTGTCGAGAATCGCAGGCTTGTAACTGGAACTGGCGGTCTGCCCTTTCACCACTGCATCGGCTTCGACGATGGTGGCTTCGACCTGTTCGGGAAGCTGCACACTGATTGGACGTTCCTCGTAGAGTTCGAGCGTTACATCCATGCCATCCTGCAGAAACGCCACGGCATCGCCAAGAAGATCCGCAGGCAGCTGGAGCTGGTCGTATGTGTCCTTGTCCATGAACACCAGCTGATCGCCATCCGCATAAAGATACTGAAAATCTTTCGTATCCAGACGGACGCGCTCAACCGTATCAGCACTGCGAAAGCGAACATTCGTTTTCCGGCCGTCGATGAGATTTTTCATCTCAACCTGCATGAAGGCGCCGCCTTTGCCCGGCTGCGTGTGCTGGGTCTTGGCAACCTTCCAGATGCCCTTCTCATATTCGAGAATATTGCCGGGACGAATGTCCACGCCGCTGATTTTCATAAACTCGCTCTTTCGAGAAAATAGCTAATGTCTTGCGCGGCCCCTAGCGGCTGGCTGCTGCCGGAGCAAGGGCATCGGCTTCCATTCCCTGCGTGGAATCAGGTCAACCGCTCTGCGAAGGCCTGAACCGCACGAACCTCGTCACCACTCCATACGGCATTGCAAACAGCTAGAAAATCTGCCCCTGCCTCGACAAGAGGCAAGCAATTTTCCGGCGTTATTCCTCCAATCGCGACGCAAGGCAGTTCGAAATACATCTGCCACCACTCAAGGATTTCCAGTTCGGCCCGATGCTCGACATCCTTGGTTGTTGTCGGGAAAAACGCTCCGAAGGCGACGTAGTCGGCCCCGGCCTCACCAGCTTCCATCGCGAGATGACGGCTATTGTGGCACGTCACGCCGATTTGCGCCTCTCTGCCAAGCAGTTCACGTGCTTCACGCACATCGCCATCTCCCTGCCCCAGATGGACACCGTCAGCACCGATCCGTTTGGCCAGCGCAACCGAGTCGTTAACGATGAAGCCCACGTCACGATCCGCACAGATCGCCTGAAGCGGCTCTGCAAGCCGCACCGCCTCGTGCTGATCAACGCCCTTCACACGAAACTGAAAGGCAGTGACCGGCATTTCGGGACGCTGAGCATCTAGTGCGCGGGCAAGCCGGTCGGGGAATGTGCCGCTGACATCAAGCGGCGAGATAAGATAGAGTTGGCAATCTGACATAAAGACGCCCTGTATAGGTGAGAATGAGTCCCGCCAAGGCTATGGAACGCAATGAGGGCCGATGTATTCTTCCTTCATGAGACTGCCCATTCTTCTGGCCCTCACCAGCTTGGCCACGTCGTGTACGGCAAACCCGCCTGTGAAAGCTCCGATTCCGGAAAACGGTGTCGTCCAGGCAAGGATTGGGCAAACCGTCTATATCGACGGACCGCACCTGACGCCGCTCGCTGTAATCGAGGACAGCCGCTGCCCAACGGGAGTTCAGTGCGTCTGGGCAGGACAAGTGAAAGTCAGAGTGAAAATAGACCTGGGTCCGGGAAGCCAGTTACGAGAACTGGTGCTCGGAGACCCTCAACAGATTGCAGATGGCTCGATTGAACTTGTTGAAGTCACGCCAGCCATGCACGCAAAAGCGGCAATCCCGCCCGGGGATTACCGCTTCGGCTTTCGTTTCATGGGCGGTCTTTGACAACCACCCATCAGGGTCAGGCAGCAACGACCGACTTCTGGGTCGAGCCCTTGAAAATTTCGTCGATTGCGCCTGCCAGGGAAGCATTGAATTCATCATCGCTCATCTGGGCGCGTAGATCTTCAAGCAAAGCCCGGCTGAAGCTGGCGATAACGCCGCGATTCTTGGCCAGTTCCGCACAAGCCTCAGGCCGCTTGTAACCGCCCGAAAGCGCCACGACGCGCAGCACCTTTGGGTGATCGACCAGCGGATCGAACAATCCAGGCTTAACCGGAAGACTGAGCTTCAACATGACCTGCCGGCCTTCCGGCATGGCATCGAGATTTTTCAGGATTTCTTCGAGCAAGATCTGGTCGCATTCCGCGCGCGTCTCGCTCTTGATATTCACTTCCGGTTCGATGATCGGCATCATACCGTGCGAAATCACCTGTCTGCCAATTTCAAACTGCTGGGCAACGACAGCTGCAATCCCTTCACGATTGGCGGACTGAATAACCGAACGTTCCTTGGTGCCGAACACGCCCAGCGCTTTTGCACGGGTCAGAAGCATATCGAGTTCCGGCATCGGCTTCATCATCTGAACGCCGTTGGCTTCGTCTTCCAACCCTTTGTCAATCTTGATAAAAGGCACAACACCCTTATCGATAAGCGCCGTGGGCGTGGGCTTACCATCGACAGTCCCGTCCATCGTCTTTTCGAACAGGATAGCGCCGATTACCTTATCGCCTGAGAAAGCGGGTGAACTGATTATGCGGCTACGCATTTTATGGATCAGCGCGAACATTTCATCATCGTTGGAATAGGCACTTTCCTCAATGCCATACCCGAGGAGCGCTTTAGGTGTTGAGCCGCCACTCTGATCCAGCGCCGCAATGAAGCCGTTACCATCACCGATCTTCTTGATCATATCCTGCTGCTGCATGTCATTCCTGCCTATTTTCTCTTCGTAATCCAATTTGAATGGGGCCTGCCTTAGTCACCCCCAGACAGTGCCGCAACTGCATCAACCATAGTCCTATGTCTTGGCTTTTCAGTCTTCGTGACGCCTATTCGCCCAGAGCATCCGGCGGCCCCTTGAGTTCCAGCATGTTACCCTCCGGATCATTCAGGTAGATGCTGGGGCCGAACCCATCTGCCCCGTAACGCCTGCTCACAGAAATGTCCGCCAATCCATGATGCTTTAGATGACCCAGAATGCCAGCTTCGTCCCAAGGCCGAATCTGAAAACAAACGTGATCGACGTTGCGTCCGCCCTTGCCCGCCGGCTCTCCGCCTTGTCGCCCGAGTTCCCCGTCACAATCGACAAGATCGACCAGCGACCTTCCTGCACGGAGCTGTACAAGGCCCAAATTCTCGATCTTACGTTCGACAGTGGCGCCTAACACTTGTTCATAAAAGGCAATCATACGATCCATGTTCCGGACCCGAAACACGACATGGTCGAGCGCCGCGATCCTAATCATCGCATCAAAGCTGCGACACCCGGCAACTCACGGCCCTCCATCCATTCAAGGAAGGCTCCACCAGCTGTTGAAATATAGGTAAAATCTTTCGCCACGCCCGCATGATTGAGAGCCGAAACGGTGTCTCCACCGCCTGCAACCGAAACCAGCGATCCTTCCTTGGTCAACGCAGCTGCTGTGCGAGCCAGAGCGACGGTCGCCGCATCGAAAGGCTCCGTTTCGAATGCCCCCATGGGGCCATTCCACACCAATGTCCGGCAAGTCTTGAGAACGTCCGCCAAGGCTTCGACAGCCTGCGGCCCCACATCGAGGATCATCTCGTCAGCGCCCACTTCGTGAACATTGCATGTCCGCATAGACGGCGGATTGGGTGCGAATTCCTTTGCCACCACCACGTCGTATGGCAGGTGGACCGTGCAGCCGGACCTGTCGGCTGCATCCATGATTTTCTCGGCGACTTCCGCCAGTTCATGTTCGCAGAGAGATTTTCCGACATCGATTCCACGTGCGGCCAGAAAGGTATTGGCCATGCCGCCGCCGATTATCAGATGATCGACTTGCCCCACCAAATGTTCGAGCACGGCAAGCTTGGTCGAAACCTTGGCCCCACCTACCACAGCAGCAACCGGCTTTTCCGGGGCGCCCAAGGCTTTGTCGAGCGCTTCCAGTTCTGCCTGCATCGCACGGCCGGCATAGGCAGGCAGCAGATGAGCCAAGCCTTCCGTCGTTGCATGGGCCCGATGCGCAGCGGAAAATGCATCGTTGACATAGAAATCCGCATTAGCCGCAATGGACTTGGCAAAATCCGGATCGTTCTTTTCCTCGCCCTTCCAGAACCGGGTATTTTCCAGCATCCCGATATCACCTGGCCGCAAAATGCCGATAGCCTGCGCGGCAACTTCTCCGGCGACTTCGGGAATGAACATCACCTCGTGCCCAAGCACATCCTCGACCGCGCCCTGGACCAGACTGAGCGACATTGTCGAATGGCGTTCACCCTTTGGGCGGCCGAAGTGGGCGAGCAAGAGCACTTTCGCACCCTTGCCCGCCAATTCAAGAATGGTTGGCGCCGACGCCTTAACCCTTGTCACATCCGTGACATGGCCATCCTGCATCGGCAGATTCAGGTCAACGCGAACCAGTGCGACCTTTCCGGAAACATCACCGAGATCGTCAAGTGTACGGAAAGACGCCATTTTCTACCCCTCAGAGGAAGGAAGCCACCACTCCAGCGGTATCGATCATACGGTTAGAAAAGCCCCATTCATTATCATACCACGAAACCACACGGCCCAGCTTGCCTTCAAGAACCGCTGTTTCCAGGCTATCGACCGTCGAACTCGCCGGATAATGGTTGAAGTCGCTACTGACCAACGGCTCATCCGTGTAGTCCAGCACACCCTTCATCGGACCTTCCGCCGCCGCCTTGAGCGCAGCGTTCAGTTCTTCCGCCGTGGTATCCCGGCCTGGCACGAAAGTCAGGTCGATCAGGCTGACATTGGGGGTTGGCACACGGACTGAAGAGCCGTCCAACTTGCCCTTGAGTTCAGGAAGGACCAGGCCAACGGCACGTGCTGCACCGGTCGTGGTAGGGATCATATTGGCTGCGCCAGCGCGGGCGCGGCGCATATCGCTATGCATCTGGTCCAGCATGCGCTGGTCGTTGGTATAGCTGTGGATCGTAGTCATGAAGCCACGCTCGATACCAACCGCATCCTGCAAGACTTTCGCCACCGGCGCCAGGCAATTGGTCGTGCAACTTGCATTGGAAATGACCAGATCGTCTGCCGTCAAAGTGTCATGATTGACGCCATAGACAATCGTCTTCGAAACACCCGTTGCCGGAGCCGAGATGATGACACGCTTGGCACCAGCGGCAAGGTGCGGACGGCTCTTCTCATCAGACTGGAAAAAGCCGGTGCATTCCATGACGATATCGATGCCCATTTCGCCATGCGGGAGATTGGCAGGATCGCGTTCCGAAGTAACCGCAATATCCTTGCCATCGACCGTGATCTTGCCGTCACCGGCGATTACAGTGCCCGGATAACGGCCATGGGTGCTGTCATACTGGAACAGCAGTGCGTTCGATTTCGTGTCCGCGAGATCGTTGATCGCGACCAGTTCAAGATCGTGGTCGTTACGCTCGAGGATCGCGCGAGCGACCAGTCGCCCGATACGTCCGAACCCGTTGATCGCAACCTTCGTCGCCATGTAATGAACTCCTGTTAAATTACTATTTTTTCGAGAATTTTTGGAACAATTGCATCGGCAGTAAAGCCAAATTTCCGGAACAGCTCATCCGCCGGGGCAGACGCGCCGAAACGATCAAGGCCAATATTGAGACCCTTGAGCATGGTATAGCGTTCCCAGCCCTGAGTCACACCTGCCTCAATCGACACACGCAATATCTGGCTGGGCGGAACATCGGGCAGGACATCGTCGCGATATGCATCATCCTGCTGGTCGAACAGTTCCATGCACGGCATCGAGACGACATCGGCCCCGATACCCTGCGCTTCCAACTTTTCCGCTACTTCAATCGCCAGATGCACTTCCGAGCCGGTGGCAATCAGGATAACCCGTCGCTCGTTCTCCGCAGCACGAAGGCGATAAGCCCCACGAGCGGAACGATTTGCGGCGGAAGTCCAGTTTTCGTCCCCTTCCCCACGCAATTGCGGCAAGTTCTGCCGCGACAGAGCCAGTACGGATGGAGTGCCCGGTGTCTGAAGGGCAAGTGCCCAGCATTCCGCCGTCTCGATCACATCGGCTGGCCGGTAGACATTGAGATTCGGGATAAGCCGCAGGCTCATGACATGCTCGACAGGCTGGTGGGTCGGCCCATCCTCACCCAGACCGATCGAGTCATGCGTCAGCACATAGACTGTCTCGACGTGTTGCAGCGCGGACATACGGATCGCATTCCGGCAATAATCGCTGAACACCAGGAAAGTACCGCCATAGGGAATAACCCCACCGTGCAATGCCATCCCGTTCATCACGGCTGCCATGCCGAATTCGCGGATGCCGTAGTAAAGGTAACGCCCGCCATAATCCGCAGCCGTCAATGGGGTGGTACAAGCAGTCTTCGTGTTGTTCGAGCCAGTAAGGTCGGCTGATCCGCCGATCATCTGAGGAATCGCTTCAGTCAGCGGACCCAGCGCCATTTCCGATGCCTTGCGGGTCGCGACCTTTTTGGGCTCCTTGGCAAGACCGGAAATATAAGCTTCGAGCACTTCGCCAGCAGTATCGCCTGCTTCGGTAAGATAGGACCGGAAGGCATCCCCACTCTCACCCGCGCGATCCATGCGCTCCTGCCACAGGAGATGCGCCTCTCGACCGCGATCGGCGGTTTCACGCCAGTTCATCTCGATCTCTTCGGGAATTTCGAATGGCGCCGAGTCCCAACCGAGTTCCTTGCGCGCATTCGCGATTTCATCTTCGCCCAACACCGCGCCATGGACAGCGGACGTACCCTGTTTGTTGGGCGCGCCCTTACCGATAACTGTCTTGCAGGCAATCAGCGAAGGACGAGCGTCGGCCACCGCAGCGTCGATGGCACGGGCGATATCGGCGTAATCATGGCCATCGCAGCTTTCCACATGCCATCCCGTGGCAGTGTAACGAGCCTTGATGTCCTCACTCGTCGAAAGATCGGTCTTGCCGTCAATGGTAATCGCATTGTCATCCCAGAACACGATCAGACGGCCAAGCTTCAAGTGGCCGGCAATCCCGATCGCTTCATGGTTGATTCCTTCCATAAGGCAGCCATCGCCAGCAACCACCCAAGTGCGGTGATCCACGATATCGTCGCCGAACTTGGCATTGAGATGCCGTTCCGCAACCGCCATGCCCACGGCCATCGCCAAGCCTTGGCCGAGAGGACCGGTCGTGCACTCGACCCCATCGAGCTCGGTATTTTCGGGGTGGCCAGCGCAAGGGCTGCCGAGCTGCCGAAAATTCCGGATATCATCCATTGTCGGGCGCGCATATCCGCTGAGATTCAGCAGCGAATACATAAGCATGGAACCATGACCTGCCGAAAGGACAAACCGATCGCGATCCGGCCAGTGTGGATCCGCCGGATCAAACTTCAGATAATTGGACCAAAGAACAGTTGCGACATCGGCCATGCCCATTGGCATGCCCGGGTGCCCGCTGTTGGCCGCCTGCACGGCATCCATCGAGAGTGCGCGGATGGCATTGGCCATAGGCGCCAGACGGGACGGATCGAGGCTCATGCGAAGGGTGCTCCTGCGTCTGCGCCGGACGGGGTTATAAGTGATAGCGATTCGGCGCGGGGCCTCCTTTGCCAACACATGGCCCCTCGTCAAGCGCACGGACATTCACGCACACAGGGGTTTTTCCGCAGTTTTATTGGCAACAACCCCCTGCAAATCTTTGCCGATCCAATGCATTGCGCTAGCCCTATGGCATGGAACGGGAGCGAACATTGCAAGCTATAGCCCGGATAGAAAGGGCTTTGGACCACTTGGAAGCCTCCAATCCGACCGCACCCGATGCTCTTTTGCAACAGAAGCACGACGCGCTGCGCAAAAACGTGAATGCATCTCTCACTGAACTAGATTTGCTTATCCAGGCTTTGGAGAAATGACTCTTACCCTTGCGAAGTGCGCCATATGAGCAACGTAACCCTCAGGATCGGTGGCCGGAACTATACTGTGGCTTGTGCCCAAGGCGAGGAAGATCATGTCTCCATACTTGGCAGGCTGATCGACGAGAAGGTTGAGGCAATGGGCGCCGCGAAAGGCCAGAACGAGGTCCGGTCGCTGCTGTTTGCATCATTGCTCTTGGCAGACGAACTTTACGATGCCCGGCAAGCCAAGGCCGCCGCGACATCTGTTCCTGAAGTCGCACCGGCGCTGGAAAGAATTGCTCAGCGTATCGAAAATCTCGCCGCGAGCATGAACAGCGCTTGAGGATAAGCTTTGCCATCCCTAGATAGGCCGCGACGGGGACTGTCCGGCACGAGCCGTTCGAGAATATCCCTGAGGCTATAAGCAATCCATGGGGGCTGTCCCTGCCCGGATCCTGGTCCGATGCACATGGCTCCCACCTGACGTCGAGGCGTCAGAGGATTTCCCGGCAACGACCCATGATGGTTCCCGTCACTTTAGCTTTCGACAAGCGCTGTCCGGGCCGATCTTGATCTAATCCCGCTCTTTATTTCCAAAGGGATGACGGCTCTGCCGCAATTTCGGGGCACAGGGTGTGGCAAAAAATTCCAAGAATGAACTGCGGCGATCTTTGCGAGTAAAGCGGCAGGAACATGTGAATGCCCTGCCCGACAGCACTCGTGCCTTGTTATTTCTTCGACCACCCCGCCCGGTAACATCCATGATTCCGTCCGATGCGGTGATCGGCCTCTATCACGCTACATTGAACGAAGCTCCTGCTGCCGCGTATGCTCGCTTCTTCTACGAAGCCGGACACAAAGTAGCCTTACCCAGGTTCGCAGCCCCTGGCACAGAAATGGACTTCGCGACTTTCAGCGATCCCTTTGGTGAAAGCGATCTGGAACCCGGGCCTTACAAGGCCTTGCAACCCGGGTCAGAGGCATTGGCATTGATCCCCGATGTGCTGTTCACACCGCTGCTTGGTTTTACGGTCGATGGCCACAGGCTCGGACAAGGTGGTGGCCATTATGATCGTTGGCTGGATGCCCATCCAGGCACAATAGCCATAGGACTTGCCTGGGATTGCCAGTTGGTCGATCAACTACCGCTAGAGCCGCACGATCATCCATTGAAAGCGGTTGTTACGCCTACCCGGCTTTACGGCCCTTTTTAGAGAAATGCCCATGCGAGAAAAACCAACCCTGCGCATCCCATTTGGAATCCTCGGCCTGATGGCAGGATTAGCAATTTATGCGCTGCTCGTCGCAAAGGCATCGGACCTTATCGCCGGTTGGCATATTCTCGCCCAGACGGTGATTTATATCGTTTTGGGAACGATCTGGCTCTTGCCATTGAAGCGCTTCCTGATCTGGATGGAAACAGGAAGCTGGCGTGTGCCGCCAACGGAATGACACATGATTAGAGCACGATAGATGCCATAGCCACGAAACATAAAAGCCCCGGCAAATCGCCGGGGCTTTTATGTATTCCCTATATGGAAGTCCCAAGTGGCGCGAGTGACGGGACTCGAACCCGCGACCTCCGGCGTGACAGGCCGGCGCTCTAACCAACTGAGCTACACCCGCGTATCCTTGGGCGTGCACCGCTTGGGAGCCGCGCCACTAGGCTAGCGGCGATGGCCTGTCAACTACGCTTCGCATGCCTTTTTCCTCAAAATTGAAAGTAGCTTCGAAACTCCGAATTTTCCGTGCCTGGTTAACCATTTTTTCTCGGTCTTTTGGCGATGAATCCAGTCAGGGGAGAATGAGGGGATTTAACCATGCGACTGTTAAGTTTCATGATTCTGGCTTTTCTGGGTGCAGCTCCTGCGCAAGCTGCCGAAGCGATGAAAACGGTGCATAGCGCCGTTTTCATCGAACGCGAATCCTATGCCGAAGGATCTGACACGCGCATCGTCGAACGGGCGACCACCCTTGGCCGTGGCGACCGGGTCGTAACCATTCTGGACTGGCAGTCCCCGCAGGATGGCAAGCCTGCAACCGTTACACTGGCAGTCCCCCCGAACCTCACCTTCCAGCGTAGCAGCACCGGCGATGAAGAAGTATCCGCAGACAAGGGGCGCAGTTGGGGGACGCTGGGGCAGCTCCAGATACGTGACGCATATGGTCTGCGGCTCGCTACGCCGGAAGACATCACGAATGTTCGGTGGCGCGTAAACGGGCCTAATGGACGAATCAGCTATAGCGCACTTGTTCGCTGACTAAAGTCAGACTGCAACTGGCGCCTTGATCGCGCCTTGCGGCTCGTACCCATCCACCTGAAAATCATCGATTCGATAATCGAAAATCGAATCAGGTTTGCGCGTGATCCGCATTTTTCCATATCCTGACGGCGTGCGGGCGAGCTGTTCTTCAACCAATGCTTCGTGATTGAGATAGAGATGCGTATCGCCCCCCATCCACACCAGCTCACCCGGCTCAAGATCACACTGCTGGGCAAGCATCCGCAAAAACAGCGCCCCTCCCCACAGGTTGAAGGGTAAACCAAGCGCCACATCGCAGCTCCGTTGATAGAGCAAGCCGTTCAACCGGTCCCCTGCAACGTGAAATTGATATGTCTTGTGACAAGGCGGGAGAGCCATGGCATCCAGTTCCGCCACATTCCAGCCTTCAACGATATGGCGGCGGCTACCAGGACTGTGGCGCAGACTTTCAACCACCTGAGCAACCTGATTCACGCCTTTGGCCCGTTGACGGTAGATCAATCCGAAATCGTCGGCACCATCCTGTTCATATACCGGCCAATCGACCCATTGTTTGCCATAGACCGGGCCCAGGTTACCCCAGCGTGCTGCAAACTCCGCATCTTCAACGATGCGCTTGGAAAACTCATCTCGGGACATGGGGTCGCCCGTTTCCTTGCGGAAATGTTCAAGCGGCCAATCCGTCCATATCTGCACGTTTTGCGCACATAACGACCGAATGTTGGTCTCCCCTGTCAAAAACCATAGAAATTCACGCGTCGCCGTTTTCCAATAGACGCGCTTGGTGGTCAGCAGGGGCATCTGCTCCTCAGACAGGTCAAACCGCATCGATGCGCCAAATACCGAGCGCGTACCTACGCCGGTGCGATCGATCCGTTCGCTTCCTTCATCCCAGATTCGACGCATGAGATCGAGATACTGCCATTCCCAATGCCGTTGAGTGAGATAAGAATCGGAGGACTGGTTCAAAGTAGCCATCCCTTGACGATAACGCGCAATTGCCTGCTTGCCACCCCGCACTTGCACTACTATAGGGCCGCCTCTGCCTCGCTCCACAGCTTCTGTGGCAGCGCCGGTCGGGGAGTAGCTCAGCCTGGTAGAGCACTGTCTTCGGGAGGCAGGGGCCGGAGGTTCGAATCCTCTCTCCCCGACCAACATTTCATGGATCGAGCGACGTGAATCGCTCGACCATTAAAGCGCCAATTAATTGATCTCACCATTTGCAGAGTTGCTTCGTTGCGGAGCATGTTCCGCATATTGCGGGGCATCACCCCCGATGTGATCCCACGGCGCTTTCGAATCGACGAATATGTGCGCCCCAATCACGACACCTGGATCTCCATCGACGGTCCCCAAGGTGACGCCATGAACTGTATCACCGGCAACACCGCACAATGTGGTTCCGCACGTCTTGCAAAAACCCATGCCCCAGCCCGGCGCGGTCTCGTAGAAGCGGACATTCTCAGCCCCACTGGTCCATGAATGAGAGCCCGGCACGACTTCCGAATACGCAGAACCCGCACCACTGAAGGCTTTGCGACAGCGTGAACAATGGCAGCAGCGCCCTTCGCCAAGCGGTGCGTCGATCCGATAACGAACCTGGCCGCAAAAGCAGCCACCGGTCAAACTCACGATACTTTCCCCTTTCTCCAAGCGTATCCTGCCGATCGGCTAACCACCTCTCAACATTTGCACTCCCCAGTCACGTTCAAAGAGATACAGGAGCAATCGCGCGGCCTGCCCGCGCGACAAATCGAGCCCGCCATCTCGCTCGATCAACAGCCGTGCATCGTCATGGGCAATCGGCAACAGTCGCTGGATCTGTTCCAAAGATGCGACTCGAAATGGCGTATCGCCAGACTGCCGTGTTCCCAACAATTCGCCCCCTCCCCGCAAGCGCAGATCTTCTTCCGCCAAACGGAACCCGTCCTGAGTCTCGCGCATCAAGGCAAGCCGTTGTCGGCCGGTTTCAGAAAGCTGTTCTCCGCGCAAAAGCAGACAGATCGATTTTTCGCTCCCGCGTCCCACTCGTCCTCGCAATTGATGAAGCTGGGCAAGACCAAATCTTTCAGCCTGCTCAATCACCATCAGCGTCGCGTTCGGAACATCGACGCCTACTTCGATCACCGTAGTCGCAACCAGCAACTTTGCTTCACCGAGGACAAAACGCTCCATCGCAGCATCCTTTGCCTCCGGTTTCATCTGTCCATGAACCAGAACAACGGCTTCGCCGAAATGCTCCTTCAAAATCGCGTAGCGAGCCTCTGCAGCCGCAAGGTCTTCATTCTCGTTTTCGCGCACCATGGGGCAAACCCAGTACGCCTGCTGTCCGGTTGCAAGATGACGTTCAATTCCCGCCACGACATCCGCCAGCCTTTCCTGGGCAATCACCCGTGTGTCGATCGGCTGACGCCCCGGGGGCATCTCGTCGAGACGCGACACGTCCATTTCCCCATATTGGGCAAGTGTCAGCGTGCGTGGGATCGGGGTTGCTGTCATGGCAAGGCAATGAGGCGTGACCTTGCCTTTCTGCGCCAGCATCAGCCTTTGGCCGACGCCGAAGCGATGTTGCTCGTCGATCACCACCAGGCCGAGATTGCGATACCCCACCGCATCCTGAAAGATTGCATGCGTTCCGACAACAATCTGGATGCTGCCATCCATCAGCCCCATGAGGATTGATTCGCGTGCCTTGCCCTTGTCCCGTCCGGTCAACAGCGCAATCGCCACTCCGGAAGATGCTGCCAATTTGCGCAAGGTTTCATAATGCTGGCGGGCAAGGATTTCCGTAGGTGCAAGCATGGCAGCCTGTGCCCCAGCCTCCACAGCAATCAGCATCGCTTCGAGAGCGACAACAGTCTTGCCCGCCCCCACGTCTCCTTGCAGCAGGCGCAGCATGGGCGATTCCTGGGCCAGATCTCCTTCGATCTCGCCAATCGACCGCTTTTGTGCTCCGGTCAGCGGGAAAGGCAGGGAAATTCTGTCACGTAAATGACCATCGCCATTGAGCGGTTGTCCGCGACGAGCACGGTTCGCACTCTTCACCAGCATCAGCGCGAGCGAGTTCGCCAACAATTCGTCATAAGCCAGCCTGTCACGTGCCACCGGATGCGTATCACGATGCGCCAGTTCCAGTGCATCACGCCACGTCGGCCACTTCATTCGCTCAATCAACGCGGGCTCGATCCATTCGGGAAGTTCCGGCGCGTGCCCCATGGCTTGCATGACAAGCGCCGCCATGCGGGGCTGGGTCAGGCCTTCGGCCAGGGGATAAACAGGCTCGTTGAGCCTACCCATCAAGGCAGTGCTTTCCGCCTCCACATGGTCTGGATGCACGATCTGCAACATGTCGCCATACTGATCGAGCTTACCTGCAATCCAGCGGGTTTCGCCCAAGGGCAGCAATTTCTTCGCCGTATAGGACGCGCGACCAAAATATATCAGCGTACATACGTCACCCTCGCTATCTTGCGTCAGGACACGAAAGGGCCCTCGGCCTGACGAAGCACGATGTTCGACGGGAGTGAGGGCGATTATGACCTGCTCGCCGATGTTCGCTTCGTCGAGGCGTGTTACAGTGCGGCGTTGTATGAAACGATCTGGCAGATGGTAAACAAAGTCCCTGACGCGCGTCAGGCCAAGTTTTTCCAAGGGCTTGCGCAACTTGGGCCCAACCCCGTCCAGGCTTTGCGCATCGACAAACAGAGGATTGAGACGTTCCGGACGCATGCGCCTTCATAGACAGGTTATCGGGAAAATCGCCATAATTGACAAAGCGCATTGATACCGGTGATGACCTATGCCGAATTGTGCAGCATCAGTTGAAAACAAATGACAGGAGTACACGCATGTTGCTGGCCCACGGTACCGTCATCGCACTGGTCGATGGCAAGCAATTCGAATTGTTCAGGAACACCGGCAACGAAGCAGAACCGGAACTGGCAGCCATCGACGCTCCCAAACTGGACGAGCATAACAAGGGCTCCGGAGGCCACCACCACTCCAGTTCAGGCAATCCCACCGGTCATCTGCTGGATGAGGATGCCCACGCCGCGGCAGTAGCGGATTGGCTCAATCAGCAAGTCTTGAGCCACAAGATCGAGCATCTGGTGGTGATCGCCGCCCCGCGCACCCTCGGTGAACTGCGGCGCCATTATCACAAGCAGCTCGAGAGCATGCTGCAAGGTGAACTGCCGAAAGACCTGATCGGCAAGCAGGGCCCCGAAATCATCGCTGCACTGCGCGGGAAATAGCATACCGGACGGGGTTGCCTGAAAGCGCGCCCTGCCTTACCGGCAACCCCATGTCTGACACTCCTGCTCGCCTCGCTCGCTGCAAGTTTCGCGCATGGCATCGCGGCACGCGCGAGGCCGATTACATGATCGGTGGTTTCTTCGACCGCTATTATGATGGATGGGGCGAAGCTGAACTCGCATGGTTCGAAGCATTGCTCGAAGAAGACGATGTCGATGTCATGGCCTGGGCGCTACAGACGCAAACGGTGCCGGACGAATTCGCCGGATCGCAGATGCAACTGATGCAACGGCTCGACTACGTCGAAATTCCCGGCTGACGGAGCCAGTCAGGCGATTTCGTCAGTGAGCGTCACATGTCAGACCTGTCCCGCATATTAAAAGCCAAGTCTCCGCTGACCCTGTCCGCGATTGCGCGAGGGAGTCAGCCACTCGTCATGGCCGACCTGGCTCGCGCGGCTGGCGGCCCATCGCCTGACAATAATGGGCGAGCCGTTTTCATAGCCCCTGACGACGCGGCAATGCGGGCAGTCAGCGAAGCCGCAGCCTATTTCGCACCTGAACTCGAAGTGCTGGAATTTCCCGCGTGGGATTGCCTGCCTTATGACCGGGCAAGCCCTGCTCTTTCGGTCAGCGCGCGCCGCCTTGCGGCGCTCCATCGGCTTCAGATGGGGCACGAGGGATCGCAGTTGCTGGTAACCACGGTCAATGCCGTATTGCAACGCGTGCTTTCCCCTTTCCGTGTCCGGCAATCGGTTCGCGCTCTGGTGCCGGGGATCGAAATCGGGCGGGAAAGTCTGATCGCCTTGCTCCAGCGGCAGGGGTATTCTCGCACAGACACAGTGGCCGACGCAGGCGAATATGCGGTGCGCGGTTCCATCTTCGACATTTTTCCTTCCGGTCTGGATCAAGGGCTGCGGCTGGATTTCTTCGGAGATGAGCTGGAGACCTTGCGGCTGTTCGATCCCAATACCCAGCGCAGCACCGGCACAGTAAGAGAACACCTGCTTCTGCCAGCCAGTGAAGCCCTGCTGGACGAAGACAGCATCAAGCGCTTTCGCGGACGCTACCGGGAATTGTTCGGCGCTAACGCCACAGGAGACCCACTTTATCAGGCTATCAGCGAAGGCCGCCGCCTGGCCGGCATGGAACACTGGCTGCCGCTCTTCGAAGACCGACTGACGACGCTGTTCGATCACCTTTCACCGACCGACGTGATTGTGATCGACCAATCAGCGATGGCTTCCGGCGAAGAGCGACTGGCCGATATTGCCGACTATCACGCGACGCGCGGCGCAACGGCAGGCCAAGCCGCAGGGAGCTATCGTCCTCTGGAAGTGAACGCGCTCTATCTCACCAATTCAGAATTCAATGGATCGATCAACGACTGGCCAGTGCACCGGGCCGATGCCTTTGTACAACCCGAAAGCGAGAAGGTTGTCGATTTCGGCTTTTCCTCGGCTCGGGATTTCAGCCCGGAACGTGCCCGTGGCGAGAATGTGTACCAAGCCGCCGCGAACTATTTTCGAGGCCTGGCCGCGCAAGGCAAAAAGCCGATACTCGCTGCCTATTCGACTGGAAGCCGCGCCCGCCTCACTTCGATTATCGGTGATGCCGGCGCCGAAATCGCACTGGCTGACAGCTGGCAGCAAGCCCTGGGCCTTTCCGCCAAGGGCAAACCAGTTGCAGTCGTTCTTCCACTGGAAACAGGCTTTGCCAACGACGCTCTGGAACTGATTGCCGAACAGGATATTCTTGGCGATCGGCTCGTCCGCAGGAAAAAGAAGCGCAAGGACAGTGACGCTTTCCTGGCGGAGCTGTCGGCACTTCATCCCGGTGATCTTGTCGTGCACATGGAACATGGTATCGGCCGCTATGCCGGACTGGAATCCATACCCGTAGGCAAGAGTCCTCACGACTGCGTGATGCTGGAATATGCGGGGGGCGACAAACTCTACATCCCCGTAGAAAACATCGATGTTCTCTCTCGCTATGGCAGCGGGAACGACGGTGTACAGCTCGACAAACTGGGCGGCGAGGCCTGGCAACGCCGCCGTGCCCGGCTTAAGGAACGGATCCGGGAAATCGCGCATGAACTCATGCGTACGGCCGCTGTTCGCGCTCTCAAGCAGGCACCGATATTCACTCCCGACGAAGCCGCATTCAATCAGTTCGTCGACCGCTTCCCTTGGTCGGAAACGGACGATCAGGAACGCGCCATTGAAGATGTATTGGGCGACCTGTCCGAAGGAAAACCGATGGATCGCCTGGTCTGTGGGGATGTCGGCTTCGGCAAAACAGAAGTCGCACTGCGCGCGGCATTCGTAGCTGCAATGAGTGGGCAGCAGGTCGCTGTAATCGCACCGACCACCCTGCTGGCCCGCCAACACTTCACGAATTTCAGCGAACGCTTTGCCGGGTTCCCACTCAAGGTGGGACGACTGTCACGCCTGGTACCGCCCAAGGAAGCCGCCACGACACGTGCGGGACTGGCTGACGGGACCGTAGATGTGGTCATCGGAACGCACGCCCTTCTCTCCAAGTCGGTGCAATTCAAGCAACTCGGCCTGGTCATCGTGGATGAGGAACAACGCTTCGGCGTCAATCATAAGGAACGCCTCAAGTCACTGAGGGCTGACGTCCATGTTCTGACCCTGACCGCCACACCGATACCGCGTACCCTCCAGATGGCGATGTCGGGCCTGCGTGAACTGTCGACCATCCAGACACCGCCCGTCGATCGCCTGGCCGTGCGCACATACACGATGGAATGGGACGATATGGTGATGCGCGAGGCTTTGCTGCGCGAACACCACCGGGGTGGGCAAAGCTTCCTGATCGTTCCACGCATCGCGGACATTCCCGAAATTGAGGAATGGCTGCACAACACAGTACCTGAGGTTAAATTCGTCACCGCCCATGGCCAGATGAGCCCTGGCGAAGTCGAGGAACGGATGAGCGCTTTCTATGAGCGCAAGTATGACGTTCTGCTCTCAACCACCATCGTTGAGAGCGGGCTGGACATACCCAGCGCCAATACGATCATCATTCACCGCGCAGACCGCTTTGGGCTTGCCCAACTTTACCAGCTGCGAGGGCGGGTCGGTCGCTCCAAGCTGCGTGCCTATGCCTATCTCACCCACCCACGCGATCAGGCGCTCAACGAGGTCGCTGAAAAGCGACTGAAAGTACTGGGCGATCTCGATTCCCTTGGGGCCGGGTTCCAACTCGCGAGCCACGATCTCGACATTCGCGGGGCAGGCAACCTGCTTGGTGACGAACAATCCGGCCATATCCGGGAAGTGGGCTTTGAACTTTATCAGTCAATGCTGGAAGATGCGATTCTGGCAGCAAAGGCCGGAGATATGGGGCTGGAATCCGATACATCCGGCCTGTCCCCGCAGATTACCGTCGATGCGCCAATACAGATCCCCGAAGAATATGTCCCGGATCTCGCGGTTCGTATGGCCCTTTATCGCCGTTTGAACGATGCCAAGGACAAGGCCGACATCGAAGGCCTCGCTGCTGAAATGATCGATCGGTTCGGCGCACTACCCGACCCCACTGCCAATCTCGTCAAGCTGATTGAAATCAAGCATCAGGCAATCGAGGCCAATATCGCCAAGATAGATGTCGGCGCGCGTGGCACTCTTGTGAGCTTCCATAAGGACCAGTTCCCGGATCCTGCCGGCTTGATCGCTTATGTCGAGCGATTGCAGGGGACAGCTAAACTGCGACCGGACATGAAACTGGCGATCAACCGAGCATGGGGCGATCCCAAGAGTAGGCTTCATGGCTTGTTCCAACTCACCAAGGGTTTGTCGGCCATCGCACGAAAAGCCCGCAAGGCGGCATAACGCCTGACAATTTGACGGAACGTACTGCGGGACAGATAATATTCCCGTTTGCCATTCAATGCCCTGTAAACGTCAAAAATTCCTCGGCCTTCATCGGATGAGCGCGCAGGAAACCCTGATAATAGTCACACCCTTCCTGAGCGATCAGCGCCCTCTGATCCTCATTTTCGATACCTTCGGCGATCACCTTGAGATCGAGGGCTTTGGCCATGGCAAGAATGCCCCGAAAGACGGCAAGATCCCGTGCGTCATCCAGCACATCGTCAACCATGATCCGGTCGAGCTTGATGTAGTGCAGCGGCAATAGCTTGAGGTAGCGAAAGTTGCAGAACCCGGCACCGAAATCGTCGAGCGCGATCCGGATGCCGATATCGCGCAACTTGCGCAGCGAAACAGCCGACCGTTCAAGATCCGAGACCAGGGATTGCTCGGTGATCTCCAGAGTGAGGCGATCAGGCGCGAAACCGGCCTCGACCACCACAGCCGCGATACTGTTGGCAAAGGATGCTGCCGCAAGGTCTGCTGGCGTTACATTGAGCGACAAGCGCAAGGAATCCGGCCAGTCAGAAGCCCCTGTCAGGGCCTTTGCCGCAATGTGGTGCGACAACTGGGCCACGTGATCCGCTCGCTCTGCAATGGTGAAAAGAATCCCTGCACCGACGCGCCCTATCTGGGGATGTTGCCAACGGGCCAATGCTTCGGCACCCACGAGCCGATCATCTTCCGTCGCGAATTGAGGCTGGTAAACAATCTCGATTTCATCCCGATCCAGCGCCCCGAGCAAGTCCGCTTCGAGTTGCTGCGCGCTACGCCCGGCCAACGCCATATCCCCATCGGCCCAGAGAACCCTGCCAGCGGAATTGCGCTGCGCGCGGACAAGCGTTTCCGCGAGGCGATCGATCAGTGTCTGGCTTCCCTCCCCCGGTATCCCGCGAATAAGCGCGACACGTGGCCACAAACGTACGGTACCGCGACCACACAGATCCATGATCGGCTTCGCGATATTGTCCGCCAAAGCCTCTGCCAACCACTGCCAGCGCTCTCTGCTACAACTTTCGTTGACTGCAAGAAGGAAATTACCGCCGCCAAGCCGCGCGGCAATCCAGTCGCCATCGAACTCGTCCTCGGAAAACCGCGAAAGCCGTGACGCCACTTCGACCAGCGCCGCATCTCCCGCCTCCTCGCCATAGGCGAGATTAACTGTCTCGAAGCGCCGCAAACCAAGCATCAATGCATGAACAGGAGCGACCGTCCTTGTTTTCTCGGCCGCACTTGCCCAGGCAGCCAGACGGCTATGCACCGCCGCCGCACCGGCTAGGCCTGTAAGGGCATCACGATCATGCGGCAAAGGAGCCTCCGGTTCAGAAAACGAAGCAGACATGGCTCGGCCATAGCAGCTGCCGGTTAGGAATTCCTTCCTTTGGGTGATGGTCATGCGTTGCCAAACTTCCCGTCAGCCCATAGATTCGCGTCAGTTGCAGCCTGCCGGTCTGCATGGGAGGCAGGACAAGTGAGTTTCAGGCACGATTTTCAACGTCTCGCGCTCGTTGCGTCACAAGGCGAACGCGCCCAGCGCGCAATTGACGAACTGGCGGACGCGGAAGACTGGGTTCCTCTGGAGGAAGCGGACGCCGTGGTCGTACTGGGCGGCGATGGTTTCATGCTGCACACGCTCCATCAGATGCTCGATAGTGGGAGGGTTATCCCCGCCTTCGGTATGAATCGGGGCACCGTGGGCTTTTTGATGAACCGCTATGACACTGCCAGCGAGCTACGTGACCGGATCAACCAGTGCCGTTCGTTTTCCGTTGTTCCACTCTTGATGAATGCGACAACTCAGGACGGGAAGCAGCACACGTTCCGGGCCATCAACGAAGTCTCTCTGCTGCGCGAAACACGCCAAACCGCCAAGATCGAAGTTACAGTAAACGGCAAGGTGCGAATCGAAGAGCTGTTCTGCGATGGAATTCTGGTCGCGACCCCTGCTGGTTCAACCGCCTACAACCTTTCGGCCAATGGGCCGATTCTCCCACTCGATTCGAAGATGCTTGCCCTGACCCCGATCAGCCCCTTCCGCCCCAGACGGTGGCGCGGAGCGATTCTCCCTGATTTCTCCAGGATCGAATTGCGAGTTCTGGAACCCACGAAACGCCCGGTTGCAGTGGTGGCCGACCAGAAGGAGCTACGGGACATTGCTCAGGTGGAATTGCAGATCGACCCCGGCATAGGCCTCACCCTGTTGTTCGACCCCGGCCACAGCCTTGATGAGCGGATCGTCACCGAGCAGTTTATCGCATGACAGCAAATAAATTTCAGACAGACCGGCAACATTGCCATCGACGGGCTTGCCAAAGCGTTCAGTGCTGCATATAGGCGCACCCCTGCCCCGGTCTTCGGGCTGGGGCTGCTCCCCGATAGCTCAGCGGTAGAGCATTCGACTGTTAATCGAATGGCCGTAGGTTCGAATCCTACTCGGGGAGCCAGCTTTTCCTTAAATAGCGAAAAACATTGAAAATCCGGCATCTGCCGGATTTTTCGCATGGGCTGCCTTCGCTCACAAAAAAGGCGGCAGGAATATCTCCTGCCGCCCTTATGTAGCATTGAGGAAATAGTAGCCGCTCGGTTCAGGCTACCGCGCCATGACAATGCTTGTACTTCTTTCCTGACCCACAGGGACAGGGTGCATTCCTGCTGATGTCCATCCCGGCGAAGGGATTGCCAGATACAGCTGCCTCGGATGCCTGAGGCCCATTTGAGACTCCCGCAGCGCCACCCAGTGCGCCAAGAATGGCATCCGAGCCTGCCATCTTCGTCTCGCCTTCATTCGAGCCGCTCCAGGCGTCCACATGCCCGGTAAGGAAGTCCGGCAATTCGGGCAAAGGCGGCAACTCGGCAGCTTCCGGTTCGGCCTGTTGCACTTGCAATTCGCTGTTCAGGAGAATGCGAGTCACGTCTTCGCGTATCGTTTCCAGCATGCGTTCAAACAGGGAGAATGCTTCCCGTTTGTATTCGTTGATCGGCTGACGCTGTGCATAGGCGCGCAGGAACACGACCTGACGCAAGGCATCGAGCGTGGCGAGATGTTCCTTCCAGTGATGATCCAACCGGTCGAGCAGGACGCTTTTTTCAACCTGACGCCAGATACCCACATCGCCTGAGGCAATCTTGGCATCCATCTTTGCGTCGGCAAGATCCCGAATCCGCTCCTCAAGCAGCTCAGGCTCAAGCGCGTCTTCTTCCATCCATTCTTCGAATGGCGGCTGCAAACCCATCACATCATCGACCCGCTCCTTCAATCCGGCAATGTCCCATTGCTCAGGATAGGAGCCCGGCGGGCATGCTTCGCCAACCAGAAAATTCACGGTGTCGTGCCGCATGTCGACCACGACGTCGTCGACTGCTTCTGAATCCATGATTTCGGCGCGCTGCTCGTAAATCACCTTCCGTTGATCGTTCATCACGTCGTCGTATTCGACCACCTGCTTACGAACGTCGTAGTTGCGGGCCTCAACTTTCTTCTGCGCGGTTTCGATCGCCTTCGATAGCCAGCGAGAGCCGATCGCTTCGCCATCTGCAAGATTTGCATTCATCATCTTGGAGAACAAAGTGTCCGGGCCAAAAATACGAAGCAAATCGTCTTCCAGGCAAAGATAGAAGCGCGAAAGCCCCGGATCGCCTTGGCGCCCTGAACGACCGCGCAACTGATTGTCGATGCGGCGGCTCTCATGCCGTTCGGTCCCGAGAACGAAAAGCCCACCTGCATCGAGCACCTTCTGTTTCTCGGCTGCGATTTCCTCCTTGAGGCGTTCAACCGCAGTGTCGCGTTCCGGACCTTCAGGCATGTCCTTCAATTCATCGTCAATCCGGAATTCCAGATTACCGCCAAGCTGGATATCGGTGCCGCGCCCCGCCATGTTCGTGGCAATCGTGACCGCGCCCAAACGGCCTGCCTGGGCAACGATGTGCGCTTCCATCTCGTGGAAACGGGCGTTGAGCACGGCGTGCTTGACCCCTTCCTTGCGCAGGAAGTCGGACAGCAGTTCCGACTTTTCAATCGAAACCGTGCCGACCAGAACAGGTTGACCGATCTCATGCTTTTCCTTGATTGCCTTCGCAATCGCCTGAAACTTATCGAGAGTGTTCTTGTAGAATTCGTCTTCCTCGTCGATCCGCTGCACAGGCAGGTTCGTCGGGATAGTCACGACATTCATCTTGTAAATGTCATAGAATTCCGGCGCTTCCGTCGCTGCCGTTCCCGTCATGCCCGACAGCTTCGGGTACATACGGAAATAGTTCTGATAGGTGATCGAAGCCATAGTCTGGTTCTCAGGCTCGATCCGGACCCCTTCCTTCGCCTCGACAGCCTGATGCAAGCCATTCGACCAGCGCCGTCCATCCATCATGCGGCCGGTAAACTCATCGATGATGATGACTTTCTCATCCTTCACGATGTAATCGGTGTCGCGCTTGTACATGACATTGGCGCGCAGGGCCTGTTCGAGATGGTGAACGACCTGCGTATTCTCGACGTCGTAAAGGTTTTCGGTCTCCAGCAGGCCCGCTTCAATCAGCTTCTGCTCTATATGGTCGACACCCTCTTCGGTCAGAGTGATGCCCTTCGTTTTTTCATCGGCCTCGTAGAATTCTTCATCGAGGTCTTTCACCACTGCGTCGATCGCAATGTAGAGATCAGACTTGTCGTCAGTCGGGCCTGAAATGATCAACGGCGTACGCGCCTCGTCGATCAGGATCGAATCGACCTCGTCGACGATGGCGTAATTAAACGGACGCTGGACCATCTGGTCCCGAGAATGCTTCATGTTATCGCGTAGATAATCGAAGCCGAATTCGCTGTTCGTGCCATATGTGATGTCGGCATCGTAGGCAGCACGGCGCTGCTGCTCATTCAGGTTGGGGACGATTACGCCGACCTTGAGACCCAGAAATTCATGGATCCGCCCCATCCACTCGGCATCACGGCGGGCCAGGTAATCGTTCACTGTCACAACGTGAACACCCTTGCCCTCGATTGCATTAAGGTAGGTCGCGAGCGTGGCGACCAAGGTCTTGCCTTCACCGGTCCGCATCTCGGCAATCTCGCCGCGATGGAGCACGATACCGCCCACCATCTGCACATCGAAATGCCGCATGCCGAGGATACGTTTGCCCACTTCGCGCACGGTTGCGAAAGCTTCGGGAAGGATATCATCCAGCGTCTTTCCACTGGCGAGCTGTTCCCGGAACTTGTCCGTTTGCCCGGCAAGCTCCTCATCACTGAGCGTACCGATCTGGGGTTCAAGCGAGTTGATCGTATGGACAATCTTGTCCAGCGATTTGACGTAACGATCGTTGGATGAGCCGAAAAGGGCTTTGGCAATGCCGCCGAACATGGGCGTTTTCCTGTTGCTTTTTTGGATGCGAAACGAGGACCCAAGCCATGCGAAATACGCGCAGGCGTGAGCCGAAATAGTAGGATTTGTGCAAGGGGCCGCTATTCGCGGGCGCGGTCGATCCCAATACGCACACTTGGCAGGGCAGGTATCGTATTCCGCCCGATCAAGTCATTCGCTAGTGCTGCATGAACGACCGGCGGGACCTGAGCCAACGCGGCCTGTTGTTGCCTTCGATCCGCAGTCACGACAATTTCAAATGCCGCTTCCATGCGGGTTTCGGCGCCAGCCATGCGTGCTTCGACCGGGGCCGCTGTAGCGGCGAGGCCCGTCAGGAGCGCAAAGAAAGTCAAAAACTGGCGCAACATCGTGTCAGCGAGATAGGGACGGCAATCGCAAACGTCCAGCGCGAAAGCGCGTTTACGCGGCGCCGGCTCCCCACTAGAGAGCAAGCCTTATGGACATAGCCACTTCTCCACTCGCGCGCCCATTCCCCGAAATGCCCTCGATTGCGGGCGCTACACCTCGCGTGGCCCGTGCCGGATACAAGGATTGGGGGCGTTGTGACCTGACCTACGTCGAGCTTTCCGAAGGCACGACAGTCGCCGGTGTCTTCACACGCAACGTGTGCTGTTCGTCCGAGGTGGAACTGGGCCGGGAACAGGTCAAGCAAGGCCGTGCGCGGGCTCTGGTGGTCAATGCCGGCAATTCAAACGCATTTACCGGCTATCGCGGACGAGAAGCGGTGGAGCAGATCATGGGGCAAGTCGCTGCTCATCTCGGCTGCTCCCCTGATCAGGTTTTCGTATCCTCTACCGGCGTGATTGGCGTGCCCCTGCCCAAGGACAAGGCCAGGGCCGGTGTCGATGCTGCCCTGATGGCTAACCCTTGCACCTGGGAAGATGCTGCGAACACCATCGGCACCACCGATACCTTCGCGAAAGGAGCCAGGGCGCGAGCCGTTATCGGCGGCAAGACTGTAGAGCTTGTTGCAATCATCAAGGGCAGCGGAATGATCGCGCCCGACATGGCCACCATGCTCGGCTACATATTCACCGATGCGGCCGTGGAGCCGGCCTTTCTGCAACATTTGCTTTCGGCGGCTAGCGACCGGACTTTCAATTGCATCACGGTCGATAGTGATACCTCCACCAGCGATACCGTTATGGCATTTGCCACTGGCCAGGCCGGAAACGCGCGTCTCACGGGCTTCGATGACCCTGGAGCCGATGCATTCGCCGCCGCGCTGGAAGAAATCTGCCGAGAGCTCTCCCAACTCGTAGTGCGTGATGGCGAAGGAGCGCGGAAGTTCATTACCGTGTCAGTCAGTGGGGCGGTTTCGGACGAAAGTGCCCGCAAGGTCGGACTCGCTATCGCCAATTCTCCACTCGTAAAGACTGCCATTGCAGGTGAGGATGCCAACTGGGGCCGTGTTGTCATGGCGGTTGGCAAGGCAGGAGAACCTGCCGACCGCGACAAGCTGTCCATCGGCTTCGGCGGTGTGTGGGCCGCGAAAGAAGGGCTTCCGCTCGCCGACTATGACGAAGGTCCTGTTGCCGCGCATCTGCAAGGGCAGGAAATCTCGATCGAAGTCGATCTCGGTCTTGGCGATGGCGCCGCAACCGTGTGGACCTGCGACCTGACCCATGGCTACATCTCGATCAACGCTGACTACAGAAGCTGACACGGCCAATCGGGCCGGAAACGATATGAGAGACGCCCTGACCGCAAACGTCCTTTCCGTAATCCGCGAAGCCACGGAACGGGCCATCCTGCCGCGATACCAGTCGCTTTCCGGACATGAAATTACCGCCAAGGCGGCCGATGACGTGGTCACTGTCGCCGATCATGATAGCGAAGCGATCCTGGTCGAGGGATTGAGCCGACTGCTGCCAGAAGCGAGCATTGTCGGTGAAGAGGCCGCGCATGACGACCAAACGGTTCTGAATCGGCTATCGGATTCGCTTTGCTGGATCATCGACCCGCTGGACGGAACGAACAATTTCGCCGGAGGTCATGCACCGTTCGGCGTGATCGTAGCTCTGGCAGAACGAGGGGAAACGGTAGCCGGGTGGCTCTACGCCCCCCTTACGGGACGCTTTTGCCATGCTGTGAAAGGCAAGGGAGCATATGTCGGAGAGGAACGCATCACAGCATCCACGACGGGCGAAAATCCACCCATTGCCGCAATATCATTGCTTTTCATGAACCCCGCTCAACGGGAAGAAGTGAAAACGCACATTGCCCCGCACTACCGCCTGGTCGACATTCCGCGTTGTGCGGCAGAGCAGTATCCGCGCCTCGCTCTTGGGCAGAATGACGTATCCATCTTCGAACGCACTCTGCCCTGGGATCACGCGGCGGGCGTGCTGTTCCTCAATGAAGCCGGAGGCAAGGCAGCACGAGGGGATGGCTCACCCTACCGTGTCGACGAGCACGGCCGAACAGGCCTGATCGGCGCGGCGAGCCCTGCCCTGTGGGATGAGCTCGCCGCGCGAATGCTGCAATTGGGGCACTAGCTCCGTCATGCCGGAAGCTGTCGTGCAACCCGGCCATATCGCTACTCGATCAGAGCAAGCCGAAACTCAAAATGCGGGTCGGTTAGAGGACCGATTCCAGCCAGCCCTTGAGTTGGCTTTTCGGTGCAGCACCCAGCTTCTGCGCCACGGGCTTACCATCCTTGAACAGCACCATCAGCGGGATCGACTGAACACCGATTTCGCCCGGGACATTCGTGTTTTCCATGATGTCCATCTTGGCGATCGTCACCTTCCCTTCCAGTTCGTCCGAGATTTCCTCCAGAGCAGGAGCGATCATTTTGCACGGGCCACACCAGTCCGCCCAGAAATCGACGAGAACAGGCGTCGTAGAATTGAGAACGTCGTCGGCAAAACTCGCGTCGGTGACGGCTTTGGTGGGCATGTGTGACTCCTTGTGGTTCGGCGTCAATTTAGGGTTCCGCCGCCCGAAGGCAATAAGCGGACAGATAGGATTATTGCACCCCCTGCAACCGGGGCTTGTGCGCTTCCATGACGTCCGGCGGAAGCGGCAGCAGAACAGGCGCATGCGTGTATAATACCGCCGCGCGTATCACGCGCTCAGGATAGATCTTTTCCAAAGCGGCAACATAGGCGGCCATCTGACGGATCGTTCCTTGCGGAATCCCGCTTGCACTCGCCGGTGGACGGCGCGTGGTCTTGAAATCGACAATGGTGACGACATCACCCCGGATCAGCAGCCGGTCGATTGTTCCCGCAATGACCTGCCCCTCCACTACGGCAGCGATCGGTACTTCCGCCAATACATCGGTAGCGAACACATCGGCCCATTCGGGCATTTCAAGCACGCCAAGTGCGGCATGAAGCATGTCTTCCCGAGCGGCCTGCTCGATTTGGTCGGCGTGCCTGGCCAGCCACACCCTTCCGGATTCCTCCCGTGCATTGCTCGGCACTTCAGGCAGGCGTTCCAGCAAACGATGAATCAACACCCCGCGCCGGGCGGCCTCGGCCCGAGTGCCAGGCGGAACTGGTGGATCGGCGGACTCATCCTCCCCCACGGCAGAAGGCGCCAGCGGACGGGGTGGACGCGGCTCTGGCCCCACTGGAGAAATCGCCCATTCGGGTAATTCCGATCTCAATTCCTGGGCCGACGCGACCTGCATTGGCAGTGATGGCGGAGGCTCACCCCATTCACGCCTCGTCCCCCAGATTGGATCGGGGATCCGTTCGGCATCGAACAATGGGGCAAGCTGAGCGAACCAGCTATCTTCGGCAGGTCTGCCTTTGTCCCGTGGGCCGAGAGATCCTGCAATAAACAGCGCCTCTTCCGCACGCGTCATAGCGACGTATAGCAGCCGCCAATGCTCTTCCTTTTCCTCTCGTAACGTCTCCACCTCTGCGGCGGCGATCGGACCGACCTTTTGATCCTTGCTCAGTCCGGGAAGAGGAACGGAGCGAGATTTTCCGCCGCCAGGCGGGGTTTCTTCCAGCGAAAGGCCCCGGGCCGGAGATGTATCGGGATTGCCTGCTGCGTCGGCCAGGATGACAATCGGCGCCTGCAACCCCTTGGAACCGTGGACCGTCATCACCCGGACCATGCCTTTGGCTGAATCCGCCTCGCGTTTCAGTTCCCCTTCGCCAGCGTCAAACCACTGAACAAAGCCCTGCAAGCTGGGAGTATGCGCACTGGCGTAGGCGTGTGCAGCATTGAGCAATTCGTCGATCGGGTCGTTGGCTTCCTTACCCAAGCGTGCGGTAATTCTGCCCCGCCCCCGCCATGGTCCGATAAGCAACCAGTGCAACAGCGCCTGCGGCGGTTCAAAATCCGCCCGGGCCAAGAGATCGAGCAACTTGGACAACGTACCGCGCACATCCGCATCGGTTGCAGCCCGCAAGTGATCCCATAAATGCACGCCTTTCGGACGCCAGGCATAATCGAGCAATTGCTGCTGGCTCCACCCCAGCAATGGAGAAACGAGCAGGTTCGCCAGATTGAGATCGTCAAATGGCTGTGCGGCAAAACGGATTGCCGCCATCAGATCCTTGACCGCCAGCGGCGCACCGAGCCGCAACCTGTCGACCCCGGCCACTGGCACACCCGCAGCATGGAGCCGGGCCACGATCAACCCCGCCAGTTCCTTGCGTTTTCTGACCAGCACCATGACATCGCCTGCCCCCGCATTGCGGTGCGTGCCTTTCACCAGCGGAAAGCCGTGGTCCATCCAGTGACGAACCTGCCGTGCGATACGATCGGCCAATTGCCGGTCAGGTCGCGACAACCAGCTTTCCGCTCCCTCTTCATCCGGCTCAGGCTCTTCACCAGTCTCCTCGCTGCCAACCGCAGGCCACAGGACGGCGACACCCGGCCGGTCCTGCCCGACATGCGGCTCGGCCCGATCTTTCAGACCAAAGCGCTCCCAACCAATCCGATCGATGGCCGCATCGACGAATTCCAGGACGTGGGTCGATGTCCTGAACGATTGGCCCAGCCCATACTCCTTGAGTGTGCGACGCTCATTTTTGCTCTTCGAGGAATCGGAATCTTCCGCCGCAAGGGCCATGTTGCGCCTGACCCGTTGGCGCGCCGCCTCGAAATTCTCCGGACTCGTACCCTGGAAACGGAAAATCGCCTGCTTGTAATCCCCCACGGTAAAAACCGTGCGCATGGTGCCATCATGGGCACTTTCACCCGAGAAATAATCGTCGATCAGAGCGTCGATGATGCCCCATTGCTCGGCATTGGTATCCTGCGCTTCATCAATCAGGATGTGATCGAACCGCCGGTCCAACTTGTAACGGATCCAATCCGCCATATCGCTGCGCTGGAGTAAAGCTGCGGCGCGCCGAATCTGATCGTCGAAATCGACGTAGCCTTCACGCGCCTTGGCCTCGTCCCACGCAAGGGCAAACTTGCGTCCAAGAGTAAGCGCCGGAGTGAGGAAATCCGCCAGATCGATCAACGCCTGCATTTCACGCACGCGCATTATGCTGTCCTGTACCCGCAGAACGTAATCGCCATAGGCCGGATTACGTTTGAGAATATTGTCTAGTTGCTTGGGATTTCCCTCCTTCGTCAGCAAAGTGCCGAAGAAACTGCCAATCGTGTCCAACCTGCCTGCGGGATCGTGCGCGAGCCATGCGGTAACGGCATTGGCCCCTTCACGACCTGTTTTGCTATCCCATTCCGACAATGTGTTGAGACAGTAGCGCAATGCCTGCACATCGAAGGCCTCGTCTGTGCAAAGGGCCTGCACATCGGCGGCAGCTGCATCGCTATCCAGTCCCAGCACTCTGCATATGCGAGGCCTCAGCGGTGGCTGCCACGCACCGGGGCCAAACCACAGTTCGCTTGCCCCGGCACACCGCATCAGCCACGCCTGAACCGCATCGGGGCCTTTCTTGAGGCTCATGTCCTCAATGGCGGAAAGCGTTGCCGTATCGTCTCGCCGCCTGGCGTCCAGCAGCATTTCCGCCAACACTTCGTGAGCCAGCAATTCCCGCTCGCGATCTTCCATAGCCCTTGAACCGGGCACGAGCCCCGCTTCCGTCGGAAACGTCGCCAATAACCACTGCGCAAACGCGTGGATCGTATCGATCCGAAGCCCCCCGCCGAGGCAATCGAGCACACTTGCGAACAATGTCCTGGCTCTGGCGCGAGTCTGTGGGCCATTGTCCGCACCGATAGCGGCCAAATCCTGCCCAAGTGCCGTCTCGCTCATACGAACCCAGTTCGCCAGAACCTCGTTGACGCGCACCGCCATTTCTGCCGCGCCCGCCTTGGTAAAGGTGAGGCAGAGAATCTGTGAAGGATCGCAATCGGGTTGCAGCAGAAGGCGTAACACGCGCGCGGAAAGAACCTGTGTCTTACCCGTACCTGCTGACGCCGAAAGCCAGACACTTTCAGCCGGGTCGACTGCCGCGCGCTGATTGCCGTGGAGCGGAAAAACCTTTCCGCTCATGCCGGACTATCCCCGTCTTCGGCACGCGCCAGCCATTCATCGAGGCGCATGAGCTGGTCGTAGTCGGCATAGCCCGGATAATCGGGATTGAGCCTTGCTGTGAAAGGTTCATCGCCATTGATCCAGCGCGCAATCGCATCGCGCAAGTAGCCGTCCGTACGCTCAAGAAACTCTCTGCGAACAAATCCGGTTCTTTTGCGACCTTCCTTCACAGGCTCGAACCGGTAGCCAAAGCCCGTTTCGCTTTTGCGATCCTTGCCGAGTGACCAATATTCGAAATGCGTTGGCTCTCCCGCGACACCGGGAATACCGTTCGCCCTCGCCATAAGGCCGATCACCCCGAGTTGAAGTGCAAAACCGTTCTCGACCATTGTCCCTGACGGCGGCCCGCCAGTCTTGTAATCGACAATCGCCAGATCACCATTTTCGAAACGATCTATCCGATCTGCACGCCCATGAATGCGCACGCCGTCGACCGTCATTTCACCCCGCTCTTCAACCGCGATGACTCGTCGCTCCGGGAGCCGTGCAATTTCCGCAGCGATCCAGTCGAGCGCAGCCAGCAACCGCGGCTGCCACAGTCCGCGCATCAGCGGGTGGGCATTTTCTTCATCCAGCACCCGCTCTGCAATTGGGCGTAAGGCCCCGCCCTCGTTATGCCAGGTTTCAAGGATCCTGTGCGCCACCGTCCCTTGCCACGCAGGCGACGGGGCGGCGTCCAGCGGGTCCAGACTACGCAGGCGAAGAATGGCGCTGGCGTAGAATTGGTACGGATCGCCGCGAAGGCGGTCGAGCGCCGTCACAGCGAGATCGACGTCCCGCTGCTCTGGACTTGGGCGCGGCTCTGGGCGCTCGTAAGGCGCGGAGGGCTCCGTCCCGTCGAGGGTGCGGGCAATTTCCACGGTGCGAATTTCACTGTGGGATTTCAGCAAGTCCTCGCCGAGCAATGCGCGGACGCGTAAAAGAAAACGGGAGGGGATCGCCGGCCCCTGAATGTCGCGTTGCGCTCTGCTCAACACCACTTCCGGCGCACCAAGCGCACCTGCCAGATCATGCGCCGCCAGCCCGATGCGGAAGTCGGCCCCCGGTACGCCCAATGCCCGCAGAACCGCAGGCGGCAACAAGGGATCAGGGCCCGGCGGCTGCGGCCAGGTTCCCTCGTTGAGGCCACCGCAAATGACCAGATCGGCTCGGCTCATCCGGGATTCCAGCAGACCGTAGATGGCTACTCTGGGATGGCCGCCATAGGGCGGACGAACCGAGATCTGGTCCATCAGATCGCGTAGCACCGAAGGCAAGGCAACTGGCTCCAGCATCGTGCCGACCTCTTCCGCCCGCGCACGCACGTCTTCCACCAGAACGGCCAGCGCACGACCATCTTCGCGCGACCAGAGAGCCATTCCACACAAGGCTTCCCCAGCTTCGGCAAGCCGGTCGATCTGCGTGGAGAGCTGGGCCGGTTCCCTGACATCGTCAGGCATCAGCGGGGAAAGAATTTCCTCAACTGACGCCCACCAATTGCCGGCACCTGCATCCTCCCGCGCCAATATCGCCATCTCGGCCCTCAGGGGAGCCAGACCGGGAGCCGGTCGTGGGCCCCGCAGGCGCAATTCGAGCGCGCGTGCCCATTCCAGCCACTGCGCACGCCCTTCCCCACCACCTGCCAGGGGATGTTGAAGCAAGGCACAGAGAGGCACCGGAGCTGCGTGGTCTGCCGCAACCTCTGCGAGCAGCAGTAAAAGACGGCCTGTCGCCGTCTGTGACAAAGCCCGACCCGCAGTATCGTCCGCTTCGATATTCCAGCGACGGAGGTGTGCCGCCACACGCCCTGCCAGACCTCGATCGGGCGTTACGAGTGCAACGCGGCGTTCAGGCTCTTCCAATGCCTCCCGCATCAGCAACGCGATAGCCTGCGCCTCTTCTTCCGGGTTGGCAGTCTCCATCAAGCGCACACGGGAAAGCCGTCGCTTTTCCGCAGGCAGTCCCGCCCATTCCGCACTCGCCTGAGGCGGCAGAAACAGATTGGAGATAGCATAGCTGCGATCCGGTGGAGCAGCCGTCATACCTGCGCGATGCCATGGTCTGACCTCCGCACGCGAGACCCCCATCCGGTTGAGCAGCAGTTTCAAGTGATATTGCGGGTGTGTAACCGCATCCTCGCGAGCGAATGGCGGGCCGCCCGGTTTCTGCGGAGCCCCGGCGCAGCCTAGTTCCTCCCAAACCATGCTATCCATGGCAAGGTCGAGATCAGGCAGGATCACCGATCCGGAAGGAAGTTCCGAGACGACCCTCAGCAATCTGGCCAATGCCGGGGCCGCGCTGGTCACACCGGCGGCAACGATAGGGGTTGCAGGTGGATTTGCCTTCCAGCGATGCGCCGCATGATCGAACAGCCGATTGCGCCGCGCGGCCGCATCGAGTTCCTGACGCTCTTCCAGTTCGGTAAGCCAGCGATGCTGAACCTTGAGAAACAGCCTGGTCGATTCCGCCCAATGAGCGGCCTGATCTCCCACAATGCCGATAACAGGTTCCTGCAGCAGTTGCTCCGGCCCGACATCTTCCACAAGCAGGCGATCCATAGTCCGGCAAAGCTGCTCGGCCTGACGCAACAAAGCCGCACCTTTGGGGGCGGAATCGCCCCCTTCTTCGGCAATCAGTTGCGCTACTCTCAACCAGCGACGAGTGGGGTCTGCAGCCGGAGGGATGTCCGCTCCCACGCCAATCGGATCGAGCAGAACCCCAAGCGCTTCATCGAGATCCAGATCACCGACCACGACCATCCGCGGCATTAACAGGCCAGCGCTTCCTTCATTGCCGGCCAGACGAATAAATGCCTCGCTGACAGTGCGGGCCGCACGCTGGCTTGGGAGCAGCAACGTCAATCGGGCCAGCCCGACCTCCGCTTCCCGATAACGCGGTAACAGGCCGGCCACCAATGCATCGGCGAAACCGCGATGCGCCGCAATGGAATAGACATTCGGGCCCCTACGCTCAGCCACGCGTCAAAACGGCTTCCGTCGATACGACAGCCGCCGGGTCCCCCACTTCGAACCACTCCCCGGTGAATGTCGTGCCATAGAGGCGCCCTTCGGCAATGGCCCGATCCCACAGCACATTCGTGGAAAAGGGCCCGTCAGGCGCGTCTCTCAACAGCCTGTGTGACACGAGTTGAATCCCGGTATAAATAAAGGGCGCTATACGCCCGCTGCGGCGGCGACTGATCTTCCCCAATGGATCCAGATGGAAGTCACCCTTCCCGCGGTAGTTGCGGGCCCCGGTATGGCCAATCATCAACAAAAGCGCATCCATCATTTCCGGGTCCCAGAATGTGGACAGCTGGCGGAAACAATCGACCGGACCATCAATCCAGAGGTTATCGCTATTCAGACAGAAAAAGGGGTCGGGCAGATAGGGCAATGCCTTGACCATACCGCCACCTGTCTCCAGCAATTGCTCCCGCTCGTCGGAAATGACACATTCCGGCTGCTTGCGCGCCAACACATGCGCTTCGAGTGAATCCGGCAGGTAGTGGACATTGATGACCGCCCGGCGAATTCCCGCTGCCGCAAGACGATCCAAAGCATGATCGATCAAAGGCTTGCCCGCGACTTTCACCATCGGCTTGGGCCGCGTTGACGTAAGCGGACGCATTCTCTTTCCCAGGCCTGCGGCCATCACCATTGCCGTATCGGTGACGAGCCCGGTCATCCCAATCCGCCACCGCGCCGTGCACGGACGTCAGAAGGAATGTTGGCGTCGAACCATGCCGCGACGGGGGCAAGTGCGGGATGGGCGAGATCGCGCTCCAAGGCATCCCACACGCGCGGAATCATGCCAAGGTAACGCGGTTTCCCGTCACGTTTCCATAACCGGGCAAATATTCCGACAATCTTCGCATTGCGCTGCGCACCAAGCCGGGCGTAGTCGGCCTCGAAATCGGGATCGACATCAGTCTGCGAGACGTAATAGTCAAGCATCGCGCGCTCCAGTTCTGGTGCAACGTCACGCCGGGCATCCTGTAACAGGGAAACAAGATCGTAGGCAGGGTGGCCGACCAGTGCATCCTGGAAATCTATCAGCCCCTGACTGCCGTCGGCCAGCAACATGATATTTTCAGCATGATAATCGCGCAGCACAGTGACGCCTTTGCTCTGCCTAGCAATCAACGGCGCCAACGCCTCGTCCCAGGCGGCAGTATACCCAGGCATATCGACCGCGATACCCGCAGCAGGGCAATACCACTCAGTCAGCAATCCAGCTTCCCGCTGATAGGTTGCCATATCGTATGGAGCGAAAGGCCCCGGCGGCAGTTTCCCCAGCCTGACCAAAGCATCGATTGCCTCCCGATAGGCCGCCTCCTCATCATCAGGAACGACATCCAGGTGATCCCGCATGCGCGTGTCGCCGAAATCTTCCAGCAGAATGAAACCATGGCTGCCGTCTTCCGCATGGATGGTCGGCGCACGCAGGCCATTATCCGTCAACCAGCGACCAACATGCAGGAAAGGCCCAATGTCTTCTTGCGGTGGCGGCGCATCCATCAACATCGCCGTACGCCCGCCCTCAGTATCGCGAATGCGGAAATAACGGCGGAAGGACGCGTCGCCGGTCAACGGTTCAATAACGCAGCTGTCCCATCCCGCCTGAGCGAGGAACGTGTCGATGCCATCAGGCAAGGTCGTCGTCATGGGCAACGGCTTACCCAATCGGCACCCGGTTCGACAGTGGCGATCCGCCCTTCTCCACGATGTTCAAGACGGATCGAAAGACAGCCCGGCTCGTCTGCAAAACCACCGGCATTTTCTGGCCACTCCGCAATCATCGCGGCCCCTTCCCGATAATCGTCCAATCCCAGTTGCTCAGCCTCATCCGGATGATCCAGACGATAAAAATCAGCATGGACCAACGGTATGCGCAACATCGGCGATTCATATGACTCGATGATGGCAAAACTGGGGGATGGGACTTCCCCGACATGCCCCATGGCCGCGATTATTGCCCGTGCGAGGGTAGTCTTCCCAGCGCCCAGGCTTCCGGACAATGCAACCACATCGCCTGGACGCAGGCGTTCCGCGATAGCCGCACCAAAACGCTCCATCGCAGCGAGATCATCAAGATCTTTTGTCACGGCAACAGAATCGTCGCGGTCGTCCCGACGCCCTTCTGCGACATCAGTTCAAGCTTCCCGCCATGCGCCTCGATCAGTTGCTTGGCCAGCGGAAGCCCGAGACCCTGCCGGCGAACGACACCTTTGCCGTCGGCTGCAATGCGATACCCGTCCAGTGCATGCGCGAGTTGGTTAGCCGTCATGCCCTCCCCGTTGTCGGAGATTACGATCTTAGCACCCTGCTTCCGTCGGGATACTTCAACCAGAATACGTCCATTCTTGCCGGTAGCAGCAATGGCATTGTCGAGGATATGACCGATCGCCCTTCCCAGCCTGCGTCGGTCCGCCTGCACTGTCCCTGCCGCCTGATTTCCGCGCAAATTGAGATTGAGCCCCGCTTCAAGAATGCGTTCTTCCCGTTCGCGCGCCAGTTTGGTGAGGAACGACATCAGTTCCACATCTTCAAGCGCCAGAGGCAGCAATCCCGCTTCGCTCTGTGTCAGGTCCAGAACGGTTTCGATCTGCTCACCAAGCCGCTCGACCGATGCCAGAATACCATCCACGTATTCGCGCGCCTGTGGGCTGAGTTCCCCGGCAATTCCACTCTGCAACAGCTCACCGAAACCGCCGATGGAAGTCAAAGGAGTACGGAATTCATAGCTCATATTGGCGAGGAACCGGGTCTTCACGGCGTCGGCCTCTTCCAACGCGGCATTACGCTCCCGCAAGGCATCTTCCGCCTTGCGAGAGTCCGTCACGTCGAGGACCGTCAACAATCCGTTACCATCTGGCAGCGGAACCCCGGCGAATTCAAGAATCCGTCCATCGGCCAAAGTGATTTGGCCGCCTTTCTGCTTCCGGTCCAATGTGGCTGCGCGCACCACATCCCCGATCGCTTTCTTCTGTGCCGGTCGTTCCAACCTGGCGCCGATTTTTTCCAGTAACGCCTCGATTCTGGGATGTTTGTCGAGGAACTCTTCTTCCAGTCCCCAGTCGGCGGAGAAACGCCGATTCCATATCTGCATCCGACCATCCGGAGCAAACACCGCCAGCGATTCAAACAGAGAATCGAACGTTGCCGTGCGCGTGCGCAACAAAGTGTCACGCGTCGCAGACAGGGCCAGTTGCTCGGTACGGTCCTCGGCCACCAGAACCAATCCGCCATCCGGCATCGGCTGGGCCACGATCCGCAAATGGGTCCCGTCAGGCAAAGGCCAGGCTTCTTCGCGCGGCTCCCCTGCCGAAAACCACTGAGCATGCTCACGCCGCCATTCCGGGAAATCGCGCACTTCCGGCAATCGACCGTCATCACGGGCCATGGCCAGCCAGGCCTCGAACTCCGGCGGATCGACCAACGCCGAGGACTTCAGGGCAAATATCCGTTGGAAAGGGCCGTTCGCGAACGCCAGCCGCCGATCACCATCGAATTGCGCCACTCCGATGGAAAGCTGATCAAGCATTGACCTCTGCGCCTCGCGGAAAGCCCGCAGCGCTCTGGCCTGTTCCTCCATCTCCTCGATATCGATTGCGTATCCGGTTACACCTTCATCGCCCAGCGGCAGGTCGCTGACGCGCAAGGTACGGCGCTGTCCTCCGATCGTTGCACTGACATCGCGCTCGATCGGCAAATTTTTCGTCCGTGCCTGATCCGCGATCTGTGCCGCTGTCAGCCCATCGACGGCTTCGATCAATTCAATCTGGCGTTCGATTACAGCGTCCGCACTTCCAGCTCCAACGGCATTCACATAGGCACTGTTCACCAACCTAAGCCGGGCATCCGGTCCGCGAAACCACATCGGCATAGGAGCTGCTTCTATCAAGCCGACCAACGCCGCAAAATCATCACGCGCACGGGCCGCTTCTGAACGCAGTTCGCTAAGCTCGGATTCGCTCTCGCTAAAGTCGAAGACCCAGACCAGCGCCGCGCCGCCGGGGGAGACTTGAGGATCAGCGAGATGCCCTCGCATCGCAAGGCTCCGCCGTGCACCGCGGGGCGTCACCGCGATCCGGAACGGAGACGCGGTCTTTTGCGTGACACGCACAGCCTCGGTCAATTCGGCAAGCTGGCCCGCATCCAACCCGCTATCGCCAGCGTCGAGCTCACTCAGGTAACCTGGCACAGCCTCCAGCCCAAGCCAGGCGGCCAGCCGCTGCGGAGCCTCGATCCGCCCGTCCGTGCGGACGAGCATCGGGATGGCAGGAGCCTCGTCAATCATACGCGACAATCGCCGCGCAGCCTTGCGTGCAGCCTCGGCATGACGCACCGCTCCGCGTCCGGACAAGATAAGCCAGCCAGCGCCAAGCGTCCAGGCGGCCAGCAGCAATCCAATAAGGACCAATGTGGTTTCGGAAAGCGTCATCACACCATCGCTATGCCCGGGCCGGACATTTTACAATGGGCTGCAACGGATGCTCCGCCCGGCATGACGAAATGCCGGAACGGAGAGCTCAATAGCGATAGTGATCGGGCTTGAAGGGCCCTTCTACAGACACCCCGATATAGTCAGCCTGTTCCTGGGAAAGCCTGGTCAGCTTCACGCCAAGCTTTTCTAGATGCAGCGCAGCCACCTTTTCGTCGAGATGCTTCGGCAGGACGTAAACCTGGTCCGAATATTCGTCCCCTTTGGTGAACAACTCGATCTGCGCCAGAACCTGATTGGTAAAACTGGAGCTCATCACGAAACTTGGGTGCCCGGTGGCACAACCAAGATTTACCAAGCGGCCTTTAGCGAGCACGATAATCTGTTTTCCATCGGAGAAAGTGACAAGGTCGGTACCCGGTTTGATTTCCTTCCAGTCATAGTTGCTGAGCGCGGAAATCTGGATCTCGCTGTCGAAGTGGCCGATGTTGCAGACGATCGCCATGTTTTTCATGGCCTTCATGTGATCCGCGGTAATGACATCTTCGTTGCCGGTCGCAGTGACGAAAATATCCGCACGCGTCACAGCCTCTTCCATTGTGACGACTTCGTATCCCTCCATCGCGGCCTGCAAGGCGCAGATAGGATCGATCTCCGTTACCAAAACGCGTGCGCCGCCCTGACGCAACGAAGCAGCCGATCCCTTGCCCACATCACCAAAGCCCGCGACACAGGCGATCTTGCCCGCCAGCATCACATCGGTCGCACGACGGATCGCATCGACGAGCGACTCCTTGCAGCCATAGAGATTGTCGAATTTCGACTTGGTCACACTGTCGTTCACGTTGATGGCCGGGAACGGCAATTTACCCTGCTTCGCAAGTTGATAGAGCCGGGTCACACCAGTGGTCGTTTCTTCCGAGACGCCGTGGATCGCCTTGACCGAGGCCGTGAGATAGCCAGGCTTGCGGGCGACAAATTCCTTCAACGCGCGCTGGAACTCGATTTCCTCGGCATTCGCGGGCTCGGGCATATCCTCGCCCGCTTCGATCCGCGCACCCCAGAGAGCGAACATGGTCGCGTCCCCGCCATCGTCGAGAATCATATTGCACGTGATGTCGTCGCCCCAATCGAAAATACGACCGACATAGTCCCAGTATTCAGCCAAGCTTTCACCTTTCACGGCAAAAACGGGGATCCCGCGATCCGCAATAGCCGCTGCAGCGTGATCCTGGGTTGAAAAGATATTGCAGGTTGCCCAACGCACGTCCGCGCCAAGCGCCACCAGCGTCTCGATCAGCACAGCGGTCTGGATCGTCATATGAAGTGAGCCGGTGATCCGCGCACCCTTGAGTGGTTGAGCCTGGCCGTATTCTGCCCGAAGCGCCATCAAACCCGGCATTTCCGTCTCGGCAATGGCGATTTCATCGCGACCGAATTCGGCAAGCGTAAGGTCCTTGATGACGTAATCCTGGCTGGCGTTCTGGGCGGAGGCAGTGGCCACTCTCGAAACTCCTGGAAAATAGCGAAAAACGACGACACCGTGGGCATGGTGAAGTCTTGCAGGCGCCGCCTTTAGCGACTTGCCGCCGGGTAAGCAAACCTTCGACGTCACAGGCGAACGCCGGAACTTTCGGCATAGCACCGGCTCACAAGTCTATGACGGCGTACTTTGCGCCAGCCAAAGCTGTTGCGGAACTACCCTGCCCGCGCCTATGCCGTCGCCGGATTGAGCCATGAAAGGATGAGAAGATGACAATTTCCGTGGGCGAGAAGCTACCTGAAGTTACACTGGTCAAGGCAACTGCCGAAGGACCGGACAAGATTCAGTCGAGCGAATATTTCGGCGGCAAGAAAGTGGCACTATTCTCCGTGCCCGGCGCCTTTACCCCGACATGTTCCGCAAAGCACCTGCCCGGTTTCGTGGCAAAGGCTGATGAACTGAAGGCAAAGGGCATCGACGAAATCGCTTGCACCGCCGTCAACGACGCTTTCGTCATGGGGGCATGGAATCAACGCGATGGCTCACCCGAAATCACCATGCTCGCCGACGGCAATGGCGATTTCGCTGAGGCTATCGGCCTGACCATGGACGGCAGCGGTTTCGGGCTTGGCAAGCGGGGTTCGCGCTGGTCGATGGTGGTGAATGACGGCGTAGTCGAACAACTCAACATCGAAGGCCCCGGCGAATTCAAGCTCAGTTCAGCGGAACATATGCTCTCCCAACTCTGAACCGGAATTTCCTGTTCCAAACAAAAAGGGCGCCTTCCTGGCGCCCTTTCTTTATCTTTTATCGTAACTGAAGCGCTCGATCAGTAACCCATCAGACTCAGCACTTCCTTGCGGCTCCGGTCATCCTCCAGGAAGACCCCCATCATCTGGCTCGTAACCATGCTGACACCGGGAGTCCGCACACCTCGAGCGGTCATGCACGCGTGGCTTGCTTCGATTACGACGGCGACACCGCGCGGGCGCAGGTTGTCCCAGATGCACTGGGCCACCTCCGCAGTCAGCCTCTCCTGAATCTGCAAGCGACGCGCGAACCCGTGTAGCACACGAGCCAGCTTTGAAATCCCAACGACGTGATCCTGCGGCAGATAAGCGATGGCCGCCTTGCCAATGATCGGTGCCATATGATGCTCACAATGGGACTGGAACGGAATGTCCTTTAAGAGAACCACCTCGTCATAGCCGCCCACCTCTTCGAAAATACGCGAAAGGTGAATGGCCGGATCGTCATCGTAACCGACGCAATATTCTTTCCATGCGCGGGCAACGCGCTTGGGCGTATCCAGCAATCCCTCACGTTCGGGATCGTCGCCCGCCCAACGGATCAGGGTGCGGATGGCATCCTGCACATCCTCCGGCACGGGTGGTTTGCCCCGCGGGTCATCCTCATCCGGACCAACCAAGCTGCTCATTCAGTTGTCCCCTTCTCACATCCAGCTTTGTGCTTTGCCGGGCGCATTAGCCATAATGCATCGGCCTTGTCGACCACAGGCCTGTCGAATTTCCGAGTTTCTGTATGTCGTAAGAGAAGAAGAGCGAGAAGATCCGCAATTAGCCAGTCACTTCGACCAATCGATCTCTTCACGAACCGCCTCGTTGAGCATGTGCAACTCCAGCGGCCGCATGGCACACAATATCCCGTACCACTTGCGCTGCAGCAGCGCGGAATCCCGGTCCCGTTCCGCCAAGGCATGAACATCGCGCCGATGCTGCTCGATCAGTTCCGCCAGCATTGCCGCACCCGCATCGGACAATTTCATTACTTCCGACGCATAGACCGCATCGGCTGCGGCAAAATCAATCGCCATGAAATGGCGCTTCATGTGCTTTTCAAACAGTGTCCGCATCGGTGATTTGCGGAATATAACCGATCGGTCGACCAGCGAACGGACTCTTCCACTACCCAGCCGGTCAATCAGTGCCAGGCGCTCAAGCTTTGCCAGCGCGGCTTCCATGATCTGCTCGGGCACGCCAAGGTCCTGCGCAACTTCCTTTGAAGAGATGCCCCCAATTATCGTCATGAACAGGAAAGAGAGAAACACATCACTCGCCAGTTCACGCTCCTGGGCCAGCGTCAACTCCCGCGCGAGACCGGTTTGCGCATGTTCAGCCTCTCGGGCGAGATCCGCGATACCCATCCCGCAAAGTCCCGCCAGCCGCTCGATCTTGTCGAGCGTCAGCCCCTTGCCAGCCAACCATCGCTTCGCAGTGGCCTCACTGATAGCAAATTCGTCCGCCAGGCGCCGGGCAGTCCAACCCGTCTGGCGCAATTCCCGCCGCAAAAGCCCAACCATGGCCGTACTGACAGATTCGTGCCTCATCACCCCTCCAACAGATTGTATCTGCCCGCACTTGGCAAGCGCAGAACGCACATGCGTCAGGCATTGACCAACTGTACACAGATGCCCCGCACAGATTGACCATTCGCGTAACAGGTGCCAAGCTTCATTACGCAAAGACAGCTAACCAATGCGAAAATCACTTCACCGTTTCACTCCTCATACAACAGCCTGCGGCGGACATATCGGGCTCCACCTCTTTTGGGGCCGGTATTGAGCATGGCAGGACCGTCTATTGACGATCTGGATCGCCAGCTAATCGGCGTGCTTGCCGAGGATGCACGGGTTTCCAATCGGCGGGTAGCTTCTGATCTCGGCGTGACCGAAGGAACTGTTCGCTGCCGGATCAAACGGCTGCAGCAGGAAAACCTCATCAGCTTTACTGCCATTACCGGGCTGGAACTGGCTTCCAAATCCCGCCTCGGCAAAATTCGCATCCAAACGGAAGCCGTGCATCAGCGACAGCTGGCAGAAACTATCAGTCGCATGGACCCAATCAATGCCGTGATGCTGACACTCGGATCATTCAACATTCTGGCCATGTGCCTGTTTGACGATCTGGAAGAACTCGCCGCGCTTGCATCCGAACGGATTCTTGCTTTGCCCGGCGTGCAACACGTCGAAACGTCCGTTGCCGTGAGGCAAGTGAAATACAATGCGCTGATTTCGAAAATCACCTGATTTCCGATCACCTGGGCAAGAGCCGGGTGTCCGGAACGCCCCAAAACCTTCAAAACCCTCGATGGTTCATTCCAGCCCGCTTGAGCGCGAAGAGACTTTGAGACCTTGGCATCTGATGTTCAGGCCCGAAACAAACTGAGGCGGCTTCCCCAAAAGGAAGCCGCCTCAGTTTTTGTTGGCGCGCCCGGAACGATTCGAACGTCCGACCCTCAGATTCGTAGTCTGATGCTCTATCCAGCTGAGCTACGGGCGCGTGGTGAGGGGGCACATAGGGGGCAAGTCCGGGCTTGGCAATCCCTAAGGTGGGCTCTTTCCCCTAAGGCTCCATCTTTTTGAAATGCAGGCGGGAAAACAAATCGATATCCAACGGCGGCATGGGCAACGCTTCGGCCTCCTCCGGAGTAAACCAACCCAGCGCTCCCCCTTCTCTCGGTTCAGGATGCCCTTCCCATGAATCGACTCTGTAAAGAAGAATGACAATCGCGGCCTGCCCATCCTCCCATGCTGACTCGGCAAAGCCTATCGGGTGCAGCGCCTTCTCAGAGAGGTCGATACCCAGTTCCTCCTCGATCTCCCTAATCAGCGAATCACCAGGAATTTCACCGGCTTCCACCTTCCCACCAGGGAATTCCCACAGGCCGGCATGGGCTTTCCCCTCGGGACGTTGCTGCAACAGCATACGGTTTTGATCATCAATAATCATAGCCGCAACTACGAGTATGACTGTCGGCATGTTTTCCAATTCAGTCCCCCTTGGAAACACTTTGTTAGGACTTTTGCTGCAGTACCCCATGCTATCAGACCCGTATCCAAGGGAAGTCATGGTGACATACCGGCACAACCTGAAACAGATTGTCTATGATGAAACAGGGGCAACTGTTATCGAATATGGTCTGATTGTATCTCTACTCGTCCTCGCAATTATTGCTTCACTTCGCAGTGTAGCAGACGAGACAAATGGCCTTTGGGCAACAGTATCCACCAATGTTAATTCAGTAATGGGTGCAAATGAGATCTGACGATTAGGGATTTATCAACTTATTCGCATTAGAGCGAAGATGCTCGATCCGAAAGGAAAGAGCCGGGTACCGAAGAAGAACCAGGAGACTACCATGAAGTTTTTCACCAAGCTGCTCCGTGACGAAGCTGGCGCAACCGCTATCGAATACGGCCTGATTGCCGCTCTTATCGCCGTTGCCGCCATTGGCGCAATGTCCACTCTCGGCGACAACCTGAGCGCCACGTTCACCGACGTGTCGGACAACCTCTCGTCGGCCACGTAAGACCGACTTGATTGGGTAAAGACAAGGCGGCGGGGAAACCCGCCGCCTTTTCTGCTGCGCCTAATCACCGGCCCATATTTTTACGACTGATCAGCTATCGGTCCGCACGATCACTTTCACTTTCTGCCCCGCCTGCAAACGATCCGATGCCGACAACCCATTAAGTACGCGAAACCGCGCTTCCTTGGCATCGGCATAGCCCATTCGCGCAGCCAGTGACGAAACCGTATCTCCATTTCTCACTGTAACCACATCCACGCGCCGCGGTTTGATCGCTCCAGCCTCTCCAACGCTGATCCGGCGCATCGACTTGTACATCGGAACGAGGACATTCGACTGTCCGGCCGCCGTTATCCCTGTGAAATGGAATGCCCTATTACCGCCAAGCTCATAGGCGTAGACAACAACATCCACTTGCCCACTACTGGTATTCACACGCGCCACACCATATGCGGCCGGGATACCATTGACCGTAGTCTTCGTGATTTCGCTGGGAGAAAGTGTTTTCCCTTCTCCTGCCAAGGCATTGAATGCGCTGCGAATGTAATTTTCCAGACTGCCGTTGTAAGCCGCAGTTGAAAGCTGCCCACGCCCACTTTGCCCATTGATTGAGACGGCTCGCGTACCATTCACCATGTAAAAGCCCTGCGGAGCCTCGAACGCGAAGCGGTATTCCGGGTGAATGAATGTTTGGCCCTCGATCACCCCTTGCCGGGGATCGTCACCATACATGAGACCGTCGATCCGGGTGAGGAAGGTATCCCGCTTGGTCACGCCTTGCACACCCGCCCCAGCCTTGCTCAGCGCCGCCTGAACACGCGAAGCCGGGTCGGGATGGGTCGATGCCCATTCAGGCGTGTTTTGATTGCGCCCCTGCAATTGGGCATCCAAAGAATTCTGCGCAGCCAAGCTCTGCAATACAGTCGCCATGGCGCGGGGGTCATATCCCGCATCGTTCAGATATCGGATACCCAGTTCGTCCGCCTGCAATTCCTGACTGCGTGAATAGCGGAGGGTCGCGAGTTGAGGCACAGTGCTGGAAATCTTTTCGCCGAGTTGCCCCAGAGCGCTGTTCCCGAACACTACGCCGGACAGGACCTGCCCCAAAACTCCAAGCAGTGCATTCTGCTGCGCCTGGGCCTGTCTTCTGGCCGAATGGCGTGCCGCGACATGGCCGATCTCGTGCCCCATCACACCAGCGAGTTCAGCCTCGTTATTCATCAGCGCGACGAGCTGGCGCGTGACGTAAACATATCCGCCCGGAATAGCGAAGGCATTGTTCACGGAGGAGTTGAGCAACGTGACCGTAAAATCACCCGGAGCGTTGCTAAGGCCGGAGTGGACCGCGACGTTGCGTGTCACGCTCGCCACGTAGTCTGCTTGCGGCCCGGTTTGTGCTCCGCCAAATTCTGCGACAAGCTCGGGATGCGCCTTGGCGCCTTCATTTCGTTCCGTCTGGCTTAACGGAGTTCCGGTGGAAGCAATTTCACCGCCCATGCATCCGCTCAAGGCGAGTGGCAGTGTAGCCACTGCCGAATACATGGCGAATCTCCGAGTCAGTCGGCTTGCGCGAAACATGTGTGTCCTCCTCCAGGTCATTGCAGCACGGTCCCTCCACCAACAGGTGGATCATCATGGTGCTGATACCTGAACTTGAAGCGGCTCCGCCAGTTCCCGCTGTCGTTAATCCAAGCTTGATTACCTGGCGCGTCGACGTGCCTTGGTGTTGTCACCGATACCGAGAAACCTGTCCTCGCGCAGACGCAGCAGCGATTCGGGGCTCATGCGCAACAACTTGTCCAGTTCTTCACCAATCGCGTCGCGCAAAGCCCCTGCCGCAGCGCGGGGATCCCGATGAGCACCCCCTACGGGTTCGTTCACTATCCGGTCGATGACGCCCAGCTTGAGCAAGTCACGCGCTGTCACTTTCATGGCCTCTGCCGCTTCCGGGGCCTTTTCCGCGGTACGCCAAAGGATAGAAGCACAGCCTTCCGGCGAAATAACCGAATAGACGGCATGTTCGAGCATCAGCACCCGTTCCGCGCTCGCCAGCGCCACCGCTCCGCCCGACCCGCCTTCACCTACGATCGTGGCGACCATCGGCACCGGCAATGCGAGGCAGGCCTCTGTCGACCGCGCAATCGCTTCGGCCTGACCGCGTTCCTCGGCCTCCACGCCGGGGAAGGCACCGGAAGTATCCACTAGAGTCACCACGGGCAGACCGAAACGGCCCGCCATTTCCATCAAGCGGATGGCCTTGCGATAGCCTTCCGGCTTGCCCATCCCGAAATTATGCCGGAGCCGGCTCTCCGTATCATGGCCTTTTTCATGACCGATCAACATCACCCGACGATCGCCAAGCCGGGCCAATCCACCCACGATCGCTTCGTCTTCCGCATAATACCGATCGCCGCCCAAGGGCATGAAGTCATCGAAGATGTACGCAACGAAATCACGAAAATGCGGCCGCATCGGATGCCGGGCGACTTGCGTCTTCTGCCAGGGCGTCAACGAGCCGTAGATGCTCGCGAGCAGGTCCGCGCTCTTTTCTTCGAGCCGTTCCAACTCGTTGGAAATATCGACATCGTCGCCTTCGGCCGCTGCACGCAGTTCCGCGATGCGCGATTCCAGCGCGGCAACGGGCTTTTCAAATTCGAGATAGGAAATCATGTTTCTGCGCTAGTCCGCCCGATGCCTTTGGGCAAGAGGATGCCGTTCATTCACCAATGCAACCAGCCTGGCAGAATCGACGTGAGTATAAATCTGGGTCGTCGCGATATCGGCATGGCCCAGCAGTGTTTGCAGCACCCGCAGGTCGGCTCCACCCTCCAGCAAATGGGTCGCAAATGCATGTCTCAGCACGTGCGGGCTGACTTTTTCCGGGGCCAGTCGAGCCCGGGCCGCAAGTTCTTTCAACATCTGGAACAAACGGATGCGAGTGATGTGTTTACCGCGCGAAGGAAACACGAATTTTCCGCCAGATGGGCGAAGCTCCAGCCAACGGCTTAAAGCCTGGCCTGCACGCGTACTGACCGGCACCATCCGCGCCTGCCCACCCTTGCCCATAACGGTCAGGAACGGAGCATCCCGCGGGACCGCCGCCAGCGGCAAGGATACGACTTCGCTCGCTCTGAGGCCGGATCCATATAGCAATTCAAGCAGTGCCAGCATTCTTACAGCGTTTGCCCTGCCATCCTCGGCTTCGAATTCTGCACGAGCGAAAAGCGATTCGACCTCTGCATGATCGAGCAGGCGCGGTAACGGCCTGCGAATCACCGGGCGTGGCAATGCAGGCGATGGATCGTCCGTCCGCCACCCCTCTTCCATGAGAAAACCAAAAAACTGCCGCAGAGCAGAGCTTTTTCGTGCGAGAGTCGACGGGGCCAAATCCGACCATGCCTGTCCCAGCCGGGCCAGCGCCTGACGATCAGCAGTGGCAATGTCGCCAATCAGTTCTTCCGCACCTTCGAGGTCCCGCCGATAGGCCGCCAGAGTATTGGCCGCTGCGCCGCGATCCGCCGCCAGCATGGTCAGAAAGCTCTCGATCGCGCTGCCGATTGCCTTACCCCCTTGCTACCGCTTCAGCAGCGATCATCCGCGCTTCTGCATTCAGGCCCACACGATTCAATGCCGAAACGATGTGGTAAAGGTGGCGTGCCGTCATTTTATCCCAGCCGGTCCCCTGCATGCCCACCCCTGCAAGCATCGACACCAGTGCCGGATTGTTCACTTCCGCAGCTTTATCGATCATTGCACTCCAACGGGTCTGGCGCCCCAGATCGACGCCAAGGCCATCGGCGAGCCTTTTCGCCGTAACCACGTCGAGGCGACCCAATCCAGCGAGACCCGCTATCAGAAAACGGGATTTCCTCTGATCTTCGCTGGAATCACTATCAACGAAGCTTTCCACCGCGCCAGTTCGCACGGCGTTGCTTCGGGTTGGCTGCGCGAGTGCAAGGATACCCCAGGCATCCCCGCCTTCCGTCACCACAGAGCCCCACCGCATCGCATTGCCGTCCAGTCCAGCCGCCAGCATCGAAGCAAGCAATGGGGCCGCATCGTCGGACAAGTCCTCACTTGCCGGAATACGCGCGGCAGCAAAAGCGGTGAGGACGAGGCGACCGTACTCAGGCGTCTTGGCACCCCATACATCATGCAAGGCCGCGAGCCGATCCCTGGCCGTTTCCGCCACATAGGCTTCACGCAGGCGTGCAGCACGCTGCGCTGTCGGCCCGGTGACTTCCTGATCCGCATAAATCTGGGAATAGAGATCCACCATCGCTTCGGCAGAAAGTATCCCTTCTCGACCGGCGACATCTGCCGCCTCGGCCCGGGTCGCGAGCGGGAGCATCGATGCGATTGCTGCACTACGCTGGTAATAGGCGCCTGCCTTGCGGGTCAGCGTATCCGGGATCTCGATACCCAATGCGTTTGCCAGAGCAAAGCGCCATGGGTTGAGTTCGGATACCTTGTCCCACTCGATCGTCACCGCACCGCGCCCATCGCCGGCTGCCCCGGCGAAACGTTGCGCCAAGAGAATATCGATCTGCGGCGCAATCCCCCGGCTCAGTGCCCTGTCGAGTTCCCGTTTCGCACTGCTCCCCTCCCCCGCATAGGCATCGCAGATCGCAACGGTCATCTGCCATTGCGGGTCTTTGCGAATGCCGCTGTGAAGGCGCGTGGCCGGACAGATACCCAGAAGATCGGCAGTGGCGAGATAGGCATTGAACGCCACTCCGGTCAGCGGCGCATCGTAGTTGGCGGTATCCACACCCTGTACCAGGGCCCGAGCAATGGCTGGCTCCCCAAGCTCATTCAGGACCCCCGCGCGCAGAGTCGCAAATTCAACCGGGTTCATACCTTCAGGAGCGGCAAGGCGACTGGCAAGAGTGCGGCGCAAGAGAATATGCCCCCAACGCGAAACCATGGGCCCTTTGATGCCCTTCAACGCCGCCCTTACGAGCGAAGCCGGCTGACGGGCCAGCGCCTGGGAGGGGAAGCCACCCTCGGATTGCGCGATTACGCCCACTCTCGCCATTGAACGGCGAGCCGCGGGAGGAATGTCGAACTTCGGTTTAAGTCCCAGAAGCTCGTCAATTTCATCGGGCGTCATCGCCTCGATTTCTTCAATCGACGGCAGTTCGTCCGGCAACACAACCGCCGCCGATGGCGCCTGGCCAGGTAAGGGCTGTACAACCGGTGCGGTGCCAGCTGCAGCCCCTGTGGAGGGCGCCTGCGCTGCAGGAGCATTACCTTTGGGGGGCGAAGGGGACGGTGTGGGGGCCGGTGTGTCGAACCCTGGGGGCAGCAGGGATTCGGGGGCATCCTGAGCGACTACAAAAGTCGAGCACAGGGCAAGTGCCGCGCCGCCGGCAAGAAGAGTGCGTTTCATGCGGAATCTCCCGGTGTGGCAACGGGTTCGCTGATTTCACGCATTGGCTCTTCACCGCCCTGTATCAACGCATAAGCGAAGACCAGCACCACAAACGCCGCCAAAACCCACCAATATCGCCTGCCGGCCATTGCCAACGTCTTTCCCGCCTTATGAACATCCGCGCGAGCGCGCTTGCGCTGCCGGTTAGCGCATCTATAGGCAGGGCGGCAATGACTGTCGATGAGCCCCCCCTCTCCAGCGCCGAGATTACGGCAATCGCGGCACGCATTGACCGGCCAATCGTACTGGTTGGCCTCATGGGCGTTGGCAAATCCTCCGTTGGGCGCCGTCTTGCCTCGATATTGCATCTGCCGTTCACTGACGCGGACGACGCGATCGAGGAAGCCGCGCAGATGACCATCAACGAAATCTTCGCCAAGCATGGCGAGCAGGAATTTCGCGACGGCGAACGTCGGGTCATCTCGCGCCTGATGGAAGACCAGCAGGGAATCATCGCAACGGGCGGCGGCGCTTTCGTCAATGAGGAGACCCGCGCCCTGATTCTCGACAAGGGGCTTGCGATCTGGCTCGACGCCGATCTCGACACGCTGGTCGAACGGGTCGGTCGCAAGGACAACCGGCCCTTGCTCCGCAACGGAAACCCGCGTGAAATCCTCGCAAAGCTGAAGGCGGAGCGTGAGCCGGCCTATGCCCAGGCACCGATACACATCTTCAGCATGCCGGGGCCCCACCAACGAACCGTGAATGCAATACTAAAGGCGATCAACGCATGGCTGTAATCCCTGTCGAACTGGCTGGCCGGCCTTATGAAGTCCATGTCGGCGCCGGCCTGCTGGCGGAACTCGTTACCCATTGCCGGGGTCGTTTACGCAAACGCGGTGTTCCGATCATAACCGATGCAAACGTCCATTCCGCCTGGGGGGACGTGGTGGAAAATGCGCTGCGCGATGCCGGTCACGAACCGCATTGGCGAATTCTGCCGCCTGGCGAGGCGACCAAAAGCTGGGAACAATTGGCCGCTACGGTAAACTGGCTGCTCCAACTGGAAGTGGAACGCGGTGACCACATTCTGGCGCTCGGCGGAGGAGTCATAGGCGATCTTACCGGTTTTGCCGCCGCAATCCTGAAGCGCGGTTGCCATTTCATTCAATTGCCCACGACTCTGCTCGCTCAGGTCGATTCCTCCGTTGGCGGCAAGACAGCGATCAATACGCCTGCGGGCAAAAACCTGGTCGGAGCTTTTCACCAACCCTCGTTGGTATTGGCAGACCTTGCGGCATTGGAAACTCTGCCAGCGCGCGAGTTGCGCGCAGGCTATGCCGAAGTGGTGAAATATGGCCTGATTGGCGATCCCGCCTTTTTCACCTGGTGCGAGCAAAATGGCCCTGCCCTGCTGGACGGCAATGCCGCCCTGCGGGAATATGCGGTGGCGCATAGCGTCAAGGCGAAGGCCAGGATCGTCGCGGAAGATGAACGGGAAACGATCGGAACGCGTGCATTGCTCAATCTTGGTCACACGTTCGGCCATGCGCTGGAAGCCGAGACCGGCTTTTCAGATCGCTTGCTCCATGGCGAAGGCGTTGCTCTCGGCATGATCCTGGCGGCACGTTATTCGGCACGGATCGGCCTGATGGGCGCAGGGGAAGCGGAACGAGCGGCTGAAGTGATCGAGGCTGCCGGTTTACCCGCCAGACTTTCCGAACTTGGGCTTGAGTGCGATGGCAAGACCCTTGCCGCTCACATGCTGCATGACAAGAAAATGGATGCCGGCACCCTGCCCTTCGTCCTGATGAAAGGCATCGGCCACGCATTTCTCGCTCGCGACGTCATGCTGGATGACGTGGCAGCCTTTTTGGAGCAGGAATTAGCGGACTAGGCCCCTGGTACCACGGCTGGGCCAATCCGGAACCTTCAGGTTCGGCGCGGATTGATGAGATATGCAACCAACGACAGGAGCATATCATGCCTGCTAAATCCGCAGCTCAACAAAAGGCGGCCGGTGCAGCTCTGTCAGCGAAGCGAGGCGAAACCAACAAAAGCACGCTCAAAGGGGCTTCGCGCGAAATGTACGAAACGATGACTGAAAAACAGCTCGAAGACTTCGCATCGACGACGCGTAAAGGTAAGCCCGAGCATATTGACGGCTGAGCCCCAACGGCGGGACTCAGCCGTCTTTTGTTCATTCCAGTTCGAGAATGATCGCATCCACGGCCAGACTGTCGCCCGCCTTGGCATTGACACTCTTCACCGTCCCGGCCTTTTCAGCGCGGAGGATGTTTTCCATCTTCATCGCTTCGATGACCGCCAGCGGTTGCCCGACCTCGACATGATCGCCTTCGCCAACGTCCAGTCTGACCAATAGACCAGGCATCGGGCAGATAAGGAAGCGCGACATGTCCGGCGGAATCTTTTCGATCATATGCGAAGCATGTTTGGCCACTCGTGCAGGGAGCACACGCACGTCATGGATTGCCCCATGGGTGGTCAGGCGGAAGCCCATGCGGGTCATCTGGACCTTTACGCCCAGTTCCTGATCCCCGACTTCCGCGATGACGATCGGTTCGCCCGGCGTGTAAGTCATCGACAAATCAACCGTTTCGCCATCGACAGTGATACAGTCTTCGTCGATCACGACTTCGTAAAGGGTGTCACCGATCTTGACCTGCCAGTCACCCGGCGGGTTGAGCGGACCGTTCAACTGATTGTCGATCTGGCGTGCACGATCTGCCAGCGCGGTCGCAAGGAACGCTGCAATGGCGGATATGTTGCGCAGCAATTCGGGTGAAGCGGCCGCGCCGTTGAAACCTTCGGGATATTCCTCCGCGATGAAGCCCGTCGTCAATTCTCCCGAACGGAAACGGGGATGCTGCATGATTGCCGAAAGGAAGTCGATATTATGGCCCAGCCCTTCCAGGCGGAACTGGTCCAGCGCCTTGACCTGCTTGTCGGCAGCCTCGTCCCTCGTCTTGCCCCACGTGATCAGCTTCGCGATCATCGGGTCATAGAACATCGACACTTCGCCGCCTTCATAGACGCCATCATCGACCCGCACGCCGTCGACGCCGCGGCGACCATTCTCTGCCTCGTCTTCGGTCCAGCCTTCAACCGGAGGCTCATAGCGGATCAGGCGGCCGGTTGACGGCAAAAATCCGCGATAGGGATCTTCGGCATAGACACGATTTTCTATCGCCCAGCCGTCGATCTTTACGTCAGCCTGCGACATCGGCAGCTTTTCACCGGCCGCGACACGGATCATCTGTTCCACCAGATCGACCCCGGTGATGCATTCGGTCACAGGGTGTTCGACCTGAAGGCGCGTATTCATTTCAAGGAAGTAAAAACTTTCCCCCGTCGGATCCGCGCCTGAAACGATCAGTTCGACCGTACCTGCGGAATAATATCCCACTGCCTGGGCCAAGGCGACGCATTGCTCGCCCATTGCCTTGCGCATCTTGTCCGTAACGAAGGGAGAAGGCGCTTCTTCCACGACCTTCTGATGGCGACGCTGAATCGAGCACTCACGCTCGTTCAGGTACAATATGTTTCCATGCTTGTCGCCGAGGATCTGGATTTCGATATGGCGCGGGTTGAGGATGAATTTCTCGATAAAGACACGATCGTCGCCGAAGGAATTAAGGCCTTCGCGCTTGGTCGCCTCGAAACCTTCGCGCACATCCTGTTCGTTATAGGCAAGGCGCATACCTTTACCGCCGCCACCGGCAGATGCCTTCATCATCACCGGGTAGCCGATTTCGTTCGAAATCCGCACCGCGTGTTCGGTATCCTCGATCTCACCGACGAAGCCCGGAACCACATTGACGCCGGCTTCCTTGGCCAGCTTCTTGGACTCGATCTTGTCGCCCATCGCAGCAATCGCGTTCACCGGTGGGCCGATAAATTCGATACCTTCTGCAGCCAGGGCTTCCGCGAAGCTGGTGCGTTCAGACAGGAAACCATAACCGGGGTGAACCGCTTCCGCTCCGGTTTGCTTGCATGCCGCAATGATCTTGTCAGCGATCAGGTAGCTTTCCGCTGCGGGCGACGGGCCAATATGGACCGCTTCATCCGCCATCTGGACAAATGGCGCACGCGCATCGGCATCCGAATAGACGGCGACCGTCTGGATGCCCATCCGGCGAGCGGTCTTGATTACACGACAGGCAATTTCGCCACGATTGGCGATGAGGATCTTCTTGAACATCGGCATCCTACTGTTCGACCAGGAATTGAAGTTGTTGCGTCCGCTCCTGCGTCAGCTTGGTCTTGCATGTGCTGACAAGGAGGGGTTCGAGAGAACCGCCGCGCGCCCAGAAACCTTCGCTGGCGCAATGCGCATCGCGATAGGCGATCCAGGCCCGTTGAGCGGAAAGTAGCGTTTCGAAATAGCCGGGCCGTTCGTCATAGGTACGGTCCAGATTTTTGTCCTTGGCCTTCATGTCCGCAGCAGTGATCGCCCACTGCGCGTTAAGTTCGCCATCCGCTTTCACGTATTCTTGCGCCGCGCACCAGTTCATCTCCTGCTGCGCAACGGGATCGTCGCAATTCCAGCCCGGATTGGGCGGAGTTGCGGCAGAACCGGCAGCAGCAGCGAGAACCAGCGATGCGATCATTCGGCCGCTTCCATCCTTGCGCAGCCGCGCGGCATCCGCTCCGCTTCAGCCTGTGCATCGGTCTGCGTAATCGGCATCGGTTTTATCCCGAGCCGTTCGAACATTGCCGCGTCGCTATCATCGCCCGCGTTCGGTGCGGTCAGAAGCTTATCACCCGTGAAGATGGAATTGGCCCCAGCGAGAAAGCATAGCGCCTGTGTGGCCTCCGACATGGACTCTCGGCCAGCCGAAAGGCGGACCATGGATTGCGGCATGGTGATGCGCGCCACCGCCACGGTCCGGACAAATTCAATGTCGTCGATCTTGGCCAGCGGCGTATCCGCCAGCATATCCCCCAGTACCGTTCCTTTGACAGGGACCAGTGCATTCACCGGCACACTGCCTGGATGGCTGGGAAGCGTCGCCAGCGTATGGATGAAGCCAACGCGATCCTCGCGCGTTTCTCCCATGCCGACAATGCCGCCCGAACAGACGTTGATCCCCGCCCCACGCACATGTTCGAGCGTATCGAGCCGGTCATCCATCGTCCGGGTGGTTATGATGTCGCCATAACGTTCGGGCGACGTATCGATATTGTGGTTGTAATAATCCAGCCCCGCCTCGGACAGCATGTCTGCCTGGTCCGGCGTGAGCATGCCGAGTGTCATGCAGGTTTCCATGCCCATCGAGCGCACGCCTTTGACCATCTCAATGATGGCAGGCATGTCGCGATCCTTTGGGTTGCGCCATGCGGCGCCCATGCAGAAGCGCGTCGAACCGGCATCGCGGGCCTGCGCCGCCCGTTGCAATACCTCCTGCACTTCCAACAGCTTGGTTGCCTTTACACCGCTATCGGCTTTCACACTCTGTGAGCAATAGCCACAGTCTTCCTGACAGCCGCCGGTCTTGATCGAAAGCAGTGTGGAAAGCTGTACCTCGTTTGCCGGGTGGTTCGCCCGATGCACCTCCGCCGCGCGAAAAACCAATTCGGTAAAAGGCAGGTCGAAAAGGCCCGCGATCTCCTCGCGAGTCCAATCCGTGCGCGGCTCGGTGCGGTTCTGGCTCACTCGGCAGCCTCCTTCAATTCTTCCCCGGAAGGCGGCATGTTGTGGCCCAGAAGGCGCAGGAGATCCGCCGCACATTCGACTACATTCGAACCGGGGCCATAGATGCCCTGCACTCCCGCCTCGCGCAGGAAGTCATAGTCCTGCGGCGGAATTACGCCACCGGCAACCACCTTGATATCGCTGCGGCCCGCGCCTTTCAGCAAACGCACGAGTTCGGGAATGAGCGTCTTATGGCCAGCAGCCAGCGACGAAGCCCCAATGGCGTCAACGTCGTTATCCAGGGCCATTTCCAGCGTTTCCTGCGGCGTCTGGAACAACGGACCGGAAACGACTTCAAACCCCATGTCGGCAAAGGCGCTGGCGATCACATTGGCGCCGCGATCATGACCGTCCTGGCCCATCTTCGCCACCATTACCTTGGGCTTGCGGCCAAGCCGCCGGGCTACGGCATCGACCCCGTCGACCACTGCCTGATAGCGGCTGTCACCGGCATAGGCCGCGCCATAGACGCCTTTGACCGGCGTCGGCATCGTGCCATGCCGTCCGAAAGCGACTTCCATCGCATCGGAAATTTCACCGAGTGTAGCCCGTTCGCGCGCCGCATCGACCGCGAGAGCCAGCAGGTTGCCGGCGCCCTTGGCGCCTTCCTCCAACGCTTGCAGAGCCGCACGGCATTTCGCCTCGTCACGGGCATCCCGCATCTTACGGATACGGGCAATCTGCGCTTCGCGGACCTTGGTGTTGTCCACTTCCAGCGTTTCGATCGCTTCCTCGTCCTTCAGACGGAACCTGTTGACGCCCACGATCACGTCTTCCCCACGGTCGACACGCGCCTGGCGGGCAGCGGCGGCTTCCTCGATCATCGCCTTGGGCCATCCCTGGCCGACCGCCTTGGCCATGCCGCCTTCGGCCTCGACCTTCTCGATAATCCCCCATGCCTCATCGACGAGCTGCTTGGTCAGCGCCTCGACATAGTATGACCCGCCCAGGGGATCGACGACATTGGTCATGCCGGTTTCTTCCTGAATCACGATTTGCGTGTTGCGTGCAATGCGTGCGGAAAAGTCTGTCGGCAGGGCAATCGCTTCGTCCAGCGCGTTGGTGTGCAGGCTCTGCGTGCCTCCCAACATCGCGGCCATCGCCTCGATCGTGGTACGGATAACGTTGTTGTACGGGTCCTGCTCGGTCAGCGAAACGCCGGACGTCTGGCAGTGAGTCCGCAGCATCTTGGAACGTTCGTCTTTCGCGCCAAGTTGCGTCATCGCGCGATGCCACAAGGTACGTGCAGCGCGCAGCTTCGCCACTTCCATGAAGAAGTTCATGCCGATAGCGAAAAAGAAGCTGAGGCGTCCCGCAAACTTGTCGATATCCAGCCCGCTGGCTACGCCATATTTCACATATTCCATGCCGTCGGCGATGGTGAAGGCAAGTTCCTGGACCTGCGTCGCCCCGGCTTCCTGCATGTGATAGCCAGAAATCGAAATGCTGTTGAATTTCGGCATGTGATCCGCCGTGTAGGCGAAGATGTCCGAAATGATCCGCATGCTTGGCTCGGGCGGATAGATATAGGTGTTGCGGACCATGAACTCCTTCAGAATGTCATTCTGAATGGTCCCGGTGAGTTGTTCTGGTTTAACCCCCTGCTCTTCCGCCGCGATGATGTAGAATGCCAGACACGGGATCACCGCCCCGTTCATCGTCATCGATACGCTCATCTGGTCGAGCGGAATCTGATCGAAGAGGATCTTCATATCCTCGACGCTGTCGATCGCGACGCCCGCCTTGCCGACATCACCCACCACGCGCGGATGATCGCTGTCATATCCACGGTGTGTCGCAAGGTCGAAAGCAACCGACAACCCTTTCTGACCGGCCGCAAGATTGCGACGGTAGAAGGCGTTTGATTCCTCCGCAGTCGAGAAGCCGGCGTATTGGCGGATCGTCCACGGACGCCCTGCATACATGCTGGCCTTCACGCCACGAGTGAAGGGCGCAAATCCGGGAAGGCCAGGTTCCCAGCCGGCCAGATCCTCTCCGCTATAAAGCGGCTTGACGTCGATCCCCTCCGGCGTGTGCCAGGTGAGGTCGCGGCCCTTCACTTCCTTGTCGGCCAGGGCCTTCCAGTCCTCGATAGTGGGCTTGTCAGTCATATCGTCCTCGTGGCCTCAACGGCCCTTGAATTGGGGTTTGCGCTTCTCGGCAAAGGCAGCGATCGCTTCCTTGAAATCGTCGCTGCGGCCAAGCACACGCTGGTTATCGCGTTCGAGCGTCAGGACATCGTCCAGCTTGCTTTCGACCGCTGTGTTGATCTGGTTGCGGATCAGGCCAATCGCCTTGCCCGGCCCAGCAGCCAGCTTTGCGGCAATCGCCTGCGCCTCTGCCAGTACATCGGCATCATCCACGACGCGGCTGACAAGCCCAATCGCTTTCGCTTCCGCTGCGGGAAGCTTCTCTCCCAACAAGGCCATTTCCATTGCACGGGCGCGGCCGACGCTGGCTGCCACCAGCCAACTGGCGCCTGCGTCAGGCACCAGTCCGATATTCACGAAAGCCAGCAGCATATAGGCTGAACGGGCTGCCACAACGATGTCGCCCGCCAGCGCAAGCGAAAGCCCCGCGCCCACGGCCGGGCCGTTGACCGCAGTCACCAGCGGAACCGGCAAATCCATCAACCGCCGTGTGAACGGATTATAGTGATCGTCGATCAGTTGGCCGAGATCGTCGGGCAATCCGACATAGCCCGCACCGTCAGGCTGAAGATCGGCCCCGGAGCAGAATGCCCGCCCCTCTCCGCTCAGCACCAAAGCCCGCGCGCCATCCTTCAGGGCAGCTTCTATCGCATCGCTCAATTCCGCGAAGACATTCGGCGTCAACGCATTAAGCTTGTCCGGGCGTGCGATAGACAGCGTCGTAACCGGCCCATCGCTGCTGACAGTGATAAAACGATACGCCATCAATGGGCCTCTTTCGGCGTTTCCATGATTTCGGTCAGCATGCCGTTCATGTCCTTGGGATGGACGAAGAAGATCAGCGTGCCATGCGCGCCGATGCGCGGTTCACCGAGGACCCGCTTGCCCATGGCTTCGAACTCCGCCTTGGCGGCATGAATATCGGGAACCTCGAAACAAATGTGATGCTGACCGCCCAATGGATTCTTCGCCAGCCAGCCAGCGACCGGGCTGTCGTCACTCGTAGGTTCAAGCAGTTCGACCTGCGTCCCGTGAGTGCCGTTTTCGCCCGGTGTGTTGACGAAGCACACGCGGACTTTCTGGCTTTCCAGCACGAAGGGTTCGGTAATGTCCGTCGCGCCCATGATATCGCGATAAAATGCAATCGAGGCATCTAGGTCCGGCGTTGCGACGCCGATATGGTTCATCCGGCCGAGTTTCATCATTCCTGTCCTTATTGCGGTTCGACCACGACTTCGCTCTTCAGCGAATTGCCGATGATGCAATAGCTGTGCGCAGCGTGGTGCAATTCATCGATCTGCTCGGCAGTCGGCAGCGTGTCTCCCACGAACTTGACATCGGGGCGCAGAGTGAATTTCTTCATCCAGCTTTTCCCGTTTTCATCCTTGCCCATCTCCCCCACGGCGTTGTCGACGTAATATTCGACCGAGAAGCCCTTCTTCGCCGCGAAAGCGAGGAAGTAGAGCATGTGGCAACTCGACAATGCGGCCACCAGCGCCTCTTCCGGATCGACGCCGGCGGGGTCGGACAGCGGCTCAGGCACGACTTGTGGTGAAGGTGAAGCGAGATAGCTCTCGCCGCCATCGAATGCCACCTCATGCCGACGGCTGAACTTGTTACCGGCGAAATCATCGCCATCGGCCAGCCGCCAGCTTATCGTTGCCTCATACAGTCCCATCGTTCGCCTCGCAGGTCAAAGGGGGATGTTGTCGTGCTTCTTCCAGGGGTTTTCCAGCTCCTTGTTACGAAGCTTGCGCAGGCCCAGCGCGATGCGGCGCCGGGTCGAGTGAGGGTAGATCACTTCGTCAATGAAGCCCTTGCTCGCCGCCACGAAAGGATTGGCGAACCGGTCTTCGTATTCCTTGGTCAAAGCGGCGATCTTGTCCGGATCGCCAATGTCCTTGCGGAAGATGATTTCCACCGCCCCCTTCGCGCCCATCACCGCGATTTCCGCAGTCGGCCAGGCATAGTTGAGATCACCGCGCAGATGCTTGGAGCTCATGACGTCGTAAGCCCCGCCGTAAGCCTTGCGGGTAATTACGGTAATCTTCGGCACAGTGGCTTCGGCATAGGCGAACAGCAGCTTCGCACCATGCTTGATGATCCCGTTATGCTCCTGCGCGGTCCCGGGCAGGAAGCCCGGCACGTCGACGAACGTCAGAATCGGGATATTGAAGCAGTCGCAGAAGCGCACGAAACGCGCCGCCTTCTTCGAACTGTTAATGTCCAGCACGCCGGCCAGCACCATCGGCTGATTGGCAACAATGCCTACGGTCCGGCCTTCAACACGACCGAAGCCGCAGATGATGTTGCTGGCATGCCCCGGCTGCACTTCGAAGAAATCGCCTTCATCCAGAACTTTCCGGATGACTTCGTGCATGTCGTATGGCTGGTTCGCATTGGCAGGAATGATCGTGTCGAGGCTTTCCTCGGCCCGATCCCAGGGATCGGCAGTCGGACGCTCCGGCACCTCTTCCTTGTTCGACAAGGGCAGATAGTCGAAGAAATCCCGCACCGACATCAGCGCTTCGATATCGTTTTCGAACGCGATATCGGCGACCGAAGTCTTGGTCGTGTGCGTAACAGCCCCGCCCAGCTCCTCCTGCGTGACGACTTCGTTCGTCACTGTCTTCACCACGTCCGGCCCGGTCACGAACATGAACGAGCTGTCCTTCACCATGAAGATGAAGTCCGTCATCGCCGGGGAATAAACCGCGCCGCCAGCGCACGGCCCCATGATGACCGAAAGCTGCGGGATCACACCGGATGCGTTCACGTTGCGCTGGAACACTTCGGCATATCCGGCAAGCGAAGCCACGCCTTCCTGAATGCGTGCACCGCCGGAATCGTTGAGGCCGATCACCGGAGCACCGACCTTCATCGCCATGTCCATGATCTTGCAGATCTTCTGCGCATGCCGTTCCGACAACGCACCACCATAAACGGTGAAGTCCTGGCTGAATACGAAAACCAGGCGGCCATTGATCGTGCCGCTGCCGGTTACGACACCATCGCCCGGAATATGCTGCTCGCTCATGCCGAAATCGACACAGTTGTGTTCGACATACATGTCGTATTCTTCGAAGCTGTCTTCATCCAGAAGCACTTCGACCCGTTCCCGCGCGGTCAGCTTGCCCTTCGCATGCTGCGCGTCGATACGCTTCTGGCCACCACCCATCTTGGCGGCGGCGCGGCGGCGTTCCAATTCGGCAATATTGGCTGACATTCAGCGGCCCCTTAGAATCTCGACGAAATTACAGACTGCGCCCATGACGAGGGCAGGCCCTCGAGTCCAATGTTAATTTGCGAAGTTGCAAACCCCATATTTGCAAACTAAGCCTCACTTTGGCCGAGCCGGGCGCCTGTTCGAAGCCCCGCAGGAAACATAGATCCGACCAGGGACAAGCCCTCGATGGCAAGCAAGCGCCGCATCTTTGCAGGACAACAATTGCGAAATCTGCGTGCCGCGCGCAATTTGCGGCAGGCGCAGATGGCAGAGCGGCTGGACATCAGTGTGTCCTACCTTTCCCAACTCGAAAACGATGACCGGCCGTTGAGCAATGCCCTGCTGGAACGGCTGGCGCGCGAATTTCCGCTCGATTGGCAGGACGTAGGCGCAGACAGCACGGAAAAACGTCTCGTTGCCCTGCGGGAAGCGACCGCCGATCCCCTATTTCCCGAAGCTCTGCCTCCGGAGCAGCTTGCCCGCATCGCGGAACAGCAACCGGCATTTGCCGAACGCTTCATTGCCTTGCACGAAGCCTATCGCCGGACCGGACAGCGGTTGGAGATGGTGGATGAGGCTCTTGCCGCCGACAATGCCAGCGGCACACGCCTTCCTTGGGAGGAAGTTCGCGACTGGTTCCATTTTGCGAACAACTATGTCGATCGGATCGATCACGCGGCAGAACTCCTTGCGGGAAAGCTCCGCGGATCGGCCATGTCCCCATCTGCGGAAGCAATCGCCCAGCAACTGGCAAGCGGTTTTTCCGCTTCGGTCCGGTACGAGAGCGAGAGAGGGATACGCGAATACGATGCCTTGATGGGCCATCTGGTGATAGATCCCGGCCAGCCTCCGGCCACGCGCCGTTTTCAACTCGCCTATCAGCTGGCCGCTCTCGCGCTGAAGGACGAAATCGGCTCCATCGTGGAAGGTGCGACCTTGCGCAGCGCGGCCGCCCGGCAGCTGTTGTTCGTTGGGCTCTGTAACTATGCCGCCAGTGCCATTCTCATGCCCTATGGCGCTTTTCGCGACGAAGCCCGCCGGATGCGCCACGATATCGATCGGTTGGGCCATGCTTTCGGCACCAGCTTCGAACAGACGTGCCAGCGGCTTTCAACGCTTCAGCGCGCCAACGCGCGCGGCGTCCCGTTCTTTTTCTGCAAGGTCGACATGGCGGGCAACATCACCAAGCGCCATTCCGCAACGCGCCTGCAATTCGCCCGCTTTGGCGGTGCATGCCCCCTGTGGATCGTGCATGAGGCAGTCGCGATACCCGACCGCATTCTCGTCCAGCTTGCGGAAACTCCGGACGGGGTACGCTACGTCTCCATGGCCAAGGGGCTCGTCAAACCTTCGGGCAGATTCGACCGTTCCCCGCGCCGGTACGCCGTAGCGCTCGGCTGTGAAGCGGCCCATGCGAATGAATTCGTTTATGCCGATGGGCTGGACCTCGCCACGCCCCATCGGGTTGAGCAGATCGGCGTCTCCTGCCGCCTTTGCCCACGCCCTGATTGCGACCAGCGGGCCTTTCCCCCCAGCGACCGCGCGATCCTGGTCGATCCCGATCAGCGCGGCGTGGTCCCGTACCGCATCGGCTAGGCGACATAAGCCCCCCGCCATGGAACGGGCCCAAGTCAGCCGGGTATCGTGCCCGCCATCCCGAAATCGCGATTGGTGCCGTGTGGATGGTCGATCACAGCCACGACACTGATCGTTATGACAAGCATCAGCAGAGAAAAGCACAGCAGGCCCAAAGCCAGCGCGCCATTGCCTTGCCGCCGCGTCGCGATCAGTTCTCGCCCGCTGCGTATCCGGCGATCCACGTCACGCGTTTCCTCGCTGCCCCAGCGATAGATGACCAGAACCGCAGACACCGCAAACATCATCGTGCCCGGAATCCACATAATGACCCCGCCCGTCTGCTCGTCAGTCAACATGGAAACATTCCACATGTGGCCCAGCGCAAGATAGGCGGAATAGAGCGGGATCGTCTTGAAGGTCAGGAACGCGCCCAACAGGATATTGCCAAGGGCAGCGGCGACGAACATCGCAAGCCGCGTGCCCAGCCCCGGACCATGCGGCGGGGGGCGGCGGTCGAAGATCACCGAAAAGAAGATCAGACCCGATAGCAGCAGGCTGACATGCCACAGGTAGTGGATCGGTTTGTCCATGATCGCGAGATCGTGGTAATGCGGCAGCATCCAGAAATAGCTGGATGCCAGGAACAGCACGGTCGCCAGTGGCGGAAAACGCAAGACATCCACCACTCGCCTGATCCAGCCCCGCCCGGCGAAGAAGCGGCTTACCCCATCCGGCAGCCCGCGGACCAGTGCCGCTTGCGGCCGCGACAGGAAGATCAGCATCGGCGCCACAGTGCGCAACAGCATATGTTCGACCTGATGCACCGCGAAGATATGGTCCGCCAGTTCCTCTACCGGCGAAATCAGCGCAATGAAGAGAGCGGCCAACCCACCATTGAAGGCCAGAATACGCCATTGCCGATCGACGAGCCCATGCCTGCTGCCCCGCCAATAGATCAGTCCCGCGACGATCAGGCCGAGCAATATCTCTGGCGAGACAGCCCACATAGTCCAGGGGGAAGCACCGGCGGCCACGTGGTCACCATGTGCCGAAGCGGGGGCGGCGAGCAGCAGCAAAGCGCCCGCCATTAACCAGCGTCGGATAGCCATGGTCGGCGTCATAGGCTCCTGCACGGACGATGCAAGGCCAGTCGTACTAACGCATCAGGACCAGTTCCTCCGCCATGGAAGGATGCAACGCGACCGTGGCATCGAAATCCGCCTTGGTCAGCCCCGCTCTTACAGCGATAGCCGCAGCTTGCAGGATTTCAGGGGAATCCGGCCCAATCATGTGAATCCCGAGAATACGATCCGTGTTGGCATCGACGACCAGCTTGTAGAGCCCGCGTTCATGCCGTTCCGCGAAGACGTTCTTCATCGGGCGGAAGTCAGACGAATAGACTTTCACATTTCCGTACCGATTGCGCGCTTCCCCTTCGGTAAGACCAACAGAGGCAATCGGCGGCTGGGAAAAGACCGCGCTGGGAATGCAATCGTAAGCGATTGTCCGCTTTTCCCCGCCAAACAACGCATCGGCCACGGCATGACCTTCGCGAATGGCAACCGGCGTCAACTGCACGCGATCGGTAACGTCCCCCACCGCATAGATGCTGTCGCAGGCCGTCTTGCTGAATTCATCGACCGGGATCTCTCCCCCAGGCCCCAGGTCGATCCCCGCATTCTCCAGCCCCAGACCATCCGTATTGGGGCGGCGGCCCGTCGCGATCAGGACGACATCTGCGGGAATCGGATCCTTCTTGCCCGGCGTAACCGTGAACCCGCCGCCATCGCGCTGTTCCACCTTGGTGATAGGGCAATGAAACTTGTATTCGATCCCCCGCGCCATGGTGATCTGGAGCAAGCGGTCGCGCAATGCCTCGTCATAACCACGCAGGATAACGTCGCTGCGGTTAACGACCGTCACTTTGCTGCCCAGTGCGTTGAATATTCCGGCGAACTCCATCGCGATGTAGCCCGCCCCCTGAATTACCACCCGTTCAGGCAGTTCCGGGAGGTGAAATACCTCGTTGGACGTGATGCAGTACTGGTTGCCTTCGAAATCCGGCATGACCGGCCAGGCACCGGTGGCGACGAGTATGTACCGCGCCGTCACTTCCCGGCCCGAGGCAAGCCGGACGGCATGGGCCCCGGCAATCGTCGCACGCTCGTGAAAATGTTCCACCCGGTTGTTGTCCAGCGTGGAAGTGTAAGCGGTCTCAAGCCTGTCGACGTCGCGCAATACCGTGTCGCGCAGCGTTGCCCAGTCGAACCGCATGGAATCGATAGTCCACCCGTAATGGGCCGCGTCCTGCAATTCTTCCGCAAAATGCGAGCCGTAAACCAGCATCTTTTTCGGCACACAGCCCCGGATCACACAAGTGCCGCCAATGCGGTATTCTTCCGCCACCGCAACCTTCGCACCGTGAGATGCGGCGATACGGCTGGCGCGCACGCCCCCTGAACCGGCACCGATCACAAACAGATCGTAGTCGAATTCACTCATTCGTCAGGCTCCTTTGGCGGCGCGATATGGGCGAGTGCCGCGCCCTTGCCAACCGTTTCCGTCGTCGTCGTGAAACAGAGGCCGCATGTGCGTTCACCCGGCAAGCACAGTCCCGGCGACAGCCCCCGCACCATACGTCACCCCTGCCGCAGCCAGTCCGATCACAATCTGGCGAAACATCGAAAAGATCATGCCACGTCCTGTAAACAGGCTCGTTCCCACTCCGATCAGGGCCAGCGCAACCGCGCTAGCAGCCAGGCTTCCGACAAGGGCCGCCTTTCCGCTGAGGAACAGAAGCGGCAGGACGGGAAAGATCGCACCGGCAGCGAACATCGCAAAGGAACTCGCCGCCGCAACCCAGGCGGAGCCGCCTAGACTCTCGGGATCGATACCAAGTTCCTCCCGCGCGAGAGTATCCAGCGCCTTGTCCGGATTGCTGAGCAATCTGTCGGCCAGCGCACGCGCCTGCTCCTCTTCCAGACCTTTTGCCTGATAGATCAGGATCAGTTCTTCGCGTTCCTCATCGGGTACTTCCCGCAGTTCCTCGGCTTCGGCGGCAATCTGGTTCTGGTACAGTTCGCGTGAACTGGTGACTGACAACCACTCCCCCATTGCCATGGAGCACGCCCCGGCCAAAAGACCGGCGAGGCCCGTCAATATCAGGGTTCCCTGCTGTGCGGATGCCCCTGCAACGCCCATGACGAGGCTGAGATTGGAAACCAGCCCGTCGTTCCCACCCAACACCGCGGCGCGCAAGGTATTGCCCCCGCTGCGATGACGCCCTTCCAGCATGGCGAGAGTCGATCCTGAAAGCCCGCTCGATCCCGCCGCGGCTCGCATCAGCAACGCATGAGAACGCTCGTCCTGCGGCAGGCCCGCCGCTCCGGCATCAGCCTGATTATCGTAAACGGAGCTATCCCGAACCTCGTTGTCCGCAATTGTCGGCAGTACGAAGGCCGGACCGAACCGGCGCGCCAGCCACGCCAGGACACGAGCCCGCGTGGAGGGACCGGACCGGGGTGCTTTCCCGCCGGCCGAGGCGATACGTTTGCGCCAGAATTCCCCATGCGCGCCTTCGACAGCGGCCAGCCGCCTAAACACCTCTGCAATGCGGGGATCACGCTCGCTTTCCGCGAGGGCGAGATAAACGGCTGCGCCATCCACCTCACCCTGAAGGTTTGCGCGGTATCGCCGGAGCGAGGGATCGACAGGCTCAGGCAAGGCCGGCCAACGCGAGCAGATTCTCCGTACTTGCGTCGAAGCTCTCCCCACCCTTTTCGATCTTCTTGGCGATTTCCTTCCCCAATTCGACACCGAACTGATCGAATGGATTTATTCCCATCAGCACGGCATTGGCGAATGTACGATGTTCGTGAAAAGCGATCAGCGCCCCCAGCGCAGCGGAATCCAGATCATCGCACAGGATCGTCGCTGACGGCCGATCACCAGGGTAGCTGCGTGCCGGATCGTCACTGCCCCGCCCGGCCATGAGAGCCGCGCCCTGGGCAAAACAGTTCATCAGCAGGATGCGATGATGGGCGGGGTCCAGTTCATCGCCCGGCGCAATACTGGCAATGAAATCGACCGGCACGAGATTGGTCCCCTGATGCAACAACTGGAATACCGCATGCTGGGCGTCCGTCCCTACCCCGCCCCAGGTGATCGGTGCAGTCGGGGCGGTAACGGCCTTCCCTTCCACCGTGACAGATTTGCCGTTGGATTCCATTTCCAGCTGCTGGAGATAGTCCGGCAGCAACGCCAGCCGTTCGTCATAGGCGAAGCATGCGCGTGTCTGGCACCCTCTGATCCGCGTATAGTATTGGTCGGCGAAGGCCGCCCGCAACGGCAGGTTCTCGCGCCCGTCGGTATCGCGAAAGTGTTCGTCCACCGCTCTTGCCCCATCGAGCATCGCCGCGAACTCGTCCCAGCCGACGGCAAGGGCAACCGGAAAACCGATCGAGGACCACAAGGAATACCGTCCGCCGACGCTCTCTGAAAACGGCAGAATGCGTGTTTCGTCCACACCCCATTCGACGGCTTTTTCCGGAGAGGCCGTCAACGCGATCACCCGGCCAGTGGGATCGCTGACGCCACTGGCTTCCAGCCAACGGATCACGCTCTGTGCGTTGGTCATCGTCTCGATAGTGGTGAAAGTCTTAGAGGCGACGGCCAGCAATGTCGTCCGGGGATCGCAGGCGGCAAAGGCCTGCTCCAGCGCGCACCCGTCGATATTCGACACCACGTGGACATCGACCAGAGACAGATCGCGGGCCAGCGCATCTATGGCCAATGCTGGGCCCAGCGCCGATCCGCCGATACCCACATGAATCAGGTGCTTTATCTCTCCGAACACGCCCTCGTGGATGGCCTCGACCAGCAACCGCATCCGCTGGTGCAGGGCGAATGCCTCCTCCACACTGCTGTCCTTGCCAATGCCGCGTTGTGCGGTGTGTTCCGCGGCCCTGCCTTCCGTCGGGTTCACTATCGCGCCCGACAGCAACCTGTCTCTCGCGTCGATAAAGCCGGCATGTCCCGCCACTTCCTCAAAATCCCTCAGAATGCCGTCTGTCAGGTGGGTTTTGGACCAATCGAACAGGATGCTCCCTTGCCCTTCGCCCAGTGCAATCCGGCCAGACAGCTTTGCCACACGCGTTTCATCCGCAAACAATTCCGCCAACGGTGTGTGAGGGTGTTCGCCAAGCTTGTCCCAAGCCGCTGCGATCTTGTCTGCCATTGAAATTCCTTTCCTACTGGCCGGGCCGGTCGGTATGCCACCGCCATGCGTGATCCGGCCATGAACCTAGCCCGCCCGGCAGGCTCGCGCCAAGAGCCATTGTGCAAGTGCGAAACCCCGATTTCGATTAACCGCATGTACAGTGTCAACTGTGTCACTTTCGTTCCAGCACTTGACGAACGGAGCACCGGCCAACATGGACGCGAGCATGGATGAAACCACCCCAGAAAACGCGGTAGAGCCGGATGGCAAGGCTGCAGCCAAGCCCGAGAAGGAAGAGAATTTCTTTGTCTTCCTTATCAAGCTGGTCGCCATTGTCCTGATTTTCCGCAGCTTCGTCTTCGCCCCCTTCACTATCCCAAGCGAAAGCATGCTACCCCGGCTGGTGGATGGCGATTATCTGCTCGCATCGAAATGGTCATACGGATATTCGAAGTACTCTCTCCCGTTCAGCCTGCCCCTGATCCCCGGTCGTATAATGGCCAGCCAGCCAGAGCGTGGCGATGTCGCCATTTTCAAGGCGCCCCCGCTTAACAATGTCGATTATATCAAGCGCGTAATCGGCCTCCCGGGAGACACAATCCAGATGAAGGCTGGCGTGCTTTATCTCAACGGGCAGGCCGTCAAGAAGGAGCGGATCGCGGATTTCGTCATTCCGCAAACCCCCAACACGGATTGCGCCACAATCGCCTTCGAAGCGGTCGAGGATGGCCAGGCTGTCTGCCGCTACGCCCGTTTCCGCGAAACGCTGCCCAATGGCCGCAGCTACGAAGTGCTGGATTTCGGTCATACGCCGCAGGATGACACCGACCCGATCGTTGTACCCGAAGACAAGCTGTTCATGATGGGTGACAACCGCGACAATTCGCAAGACAGCCGTTTCCCCCCCCGCCCTGGCGGCGGCATAGGCCTGGTTCCGCAGGAAAATCTGGTTGGCAAGGCGACCATCGTCATGTGGTCGACCGACGGTTCCGCCGAATGGATCAAACCATGGACGTGGTTCACTTCCGCCCGCTGGAATCGAATTGGGGGCACCTTTTGAGCGAGGCGGGCAGTCTTTCCCCGGAAACCCGCGCCTTCCTGGCCACGCTGGGGATCGAAGCACCAGGTGACGAAGGCCTGTGGCTGGAGGCACTGACTCACGGCAGCTTCGGCGGACCACGCAATTACGAACGGCTTGAATTCCTCGGCGACCGGGTGCTCGGCCTCGTCATTGCAGAATGGCTGCATGAACTCACCGATCAGGCCGAAGGACAACTTTCACAGCGACTCAATGCCTTGGTCAGCCGTGAAATGTGTGCCCGGCAGGCGCGCTCCATTGGCCTTGCCCCGCATATCCGCCTGGGCAAACAGGCCCGCGACGATGGCGGAACGGATAGCGACAATATCCTCGGCGACGTCATGGAGGCTTTGCTGGGCGCCAGCTTCGTCGCGCGCGGATTCGAACCAACCCGGGAACTGGTCCGAAAGATATGGGCCAAAGCGGTTTCCGGAGGCGCGGGACATCACAAGCATCCGAAAAGCGCACTTCAGGAATGGACCGCCGGAAACCGCAGGAAGATGCCTGAATATGAGGTGATCGACCGTTCCGGCCCGGACCATGCGGCGATTTTCACTGTTCGGGTATCCGTCAAAGGCGTTGGCGAGGCCCAGGCAAGCGGACCCAGCAAGCAGGAAGCGGAAAAACGGGCGGCAGCCGCCTTTATGGAGAACTTCGCATGAGCACCGAAAATACCTTTTGCGGTGTCGTTGCGGTGATTGGCGCGCCGAACGCAGGCAAGTCCACCCTGGTGAACGCCCTGGTCGGACAAAAGGTCGCGATCACCAGCGCCAAAGCGCAAACAACCCGCGCCCGCCTGCTCGGGATTGCCCTGCATGGGAATGTGCAGATCATCCTGGCGGACACTCCCGGCATATTCGCTCCGAAGCGACGGCTCGACCGGGCAATGGTCAATGCCGCGTGGGAGGGTGCGCAAGAGGCAGACGCAATCTTGTTGGTCGTCGATGCCGTGAAGCAGCGCCGGCATGAACTGGAACCGTTGCTGGACGCTTTGAAAGACCGGCCGGAGCGCAAACTCCTATGCCTCAACAAGGTTGACGTTTCCAAGAAAGAACCACTCCTGGCTTTGGCCGAGGATCTTTCCGGTAAAGCCGGATTTGATGAAGTGTTCTTCGTCTCTGCCCTGACTGGTGATGGCGTACCCGAGCTGAAAGCGCGGCTGGCGGAACTGATGCCGGAAGGCCCATGGCACTATCCGGAAGATCAGGTTTCAGACGCAAGCGAACGGCTTCTCGCGGCCGAAATCACCCGCGAACAACTCTACCGGCAGTTGCACGATGAACTTCCCTACGATTCCGCCGTACGTCCGGAAAGCTATCGCTATCGCAAGGACGGGAGCCTCGAAGTCCACCAGCAGATCGTGGTGGGCCGCGAAAGCCAACGCCCGATCGTGCTGGGCAAGCGCGGAAGCAGGATCAAGGCGATCGGCGAAGCCGCACGCAAGGAACTGGCAGATCAGTTAGGCGTCAAAGTTCACTTGTTCCTGCACGTCAAAGTGGACGAGAAGTGGTCCGAAAATCGCGAGATTTTCGAAGAAATGGGGCTGGACTGGGTCAAGTAGTCCCCTTTGCGACCCGGGGCTTCGCCAGTCTGGTGGCCCCGGATCGCTGTAAGACATATTTCCTCCGGAACGGGGCTCTCACCCTTCTTTGGGAGCTTCCTTTGCAGATGCTTTCTTTTTGGCCGGGGCCTTTTTCTTCGCCGGTGCCTTCCGTTTCTTTTTTGCAGGAGCCTTGGCGGCACGCGCGTTGATCAACTCGATCGCCTGCTCCTCGGTCACGTCTTCCGGCTTGATATCCTTGGGTATCGTCGCATTCGTGCTGCCATCCGTGACATAGGGGCCGTAACGCCCTGGCATCACCTTGATCTCGCCCCCGCTTTCCGGATGCGCGCCCAAAGTCTTGATCGGCTCGGCTTTGGCCCGACCGCCGCCCTTCCGGTTGGCTGCCTCAGCCAGCAACGCAACTGCCGCGTTCATGCCGGTCTCAAACACGTCGCGCGTAGCAGAAAGCTTTGCGTATTTCCCATCGTGCGCAAGATAGGGGCCATAACGGCCAATGCTGGCCGTAATCGGCTTCCCGGTTTCCGGGTGATTGCCTACCTCACGCGGCAGGCTCAGCAGTTTCAACGCCCAGTCGAAATCGAACTCGGGCAAATCCTTCGGTATCGAAGCCCGCTTTGCCTCCTTCCCCTCGCCCAGTTGAACGTAGGGTCCAAAACGGCCCGACTTGCGCTGAACCTCCAAACCGGTTTCCGGATCCGTACCGAGAACCTGATCCTCACCGCTGTCGCCGCCATCGGCGCCTGGTTGCGCGAAACGGCGCGTGAACTTGCATTCAGGGTAATTCGAACAGGCAACAAACGCCCCATAGCGTCCGCCACGCAAAGCCAGCCGCCCGTCCCCGCACTGCGGGCATTTGCGTGGGTCAGAACCGTCCTCTTTCGGCGGGAAGAGATAGTCCGAGAGAAATTCATCCAGCACCTCGGTCACTTCCGAAGGCTTACGTTCCATCACCTCATCTGACTTGGGTTTGAAATCGCGCCAGAAGTTTGCCAGCAACTCCTTCCAGGCAGCCCTTCCGCCAGAGACATCATCAAGCTCGTCTTCCATGCCCGCGGTGAAGTCATAAGCGACATAACGCGGGAAAAAACGCTCAAGAAACGCTGTGAGGAGGCGGCCAGACTCTTCTGCAAAGAAACGATTTTTTTCAGTTCTGACGTAATTTCTGTCTTTGAGGACCTGAATGGTCGAAGCGTAAGTCGAAGGTCGCCCAATACCGAGTTCTTCCAGCCGCTTGACGAGGCTCGCTTCCGAGAAACGTGGCGGTGGTTGCGTGAAATGCTGCGTCGCTTCGACAGCCTTTTTCGCCGGGCTGTCGCCCTTGTGCATTACTGGCAGCAGCCCCCCGTCATCCTCGTCATCCTTCTGATCGAAACCTTCCTCATATACGGCGAGAAAGCCCGGAAACTTGACCACTTGCCCCGTCGCACGCAATTCGTGCCGGCCGGTCGGATCTCGCAGCCTAATCGTCGTCCGTTCCAGATTGGCCGAAGCCATCTGGCTGGCCATCGCCCGCTTGAAAATCAGGTCATAGAGTTTCGCTTCATCGCCCGATCCAACGCGATCACGGGAAAAATCCGTTGGCCGAATGGCTTCGTGCGCTTCCTGCGCATTCTTCGCCTTGGTCGAATAATGACGCGGTTTTTCAGGCAGGTAATGGCCAGAGTAACGATCATTAATTGCCTTGCGCGCGGCAGAAATGGCACTGTGGTCCATCTGCACACCATCAGTACGCATGTACGTGATCGCACCGGCCTCGTATAGGTTTTGCGCCAGTCGCATGGTGTGGCTGGCAGAAAAACCAAGTTTGCGAGCCGCCTCCTGCTGCAAGGTCGATGTAGTGAATGGCGGTGCCGGATTACGCTTGAGCGGCTTGGTCTCGATCTCCTCGACCGCAAAACGCGCGGCTTCCACCGCAGCTTTCGCCCGATTGGCGATGCCTTCATCACCCAGAGACAGTTTATCCAGCTTCTCTCCGTCGAAGCGAACAAGGCGAGTCTGAAATTCCGTCCCGTCGTGCTCCATCAGGGCACCAACCTGCCAGTATTCCTGAGGCCGGAATGCTTCGATTTCGCGTTCCCGATCAACGATCAGCCGCAATGCCACCGACTGAACGCGACCGGCGCTTTTGGCCCCGGGCAGTTTACGCCACAGCACCGGCGACAGCGTGAAACCGAACAGATAATCAAGCGCGCGACGGGCGAGATACGCGTCGATCAGATCCGTATCGAGATCGCGCGGATGCTGCATCGCATCGGTCACTGCCTGTTTGGTGATCGCGTTGAACGTCACCCGCTCCACATCCTTGGGCAATGCCTTACGCTTCTTGAGAAGCTCACGCACATGCCAGCTTATCGCCTCTCCCTCACGATCAGGGTCAGTCGCAAGAATCAGACGTTCGGCCCCTTTGGCAGCATCGGCGATTTCCTTCACCCGTGCCGTCTTGTCGCGATAGGTTTCCCAATCCATCGCAAAATCCTCGTCCGGACGAACCGAACCGTCTTTCGGCGGCAGGTCGCGAACGTGACCATAAGAGGCGAGAACCTTGAAGTCCTTGCCGAGATATTTTTCGATGGTTTTCGCCTTCGCCGGCGATTCAACGATAACAAGCTGCATTGTGTGTTCGGATGCCCTTACGCGTATACGTACGCACGAGGGTGGGCGTGGTATTCGCGGTTCGTCAAGCGTTCAAGCTTACTCTGCCGCCAGCATGCCGTATCAACCGCCCGGAAATTTCCAGTTCGAGCAGAGCCAGATGGACTGCAGAAGCCCCTTCCCCGCTTTGGCGGATCAATTCGTCAACCGCGATCGGCACAGGCGACAGGAGAGCTGCAATGTCTGCCGAACGATGATCCGCCAGTTCGTGTTCCCCCGACATGCGAACGGGTTCTGTCTCCCTGACCTGATCAAATAGCCCGGCTGCTGCCTCTCGGAAGCGGGATCGCGGCTTGCCGTCAAAGCCGGAGAGCAATTCCAGCACGTCCTCCGGTGACTGAACCAGAATGGCCCCGTCGCGGATCAGCTGGTTACATCCACGGGATCTCGGTTCCAGCGGCGAGCCCGGAATGGCCATGACCTCGCGCCCCGCCTCCCCGGCCAGCCGCGCAGTAATCAGCGATCCCGATTTTGGAGCGGCTTCGACCACCAGAGTACCTTCGGCCAGCCCCGCAATGATTCGGTTACGGCTAGGGAAATGGCTTCCTCTGGGTTCCGTCCCCGGAGGCTGTTCCGCCACCAGCAGCCCTTCCTGCGCGATGCGTTCCTGAAGATCCGCGTGTTGTGGTGGATAAGCGACATCGATCCCGCTGGCGATTACCCCAATAGTCGCGGGCAAACTGCCACGATGAGCGGCTCCATCGATCCCTCGGGCCAGGCCTGAAACGACAGTCAAACCAGCCTCGGCAAGTGCAGCAGCGAATTCTCCGGCCAGCTTGACCGCAGCCGCCGAGGCATTACGCGCTCCGACAATTGCAACCGTAGTACGGCTGGCCAATGCCGCATCCCCACGGACCGTCAAAATCGGTGGTGCGCTCTCGATTACCCTGAGCATCGGAGGATATTCGGGAGAATCATGGAAGAGATAGCGAGCCCCTGCTTTTCGGGCGGCAGCGACTTCATCTTCGATACGCTTTACCGGCGCTGCCCGATAGCTTCGCCCACCTCGCCCTGCCAGCTCAGGCAAGGCTTCAATCGCCGCTTGTGCGTCACCGAAACGATGCAGCAGATGCGCATAACTGACCGGGCCGATATTGGGGGAACGCAGCAGGCGAATACGCGCAAACGCTTCCCGCTGTGAGATGCTCATTCCTTCTTGCCGCCGCCCACTTTCGGCTCCGTACCGTTCATCAACCGCCCGATGTTGGCGCCATGAAGCCAGATCACCAGAGCCGCTATCGCGATCAAAAAGATAAATATGGTCTCATATCCGAGAACGTATGCTGCAATTGGCGCGGCCACTGCCGCGCTCATACCCGCGATTGAGGAAATCCGTGTCAGCGCCAGCATGCCCAGCCACATCAGCGCATAGACAAGGCCTATCGGCCAGCCGAGACCGAAACACACGCCGGCCATCGTGGCCACACCCTTCCCTCCCTTGAATTTCAGCCAGACAGGGAAGCAATGTCCGATTACAGCGCCCAGCGCGGTACCACCGGCTGCCATCGGCCCCCACCAGTATCCAGCGGCAAAAACCGGCAGGAACCCTTTGGCGAGGTCGAGCAGTAACGTGGCCGCCGCCAGCCCTTTATGCCCCGTGCGCAAGACATTGGTCGCACCGATGTTGCCCGAGCCGATCTTCCTGACATCGCCAAGCCCTGCGAGCCGCGTCAGCAACAGACCGAAAGGAATGGAACCCAGCACATAGCCGAGCACAACAGCCACACCTGTTTCCGTTAGAAATTGCATCGCATGCTTCCCCTCTTCACCCCCACGCCATAGCGTGCCGCTTGCAATCGGACAGCGGCAATTTAGGAAAAAGCTCGAATTCGAATGGGGATCTCTACAAGCATGACACACGCAATCGGCCCCAACGCTCCCATTTTGCTGTTCGATTCGGGTGTCGGGGGGCTCTCTGTCCTGGCGGAAGTGCGCAAGACACTACCCGGCGCGCCGGTGATCTATGCGGCGGACAATGCCGGTCTGCCATATGGGACCAAGAGCGAAGCCGAGGTAGCTGCCCGAGTAGCCGGCCTCCTCGGTCGCATGACCGAACGCTTCCACCCGCGCCTGGCATGCATCGCCTGCAATACGGCTTCCACAATCGCCCTGGGCATGGTCCGCGATGTTTTGCATGTGCCCATAGTAGGCACTGTTCCCGCCATCAAACCAGCTGCTGCAATGACGGAAACGGGAGTCATCGGCTTGCTCGGAACGGCAGCGACAGTGCGCCAGACATATGTCGACAACCTCCAAGCCGAGTTCGCAACCGGCAAGCGGCTCCTCCGCCATGCCGCACCGCGTCTGGTCGAGGCGGCAGAAGCCCGATTGCGCGGTAAGGAGGCCGATCCGGAGATTTTCTCGGAAGCGGTAAAGGGGTTGCGCGAACAACCCGACGGGGACCGGATCGATACAGTTGTCCTGGCCTGTACCCATTTCCCCCTGGTGCAGGAAGAACTGGCAAAGGCATTCGGCCCCGCAGTGACATTCGTCGATGGCGCCACCGGCATCGCCCGGCGTATCGCCGCTCTTACCGAAGGACAACCGTTGGAACGCATTCAACCCGACTATGCAGTGTTCACTGGCGAGCCGCTGGATCAATCCCTTTCCCCCGCCCTTGCCCACTTTGGAATTGAACGGGTGGAAATCTTTTAGAATCCATCGACATCGCCGTTTACAGTGAGCGACAATCTGTTCTGGTAATTGCGGACTTCATCGGCTAAACGCGCGGCCATTGAGACAGCGTCCACGACGCGCAAAACGGACAAATCCGTTGAATTACGATCAGATCTTCGACCAGGCGATAGAACGGCTTCACTCAGAAGGACGCTACCGCGTATTTATCGACATCCTGCGAAACAAGGGCGCCTATCCCAACGCGCGCTGTTTTGCCGGGCACAACGGTCCGAAGCCGATCAATGTCTGGTGCTCGAATGACTACCTCGCGATGGGTCAGCATCCGAAAGTCATCGGTGCCATGGAAGAAGCGTTGCACAATGTTGGCGCCGGATCGGGTGGCACACGCAATATTGGCGGTAATACCCACTACCATATCGAGCTGGAGCGTGAACTGGCCGATTTGCACGGCAAGGAAGCGGCCCTGCTGTTCACCAGCGGTTACGTCTCAAACGACGCAACTCTCTCTACGCTGGCCAAGCTTCTTCCAGGCTGCGTGATTTTCTCAGACGAACTAAATCACGCCAGCATGATCGCGGGCATCCGCAATTCCGGATGTGAAAAGCGGGTGTGGCGCCATAACGATGTCCAGCATCTGGAAGAGCTGCTGGCGGCGGAGGATCCGCAAGTCCCGAAATTGATCGCTTTCGAGAGCGTCTATTCAATGGATGGCGATGTTGCGCCAATCCACGCGATCTGTGATCTGGCGGACAAATATAACGCTCTCACCTACATCGACGAAGTGCACGCCGTTGGCATGTATGGTGCACATGGCGGTGGCATTTCAGAACGCGATGAAGCTGCCCACCGGATTGACATCATCGAAGGTACTCTGGGCAAGGCATTCGGCGTGATGGGCGGTTATATCGCCGCCGATACCAAGATCATCGACTGCATCCGCAGCTACGCTCCAGGGTTCATTTTCACCACGTCGCTGGCCCCCGTGTTGGTGGCAGGCATACTTGCATCTGTCCGGCACCTCAAGGAAAGCTCGCTGGAACGCGATCAGCAGCAAGCTGCCGCGGCCACGCTCAAGCGGATGTTTGCTGAAGCTGGTCTGCCGGTCATGAACTCCACGACCCACATCGTTCCGCTGATGGTCGGTGACCCGGTCAAGGCCAAGAAGATCAGCGACATCCTCCTGGCAGAATATGGCGTCTATGTGCAGCCAATTAATTTCCCGACGGTTCCTCGCGGTAAGGAACGGCTGCGGTTCACGCCTGGCCCAGCGCACACCGAAGAGATGATGCAGGAGTTGACCGAGGCCTTGATCGAAATCTGGGATAGGTTGCAGCTAGAGCTGCGGAAGGCCGCTTGATCTCTTCCAGACAGGCGATTTTCACAATCATACGCGCCTGAATTTCTCACGACATGACGGTGTCGGCTCGTTGCGGCATTGCGCAATCGAGTAAGGTCCCCCCAAACCTCAGGCGCAAACTGCGGTCAGTCGAAGAGTTCATTCGAACCGAGGACCACTCTCCATCTCCAGCCGATTTCGGCCTTTGGCCTTGGCTAAAAACAGCGCGAGTTCTGCACGCCTCATAGTATCATCAAGTGAATCGTTGATGCGTGAGACGCCTGCACTGGCCGTAATTGGGAAATTGCCGCCACCCGCATCCTTACGCAGTTCGGAAAGCGTTGAGACTATACGCTGGCAGATAGCTTCTGCATCCTCCGGTGTAACACCAGGCAGCAACACCCCCAGGCACTCGCCCCCGATGCGCGATATGATGTCCTCTTCGCGAGTCATCGTGCGTAAAAGGTCAGAGAATACGACAAGGACCTTGTCTCCCACGGTCTGTCCATATTGCATGTTGATAGCTTGAAAATAGTCGACATCGAACAAGGCCAGACAACCGCCGATTTCCTCATCCACCAAGTGCTGCAACATCGCAATAAACGCCTTGCGATTGGTCAGGCCCGTCAACGGATCAGTCAGCTCAGCGACAAAGAGCCTGTCTTCCAGTTTCCGCCGCTCATCAATGCTGCGCATGATGGTGAGAGCCCCATAGATGTGGTCCTGGCTATCCGTCAGGCAGCGGATCTGCATTTCGAACCAGCGTTTGCGGCGGTCCGCCGTCATCACCGATACTTCAATCCATTTCGGAGTGCCGGTTCCGTGAACGGCGGCATCGTGCTCCGCCTTGACTGCTTCCACTGAGTTCGGATGTATCAGGTCAAGAACATGCGGCCCGATCAACATATCCGGCATCGGAAAGCCCAGCTTTGCCATGCCCGGCGAAGCATGAAGGATATACCCTTCCAGATCAGTCTTGAGAATTATGTCCGTCGTGCTTTCAGCAAGCAGCCCATAAAGCGCAGAACTTTCCTGCGGTGTAAAATTCATTCCCATTGTCGCTTTGCCCCCCGGCGTATTTTACGACAACCAGCAGAAACATTCCCTCCCAACTGGAATATGCCGCCAGATAAATAATAAAAATTTATCTATTAATATAACTTCACTTACATTCTACATAAACCAAATCTAGTTAACTGAGTTATATAACTTAAACAACGCATTGGATTCGTTGAATTCATTTTAACCACATTTTCAATTTTGGAAATATGTATTCAACTGCACCGCATGTGGAAGTCTATTGCCCCTGATATGGCCTCGGAAAACCGGGACAATAGGCCTCAAATTCGGGAGGCCTTCACTCCCACTGATGATCCGATCGATCAAAGCTCGATCATGATCCTGACATTGTCCGGATTGGTGTGGAAAGCGACCGCGATTTGCTCTTTGCTTCGAGCCAGCAGGTCCCGCAATTCCGCTGTATCATGCCCGGCAAGCAACTCTGCTCTGCCCACTCCGAGAACATCGGCCAACGTCTGAACCCTGCTGTCGACAGGACGGGCTCTGCCTTGCTCCCAGGCCCACACCGTCGGTTTGCTGACGCCCAATTCTTCCGCCACTTGGGCCAGCGTCAGTCCCCGCTCCTTACGCAACCGCTGCAAACGAACACCAAACGATTCGTTCGAGACGGTTTCCTCGCGCATCGTGAAGGTCACATCTGCGTCGACAGCACTTCGCAATTCGGCCGCGCTCAAGACCGCAGCAGAGATCGGCGTATCGAAGCGACAACCGAAAAGGTGGCCACTCGTCCACACGACTTTCGCCGGCGTCGCTTCACTCTCCGGCAGATCGACCGTGATAGCTTCGTCGATCGCAAGGGGAATTCGGCTTTCAAGCAGCAGGCCCGTTGCCGAAATATTGTGAACCAGTACGGACGCGGAATCACCAGAGGCTAAAGCTCCCTGCGCTTCCAATAACAACTTACGGCGTGATGCGCGTGCCTTGCTGCCACCCGCTGCCGTTTCCTCGAAATGCGCCGCAATGGCCATTATGCAGACTCCCGGTTGAGATTCCACACTGGCCATCAGTGGTTAAGTTGGGGTTATGAGAAGCCCAGGAAACACAAAGGGGCGAGACCTTTCCAGTCTCACCCCTCGAATGTTCCTATATTGTCAGGCGCAAAATCAGCGCAGACTTACCACATTATCGCTCTGACGCGGGTCGGGCCTGTCGCCACGATAAAGGCTGGCCATCGGCTCATCTGCCACCTTTACCACCTCACCCCGGCCGAAGCCATTGAAAGCAGTACGCATCGCGCATCCATAAGCACCGAGCATACCGATTTCGATATGGTCTCCCGCCGCCACATTACTGGGCAACATAAACGGGCCTTCCATGTAATCGGCATCGTCGCAAGTCGGGCCGTAAAAAGCGAATTCCTGCTCCCCTGCCGACTGCTCGCCGGTCAGGAGCCGCACGGGGAAGCGCCATCCGACATGTGCAGCATCGAACAGTGCGCCATACGCGCCATCATTTATGAACAGTTCGTCCCCGCGGCGCTTTTCAACCTTGACCACCAGAGAACTGTACTCAGCACATAGGGCCCGGCCAGGCTCGCACCACAACTCGGCGTTGTAGGCAATCGGCAATGCTTCGAAATGGCGATGAATGATGGCGAAGTAATCTTCCAGCGGCGGCGGTTCCATTCCCGGATATATTGAAGGGAAGCCCCCACCTACATCCACGATGTCAATAACAACGCCTGCTTCGGCCACTGCCGCACGAACGCGGTCCAGCGCCTGGACGTATGCAAATGGCGTCATCGCCTGGCTGCCCACATGGAAGCAGAGCCCCAGCCAATCGGCCACCTGCCGGGTCGCCTGCAACAGCGGTGCAGCATCAGCGAGATCAATTCCGAACTTGGAGGCGAGGCTCAGCTCCGAATAATCGGATGACACACGCAAACGTACGCACAGCCGCAAGTCAGCAGCCGGAGTCCCATCGACAGTCTTTGTCGCCTGTACGATCTTCTCCAGCTCTTCCATCGTGTCGAGGCTGAAGGTTCGCACACCATGTTCGAAGTAGGCTTCGCGAATGGCGCTGGCAGTCTTTACCGGGTGCATGAAGCACAACGTCGCCTCTGGCAGAAGCGAACGAACAGTCCGCACTTCGGCGATTGAAGCAACATCGAAATGGGTAATGCCGGACGCCCACAGAACTTCGATGAGCTCCGGAGACGGGTTAGCCTTCACCGCATAAAGAGCCTTGCCCGGAAACTTCTCTGCAAAGAAGCGTCCGGCGCGCGCAGCTGCATGCGGGCGATTGAGGATTACGGGTTCGTCCGGCGAAAGATCGCGAACTACAGACCGAGCGTCAGGATAGATGTACAACTCAAGGGACCCCCAAAACGGTTAAGTTTCGAACAGAGGCTGCCTTGCGGTTAGGAAGTCCCCTTGGGGCAGCGGAGGGGTCCTATAAAACCATCCTCATGAACCGCAAGTGAAAATCCATACCCCGCACCCGCGCGTAATTTCCAACTACGTAAAAGGCGCGGAATTCGGCCTTGCCCGGCTTAACAGGCCTGCGTCATGACAGCCGGTTGCGAAAATCCTCATAGCCGAATTTTCGGATCTGTTCGAGCGAATCGCTCTCCGAATCCCATAACCAGATCGAGGGGAGCGGTACGCCGTTGAATGTCGTGGTCTTGACCATCGAATAGTGAGCTTGATCGAGAAACGCGATACGCTGCCCCGGCTCACACGGAACGGGCAGTCGATAATCACCGATCACGTCGCCAGCCAAACAAGAGGGACCGCCCAGCCGGACCGCACCCCCTTCGCCTTCATCAATCTGGATGCCGTCTAGCGGCTCTTCACCCAGCATGGCTGGCCGATAGGGGGCCTCGATCACGTCGGGCATATGGCAGGTGGCCGATATATCCGTAACGGCAACCGGCATCCCGTTCCAATGCGTATCGAGGATTGTCCCAACAAGAATCCCTGCATCGAGCGCAACGGCTTCACCCGGTTCGAGATATACGTCCGCACCGGTATCGTCTTTCACATCGCACAGAAACTCGACAAGTTCGTCCCGTTGATAGTCAGCGCGGGTAATGTGATGCCCACCGCCGAAATTAAGCCATTTAATCTGGCCGAACCAGGGTTCGAGATGATCGAAAACCTTGTCCCAGGTTCGCTTCAGCGGCTCGAGATCCTGCTCGCAAAGCGTATGGAAATGAATGCCATCGACCAGCTCGATATGCTCGTCCTTCAACTGATCGATCGGGAAACCCAGCCGGGAATGCGGCGCACACGGATCGTAGCGTGGCACTTCGCCTTCCTGATGCAGTGGATTGATCCTCAATCCGATGTCGAAATCCTCTCCCCGCGAACGCGCGCGAAGGAGCGTGCCCCCGAACCGTTCGATCTGCATCGGCGTGTTGAAGATAACATGGTCCGAAAGACGGCAGATTTCGTCGAGATCCTCTTCCTTGTACGCCGCGCAATAGGTGGCAATCTCTCCATCGTAATGTTCGGCCGCAAGCAGGGCTTCCCACAGTCCGGATGTGCACACACCATCCAGGTACTCGCCTATAATCGGCCCCGTCGACCACATCGAGAACGCCTTCAGAGCGGCCAGAACCTTTACCCCCGCCCTCTCACGAATATCATCAAGAATGCGGAGGTTCTCCCGCAATTTGGCGGCATCGACCACAAAGGCAGGGCTATCGACGCGGGTGAGGTCAAAACGGGCAAAGGCCCCGGGATCTCCAGCTCTGGTTTCCATGGTTGCGCTTGTTACCCTTTCATCTGTGGATCGCCAATGACGGCTACTCAATAGCGAGACAGCACGGCACGAACGACATCGCCGACCTCAGCCTGGCATACAAAGACATGCGCATTCGTTCGGACAACGCCCTGCAATCCGACACGCGCCGACCGTTTGCACAATATAAAACGCGCAGCCCCTTTGGAGGTGGGGCCACACATTCAAAGCCTCAAGACTAGAACTGGAGAGGACCGTCCAATTCTTCAACCGTCCATGGCAAGCCTTGCTCGTTGAGCATGTCCATGAACGGGTCCGGGTCGAACTGCTCGATATTGAACACGCCCTCGCCCTGCCATGCACCTGTCAGCATCATAGCCGCGCCGATCATCGCTGGCACGCCCGTGGTATAGCTGACCGCCTGATTGCCGGTTTCCGCGTAGGCATCCTCATGATCGCAGATATTCTTGATGTAGAACGTCTTTTCGCCACTACCGTCCAGGGCCTCACCGGTCGCAATGTCGCCGATATTGGTCTTGCCCTTGGTCGTCGGACCAAGGCTCGCCGGTTCAGGCAGCACCGCCTTGAGGAACTGGAGCGGTACAATTTCCACACCATTGTAGGTTACCGGATCGATCCGGGTCATACCGACATTCTGCAGGACCGTAAGGTGCTTGATATACTCGTCACCGAAGGTCATCCAGAAACGGCCACGCTCCATCTCGGGGATGAATTTGGCGAGGCTTTCCAATTCTTCGTGGTACATCATGTACATGTTTTTCGACCCGACGCCCTCGAAGTCGAACATTTGCTTGTTCGACATTGCAGGCGTTTCGACAAACTGGCCTTGTTCCCAGTGTCGAGCGGGCGCGGTCACTTCGCGGATGTTGATTTCCGGATTGAAGTTGGTGGCGAATGCCTGCCCATGATCGCCGCCATTACAGTCGAGAATGTCGAGCAGGCGGATGGTCTTGAGCTTGTGCTTCTTCAACCACATGGCAAAAACACTGGTTACGCCGGGATCGAACCCACTGCCCAGCAGAGCCATGATCCCTTTTTCCCGGAAACGATCCTGATAGGCCCATTGCCACCTATATTCGAACCTGGCCTCATCCCGTGGCTCGTAATTGGCGGTATCGAGGTAATCGACCCCGGTATTCAGGCACGCATCCATGATCGCCAGATCCTGGTATGGCAGGGCAAGATTGACCACCAATCGAGGCTGAATCTTACCAATCAACGCAGTGGTGGCCGACACATCGTCGGCGTCGATGGCATAAGTAGCCACATCCACACCGGTGCGACTCTTCACTGATTCGGCAATCGCATCGCATTTGGCCTTTGTCCGGCTCGCCAAGTGTATCTCACTGAAAATACCGGAATTCATCGCCATCTTGTGGACGGCGACCGAACCGACACCACCTGCACCGATTACCAATACCCTGCTCACGCACGTCTCCTTTGGCCACAGCGAAAGACGGGCATATAGGGCCGGAATATGACAGCACAACATTCGCATGAGCCAACAACTGAAGGCGTTGCAGAAGCTGCCCGGCGTATCCACGCACTGCTCCCCTGCACCCCGCTGATACCTTCGGTAATCGGTGGAATACGTATCTGGCTGAAAGATGAAACTGCTCAACCGATCCGGGCCTTCAAAATACGTGGCGCCTGGAATCGGCTCAACGCGATATCGTCAGCACGACGGAAATATGGGGTTATCGCGGTTTCGAGCGGCAACCATGCGCTAGGGGTGGCCTGGGGCGCAGCACGCCTTGGCATCGCCGTCACCGTTCTCATGCCGCGCGATACACCTGCAGTGAAGCGCGATGCTGTGAACGCCTTGGGCGCCAGGATCGTTTATTACAGCCGGCTGCAAGACGACCGTGATGCCATGGCGGCTGATCTCTGCGCTCAGACTGGCGCAACGCTCATCCACGCCTTTGCCGACCCTTGGGTAATCGAGGGTCAAGGTAGCGTGGCAACTGAAATCGCCGCCCAGCTCGGCCAAGACCCGTCGCGAATAATCGCCCCATGCGGCGGAGGCGGGCTCCTTTCAGGCTCCGCACTCGCATGTCCTGACGCACAACTTATAGCGGTGGAGCCCGAAGGGTGGGACGACGCCGCACAGAGCATCGCCACGGGTGGCATCGCTTCTGTCGCCTCCGATGCTCCGCCGACCATTTGCGATGGAATTCAAACTCCCAGAATCTCCCCTATGACGCTCAAGATCATGCACGAACACAAGATCACCTGCATGACAGTGAACGACCAGGAAGTGGCGACGGCAATGCGTTTTGCCTTCGATCATCACGCAATCGTACTCGAACCGTCCGGCGCGGCTGGCCTGGCTGCAGCACTTTCAGGGAGCATCCCTCTGGATGAAACAAGCGCCGTTGTCCTGACCGGCGGCAACGTCGATCCTGTTCAGTTCACCGAATTGACAGGCCGCACACCAAACATGTGACACTGGACACTTCCACTCCATCGCCTCAATCTCCCGAATTCGAAAGTTAACGGAGAGGAGAACCCAATGATCGGAGTGGGGATTCTGCAACCGGTCGCGGTGTTGGCGGCGTGGACCATGGTGATGTGGTGGTGGATGTACGGCGTGCGCGTACCCGCCATGGGCAAGCTGGAAATGTCAACCGAGGAACAATCGCACCTGACGGGAGCGAAACTCGACGAATTGCTACCACCGGCTATTCAATGGAAAGCGCACAACTACAATCATCTGCATGAAGCGCCCACGGTGTTCTATGCCATCGCCATGTTGCTGGCGATCATCGGCGCAGGCGACGGATTATCTGCCCAGCTTGGCTGGGCCTACGTCACCTTGCGGATCGTCCACTCGCTTATACAAGTGACGGTCAACAAGGTCATGCTACGGTTTGCCGTGTTTGCTCTATCCAGCCTGGTGTTGATGGCACTCGTCATTCTGGCATTGGTCAACATTTTCTAGAAATGCCGACCTGGCAGGGCGGGAAGTAGCGTCAGAACGTTAGGCGCCGACGCTCTCCTTCTCGCCTTGGGCAAATTCAAGCGTAGCAAGGAAACGCTCTGCGTCGAGTGCGGCCATGCAGCCCGTTCCTGCAGCCGTCACAGCCTGGCGATAGGTGTGGTCCATCACATCACCGCAGGCAAACACACCCGGAATCGCAGTTTTCGGCGTACCTGCCTCAACCACGAGATAGCCGGACGAATCCATATCCAGTTTGCCTTGGAACAACTCCGTCGAAGGCGCATGGCCAATGGCCACGAAGGCGCCTTGCGTCGCAAACTCGCTCATTTCGCCAGTCTGGGTATCGCGCAGTGAAAGCGCCGTCAGCCCCACACCCGTTGGATCGCCAAGGAAGCTCTCCACCGCCTTGTTCCACAACACGGAAATCTTTGGATTGGCGAACAGGCGATCCTGAAGAATCTTCTCTGCGCGCAATTCGTCACGACGGTGAATCAGCGTAACATCGTCACTGTGATTGGTGAGGTAGAGCGCTTCCTCAACGGCGGTGTTGCCGCCGCCAATCACTGCCACTTTCTTGCCGCGATAAAAGAAACCGTCGCATGTGGCGCAAGCCGACACGCCTTTGCCAGAAAGCTCCTGTTCCCCGGCGACGCCCAGCCATTTGGCCTGCGCACCTGTGGCGATTACCAGCGTGTCGCCCACGTATTCATCGCCGCTGTCACCCACCGCACGGAAAGGCGAGCCATTGGCCAGGTCCACTTCAGTAATGGTATCCCACATCATGCGGGTACCGACATGTTCTGCCTGAGCCTGCATTTCCTGCATCAGCCAGGGGCCCTGAATCACGTCACGAAAGCCCGGATAGTTTTCGACATCAGTCGTGATCGTCAATTGGCCACCGGGCTGAAGCCCCTGCACCACGATCGGTTCCATTCCGGCACGCGCGCCATAAATTGCCGCCGACAAGCCCGCCGGACCCGAACCGATGATGAGCATGCGTGTCTTATGAGTCGCCATGAAATCCTCCAAGGGCGCGAGATAGGGTGAGCAAGTGCGAAATGCCACCCTTGTCCCTGCCTGTGTAGTCGAACTTTGAAATTTCTCGATGGATTGACGGACAGTCCGAACCGCGCAATGCTGGAGGTGTGAAAATTCTCGGCCCCACATCGAACAGCTTCATTTCGCAGCGCCTCAAGCTCCACTACGTAGATTGGGGCAATAGCGAAGCGCCGCCCTTGATCCTGCAGCACGGCGGGCGCGACCATTGCCGTAGTTGGGACTGGATCGCGGAAGAACTGCGGCACGACTGGCATGTAATCTGTCCTGATCTGCGCGGTCATGGCGACAGTGCATGGTCGGCGGACGGCAATTACAGCTTCAATGCTTACGTGTATGATTTCGCCCAATTGGTGCATACGCTTGGCTACGATCAGGTCACCATCGTCGCCCATTCGCTTGGCGGGAATGTCGCGGCACGTTTCGCCGGGCTATATCCCGAAAAAGTCCGCAAATTCGTCAACATCGAAGGGCTTGGCCTTACTCCCCAGGATCTTCTGGATCGCAAGCGGTTGCCCATGGCCGACCTTTTTCGCGAATGGATAGACAGAAAGCGCACTGCCGCCGCCCGTTCTCCGCGGCGTTATCCCACTCTGGAGGCGGCCTACCGCCGCATGATCGAAGAAAACGACTATCTGACCGAAGAGCAGGCCCGGCACCTCACAGTCCATGGAGCGAGCCGCAATGAGGATGGCACATTCAGCTGGAAGTTCGATCCTTATCTCAACGTCTGGCCATTTTCGGACCTGACCCCAGAACAGATTCAATCGCTATGGCACGCGATCACTTGCCCGACGCTGTTGCTTTGGGGAAAGAACAGCTTCTTTCCCAGCCCTGCGGAAGATGGCCGGCTCGACTTTTTCCAAAATGCGAAACTCGTCGAGTTCGAAAATGCAGGTCACTGGTTACATCATGACCAGTTCGACCGTTTCATGGCCGAGATTGGCGCGTTCCTCTAGGAACGCAGGCTTGCCTCTTCGCCAATGGCTTCGAGATCACTGACGAAGTTCTCCGTCCAGTCGAGAACATTGTCCTCTCGTACTGTCTGGATGAGTTTGTCCCAGCGTGCCTTGCGTTCCTCCTTCGGCATTTCCAATGCCACGCGGATCGCATGGGCGACATCGTCTCCACTGTAGGGATTGACCAGCAGCGCATCCTGTAATTGCTGCGCAGCACCGGCAAAGCGCGACAAAATCAGGACGCCGGGATCTTCCGGGTCCTGCGCAGCCACATACTCCTTCGCCACCAGGTTCATGCCATCGCGCAAAGGCGTCACCAGCCCAATCTTGGATGCGCGGTAGAACCCCGCCAGCTCAGCCAAGGTGTGACCTTTGTTGACGTATCGAATAGGGACAAGGTCAACCTCCGACCGCGCACCATTAATTTGCCCCGTCTTCTGTTCCAGCAATTGCCGGATTTGCTGATAGGATCCGATGTCCTCGCGGCTGGGCGGTGCGATCTGGATATAGACCAGATCCTGCACCCGCTCCGGATAATTATCGAAGAAACGCCCGATCGCATCGATCCGCTCTGGCAAACCCTTCGAATAGTCCAACCGGTCAACACCGATCATCGCTGTCCGGTGTCGGGTGCTTGTAATGATCCGCTGCTCGGCCTCACGCGCTATGTCAGTGTCGCATTGGGCCATCATATGATCGTAGTCGATGCCGATCGGATAGGCCTTGGCGATCGTCACACGGCCATCGAGCGAAATCTGTCCAGTCGCCTCATCAACATCCGCCCCCAACTCTTTCGAGCAATAGTGCAGAAAGCTCTCCAGCCATTCGGTCGTCTGAAATCCGACGAGATCATAATGCAGCATGGTACGTACAAGCCGCTCATGAAACGGCAGGGATACGAACAGCCGCGTGGGTGGCCAGGGAATATGGAGAAAGAACCCCATCTTGTTCTTCAGGCCTCGATCACGCAGGCGTTCACCTAGTGGGATGAGATGATAGTCATGCACCCAGACAATGTCGTCCGGCTGGATCAACGGTATCACGCTTTGCGCGAAGCGTTCGTTAACCCGTTCATATCCCATACCGAATTCACGATGATATTCGGCCAGATCGATCCGGTAATGAAACAGCGGCCACAAAGTCGAGTTCGCGTAGCCGTTGTAATATTCTTCCACATCCTGCGACTCGAGATCGATCGTGGCCGTCGTAACGCCATCGGCCTGGCGCACTGAAATATCTCCGGTGAACTCAGCGCATTCGCCACCTGACCAGCCGAACCAGATGCCACCGTTCTTCTTGAGCGCCGAATTCAACGCACCGGCCAGCCCTCCTTGCGCACCCGCCGCACCGCGTGCCTTGGGCACAGCCACCCGGTTCGAGATTACGACAAGTCGGTTCATCTTACTGTGTTCCATGATTTGGATAGCAGGCCGGCACAGTTTATCACCCCTACCAGCGAGTAAGTCTGGGGGAAGTTCCCCCACAATTCGCCATTATCGAAGTCCATATCCTCCGAGAGGAGGCCGGACTTGGTCATATGGCTCAGCATCGTGCAGAAAAGCTGCCGCCCTTCTTCGTCACGCCCGGCAAGGTGCAATGCCTCGATCAGCCAGAAGGTGCATATGTTGAAAGCCGTTTCCGGCGCGCCGAAGTCGTCTTCATGTGCGTAGCGCAGCATGTGCTCGCCTCGACGCAAAGCCTTCTCGACAGCCGCGAATGTTGAGCGAAAGCGCGGGTTGTCAGGCGTCAGAAACCGCAGTTCGACCATTTGCAGCAAACTGGCGTCCAGATAGTCGCTTTCAAAGGACGCCCCGTAGTGCCCAATGCCCTCTTCGTTACCGCTGCCTTCGACCCAGGCCCTGCGTTCAATCGTGTCCTGAATGGTTTCCGCCCTGCCGCGCCACACGAGACATCGGTCTTCCTTGCCCAATCGCGCTGCAACATTGGCAAGGCGATCACAGGCAGCCCAACTCATTACCGCAGAATAGGTATGTACTTCCTGCCGGGTGCGAAACTCCCACAAGCCGGCATCGGGCTGATCATACATTTTCCATGCCATCTCGCCGACTTCTTCCAGCGCAGCGAAATCGCGCTCGTCCGCAATGCGTAGCAGGCGTCTGTCGAAGAACGCCTGAGTGGTCGGCAGAACGATCTGGCCATAGCAATCGTACTGAACCTGCGTGTAGGCAGCATTGCCGATCCGAACCGGCCCCATCCCACGATAGCCGGCAAGAAACGCTGCCGTCGTCTCATCCAGTTCAGCATCTCCCATGACGGAATAGAGCGGCTGAATCTGTCCTCCTTTTGCGGCATCGACGATATTGCGCAGGTAAGTGAGGTACTTCTCCAAAACGTCGAGAGCGCCAAGCCGGTTGAGCGCCTGTACCGTGTAATAGGAATCGCGAATCCAGCAGTATCGGTAATCCCAGTTACGTTCGGAATGAGGCGCTTCGGGGATGGAAGTGGTCAGCGCAGCAACGATCGCGCCGGTTTCTTCATGCTGGCACAGCTTCAGAGTGATCGCACAACGGATCACTTCATCCTGCCACTCGAAAGGTGTTGCCAGCCCGCGAGACCAGAGCCGCCAATACTTGGCCGTCTGCTCCTCCATGGAGCGGATTTCTGCTCTCAGATTCCCCGAAAACGGTTCATCCGGACCGAGGAAGAAGTGCTGATCCGATTCAACCCGAAACGTCCGCTGCTCCAGTATATACCCGACGGGCGCATCCGTGCTGAGGCGCAATGCCTGAGGGCCGATAAGATAGCGGATGTGATTGGTGCCATTGGTCGTTTCAGCGACCTGCTTGCCGTAATCGAGCATAGGCCGCAGCACGACTTTCATCCGCGGCGTCCCTGCAACCGGGCGCACCACCCGGATATAGGCTACAGGCCGATACATCCGGCCTGATCGTTCATAACGCGGGCAGAAATCCGTGATTTCAACCGCGCTGCCATCCTCAGCCTCCAGCCGGGTCACGAGGATCGGTGTGTTGCGCAGGTAGCTTTGCGAGACGGAAACCTGGCCTTCCAATTCGAAGCGCCAGACACCGATATCCTGTTGCCCACCATTCAAAAGCGCACAGAACACTGGATCGCCATCGACGCGCGGCACACACCCCCAGACCAGCCCGCCCCGGCTGTCGATCAGACCACTGACCTGACAGTTGCCCACCGGCCAAAGATCGAGCGAACTCTGCCATGGAGCCATTTCGGAGGGGGAAGTCACAGATCGAGCCATTCGTGCACCTTTGCCGGGGATGGAAGGCGATAACGGGCAAGCGTATCCTGCCGCCCGCCAACAATAATTCCAAAGCCGCCGAGTTCCGCTACTGCGCGAAATCCGTCTTCGTCCGTCACATCATCACCGATGAAGACCGGACGCGAACCGGCAAAGCCTTGCTCGGCCATGAAAGCGCACACCGCTGCCCCTTTGTCAGCTTCACGCGGGACCAGTTCAACCACGCATTTCCCACGCTTTGCCTTGAGCTCATACCGGGCAGCCTGCTCATCGGCAAAAGCAAGGCAAGCCGCTTCGCAACCAGGCGCATTCCGATAATGCAGGGCCGCACCCAGGCGTTTCGCCTCGTAATAGAGTCCTTCTGACCGGGTAGCGAACTGTCCGACTGCGACACGCACCGCTTCGGGGAATATCGCTGGCCTCTCTCCAATCCGACTTCCATCGGCGCGTACTCTTTCAAGTCCGTGCGAACCGGCACGGGCAAGATCGAGTGAACCGAGATGTTCCTGAAGATTTTCAAGCGAGCGTCCGCTAACCAATGCCACCCGCCCGGAAAGATCCGAAGACAGGCGCTCCAGACGCCGGGCGAAGCCATCAGGCACGAAGATTGCGTCCGGAGCCGGGGCGATGTCCACCAGCGTCCCATCGAAATCGACAAACAGCGATATCGGGCCGTTTTCCCGTAATGCGCCGAGCGAAGGCGGCGGCAGCTCGCTTGTGGCCGTCCCTGTCATTGACAGTCAACTTAGTGACTGCTCCGCTCCGGTCAACGCAGTTGCGGCAAATTATTGAATCAAATTTCAAAAATCATTTCAAGCCAGAGCCTCGGCGACTTCCTCCGCAGTTGTGATACGGGCAAGCATTCTCAGCTGTTCCTGCACAATTGTTTCATGCACCTCCGGATCTGCACCGGCAATGCAATCCTCTGCGATCACGACGTAGTAGCCCATTTCAGATGCCGCAAAAGTGCATCCTGTGATCGCCAGATTGGTCGAAACACCTGTCAGCACCACTGTCTCCACGTCCATGCGTCGCAGCATCGCATCAAGGGACGTTCCAAGAAACGGGATCATTCCCGAGCTACGTTCCGAAACGATATCTCCAGGCTCCGGGGCAAGAGCCGAAACGATGTCGACCTCCGGCGTTCCGGCAACCATGGTTCCTTGTTTGCGCACCAACGCATCGATCAGCGTATTTGGCTTCACGTCCAAAAAATCGGGTCGGTGCGCTGCTGTCGCGTGAATGACCGGCAACCCTGCGCCGCGAAAGGCCCGCGCCAGTCCAGCTATGCGGGAGACGATACCTCGCCGCTCAACTTCGTTGGCTAATCCAGGAAAAGGAGTCATCTCCCGCTCGATCACGCCCCGCTGGCATTCACTGATGACGAGAGCAGCCTTTCCCTTGATCGCGAATTGCCTCCCACTTCCCATGCCCAAACTCCGTGTTCGCCAACATCCAAACCCAACGTAATGGCAGGCCCGATCCGACGATCAATTCCGGAAACGCCAATTCCGGCCCTGCGGACCGATGGAGGGGTCATGAGAATGGTAGCGGAGGAGGGCGGCGGCTCCACCGGACAGCAATGCAGCGCCACCTTTGGCTGCCATGATAGCGCCACCACCGCGACAAGGGCTGCACCACCCACAGCAAGGCCGGTCCCTGCCGCCGCGCCTGCGCCAAGCTGCGGACCGCCGGAGACAAACCCGGTGGCGATGCCAGGACCAAAATGCCGAGACCCAGCAGCGACAGCCCGCAAGGACGACGGCCATGACTTCGTCGATAGTCGGGGTCTGACCGCCGAAGCCGGTCGTGAACTGCGAGAACAGCGTTGACGATGCCGGGACATGCCGCCGTCGCACGATTAAAGTCCGCTCTGGCGAGCCGCGCCAGTGTGCTCCAGCCAAGCTCTTGTTGCTTCTCCAACCCCCTTGATTGGCCTCGCTTCAGCGGTGGATTTGAGGTCGGCCAGGCTCGTTTCAGCGAGAACACTCCGCCAAGCCAGATCGGCCTTGTGCATTATCTGAGCGATGGCGCACGGGAAAATATAGCTTCCCTTGCCAGCGGCGCACGGACCCTGTTGGCGTATTTCGGTGCAACGTAAAAAATGTTCGTCACCATCTAAAGCTTGGACGATTTCCAACACCGTGATCTGGTCAGCAGGACGCCATGACCTCGGCCAGCGTCACCGCCACGGTTTCCTAAACCCCGGCTTCGCTCCACCGCCGGAACCGCCGATAGATGCTGTTCCAACTACCGTATTTGGGTGGCACATCCCGCCACGGAGCGCCGCAGCGAAGCCGCCAGAGGATATCGTTGATGATCGCGCGGTTCTGCTCGGGTCGCCTGCCGCGACCACGGCTCTCAGGCTTGATCGGTAGCAAGTCCTTCAAAATGCGCCATTCTGCTTGGGTGAGATCGCCCCGGCTCAAGCCTGCCTCCAAAAGGCAGCCTTGAATCAATCATCTCGCACTTCGTCAATCATGTTGGTTTTACCCCCACTCACCGAAACGTGCCTGACCGGATATTCGCGCATTGCAGACATTCTGTTGGATCGAGTAGGCGTCAACGGTGGAATCGCATGAGCAATCAGAGTGGAACGGCACCAAAGCGTTTCTTGGCGGCTTGTATGCGGCTAAGCTCTATATCGCAGCTCCAGTGCTGCTCGGTTTGCTGATCATGGCAATATTTGGCGAGGGTGATTACATCCTTGCCATTCTTGCCGGCCTTTACACTGCGCTGGCTGTCCATGGTGAACGTGTTCGTCGAGCAGCAGAAATCCGAACCTTTCGGCGGTCGCTGGGGTTCAATACAGCGTTATGGTCATCAATTTTGGCTGCGCTATGCGCGATGGGGGCAATCGCATTCGCTGCATCGGGCGGATGGCGATACTTTGGCTAAAGCCTGGCTGCTTCCGCCCCCGGCATACGCTATTTTAACCCTCGCCACCGCCAAGGCTGCAATTTGCCCACGCCGCCTAGATCATTGAAATAATTGATTTTGTTTTGGATCGCCCGGTTTGGTTTTCTATAAGCCCCTCAAAGGGCCTAATAATTCTGGCCTCAAAAATCTCTGGAACCGAGGGCGAGGAAGCGGATAATCGCTGCATTAGGCTGCGATTACCGGATCAATATGAATGGGCGAATCGCCGCCATGATTGAGTCTGTGCTGTCCCTAACGGGTTTCACCTGATTTTCGTTATCTCCCCATTTCTTAAGAAAATCCAGCTATCGGCCTGCTAAGGTTTGGTAGGCGGAATAGGATGGACGATCAGCACGGCAACACAGTGGCGCGGCGGACAGCTGTAGGCTTGTTCGCCGGTGGGGCCGCAATGCTGCTCGGCGGCTGCGGCCTGTCCACGACAAGGGCCAGCTATAGGTTCCGCATGACGGTTGTAACCTGGTCCGCAAACGGATCGGGCGTGCTGCGAGTCAATGCTTCCAAGTCGATCGCGCTGACCGTGCACGAACATGCGGGAGGCGCGGGCCTGACCGGCCAAGCGGTTGTGATCGACCTGCCCACTGGTCCTGTTTTCGCTCTGTTGACCATCGGAGACGGCAAGCCACTGCTGGCAACGCAAGTGACACGGGCGCTCGCTCCCGGCGTCAATACGTTAGATGCAAGCGATTTCCTAGAGACGGTGGATAGGCTGGAAAGCGGGTCCGGTGCCGCAAAGGCCGAACTGCCACGCGCGGATTGGCCGATGATGGTCCGATTCCGCGATCTCAACGATTCCACGACCGTGGAACTGGTTGATCCCGCCACCATCGGCGTGAGGCGCATCGTTGTTCAAACCACTCGCGACGATGTGACCACCGGCCTAAGAACACGCTTGCCGTGGTTGTCCAACGGTGGGCTGACTCTGGACCCGGACGCGAGACCGACAATCACGCCAACATTTCCTCAAATGATCCGCCAGCGCGCATTAACTACCGAAATTCCACGATAACTTCTTCAAGCAGAGAGAGGAAGCCCAAGGCCATGACGACACGGCGGCATATTCTGGCGCTGCTGGTGAGCGGAGCCGCAATGCTACTCGCCGGGTGCAACGAATTGTTCCCGGAAACCTATCGCTACCGCCTGACGGTGGAAGTCGATACGCCGGAAGGCCCGCGCGCTGGTTCAAGCGTGATCGAAGTCAGCGGACATAAGGGTATAGGTATTCCCGGCCCCGAAGCCGGGGGATGGATAAGCCGGGTTCAAGGGGAAGCGGTAGCGGTCGATCTTCCGAACGGGCGCACCTTGTTCGCGCTGCTGCGTTCGGAGGACGGCCGGGGCGCCGAAAGCTACGCATGGGCGCTGTTGCCGCAGCCACTGGCAAGTAGCGGAACCTCCGAAAAGCATGATGCCCTCCGCGCGGTGGTCGGTGCGGCCGATCTGGAGCGCGAGAACTATCCGATGCTGGTGACGTTTCGCAACATCACCGTTCCGGCAAGTGTGGAAGCGGTCGATCCCGGTAATCTCGGCGCATCCTTTGGGCCGGGTTACGCGCTGCACCGCATCACCGTGCAGATTACCGATGATCACCTCCCCGACCGAACAGGTCACGTCCATGAACGTCGTGACCGTCCAGCATCAAACAGATGATTGGTAGCGGAGGACCGCTACCGCCAATCCCCACACCTGCCGGAAATACGCTACAGGCTCCGATTGTTCTCTCGGAACTTGGCCGCCGGCTCAGCGCATTTCCGGCCATTGTGGCGCTGCGCCAATAGTGTCCAGAGCACCTCTTTTGCTTCGGCAGACGAATAGTCGCAGTTCGAGACGAACGCCTCCTCGCAGCAGCCCGGGCCTCACGCGATGAAGTTGGCGAGGCTGCCGATGGAAGCAAGCTTGTGACAGAGCATCTGGGCATTTTGGTCGCCGTCCATCTCTATCGCCATTACAGCGACGCAAAATGGCTGCCCCGACCAATCAAAGGCGGATTGGGGGCGGCGCGATTACGGCAGGTGATCGACTATATCGAGGCTCATCTTGCGGACGATCTCAGCTTGGCAATGCTGGCCAGCATAGCCGGACTTAGCCTGCATCACTTTGGGGAGACCTTCCGCCAATCCATGGGTGTCCCGCCGCATCGGTTCGTCCTGAGCAGAAGGATCGAGCGTGCCAAAATTCTTCTTCTCAGCACCGACATGACGATCACCCAGATCGCATTTGCCGTTGGCTATTCGAGCCAAAGTCATTTCGCGACGAAATTTCGCGAGGCCGCAGGTGCGACACCCCAACGTTTTCGGATTGAGCGAAGGGGATAGGTAGCGGGGTGGCCGAACAGCTGCCGGTCATTTGTCAGGTTCTCAGATGGGCTATCTTGAGCATTTCGACAGCCTGGTCAATTTCCGGCTCATCCAAGCCGGCATAACCGAGGCGGAAGGCCGCAGGTCCAAGTCCATCGATGCTATGCTGTGCTGCAGGCGTCAGAGATAACCCCAGTTCGCTTGCCACTTTGCTCCAGCGCTCGGGGTCGGTGCCGTCAACGATCCGTGCCCATAACGCCAAGCCGCCGCGCGGGATGTCGAAGGCCAGTGCGTCTGGCAGAGCACTACGCAGCCTAGCCGCAAGATAATCCCTGCGTGCATGATAAATGCGGCGCGCCTTGCGGGCGTGACGGGCGAGTTCGCCATCTTCGATCATCAAGGCCACGGCTTCCTCCAGCGGACCGTCGCCCTGCCGATCGATTGCTTCCCGGATCCCGGCCATGCGCGCCACCAGATCGGGCGGAGCGACGACATAGCCCAGCCGGATTCCAGGAGCGAGCAGCTTGGACAGCGATCCGATGTAGACGGTTTCGCCTGGGGCCCGAGCCGCGATTGGTAGGACGGGCGCTCCTTCGAACCGATAGTCATGGTCATAATCGTCTTCGAGGATGGTCAGCCGTGCTGTGCGAGCGAGGTCTATCAGGCGGAGGCGCCGTGAGGCCCCCATGGTGACGGTGGTGGGATACTGATGGTGCGGCGTGACATAAACGGCCCCTATCGACCGATCACGCGCCAGCGCCCCTTCGAGCCCGTCGATGGACATGCCCCCCTCATCCACCGCGATCGGAACGACCCGTACGCCGGCGGCCCTGAACGCGGTGACAGCGAGCGGGTAGCCAGGGTTCTCAACGGCAATCGCCATGTCAGGAACGGCAATGGCTTGTGCGGCAAGAAACAGAGCCATCTGACTGCCTCGCGTCACCATTAGGTCATGCGACGCGAAAGACAGGCCACGCTCGACGGCGAGATGCGTCGTCAACGCTTTGCGAAGCGCAGTGGTCCCGCGCGGATCATCATAGCCGAGCGAGGACAGTGCCTTCTTACGGATGAGCCCGCGCCGGAAAGCCCGCGCCATCGCCGCAGTCGGAAGCAATCGGGGGTCCGCGGCGCCATCGCTGAATGACAAGAGTGATTTTGCACTCTCTTCAGTCCGGCTCCCGTTGAGCTGCGGGTTCGCTTCGGCACCCGCAGGCGAGTACAAACCAATGTCAGGCAGATTGCGCGCAACGAAGGTGCCGCGCGAAGGCTCCGCCACCAGCCACCCTTGCGCCACAGCGTCTTGATAGCCTGCATCCACCGTGTTGCGGTTTAAGCCAAGCACCTTCGCCAGTGCCCGCGTCCCTGGCAGGCGCGAGCCAGGTTTCAATCGCCCTGCCTCAATCGCAGCGATCACGGCGTCGGCAACCTTGAGATAAGGAGGCCGTGCAGAACGAGGATCAAGTTCGATAGTCAGGTTGCGCACGATCCGGCCTAAGTAATATTTCGAAACTGGATCATCCTAATAGGCCGGTTTACGCCTATGACCAGCCCGACTTTCAAGGAGGGCACCAATGCCGAAAACCGCAGTCGCCATCCGGCATGTACCGTTCGAGGATCTTGGCACCTTCGAACAACCACTCGTCGAGGCCGGATTTAAGCTGCACTACTACGATATTGGCGTCGACGAACTCTGGACGCTGGAGCCGGTAAAAACCGATCTGGTCATCGTGCTGGGCGGGCCAGTCGGGGTGTATGACACGGGCAGCTACCCATTCCTCATCGACGAAATCGCGCTGCTGAAGGACAGGCTGGCGGCCAACCGGCCCACGCTGGGTATCTGCCTGGGCGCGCAGCTCATGGCGGCGGCGCTCGGCGCGGGCGTCGCCCCCGGCGATGAGAAGGAAATCGGCTTCGCGCCGCTCACTCTGACAGAGGCCGGAGGGCAAAGCCCTCTCGCCCATCTCGCCAATGCGCCAGTGCTGCACTGGCATGGCGACAGCTTCGCCATTCCGAACGGAGCCAAGAAGCTGGCCGAAACCCCGGCCTGTGCCAATCAGGCTTTTGCTCTCGGTCCCAACATCCTCGGCCTGCAATTTCACCCGGAAGCGGATGCCAAGCGGATCGAACGCTGGCTGATCGGCCATGCCTGCGAACTGGCGACAGCAGGCCTCGATCCCAGCGTCCTGCGTACAGATGCGGCGCGCTACGGAGCACCGCTGCGCGATGCGGGCCGCCTGATGTTCTCCCAATGGCTAAAGGAGTTGCGGCCATGACCCCCCAATCCCCTGCCCTTCTCCTTGCGCCGTCGTCCGGCATCGCTTCCCGGTTGGGCGGCGAAGTGGTGCCGGACGACATCGCCATCGCGGACCCGGACCTGTTTGCCATTGTCGAAGACGAACGGCAGCGCCAGCAAGACTGTATCGAACTGATCGCCAGCGAAAACTTCGCCAGCCGCGCGGTGCGGATGGCGCAAGGTTCGATCTTCACCAACAAATATGCCGAGGGCTATCCGGGGCGGCGCTATTATGGCGGCTGCGGACCGTCCGACGCGGTGGAGCAACTCGCGATCGATCGGCTGCGGCAGCTGTTCGGGGCCAACTGGGCCAATGTACAACCGCATAGCGAGGCGACCGCCAACCTCGCCGTGTCGTTCGCGCTCCTGAAGCCGGGCGATACGATCCTGGGCCTCGATCTTGCCTGCGGCGGGCACCTGACGCACGGCGCCAAGGTGACGATCTCAGGTCGCTGGTTCAGCGCGGCCAGCTACAAGGTCCGGCAAGACGACGAGCGGATCGACCTTGACGATCTCGCCCGCGTCGCGCGCGAAACCCGCCCTCGTCTCATCATCGCGGGCGGATCAGCCTATCCGCGCCGAATCGACTTTGCCGCGATCCGCGCCATTGCCGATGACGTGGGGGCCTGGCTGCTGGCCGACGTCGCCCATTATGCCGGCCTCATCGTTGCCGGGCTCTATCCCAATCCTTTGCCGCATGCCCATGTCGTCACCTCGACCACGCACAAGACACTGCGCGGCCCTCGCGGCGGCGTGATCCTCAGCAACGACCCGGAACTGGGCAGGAAGATCGACAAGGCGGTGTTTCCCGGTACGCAGGGCGGGCCACTGATGCAGGTCATCGCTGCCAAGGCCGTCGCCTTTGGTGAGGCCGGAACCTCTGCGTTCGAAGATTATGCGCGGCGGGTCCGCGATAACGCCCGCATGTTGGGCGATGTGCTGGCCGATGGTGGGCTACGCCTCGTCACCGGCGGCACGGACTGCCATTTGCAGCTCGTCGACCTGCGCCCGTTCGGCATCGACGGGCAAAGCGCCGCCGACCTGCTCGAAAGCGCCGGGCTGACCATCAACAAGAATGCGATCCCGTTCGACACGCAGCCCCCGTCCGCCCCCTCGGGCATCCGACTGGGCTCGCCAGCAGGCACCACGCGCGGGTTCGGGGAGGCGGAATATAAGCTGATCGGACAGATTATCCTCACCCTGCTCGATGCCGCCCGCAAGGGTCGCACACCGGATGGCGCGGTGATCGACAGAGCGCAGCGACAGGTGCGCGATCTCATCGCCGCCTTCCCGCTGGAACCATAGGGGCACGCAGATGAGCGGCAACATCGCCTCTAATCTCGCGTGCGTTAATGCCCGGATCGAAGCGGCCTGCCTGCGCGCAGGCCGCGATCCAGCTTCCGTGCGGCTCTTGCCGGTCACCAAGACGCTGCCGCCGGACCGCGTGCGCGAAGCCTATGCCGCCGGGCTCGACTGCTTTGGCGAGAACAAGGTGCAGGAAGCGCGCGGCAAGGCGGAAGCCTTGGCCAATCTGCCCGTGCGGTGGAGCGTGATCGGTCATTTGCAGACCAACAAGGTCAAGTACCTCACCCGCTTCGCCAGCGAATTTCAGGCGCTCGACAGCCTGCGTCTTGCCGAAGCGCTCGATCGGCGGCTTCAGGCGGCAGGGCAAAGCCTCGACGTGTTCGTGCAGGTCAACACCTCGCGCGAGGACAGTAAGTTCGGGTTGCCGCCCGAAGAAGTGATGGCCTTTGCGAAAGCTCTGCCCGCCTTCACCAGCCTGCGCGTGCGCGGCCTGATGACGCTGGCAATCTTCTCCGAGGACACCATCCGCGTCCGCCAGTGCTTTCGCGATCTGCGCGCTATTCAGCAGCGCCTACTGCAGGAAGGTGACGCCGCCCAAAACTGGCACGGCCTTTCGATGGGCATGTCGGGCGATTTTGAAATCGCCGTTGAGGAAGGCGCCACGGTCGTGCGAGTGGGACAGGCAATCTTTGGCCCCCGCCTCTTGCCGAACTCACATTATTGGCCGGGCGCACAATGACAGCAACCATTCCCCGATCGGAGAAGAATATGGTCAATCCGGTTCTGCCTGAGGATGCGATGGCAAGAGCTATCGCCCTGTCTCAAGAGGCAATCTCGCAAGGCTCGGGGCCGCCCTTTGGGGCGGTGATAGTGAAAGATGGAGCCATCGTCGGGGAAGGCTTCAATCACGTTCATGCTCACAACGATCCGACCGCTCACGCCGAAATCGTCGCAATTCGGAACGCCTGCAAGACGCTCGAAGCGCCGTTCCTCGATGGCTGCATTTTATATTCAAGCTCTGAACCATGCCCCATGTGCATGTCAGCTATTTACTGGTCGCGGATCTCAGCTGTCCGGTTCGCAACGGACCGAAACGCCGCGGCGCGCGCGGGGTTCGATGATCGGACGCTTTATGCGGAACTTCAGCGGCCCCTTGCCGAACGTGAAATCTCCATGATCCAGATGATGGCTGAGGAAGGTCAGTCGACATTCGACATCTGGACGCAGGGTGGGCGATCGGCCGTGCAAACGACACTCAATGAAGAGTAGGCTCGAATTACCTGGCTGGCACTGGGCAGCTTGCCGGCCATCCTTCGCACTTGGCTTCAGATCTCCAAGTCTGCTTCATAAACCGATCTGATCCAGTCGGGTAGGCGCGGCAACGCGAAGACCAGCTGCCCGTTCGCGAATGTCAGGCAATGGCTCGGCGGCTGATTGAGGCGCGAATTGTCGAAGACCAGGCCTCGATCCGCCTTGAGCACCGCGGCGCGGATCAATGGTGCCCCGCGCATGTAGCGGGCACGGATCTTGTCCTCTGGGACGATATGACCACCTTCTTCGACGCGCGTACCGACACGCGCGACAGAAAGGTCGGGTGTATCTACGCCGACATGCATCACGATGACGGTGAAGCTTTTCGTTCGTGCTTCGTCGATCAGTTCAAGCTTGGAGGGATGCGAGAAGACGGTTTCGGTCACAAAATCGCGACCTTGAGAAAGAAAGGCAGCCCGGCGCGAAGACGCGATCCTGGCTGCTTCGTAAGACGCGGCTGGAGAGGGATCACGCAGTTCGTCGCGCTGGATGATGTCGGCGTTGATGAAGGGTCCTGCGAAGCTCGGTGCTACACGGGTCTGGTAGAGGGTCGACTTGCCGGCACCGTTCGGCCCGGCAAGCACGATCATTGTCGGCGTCATGCCTTATGCGCGGCCTTCTCACGCACGAGATTGCCGCCCTCATCGAGGCCAACACCTTGTCCAAGCTGCCGCCGCCGGGCAAAGAGAGCGTCCTCGCCAGGACCCGGCTGCCCCATCTTCTCGATAAAGCTGTCGAGCCAGACATCCTTTTCCTCATCAGTGAGGTCGGTTGTCTCGATGTTGCCAGCTAGTGCCGCGGTGATGCGGGCATGATCGAAATTGCCGGATTTTTCGATGGCACGGCCTATGCGCACCCAATGCGCGATCTGGCCAGCAATCGAGCGGCTCTGTAACTCGGACTCGCGGCGGACGATCTTCATGATGTCGTCAGCAAGTTTGATGGACTGGGCCATAGGTCACCTCCACCCCATGAGGTAGCATTTTGCCACCTCTTTTTCAAGCAGGTCGTACAAAGTTGACCTGAGCGCGGCACGGCTTCTTCGAGATGACGCCGGCCAATGGCGTAAAAGTCGGCGCGAGCTTTTCGGGGGCATCACGGGCGCCCGCTGAAATCGAAGCCCTATGCCGAAGTGACTGATATGCTTTGCGGCTATCTTGGAGAATTTCGCCGATCGGCTCGCGGGACTGGAGTCGCCAACAAAGCTGCCACACTTCCGCGCAGACTTGCTCGCTGAAAGCTGCCCATTGTTCAGGCGCCGGCGAACGTGGGACTCTAATTCGCCTCTTGAGCCATCTCTGACCGCAGGCTCACGAAGGTCCGGCAAGGGAAGCAACTGCGACAGCCGTGAAGATGCGAAAGAAAATGTCGAGTAGCCCTACTACGGCCCCAGCTCGCTGAACAAGCTCCCAGATAATATCTGACGGCGGTTCCGGAGCGTCGGTCAGTTCTTTCGCCGCCAGCAAGAGGGTTCTGGCCTGCGCAGTCGCTGCATTCCCGTCCGTAGGCAGCTCGCAGAGGGCGGTGTCGATCAAGCGAGAGATCGCGCGTGCATTGCGATGGGTCACGCGCACGCGTGTGAGCCCGGTCCATGTTCTGCTGTCGACGCGAATTGGCTCCGAAGGTCGCAATCCGTCGTCGCTAAGCGCCGGAAAATGATTCAAGGCGTCGGTGGACTGATTTGACGTGTCGACACCGTCGCGCTGGTCAACTGCGTCACCTCGATCCTCAACGCCTTGCCTGCCGCGGCCGGCTGATTGTTGTTGGAAGTACTTATGAATCGCGCGATCATTGGCTTCGAAAGAGGGCTCTTCAGCGTCGTCTCGTTGACGTCTCTGGACAAGCCGACGCCTAACTAAGCGATCCAGTATCACCAAAAGGGCGCGTTTTTCCTCAGGCGTTCGCAACTCGTCGAAAAACGCGCCTAGCCAACCACGCGCTGGCCTGCCGATTTGCTTGAAGATCGCACCAAACGGCTGGGCGCCCCGAGTCGCCCGATCGTCGTTGATAAAATACCGAAGGATGAGTTCCTCCATGTCTCTATCATTCGGATCGGCGGAAGGAGCCGCGGGCACAAGGCGGCCGAGAAGAGCGAGTCCTCTTTCTATCCCGGCTGGCGCCAGAAAGAAGCAACCGTCGTCGGCCGCGATGTCCGCCTCGGATATATCGATAGTGGCTAGGTCGCGATCTAAGAGCCTGCCCAATATCGCATCTGGGTCGCCGTCGAGGGGAACCAGCTTAAAGGCTGCGAGGATGTTCTGCACGTCGAACTGCTTGAGTTGGTCCTCACCGCCTGGAGGCAATCGATCTTTCGTAACGTAGCGACGGACCGCTTCTGCCAAGACGATATCAGTGGCTTCGTCCACTTCGGGCGATGAGCTGTGCATGGTTCTGACGCCGTCGCGTAGCAGCCAAAACGGTACCGAGGCTGCGTCGAACCTGTTCTGATTTCGACCTGCTGAAGCCAGATCTCGTACTCCAATGCATGCGCGCCGGAACGATTTTCGCAAGTATCATAGCGGGACGTTCTTCGGTATCCAACGACCGTCGTGCTAGCTGGTCGCATACAATTGTGCAAATTCGTTCCCGTGTCGCCGCCCGAGCTGTATCACCACTTACGATTAAACTGGTTTGCGATTGTGGTTGCAGGGTTGATAGATAGCCATCAGCGATGGCAAATCCGTGTACAATTATGAAAAGAGTAATGGGGGGATAATGACTGGAGGGCTTCCGAAAACCAAGGCCTATCACAGGTTTCAGCAGCGGTGCGATTACTACGAGACGGACCTGCAGCTGTGCGAGTTGCTCGTGCGGGATTTTGTCTCAATTGCTGATAGCACAAGTAGCGTTGCGGTTGCGCTCGGCTCGACCAAGGCGCAGCATCCTCGGCTCGGACAGCTCAACTCATTGAGGACTCGGCAGATCCGCGGAGGTCACCTAAGACAAACGCTCAGCGCCTCGTTCGTGAAGGACATTTATGAAGATTTCGTGGAATTTTTCGGGGAGACGATGACGAGGGCTGCGCAGAAAGGGATCGATCCAGGGCGCTTTGCCGGCGAGGTCAAGCTCGACTTCCAAGCTCGGGACATTCTTGCTGCCGGAAGCTGGGACAATTTGGTTGCACTCATTTCCCAGAGGATCTTCCGAGCCCTAGAAAACGAGCGGAAGACGGCCTTACTCATTTCGAAGGTTTCGACCCGACTGGGGCTCACAATCGACACTGCTGTGATTGACGCAGCAATGCCTTATCTTGATGCACGCCACATGTTGGTGCATCAGGATGGACGCGCTGACGACCAATATCGACGAAATTATCCCGGCATTGCGGCCCCGCGCGGTAAGATTCGTCTCGATAACGCATTCATCGCGGCGACGCGATCTACGATCGACGGTCTCGCTCGGGCGATTGACGCTCAAATCATCGCGCATAACCTGGTTAGGCCTGAGCACATGTGCCCCTAACTGCCCAATCATCCACTTCGCCCCAATGATCCGTAACGCCCTCATAGCCAACATTCGCCGGCCTGAAACCGCTCGCCGAACCCTGTCGTTCATTCGCAAGCTTATGTCCGGTGTGAGCGGCTGGTTCTCCTTCTGCATGTCGGAGCCCGGCTATGGCAGATTGTCCGCGAGATCGAAGATCGAAGTCAGCAGCGTCGTCCCGTAACATTCACCGAGCCGAGCCTGCCGGGCAAGATTCACGAACGGCTTTTCGGCGACCATCACATCCGCGAGCGGCAGAACGACAGTGAACGCCGCGAGGTCGCGCAGATCGTTCTCCGCTATGGCGCGTGTCTGGTCTTCCAGCCGAACCACCAGCTCGCGTTCGATGTTGAGAACGGGCACGTCGACCGTGAGGCTGCGCACCAACGATGAACCCAGATCGGTGACGGCCTGCCAAGGCAATCCAAGCTCCCGACCTGTGGCCAGGATGAAGTCGATTTCATCGATAATCAGTCTAGCGCCGTATGCACGCTTTCGCAACGCGAGGGTCTCGCCAGCGACGAGGGAACGGCGCGCCTCGATACCCGCAATGAGCTCGGCCGAACCGGCGCTGTAACGTCGCACCGCCTCAACCCTAACATCCTCGTCATTGAAGGCGAGATAATCAAACAATGTTTCAGCTGGGCGCGCACGCACGAAGTCAAGAACTCGCTGCGAAATGGTGTAGCCGTAGAGGTCCGGCGAATAGTCCGCAGCGGCATCAAACCAGAGGTCGGACAGGAACCATCCCTCGCCTGGCGTCGGATACGAAAGCGAAAACCGGTCCGCCAGATAGACGGTCAATGTTTCCTGGAAGATCCGACGGCGGCCACGGAACACTAGACCGCGACTGATTGTCGCTTGTGTGCGGGCCATGTGGGTCCTGCGCGCCGGGTCGTTGATCTTGGCTGTTTCATAGATGTTCGTGAAGCTCAACGGCACCGTCACCGCCTGCGCCTTGATCCCGTCGATCAGTGACGCCAATGCAGCATGCTCTTTCGGAAATGCCACCTTGTCCCAAGCGCCGCGTGCGAGCGCGACCCAGGCATTCTGATCGAGATAGAGAAGTTTAGTCATCGTAAACCGCGTTGCTTTCAATCCGGCTTTACCTGCAATGGGATTTGTCGGCGCGACTGCTCCAGTGACGACTATTCGCGATCCGACACGCTGGGGCCTAGCTTAATACAAAGGCGGAGATAGAAATCCATTTCGCGGCATAGTCGACCGATTGCCGCTCGGGCATCGGGGTATATCGACTTGACCTATGTTGACCTTCATCGCCGGTTTAGCTCGATCGAACCAGATCAGCCTTTCTCCGCCGAAGCGTGGCAGGGATTGAGCCGTGGCTACGTCGGTGGGCTAGGCTGGGATGAGCTGCTCGAACGCCCCAGGGTCGTGGTCCTCGCCGAGGCGGCGGCCGGAAAGAGCGCCGAATTCCGCGCCCGGGCGGATGTGCTGCGCCAGGAAAAACGAGATGCATTCTATGTAACGGTCGAATCACTGGCAAGCTATGGTTTGGACGGCTCGCTCGGGCGCGAAGACGCGGGTCTACTGGCGAGCTGGCACCAAGGCAGCGCACCGGCGTGGTTCTTCCTCGATTCCGTTGATGAGGCGCGGCTGAATCACAAGGGTGTCGAACAAGCGCTCAATCGCTTTGCGCGAGAACTCGGCCAATCCTATGATCGCGCTCGCATATTGCTGTCCTGCCGGGGAAGCATCTGGACAGGCAAGGCCGATCTGGATCTGGTACGAAGGACCCTGCGGGTGCCTCCGCCAAACCCGGACAAGGCCGACGCGGTGGACCCGGACGACGCGTTGCTCAGGATCCCTGAAACCGCAACTTTCCAGGCGCCAAAAGTCCGCGAAATTCCAGACATCACGGTTGTAGCGCTCACCAAGTTATCGGACGTTCAGCGTAAGGCGTTCTTGACCGCGGCAAGCGTCACCGATGTCGAGAATTTCGAAACGGAGCTCTATGCGCGGGGCTTGCAACAGCTTGCCGAGCGACCCGGCGACCTTCAGATTTTAGCCAGCTATTGGCAGAAGTATCGCAAGTTCGGCAGCCTGTCCGACATGCTCGATCTCGGTATCGCCGAGCGCCTAGTCGAGCGCGGCGATGCGCGTCGAACCTTGTCGAGTCTGACCGACGAGCAGATTCGCGCTGGGGCGGAACGGCTTGCGGCAGCGCTGGTTCTTGGCCGCTCCATGAATCTCAGCCTGCCCGGACAACTGCCGGACGAGCAAGAAGCGATCGATCCGCGGCAAGTGCTAGGCGATTGGCCAGCTGCGGAGATCGAACGACTGCTCGAGCGCGGCCTTTTCGTCCCCGCCACCTTCGGACTTGTCCGTTTCTACCATCGCTCGGCCCAGGAGTATCTAGCCGCATGCTGGTTTCGGCGAATGGGCAATCGGCTGACCGATCCCGAGTTGCACCGCATCTTTCTGGCCGACGCACTCGGCATCCAGACGATTCCGCCATCGCTACGTGCGACTGCCGCTTGGTTGGCGCTTTGGCGTCCCACCCTGCGGCGACATATTCTCCATCGCGAGCCGTTGGTCCTGCTGGAGCATGGCGACCCGGGAGCGCTCAGCCTTGAGGAGAAGCAACACCTGTTGGCCACTTTCGCCGAACGCGACGCTCGTGGTGACTTGGCCTATTCGCGCATCGATCATCAATCATTGTGGATGTTCGCAGAACAGGCGCTTGCTCCGGCGATTAATGCGGCCGTGGCTGCGAATCCCCGCGAGCATTTTCGCTTCGAGATGCTGCGTCTTGTCGAAGAGGGCGAAATCAGCGGGTGTCTGGAAGTGGCGCGGGCGGCCGCTCTCGAGCCGGTCACACGGCCATATCACCGGATCGTCGCGGCCCGCGTGTTGCGCCGCCTCAACGACGATACGGGTCTTGAGGCGGTCGCTGCCGATGTCATTGCCAAAGCGGACCAGTTGGGGCCGGAGCTTGCCCCGTCGCTCGCCGTCGAGCTCTTTCCCAAACACCTGTCGGTCGATGGCCTCCTCACTCTCATAGCGAAAAGCAAGCCGGGCCGCGAATATCATAGCGACGGCTTCAAAGAGGAACTGATCCTGTTGTTCGACGCCTGCGCGAGCTTCGCGGATCGTGAAGCGCTGATCGCCGGGCTTGCCAAGCTTCCCTTCAAGCCGCCATTGGATGATTGGCCGGCACTGTCGCGCCGCTATCGAAGGCTTGCCGAGCGGCTCGCGCCCATCGCACGGCGCGCTGTCATCGACTCCGACCAGAACGACTATGGGCCACCCCTCATCCGCCTGCTGATGGCGGTCGAAAGGGCTGGCTGGGAGCCCGATGACGAGGACGATCCCGCGTTGTCGGATCTCATCACCGCGAGACCGCCGTTGCGGCAGGCGTTGTTCTGGGCCGATGTGGCCTCCGCCATCGAGGAAGCGAAGGACGGCAAACCCCTGCGCTCCTGGCGACGTGCGTGGGTCGGCAATCACGATCTTTGGTCACTCATGATGACGGACATTCCGTGGCTCGAGGATGGCCTGCATCGAAATCACCCGGACGAGCGCCATGTCGCACTGAGCGCGTTGATCGAGTTGGCACGCGCCACGGACACGCCGGAAGAGGCGCTTGATCGGCTCGCGACGCTCGTCTCGGCCGACACCGCCCTCACCGAACAGCTTGCCGAAGCGCGCGCGCCCTATGTGGAGAGCGACGAGATCAAGCGGATGCGCGAGAAGAACGATTTCTATGCGCAGCAAGCCAGCGAGCGAAAGGCGCGAGAGGATCAATTCTGGCGCGACTTGCGCGATCGCCTGATGGCCGACCCCGAGCCCTTGCGCGATCCGGAGAAGTTGAAGCGCTGGCCGGGTCCGCTGGACTTGTTGCGCTTGACCGATTGGCTCGCGAAACGGGCCAAGAGCGGCAGAAGCGAAGGCGCGCGCAGCTGGCAACGTCTGTCCGATGCCTTCGGGGACGAGGTTGCCCAAGCTTATCGCGATGGTATGAAGATCCTGTGGCGCGTGACGAAGCCCGAGCGACCCAAGACCAAGCCCGATGGCTCGCGCACGGTGAAATACACGATCATCCTCAGCGAAGCGGCGCTTCGTCTCGAAGCTTCGGAAGATACCGATTGGGCAAAGAACCTGTCCGCGGCCGATGCCGAAATCGCCGCGCTTCATGCCTGCCTTGACGATCAGGGCACCCAGCCTTGGCTCGGCGGTTTGCTCGAACATCACCCCGTGATCGCTGCACCCCCGATCATCGCTCAGATGAAGCGTGAGTGGGATCGCGGTACCGATTGGCGGCCGCTGTTGGAGCAGGCTGCCCACGGATTGCCGATACCGCCCTTGCTTCGCGTCGCACTGCTCAAGTTGGTCCGCGGCGGTAAGGGCGGATCCCCTTCCATGATCGATATTGCCGGGAGAATTCTTGCCCGGCTCGATCTGTCGAGCGCCGAGCAGCAGTCGCTGAGCCGCCTGTTCGATCGCCGCCTGTCCGAATATCGTGGTCAGGATCAATGGGAAGCATTGGTCAATTGCCTGGCGATCCTGTTCTTGCTCGATCAAGCATTGGCGGCCGAACGGTTGTTAGACATCCTTGCGACTGAACGCCGGCGCCGGCACAAATCGCGCGCCTATGGCCTCCTGGCCCGACTGTTCGGCCGGCATCGCGGAATCGTGGGCAAGCTGAATGAACTTGCTCCGGCCACGCTCGCGCAGATCATTCTCGAGGCCTATAGGGAACGGGATCGAGGACCGGCTCCCCAAGGCAATGAGGACGATCCGGTTCGAGATCGCTTCGACGAAGCGGGCGGGTCGGCACTTAGCGCCTTGCTCGCGATACAAGGCGCCGACGCACACCAGCAGATGCTGTGGTTGTCGAAGCAGCCGGCGGTTGGACGAAGCGCGCATCGCCTGCGTGAACTCGCCTATGAGATGGCCGAGCGGAACTGCGAACGCCCAGTATGGCCAGCCGCGAGATTGAAAGCCTTTGAGGACAAGATGCTTGCGCCGATCGCCAACGGTGCCGACCTGATGGGAGTCGCACTTGATCTTCTGGATGCGATCGAAGCGAGCTTCGGTGAAAACGACATGTCTTCTCGGGCGGTGGTCGGCACGGCGGAAAACGAAGCCGCGGTGCAGGAATGGCTAGGCGACGCGCTCAACCTTCGCAGCGATGGTCGATTTCATGCGCATCGCGAGGCGCAGGTCGTGCACGACGACCGCCCTGACATCATCTTGTCGTCGACCAGTTCGACCGACCAGCTCGCGATCGAGGTCAAGCATGGCGACATGGGCTGGTCATTGGCCGCGCTCAGGGAGGCGCTCGCCGTACAACTCGCCGAGCAATATCTTCTTCCCACAAACCGGCGCCATGGCATCCTGGTGATCAGCCATCATCGCGAAACCCGCTTTTGGAAGGACAAGGCCAAACGGCGTCGGATGTCTTTTTCGGCTTTGATCGCAGACCTTCAAAGGCAGGCCGAGACCATCACGTCCAATGCGACGGGGCCAATAACGGTGGCGGTGCGCGGCCTGGACGCAACGCCGGGTCGCCCCAGCAATGATGGCCAAGCCTCATGACCTTCAAGAAACCAGACCAGCTCCTTGCGGCGGATCCTCGCTTCGCCACGCTTGTCGTCGGCGACGAGCGCGGAGTCCGCGCGGTGGACCTTGCCGAGCATCATCGAGCGATCGGGACCGTCGATCTGCTGAATGCGGTCCCGCCGGATGTCCGGGCCGTGTTCGATCGCGCCCGCAACATCCTGCTCTACGCCTATTTCGCCTATGACCTGCTGGTGGTCGGGGAGGCGCAGGCGTTCGCTGCCTTCGAACTCGCGTTGAAACATCGCCTTGCCGTCACCCCCCTGAGAGGCAAGGAGACGCTGCGCAATTTGGTCGATCGCGCCCGTAAGGTGGGCATTCTGCCACCGGCGGACGCTGCGTCCGGTGCGTGGATGGATCCGATCGAGGCGATCATTCACATGCGCAACGCCCTGGCGCACGGGACGTCGGAAATCCATTCGCCCGGTATGGCCCTGGATGTGCTCGAAGCATGCGCGCGGGAAATCGATCAGCTCTTTCTGCCACCGACGCCATAGAACGGCTACCGCACTGGCGGGCTCAGCCGCTAGATCTGGTTCATGCCCGCGAACAAGAATCAGCACTTCGTTCCAAAGATGTACTTGAAGCTGTTCTGCAACGGCGACGGCGCATCGATCGGGGTCTTCAATATCGCCGCCGAGCGCTTCATCCCGACAGCAAGTATCCGCGATCAGGCCTCCAAGGCATGGTTCTACGATCGTGACGGCCAAGTGGAACACACGTTCGGCGCGATCGAAAGCCGGGCAGCACGCCTTCTGGATCAAATTCTGCAGCATGACCGGCTACCGCCGCGATTTGGCGGTGCGCATCATGGTCTTTTGACATTCGTCTCGCTGCAGCATGAGCGGACCCAGGCCGCCGTCGCGGAAATGAACGAACGCACGGACAAATATGTCAAAGCCATGCTGCAGCACCAGTATGCCGGCCACGAAATGGTCGAGAATCTCCATCTAGTGAAGATTTCCAGAAGCGATGCCGTCGCGGATTCGCTTCTGGCAGCCCATCTGGGCATGCCGCTCCTCTATGATCTCAAATATAAGCTGATCGAGAATGTGAGCGGCCGGGCATTCTTCATCTCCGATGCGCCCGTCATCTTTCATAATCATCTCTATGGCGGCACGGGAGCGCCCGCCGAGGGCTATGCCAATGTCGGCTTGCAGATTCTGGTGCCGATCGGGCCGTGGCGAGCGATCCTCTTCTACGACGATGTTGCCTATTCCGTCGGCAGTCCGGCGAGCAACGTTGCCCGTCTAGTCAATCCTGCCGACGCTATGCGGATCAACGACCTACAATGGGAGGCCGCTGACAAGAATCTCTACGTCTCGCCGGAGACGGATGTGGATGATCTCCATGAGAGATGCCGACACTGGAAATCGAAGCGCGAGGCGGGGCGAATTATGCTGACCGATACGGTGGTTCGCGACGATCATTTGGAGAAGCGTGTCCGGTTGGGCATCGGACGTCAGCCGTCGAATGTCGACCTCGACCTTCCTTTCGTCCGAACCACACTTCCCAAACCCAGACCCTGGATCGAAGAGGAACATCCGCCGCTTCGTGACCCTGAATGGGCGCACTATGTGACGAGCCTCGCCGAAATGGTTCAAGATGAGCAACTCGACTATCGTGATTTCGCGCGGAGGACTATCGTAGCCCCGCGCGCGCGGGGCCATCGGAAGCGAAGTGCGAGAGCAGGCCGGTAGATTGGAAAGGCGGCATAAGAAATGGCGAAACGGGAGGCCCCACCTGGAAATGCGTTCGAGCGCGGGCAGGCTGCGGCTCTCGCGTTCGAAATTTCCTGGTGGCAGTCGATCGAAGAGGCGATCGCGAAGAATGACATAAAGGCCGAGGTTTCGGAGCCTCAATTTATCAGCTTGGGCAATGAGCAGAGTGCCCTCGGCCCGCGGCTATTCGAACGGAGAAGCTTGACGATCCGCCGCAAGGGAAAGCGGAAGAAAGAGCATTGGACGATCACACGCCCCTTGCCGATCCGCTTCAGCGCGTTGCCGCTTGAAATGCTCGAGGAGATCGCGCGTGAACTCCTGACCCAGGGCGAGACGGAATGGCACCAAGCCAATATCGACAATCTCATAGCCCATGCCAAGTCTTATGACCGCGAAGAGGCGCTTTCGCTTGCGCGCGACCTGCTAGGAGCGGATTCCGATGCGGAGGAACTCGAGCATTTCGCAGATCAATTGCGTCCTCCTGCCGAGCTGATCGAAGGCGGCGACGCGGCGGCGAAGTTTTTCGATGAGGCCGTTTCGTGCGAGGCATTCGATGTCGCCGAAGATGGTACTGTCGATTTCCTGCCCGAGCCTCCACCAGCTCCCGGCGCGCAGCCGTTCGATGTCGGCGAGTGGGACTATTACACGCCCGAGGAAGTCGCCGATTTTGACGGTCCCGAGACCGACGCCGCCTATGCATTTCGCGTGGTGCGGCTCTGTGAGGCAATTCGATCCAATCCGGATGCGGCGCTCCGGCTCGCGATGCAGCTCGGAGCCGTCACGCGGGAATGGGAGATCTGGCGGGAGAACGAGGAATTCCTCGTCATGGGCCGGGCCCGCTTCGCCGAACAGAGCCGCTTGGCCCGGTCGAAACGGGAGAAACCTTGGATGGCGCACGTTCGGGCCGATTTCGCAGCCGGTGAAATAGGCCCGAACATCGCGGGCTACGCTCGCAAACTAGCGCGCCGCCGCAATCTCCAGCCCCCTGGCGTCGATCGAATCCGTAATTTCGTGTCGCAGTTGAAGCGCGAACTGCCCGATTTCAATACGGACGACACGTCACAATAGCCTGGCTTTCGTGTCACGAACGCCAAGGTCGCTGTGATCAAATCCATGCTTTCACGCTCTCACCGCTTCACACGGGAGGGCGAAATGGAATTGATGAATCCGGTTTTTTTGAACGCCGTAGCGCAAGTCATGTTGGCAGGGGCTGCATTGATCGCAGCACTTCGACGCCGCGATCCGCCGCAGGAGTGACAGAGTACGATACCGAAAACGACAAGTCGCGCTGACGAGACAGTCATTGACCTTGTCACTTACTTCCTTTGATGGCGCGAAGGCGACCTTCTTCCAGTTCGCGTTCCATCAATGCCAGTCACTCGCTCTGGCGAACGATCCCGTCGGGGGCCGCATCGGCACATTATCAGATCGTCGGCTGACGATCGGTAGCTTATAGCGGACAAGCGGCGCTGGAGACAGACCAAAAGAAAACTCACCGAACCGGGAGGCAGGCCTCAGGAAATGCGATCATGTGACGCGGCGTTTGCCGGTGTCCGCTCTCGTAACTTCGCGTCCGAAAGCGGCCTGCCCAGAGTGTCCGCAATCCCGGACATTGAACAGCGGCCCGCTCCTTCGAATATTGTCAAAAACATGTGACCACTTTTGTGTTGTGGCCCATTGTGCAAACAAAGGATTTGCTGGCAATTCTTATTAAGAGACGATGTGAATGAATGCAGTCAAATACCTGATTTATAACATTTTCCTTGGACTCTTAATCAGCGGGTCCTAGGTTCGAGCCCTAGTGCGTCCACCAAACTTTCCAATAACTTGGCACCACCCCTCAAGGGGCACCGTCTTAGAAAGACGGGAATTAAGACGGTTTAGTGTCACCGTCTTGCAAACGGATTTCCAAGCTGCAAATGTGCGCCCTCGATCCTAGGGGAACACGATGTTCGCAGTTGAGAATATTCGATTAAAAGAGCTGGCGATCATCGCAGAACAGAACCGGCGGGCCTACGACGATTTTTGCAAATTTTTGCAGGAATATGGCTACGCCTCGTTGCACGATTTCGTGACCAATGCTGATGATGCGCGAGCAGAAGCCGCTATACTAAAATACTTGAAGCGCCCCCTGCCAAACGGTGTCGAACTATATGACGGCATCGCCAGGCCTTATGCTGAGGCGAAAGGCAAGTGGTTGCTCCTCGGTTGGATTCTGCGCGACGCACCGGAACAACGACTTCGCCCCATGATTGCCTCGATGGAACGTACAAACGGCATAGCAAAGCAGGCTGCTTTGCTAAATCGGGTCAGGGCCTATGTCAGCGAAATCTACCCGGAACCCGAGCGCTGGAACTGGATCGCAATCTCTGAGGTGATAGCTGACCGGCTTGAAGGTAGTCGGCGCGCAATCAAAGGGACGCTGTTCGAGGCAATCGTCCGACGGCTCCTGACCCAGCTTTTCAAAGACAACGGCGTCGACGTGAAGGTAAGTGACGTAGAAATTAGGCTAGAGGGCGAGACCTACGACGTAAGCGTCGTGGGCGCACACGGCCAAATCCTGATTCCAGTCAAGACACGTGAAACGATGGGCGGTGGGCATGCCCTTCTCTTCACCCGAGACATTCACAAGTCCATATCAGCCGCGCACGAAGCTGGCTTCGACTGCCTGCCGGTGATTATTGCCGAGAGTTGGGCGGGTGACCTAACCACCTTAGCCTGCGAAGATTACATCTACATCAACCTGAACCCGAATCAGGTGCTAGAGGTTGAACCGCTCCTCGAAGCAGAATTAATGAAGCGTGTTCCAGCGTTCGCTGCGCTATGTCAGTAGCCTGCTCTCGGCTAATTCACAGTATTCGCGATTTAATTCGATACCTACAAAGCGCCGCCCCTCGTTGAGAGCAACCAGCCCCGCCGTTCCGGAACCAAAAAACGGATCGAGGACAATGCCGCCGGTTGGGCAGCTCGCCTTGATGCACGGTTCGATCAACTTTTCAGGAAACACCGCGAAGTGCGCTCCCCGAAACTTGCCAAGTGGAACGCTCCAAACAGTGCGTCGATTGCGCCCCAATGGATGAAAGGCTTGATCCCACCTGCCATCATGGAGGTTGGAATTACCAATATTTTTGCCTTTCTCTGGCGTACCTCCTCGTTTGCCGAGGTGATTTCTGCCCCCCTTCATCTTGCTGTTCTCACTGAACGTAACGTGGGGCTCACGAATGGCGTCCGCGTCGTAGAAATATGAGTCAGATTTAGTCAGCAAAAACAGATATTCGTGATCTACAGTCGGCCTAGTCTTCACCGAATGCGGCATTGCATTTGGCTTGTGCCAAATCACATCTGTACGGAGCTTCCATCCGTCCGCCACCAAGGCCAATGCAACGCGCCAGGGCAAGCCTTGAAGCGAGCCTTTAATAAATTTGTCGCCAAGGTTGAGCCAAAGGCTGCCACTGGCCTTCAATGCTCGTCGCGCCTCCCGAAAGATAGAAACTAGGTGCTCTATGTAGTCAGCGCACTCGGCCTCCGCGCCGATCTGCCCCGCATGCCCATAGTCGCGCTGCCCAAAGTAGGGTGGGCTCGTCACTATGCAATCGACACTCTCGCATGGCATGACCTTGAGTACGGCAAGCGCATCGCCATTAATTATGATGTTTGCCTTATTCCAATCAATTGCGCCAATATCGTCCGCATCGCGAATGATGCTTCCGCTTGTATTAAAAAGATTCTGTCGTTGTTGAAGCATAATCTATTCAGGTATTTCCATCTCAGCCCGACCGAGCTCTCTGGGCGTTATCGCTTGCTCCTATGTGTCGCGTCGAACGACGCAAAAGGCAACCATCGAAGCGGGCGAATCCGCAACAACCTACTGGGATTAACCAGGGCGCGTTTAAACCTGTAGACGTGCAGGCCGAAAGGTGCGTACCGTCCCCTTGCTTGGGGCGGTACGCACCTTTCCGGTTCGCTCTGACCTAGGCCGGTGGGCAACACGTTAAACGCCTTAATTCGCGATGAGGGGCAGGGGATAGAAGCCCTGTGCAGTGTACCGCGCGAGCCGACGAACCAACCGCAACAACGCGCTGTTCGTCGGTGAGTACGTTTCTGTGCCGGTTGATCAGCGCCCTCAGATGACGGTGCGAGATGGACATTTATATTGAAGAGAAGCGTCAGCGTGTCCGCGATGCAATCGACGGGCTCCGCTATCATATCACCGAAGAGCCGTGGGACACCTGCGACATCGCGGACGCAGTCGTATGGATTATCAAGGCCTGCGACCTGCACTGCGATGGGAACATGGCAGGCTTTCTTCTCGGCATCCCCGACGACTACTCGGCGGTAATCGAGGGGGTGCATTTCCCAGAGGTTGATTTGGAATTGCTCCGTCGGCACATGGCTGCTTTCCCATGGTGGAGGCCAGATACAGCGGCAAATTAGGTGCTGACGTGAAACGGAAAGGTCGAGCGACAATGGATTTGAAGCAGTTTTCTCCTCCTGAGTTGCTCGGCCTTCACGCGGCCATTGGGGAGGAGCTTCGAGAACGAGGCATTGTCCGTAGCTCTAACAACCCTGTGGGCGACTTCGCGGAATACCTGTTTTGCAAGGCCTTTGGTTGGACCCAAGCGGGAAATTCCGCGAAGAGCGCTGATGCGCTTTGCTCTGCAGGAAAGCTGTATCAGGTGAAATCGAGAAGACCGACGCGCCACAATTCTTCGCGGCAATTGAGCGCCATTCGAGACTTGGACAAGGGCGGATTCGATTATCTTGCTGGTGTCATATTCTCAGAAGATTACTCAGTCGAGCGGGCTGCAATCATTCCTTACGACTTGGTGCTGGCGAACGCATCGTATGTCGAACGGACCAATAGCTGGAAATTCTACCTTCGCGACTCGGTCTGGGATTGGCCGGACGTCGAAGACGTGACGATGGAAGTACGCGCGGCCTGCGACTAGCTCGGCTCAAACGGGCTGACGTCGCGGGTCCGGCAGTCGCCGCACAAGCGGTTGCCGGGGCCGTGGCTCATGAAGGGCTTGCGGCAGCGTAGACACGGGCGCTCTTGCTCGGCCGGTTTGACATACCTGACCCCGGAACCGGCTTCATCCGCCGCGACAATGCCATGCGGCCTCATTCCTTCTCTCCCTCGTCGTCAAGATCGGGCGCGTCGGGCTGCCAGACTAGATCGCCGCCGTACCGCGCCACCGCTTCGTCGCGCGCGTCGAGGTATTGCAGGTTCATGCGCGGATCGCCGTTGAACACGTCGAGGTCCGATTGCCGGGGTTCATGCCCGCGAGAGAGGTCGCCCAAGGCGCGGTCCAGCGCCTTGGTGCGGGCCTCCTTGACCAACCGCATACCGAGCTCGTCGGCCGTTTCCTCCTTTGCCCCGGTACTATGCTTTCCCACCCAGGCATCGGCCAGCAGTCGCGAAATGGGATCGCTCACCGGCCTACCTCTCCGAGCACCCGCAGGCTCTTGGCCGCCTTCGCCGCCGGGACGTTCCGCAGCGCGGAAATGTCGCCCATCCGCTTCACCAGGGCGCTGGTGGAGGTGCAGACATGGTCGATTGCCGCCTCGGTCGCGGCAAGCTGTGCGCTGTCCACCGGGGCGAACTTGGCAGCGGCACGGGCCCGGAGCATTTCGTGCGTTGCCGGTTCGAGCCCAGAGAGGAACGGCTGAGCATGGATGACGGCCGCGACGGTGGGCAAGTCGCCCTGGTCGATAGCCTGCGCCACGAAGCTGGTCCGCTCGTCGGGCTTCTTCACCGCCTTGATATGGGCGCGGACCTCCGCAGCCAGGGCGAGCCCTTCGGGCGTCTTGCGCGTCGGATGGTCCAGCGCTGTTGCAACGCGGGTGGCGAGCGTATCGCGGTAGCCGTTCAACTCCGTCACCCGCCGGTCGATGGTCGGGGCGACCCTGTCGAAGGCCTTTTCAGCGGAGGTGATAAACTCTTCCGCGTCCACCACGCGGGTCGGCTTGCCCTTGACCATGCGGATATCGCCAGAGAGCTCAGAACGGCCGCCACGTTCGGCGGGATGCTGGCGACGGCGCGCGGGATCGGCAATGGCCTGCAAGTCGCGTTCCGCGTCGTTCATCCGGCCGAACAGGTCGTATCCGCTCCGCAACGCTTCGCGCGCGGCGGCCAGCACATTGGTGCCCAGGGTGCCTTCGGTGGCGAGCGGTTCACCGATGCCCAAGAGGCTGTCGGGGTGGAGGCTGATCGGCACATCGGCGCGGACGGGGGTACTTTCGTCGAGAATGCGGGGCATGGTCGGTTTCCTTCTCAGTAGTGGCCAGCAACGATCCGTCCGTGACTGGCCAGCATCACGGGGGAATTTACGAGGTAGCGAATGGCGTCCGCCGCATGGTCAGCGGCGGTCGTGTCCACGTCCTCCATCCGCACGTCATCGCGCGGGAGCAGCGGGAGGGTTTCGAGCGCGTATCGGCAGCGCTCGGAAATCCAGAGGCCGGGCGTGTCGGGGTCGCCATCGCGTGCGGCGGCCATCATGGCCTTCACCTTCACCCAGCCGGAAATGCGGTCCTTGCGCGGCTTGGTCAGTTGCAGCCCGTACTTGCTAAGCTGTTCCAGCAGCGTGTCGTTCTGCAGGCCGCGCGCGTCGTCGCCTACGCCATAGCGGCGCACGTTCCAGCGCTCGCAGGCCGCCAGCACTTCCTCTGCCACCATCTGGGGCGGCCAGCCCTTGCCCGCGTTCGGGTCGTCGGCGCGAGCGCTATGAACCTCATCCACGATGATCCACGAATGCTTGGGGAACACCTGGCCACCGGGCCCAATCAGGCCGGGGATGCGCGGCTGGATAGCGAGCATGGCGGCGGTCGGTGCCGACCAACCCCAGTCCAGCGCGACGCAGCTATACCAGCCGTGCTCCGAAACCGGGCCTCGCGGGACGCGGAAGGTGCTGTCGGGGATGATGCAGTGCTCGCCAAACACGTCCGCGAAGAACGCGCCTGCAAGGTCGGCCCAGTTGTTGTTCAGCCAGGCTTCCGCCAGCGCACGGTCGCCGCCGGATGATGCGATGATCGACCGGGCATAGCGCTCGGTGTCGATGGTCGAATTGTCCAGATAGGTCGAGGGCGCGAACACCCAACGGGAGCCGTCATCGAGCTCGTAGGGCCGCCACGGAATGCGGCCGGTGACGTGCAGGCGCGCGATGGTGGCATGGAGCGGGCCGCCGGGGTTGCCGAGTACGATCATGCGGGTCGGAATGCCAGCCGGGCCGCGCAGGTTGGCGCGGAGCATGTTGATGTGGCGCAGAGTGGTGAAGTTGGTGATCTCATCGACCGCCAGCAGGTTTGCCTCCTGCCCCTGCCACTTGGCCACGTCCTTCTTGTGGCCCAGATTGCCCAGGGTGACGATGGCCCCGTTCGGGCAGCGAATGATGAAGTCGGCGCGGTTGCTGCTGATGCCGCCGGGGAACGCATCGCGGAACAGGGCTTCGAGTTCGTCCCAGAGGTTCGCCAGCGACTTGTAGGTGGCGCGCAGGATCAGGACGCGGGCCTTATCCTCGTACTGGACACAGTGCCGCAGGGCCAGCAGCGCCAGGGCGGTCGTCTTGCCGGAGCCACGGCCGCCGAGCATGGCGATGTTGAGGTCTTCGGGGATGGCCAGCACCCGCTCCTGCCAGGGCGTCGGCGTGGTGAGCTTACTCATCGGCCGAGCTCCCTTGCTGGCGCTCGGCCTCGATCATTGCCGAGTAGGCCTTGGCCTCCATCGCGGCCGGAAGATTGATCTGCACAGCGACCTTGGGGACAGTGTCGGTCTGGCCGTTGTCGCGGTAGCCAAACATGGACTTCAGGGCGAACATGGCCGCCACGATGTTGTCCTTGCGGGCCGCCTCCACGAGGCTGCTGGCGAGCTCGAATTCCAGGCCAGCGCGCCCCTCAGCAAAGGCCTCGTCCACCTCAGACTGGCGCTTCCGGCACTGGTTGAATGTCTCCCGGCTCACGCCCAGGGCGGCAGCGATGCTCGGCACCGGATGGCCCAGCCGTGCCATGTTGCGGACAATGTCCAAGGCCGGGGGCAGGAAGGCGTGGTCGGCGGGCGCTCGGCCTCCCCATGCCCAAGAAGCGAGCGGGCAAAGGTCGGTAGGGTCGGTAACAGGTCGGTAATCGCCAACCCCTTGTAATTCCACCACTCTACCGACTTTACCGACCTTACCGACTTAGAAGAGGTCAGTAGGTAACGGTATACACCGCCCTCCCCTGGGCCCTCTGCCTTGCGAACACATTTGGGCCGGTTAAGTCGGTAAGGTCGGCAATCCCTCACGATTACAGGCGCTTGGGCGTTACCGACTTGGCCCAAGGTCGGTTGCAGGTCGGTAATAGGTCGGTAGTCGGTAGCCATCAGAACGTCCCCCGCGCCGGATCGCCACCGTCCTGCATTGCAACCCAGCAATCGGTGTCGTCCCACGCCACTGGCGTACACACGCGGTCCCATGCCGCTCGCGCTTCCGGCAGCGTCGGCAGCACAAAGCCGCTCGGCCGCGACCGACGCACCTTCTCGAAGCCCAGCCGCTTCAACAGGTCCGACACCTGGTTGAGCGAAACGTCACTGCGCCGGTTGCGCTCAGCGGCGAGTGCCCGGAGCGCCGTTGTGGCGACAAAGGGTTGATCGACGCCTGGCCAGCGGTCGGAGGGGATTACGCCCTCGCGTAGCAAGTCGAGGAACACGGCGTCGAAGCCGTCGAGCGTGGCCGCCTGTTGCTCGCGCCGCGCGCTGGTGTCGGGGATCGCTTGCCGGGGGTGCCAGGTGCCGAGCTCCATCGCCAACAGGTCGTGCAGCATGGCTTCAAGCCCACCATTGTCGAGCTCGGCATTCAGAGCGCGGAAATAGGCTTCATCCTGCCCCCGGTCGTTCGACACCCCGAACACTGCAAAGCGGCGGTCGTCGATATCGACGGGCACCACCCAATCATCGTTCGAGGCCATCACCACCTTGGCGTAGTTGGGGGCTTCCACGATATCCCGGCCCTTGCCCTCGATTGGCAGCGTCGGTTCGGTGAGCAGCGCCTTGAGCACCCCGCGCGCAGCGCGGTCGTCGGGCCGTATCGCCTCATCCGCAAACAACAGGCACACATCGCGCAAGTGGGAGTTGAAGCGCCCGGCCACCTGGGCGGGAGAGGTCAGGTGTAGGCCGTGCTGCCCAAACAGCTTGCGCATGGCCCGGCCGAACGTGCCCTTCCCCGTGCCCATGCCGCCCTTGAACACAAGTGCCACCTCGGCCGGAAACTCAGGATGCTGCACTGCCCAGGCGGCCCAGCGGATGATGTAGTCTGCGCTCGTCTCATCACCGCCCGCGAGAATGTCGCGGATGTGGGCGCGCATGAGCGACCAGTCACCCGGCACGGGGTCGAGCCCGAAGCCGCGCCAGAGATTGAGGTAGCCGTTGACCGTCTCGGCACCACCCGGCCGGAAGATGAGCCCGCGCACCTGGCGACGCTTCGGGTTGTCCAGCCACCACTTGCCCTGCGGCTTGTAGGTTGGCTGGCCCTTCGCATCGGTCCCGGCCTGCACGAGCTTGTGCATGTAGCGGTTGCGGAAGTCTTCGAACGACTGGAAAGACAGATGTTCGCGGCCGTCGCCATTTGCCGGCACCCATGCCGCCACCCGGCATTTGCCGCCGTCATTCTCAATCACGAAATGGCGGTCGTTCATCTCAAGCAGGATCGGATCGTCCGCAAAGATGCGCGCCCGCGCAATCTGACGCACGGCATAGGCTTCGGCCTTCCGTCCCTTGTCCAACACGCTTTCCGAGATGCCGAACGCGGGGTCGGTAACGATGGCCATAGCCACTTCATCCGGCACGTCGCACCGCGCCAGGTGGCAGAGCACATCAAACAACCAGGCAGAGCGGCTATCGTCGCCCTCCTTCTTTTCGTCAGGGTGGCGGCCGTGGTTGATGATGACCTTCACCCGGTCAGGCACCCACCACTGGTCGAGCTCGTCCAGCGAACCCAGCCGCGCGCCTACAGATGGCGGCGGCAGAGTGCCCTCAGCGCCCCCTGGCGAAGCGGCCTGCACAGCGGGAGCGGGCTCGAAGCGCGAGAGCGGATAAGAAGGCCAGTCGCCTATTGGCACCACATGCGCCAGCATCGGCACCCGGCCCTTCTTCGCCTTGCGTTCGTCCGGCACGTTGACCGTACCCGGAAGGCGCATAATCCGGTCGATGTTGTGGCACTGGTCAGCGCCGAACAGCGTCTCAAGGCGCTGGTTGTAGCGCTTCGCGTCTTCCGCCTGGGCAAGGTCGCCATTGATCGGGATCGGCTCTTTCAACCGCCAGAAGCCTTGATAGCCGCCGCCAGAGAACACGATGACGGTCGGCGCGGGCACCCCGGCCGGAAGGTTGGCGGTGAGCAAGCCCAAGGCGCGGGCGCGTTCGGCTTCTAGGTCTTCCCCCACGCGGGGGTCGATATCGACATGGAGCCAGCGCATTTCGGCAATGTCTTCGCGCTCGGCCTTCTTGGTCAGGTCGCGCAGCGGCCGGTTCACGCTGAAATAGATATTGCGGCGGCCGTTGTATTTGCCCAGCCAGGTGGCCAGCCCATCTTCCATGCCCGGCCGGAAAGTGCGGGTTTCGATGCGTTTCCGGTCGGGCTGGATGGCCGTCAACACCCAGGGGCCTTCTGGCTCGAAGCGGGTCAGGAAGTCGATGGCGGCGGGGGTGTCCGGTGCGACCTCATGCATAGCAGAGCATCCGCGCGGCTTCGGCGCGGGTCGCTTCCGCGATGCCCGGCGGGAGACAGCCCAAGAGGCGGTCGCTGGAAGCATCGCAACGGGCCTGCACCCGGCTCGCCCAGTCCAGCCCTTCGGCCTCGCGCTCCATTTCGAACACCGTTTCGGCAAACTCGGCCGCGCGCTCGGCGGCATAACGGAGAGCGAAAGGCAATTCGCTGATTGCGAAGATGCACCCCGTTTCCGATGTTGCCGACTGCTGGTTGGCTTCGGTCAGGCCCGCTCCGGTCCCCACCGGGGCGGGTCTTTTCTTGTTAGCCATGCTCCCCTCCATCCGAGAGAAGCCAGCCGTCCAGGTCGTTCACATTGTAGCGAACGACGCGGGCATTGACCTTGTGATACTTGGGGCCCGTGCCCTTGGCGCGCATATCCTCCAGCCCGCGCACGGTGAGCCGCAAATATGCCGCCGCATCCTCAGGCGCGAGCCAGGGGGTGGGTACGGGTGGATTGGTACGGAGGTGCTGGGTGACGACCTCGGCCACAAGGCCAGCGATCTTCTCCCACGAATCATCTACAAACGACACGGCCTAAGCCCTTCGACAGAAATGACCCTTTCTTTCGGGTCGGCCAGCCGGGAGCGGAGCTCTACCGGTTCTCCTTTTCTGTCGGCGTCGAAACGAGCCCCCGCAGGTAACTCTATCCGAAAGGCCGTTTGCGGCGGCGAATGCGCCAGCAACAAGCGAGATATAGATCGCCGCGTTTCGCCGCGCAACGCCGCATACCGTTGCAGACGTTTAAACTGATAAACTGTATTAGCGACCTATGGCACTTAGGCGGCGGCGCGCTCCTCTACTTGCGCCGCCTCATCGGCCTTCTTCGCGGGTACATGGCCCATGAAGTAGGCGGACATGCGCGCCTGTTCATCCAGCAGCCGGGGCCACATGCGGTCACGGTCGCCGTACCCCATCGTCACGTCCTGCGTCTTGTGGTTCAGCAGCCGCTTCAAGGTGCGCTCCGAAACGTCCAGCGTCTCGGCCGCGATCACGTAGGACTGGCGAAGCTGCTTACCCCACTTGGACAATTCGGACCGGTCTTCCTTCCACTCGGCAATGTGCCCGCTCGCGCTTTCGGCAGAGGGGAACACCCAAGTGTCCGCCTGCCTGGGCGCGAGCTTCCGACCCGCCTTCCGGGCGCGGATGAGGCAGGCAAGCATCGGCCGGGAGAGCGGAATAGCGAACGCCCGGTCGGGCCCTCCCTTGGGCTCAGGGATACGGAGCGCCCGGCGGCGCAAGTCGAGGTCGGCCCACTTGGCCTTGCTCAGCGCATCGGGCCGGGAGCCCGACAAGAGAGTGAACAGGTGAAACTCGCGCCGCACCTCGTTCTTCACGTTGTCGAGCTCGGCAAACCATGTGCCTAGCTCGGTTTCGTCCATGCCGCTGCTATCGCGAGCTTCGGCATTCCAGGTGATGACCTGGCTCCACTGCACAACGGGCAACGTCCGATCGAGCTTGGCCTGGGCGTAGCGATACAGGCGGCGGAACGCCCGGCCGAAATGGTTGGCGGCATAGGGGCCGTTCTCGCGGGTAATCTCGTGGTGGCGTTCTTCCACCAGCCGGGGATGATCGGCAAACTTGCGGAGCGGCACCTTGAGCCATGCCTTCATCAGCCGGTTGATGGTCTTGTCGTAGCCGTCAACCGTGCGCGGCCGGGAGCCCTTCCGGGGAAGCTCGTACTCCTTCATGTGCGCTCATGCTTCGCCTAGGGTCCACTCCTTGCGGCGTTCCTCGAACTTACCCGCCACCTGCATCGCGCCGAGCTCGGCCTTCGCCTTGGCGCGGGCCTGCCGCACGGTGAGGTCGGGGAAGCTGCCAATGCTCTTCTTCTTGGTGCGGCGCTTGCCCAGGTCGTCCTTCACGTCGCACTGCACGGTGAAGGTCTTGGACCGCTTGCCCACCACGACATAGAAGCCGGGCAAATCGTCACGCACAACGTATTGCCCGCCGGTCGCGAGCGGCAGCTTCTCCACTGCCTTGTCGGTAAGCTCAGCCATTGTAAGACGGCTCCTAAGACGGTTAAAACGGGACCGGGGTTAGACTTTCCAACCACGGCCTAGCCACGTCATTCCCGCTAGATACTTGGAAGACAATCGTTTTCGTGGCGAGGCGAGGTCAGGCCGGTTTTGGCCTGTCGAACTCTTAATCAGCGGGTCGCTGTTGAAAATGCGCGCCCGACAGGAAAGAACGGACGGCCACCTCCCAATTTGTGTGGCGAGGTGGCAGCTTCCTCAAAGAGGTGCATCCAGTTCAGACGCAACCCCTGCCTTAAGTGCGATGGCAACCAAAAATTCCTCCCAGGCGGCAAACCCTTTCGCTCTCAGTCCGAACTCCATGTTCCTGTCGTAGATGCCCTCGAGACCTTTGCGTTTATGGTTGAGCATCAATTCTGCGATATCCCGATCGATACCAATTCGTCGGGCATGTGATCGAAACGTGCGACGCAGGTCATGGAAATGCCACCGGGCCACTTCCATCCCGGCAAACCGCTCCATCCGGCTGTGAACCCTGTCCCGGGCCTTGAACCACCCGAACAGGTGCGGACCGTCTATGCGAGGAGATGCGAAAAGCCATTCCTGGTTGGTCTGCGCCAAATTGCGTCCCCATGGCCCTAATGTCACATAGTTCGCTTCACCATTCTTCGATCGCTCGGGCGGCAATGTCCAAACACCATCTGCCATTTCACTCGAACGGGCTCCGAACAATTCGTTGCGCCTTGCGGCAGTCAGCAAGAGCAAAATGAAGCCTCGGCGATAGCTGAGCTCTTCATCGACGAGCGCCTGGAACAGCCAACCCAGTTCACCTCATTCAAAAAGCGTTTGTTCGCCTTCGGCCCCGTGCAAAACCAATTCGAGTTCAACGTCGGTGCGGGATGAGCCGTCAACTCGATTCCCGCCATCCGGCCCTCTCGCCCCGAACACCAACGCAGGAAACAGCTCAATTCTCCGGCCATTTTGTTTGCGCGAACCTTCGACGCCTTTGCCTTGTCGTAAATGGCATCCCAGCACTCGTTCTCGGTGAGCTCTATGAGCGACCTCGTCCCCAGACGTGGATCGATGTCCCTCGTGAAGATTACTTCCTTGTCGTAGAGCGTGCGGGGTTTGAGCACCTTTCGGTCACCACGCCTCATCGCTTCCATATAGATCGCATGAGCTTTCGCGACCGTCAGGGTCTTCCTTGTCTCCTCGATTCGCATGGCAACTCGGGGATCTTCCCCTCGCTCTACAGCAGCATTCAACCCGCTGGCCCACTCGCGCGCGTCCGGAATAGTGTGAGCTGGATAGGTGCCAAGCGTGAGCTGCACGATCACCCCCGACTTCGCGATGCGCCTCCGATACGTCCAGGTCTTCTTACCAGTGGCGCTGACAATCACACAAAGCCCGGCCACCAACCGATCAGAACGCCTGCCCGAACGGAGCATATCAAGGCTCGAAGGATTGAAATTCTGGGCTTTTCCCATGGCTACCTCGATCAACACGAGGCGAGAAAACAATAGCACAAATCATAACACAACAGGCGTCCAAACCGGTCGAATGCTGACTAGGTCTGTCCAACTCAAGGACGCATGCATGAGGATGATTGCGATCATCTCCAACACCTCAATGCGGCGGAAAACCGCCATTTTGCGAGGTCTGAGATGATTCGCGAAATGGTAGCGGAGGAGGGACTCGAACCCCCGACACGCGGATTATGATTCCGCTGCTCTAACCGGCTGAGCTACTCCGCCCCAAACGAGGCATCGGGCATACCGAACTGCCCGGCAGGCGGCGCTCTTAAGACGGTCCCCGTCGCTGGTCAACTACCCTTTGCACCTCTGAAGGCCCATCGCTGCACAAAGTCCCACCAGCCCTCTCGATAAATATGCAAGGCAAGCCCATAAAAGACGAAATTCCGCGGTTCCAGGGTGTTTCTCAGTCTGTTCTGCAAAGCCTTGGCTTCACCGCGCGTCACTTTATTTTGCACCGTGATGTGCGGCATCAAGGGATGCGAATCCTGCTGCGTCAGCAATCCATGAAAACTTTCAGCCAGTTGTTCATGAATCGCGATCAACGCCGGGCTTGAGATCTTCAGGGCTGTACCGTGACCCAATGGCATGATCCCATCGATAGCAGCTTTCGGCGGCAGGTTATGCGCGGCGGCACTGGCCAACGTAGCGCGGATTTCCCGTTCGGCAGATGGCGGCAAGCCGTGGAAAAGTGTTACGTGAGCCGAAATCTTGTTTCGCTCTGGGGGATAATACATACGCCTCAGACTTTCAGCCCAGGCAAAAACATCGGGCGGCAATTCCGCCGTGACAAGCAAAGGGGCTCCACGCCGGGAAGCCCCGCCCTCACCCATGCCTACATTTCCCCCCGCGCACGGCGCAGGGCGAACCACTTTTCGACATTGGCATTATGTTGTTCAAGCGTGTCGGAAAATACATGTCCCCCGGTGCCGTCCGCAACCATGTAAAGCACCGAAGTCTTCGCCGGATTGAGTACGGCAGCAATCGACTGGCGTCCCGGATTGGTAATCGGCCCTTTGGGCAAACCAGTCATCGTATACGTGTTGTAGCCGTTTACTGCCTGGATTTCGGACTGGCGAATCCGGCGTCCCAAGGGTTTGCCTTTGGTGATCGGATAGATGATCGTCGGATCGGCCTGAAGCAGCATGCCCTGCTTGACGCGATTGGAATAAAGGCCCGCGACCATTCTCCGTTCCGAAGGTTTGCCGGTTTCCTTTTCCACAATAGAGGCGAGAATAATTGCCTCCTGCGGCGTTTTCACTGCAAGATCGGGCCCTCGCTTGGCCCACAGTTCCGCCAAGGTCCGATCCATCGCCACTTGCATTCGTTTCAGCACCGCCGCACGGGCCTCACCACGTTCGAACGCATAGCTCTCCGGCAGGAGAGATCCCTCCTCGGGCACCGGTACATCTCCCGTCAGGAGCGGCTCGGCCATCAGTCTTTCCTGCACCATGACCGATGGCATCCCTTCCGGGATCGTAACAAACCGGCGAATAACGTCCCCGCCCTGCAGAATCGCGAGGATTTGCGAGGAGCTGGCAGCTGCCGGCAACATGAATTCGCCCGCCTTTATAGGATCGTTGCCGCCGAATATTCGCGCTCGCAACAGAAAGCCTTCAGCAGACCCTATCGTCTTTTCTCGTTCGAGATCATGAGCAACGCTACGCAGCGACGACCCGGACGGCACCAGGAAGGAATGCTCCTTCTGCAATGGCCCGGGGCCATACCAACCATAGGTAAAGACGGCTGCGGCAGCGAACAGCACCAGCGCAATCGCCAGCAGGACCTGCCTGCCGCGCCGGAACATGTCAGTCGACCAGCTTCAACACCAGGCTGGCATTGGTACCGCCAAAGCCGAAACTGTTGTTCAGCACAGCGCGAACCGGCCGCTTCTTCGCCTTGTGCGGGACGAGATCCACCCCGACACAGCTTTCGCTGGGATTATCGAGATTGAGCGTTGGCGGCACGATCTGATCACGCAATGCGAGAATGCAGAAAATCGATTCCACCGCACCGGCACCACCAAGCAGATGGCCAATGGCCGACTTAGTCGAGCTCATTGAAACCCCGCTCATGGCATCACCGAACAGGCGACGGACCGCGCCAAGTTCAAGTTCATCGCCCAACGGCGTCGAAGTCCCGTGCGCGTTGATGTAGTCGATATCGGCCGGGCTCATTCCAGCCTTCCTCAACGCCATCTCCATCGACCGGAAAGCCCCCGATCCTTCCGGATGCGGAGCAGTCACGTGATATGCATCACCGGAAAGGCCATAACCCACCACTTCGGCATAAATCTTCGCGCCCCGCGCCTTGGCATGTTCATATTCTTCCAACACGACCACGCCGGCACCTTCACCCATAACGAAACCGTCACGGGCTTCGTCGTAAGGGCGACTCGCTTTTTCAGGTTCATCATTGAAAGCTGTCGACAAGGCGCGAGCTTGCGCGAAACCGGCGATGCCAATCGGACAGATGGTCGCCTCCGCACCACCAGCCAGCATGATATCGGCATCGTCGTCCCTGATCATCCGCGCCGCATCACCGATCGAGTGTGCGCCGGTCGAACAGGCTGTCACAACCGCGTGATTCGGTCCCATCAGGCCATATTTGATGGATACCTGCCCTGAAATCAGGTTAATGAGACGGCCATGGACAAAGTGTGGAGACACTCGTCCCGGCCCTTTTTCATGAAGGACCAGCGATTCTTTCTCGATCCCCGGCAAACCACCAATGCCCGAACCAATTGAGCATCCGGCACGCAGGCGGGTTGCTTCATCCATTTCGAGCAGTCCGGCATCCTCAATCGCCTGTCCGGCTGCGTCGATGCCATAAACGATGAACGGATCCACCTGACGCTGAATCTTCGTATCGACCCGCTTGCTTGCATCGAAGCCATAGGGATGGTCGGCCGGTTTCACTTCACAGGCGATCCGGCATTTCTGGTCAGAAGCATCAAAGCGGGTAATCGGCCCCGCCCCGCTCATGCCGGCAAGGATGTTCGCCCAGGTAGTTTCGACATCGCTACCCAGCGGGGTGACGAGGCCAAGACCAGTTACGACCACACGGCGCATATACTCTCTCCGTAAAAACCAACAGGCCCAACCCGTTCAGGGTCGAGCCTGTCGTGATCCCGCCGACCACCCAAAGATCTTTGGCCGTCAGGCGAGTGCGGCGGGATACGGGCTATCAGCCCTTGTTGTCGTCGATATACTTGATCGCGTCGCCGACAGTGGCGATCTTTTCCGCCGCATCGTCAGGAATTTCGACGCCAAATTCTTCTTCAAAGGCCATCACCAGCTCGACAATGTCGAGGCTGTCGGCGCCCAGATCGTCGATGAAGCTGGCATCCGGGGCCACCTTGTCGGCTTCTACACCCAGATGTTCGACGACAATCTTCTTAACGCGGTCAGCGGTATCGCTCATGTTTTCCCTCTCACTATGGGAGCTACGAAATTGGCAATCGCCCTAATGAGTGCCGCGCGTGCTGGCAAGTGGAATGGGGGATTCCTCAACCATAAACCCATCGCGACATCCACGGCATTTGATCCCTCTCAATGCAATTGTCCTGTGCCAATACCATATCAGCGCCATGACTTTCCAACGACATCGCAGGTTTCGCCGACGCGGTTACCGAGTGCTGGGCCCTGCTCTCGCATTGAGCCTCACCGCCGGCGGAAATTCCGCACACGCTGCCGTTCACCCTATCGACCGACAGGCTCTCGAAGCTGCATTGGATGACGAGTACAAGGCTGAAGCGACCTATCAATCGATCCTAGACAGATACGGTGCAGTTCGCCCCTTCATAAACATCGTGGAGGCAGAACGCCGCCACATTGCCATGGTGAAGTTCCAATATGCGCGTTTCGGGATGGATACGCCAAGCAACCCGTATCTCGGCGCTATCGTACCGGCTGACAGTTTACCGGCCGCTTACCAGAACGGCGTTGCGGCGGAGCTCGAAAACATCGCGCTATATGACCGGCTTCTGCCGAAGATCGTCGATAACGGGGTCCGAGCAACGCTCACACGCCTGCAATCTGCATCGCGCGACAACCATTTGCCCGCTTTCCAGCGGTGCGTCGAACACCGTGGCATACCTTCTGGACGCGGAATGCAGCGCGACTTGAGTCAATAAGACAAACCAAATCAAGACAACCATTGCCGGGACAAAATACCGTCGCCCCGGCAAAACCGTTATCAGGCCTGTGGCTTGGGCGGCTCGACAATTCGCAAATGCAGTTCGCGCAATTGGCGCGGTTCCGCTGTATTCGGCGCCCCCATCAGCAGGTCTTCCGCCCGCTGGTTCATCGGGAACAGCGTGATTTCACGCAAGTTCACCGCGCCGCACAACAACATGACCATCCGATCGACACCGGCGGCCATCCCGCCATGCGGCGGCGCCCCATACTGAAAGGCGCGATAAAGGCCGCCGAAACGATCCTCCACATCCTGCTTCGACAGGCCAACCAGTTCAAAGGCCTTCACCATCGTTTCCGGCATGTGGTTACGGATCGAACCGGAAGCGATTTCGTAGCCGTTGCAGACGAGGTCGTACTGAAACGCCTTGATAGTGAGCGGGTCCTGCCCCTGCAGTGCATCCATTCCGCCCTGCGGCATTGAGAAGGGGTTGTGGCTGAATTCCACCTTCTTTTCATCTTCGTCCCATTCGTAGAACGGGAAATCCACAATCCAGGCCAGTTCGAACCGGCCCTTCTCGATCAGATCCAGTTCTTCACCGACGCGAATTCGTGCGGCACCGGCCAGCTTGGCGGCCCCATCTTCCTTGCCTGCGGCGAAGAACAGGCCATCGTCAGGCCCGAGCCCGAGCTCATCATAGAGCTGCTCCATCCGGTCTGCACCGTGGTTTTTGGCAATCGGCCCACCGAATTCACCACCCTTGCGGGTGACATAACCAAGCCCGGCAAATCCCTCGCCACGCGCCCAGTTGTTCATGTCATCAAAGAACTTGCGACTCTTGTCAGCTGTGTTGGGTGCAGGAATCACCCGCACGACTCCGCCCGATCCGACGATTTTCTCGAACAGGCCGAAGCCGGATTGCTCGAAATGTTTGGTCACGTCCGAAATAATCAACGGATTGCGCAAATCCGGCTTGTCCGTGCCATATTTCAGCATGGATTCGGCATAGGGAATGCGCGGGAAACTCCCTGACGGAGTGACATGCTGGCCGTTGGCAAATGTTTCGAATACGCCTGCAATGACAGGTTCCATCGTCTCCCAGATTTCTTCCTGAGTGACGAAGCTCATTTCAAGATCGAGCTGATAGAACTCACCCGGCAGGCGATCGGCACGCGGATCTTCGTCACGGAAACAAGGAGCAATCTGGAAATAGCGATCGAAGCCCGCAACCATCAGCAACTGCTTGTATTGTTGCGGAGCCTGCGGAAGCGCATAGAACTTACCGGCATGAATGCGGCTGGGAACGAGGAAGTCGCGCGCGCCTTCAGGGCTGGATGCCGTGAGAATCGGAGTCGAATATTCAGTGAACCCCGCGCTTTCCATTCGCCGGCGCATGTCGGAAATGATTTTCGTGCGGGTAACAATGTTGGCGTGCAACGTTTCGCGCCGCAGATCGAGGAAACGGTATTTGAGACGAATATCCTCAGGATATTCCTGTTCCCCGGCAACCGGCATCGGCAATTCTTCCGAACGACTCTGCACATCGACGGAACGGGCGAAGACTTCGATCTCGCCTGTCGCCAGATTCGGATTCACAGTCGCATCATTGCGGGCTTTTACTTCGCCGTCGATGGTTACGACGCTTTCAAGGCGCAGACCATCGAGCAGACTCAGTGCGGGACTGTCTTCATCCGCCACGATCTGGGTGATCCCATAGTGATCTCGCAGATCGACAAACAGCACGCCGCCATGGTCACGCTTGCGATGCACCCATCCCGAAAGACGGACAGTTTGCCCGACATCAGCCTTGGTCAAGGCGCCGCAAGTGTGGGAACGATAAGGATGCACCATCGAAACTCTTTCCAATTTGCCTGCAATCGGGCAGGGGGAAGGCGGCGCTAACAGGGTAACGCGGCGATTTTGTCAACCCGCGCCGGGTGGCCAGGCCATCCTTTGCCATAACCAGAAACTGTCAGATGAAGATACACAAGCTCATAACAAAAACCGACGAACTCGCAGATATCTGCTCCCGGCTCGCAAAGGCTGACTTCGTCACCGTCGATACGGAATTCATGCGCGAGAATACGTATTGGCCGGAATTATGCCTGGTCCAGATCGCCGATGACAAGGAAGCTGCGGCGATCGATCCCCTGGCTCCCGGGATCGATTTGACCCCTCTCCTCGATCTTCTGACCGACAATGAGGATGTGCTCAAAGTCTTCCATGCAGGCGGTCAGGACGTCGAAATCATCTACAACCTGACCGGACGCACTCCCCACCCGATCTTCGACACGCAAATTGCCATGATGGCGATCAGCCAGTCCGAGCAGATCGGTTATGCCAATCTCGTCGAGAGCTGGTTGGGCTTTACGATCGACAAGGGTGCCCGCTTTACAGACTGGTCACGCCGCCCGCTGACCGACCGGCAGATCGAATATGCGATCGGCGACGTAACGCACCTGTCAAAGATCTTTCCAAAGATGCTGAAGCGTCTGATCAAGACCGGTCGCGGCGAATGGCTGGATATCGAGATGGAAAATCTCGCCGATCCGGACAACTATCGCAACGATCCCTCACGCGCATGGCGCAAGATTCGCGCACCTGGCCGCAATCCGCAAGTTCTCGGGCGGCTGAAGGCACTGGCCGCATGGCGAGAACTGGAAGCGCAGGACAAGAATATCCCGCGCGGCAGGATCATGCGGGATGAAACCCTGGCCGACCTTGCCAGCAACCCGCCGGGCAAGCAGGCAGACCTCGCCAAGGTCCGCGGCCTTTCGCAAACCTGGACGGACAACGAAATCGGCAAGCGATTAATGCGTACGCTCAAGGATGCCGAAGCCCTGCCGCATGATGAAATGCCCGCCAAGACACCACGCGGCGCCCCTCTCGGCAAGGAAGGGGCATTGGTGGCCGATCTTCTCAAACTGCTGCTCAAGATCAGGTCCAGGGAAATCGACGTCGCAACCCGTCTCCTCACACGCAGCGACGAACTGGAAGCTCTTGCGGCAGGCATCCGCAACCTCCCGGTACTGCAAGGCTGGCGTTTCGAGATGTTCGGTAGAGATGCGCTGGAACTGGTCGAAGGAAGACTGGCTTTCGCAGTACTCGACGGGAAGCTCAAAATGACGCACATCGATGAAATGACGGAAAGCATGGTCGGAACTGCATGAGCACCTACCTGCCGACGCTCAAGCAGCTGCAATATCTGGTTGCACTGCATGAGCACAGCCATTTCGGCCGCGCGGCGGAAAGCTGTTTTGTTTCCCAATCCACTCTTTCAGCGGGCCTGCGTGAGCTTGAATCGCTGCTAGGGGTAACTCTGGTGGAGCGTAGCCGCCGGGTCGTTCGGTTCACCCCGCTTGGCAATGCCGTCGTCGCCAAGGCCCATCGTCTGCTGCGCGAAGCAGAGGAGTTGTCCGAACTCGTCCAGTCCGCAGGGCAGCCTTTGGCCGGCGAATTGCGGATGAGCGTAATCCCCACCATTGCACCGTTCCTGTTGCCACGCATCCTGCCACGGCTGCGCAAGGAACGACCGCAGCTCAAGCTGTTCCTGCGCGAAGAGACCAGCGCCGATGCCATCGAGTCGCTTCACCACGGCAGGGCCGATTGCGTGCTGCTGGCCCTTCCCTTCGCTACGGGCGACGTGGAAGCAGCGAAGATCTGCGACGATCCGCTCTATGTCGCCTTTCCCAAGGACGATCCGCGCAACCCGCCAGACGAGGTCCCTCCGGCAATGATCGACGAAGGCCGTTTACTGTTGCTGGAAGACGGGCACTGCTTGAAAGAACATGCTCTCGCCGCATGCAATCGCCCTGAACTGCGAGCGAGTGCCACGATGATCGGCACCAGCCTGCACACACTGGTCCAGATGGTCGACAATGGCCTTGGCCTGACCATCGTGCCGAAAATGGCATTGGACGCAGGCATTCTCAGCGGCACTGAAGTGGTGGCACGGCCCTTGAAATCGAAAAGTGCAAGTCGCGAAATCATGCTCGTCTGGCGCAAGAATTCTCCGCGCAGCGATGAATTTCAGATGTTGGCTGAGGAGTTGCGGGCAGGATAGCCCCCCTGCCCTTCAAGACTCCTGAATCAATTCCGCGCGATATCCCCCCTCTACAGCCCCTGCAGAGTGTGTCGCGCCTGCCTGTTGTGCGAACGCCCTCATAAGGTTCGACCCAAGTCCGCCATCGGACGGCGCCTCGCCATCCAGACCCGCGCCATCGTCATCGATTGTCAAACGCCATTCGCCATCAGACACGTGGAAATACACCCCAATCGTGCCTTTACGCTCTTCCGGGAACGCATACTTGAGGCAGTTTGCCATCGCTTCGTTGACATAGAGGCCAATCGCGACCGCGATTTCCCCGGGCAGTGTCAGCGGATCGATCTCCCGATAAATCTGAACATGCGCAGGAACGGCAGCTCTCTCTATCCGGTCAAGCAGTGCATTGAGATATGGCTTGATCGCAATCTCGCTCTCTTCCCAGTGCTCGCTTGCGAGATGGGAATACGCATCCGCAAAGGTGCGTACGCGACCGGCGGCATCGTCGAGTGGACCATGCAAAGAGGTGTCGGGCAAACGCCGCTTCTGGATTTCCAGCATGCTGGCGACGAGTGCAAAATTGTTCTTCGTGCGATGCTCCAACTCGGCAAGCAGGGTCAGCCTGCGATCAGCGGCCCCCTGTATCTGCTCCATCGTACTTTGCGCAGCCCGACGAAATGCTTCTGAAAATACGACCAGGACCATGCAGCATAACGCATTCAAAACAACACGCTCCGCATCGGCCGGCTCTGCAAAATCGAGCGAATACTGGGCCGGTAGAACGGCATACCAGGCCCAGAAGAAAGTGAGGGCAAACGCGGTCAGTCCTGCAAGCAGATGTCCATAGAGAGTCGCCAGCAGAATGGTGGGATAGATCAGCGCAAAAGGTCCCGCTGTCGGTGCCCAGATATCGAATACCCGTCTGATGCCGATCATCGCGATGGCGCAAATACAGCCAAACACAAGCTGCGCCGCAATTTTCCCGGGGCGGGAGACGAATTGCCGACTGACGTCAAACTGGGCGAGGCGCTGCATTGCGATCATCCTGAGCGGGATTGGAAATTCAGGATATTCCGCGCCTGTCACGCCAGCCGACTGTCCCGTGCAATCGGCCATTGCTAGGCTTAAGTGAAAATTCCACCAAGTCGAATCATTTAATATGCCCTCTTGCTCGGACATGCTGCTTATCCGATCCGACAATGCAACCATCATTGCCCCGGCCACTGGCGCCGGAACCGAACTTCTTCTATCGATAAAAGCAAGCTTGGGGCCCATTCAGGGCTTGGCAGAGGGCCATAATGACACCGACAGACCTGCTCGTCCCCACCTATGTCCAGATGCTGACGGCGCTGTCGAACTGGCTCGAGAAGGCGGCAAAACAATTGCCGCCCGAGGAAGCGGAAGCTTTGCTTTCCGCAAAGCTTGCTCCGGACATGTTCCCGCTGTCGACGCAAGTCCGATTTGCATGCGTACAAGCGCAAGAGGGCATGTACCGACTGAGAGGAGAGGAGTTTCCCCCAGCGATAGACCTGCTGCTCGACGAAGGACGCAACGCTGGCGAGCAGCCTGGCACACTGGCAGAGGCCAAGACAAGAATCGATGAGACCGTCTCTTTGGTCAAAACGCTATCCGCAGATACCGAGGAAGGCGATCCAGACAGGCCGATTGCCCATGCATTGCCAATGGGGATCGTATTCGATTTGACAGCGCAGCAATATGCTCGCGACTGGACCCTCGGCCAATTCTATTTTCACATCATGATCGCATACGCGATCTTGCGTAATCAGGGCATCGATCTCGGCAAAGCTGACTATGTCACTCATATGTTCGCATATTTACGACCGGGAACAGCACCTTCCGAATAACGGCAAGCAGAGCTTTCTGAACACGGCCCTTTCCCAAATATCACGTTTGTGCGAACGCAATCGGGTTGAATCCCGCAGCGTGGGAAATCGCCCTTTCTTTCAAGTGGAGAACCGGGGTGGGCAAAGCCCACCCCGTAGGGATATCACAAACCGTCCAGCCCCTTGCTGACAAGAACATTTACGGCAACACGACGGTTCTGCGCCTTGCCTGAGACCGTGTCATTGCTCGCCAGCGGGTCCGCCTCGGCCATCCCCGTCGGTGTCAGCATGCGATACGGTTTCCAGCCGCAAACCTGCTGAAGATAATTGACGACCCGTCCGGCTCGCTTTTCACTAAGCAATTGATTGTATTCCTGACTTCCTGTTGAATCGGTATAGCCGACGACAAGCAGCAAGGCATTGTCCATTCCCTCGGCCATCGTGGCCGTGGCGCAGAGATCGTTTTTCGCCTGAGGCGACAGCACGGCCTTCCCGATATCGAAGTTCACGTTGGTCGTGCTCTTGACGTTATACTTATCGATATCGCCCATCCGGCCGCGAAGCGCTTCCGTCGCTGCGGTCTGTTCGGCAAACCGCTGGTCAGTGCCGCTGCGGATCATCGCAGCAGTCTTGAGGTCCTTGTTCTTGAGATCGATCTGGCTCGCCACCAGACCGCCGCTCCATTGCAGCGTCTCGACAGTGACAGGTAGACCGTTGAGCAGTGAACCGGGCGCCAGTTCATTACGGCTTAAACCCAGAAATCCGCCACTCGACTTGATCCGGGTTTCATCGTTGATCGTGATAATCGTGTCTGTCCCATCGGCAGACGTAACCTGCATCCTGTTATCACTAAGCGCGGAAATAATGCCTTCAATCTCCGGTCCTTGGGTCATTTCAGGTGCGTCAGCATAGACCGTTGCCGAAAGGTCGGCATCAGGCCGATCCTGCGGTTGGGCCGCCAGGCCTGCCGGCGCCGTTCCGGCAAGCAGGGCAAACAGCATAAGAACTTTGGATCGTTTGGACATCACATTCATTGCGCAACTCCTTCAAACTCGAATTACCGGGCCTGCGAAATCGCAGCTTTTCGTCCGACTGCCGCCCCCATTATGGCGTATCCGGCTGCCGGAGCCCCCTTTATGTAGCTTCACTATGGACCGCCTGCGTGTTCAGCCAAACCTCTCGACCAAATGAATGGTTCCCGCGATCGTAAGGGTTGTTTGGGTAATTCGAGTGCTTCGTGCGGCGAACTGATGCCTGACGTGCACCGCTCAGGGATATTGAAGATGCAGAACTGGTCGCCACCGCATCGGCGGGATGACCATGCTTCTCGTATCTACTCAGGTGAACGAACCGGAATTCCGGCAGTTGCAGGAATGAAGCTTCCGACAGAAACCTGGAAGGAGATCAATCCATGTGGCGAAGCCCTACCCTCAGGTAGTCCCAGCCGGTTACAAGCGTCAGCACCGCAGCCGCCCATAACGTCGCCAGCCCAACAGTGTGCGGCAAATTCATCACGATTCCGCCAAAGGCAACATTCCATCCTGGTAATGCGCGGCCCAGAATCAACGCCCCCAAGGCCACGAGCTGGAAGGTCGTTTTCCATTTAGCCAGCTTCGATACCGGCATCGACACCTGCAATCCGCCCAGAAACTCCCGGAGGCCTGAAACAGCTATCTCGCGGATCAGGATAATCAGGCCCGCGATCACGTGCATGTCTCCGACATAGGGACCGCGCAGGACGCCCTGTGCCGTCAGGACGAGAATGACCGCCGCAACCATGATTTTATCGGCAATGGGATCCAGGAAAATGCCAAGCTTGGACACGGCGCCACTGGACCGCGCCAGCAGCCCGTCGAAATAATCCGTGATGCCCATCAGGCAATAAAGCGCAAAAGCCAGGCCGTAACCCAGCGCCCAGCCCGGCCACCACAACAGGAACGCGAGCAAGGGAACCGCGAAAATACGCGAAAGAGTAAGGATATTAGGTAAGGTTAGCATTGACCCGCGGCGATCCAGCCCCTGTTTTCTTGCAAAAGTTCCTGAAAATCCCTTGTCGATCCCGGTCATGACGCTAGGCTTTCACACGAGCGAGAGGTATCTGGCAAGCATTCATGACAACATCGACGCATCTCCTGCGCCGGCGGCGCTTCCTGCCGCTGTTCGTGACGCAGTTGCTGAACGCCTTCAACGACAACCTGTACAAGAACGCCATGGTGCTGTTCGTCGTGTACAGCGTCTATAACTCCGAGGCGGCGGAGGCAAAATTCAGCGCTATTGCATCAGGCGTATTCATCCTGCCCTTTTTCGTCCTTTCCGCCCTGTCCGGACAACTGGCCGACATGCGTGACAAGGCCCGGATCATCCGAATAATCAAGGCCTGCGAAATCCTCATCATGCTGTGCGGGGCTACCGGGCTCGTTCTGGCATGGCATGGCCTGATGACCGGAATGGTGGCGATCCCGCTCATGTTGCTCGCCCTCTTCGCCATGGGGATTCACTCGACTTTCTTCGGACCGATCAAATACGCCATCCTGCCCCAGCATCTGAAGAAAGAAGAAGTGCTGGCAGGTACAGGCCTGGTGGAAGCAGGCACATATATGGCCGTTCTGGCCGGGACCATTCTGGCCGGCTGGATTCCGGTGGAATGGGCAGCCGGGGCGGTCGTCGTGACGGCGGTGATCGGTTATCTGACCAGCAGGGCGGTCCCCCCGGCCCCGCCCATGACCGAGCAGCAACCTCTCGATCACCACGTAATTCGTGCCTCAATCGCATTGGTGCGTAACACGATGCACGAAAGCTGCGTTTACTACGCGATTCTCGCGATCAGCTTCTTCTGGACGATCGGAGCGGTCCTGTTCATCCAGTTTCCGCCGTTGGCGAAGAATGTCCTGATGGCGAGCAAGGAAGTCGCCAGCCTGTTTCTGGTTATCTTCTCGGTCGGCGTGGCGATCGGTTCGATGTCGATCAACGCTCTTCTGAAAGGCAACGTATCGGCCCGCTTCGCTCCGGCCTCCGTTCTCATCATGGGACTGTTCGTAGTGGCCTTCCATCTCGTGTGCCGCGCTTGGCATGTCGATACCGGAGGGAAATTGCTGGACATAAGCGAATTTGTTGCACAGCCACTCGCCATCCCACTCCTGCTGACCTTGCTGGGCATTGCCGTGTCGGGGGGGATGTTCGTCGTTCCGCTCTATGCGTTCCTCACCACAAGGGTGGAACCCTCACAAGCAGCCCGGACGATTGCAGCCAATAATATCGTCAATTCCGGAGCAATGGTCGCCGGATCGGTGCTGGCGATATCATTGAGCGCACTGGGCGTGGCCATTGCCGACCAATTGCTGCTTAGCGCAGGGATGTGCATCATATCCGCATGGTTTGGCAGGATACTGCATCAGGCGGAGTGCGCCTCGGCGTGTCCCGACGTTCCGTCCGGCCACTGACTGTTGCCGATATTCAGTAAATGAAAATGATGACTGCGACGAAGCTCGCACAATACGTCATCATGAAATCCCGCAAATCGTTCAGCGAGAGACCCCGCTTACGCCTGGGGCGAGCAGCGACTGGTGTGCCTGCGCTGCGCACATGTGGTGGAAGCGACGCCAGAAACGGATGTCGGGCTGCTTCATTGGTCAGGACAAGGGAACGCCTCATATTCCCCTGACCTTAACCAAATGCTAACCATTAGGAAGCCCCGGAGCAGGCATTGTCCCCGACCGTTGCAGGATGGGACACTCCCTGCCTGATTGAACCGGAATATACCGCGCGAAAATTATTCCCCGGCCATCGAAAGTACTTCACGCCATTCTTCCGGGCGAACTTCGGCAACGGAAAGGCGGGAGAGGCGCACAAGTTCCATATCTTCCAGCGCGGGATTGGCCTTCACAGCCTTCAGCGTCACCGGTTGGGCCAGCTTGCGCACCGGCTTGACCTTTACCGCAGCCCATTTGCCTTCGGGGTCGGATGGATCGGCAATTCCTTCCACGCTGATCTCGACAATTCCGACGATTTCCTTGCCGATGTTGGAATGATAGAAAAACGCCTGATCGCCGACTTTCATCGCGCGCAAATTGTTGGCCGCACGATGGTTGCGGACACCGTCCCAGGTCCCCTCGCCTTCGGATACCAGATCATCCCAGCTATAGGCATCCGGCTCGGACTTCATAAGCCAATAGCTTTTGCTCATGCATATGCTCCCGTTTCACGATAGGGACGGGCCTTAACTCCAAACAGCGCCGACGGCCACATGACGCTCCAATCTCTCCCCATCCTCTCGCTCGCCGACGAACCGCAAGCATTTGCAAGGCGGCTGGGGGAAAGTTTTGAATGCTTCGGTTTCGCTATGGTCTGCGACCATGGGCTGGACGCGAAATTGGTTGACCGAGCATGGAATCTCACCCGGCTTTTCTTCCACCGCACGGACGAGGAAAAACGCCGCTATCACATTCCGGGCGGCGGCGGGGCCAGAGGCTATACGCCGTTCGGCACGGAGGTCGCCAAAGGAGAGAATCTCGGCGATCTCAAGGAATTCTGGCACATCGGTCGCGAACTTCCCGAAGGACACCCGCTGCTGAGCCCCTCCATGCCCGTCAATATATGGCCGGATAGGCCTGAGGGCTTCGAGACAACATTCAAAACCCTGTTTTCGGAAATGGATCGCGTGGGGCGCATCATCCTGTCGCGCATTGCCCTCCATCTGCAACTTCCGATGAACTGGTTTGAACCGGTTGCAGATATGGGTAACTCGGTGCTCCGGCTGCTGCACTATCCTCCGGTCGAGGCGGATGATCGGGGTGCGGTACGCGCCGCTGCCCATGGTGACATCAACCTGATAACTCTGCTTCTCGGGGCCGAAGAGTCAGGGCTGGAGTTACTTGGCAGAGACGGCAAATGGCTAGCGGTCGAGCCACCTGAAGGGGCGTTGGTCGTCAATGTCGGGGACATGCTCGAACGGCTGACCAATAATGTCCTGCCTTCCACCATTCATCGGGTTCGCAATCCCCAAGGCGATGCAGCACGGCGCAGCCGCTATGCGATGCCCTTCTTCCTCCACCCACGCAGCGATTTCACAATTGCCACGCTGGCCCAGTGCATCGACGCGCGGAACCCCAATCGTTATCGCGAGCCGATTACCGCCGATGCATTCCTTCAGCAACGCCTGCAGGAAATCGGTTTGAAGGGGTAGACAAAGCCGCCCTGAGATCCGGCTCCGCAATATACGTACATGCCGTCTTAACCAAAATTTCAACCCCCTGTGCGCAAACAAGTCCGGACAGACCGACAGGGGGCAATCGTTGGGAACTGCAAAACCGGATATACACCGGACGGACAACCGGCTGGAGCGAGCCGATCGCGATGTTGTCGTGCTTGGCATCGCCATTGCCGCGTGTCTGCTATTCGTGGGCATTGGCGGTTCGGCGATTTCCCAGATCGTGCGCTCATGGCTGGGCTATGGCGGGTCACCCGATCAGTTGCTGGTCAGCGCCATGTTGCTCAACATTGCACTCATTCTGTTTGGCTGGCGCCGCTACCGCGAGCTGGCGCAGGAGGTCGATGAACGACGCCGGGCAGAAACCCAGGCGAGAGAGCTCGCACAAACCGACCCTCTCACCGGTTGCCTTAACCGGCGCAGCATTTCCACCATCATGGCGAAGATGGCTGAGGAGGCCAGTCAGCAGGGTCGCGAGATCGCGGTACTCCTTTTCGATCTCGACAAGTTCAAACTCGTCAACGACCTCAACGGCCACAAGGCGGGTGATCGCCTTCTGGTGGAGGTTGCCCAACGCGTGTCCGCCATTATTCCCGGCGACGCGCGCCTCGCGCGACTGGGCGGAGACGAATTCTGCTGCTTCAGGGCATTTGATCCGAGCAATCCGGAAGATGTCGACCGCACCGCCGCCAACATCCTTGGGACAGTAGGCAAGCCCATCCGGCTTTATGGCACAATTGCTGAAGTCACGGCGTCGATTGGAATAGCGCGCACGCACAAGGGCCTGCCATTCAGCGACGAGCAGCTGATCCACGAAGCCGATATCGCAATGTATCATGCGAAAAATACCGGGCGTGATCGCTACAGCTGGTTCGACAGATCGATGGAAAGCGAATTGCGCGTTCGCAGTGAACTGGAAACCGGGATGCGCCGCGGCATCAAGGAAGGCGAATTCACACCCTATTACCAGCAGCAGATCGATCTCGACACCGGCGAACTGGTAGGGTTCGAAATGCTGGCCCGTTGGCATTCCCCGCAACTGGGAGAAATTTCACCCGAAATTTTCATCCCCATAGCCGAAGAAATCGGTGTGATCGCGGAGCTTTCCGAAGAACTGATCCAGCTAGCCCTTCAGGATGCCAAGGACTGGGATCCCGCCCTGATCCTTTCAGTCAACATTTCCCCGGTGCAATTGCGCGACCCATGGTTTGCACAGAAGCTGCTGCGAATGCTGGTCGAGGCGGGCTTTCCGCCAGAACGGCTGGAGATCGAGATTACCGAAAGTTGCCTGCACGAAGATATCAACATGGTGCGCTCCATGATCACCAGCCTCAAGAATCAGGGCATTCAGGTAAGTCTGGACGATTTCGGCACGGGCTACTCCTGCCTCGCCCAGTTGCGCTCCCTTCCCTTCGACCGCCTGAAAATCGATCGCAGCTTCGTGACCGAACTCGCCGAAGATGAAAACAACCTCAAACTGGTCGAAGCGATCGTTTCACTCGGTAACGAACTGAATTTGCCGATCACCGCCGAAGGTATTGAAAGCGAAAAGGTTCTTCAGCTCCTGCGCCGGATAGGGAAGATGAAAGGCCAGGGTTTCCTCTATGGCATGCCCCAGGATGCTCGAACGACACAGGAACTGCTTGCCAGCCGGAACCTGATCGTCAGCGACGCCAGCAAGGCCGGAGAGGTCCGTACTTCGCCGACAGTGAAGGCATCCGATCACAAAATCGTCGGCTGAAGGCATCCCGCCGCCACTGGACGTCGGAGCCGCCAGCGAATAGATGCGCTGCGCTATGCGCTTTCCTTTCATCAAGATGCACGGTCTGGGCAACGATTTCGTCGTAATCGACGGACGCGAGCTGGCTTTGCCGCCAATCGATGCCCGCATTGCGGCCGCTCTTGCCCATAGACGCACCGGGATCGGGTGCGATCAGTTGGTGTTGATCGAAAGCAGCAATTTGGCCGACTTCAAAATGCGGATATTCAATCCGGATGGCAGCGAAGTGGGGGCCTGCGGCAATGCCAGCAGGGCCGTGGCCTTGCTTCATGGCAAGCCTTGCAGGATCGAGACCGCCAGCGGTGTTATCGAAGCCCACCCTGCCGGTGATGGCATTGCGGTCAACATGGGCGTTCCCCATTTCGGATGGGATGAAATTCCCCTCGCCTATGCCATGGATACACTGTCCATGCCGGTGGGCTGGGAAGATCTGAACAATCCCGCCGCTGTCAATGTCGGCAATCCTCATGTGGTGTTCTTCGTCCCGGATACGGACGCCGTCGAACTCAACAGGCTTGGTCCGCTGATCGAAAACGATCCCCTCTTTCCCGAAAGGGTCAATGTGAATGCGGCGACCATCGCATCGCGCAATGCAATACGCCTGCGTGTATGGGAACGTGGCGCAGGTCTGACCCTCGCCTGCGGCACGGGCGCCTGCGCCACCGCAATCGCCGCAATGCGGCGCGGTCTTGTCGACCGGACGGTTGATGTCACCTTGCCGGGTGGTCCGCTGACCATCGCCTGGATGGACGATAACTCCATTATCATGACCGGTCCTGCCACGGAATCCTTCCGGGGCTCGTTCGAATGGGATCGCTTCGCATGAGCGAGCCGAAGCAGGCAGAAGTCATTTCCCTGGGATGTCGGCTCAATATCGCGGAAAGCGAAACGATTCTCTCTTTGCTTTCCGAGGAAAGCGACATTGTCGTGGTCAACAGCTGCGCCGTTACGTCAGAAGCGGTACGGCATACCCGGCAGGCTATACGCAAGGCCCGCAGGCAGCGTCCTGACGCGCGCCTGCTAGTGACAGGTTGTGCGGCAGATATTGAACGCGAACAACTTGCAGCCATGCCCGAAGTCGATGGCTTGATTCCCAATACGGCCAAGCTGGACGCGCGGGCGTGGAACGTTCCCGTTCCTGACAAAGCCCCGCGCCCACCAGCGACATCACACACGCGGGCATTTGTCGCCGTGCAGAATGGGTGCGACCATGCATGCACCTTCTGCGTCATCCCACAGGGGCGCGGACGAAGCCGATCCCTTACCGTTCCCCGGGTTTTGGCGGAGGTGGAGCAACACCTTGCCCAAGGTGCTCCGGAAATTGTCTTGACCGGTGTCGACGTCACTTCATGGGGACGTGACCTGCCTGACACCCCCTCCCTCGGGTCACTGGTGCGAGCGATTCTGGATTATTTTCCGCAATTGCAGCGATTGCGTATGTCTTCACTGGATGGGGTGGAGATAGATGACGAATTGTTCGAGCTATTCGCGGGCGAGCCGCGTATGATGCCACACATTCACCTCTCATTGCAGCACGGACACGATCTGATCCTGAAACGTATGAAACGGCGGCATACTCGCAGCGATGCTGTGCGTCTGGTGGAAGGCTTGCGAGCTCGCCGTCCCAACCTTGCCGTGGGGGCCGACCTCATTGCTGGCTTCCCTACGGAGGACGCAGCCATGCATGAAGCCAATCTTTCGATTATTGGCGAACTCGACATAGTCCACGGCCATATCTTCCCTTATTCTCCACGCCCCGGCACGCCGGCGGCCCGCATGCCCCAAGTGGACAAGGCGACGATCAAGGCACGTGCGGCGCAACTGCGACAAGAGGTCGCGCGCGTGCGTAACCGCTGGCTACAACGGCAACTGGGGCAAAATCTTAGCGTACTCGCCGAGATGGACGGTACCGGCTATGCAGAGAACTTCGCACGCGTGAAGGTACCTGACGGCACGCGCGCCGGTATGATCCTTCCTACCCAACCGACCCAACTTGATAGAGGGCTGCTGCAATGAGCGGGCAAAGCTGGACTGATCGCCTGCTAGGTGGTTTCCGCAAAACATCGGACAGGTTGTCCGGAAATCTTTCAGGCGTGGTCGGCACTGCCAAACTGGACAATGCGACGCTCGACGATGTCGAAGATGCCCTGATCCTGTCCGATCTCGGCCCGACCGCTGCCGCCCGCATTCGTGAACGCTTGGCCGAACAGCGCTTTGGGAAAGACATCGACGAACAGGGCCTCCGCGAAGCCGTTGCAGAGGAAATCGCCGCCATTCTCCGGCCTGTGGCCAAACCGCTCGAAGTCACGGCCTTTCCTCGCCCTCAGGTCGTACTGGTCATCGGAGTCAACGGAAGCGGCAAGACCACCACTATCGCCAAACTGGCGCATCTCTTCCAGGAAGAGGATTACTCCGTCATGCTTGCCGCAGGCGACACATTTCGTGCGGCGGCGATCGGTCAGTTAGCAGTCTGGGCGGAGCGGCTGGGAATAACCATCGTCAAGGGCCCCGAAGGCGGCGACCCGGCGAGCGTCGTTTTCGACGCTGTCAAACAGGCGACTGCAGAGGGCAGCGACGTACTGATTGTCGACACCGCCGGCCGCCTTCAGAACAAGACCGAACTGATGGATGAACTGGCGAAGATTCGCCGCGTGCTGGGCCGCCTCAATCCCGAAGCCCCGCACGATGTGGTACTGGTGCTTGACGCCACCAATGGCCAGAATGCACTCTCCCAGATAGAGATATTCAAGGAAGTCGCTGGAGTGACCGGGCTGATCATGACCAAGCTGGATGGCACTGCACGCGGTGGCGTGTTAGTGGCTGCGGCAGAGAAATATGCGCTACCTATTCATGCCATCGGCGTTGGTGAAACTATGGATGACTTGCGCCCCTTCGACCCGGACCTCGTCGCCAAAGTGATCACAGGGCTCGCATAATGACGACGCAAGCAAGCAAACAGAAAACGAAATCGGGCTGGCTCAACCTCCTGGTGGATTATGGCCCGCTGCTCGTCTTCTTCCTCGCCTACAAATACTATGCGCCAGATGATCGAAACGACGCGATCGGGGAAGTTTTCGCCGTAGTACGGGGCACCATTTCCTTCATGGTCGCAGCCGTTATTGCACTGGCAGTCTCCAAGTGGCGCCTGGGCAAGGTGTCACCGATGCTCTGGCTCTCTACTGCATTGATCGTAGGGTTTGGATCGCTGACAATTTTCCTGCACGATCCCTTTTATGTCCAGATCAAGCCGACGGTAATTTACCTGCTTTTCGCGGCAGCGCTTCTGATCGGATACTGGAAAGGCAAGGCCCTGCTCAAGATATTGCTCGAAGCGGCATTCGAAGGTCTCGACGACGATGGCTGGATGAAACTCTCACGCAACTGGGGTGTCTTTTTCCTGTTTCTTGCAGGACTCAATGAAACCCTACGCCTGACGCTCGATTTCGGAAGCTGGCTCGCGACCAAGCTCTGGGTGTTCATGCCCTTGTCTTTCATCTTCACATTCTCCCAAATTCCCATGCTATTGCGTCACGGACTTGGCGATCAGGGCGAAGAAGAAGCAGAGCATAGAATCCCGCCGGGGTAAAACCTGCGTAAAAAGGTGTGACAAAACCGTACCACCCCGTAATATCCCCCGGTTTCCGATCTGTACCAACAGACGGGAAGCCAACAGAATTATGTAGGGGGATGTTAGTATGGCAAAGCTTTTCGGCAATTTGCATCTTGTTTTGGCGGTGGGGCTCGTTGCTGCCATCGTAGTTATGATGGCGTTCGCGCCCACCGCGCCGGTCGATCTCAATTCGATCACGCGCTGGCTTCATTTGTTTTTCGGCGTTCTCTGGATCGGCCTGCTCTATTATCTGAACTTTGTTCAGGTGCCGAGCATGCCTACAATCCCTGATGAGCAAAAACCGGCCATCAGCAAAATCATTGCTCCGAAGGTCCTTTTCTTTTTCCGCTGGGCCGCCGCGCTCACCGTGCTCACCGGCCTGACGATCGCGCATGTCAGCGGCTATCTCGTTCCCGCCCTGACCTTCTCTGGTGAAGGCAATGTTGACCTGATCGGTGTCGGTATGTGGATGGCATTGATCATGGCGTTCAACGTCTGGTTCATCATCTGGCCTGCACAGAAGAAGATCCTTGGCATTGTCGAAGCCAGTGCTGAAGAAAAGGCAGCCGCCGCACCGCGTGCCCTGATCGCCAGCCGTCTGAATACCTTGCTGTCGATCCCCATGATGTACTGCATGGTCAGCGCTAATCTCGGCTGAGCCGGGTTCAAAAAATCGGCAACAGACAAGAAGGACGCCTCCGGCAACGGGTGGCGTCCTTTTTTGATAACCAAGCCGTGTCGGAGATGAGCCACTGATGCGATCAGTTTATCGCCTGATCTGCCCATCTTGCCCTCAGCAATCTCGATCTAAATCTCAACCTGGCTTCCCAGTTCGACCACCCGATTGGTTGGCAATCGGAAGAAGTCCATCGGCGATGCAGCGTTACGCATCATCCATGCGAAAAGCTTCTCACGCCACACCGCCATTCCGGGGTTCTTCGCAGACAGCAATGTCTGACGGGACAGGAAGAAGCTGGTGTGCATCATATCAAACGGACCACCACAGATTTCCGGCTTTTCCAGCGCGGCAGGAATATCCGTTTCCTGCATGAAACCGTAATGGAGAATCAGTCGATAGAATCCGTCGCCCAGATCATGGATCTCACACCGGTCCGTTTCGGGGATATAAGGAACGTCCGCGATATCGACGGTGAGGATAACAACCCGTTCATGCAGAACTTTGTTGTGCTTGATATTGTGCAGCAGGCCTGACGGCACACCACCAGTGCTGGATGCCATGAAAATGGCCGTTCCCGGCACTCGGACTGCGCTGCCCGCCGACTTGACGAACACTTCCATCGGCAGGCCGGACTCAGCCATACGATCGCGCATTAATTTGCGCCCACGGGCCCAGGTCGTCAGCAACGTAAACGCAAAGCCGCCTATCAGAAGGGGGAACCAGCCGCCATCAGGCACTTTGGTAAAGTTGGCCGCGAAATAGGCCCCGTCGACGAGGAAAACGACTCCGACGACCGGAACGGCGAACCACCACTTCCACTTCCAGATCGCCAGCACCACCACCGCAAGCAGGCAGGCATCAATCAGCATCGCCCCTGTAACTGCAATGCCGTAGGCAGATGCCAGGTTCGAAGAATTCTGGAACATCAGCACCAGCACGATGACTGCGACCATAAGCGCCCAGTTGATCACCGGGATATAGATTTGGCCCGCTTCGGTCTCGTTGGTGTGTCTGATCGACAGGCGCGGCACGAAACCCAATTGAATCGCTTGGTGCGTAATCGAGAAAGCTCCCGAGATCACAGCCTGACTGGCAATGAAGGTCGCACAGGTCGCCAGAATGACGAGCGGGAGACGGAATGCTTCTGATGCCAACATGAAGAACGGGTTTTGGATTGCTTCGCTTGCCGCAGCCGCGTCGAGGCTGATGATCATCGCCGCCTGTCCGAAGTAATTCAGCAGGAGGCATGGCATGACGAAACCGAACCACGACAATCTCAGCGGTCCGCGACCAAAGTGGCCCATGTCGGAATAAAGCGCTTCTGCGCCCGTCACAGCCAGCACGACTGAACCAAGCGCGAGAAATGCGAGAATGCGGTCGCTCAGGAAAAACTGCACCGCATACCAAGGGTTCAGTGCAACCAGAACACCGGGGGATTCAACGATATGGATCAAGCCCAGGATCGCAAGCACAGTGAAATAGACGCCCATGACCGGGGCAAACAGCTTGCCCACGGTATCGGTGCCGCGCTTCTGGAGAAGAAACAGCAGGACGAGCAGGACCAATGCGATCGGAACGACCAAAGGCTCCAGACTGCTTTCCACCACTGTCAGGCCTTCCACAGCGGAAAGCACTGAAATCGCCGGGGTGATCATGCTGTCGCCGTAAAATAGCGCCGTCGCAAAAACGCCCAACATCACGACCAGCCAACCATACCGGGAACGGCTGAGATGTCGTGAAATAAGAGCAACCAAGGCAAGGCTGCCTCCCTGCCCCTTGTTATCCGCCCGCATCAGGATGCCGACATACTGGATCGAGACCACCATGGTCATCGACCAGAAGATCAAGCTGACGACACCCAGAACATGGAGGTCGTCAAGCGCCAGCGGGTGCGGCCCGACAAAGGTCTCACGAAACGCGTAGAGGGGGCTGGTCCCGATATCGCCAAAGACGATACCCACCGCACCGAACGCCATTTTCGCGATATTGGATTCGCGATTATGGTTGTTCGCTTGCGGCGGCGGTGGCGGAAGCTCTTCGCCCAAAGCGGCGGAATCGGTCATCAGGATTGAAAGCCCCTGTTGCCAGTCATTCCCGCAGCCAGCCTAGCGGCAAACGGGCGTTGGCGCTTAGCAGTATGTCCGCTGCACCGCAACATGCCACCTACTCCCCTGCTATCTTGCGCATCAGTGCTTCGAGCGCGGCTACAGATTGTTCGACTTTGGCTCTTTGCGGTGCGTTTTCCGGCATTTTCCGCAGTGACTCCCGCCACAGTTCGTCCGCCTCGATCAATCGGCCAGCACGGAGCATGGCCACACCGAGGAAAAATGACGGAGCAGGATCGCTTGGATTCGCTTCACCCGCCCTGCGGAAAGCGTAAAGTGCCGCAGGGGTCAAATTCCCCTCGGCCTGTTCGACAAGGGCATTCCCCATTGCCAACCACGCCTGCGAATCATCAGGATTTTTCCTGATCGCCCCGCGGAGAATTCCCGCCGCGTTGGAAAAATCTCCTCGGCGCGCAAACCCGTCGGAAATGACGAGGAAATCGCTTTGCTGCCCGCCGCTCTCCATACTTTTCCGCATGGCGACCATCGCCGCACCATCCGTCTTGTCGGCTGCAACGGAACGCTTCGGGACACCCGCCATGCCGGGGTGCCCCTGCCAGGCATAGCCAGCAAGGCCGAGCATGAAAGCGACGCCCAGCAAAGCCCAAAGCGGACGTGGCAAACGGAACAAGAGGACGATCACACACATCGCCACTACCGCCAATGCCAATATTGGCCACCAGCTCATCCGCGCCTCCCCAGTCTGCGCCACAACAGTCCCAACGCGAGCGCCACGATAACCACCGGCAGCGCGAACAACGGCCATGTCGCACCGTCAAAGCGCGGGGCGAAACTGACATAGTCGCCATAACGCTCGACCAGCCAATCGCGAATTTCGTCGGGCGATTCCCCTGCCTCTATCCGTGTCCGCACCTGATGACGCATGTCGCCTGCCATTGGCGCATCGGAATCGGCAATTGATTGCCCCTGACACTTGAGACAGCGCAAAGTTTCCATCAATGCCTTGGCCTCAGCCTCCTTGTCCGGATCATCAAGCTGACGATAGGCATAGGGCGCCGGAGGCATCGAATCCTGTGCTGACAAAGCAGCGCCGGATAGCAATAGCGAGATGGCCAGGCACAGGGCAGAGAGCAGCCTCACGCTCCGGCCTCCCGAAGTTTTTCAAGCAGCATCGGCACATGCTCTGGACGGATGTCTCCAATGTGCTGGTACCGGATCACACCCTTGCCATCGACGATGAAGGTTTCCGGTACCCCTGACGATCCGATGCCAAGCTGCACTTCGGAAAGATTGTCCGCTCCGATCCGGCTATAGGGATTACCGTAGCGTGCGAGGAACGCCGCCACGTCCTCAGGCCGATCACGAATGGCAACACCCACGATATCGACGCCTTGCTTCTGCAATGCCTCAAGCTGAGGGGCTTCGGCAGCACACGGTATGCACCAGCTTGCCCAGATATTGAGTAATCGGGGCTTGCCGTCTTTCAGATCGACCGCCGCGACCCCAGGCCTGTCGGGGCTTGCCGCAGCCAACACGAATTGCGGCAAAGGCTTGCCAATCATGGCACTTTCGACTTCGCGCTGGGCTGGAGAGAGCAATTGCGTCCCCACGAGGGCGACAAAAAATGCGAAGAGGGCCAAAGGCAGCCAGAATTTCCATCCGCCGCGCGTCACCGACCCTGCACCTTTTCCAACTCCTCCTTACGCGCAGCGATCTTGCGGACAGCCACACGGCGACGCAGATCGACTGCTACCCGACCGAGCAGCGCCAGGAAGCCTCCCAATGCCACAAGCAGCCCCCCAAACCAGATGCAGGTGACGAAGGGCTTCCACCACAAGCGCAATTGCCAGCGGCCATCTTCCGTCTCGTCACCCAGCACCGCATAGAGCTGCCCGTTCCAGCGGGTCAGAAGCGCACTTTCCGTGGTCTGTTGCGGGGGCGCCCAAAAACTGCGCGCCTGCGGCGCAATCACGGACGATTCCGCTTTGTCGCGATAAGTCGCGCTCATACGGCCTTCAAGTGCGATCCAGTTCGGACCGGCCACGGGCTCCACACTGTCCAATGTAACTGTCCATGGGCCGACCTTGGTTGAGTCGCCAATTCTGGCGGCAGCCAGTTTCTCCACCGTCAGAGCGCTATCCGCGGCCATGCCGAACAAGGCCAGGGCCAACCCGAAGTGTGCAACCACCATTCCCCACACGGAAAGCGGCAGATGGCCCAAATTGCGGCCACGCAAGGGCAGAACGCTGGCGACGGCAAGCGGAACGGAGAGTGCCATACCAAGCCAGGGCAATAGCCCCATCGGACGCCAGAACAGCAGCACGGCGAGCAGAAGCGCAAAAATCAAACCGACGAAAATCACGGATTTGCGCACCCGGGCAAATGCATCACGGCGCCAGCGTAACAGCGGCCCAACGGCCATGACCACCAGCATCGGCACTGCGAAGATCGCACCCACCGGATTGAAATAAGGCGGGCCAACGGAGACCTTGACGCCGAACGCTTCAGTCAGGAGCGGGTAAAGCGTCCCGAGCAGAACAATGCCCAAAATGGCCGACAGCATGACATTGTTGAATACCAGCGCACCTTCACGGCTCGTGGCGGAAAAGCGTGCACCTTCGGCAATGCTACCCGCTTTCAGCGCAAACAAGGTCAATGCGCCACCGATGTAGATCGCCAACAGCACAAGGATGAAGGACCCGCGTTCGGGATCGACCGCGAAGGCGTGAACGCTGGTGAGAATGCCCGACCGGACAAGAAACGTACCGATCATCGACATGGAAAATGCGACTACCCCCAGCATGACAGTCCACGCCCGCAGTGCGTCCCGAGCCGCCAGCACGCTAGCGGAATGGAGCAAGGCAGTGCCGGCAAGCCAAGGCATGAGCGATGCATTTTCAACCGGGTCCCAGAACCACCAGCCGCCCCAGCCCAACTCGTAATAGGCCCAGTAGCTGCCTGCGGTGATACCGATCGTCAGGAATATCCATGCTCCCAATACCCAGGGCCGCATCACCCGGGCGAACGTCGGCCCGACTTCTCCGGTCAGCAGTGCACCCACCGCGAAACTGAAAGCCACCGACAACCCAACATAGCCGAGGTAGAGCGTGGGCGGATGGAAGGCGAGGCCAATGTCCTGCAACAGCGGGTTGAGCCCCATGCCTTCGGCCGCAGGCATCGGCAACCGTTCGAACGGGTTCGAGGAAAACAACAGAAAGGCATAGAAACCGAGCCCGACGAATGCCTGCGTCGCGAGCGTTGCCAACATGGTCCGTTCCGGCAGGCGCCGTTCGAGCAGCGCAATCAGTGCCCCCATACCTGCCATCACGGTAACCCATAGCAGCATGGACCCTTCATGGTTTCCCCAGGTCCCGGCCAGCTTGTAGATGAATGGTTTGGCCGAATGGGAATTGGCCACCACCAATTTTACCGACAGGTCCGTGCGAAGAAACAGCATCACGAGCGCAGCGAAAGAGACCGCCGTCAGCGCGCCCTGCATTACCGCGACCGGACGTACGAGGCGGGACAGCTCCCCTGCTCTGCCTTTCAGCGCTATTGCGCCAGCGAAGAGCTGAAGGCCCGCAAGTGCTGCCGCAAGCCAAAGGGCCGCAAGGCCGAATTCAGCGATCATTGCGTTTCCGCCACTGCAGCTCGTGCCTGAGCCTCGGTCATGTCCTTGAGTTCGCGCGGGATATAGTTTTCATCGTGTTTGGCCAGCAAGGTGTCAGCCACGAATGTCCCATCCGGCTCCAGCCGCCCTTCCGCAACGACGCCCGACCCTTCGACGAAAAGATCGGGAACAATCCCCGCGTAGCGAACCGGGATGCGCGCCTTGCCATCGCCGACGATGAAGGCAATCGTTACGCCATCCTGCATCGTCTTCAGGGAACCTTCCTCCACCATACCCCCCAGCCGGACCGCTTGCCCTGTCGGTGGCGGGGCCGCCTGCATCTCGCTGGGAACGAAGAAATAGCTCGCCTGACTGCGCAGTGCCCAGGCGGCGAGCAGCCCTGCGCCCACCAGCGCGACCAGAGCAATCACCACCAGCACCAGCCGCTGATGTTTGGGCTTGATACCCGTGTTCATCGTCTCTTGATCCTGTCACGCCGTGCTTCTGCCCGGCACATAGCCAGCCAGCTCCAACCGGCAAGCGCGAGCGTACCGATAATGCCGGTGGCATACGCCGCCACCACAAAATCCCATTGATCAAGCGCTTCGCGCATGAGGAATCAGGCCTCCATCGCCTTGCGGCGCAACCGCGCTTCTGCCTGGATGTCGGCCAGCAACATCCGCATACGCGCCAAAACGATTCCCCCAAACAGCAGCGAAAAACCGATCGTCGCCGCCAGCAGCGGCCAGAGGAAAGCCGGGTCGATAGCCGACTTCCCAATCGTGATGCTGGGGGGCTGGTGCAGACTGTTCCACCACACCACCGAACGGTTGATGATCGGGACATTCACCGCGCCGACCAGCCCGAAAATCGCCGGAATTCGGCTGGATGCCCCGTCGCGTTCGACCGCGCCCGCCAAGGCGATATAAGCAAAATAGAGGAACAGCAGGACGAGAAAGCTCGTCAACCGCCCGTCCCAGACCCACCATGTCCCCCAGGTCGGTCTTGCCCAGATCGAACCCGTAAGCAGGCAAATGGCAGTAAAGCCTGCCCCTGGAACAGCGGCCGCCCGCGCTGCGACTGTCGCCAGCGGATGACGCCAGACCAGTTCCACCAGACTGGCGATGGCAATCGCCGTCCATCCTCCCATGCCCAGCCAGGCAGCGGGAACGTGGATAAAGAGGATACGCACGGTATCTCCCATCAATCGATCAGGAGGCACGGCAAACAGGCCCCAGGCCAAGGCAATCGCAGCAACGACCAGACCACTGCCCAGCAACAGCGGGGTGAGCCAGCGCGCGAGCTTCAGGAAGCGTGTGGGATTGGCAAAACCATGCATGATGACAACCTGGGTCGGGACACGCTTTGGCAGGGTCGCGCGGGATTCACAAGGGCGACTGAAGCCCCTTTATCCGCGGCCGATCAGGTTACGCGCCATGCGGTCGGCCACGACATCCGGACTCTCGCCGGAAACCTCGCATTCCTGCCAGATCGCGTGCAGACGAGCGGGTATTTCATCAATCTTGCGATAGACTTCCGCCGTACCGGACTGTTCCCCTGTGCGGCGAGCGATATATTCCATCGTAACGTTGATGATCCCGCCTGCATTGATGACATAGTCCGGCGCATAGAGGATACCCCGCTTGGCCAGTGCAGGCCCATGTTCCGGCCGGGCAAGCTGGTTATTCGCACCCCCTGCAACAATCGGGGCGTTGAGGGATTCAATTCCCGATTCGTCGAGAATCGCCCCCAGCGCATTCGGGCTGAACACATCACAGGCCACATGCATGATCGCATCAGATGGAACCACATCCGCCCCGAGTTCGTTTGCGAGCGCAGCAGCTTTCGCTTCGTCGATGTCTGCCAGCGTAAGTTGCGCACCTTCAGCCGCCAGCAACCGTGCGACACCGCCACCGACACTCCCCGTGCCCTGGATCGCAACATGAACTCCGCTCACATCGGCACGACCCAACTTGTGCGATACCGCCGCCTTTATGCCCAGGAAAATGCCTTTCGCCGTAAAAGGCCCCGGATCCCCACCCGCGTGACCTTCAGGCACCGGCAAGCCTGAGACATGTTTGGTGCGCTCAGCAATCGCGGCCATGTCTGCCTCAGCCATTCCGACATCTTCCGCTGTAACGTATCGCCCGCCCAGCGCCTCGATCGCATCCCCGAAGACCGCGAGCATCTCAGGTGTCTTGCGCCGCTCCGGTCCGGCTAGGATTACGGCCTTGGCTCCGCCAGCGGGTAGCCCGGCCATCGCATTTTTGTAGCTCATGCCCTTGGAGAGACGCAACGCATCCTTCATCGCATCGGCCGGATCCGCGTAATGCCAAAAACGCGTACCCCCGCCCCCCGGCCCGAGATGAGTCGAATGTATTGCAAAGATGGCAGTCAGCCCGCTGGCACGATCATGCACCAGTTGAACAAGCTCGTGATCGTCGAAATCCGGCTCGGTCCAGAAGGCGGCCATATCATCCCTTCAGGGCCTGAAACGCTTGCAAGGAAGCGGGAAATGGGGCGACCGATGGGGTTCGAACCCACGACCTCCGGTACCACAAACCGGCGCTCTAACCAACTGAGCTACGATCGCCATAACGCGCATGCCGATCCTGAAAGATCGGCTTCGGGGGCGAGCCTCTGGCATAGAGCGCGAACTTTTGGAAGAGAAAACTGAGCAACGACCCAATCGAATGATTTGCACACCACCGCAGCCGCGTTATCCCTGCCGTGATGAACTCGCCTGGCGACACCTCTACAGACCGCTTGCTCGTCTGGCCGGGCATCAGGCGCACGCCTACGGCTTTGCTTGAACTGTTCCACGTCCGTGGATTTCTGAATGCAGAACAGTGTGGCGACCTGATTGCGCTGATCGACAAGCGACGACGTCCGTCCACCATCGCCGATCCCAACGGAGACGCCTATTTCCGTACCAGCGAGACTTGCGATCTCGATCCGGATGAACCTGCCGTAAGGGAACTCGAAAAACGTCTTAATGCCCTCAATGGAATAGATCCGGCATATGGGGAGCCCCTTCAGGGTCAACGATATGAAAAGGGGCAGGAATTCAAGGCTCACACCGACTATTTTGAGCCCGGCGGTGCGGATTTCGACCGCTACTGCGCGATTTCAGGGCAACGCACCTGGACAGCCATGATCTATCTCAATGAACCCGATGCCGGAGGTGGCACAAGATTCAGAGAGATCGGCAAGATTTTCCAGCCGGAGACGGGAAAGTTGCTCTCATGGAACAATCGCCTGCCGGACGGTCGGGTCAATTCTGCCACGCTCCATCATGGAATGAAGGTGCGAAAGGGCGTCAAATACGTCATCACGAAATGGTATCGAGAGAGAATGTGGAGCTGAAAGATGAGCGACTATCAGGAACTGGAAAAAACTCTTCGCGGCAGGCTGGCTGAGCTGGTCGGACGGGCTGAAGTGATTGAAGATGACCTCCGCCACCCACTCGATGCCGATTGGGAAGAGCAGGCAATTGATCTCGAAGATGATGAAGCGCTGACCGGTGTTGATGAAGTGCTGCGCCGGGAAATCCAGCAGGTGAGGCTGGCACTCCTGCGCATCAGCAATGGAACCTATGGGACGTGCGCGAAATGCGGTGCGGACATCGGTGAGGATCGGCTGAAAGCGCTGCCCACGGCAACCCGGTGCATCGCCTGCGCCTGACGGCTACACCTCAACGCAAAAAAGGCGGCCCGGCAGGCCGCCTTTTTCGTAATTGGTGAAGAGCGTTCCGCTTACTTCTTCTTGAGCGAAAGACCGCCAAAACGCTTGTTGAAGCGAGCAACCTGACCACCTTCGTTGAGAACGCGGTTGCCGCCGGTCCACGCAGGGTGGCTCGTCGGATCGATTTCCAGCGTCAACGTGTCACCTTCACTGCCCCATGTGGAGCGGGTTTCAAACACGGTGCCGTCAGTCATCTGCACCTTGATGGTGTGGTAATCGGGGTGAATATCGGCCTTCATGGCGGTGTGCTCCGTATAAGCGGGACGGTTCCGACCGGCCCTTCGGATGGATAGAAAGCGGCGCCATTAATGGCCAATGCCGCCAAATGCAAGGATTACTCGGCTTGCTGCGGGGGATCGGCGACCATGGCCGTGAACTGCACCTCACATGCCACCTTGTCGCCAATCATCGCCTTGCCCCAGAACTTGCAGACTCGCGCACGCTTTTGAACAAAGCCGACATGCAGATCCAGAAGACAGCCAGGTTCCACGGGATTGCGGAACTTGGCCTCTTCTATCGCCATGAAATAGACGAGCTTGCCTGATCCAGCCAACTCCAGCGTTTCAATCGCGAGGATTGCAGCCGATTGGGCCAATGCCTCCACGATCAGGACACCCGGCATGATCGGGCGCCCGGGGAAATGCCCCTGAAAGAACTGCTCGTTGAAGCTGACCGCCTTGATCGCGTGAATTTCCTCGCCAACCGTCAGCGACTCCACCCGATCCACCAGGAGGAGCGGATAACGATGCGGCAAGGCATTGAGAATCTTACATATATCGTAAGACTTAGCCTCGCTCATCAAATTACTCCCGCATCCGGCTTAGCGGCTGGTTGCCGGCGGGCCAGCCTGCGGCTGCTCGGCGGCGGCCTGGTCGCCTTGCTGTTCGCGCATCTGACGCGGCAGCCAGCCCTGCGGCGGCACCAATTGAGCCGTAGGCAGAATCTTGTTCAACTCATTCAGAACCTGCTGAGTGAGATTGTAGCTGTCGTCTGCGAAAAGCACTGTATCGGGCGCCATGACCAGGCTTATCTTCGCAGCCTTGGCAGCTGCATCGACTGCATCGGAAAGCTTGTCGTTGATCTGTTCCTCGACATAGGCATTCGAAAGAACAGCCGGCTGCATGATCGTCTGGATTTCGCGCTGACCGCTTTCCTGTATCTGCTGGATTGTGGCCGCCTGCTGCTGCAGCGAAGCTTCATTCGGGCTGGCTGCGGCGCGGTCCGCATTGAACTTGTCAATCAACGGCTTGAGCTGCGCTTCGATCTGGGCCTTCTTGGCTTTCGCAGCGTCGTACTGTGCCTTGTAGGTCACCGGCCGCTGTTCTTCAGCCGTCTTGTATGCCTGCGAATTGGCGACAACCGCATTGATATTGACGATTCCGATGCCCTTCACCACCTGCGCAGCGGCAGGAGCGACAGCGATAGGAGCAGCGGAAAGAACGAGCCCGGCGGCAACCGCCGACTTGAGAAGAAGTTTCATCAGAATTGGGTTCCTACGTTGAAGGAGAATGCTTTGGTATCGTCACCTTCCACCTTGAGAAGGACCTTGGCGAAATCGATCCGCAGGGGGCCGAACGGTGAATTCCAGTTCACCCCGATACCCACGGAAACACGTGGTTTCGGCGTATTGCCGACGAAGTATTCCTTAAATGCCGGAATGGTCGAACCATACGGGCTGTTGTTGGCCGATCCAAGACATGCCGGCGGATTGGGGTTGACGTCGTTCGTTACGATAGAGGTGTCCGTGACAGTACAAACCCCATCGACGAGTTCTGCCGCATCCACCTGCGTATAGAGCGGATTGCCATCCGTATCGCGAGCGGGAATGAAAATGCCCGTATCGAATTGATCGGTCGTGTCCGTCAATTTCGGCTTTGTGATACCCCAAACTGCGCCGGCATCCACGAAAATGGATGGTCGAAGCCCCATTTCGCGGGCACCACTACCCAGCGGAATTTCAAGCTCGGCACGGCCGATATAATATGCCCGACCGCCCAGCGCATCATCCGTCCAGGAATTGCGGCTCGGGTTGGGGCCGATCGCAGGCGTACAGGTAGCATCGTCTGCCCCACAGCCGTTCAGGTCCATCAGTGGCTTACGCAGCACGCGCGGGCCAATGCCGCGAATATCGAAACCACGGATCTGCGGTTCGCCGAGGAAGAAGCGATCCGTGATCCGCAAGTCGTCAACACCATCTCCACCACGGTTGTTCAAAGCCTTGATGAAACCACCTTCGGCAGAGAGCGAGAAGATAAAGCCACCACCCACGGACCAGTATTTCGACGCCTCGCCAGTGATACGGGCGTATCTCACATCGCCGCCAAGACCGGCAAAATCGACACCCACTGTCACGTTGTGGCCGCGCGTCGGACGATAGCGGCTATCTCGTGTGTCATAGACGACCGACAGGCCGAGAATGGAACTGAGGTCCTTGCCCAGAGCGTCGCACAAATAGCGCCCCGCCAACAGCGGCGAGCACTCTGTCTGGCCGTCGCCATCGAGATCGGCAAAATACTGCTTGTCCAACGACACATCGTCGTAATTGAGCGTGTAACGGCCGATTGCAGAAATGTACTCAGTAAGTGGGACGCCCAAACGCATCTGGATACCGGTTGTCGACCGCTCGTACGTCGTGTTCCGCTTGCTACCCAGATAGTTATAGCTGTTGTAATCGCGACGATAGATGTCGACACCCGCCGAAATATTCCGGTCGAACAGATAGGGTTCGACAAAGCTGACCTGAGCAGCCCGCGTATAGCGGGAGAAGTTTACGCTGAGGCCGACCGTCTGGCCCCGTCCACGGAAATTGCGCTGCCGGATCGAGCCGGAGAGAATGAAGCTCTCAAGGCTGGAGAAACCTGCCGAAAGCTGGAGTTCACCGGTTGGCTTTTCCTCGACATTGGCCTCCAGCACGATCCGGTCCGGCGCACTGCCTTCTTTCTGCTCGACTTCGAAATTCTCCTGGAAGTAGCCGAGTGACTTGATGCGGTTGGTCGTGCGCTTGATCTTCAGGGAATCGAACGCATCGCCTTCCGCGATACGGAACTCGCGACGGATGACCTTGTCCTGCGTCAGCGTATTGCCGTTGATATTGACCTTTTCGACATAGACGCGCGGTGCTTCCGCCAAGGTGAAAGTGACCGACATCGTGCGGTCGTCTTTGCTCCGGCGGAAGTTTGGCCGGACATCGGCAAAGGCGTAGCCCATGGTGCCGGCAGCTTCGCTCAACTGCTCGACCGTATCTTCGACTTCCTTGGCGTTGTACCAGTCACCCTGCTTCATCGGCAGCTTGGCGGTCAGCTCGCCACTGTCGAAATCACGCAACTGGCTTTCGACCTCGACATCGCCAAATTTGTACCGATCGCCCTCTTCGACGACATACGTAATGATGAAGTCTTTCTTGTCCGGCGTCAGTTCCGCAACAGCGGACACCACGCGGAAATCGGCGTAGCCCTCAGTCAGATAGAACTGACGCAGCTTCTGCTGGTCAAAGGCAAGACGGTCGGGGTCGTATCCGGTGTTGGAGCTGAACAGACGGAAAAAGCGGGCCTGCTTTGTGACCATCTCGCTGCGCAGTTCACCATCGGAAAACTCTTCGTTGCCGATGATGTTAATCTTGCGAACCTTGGACTTCGGTCCTTCGCTGATCTCGTAAACGATATCGACGCGGTTCTGCTCCAGCTGAACCATCTTCGGCTCGACCTTCGCGGCGAAACGCCCTTTGCGCTTGTACAGTTCGATGATGCGCGCGACGTCTGCACGTACCTTGGAACGTGTGAAGATCTGCCTCGGCGCCATCTTGATCTCAGGCAGGATCTTGTCGTCCTTGATCCGCTTGTTACCCTCAAGGATAATGCGGTTGATGATCGGGTTTTCCTGAACCTGAATGACTACATTGCCGTCTTCATTGCGGATCGAGACGTCCGCCAGCAATTCAGTAGCGTAAAGGTCTTTGAGCGCCTGGTCCGCCGCTGCTTGGGTGTAGACGTCACCCTGACGCAACTGGATGTAGCTGAGAATTGTTTCCGGCTCGAGCCTCTGGGACCCGACCACCGTAATGGACTTGATCGTCTCGACCGCAGGAGGCACCGCTTCGGTTTCCGCCGCCGTTGGCTCTTGCGCCTCTTGAGCCAATGCGATTGACGGCAGACCGCCAAGGATCGTTCCGCCCAGCAAGGCGACTGCAAGGCGCGAAGCGCTGTAAGTGTTGCCCATGCGGCTCATTTCCCGTCCAATCTTCGACACGCCAATTCCCATCGTTCGATGGCCGCATCCTCTCCCTTCCGGATAAGGGTACGGCCACGGCAGACAATCGCCGCCCTGTGCCTGATGAACAGGCTCCAATCAAGCGGTAGAGAGTAACGAATACCTGCCCTTACGTTCCTTTCCCCGATCCGGGCCTGCTGAAATATCCCCTAGCTGCCGAATATCGGCAAAGAGATCAGGTCGTTTATTGTCACGAAGAGCATCAAGGCCAGCACAAGGGCCATGCCGGTTCGAAATGCCCATTCCTGACTCCGTTGGCCAACCGGCTTCCGGCGGACTGCCTCAACGGCATAGAAAGCCAAGTGCCCGCCATCAAGGGCCGGGATTGGCAAGAGATTGATGAATGCCAAGTTAATCGAGATGAGCGCCACGAAATAGGTGAATGCCTGCGGCCCCAGCGACAACTGCTCTCCGGAATACTTGGCAATCTTGATCGGCCCGCCGAGCTCTTCGACGGATCTCCGGCCAGTAATGATCTGGCCAACACCCTGCGCCATCATGGTGACGATATCACCGGTCTGGCGCACGCCCAGCGTAACCGCTTCTATCGGGCCCACGGGAATGATGTCTCCCGGGTCCGCCAGAACGCCCAGCCGACCGATGCGGAATTCGTTACCGAACCGGTCGCGCTCGATCGCCTCGGGCACGATGAAATGAACGTCGAAGTTCTGCGTGCCGCGCTGGACGGTCAACACCATGTCGACGCCCGGATTCGGCACCACGCTGTTACGCAATTCTTCGAAAGTCTCGACTCTGGAACCATCCACGGCAAGGATCCGGTCGCCCGGCTGCAAGCCTGCGTCCGCCGCAGCGGATTGTTCGGTCACCGCGCTGACCACGGGCGGAATATCATACTTGCCGTAAACCAGATTAAAGGCGGCAAGGATCGCTATCGCGACAGCAAAATTCGTCAGCGGGCCCGCAGCAACGATCAGGGCACGCTGCCACAAAGGCCGTCCCTGGAAGGTTCGCGCGCGCTCCTCTTCCGGCAATGCCAACCATTCCGGGTTCGGCTGACTGGCGGGATTCATGTCACCTGCAAACTGCACGTAACCGCCAAGGGGCAGGGACGAAATCTTCCATCGCGTGCCACGCCGATCGGTCCAGCCGAACAGCTCCTTGCCGAAACCGATAGAGAATGCGTCGGCCCTCACCCCACACCAACGGCCCACAAGGTAATGGCCCAGTTCATGCACGGTTACGAGCGGCCCCAGCACCAACAGGAAGCCGACGATCATCACCAGGATGGAAGGGGATTCGCTCAAGTCAGACCAGCTCCAGCAGTTCTCGCGCAACAATGCGCGTATCATGGTCGATCGTCAGCACCTCGTCCAGCGAACATGGCGCCGGAGGAATATCTCCCGCCAGCACCCGTTCGACATTTGCGGCGATGTGCGTGAACCCTATCTGACCCGCGAGGAATGCGGCCACTGCTACCTCATTGGCCGCATTAAGAACGGCAGGTGCCGCACCACCCGTCTCCGCAGCCTCACGTGCCAACCGCGTTGCGGGAAACAGATGCTCGTCCGGGGCAAAAAAAGTCAACTCTCCCAACGCAGGCAAATCGAGCGGCTCCATCGGCGTCACCATTCGGTCCGGCCAGGCCAGACAAGACGCGATGGGCACACGCATATCTGAAGGTCCAAGCTGGGCCAGGGTTGACCCGTCCCGATATTCGACCAGCGAATGGATCACGCTTTGCGGGTGAACGACAATCTGAATCCGCTCCAACCCAACGGGGAAAAGGTGCCACGCCTCTATCAGTTCTAGCCCCTTGTTGAACATCGTAGCGCTATCGACACTGATCTTGGCGCCCATGCTCCAATTAGGATGCTTCACAGCCTGGGCGGCCGTCGCCGCCTCCAACTGTGCCGCATCCCATGTGCGAAACGGCCCGCCACTGGCAGTCAGTGTAATTCGGCGGACATTCTCCAGATCGTTGCCAGCGAGGCATTGGAAAATTGCATTGTGTTCGGAATCGAGCGGCAACAACGTCGCACCATAGCGCTCGACAGACGCCATCAGCACATCACCTGCGGAAACCAGCGCTTCCTTGTTGGCAAGTGCCACTGTCTTGCCTTGCTGGATCGCAGCCATGGTGGGCGCCAAGCCTGCACAACCGACGATTGCTGCGACTGTCACGTCCGCGCCGCAGGCAGCAGCATCGCACAAGGCCTGTCTCCCGCTGGCAGCTTCTATCCCGCTTCCAGAAAGAGCCTCGCGCAGTTGCGGCAGCGCAGCCTCATCAGCCACAACCGCCAATGCCGCACCGAATTCCTTGGCCAGCCGGGCCAGTTCCAGTACATTGCCATTGGCTGTAAGCGCGATAACCTGCCAATCTTCGCGATTGCGCCGCACAAGATCCAGCGTCGATGCACCGATTGACCCCGTGGCCCCCAGAATAGAGATCGTGCGCATCAGCGAAGCCCTGCCAGATGCGCCGCGACGCCAACTGCAATTGCGACTGGCAGCAACCCATCGACCCGGTCGAGAATGCCCCCATGGCCGGGAATCAAGCGCGAACTATCCTTCACACCTGCGCGCCGCTTGAGCCAGCTTTCAAAGAAATCCCCTGCTTGGGCAATCACAGCCAGAATTGCACCCGCACCTGCCCCGGAAGCAATAGCAGTCCACGGCAATGCGGGATCACTCCCACTCGCCAAAGCCGATGCCGCAGAGCTTAAAAAACCGGCAGCGAAGGCACCGATCACCGCCGCGGCAGCCATGCCTCCTAGCAAACCTGCCCAGGTCTTTGATGGGCTGATTGCAGGTGCGATCTTCGGCCCACCGATCGCGCGGCCTGCGAAGTAGGCGCCCGTGTCCGTAAAAATCACAATACCCACTGTAATCCCGACCAAAAACACTGGCATCGAAATCAATGCAACTGCTGCCAACGCAATATAGATGATTGCCCCGCCTGTGCCCACCAAACCCGCGAGCGTTGTCCCGGCGACCTTGCGCACCAACCCAACCATCTCGACAAGAGCGAGCGCGGCAACTATCAAAATGAAACAGTCGAGTACGACCCCACCGAAAGCGAAGGCCGCGCCAGCCACAATCAGCATGACTGCGGCTGATGCGACACGCACCCCCAGATCGGATCGCCTGACTGACACGTTACCGTCCGCCATAACGCCGTTCCCGTCCCGCAAATGCATCCAGTGCCTGCTCAAGATGGGCGGGCGTAAAATCCGGCCATAACGTGTCAGTGAACCACAATTCCGCGTAAGCCGCCTGCCACAAGAGGAAGTTCGACAGACGCAGCTCTCCCGATGTGCGGATGAGGAGATCCAGCGGCGGCAATCCAGCCGTATCGAGATGCGCTTCTATCGTTTCTGCCGTTACGTCACCCAGCGCGGCGGCGGCGGCGGCTGCACGCGCGATTTCCTGTTGGGATCCGTAATTGAGTGCGACCGCCAGTGTGCCTGCCGTCCCTTCAGCCGTCCGCGCCAGCGCTTCGTCCAGCTGCACGACCAGATCGGACGACAGAGCCCCATAATCCCCGATAATCCTGAGGCGAATTCCATTGGCGACCAGATCCGGCAGATCGCTCTTCAGGAACCGACGCATCAACGCCATCAGGTCGTCGACTTCGCCTTCCGGCCGTTTCCAATTTTCAGACGAAAAGGCATATAGCGTCAATGCTTCAAGGCCACTGTCGGGTAAAGCTCGAACCAGCCGACGCACCGCCTCCGCACCCTTTTGGTGCCCTATGGCACGCGGCAAACGATGCTTCTTCGCCCATCGGCCATTGCCATCCATGATTATCGCGACATGGCGCGCAGGCTTGGCTCGCTCGTTCATTCGGAATATCCCGTTCGGACAGAACTTGCCATAATTTCAATGGCAGGCCCCGAACAAACAGCAGGAAGAGCCCTGCCACTTGTCACTGGCCCAGGATTTCCTTCTCCTTATGTGCAGCAGCTTCATCAGCCAGCTTCACATATTGGTCGGTCAGCTTCTGGACTTCATCCTCCTTGCGCTTGCGTTCGTCCTCGCTGATTTCCTTCTTCTTCTCGTCTTCCTTGAGCGCTTCCATTCCATCGCGGCGAACATTGCGGATCGCAATGCGCGCCTTCTCTGCATACTGACCTGCCAGCTTGGCCAGTTCCTTGCGCCGTTCTTGCGTCAGGTCCGGAATGGGCAGGCGGATCGTCTGACCGTCGATCATCGGATTGAGACCCAGCCCGGCTTTCGCAATTCCCTTTTCCACTGCGATCAGATTCGATTTATCCCAAACCTGCACGCTCAACATGCGCGGTTCCGGAGCAGCGACAGTGGCCACCTGGTTGAGCGGCATCAGGGCCCCATAAACTTCCACCTGCACGGGATCGAGCAAAGTGGTGTTCGCACGGCCCGTGCGCAGTCCCGAAAGGTCGCTTTTGAGCGAATCCACCGCTCCGGCCATGCGGCGTTCGATATCGGCGTTGTCATACTTTGCCATGGATCAGGCTTCCTTCTGCACTATCGTTTGAACGCCCCCGCCTTCCAACACCCGGGCAAGATTGCCTTTCTCACGAATCGAAAAGACTACGATCGGGATGGCGTTGTCACGGCACAAAGCCACGGCGGAAGCATCCATTACTTTCAGGTTATCAGCCAGAACCTTATCATAACTGACTGTCTCATAACGCTTTGCCTGCGTATTTTTCTTTGGATCGGAATCATAAATTCCGTCAACGCTCGTCCCCTTGAACAGGGCATCGCATTTCATTTCAGCAGCTCGGAGAGCGGCCCCGCTATCGGTAGTGAAATAAGGGCTGCCCACGCCGGCGGCAAAGATAACAACCCTGCCCTTTTCCAGATGCCGTTCGGCGCGGCGCCGGATCACCGGTTCGCACACTGCGTCCATCTGAATCGCTGATTGCACTCTGGTATGCACGCCAAGCTGTTCCAACGCGCTCTGCATCGCAAGCGCATTCATAACGGTGGCAAGCATGCCCATATAATCGGCTTGCGCACGATCCATTCCCTGCGCCGCACCGGCCATACCCCGAAAGATGTTGCCGCCGCCGATCACAAGGCAAATCTCCAGGCCGGTATCCTTGGCTGCTCGCACCTCCTTCGCAAGTTCAGTCACGAAAGCGGGATCGATCCCGAACTGCTGATCCCCCATCAGCACTTCGCCCGAAAGCTTGAGCAATACGCGCTTGTAGGTCGGCAGGTTCATGGGGCGGGAATCTCTCTCCGGGCAACGGGCGTCGCCCTTATAGAGCCCCCGGTCGCGGTGCCAAGGGGCGCGGAAAGCGGTTTTCGGGCACAAAAATCCCCGCGTGACCTGTTGCCACGCGGGGAAATTCATTTTCGCTAAGGAAAATCAGCCTGCGACAGCGGCAGCGACTTCAGCGGCGAAATCACTCTCTTCCTTTTCAATGCCTTCACCAAGCTGGAACCGGACGTAGTCCTTCAACACGATCTTGGTGCCGGCATCCTTGCCCGCCTTCTCGACGACCTGAGCGACAGGCGTCTTGTTGTCCATCACGAAAATCTGGCTGAGCAGCGCATTTTCCTTGGCGAACTTCGCCACTGCACCCTCGACCATCTTTTCCTGAACGTTCTCGGGCTTGCCACTCTCGGCGGCCTTTTCCCGGGCAATCGCACGCTCGCGCTCAATCACTGCCGAATCGAGTTCTTCAGCATTGAGAGCCTGCGGGAAGGCAGCGGCGATGTGCATAGCCAACTGCTTGCCCAGCGGCTCGAGAACATCAGCAGCAGCATCGCTTTCCAGGGCCACCAGCACACCGATCTTGCCGAGGTTGTCGGCTGCTGCGTTGTGCATGTAAGGCACGATCACGCCCTGAGCGACAGTCACGGTCTTCATCCGGCGCACCTGCTGGTTTTCGCCAATGGTCGCGACATTGTTCGTCAGCTTGTCCGCAACGGTGCCGCCATCCGGATAAGCAGCAGCCTTGAGGGCTTCGACGTCATCCGATCCCTGACCAAGTGCGACCTGAGTGGTCTTCCGGACGAAATCCTGGAACTGGTCATTCTTGGCAACGAAATCCGTTTCGGAGTTCACTTCGACCGCGACGCCCCTGGTACCTTCGACGGCAACGCCAACCAGACCTTCAGCCGCCGTACGGCTGGACTTTTTCTGTGCGGCGGCCAGCCCCTTCGCGCGCAATGCGTCGACTGCGGCTTCCAGATCACCGTTGGATTCATCCAGCGCCTTTTTGCAGTCCATCATGCCAGCGCCAGTGCGCTCGCGCAGATTCTTGACGTCAGCGGCAGTGTAAGCAGCCATTTCAATACCTCGTTAAATATCCGGCGCCAGGCCGTCGGAACGGCCTGGCGCGTTATCCGGCAATTATGCCAGTTCGATTACGCTTCGGCCGAAGCCACGTCTTCAGCCGGGGGTTCGGCCAATTCGCCGATATCCGCACCCGAATCGACAAGCGCTTCCTGCCCGCCCTTCTGGGCTGCCTGAGCAATAGTCTCGCAATAGAGACGAACCGCGCGGCTCGCATCGTCGTTACCCGGAACCGGGAAAGCGATACCCGACGGATCGACGTTCGAATCCAGAACCGCAACCACTGGAATACCAAGAACGTTGGCTTCCTTGATTGCCAGCTCTTCCTTGTTCGCGTCGATGACGAACATCACGTCAGGAATGCCGCCCATGTCACGAATACCGCCAAGCGACAGCTCGAGCTTGTCCCGCTCGCGCGTCATCTGAAGAACTTCTTTCTTGGTCAGGCCAGCCGTATCACCCGACAGCTTTTCCTCAAGGCTCTTGAGGCGCTTGATCGACTGGGAAATCGTCTTCCAGTTGGTCAGCATACCGCCCAGCCAGCGATGGTTGACAAAGTGCTGCCCACAAGAACGAGCGGCCTGGGCAATCGGCTCTTGCGCCTGACGCTTCGTACCAACGAAGAGCACCTTGCCGCCAGCCTGCACTGTGGCAGAAACGAATTCGAGCGCACGGCCGAAGAGCGGCACGGTCTGCGACAAATCGATGATGTGAACACCATTGCGGGCGCCAAAGATGTATGGCTTCATCCGCGGGTTCCAGCGGTGGGTCTGGTGGCCGAAGTGCGCGCCGGCCTCGATCAATTGCTGCATGGTGACGGTAGGTACCGCCATAATCAATTCCTTTCCGGTTCAACCTCTGGAAAGCTGGAACCGTGCGGGCGGGGTCGAAACCCCTTTTTTCCGCGGCGGCACCGGTATGTGCGCTTTCCATGTGGATTTGTCCCACCCCAAGGCCCGACAGCCGGACCTTTTGCATGGGAGCGCGGGCCCCTTAGCGACATTTGCCGGTAATATCCAGTCCCTGTAGAGCGCAAAATACGCGCCCAGACGCAATTAGCGCTTGACGATGAGAACAAACCATGAACATTGTTCTCATCCGAAACGGACGAGAACAAATATCCCGGATCATAGTTTTCCACAAGTGATCCACAGGCATTCAAGTTTCCCGGGACTCAAACAAAGAGGAAGAACAATGATCGAAATTGCCGTTACCGCATTGTTCACCGTTGCAACGGTCATCGCCCTATTCGTTACTGCGACGTCGTTATGGCACGCTGGCATAGCCTACCGTGAGATACGGCATGCACTGGCCAGTTGCACGATGCAGCAACATGTCTTTGTCAAACTCGAAGATTTGGAGCCGATTACGCCCCGCCCCAGGCTGCGGATCGTCAATCCGCCTGTGCGGACGCCCCGTCAGTCAGCGCCGCAGCCATGCGGGCTGCGCGCTGCCGCCTGATCTTCGCATAACTGAATACCCCGTAAGGCATCAGTACGAGATAACCCGCGCAGAGAACCGCCAGTGTCCACCAAGGCTCGGTCAGCAATGCCGCAAAGATGAGCCCGGCCAAAGCCAGCATTTCCAAACGGATGTTACGGCGCGGACGCAGCGAGGTCCAACTCAGTGTTGCGAGATTCGAAATCATCAGAAAAGCGATCACCGCTACCCAGATGGCAACTGCAACCGGTTCACGGAATTCGTCCCTTCCACTAGCCAACCAGAGATAAAGAGGCAGCAGCGCAAGGCCAGCCCCCACGGGGGCAGGAACACCGGTCAGGAAGCCGGCGGATTTATGCGGCTGTTCCTGCACATCAATCTGCGCATTGAAACGCGCCAGGCGCAAAGCACAGCAAATCGCCAGCCCCAACGCGGCAAACCAGCCGAACCGAGGAAGATCCTGTAGCGACCACAGGAACAGTATCAGCGCCGGGGCCATTCCAAAGGACAATGAATCGGCCAAACTGTCGAGTTCCGCACCGAAACGAGACTGCGCACGCAACAGGCGGGCGATGCGTCCATCAATGCCATCGAGCAGTCCGGCCAGGATCACGGCAATCACTGCCTTCTCCCAGTTGCCGACAATGCCGAACCGGATACCTGTCAGACCGGAACACAGGGCCGCCACTGTGATTGCATTCGGCACGAGCGCGCGCAAAGTCAGTCCGCGCGGCAATCTCGTCAGCCGATACGGCTGCCCTTCATCGTTCACGCTGGCCCCTTCATTGGGCAAGGCCCTCAATATGGCACTGCTTTCCGAGTTCCGCGAGCACCGTTTCACCCGCAATCACCTTTTGACCCAGCACTACTTTGGAGTCCGTGCCCTGTGGCAAGTACACATCCACACGGCTACCAAACCGGATCAACCCCACACGCTGCCCGGCGGCGAGAATATCCCCCGGCTTCACGAACGGAACGATTCGCCGCGCGACCAGCCCTGCGATCTGGGTGAACGCGATGGGTAAACCGTCGCTGCGCTCGATCAGGATATGCTGGCGTTCATTTTCCTCGCTCGCCTTATCAAGATCTGCATTGAGGAATTTCCCCGGAATATAAATCAGCCGCCGCACTGTGCCGCTTACCGGCGCGCGATTGATGTGGACGTCGAAAACGCTCATGAAAATGGAGATGCGCGTCACCGGGCCGCTGCCAAGCCCTGGTGCCCCCGTGCCATCGTCGACCTGCAGCTCCCGCGGCGGTTCGACTTGCTGGATCAAGCTAACCAACCCATCCGCCGGCGAAATCACCAGGCCGGGATCTTGCGGCACGATTCGTTCCGGATCACGGAAGAATGCCAGAATACCCAGCGTGAGCCCGGCCAAAGGCCAGGCGATCGTCTCCCAGGCGAAAAATGCCGCCGCGATGCACAACGCACCGCAAATCATGGCAAATTTGCGACCTTCAGGGTGAATGGCGGGCCAATGCCACGCCGCCTCACCCCGACCTTTGTTATCTGACAGCTCACCGGGCATAGACATCCTGTAGGATTGCATCGGCATGGGAACAAGTCCCAACGCGCGATGAGCCCTGTCATTTCATCATGGGAAATTGCCGACGGCACTTTTTGCCGATCGCCACCATGGTTAAGAAATTTCTCACCCCTTCGGCCTAGCATGACATCATGGCCCTGCGGATCGAACAAACTGCTGCGACAGGTGCAGCCGATCAAACTGCCACAGGCGGTTGGCGGCGGCAGATTCGCGACGATCTACCCATATTCGCGCTATTTTCGCTGATCGCGCTCATCAGCGCCATATTGGTCGCACGCGAAGGATCGGCATTCACCTCGTCGACACTCATCGCAAATCTCGATCTCTACCCCAAGGCTATCGGGTTTGCGCTGGCAGTCGAGACGGTGATCATTTTATCAATCGTCCGCCCACACAGCCCTCTCAGCTTCTTGTCCAAGCGTTATACTTCCCCTGACATGAGAAGCTGGATCGCGGGGCGCATGCCTTCCTTCATGATCCTGAGCCTGTTTCTACCACTGTTTGCAGTCTTGAAACCGATGATCCCGGTGCTGAACCCCTACGCATGGGACGCACAGTTCATTCGCTGGGACGCGATCCTGTTCGGAGACGACCCTTGGCGATTGATGCAGCCTCTGCTCGGCTATCCGATCATCACATCCGGCCTCTCCGTCATTTATCACGCGTGGTTCCTGCTCGTCTTTCCTTTCGCATTATTGATGCTGTTCAGCCACCATGCGGACCGTATTCGCAGGCGCTATCTGATGGCCTATCTGTCTGTCTGGACAATCGTGGGCTTCGGCCTCGCCACTGCGTTTTCATCGGTTGGGCCGTGTTTCCTGCAGCCTTTGACCGGCAACGGGCATTTCGCGGAGCAAATGGCATACCTCAACCACGCCAATCAGGTTTATCCGGTTCTCGTGCTGGATGTTCAGAAAGCCCTGCTCGACATCTACACCGCCGAGGGACCCGGTCATGGTGCCGGGATCACGGCCATGCCTTCGATGCATGTCGCCCTCGCCTTTCTCTCCTATCTGGCCGTTCGCCACGTCTCCAAATGGGCGGGCCGCTTCTTTCTGGCCTTCTTTGTCTTGATATGGATCGGCTCTGTCCATCTTGCCTACCACTACGCAGTTGACGGCCTCGTTTCCGTCATTGCTGTGGCTGCAATCTGGAAATTGACCGATCTGATTTTCAAATGGTGGGACAGGCAAGCAGTTACCTCTCCGGCCACCGACGCGATTCCCGCCACTGCCTGAACAGCTCCTGGCATTCTGCGTCACCGGCATGGTGCCAAAAAGGCCCTGCAAGATGCCATGCCGCATCCTCAAGCCACAAAGCCAGCGGATCAGAAACTGGAAGAGGATGGTGGTGGACAGGGCTGGATTCGAACCAGCGTACGCTTGCACGGGCAGATTTACAGTCTGCTGCCTTTAACCACTCGGCCACCTGTCCACACCAGCGTCGGCTGCGGGCAAACCCGCGATCTTGGTGCACCCCAAAAAGGGGCTCTCCGACCGAGAGGCGCCCCAATGGCGAAGCCGCGCTTGCCTGTCAATGGGGGGGCTGGCAGGAGGCGGCTTAAAGTTTACGAACAGGGAGTTCAGATGAGCAATAGCGGTTCCAAACGCGCGCTGCGCGGGCGCGCCGGCCGAATGCAAGGCGGACGAGGTTCCGGCCGCGCAAGCAAAGGTAGCGTCCGCTTGTGGGGTCGGCATGCCGTCGAGGCAGCATTGATGAATCCGGTGCGACAGCATCGCAAGCTGTGGGCCACGCGCGAAGGCATCGATTCCCTATGTGGGGAATTGCCGCCCGATTTCATTGTAGAATACGCTCAAGCGCAGGACTTGGCCCGCCTCGTCGCGCGTGATGCGCCACATCAGGGCCTGGTTCTTGAATGCGATCCGCTGCCGGAAATTCACCTCGATGAGGTACTTGATTCCGATCCGGCGCAACCGATCATAGTACTCGATCAGGTGACGGACCCTCACAATGTCGGAGCCATCCTGCGCTCTGCCGCAGCTTTCAATGCCGGCGCCATTGTAACGCAGGATCGCCATGCACCACCCGAATCGGGCGCACTGGCCAAATCCGCCTCGGGTGCGCTCGAAATTGTTCCATGGGTCCGGGTTGTTAACCTCGCTCGTGCTTTGGAACAGATGGCCGAAGCCGGCTATTGGAGAATCGGCCTTGCTGGCGAAGCGGAAGCGACACTCGCACAGGCACTGCCGACAGGGCCGATTGCTCTGGTGCTCGGTGCAGAGGGCGAAGGGATGCGGCATAACATCGCTCAACATTGCGATGCACTTGCTCGCTTGCCGATTAGCGAGGCCATGGAGAGCCTCAATGTCTCAAACGCTGCGGCAATTGCCCTTTATGCCGTGGCCACGAGGGAAGACGACTCATGAGTGCAACGCCCGCCACGTTCTTTCACAGATCGATCTATGTCCTGCTCGCCTGCGGATTGGCTGCTCTGCTTTCTGCCTGTTTCATTACGCCAGGGCATTTCACTTCAACGCTCGACATTCGCAAGAACGGCCAGTTCTCGTTCACTTATCAGGGCGAGATATTCATGCTCGCGTTCAGCAAGCTGGGCGAAGACAAGAACGACGTATTCTCACCCGCATCCTGCTATGATGGCGATACAGGTGAAGAGCGCGACTGCACTGCCACTGAACTCGCGGAACAGCGCAAGGAATGGGCCGATGGCGCCGATGAACGCGCGGCAAAACGCAAGCGTGAAGCAGAGGAAATGCGTGCTTTCCTTGGCGGAATAGATCCGTCCGATCCAGCAGCCGCAGAGAAGTTCGCTGCCAAGCTCCAGCGTCAGGCAGGCTGGCGTCGCGTAACTTACAAGGAAAACGGGCTGTTCGAGGTCGATTTCGCGGTCAGTGGCACACTGGGTTACGACTTCGCTTTTCCGACGATGGAACAGGTCGCCAATACCAATCCCTTCGTTGCGCTGTCACTGCGCGAAGATGGAAGTGTGAGAGTAGATGCCCCGGCTTTCGGAAGTTCGGGGGCAGACCCGCTTAAATTGATGGCGATGGGCCAGGGAATGTCCGCCGCGAACAAGGGCAAAGATGGCCCCAAGTTTCCTGAAATGGCAGGAACGTTCACATTGACGACAGATGCCGCGATATTGGCCAACAACACTGACGAAGGCCCCCAGGCTGATGCCAACGGGAAAAAGTTGGAATGGAACGTCAGCAGCAGAAGTTCTGCGCCGCCTATGGCGCTGATCCAGATGGATCGCTGAACAATAGACAAGTCGCAGCGTAAGCTGGGTATCAAACTGAAAAGCCGCGTGCAGCAAATGCTGCACGCGGCTTTTTCATCGACTGGCCGCGAGGCATAACGGCCTGTCAGGTTTCAGTCTTAGTTGACCGCATCCTTCAGGCCCTTGCCGGCCTTGAACTTCGGCTGGGTCGATGCCTTGATCGTCATCGCTTCACCCGTGCGCGGGTTGCGGCCGGTCGAGGCCTTGCGCTTTGCGGTCGAGAAGGTTCCGAAACCGACCAGACGGACTTCATCGCCCTTCGCCAGCGCCGAGGTGATCGAATCGAAGACACCCTCAACAGCCTTGGTCGCATCGCCACGGGAAAGGCCGCTGGAATCGGCAACGGCGCTGATCAGATCGTTTTTGTTCATGGTCTTTTAAACCCCCTACCTAGAGAAAATTCGTAGTCGTTGAATTGCCTCTCCAACGGTGCGCGACTTGAGCGGGTTTTCGGCTCTCTGTCAAAGGCAATAACGGCGCAAAAGTGCGGTTTTCAACCGATTCGCCTGCCATTTTCGACGAACCGTTTACGTAAAGGACGCATGTTGCGCTGCGGAAACCCGAAGGTCCCCGCAGCCAGGTCCCGAGTCGCTGCGTTGCAGCAGAATCAGTGAGCCGTTTGCGAGGCTGGCCCACCCGGGGCCGGGTGGCCCGGCTGGCTCGCCAAATCGTCGTCTTCCGTCCACTCAATCGCAACCAACGCATCCGTCAAAGCCCGCTTGAGCACTTCGTCGACATGCGCCACCGGGATGATTTCCAGCCCTTGCTTCACATTGTCGGGAATTTCGACGAGGTCCTTCACGTTTTCTTCCGGGATCAACACTGTCTTGATTCCACCGCGCAATGCCGCCAGCAGCTTTTCCTTCAGCCCACCGATTGCAAGGACCCGTCCGCGCAAGGTGACTTCACCTGTCATGGCAACGTCGGGCCGCACCGCAATGCCGGTCAGGGTCGAAACGATGGACGTTACCATGCCCACACCGGCACTTGGCCCATCCTTCGGCACCGCACCTTCGGGAAGGTGAATATGGATATTCTTGCGCTGAAACAGCGAAGGCTTGATCCCATAAGCAGGTGCACGCGCCTTCACGAAGCTGAAAGCGGTCTGAATCGATTCATTCATGACCTCGCCCAGCTTGCCCGTGCTCCGGATTTCACCTTTACCCGGCGTCGTAACGCTTTCGATGGTCAGCAGTTCACCGCCGACCTCCGTCCAGGCCAGACCGGTCACGGCCCCGACCTGGGCCTCCTCTTCGGACATGCCATGCTTGAACTTGCGCACCCCGGCATAATCGCCAAGGTTTTCCGGCGTAATCGTGATGCTCGTCGCTTCCTTTTCCAGGATCTTGCGCAACACCTTGCGCGCCAGCCGCGCAATTTCGCGTTCCAGCGTCCGTACGCCCGCTTCGCGCGTGTAGTAACGGATCAGATCGCGCAGACCTTCCTCCGTGAGAGTGAATTCACCCTTGCGAAGCCCGTGCTGCTTCACTTGCTTGGGTACGAGGTGCCGCTGGGCAATCTCGACCTTTTCATCCTCGGTGTAGCCTTCCAGCCGAATGATCTCCATGCGGTCGAGCAGCGGCTGCGGCAGGTTGAGGCTGTTCGCAGTGGTAACGAACATGATGTCGGAAAGATCGTAATCCAGTTCCAGATAGTGATCCTGGAACTTGGCGTTCTGTTCCGGGTCCAGCACCTCAAGCAGTGCCGATGCCGGATCACCCCGGAAATCCTGGCCGAGCTTGTCGATTTCATCGAGCAGGAAAAGCGGGTTTGACGTACCTGCTTTACGCAGATTGGAAATAATCTTGCCCGGCAGCGAACCGATATAGGTCCGCCGGTGTCCACGGATTTCGGCCTCGTCCCGCACACCGCCTAGCGATTGGCGCACGAATTCACGGCCCGTCGCCTTGGCGATGGACTTGCCCAGGCTGGTCTTGCCGACGCCCGGCGGACCGACGAGGCACAGAATCGGCCCTTTCAGTTTATTGGTGCGCGCCTGAACCGCGAGATACTCCACGATCCGTTCCTTGACCTTGTCGAGCGCGTAGTGATCTTCATCGAGAATGGCCTGAGCCTTGGCGATATCCTTTTTCAGCCGGCTCTTCTTACCCCACGGGAGGCCAAGCAAAACGTCGAGATAGTTGCGGATGACTGTAGCCTCCGCACTCATCGGTTGCATGGTCTTCAGCTTCTTGAGTTCCGCCGTTGCTTTGGCCTTGGCTTCCTTCGACAGCTTGAGCGTGTCGATCTTTTCCTGCAGCTCGGCCACTTCGTCGGCTTCGCTGTCATCGCCGCCGCCCAGTTCCGACTGAATCGCCTTCAACTGTTCGTTGAGATAATATTCGCGCTGGGTCTTCTCCATCTGCCGTTTCACGCGACCACGGATCTTACGTTCCACTTGCAGGACCGAAAGCTCGCCTTCCATGAAGGAATAGACCATTTCGAGCCGCTTGAACGGATCACGCTCCGTCAGGAGTGCCTGCTTGTCCGAAACTTTTGCGCTCAGATTCGCCGCAATCGTATCGGCCAACCGTGCAGGGTCGTCGATCTCGGCCAGTTGCTCGCCAAGATCCTCCGGCAGTTTTTTGTTCAGCTTCGCATATTCGCCAAATTGTTCGACGACGCTGCGCATCATGGCCGACACTTCCGTGCCTTCCGCCGTTTCGGTGTCCAGCAATTCGACCTGAGCGACGACAAAGCCCTTCTCCTCCCGCATGGAGGCGAGCTTCGCGCGGCTGTGCCCTTCGACCAGCACGCGAACCGTGCCATCGGGCAGCTTGAGCAGTTGCAGAACCTGGGCAACCACGCCGACATCGTAGAGATCGTCGTCGGCCGGATCGTCACAGCCCGGATCGAGCTGGGCCGCCAGGAAGATTTCCTTGTCGCCCGCCATCACCTCTTCCAACGCAGCCACGGATTTCTCGCGCCCGACGAAGAGGGGGACGACCATACCGGGGAAGACGACAATGTCGCGCAAAGGCAGGAGGGGGTAGAGATTCATAAGCTCACAATTCCAGATTCAAGGACGTCTTTGAGACGTGCAGGGAGGAATTCCCTTGAGTTGAACCGAATATGGGGAGCCTATGGATGGCGCGCAATGGCCTTCTGGCCCTCATCTGTGGATGGGAGGGCCTGTAACAGGCAAATTTCGGGCTTAACGATGTGACATCGTCCGGAACTTGTTTCCGGCAGGTGCAGACTTCGCCCCTGCCGGAAGATGGTGAAATCAGGCCGCGCGCCTGCGGCGGCGATACCCGATATACAGCCCGCCCAATGCAATCGCCATCAGGCCGAGAACGCCAGGTTCAGGGACGGGAGAGCCCCCGGAACTGCTGCCTCCGCTGGACCCGGAAGGCGGGGTCGAAGGCGGAACATAACCGCCACCATAAGTCCCAACATGCATTTCGCCGTCCTGGTTCAGGTTGCCAAACACACCTGATCCCTGGATGTAATTATAGGTATGCGCATCGGCCTTGGGCGCAAGCACACTGCCCCCCCAGGCCGTGGTCAAAGTCAGATCTTCGGCATCGGGGAAATTCCAGATGACCTTTTCGCCGAGATTGTTGGTACCGCCCAGAAAGTTGTCATTGAGATTGATCGACGTGCCGCTGACGTTCACGACGACCGTTTCCGCGCCGTTGAGATTGAACTGAATCTCGCCGATGCTGTTGAGCTGGTCAGACGTGATATTGAACACGGCCATGCCATCGCTGCCAGGCTGTGCATTGAAAGTGCCGCGATTTCCGGAAATCTCCATCTGACTGTTCGCGGAAAGCGTGCTCATTTCATATGACAGGTTGTTCATGCTGGTCGTCAGCAGGCTCTTGTCCTGCTGCAATCCCTGCGCAAACGCGGGGTCCGACGCGGCAAGACCGGTCGTGACGGTATTCTGATTGATGTTGGTGTGGGACAATGAACCACCGACCAGAACGGTCTGGGGATCGCCATTGAGATTGAAGCCGCTATCGACATTCCCGCCAATGATCGCGCCCGAACCGTTATTCAGGTTCTTGGTCCCGCCCGTGACATTGCCGACCACGGTAAGGCCCGGCTGCGCACTGGGGGAAGGCGCGACCTGCGCGATGTTATAGTTCGACGAGTTACCCGAGAGATCGCCGCCGACGAACGTGCGCCCTTCGACTTCCGAGCTGGAAACGAGGTCGCCCAGCACGATCAGGTTCCATTCGCTCAGCGCATTGATGCCCGAAGGGGTGTCAGCGTGAGCCGGTGTCACGAACATGGCGGCGGCAAACAACAAGGCCGCACGGGAGCGACGAATCAATTTCATTCCAACCTCTGTTTCGAAGGGGCACGGGTACGCGTGGGCAAATAGGGATCGAAAGCGCTCAGAAAAGAAACTATTTCAAGCTGTCCCGAACCGGGATGCCGGATACCCTCAATTCCGTCGGGACCACTGCACCAAGAGGCAAAAGTGACAAAGTTGACAGGGTTCTGACGATAACAATTCCTCCCTTCCGCCAGCGGCAATGCAGCTACTCCAGAGCGGGTGAAAAGTGGCCGTTCCATGCCTGTTTTCAAAGCATTTTTCATTGAAGTAGGAAAACGGTTTCGCGAAAACTTCAAGCTGAACGCCTGACTATCCCACCCGCCGCATTCATCTTCGAATACTTGTTTCCGCAAGCCGCAAAACATAAGGGGGGCAGCCGTCCAATCGGTCACAGCTACCCCCTGCGCCGAGCCAATGGCTCATGCGAAATGCAAACGACCTAGGCTTGCGGCACGATCTCGATCCGGACGATCTTGCCATTCTCGGCTGTATAATGGCCGGTCAGATTTAGAACCATCTCCTGACCCTTGGGAATGGGCTGGCCCAAGAAATCCGCGATATCCGCCTTGGCAGTGAGGCTGTCTCGAATTTTCACGGTAGCGGAGTTGCCCTCAACCGCAATTTCCTGCGGCTCCATGACATCGATGAATTGATCGGTCATGAACTGGTACGTCGCAAGGTATGCGTCCCGACCAAACTGCGTGCCCATTGCCGAAACCAGTTCAACCTGGGGGTCGAGCAATTGCGACAGACGATCCGAATCCACCGAGTTATAGGCAGCATAGTATGACCTGATGAGGTCTTCCATTGGCATCCTCTCCCTATTTATTTTCTGGATTGCGCCTCACCGCGAGGCCGCCGGATTACCCCAATCCGGGGAAATTGAATCCCGGCGGCAGGCCGAGCCCTTGTTGCATACGGCCCATTTCCTCGTTGGCGATCTGATCGGCCTTGGTCCGCGCATCGTTGAAGGCCGCTGTCACCAGATCTTCGAGCACTTGCTTGTCATCGGGCACGATCAGGCTGTCGTCGATCGACACGCCCAGAACCCGGCCCTTGGCACTGCAACGGATTTTGACAAGACCGCCGCCCGACACACCTTCCACTTCCAGCGCATCCAGCTTGGCCTGCGCATCGTTCATCTGCTTCTGGATAGTCTCGGCCGCCTGTTGGGCCGCCTTGAGCATCTCTTCCATCGACTTCATCGGTTAATCCTCAAGCTCTCTTGGTCCATTGACGCTCACGCCCATGAGGCGAAGCGCCTTCTTCGACAATTTCTGCGCCGGGGAACGCCGCCATCGCGGCTTCTACCAGCGGGTCGCGCAACAAGGCCGCGGCGGCGTTGGCTTTCTCGGCCTCTGCCACTTCGCGCAGGGACGGGGCGCCTTCGCCCTCACCTTTTTCAACCTGCCATTTCGTGCCGGTCGACTTGTACAATGCATCGCGCAATTCCGACACGGGATCGACAGCCAGCCCCGGAACAAGCGAAAAGATCAGCTTGCCGGGCGCGAGGTCTATCACCCGCAACCAGTCGCGCATCAGTTGCGCAATCCGCAAATGCCCTGCCCGATCGACCTGTTCGACCAGATCGTGCCAGTTTACCGAAGCGACCGGCGCAGATGCCCCGGCAGACGCCCCTTCACCCTGCGGCGCGGCAATACCGCTGGCGGCCATTTCCTCCAGCCGTTTAACCAGCGATCCCGGATCGGGCAGATCCGCGGCATGGAGAACACGCAACAAGGCCATTTGCGCCGCAACTTGCGGGTCGGGCGCATTGCGCACCTCATCATGCCCCTTCAGCAGCAATTGCCATAGCCGGTGAAGCTGCGCCGCACCCAGCTTTTCCGCCCATTCCTCAATCGTGGCGCGTTCTTCAGCAGTCGGAGCATCCGCCCCGCTGCGGCCAACCTGGCACACGGTGACGCGATGCGTAAAATCCATCAGCGAACGCATGAGGGCAAGCGGTTCCACACCCAGCGCGTATTGCCGATCCATCCCTTCCAGCAACGTCCGGGCATCGCCAGCCAGAATCGCGGCAAACAGGTCGCGCTGCGCACTCTTGTCCGCAAGGCCCAGCATGTCGCGAACCCGTTCGGCCACGACACGCCCACCCGTATCGAGATCGGCGTGCGCAATAGCCTGGTCGAGAATCGACAACCCGTCGCGCACCGAACCTTCGGCCGCACCGGCGATCAGGTGCAAGGCCTCCGCATCCGCTTCCACGCCTTCCTTGTCGCAGATTCCGGCGAAATGGTCCTGCAACATCGGCGTCGGAATCCGACGCAAGTCAAACCGCTGGCACCGCGACAGGACCGTAACTGGCAACTTGTCCACCTCGGTGGTGGCGAACAGGAATTTCACATGCGCGGGCGGCTCCTCAAGTGTCTTCAGCAAAGCATTGAAAGCATTGCGAGACAGCATGTGAACTTCGTCGATGATATAGATCTTGTAGCGAGCGCTGACAGCGGCGTAGCGGACTGCCTCGACGATTTCGCGCACGTCATCGACACCGGTATGGCTGGCGGCATCCATTTCGATCACGTCGATGTGGCGACCTTCGGCAATGGCCTGGCAGGGTTCACACTGACCGCATGGAGCGATGGTCGGGCCGCCCTGCCCATCGGGCCCAATGCAATTGAGCGCCTTGGCGATCAGCCGTGCGGTAGAGGTCTTTCCCACCCCCCGCACGCCCGTCATCAGGAAGGCATGAGCCAGCCGTTCGCGTTCTATCGCGTTGGCCAGCGTGCGCACCATCGCCTCCTGCCCGATCAGTTCCGCGAAAGTCTGCGGCCGGTATTTGCGGGCCAGCACGCGATAAGGCTGCGCTGCGGCGGGTGGAACCACGGTCGGCGCCGAAGCGGCATCGGAGACCTCTGTCGATTCGGCAGCAGGAGCCACCGGCTCCGGCACGGCGTCTTCCGGTGCAGATTGGGCCGGTGGGGATTGGGCCTGTTCCGGCGCGCCAAACATCGAAGACTGCCCTGCCGCCTCCAGTTCAGCGGCACTGGGGGCGGTTTTCTCGCCTTCGTTCTCTGGCTCGTCGCCAAACATGTCGGGTGAATCGGCCATCGCGCTCAAGTTAGGGCCTCAAGCGGCGATTGTCAGGGGAAAAGGGTCTCGGGCGAGACCTCATCTTGGGGAAAAGGAGCCGAGCGACCCGCCGCAATCCGTTGTGGCTGCTTCCTTCCGGACCTGACCAAGTTGGCGAACGCAAACGTCCACCCGACTCCCGGCGCGGCATATGGCTGCGCTCCGGCAAGAATGCAAGACTTCCCGGCCGCGCTTCATTCAGGGGATTCATCGGGGTGGCGGCACAGGCAACGGCCACCGTTCGCACGGCGGCACCCACCAGAGAGCAAAAAGCACCGATTATTTGAAATTGTCGGCGTAGGCCTGAATCTTCAGGCGCTTGGGCGGTGTCGCGTGAACACGGGCCGCAATGCCGTACTTTGCGGCATAGGCCTGCGCCTCTTCCTTGTTCGGGAACCGCAGCTGGACCTGCGCCTGCATATCCCCGCTGCCGGCCCAGCCCATCAACGGGTCAGGCTTGCGCGCTTCAGCCGGCGCGAATTCAAGGATCCACTGATCGCAAAGCGCCTTGCCGGACTGCATGGCGTTCTTCGGGCGTTGGTAGATGCGTGCAGACATGCCTTGGCACTGTCCCGAATCGCCGACGAAATCAAGAGTGCTTGCCACCGTGCAGCATTTAACGGCGCGAATTTTCGAAAGCGTTCTTCGTTTTCAGGCTCGGCGCTTCTTTCCAGGGCTCTTCCGGCCAGCGATGCCGCGGGTAACGGCCTTTCATTTCCTTGGCCACATCGCGCCAGCTCCCTCGCCAGAATCCGGGCAAATCGCGCGTCGCCTGAATCGGTCTTCCCGCCGGAGAGGTAAGTTGCAGGAGCAAGGGCGTGTTGCCCGCCATGGGGTGCCGGTCCAACCCGAACAACGCCTGCACACGCACTTCCACACAGGGGCCGCCCTCATGCGCGTAGTCGATGGCATGGCGGGTCCCGGCCGGGCTGGTGAACTCACGCGGAGTAAGGCGATCGAGCTGCTGACGGCTGTCCCAGTCGAGCCGTCCGAGCAGAGCATCCACCAATGCCCCTTTGGGCAGATCGCAATCGCGCCGCCCCTGCAACAGCGGGGCGAGCCATTCCTCCGCCTCTTGCGCCAGACGTTCGGGCGACAAGGCGTCCAACTCCGCATAGCGCGCCCGCGCCATCAGTGCCGCCGGGAGCAATTCGGGCAGCCGGTTTTTCGCCTTTTCCAGCAGAAGCGCCGCAACGGCATCCGGATCGGGCCGGGAATCCGGTCCGCTGGAAAGAGTGATCGCGCCCAGCCGGCGTTCCAGCCGCGCTTCGACACGCCCTTCCGTCTCATTCCAGCGCAGTTGCGAGCGACGCTCTATCCGGTCGCCCAGCCATTGTTCGACCTCCTCTGCGGAGAGCCCGATACCTGCCATGATCCGCGCGCCTCTGGCCTGCCCCTGCGCATCTCCGATTACGAGCCACTCGTGGCTGGCCAAGGGAGACAGCGGATCGAGAATATATCCTCTGCCACCGGCCGAAAGCCAGTTTTCGCCCGATGGATCGCGACGGCGGGCGACATTGGCCGGCAATGCCATCGCGAGCAGTATGCCGGGAGGGGGGCCATTGTCATCGGCCTGCCCCACCAGCTTTGCCGCACGTCTGGCCCAGCCGTCCGCCAATTTGCGCGATGCCTGCGCGCGGGCGGAACGGTCCGCGTTCCAGCGGGCAAGGCGCTGCACCAGATCTTCCCCTCGCCCGCCAAGCCCCCGCTCCTGCAACAGCAGCGCCAATCGCGCGGCATCAACTGCCGCGCCATGTCGGGCACCGAACAATACCATCGCCGCCTGGGCCGGATCTATCGGCAGGGCGGCGATCCACTGCCCGCGCTCGGTTATTCGCCCTTCTTCGTCGAGCGCGCCCAAATCCTGCAACCGCCCCCGTGCTGCGGACAAGGCCGCATCTGGCGGCGTATCCAGCCAGGGCAGCGACTGGGGATCGCCCGCCCCCCATTTCGCCAGGGCGAGCGTCAGTGGGGCAAGATCGACGGTCACGATTTCGGGCGGATCGAATTCCGGGCGCCCCTGATGCGCCGCTTCTTCCCACAAGCGATAGGCAACGCCCGGCCCCTGCCGCGCGGCGCGGCCCGCCCGCTGAGCCGCTGCGGCGCGGCTCGCCCTTACTGTCACCAGATGACTGACCCCAGCCGCAAGGTCGAATTCCGCCCGTCGGGAAAGACCCGCGTCGACGACCACCGAAACCCCGTCGAGCGTGAGCGACGTTTCCGCGATCGCGGTTGCCAGCACGATCCTGCGGTGGCCATTGGGATCGCGCCGGATGGCATGGCGTTGCGCCGCCGGTTCCACCTGACCGTGGAGGGGCAGGACCGGCACACCCGGCAACCTTTCCACCAGCCGTTCCGCCGTACGCTCGATCTCTCGCACACCAGGCAGGAAGGCCAGAATATCTCCCTGCTCCTCCCTCCATGCGGTGAGAATGGCGCTCGCCATTGCATCCTCGGTGCGCTTTTCCGGCGATGCACCGAGCCACCGGATACGCAGCGGGTAAGCCTTGCCCTCGCTTTCGATGACAGGGGCGTCCTCTCCCATGAGACGAGCAAAGCGGGCGCCGTCGATAGTCGCGGACATGACCAGAATCCGCAGGTCCTCACGCAGGACGGCCTGGCTCTCCAGAGCGAGCGCCAGGCCAAGATCGCTATCGATATGGCGTTCGTGCGCTTCATCGAACAGTACCGCGCTGACGCCGGACAGTTCAGGGTCTTCCAGCACCTGGGCAACGAAAATCGCTTCGGTCACGACAAGTATGCGCGTCCGGGCCGAACGCTTGCTGTCCAGGCGCGTGAGATAGCCGACTGTTTCGCCCGCCTTCTCCCCCAGCATGTCCGCCATCCGTTCTGCCGCGGCGCGTGCCGCGACCCGCCGGGGGGACAGCAGGATCACTGTCCCACTGCACCATGCCTCATCCAGCAGGGCCGGTGCGACCGCCGTGGTCTTGCCCGCGCCGGGCGGCGCGATCAGCACTGCCGACGGCGTGGCGCGCAAAGCGGCAAGCAGGTCCGGCAGGACGGCATGAATGGGCAGGTCGGACATTCGCTCTACCCCCTAGCGCCATGCCGGATGTGTTTCAGCATCCATTTCGCCCCGCCCGCCGATCAATTCCCGGCGCGGGTGAAGAACGCTGCGAAACTCAGTAGCCCCGGCTCACCGCGAATTGGGCAGCTTCCGTCATGGCGGCGCGTGCCTTGCCTTCGGGGAAAATGGAAAGGGCGTCGATGGCGCGTTCGGCAAAGTGGCGGGCGCGTTCACGCGTGGCATTGACCGCATCCTGCCTGCGGATCAACTCGACCGCGTGCGCAAGATCTTCATCCTCGTTGCGAAAACCGGCAATGGCTTCCTGCCAGAACCGCCGTTCCTCGTCATTGCCGCGCGCATAGGCAAGAATGACCGGCAAAGTCATCTTGCCCTCGCGGAAGTCATCGCCCCGTTCCTTGCCCATTTCGGCCGCGTCGGAATCGTAATCGATCGCATCGTCGACGAGCTGGAAAGCTATGCCGAGATTGCGGCCATAGTCATCCAGCGCCCGTTCCTCCGCCTCGTCCTTCTCGGCAACCACGGCGGCGATCCGGCTGGCCGCAGCGAACAGTGCGGCTGTCTTCGCGCCGATGATATGGAGATAGCGGTCCTCGCTCGTTTCGATGACCCGCTGGGCGGTAAGCTGGTCGACTTCGCCCTGTGCGATAACGGCAGCAGCGCCCGAGAGGATTTTCAGCACCTTGAGGCTGCCATCCTCCACCATCAATTCGAATGCGCGGGCAAACAGGAAATCGCCCACCAGCACGGTGGCCGGGTTCCCGAAAACGAGATTTGCCGCCTCTTTTCCACGGCGCGTTTCCGAACCGTCGACGACATCGTCATGCAACAAGGTGGCCGTGTGGATGAATTCCACAGCCGCAGCCAGTTTGTGATGACGCATGCCATGATAGCCCACGAGTTCAGCCCCGGCGAGAGTCAGCATCGGGCGCATGCGTTTCCCCCCGCCGGAGATCAGATGTCCGGCAAGGGCGGGAATTAGCGGAATTTCGCTCTGCATCCGGTCGAGAATCACAGTATTGACCGCGTTCATCGCAGTCGCTGTGAGAGACAGGATCGGAGCCAGTGAAGGCTCCTTGCGTGGCAGGGAAACAACCTCGGCGCTCATGGAAGGCGCACATGGGACGGTTGGCGGCGCTTGGCAAGCGTGGAATCCGTGCTAGGGCACGGTCCATGACCCAAACGACCGCCGATGACACCATGCTTGCCGCTTATCGCAAGAGCATCGACAATATCGACGCCGCCCTCATTCACATGCTGGCGGAGCGTTTTCGCATCACCAAGGCAGTGGGCGAATACAAGGCCCGGACAGAGCTTCCCCCCGCCGACCCCGCGCGTGAAGAGCGGCAAATCGCCCGTTTGCGCAAACTGGCGGAAGAGGCCGATCTCGATCCCGAGTTCAGCGAAAAGTTCCTGCGCTTCATTATCGACGAAGTGATCCGGCATCACGAACAGGCCAAGGCGGGAAGATAAGCCCGCGGCGCCGAGACATCCGTGAAGAAGGAGAATTCATATGCGCTTCCCCCAGATCCTTGCAGTTTCCGCATTGGCCCTGACAGCCGCCTGCTCCGGTTCGAATGAACCATCCGACACTGCTGGCGAGCAGACGAGCGACACGGCAACTGAAATGGCATCTGCCAATGACGGGCTGGCCGTAACTCCCGATTATTTGGCGGGTGAGTGGTGCTATGAACGGTTCGAAGCGGGCGACGATGTGTCCAACGAACAGATCACCTACAATTTCGCAGCCGACGGCACGCTCAAGTACCAGAACAATTCATCGTCCCCGGTGGACAAGGACGGCAGCTACGCGTTCACTGACGGTGTGCTCGTCATCAAGCCCGCCTTCTCCATGTTCAAGCTGAAGCCTGCCACTCTGGGCGACAAGGAAATGGTATTCGAGGCGATGGGCGGACGTTTCATCTGGTCGCGCGGCGCCTGTCAGGGCTGACCTGAACTTTTGCTGCGCATTTAGCCTGCCGCCGCGCGGGGCAGCCTGAGCGTCACTGTCAGGCCACCGAGGTCCTCGCTCGTCCCGAGGCCAACGCTGCCGCCATAGATTTCGGCCACGTCGCGCACGATGGCCAGACCGAGCCCGGTTCCGGGCTTGCCCGTATCCAGCCGCGCACCACGGTCGAAGATACGCGTCCGCGCGCTGACGGGAATGCCCGCCCCATCATCTTCAACCGTGATCGTGCATTCGCGGGCATCGGGATCGGTGTCGACTGTCAGAAAAACGCTGCCCCCACCATATTTGGCCGCATTTTCGAGCAGGTTTCCCAGAATTTCATCCAGATCCTGACGCTCGATGGCCACCGCCGCATTCCGGTTGCCCGCCACATCGAAACGAATATCCTCGTAAAGGCGGGATACCGCGCGTTCCACCGCGCTGGCGCTTTCCCACACATTCGCGCGCGCCTGCCCACCGGCCCGCCTGCCCACAGCCCGGGCGCGAGCGAGGTGGTGGTCGATCTGCCGACGCATGGTTTTCGTCTCGCGCAGCACGGTTTCTGCTAGATCCGGGGCCTTCGCGTTGGCGGCATTCGTGACCACTGTCAGTGGGGTCTTGAGCGCATGGGCCAGGTTGCCGGCATGAGTCCGCGCTTCTTCCGCCTGCCGTTCCGTATGTTCCAGCAGGGCATTCAGTTCCTCGACCAGCGGCTGCACTTCCAATGGCAGGGGATCGATCACGCGATTGGTCCCGGTGGCCCGCATATGCTGAATCGCCCGGCGCACGCGGCGCAGCGGCCCCAGACCATACCACGTCTGCAACACTGCCAGCAGGAACAGCCCCGCCCCCAGCACCACGAAGCTCCAGATAACGATTGCGCGCACACGGGCGAGCTGCTCGTCCAGTTCTCCGCGTGCAGCGGCAACTGTGAACCACCAGCGGGTATCGCTGCCAGGAAGGACGATGGCCCGTTCGATTACGCGTAGCGGCTCACCGGCGAACTGGTTGCTGTTGTGAAAGTGGACATCGTGCCCGTCCTCTCTCGCGGTGATCTGCAAGCTGCGATCCCACAGGGAACGGGATGGAAAATCCTCATGCCCCTTGCCCGTAATCTGCCAGTAGAGGCCGCTGTTCGGCTCCAGAAACCGTTGATCGCCCAGCGGCCGGTTGAAGAAGACTTCGCCGTCCGGGCCGATCTCGGCCGCACCGATCATGGCGGTGAGCATGTATTCCAGCTGATCGTCGAAATTCTTCTCGATCAGGCCTGTCAACGTACGGTCCAGTGCGACACCGCCCACCAGCAGCAGGATGGAGATCCATCCCGCGGCAATAATCATCATGCGCCGTGTAAGGCTGCCGGTATGGGGCGTGCCACAAGGCGTGGACGCTCCCGCCCCGCTTACGGAACCGGATTCCGCCTGCGCCGGAGCGTCCGCTCGCAGGGAATCAGGCCCGCGGGGTGTCGGCGGGGTCGTCGAGACTGTATCCAAGGCCACGGATCGTCGTAATGACATCGGCACCCAACTTCTTGCGGATGCGCGTGACGAAGACTTCGATCGTGTTGGAATCACGGTCGAAATCCTGATCATAGATATGTTCGATCAATTCGGTACGGCTGACCACCTTGCCCTTGTGATGCATGAGATATGACAGCAGCTTGTATTCCTGCGCCGTCAGTTTCACCGGTTCACCATCCAGCGTCACCCGACCGGAACGGGTATCCAGCCGCACATAGCCAGCCGTCAGCTCGGACGAGGTATTTCCCGATGCACGACGGATGAGAGCCCGCAGACGCGCGATCAGCTCTTCTGTCTGGAACGGCTTCGCAAGGTAATCGTCGGCCCCGGCATCGAGCCCGGCCACCTTGTCCGACCAGCTATCGCGCGCGGTCAGCACCAGAACGGGGAAATTCCGCCCTTCCTTGCGCCACATGCCCAGCACAGTCAGCCCGTCGATTTCCGGCAGACCGAGATCCAGCACGACCGCGTCGTAATCCTCCGTGCTGCCGAGGAAGTGCCCGTCCTCTCCATCGGTGGAAAGGTCCACCGCATAACCCGTCTGCTCCAGCGTGGATTTGAGCTGCTGCCCCAGCGTGGGTTCGTCCTCGACAATCAGGATGCGCATACCTCTACCCTCATATGCAAAACGGCGGCTTTCAAGTGGGCCCTGCCGATGAACGCGTCAAGCGGCCTGTAAAGCATGAAAAAACCGCGAGCGGTCAGTTGGAACGTCTGATGATCCGGCCCGACCGGGCGTCGATATCGACAAAGACGACCCGGCCATCGTGAATGAACTTGAGCCTGTAGGCCATGGCTGCTGCATCGTATTCCGGCCCCAGATACTGCATTCCCCGCATCTGCGGCAGAACGATGCGCTCGATCTCGCGCAAGGGGCGCACATTACCTGCCCGCATTTCCTTGCGCACCTGCCCCTGATCCCCGCGATTCTGCGCGTGGGCCGAGACATTCGGCAGGACGGCCGCAAGCAGGGCGGCTGTGACAACAGGAGCAATCGCCTTTCGCATCATGCCCTTGTGCCTAGGCACAAGGGCTTGAACAAGCTCTGAATGGCGCACGGCGGCGCCGTTCAGGTTCAACGGGTCATTTCGTACTTCACCGAAACAGTGACACCGGTATCGACCAGCCCCGGTTCCACAGGGGTAGGCGGTGCTGCGCCGGCCGAATCCGCCGCCATGCGCATCATCGGCACCGGTCCGGTACGGCCAATGGATTCACTGACTTCCAGCAGACGGATATTTGAGTAACCGGCCATCTGCGCATATTCCATCGCCTGCGAGCGGGCATGATCCATCGCCGCCTTGCGCGCCTGCGCCTTCGCGGCCGTATCATCGTCGATCGAGAAGCTCGGACCATTGATGTCAGTCGCACCCGCCGCAACCAGTGCGTCGAGCACTTCGCCGACCTTTTCCACCTTGCGCAGCATTACGCTGACATTGTTCGACGCCTGGTAACCGCGAAACACCTGTTTCTGCGTGTTCCGGTCGTAATCGTATTGCGCATTGAGATTGATGCCCGTCGTCTGAACATCTTCCTTTGCGATTCCCAGTGCCTTGATCTTTGCGATCACCGCATCCATCGCTTTCGCGTTCTGCTGCATGGCGGCAACGGCAGTGGGCGCACGGGTGGAAACACCGGCACCGATGGTTGCGATATCGGGCCGCGCCTTGACGCTTTCGCTCACGCTCAATTCCACGACCGGGCCGCTCGCCTGAAGCTGGACTTCGGCAGCCATGGCTGGCGCCGCCAGTGCGGAAACGGCCAGAAGCGGCAATGCATAACGGATCATCTGCAGTTCTCCCAAGGTGTGACGCGTGGATCGCTGCGCCAGAGCATATTACGCACCGGTGAACGGATCGGTTCCAACGCTGGACCGGAGCATCGGGCGGCGCTAGGGGGCCAGCATGGCAGCACCCCCTATTCTCAGTTGGGAAGGCCTCGGCCTGATTCAGGGCGCGGGCTGGCTCTTTCAAGGCATCGACCTGCATATCGGCCCGCGCGACCGGATTGCGTTGATCGGCCGGAACGGTGCCGGCAAAACCACTTTGCTCAAGCTGATCGACAACCGGATCGAGGCGGATCAAGGTAACCGCACAGTCCAGCCGGGGACCAAAGTCGTCATGCTGGAACAGGACCCCGATTTTACCGGCTGCGAGACGCTCCTCGACTTTGCCATTGGCGGTGCCGACGCCCCTGCCCAGCACGAAGTGGAAGCCATTGCCGGGCAGATCGGCATCGATCTCAACCGTGCCGCGGCCAGCGCCAGCGGCGGGGAACGGCGGCGCACCGCGCTGGCCCGCGCCCTGGCGAGTGAGCCGGACCTGCTGCTGCTGGACGAACCGACCAACCATCTCGACCTCGCGGCGATCGACTGGCTGGAAGACTGGCTCAACCGCTACAAGGGCGCTTTCGTCGTCATCAGCCACGACCGGACATTCCTGACTCGCCTGACGCGTGCGACCCTGTGGCTCGACCGCGGCTCCCTGCGACGCAAGGAGGTCGGCTTCGGCGGCTACGAAGCGTGGGAAGAAAAAGTCTTCGCCGATGAAGCACGGGCTGCCGAAAAGCTCGACGCCAAGCTGAAAATCGAAGCGCACTGGCTGGAACGCGGCGTCACTGCCCGGCGCAAGCGTAATCAGGGCAGGCTGGAAAAGCTGTACGAGATGCGTGCGACCCGCGCCGCCATGCTGACCCCCGGCGGCAACGCGAAGCTCGCGCTTTCCAGCGACGATTCGAAGACCAAGTCCGTGATTGTCGCCGAACACGTGACCAAGCGTTTCGGAGACCGCACGGTGATCCGCGATTTCTCCCTTCGCATTCAGCGAGGAGACCGGATCGGCGTTGTCGGCGCGAACGGCGCAGGCAAGACCACCTTGCTCAAATTGCTGACCGGAGAAATGGCGCCTGACGAAGGCGAAGTCACGCTATCGAAGACGCTGACCGGCATCATGATCGACCAGCAGCGCAGCCTGCTCTCACCGGACAAGACCGTACGGCAGGTTCTGGCCGAAGGCGGCGACTGGATCGACGTGCAGGACAACCGCAAGCATATTCAGGGCTACCTCAAGGAGTTCCTGTTCGATCCCGGCATCGTCGATATGAAAGTCGGCGTATTGTCGGGCGGTGAACGCTCGCGCCTGCTTCTGGCTCGCGAATTTGCCCGCAAATCGAACCTGCTCGTGCTGGACGAGCCGACCAACGACCTCGATCTGGAAACGCTCGATCTGTTGCAGGAAGTCATTGCGGACTATAACGGCACCGTGCTGATCGTCAGCCACGACCGCGATTTTCTGGACCGGACGGTTACGGTCACTCTCGGCCTCGATGGAAGTGGAACGGTCGATATCGTCGCGGGCGGCTATGCCGACTGGGAAGCCAAGCGCAAGCAACGTACCCCCGCTGCCAAGACCAAGGCGCCCAAGCCTGCCACTGCCGCGCCAGCCCCTCCCCCACCCAAAAAAGCCAAGCTGAGCTACAAGGACCAGCGCGACTACGATCTTTTGCCCGCGCGGATCGAAGCCCTGGAAGAGACCATCGCCCATGACGAGGAAGCTCTGTCCGATCCTGCGCTTTACACCAGCGATCCGAACAAGTTCGCCGCCCTGACCGCCGCCATCGAAAAAGCTCGTGCAGAAAAGGAAGCCGCCGAAGAGCGCTGGCTGGAACTCGCCGAAATGGTCGAGGCTTTGTAATTGCGGCGTGATCGAGGTCACCTGACCGGGCCTTAAGTGCGGATGGCAACGACCGTGATCGAATGAGTTAAGCTGAAGATCGGCAAAGCCTTCCCCGGCCACCTGCTCTTTCATCCTTGAACATCGCCCTGCATTCTCCACTTTCCCTGCATGACCGCACTTCACCGGGACATCGCCGACTGCCGCCAGTGCGCCGCTCACTTGCCGCACGAGCCACGCCCCGTGGTCCAGTTTTCCACCACTGCCCGGCTGATAATCGTCGGGCAGGCACCTGGATCCAAAGTTCACGCCAGCGGCATTCCGTGGGACGATGCCAGTGGGCTAAGATTGCGGGAATGGACCGGGTTGCGGCGTGAACAGCTCTACGATCCATCCCTCGTCGCAATCGTCCCGATGGGCTTCTGCTATCCCGGCAAGGGCAATGGTGGCGACCTGCCGCCGAGGCCGGAATGTGCGCCCTTGTGGCACGAAAAGGTGTCCGCCCTCTTGCCCGATCGCAGGTTGACCCTGCTGGTGGGCAGCCATGCCCAAGCCTACTATCTGCGGGGGCAGGACAAGGCCACGATGACCGAACGTGTCCGCAATTATCGCACATACATGCCTGCATTCTTTCCCCTTCCCCACCCTTCATGGCGCAGCGCGATCTGGATGAAGAAACACCCATGGTTCGAGAGCGAAGTTCTCCCTGAATTGCGAAAAGCCGTGGCAGGCACACTCACCTGATCCGGTAGAAATCGGCCACGCGGTCCAGCGCGAGCCGCAACACCAGCTTGCCGCTGCGCGCTGGCCAGGACAGTGCCTTTTCCGCTTCCGGCAGGCTCTCCCCTGCGCAGACCACCCGCCAAAGAACATCATCCAGTCCGCGCCCCGCGCTGGTAATCGCACCGTCAAAGCGTCCCTTCGCGGCGAGTTGCCGTTCGGTAGGAGACAAACCCGGATCGGATCCGCCCCTGATCCGCACGGGTTCCCATCGCATGGTGATGCGTGCGCCCAGTTGCGCCTGTTCGTAGTCCGCCCGCAGTTTTTCTCCTGCGGTAAACAGACGATCATCCAGATGGCCCCGCGCATGAAGCCAACTGAGAGGAGATTCGGCCAGATTGACAGTCACGCTCCGGCGACGTTTGGCTGCCCCCTTCGTCCGGCGCGGGCCTTCGACAGTCAATTCACGCTCTACGAGTTGGCGGCGCATAAACATCTCCATTGCGATTGGCGTGATGTGCGCTTGCCAAATTCAGGTTATTGTAGGAAAGTGAAAAAACCAAATTGGTTAATGAAAGGCGCACCGTGATCAATCGCATCCGGGATATCCGCAAGGAAAAAGGCATGACTCTGGCCGATGTCGCCGCAGCATGCGTCCCTGCCACCACCGCACAGACCATCGGTCGCCTTGAAACCGGGATGCGGAACCTTTCCCTTGTCTGGATGAACCGCATTGCCGATGCGCTGAATGTCGAGCCGGAGATGCTGGTAAGAGGGGAAGCATCGGCTCAGCCGCAAATCGTCGCCAGATTGACGGACACAGGCGCCGAGGCCCTGCCTAAGCCACGCGATGCCATCCTGCCCACCCAATTAGCCGGAAGCATGCCGTTGATTTGCCTCGCGATAGAGGCCAGCGCCGGGGAATATCGCGCAGGTGACCAGCTCTGGCTGCGCCAGTTGCCCCCTGAAGAGGCGCAACAGGCGATCAACCGGGACATACTGGTGCCACGCAAGGGCGGGCGCTTCGCATTTGGCCGCCTCATCGATCGCCGGGAAACTCTCGTCGGGGTACTGCCTCCCGGAATCGGGCAGCGGCAGATCGTTATCGACAATCCGCCATGGCTGGCAGTGGCGGAAATGCTGGTGCGCAAGCTGTGACCAAGCCGCACAGGGTCCTGTCACTATCCACCCTTTACCCCAATCCAGCCAATCCCCGCTTCGGCACATTTGTCGCCCGCAGCCTGGAAGCGCTGGCCGCGAGGGGTGACTGGGAGGTTACGGTAATCAGTCCCATCGGCCTCCCGCCTGTTATTTTCGGGCGCTACCAGGCATTGGCCCAAGCTCGTTCGGAGGGAATCGAGCATGGTATCGCGGTATATCGTCCGTGCTACACGCTGATCCCCCGCTTTGGCGGGCGCTTCAATCCGGCAGCCATCACGCGGGCCGTCCTGCCCCTCGTGAGGCGACTGCACGCCGAACGGCCCTTCGATCTCGTCGATGCCCAGTTCTTCTACCCGGACGGCCCTGCCGCCGCCCAAATCGCCGCAGCGCTCAACCTACCGCTTTCGATCAAGGCGCGAGGCGCGGACATCTCCTATTGGGGAAAGAAACCATACGCCCTGCGCAAGATGCTCAAGGCAGCCCGCCAGGCGGGCGGGCTGTTGGCCGTCAGTGAGGCCTTGGCGCACGACATGGCATCTATCGGGTTCCCGCACGAGAAGACCACCATTCACTACACCGGGCTCGATCGCACGCTTTTCCACCCTCGCGACAAGACAGTTTCCCGCGAAAAGCTGTTTCAGAGATTCAAGCTAGCGGTGCCCTCGTCAGTTCCTCTGCTGGCGACTGTCGGGGCACTGATTCCCCGCAAAGGGCAGTATCTCGTCATTCATGCCCTGTCCTCTCTACCAGACGCGCATCTCCTGCTGGCGGGAACGGGCGAAGCGGAGGCGAGTTTGCGGACCCTGGCCGCGGAAGCAGGTCTCTCCGACCGCGTCCATTTTCTGGGCTCGTTGGATCATGAAACGCTGCCGTTGGTCCTGTCAGCCGCCGATGTCATGGTCCTCCCATCCGCAAGCGAAGGGCTGGCCAACGCATGGGTAGAAGCCCTTGCCTGCGGCACTCCCATCGTCATCAGCGATGCCGGCGGGGCGAAGGAACTGGTGAGGGATGACAGCGCCGGGCAAATAGTCGCCCGCGACCCGCAAGCAATCGCCGAAGCGGTGCAGACACTGCTCGCGACGCACCTCCCGCCTCAAAAAGTGGCGGAAAACGCGGCTGCTTTCAGCTGGGAAGCGAATGCAGCCGCGCTGGCAACGCATTACGAAAGCCTGTTGCGAACCCGTTGACGCGCTCGCATCGGCTCAAACCTCGCCGCGAGCGACTTTTTCCTGCCGTTCGCTACCGCTTTCATTGGGGACAAAGCTCGCCGGAGTAACGCCCAGCCAGATCAGGATCGGTGCCGCCATGTAGATCGAGCTGTATGTACCGACGAAGATACCCAGCGTGATTGCCGCAGTAAAACCGAACAGGCTCTGTGGCCCGAGAAGCAACAGGGCAACCAGCACCACGACCAGAGTCAACGATGTCATCACCGTACGCGCAAGAGTTTCATTGACCGAGAGGTCCAGCAACTCTGGCATCGGCATCTTGCGGTACTTTTTCAGATTCTCACGAATGCGGTCATACACGACGATCGTATCATTCAGCGAATAGCCGATAATCGTCAGGATAGCGGCAACGATGTTGAGGTCGAATTCCAGCTGGAACAGTGCGAACAGCCCCAGTGTCAGCGACACGTCGTGGACAAGCGCGAACAACGCGCCAACGCCGAATTGCCACTCGAAGCGTATCCAGATGTAGATCGAGATCGCAATCATTGCGAAGAACAGTGACCAGCGCGCAGTGCTGAACAATTCACCGGAAACCTTGCCGGACACGGAGTCCACACCGTCGATCCGCACGCCTTCATGGGCGGCCCGGATAGTGGAGACCACGTTACGCGTCATCGTGTCGGAAAGCGCAGGATCCTGTGCCGCTCCTTCCGGCAAGCGCATACGTACCGACACCTCGTTCGGCGCGCCGAAACGCTGGATTACCGGCTCGCCATATCCCAACTTGCCGATTTCCTTGCGCAGTTCGGAAACCGGGGCCTCGGTATCCTGGACGAAAGTCGCCCGGATCATCTGGCCGCCGACGAAATCGACGCCGAAATTGAGCCCCTTGGTCAGAACCAGCGCCCAACTGGCCGCAATCAACAGGCAGCTGATGACGTAGAAAGGTATCCGCCAACGCAGGAACTTGATGTTGGTGTTATCGGGGACGAGTTTAAGAAGCCGCATATATCGTCCTCCTCAGATGTTGATGTCGTGGGGCCGCGCCTTGCGCAGCCAGCCGGCAACCCACATCCGGGTGATAGTCACCGCCGTGAAAACCGAGGTCACGATGCCGATCATCAGCACCACTGCGAATCCCCGCACCGGGCCGGAGCCGAACAGGAACAGTAGTACCGCCGCAATGACGTTGGTGATGTTGGCGTCGAAGATCGCGCGGCTGGCCTCACGATAACCGTTTTCAACCGCCGCAACCACGCGCCGCCCACGTTTCCGTTCTTCGCGAATGCGTTCGTTAATCAGCACGTTCGCATCGACTGCCGCGCCGATCGTGAGCACGAAACCGGCGATTCCCGGCAATGTCAGCGTCGTATTTGCGATAGCCATGATGCCGAGCAGCATCAGGACATTGAGTACCAGCGCCGCGTCAGCATAAAGCCCGAAGCGGCCATACGAAACCGCCATCAACACCAGAACGGCCAGAGCGCCTACTCCCAGAGCGATCAGGCCCTTCTGGATCGAGTCCGCCCCAAGGTCCGGCCCAACGGTGCGCTCTTCGATTACCTTGAGGTCCACCGGCAGTGCGCCGGAACGCAAGGAAATCGCCAGCTGGTTTGCCGAATCGACCGTAAAGTTGCCGGAAATCTGCGCGCTGCCACCAAGAATCGGTTCGTTGATATTTGGCGCGGAAAGCACTTTGCCGTCCAGAATGATGGCAAACGGCCGGTTGACGTTTTCCGTCGTCAGCTTGGCGAACTTCGCGCCGCCCTGCTGATTGAAAGTGATGGAAACGACCGGTTCGTTGTTCTGCGAATCGAAACTCTGCTGGGCATTGGTGAGATTGTCGCCCTTGATGCCACCCAACCGCTTGACCGCAATCTGCGTCGGCTGGCCGGGGCTCGTCTCCGCATAAGGTACGATCTCGCTACCCGGCGGAGCGATGCCCTGGGCAATATCGCTGGGCAAAGCGCTCGTATCGACCAGCTTGAATTCGAGCTTGGCGGTCTGACCCAGCAGGTCTTTCAACTGCTTCGGATCCTGCAGACCCGGCACCTGGACAACGATCCGGTCGTCACCCTGCCGGATAATCGTCGGTTCGCGAGTCCCCAGCGCGTCGATACGTTTCCGCACCACTTCCGTGGCACTGTCCATCGCATCGGTCACCGCTTGGTTGAGACCAGCCTGAGTCGGCGTCAGCACGAAACGCTGTCCGTCAACCACTTCGATGCGCCAATCGCGCTGCCCGGTGAGTCCGGCCCCGGTGGTCAGCGGCAGGAGCGCCTCACGCGCAGCATCGACCTGGCTCGCATCTTCGACCATGAAAGACAGACGTCCGTCACGGCTGGAAAGGTCGCCGATCCGGATACGCGGTTCTGCTTTCCGCAAGGCGCCGCGCACAGCCTCTTCCATGCTTTCAAGGCGCTGCTGGGCGACCTGTGAAGGGTCTGCCTCAAGCAGAATGTGGCTGCCCCCTGCGAGGTCGAGGCCGAGGTTAACGGTGGGGTCGGGCAGGAACGACGGCCATGTGCCGCCGGAAACCGAAACGAGCGACGGCAGCGAGGCCGCCGCAAACGCCAGGGTTACGAACCAGAGCCAGATCTTTTTCCAGCGTGGAAAATCGAGCATGGCTACGATTGCCTCAATCGTTGGCCGCGGCCGAGCCGCCCGGCGGAATTATGTCGCCAATGGTGTTCTTGACCGCTTTTACACGCACACCCTGGCCCAGTTCAACTTCCGCATAATGGTCGTCGACCCGGACGATCTTGCCGACCAGCCCGCCGGCCGTAACAACCATATCGCCCTTCTTCATCGAAGCAATCTTGGCGCGATGTTCTTTCTGCTGCCGCATTTGCGGGCGGATGATCAGGAACCAGAAGATCACGATCATACCAAGGATCGGGAGCCAGCTGATCCATGCGGGCGGGCCTTCGGCACCAGCGGAAGCGGCTGCGGACAGAATATCAAGCATCGACACACCCTTGGAAATCGGGGGCATTCCCGGTCTGTTTCAGGATGGACGCGAGCCGCGGTTGCGACACCGACGATCCCTCCCTTTGGAGGGCTGCGCGCCTAGCAGCAAAGAAACCGGCTGGCAACGCGCTGCCCCTCGATCTGCTCGTCTGAACGTGCACCGACACATCCATCGCGCATTGTTTTCACGGAGGCCACCACAGTGCTTGCCTTGCCCCGCAGCTATGCCTATAGGGCGCGCCTCCACTGCTCGGGACGTAGCGCAGCCTGGTAGCGCATCACACTGGGGGTGTGGGGGTCGTAGGTTCGAATCCTATCGTCCCGACCAGTGGACTAAATGCATGGCAACCATGCCATTTCAAAGCCCGCGTGAATCACGAAATTTCCGTGAATCACGCGGGCTTTGGACTTTTGGTGAAGCTGACCGGCAAGTCAGGCAGGTTTCATCGCCGCAAACGAAGGTTCACTATCACTTCTTCGCGGCGCGATAGGCTTGGAACGCTTCGGTCAACATCGCCTGTGCTTCTTTGGGCCCGCTGAATCCGTTCAGTTCCACTGTTTTGCGGCCTGCCGGCAATTGTTTGTAAATGCGATAAAATGCCTCGATACGCTGGCGCTCGATTTCCGGCAGATCATCCAGCGATTTGATCCCGTCATATGTCGGGTCGATTTTGGATGCCGGGACGGCAATGATCTTGTCATCCTGCTCCCCGCCATCGATCATGTGCAGCACCCCGATCGCCCGCACCTTGATCACCGCACCGGGAACGATGGGCTCCCTGCTGAACACCATACCGTCGAGCGGATCGCCATCACCCCCAAGAGAAGAAGGGATGGACCCGTAATTCGCAGGATAGACGACTGGCATCGACTGGTAGCGATCAACAACAATGTATCCGTAATCGGGATCGATTTCGTATTTCGTAAAACTGCCTGCGGGTATCTCGATGACAGTAAAGAATTCATCGCCCTGCTCCGGCTGCGGATAGTCGAACGGATGCAACTGTTCGGCCATCGCCGCAGGCGCCAGGCCGAGGGACATGATCGCCGCCGCAACGGCAATACCAATCTTCATGAGAACAACTCCTTCTGCATAAAATCGAAGGAGCCGCGCCTAATAATGACATATGACACGCGCGTGAAACAAACCGCCCTGGCACCCGGCATCAGCCACCTGGAGGCTCTCAAAGCAATCCGGTTTCCTACATGAACCTATATGGTTATTTAATGACGCCCAATAAACCATAAAAGGACATGCAAAGATGGCCATCCTCGAAACGCTCGCAGGACCGATTGCCTCGATCATCGACAAAGTCATACCAGACAAGGACGCTCGGGAGCGGGCCAAGCTGGAGCTCATCAAGCTGCAAGGCTCGCAGGAACTCGAAACGATTCAGGCCCGGCTGTCCGCGATCGTGGCAGAAGCGCATTCCACCGATGCCTGGACCAGCCGTGCAAGACCCAGCTTTCTCTATGTCATGTACATCATGATTCTGTGGTCCATTCCCATGGGCTTGCTGGCCGCTCTCCGACCGGAAACCGCCGGAGCCATCGCGGGTGGCATGAATGCCTATCTCAACGGACTGCCCGAACCGCTCTATGCGCTCTTCGGGACCGGCTATCTCGGCTACACGGCTGCCCGGCAATGGGGGAAAGCGAAAGGCGTCGACAAATAGGCGACGCCACCGCTATGCCGCCCCGCGTATCACTCAACGCGGGGCACCCATGGCTAATCCTGTCGTTTACGTCCTCAATGGGCCGAACCTGAATCTGCTCGGCACGCGCGAGCCGGAAATCTACGGCTCCGACACGCTGGACGATATTGCCGGAATGCTGGAGGATCGAGCGCGTGATCTGGAGCTGGAAGTCGAAGTACGCCAGTCCAATCATGAAGGCCATCTGATCGACTGGATGCATGAAGCTCAGGCGGAAGAGGCCAAAGCGATTCTGCTCAACGCAGGTGCTTACACGCATACCTCGATCGCGCTTTACGATGCGATCAAGGCAATACGCACACCAGTAATCGAGGTCCACTTGTCCGACCCATTGCAGCGCGAAGCGTTCCGTCATGTGAGCTATGTCGGCATGGCTGCGGTCGATTGCGTGGCCGGCCACGGTGCAAAAAGTTACCTTATCGCCTTGGAAAAAGCTGCAAATCTCTAGTCTCGTTTAAACCTGTACGGGGATTTTCCGGGCTCCCCCCTTGCCAGCAACGCCGCCCCGCCGCATAGCGACCGGCAGAACTGCAACGAGGTAAGAGGGACGCATGGCCGAATCCAAAGGTTCCGCCACCAGCCGCGACAGCGGCATGAGAGTAGACAGCAAGCTGGTTCGTGAACTGGCGGAATTGCTGGGCGAAACCGGGCTGACGGAAATCGAGGTTGAAGACGGCGAACGCAAGATCAAGGTCTCGCGTGCTGCTGTAGCTGCACCTGCGACTCAATTCGTTGCCCCTGCTGCTGCGGCCCCTGCCGTTGCGTCTGCTCCCGCAGCAGAAGCTCCGGCTGCGGCCGAACCGGCGATTGATGCCAATGCCGTAAAATCGCCCATGGTCGGGACGGTCTACCTTTCGCCCGAGCCCAGCGCCGCTCCGTTCGTCAGCGTTGGCAGCCAGGTCAAGGCCGGTGAAACCCTTCTGATCGTCGAAGCGATGAAGGTCATGAACCCGATTACCGCGCCGGCATCAGGCACGGTGAAAGCGATCCTCGTCGAAAACGCGCAGCCGGTCGAATTCGATCAGCCGCTGATCGTGGTCGGCTGAGGCGGCTGGCGTCCGATGGCCATTTCTCGTCTGCTGATTGCCAATCGCGGTGAGATCGCACTGCGAATTCACCGCGCCGCCCATGAAATGGGGATCGAAACGATCGCGGTGCATTCCACCGCCGATGCCGATGCCATGCATGTCCGGCTCGCCGATTCAGCTGTTTGCATTGGCCCACCGGCTGCATCCGACAGCTATCTGAATATCGCGGCGATCATTTCCGCCGCCGAAATCACACACGCCGATGCGATTCATCCGGGCTATGGCTTCCTGTCGGAAAACGCCAAGTTCGCTGAAATCGTCGAAGCGCACGATATTGCCTGGATTGGCCCGAAACCGGAACATATCCGGACAATGGGCGACAAGGTCGAAGCCAAACGCACTGCCGGTGCACTCGGCCTCCCCCTCGTTCCGGGTTCCGACGGCGCAGTCGAAACCACGGAGGAGGCGAAGAAAATCGCCGCCGAAATCGGCTATCCCGTGCTGGTCAAGGCTGCATCCGGTGGTGGCGGTCGCGGGATGAAAGTCATTCCCGACGAAGACAGCCTGGAAAGTCTCGTCAGCCAGGCGAAAAGCGAGGCCAAGGCCGCGTTCGGGGACGATACGGTTTATATCGAGAAATATCTCTCCAACCCGCGGCACATCGAGTTTCAAATCTTTGGCGACGGCCGTGGCAATGCCATCCACCTTGGCGAACGCGACTGTTCGCTTCAGCGTCGCCACCAGAAGGTTCTGGAAGAGGCCCCCTCCCCCGTCATTTCGAGCGAAGAGCGGGAGCGGATGGGCGGCATCGTGGCCAAGGCAATGGCCGACATGAGCTATCGTGGCGCCGGTACGATCGAATTCCTTTGGGAAGATGGCGAGTTCTATTTCATCGAAATGAACACCCGTCTGCAGGTCGAACATCCGGTGACCGAAGCAATCACGGGCATGGACCTGGTGCGTGAACAGATCCGCATCGCGGACGGCAAACCCTTGTCGGTCACTCAGGATGAATTGCGCTTCAGCGGCCATTCGATCGAATGCCGTATCAACGCGGAAGATCCGTTCACTTTCGCGCCTTCGCCCGGCGAAGTTACCAGCTATCACGCCGCTGGCGGGATGCACGTCCGCGTCGATTCCGGATTGTATGCCGGTTATCGTATTCCACCCTACTACGATTCCATGATCGCCAAGCTGATCGTCTATGGACGTACTCGCGAAGGCTGCATCATGCGGCTGCGCAGGGCGCTGGAAGAAATGGTGATCGGCGGCGTAAAGACCTCGATCCCACTCCACGAAGCGCTGATTCAGGAACCCGATTTCCTCAATGGCGACTATTCGATCAAGTGGCTCGAACAGTGGCTGGCTCAGCGCGAAAACGACTGAGCCCTAGCTGGTTGCCGTTCATTTTCCCGAGCGCAGCCTTTTTCGTTACTCTGCCTAATTTTATCCACAGTTTAGAGTTTTTAACGAAGAAGGTTAATCAAGTGGCACGCCCGGCAACTGCTTGGCCGTGCGAATCGTGAGCGAAGTCTTCACGCTGGCGACATTTGGCGCCGGCGTGAGCCTGCTGGTCAGGAATTCCTGAAAGCTCTGCAAATCACGGCTGACGATCTTCAGAATGAAGTCGATTTCACCATTCAGCATGTGACATTCACGTACTTCCGCCAATGTCTTCATGTGATCTTCGAATGCCCGCAGATCGGCCTCGGCCTGGCTTTTCAGGCTGACCATGGCGAAAACGGTGATCGCAAAGCCCAGTTTTGCTGGGTCTACCTCTGCATGATAGCCGCGGATGACACCCGCTTCTTCCAGTGCGCGCATCCGCCGCAGGCATGGCGGCGCAGTCAGGCCGACCCTTTTGGCCAGTTCGACATTGGTAACACGTCCCTCGGCCTGTAGTTCAGCCAATAGACGCCGATCGATCTTATCGAGAGTGTCCAACGATATTGCCCTTACTATGTGCTGTCAGAACAGCACTCCTCCCACCTCTGAGGTACCACATACAAGCATCTTAACTAATTAGGATAGTTAACAGTGCATGTCCCGCTTTGTGACGCGGCTAATGCCCGCCATGGCGCAGTTTAGCGAAAGTGATAGAGACTCCAACAACTCAGTCGGTGCGCCTGCAATCGCACTTCAGATAGCCGGAGCTCCATGTATTTCGACGATCGCCTTGCCACCGTGTTGCGCACTGGCGTTGGCAGCGATCGCGCGGCACGCACGCAATACAGGCAATTACTCGATCTTCTCGGCACGCTCCCACCCGATGCTGATGGTATCCTGATCGACAACGCCTACGCCCGTCTCAAGACTCTCTCAGAACAGCTCAAGCCTGCCGAACGGGGCGCGATGATCCGCGAACCAGGCGTTCGGCTCACGAATACCCGGCTCATTGCCGCACTGGCCGGCGACGAGGCGGAAGTGACATCCGCGGCCATGGCCGCAGCGCGCCTGTCCGAAGCGCAATGGCAGGCGCTCATTCCCGATCTCCCGATCGCGGCTCGCGGCTTCCTGCGCCATCGCCGTGATCTCGACGATGCAACCAATGCGACGCTCCAACGACTTGGGATCGGGGATCTCGTTCTGCCTCGTCCCGACATTCTCGAACTGTCCGACCTCGAATTGTCCGACGACCTGGCTGCCGAAGACGAAGAAGATGACGAGGCAGAACTGGACATCGCCACGCTCGGCTGGACTGCGTCACCTCCCCCTCGTCCACAGCCAGTGAGCGACGATGGCGAAAATCTTGCCATCGGTGCGCTCGTCCGCCGTATCGAGGCATTTCAACGCGCCCGGAGCAATGGCCACCCTCCGCCATCGCACAGCGGAGATACCCCGCGTTTGCCGCTGGACGATCCGCAAGAGTCGCGGAACAAATTGCCCGCTGCCTTCGATTTCGCGACCGACACCGCTGGACGAATAAACTGGTGCGATCCTGCGATTGCTCCGATGGCGGTCGGACTGGCGCTCATGAACGGGACGACCGACAGCCCGGCCAAGCTCAATCCCTCAGCCATCAGCGCCATGCGTCATCGCCAGCCGCTACGGGGCGCAACAGCCACTATCACCGGCGCGCCAGCGATAACCGGGGAATGGCGCATCGATGCTACGCCAAATTTCAGCAGGGAATCCGGGCGCTTCCTGGGCTATTACGGCCGTATGCGGAGGCTTCCCGCCCTGCCTGCAACCGCACAACCGGCCACTGACCCCATGGCCGACCGCATGCGGCAAGTGCTGCACGAGCTGCGCACGCCCGTAAACGCAATCCAGGGCTTTGCGGAAATCATTCAGCAACAGTTGTATGGCCCCGCCCCACACGAATATCGCGCACTGGCCGCGACAATCGCCAGTGACGCGGCCAGGATACTTGCCGGGTTTGACGAACTCGACCGCCTCGCAAGGCTGGAAAGCGGTGCGCTGGAACTGGATGAGGGATCATCCGACCTTGCGGCTGTACTCTCGAAGCTTGCCGGGCAACTCAGCCCCGCCCTGCGGCCGCGCGGAGGCTCGATCAACGTCTGGGGTGCCGAAGACCCCGCCATGGTCCCTCTGACGCAGGACGACGCGGAACGGTTGGGCTGGCGCCTGCTGGCGACAGTGGCAGCGGAAGCCAGTCCGGCGGAAGAAATCGACCTGCACGTCGTGCATGAAGGCACCCGCGTCATGTTCGTGGTCGAACTGCCCGCGAGCCTGGCCGGTGCGTCCGACATCTTTTCGGCCACGCTCCAGGCAGGACAGCGGACAATCAACGCAGGCATGTTCGGTGCGGGATTTACATTACGGCTGGCAAGGGCCGAAGCTCGTGCCGCGGGAGGCAACCTGTCCCAGGAGGGGGACTTGCTGCGCCTGTCACTCCCACTCTTGACCCCGCAGGAAGAGCGCCATAGCCAAGATGCCAGAGGTGCGGGCAGCCAGACTGCCTGAGCCGGACAAGGCATCGGCATCGATTCTATCGAAAATGATGCATCAGGTCATTGTTTCTCTGCGGTTTTGAGTCGCCGGGCACTTCCGACAGGTTCGAGATCGCCTCACTCTTGGGACGTAGCCCCATCAATGCGGTCTATCACCGATCTTCCCGATAGCTCTGCACGGGCGCACTTCGACCCGCATTTTGGCCAACGCTTCATCCTGACAGTCGATACGGAAGAAGAGTTTGACTGGAACGCCCCCTTTCAACGGAGCGGACATGGCCTGGACCATGTTCCTCATTTGCGTAAGTTCCAGCAGTTCTGCGAAGGCCAGCAGGTCAGCCCGATCTATCTTGTCGATTACCCGATCGCGACCTCACCGGCAGCGGTCGAGATATTGCGCGATGCCGTAGCTTCCCAAAAGGCGGAAATCGGCATTCAGCTCCACCCCTGGGTCAATCCACCTCACACGGAAGATATAAGCGATTTCAACAGTTTTGCAGGCAACCTTCCCGCCGATCTGGAGCGCGCCAAATTCCATGTCCTGCGCGATCGAATCATCGCAAGTCTTGGCGTCACACCGCTAATGTATCGGGCCGGACGTTACGGTCTCGGTCCGGGCACCGCCGATCTCTTGCGTGGAGCGGGCATTGCAATCGACAGCTCCGTGCGCGCGAACTTCGATTATTCCGCGGCCGGTGGTGTCAATTTTCGCGACCACCCCGTTCACCCATACTGGATCGGTGAAGGCCACCATCTGCTGGAATTGCCGCTAACCACCGTATTCACCGGGCCGCTACGCCATTTGGGAAGCTGGCTGTATCCCTCGCTTTGGCGGGCACCGACGTTGCGCGGGGTCATGGCACGTGCCGGCCTGCTCAACCGCGTGCCCCTCACACCGGAAGGCGTGACTGCCGCGGAAGCCATTCGCGGAATCGATGCCGCCCTGGGACAAGGCCTCCCGCTGCTGGTCCTGTCCTTTCACAGCCCTTCGCTACAGCCCGGCCATACCCCCTACGTCCAGCACGAAGCGGATGTCGATCGGATGTATGATTGGTGGCGGGAAGTGCTAGGCCATCTCAGGCAAAAAGGGGTGCGTCCGACAAGTGCCGCAGGAATTATGTCCGCAGTTGCGGCATAATCGCACATCGAATGCCATTTGAACCACAATGCCCACTTGCCTGATATTGCAACGCGGGCTAGGCCCCGCTTCGCAACGGTTGGGCCTGTAGCTCAGTTGGTTAGAGCTGGCCGCTCATAACGGCTAGGTCGCGGGTTCGAGTCCTGCCGGGCCCACCACACCGTTGCAGACATAGGGTCGGGGAGTGGCGCAGTCCGGTAGCGCGCCTGCTTTGGGAGCAGGATGTCGCAGGTTCGAATCCTGTCTCCCCGACCAAATCCTCAACAATAACTGAAAAAGAAGCCAGACGGCCTAGCGCCGCCCCCGCCTCAGCGGGTCGAGCGCCGAAGGACGCGAGGCGCGAACAGAGCTGGCGCTGCCCTGCATCGCCTGAAGTGCCGCAATGCGCTTTTCAGTCTTGGGATGGGTCGAAAACAGCTCCGACAGGCCAACCGGCACGATGTATAGCTGGGCAGCGGCAGGATTACGCTCCGTAACCGGATTGGGGATGCGTTGCGCGGCCCCGCTGATCTTGGCGAGTGCCGATGCCAGTGCCGCCGGGTTGCCGCAAATTTCCGCTCCTGCCCGGTCCGCGCCATATTCTCGCGTCCGGCTGATGGCCATCTGCACGATCATCGCCGCGAAAGGCGCGATCAAAACCGCGAGAATGCCGGCCGCCGCGCCGCCGTTGCCGCGGTTTCCGCCAAAGAACAGTCCGAAATTGGCAATCATCGAAACGGCGCCGGCAATGGTCGCCACCATCGTCATTACCAAGGTATCGCGGTTGCGCACGTGGCCGAGTTCATGCGCCATGACAGCAGCCACTTCATCCCGGCTGAGCATTTGCAACAGTCCAGTAGTGGCCGCCACCGCGGCATGTTCGGGATCACGCCCAGTAGCGAAGGCATTAGGCGCCTGCGTGTCGACGATATAGACCTTAGGCATCGGCAAACCGGCGTTGCGGGCCAGTTGCGCAACGAGACCGTAAAAATCCGGGGCAGTTGCCGCATCGACTTCGCGGGCGTGATGCATCCTGAGAACGATCTTGTCCGCGTTCCAGTAAGTGAAAAAGTTCATGCCCGCCGCGACCACCAATGCGATCATGGCGCCGCCCGCTCCGCCGAACATATAGCCCAGCACCATCAACAGCGCTGTCAGCGCGGCGAGCAACATGGCTGTTTTCAAGAAATTCATTATCAGTCCCTGCCCATGGCCAGAAGGATACGGGAAATTTAGGGTGCCTCAGCCGTTTGACAATGGCAGGCCACCCCGATCGGGCAGGCTATGACGATATTGTGGGAAGAGTGAATGCAGCGCGTCTACCTGATGGCTGGGCTGGCAAGTTTGGGACTTGGCATCATAGGCATATTTCTCCCCATCATGCCGACTGTGCCGTTTCTGATTCTGGCTGCCTGGTGCTTCGGGAAATCGAACCCGACGCTGGAACGCAGACTGCTGGAACACCCCCGCTATGGCCCGCACATCCTGCTTTGGCGGGAGAAGCGGGCGATTGCCAGAATAGGGAAACTGGGCGCCACATTCGCATTCGCGGCCAGCGTGCTGCTGGCCTTCGTGTTCATGGCCTGGCCTTGGCCGCTGGTGCCCTGCGCGATAGCGGTGGTGATGCTCAGCTGGATCTGGTCGCGGCCGGATTGTTGAACGAACGCTTCACGCGTTGCCGGTCACGAAACACGCCAGCGCCACCAGCAGCCCCGCAAACCGGTTTGAGCGGAAGCGGGCCAGCGCGTTGTCCCCGTCGTCAGGATCGAGTGTCAGCACCTGCCATGCGAGATGGAGTGCAGCCGGCACAAGCCCCAGAAGCGCCAGAACGTCGCCCCTCATGAACCAGAAAGACAGCGCCCAGAACATCACAGCCAAGGCATAAAACACGCCCACGCCCGGCCGGACGCGGTTCCCCATACGCAAAGCACTGGAGCGGATACCGACCAGGGCATCGTCCTCGCGATCCTGCAGGGCATAGATCGTATCATATCCGATAACCCAGCAGATCGCCCCGGCATAGAGAGCGAGCAGCACCTCCCAATGGTCGCCGCGCAAGGCCACCCAGGCGACCGGAGCCCCCCAAGTGAATACAAGGCCCAGCCAAGCCTGCGGCCACCAGGTTATCCGCTTCATAAAAGGATACGCCGCCACCAGCGCGACACTTGCCAAGGCGACAAGCTGCGCCTGCCAGCGCAATTGCAGCATCACCGCAACGCCGACAAGGCACAGCAATGCCAGCCAGGACCAGGCAGCCTTGCGGCTGACCCGCCCGCTGGCCACGGGCCGACTGGCAGTGCGGGCCACCTGCCGGTCGAGATCTGCATCGACGATGTCGTTATAGACGCAACCCGCGCCGCGCATGGCAATGCTGCCCACAAGGAACCATCCGACAAGTGCCCATTGCAGCCCCGCCCCGGCCAGCCAGGTACCCCAGACACAGGGCCAGAACAGCAGCCACCAGCCAATCGGACGGTCGAATCTGGCAAGCATTGCAAAGTCGCGGGGCATTTGCGGCAAACGGGCAACGAAGCCACGATGCTGGCTATCGGGAACGATATCTTGTGTGCTGGACATGCCCCCCAATACCATCTCGCCCCCGGCGTGAAAGCAGGAACCCGGCCTGAACCTCCAATTCCATTTCATGACACATGGGGATGACGAAACACTATCCGGATTATATGGAGCGGCCATGCCCGCTACACCTGCCTGGCCTCCGAAAAGCGCGCCGCGCCTGTTCGTCCCCGGTCCGCTGATCGACAACGGACACTGCGTGATCGATGGCCAGCAGGGGCATTACCTGCTGCGAGTCATGCGGGTGGTGCCGGGTGACATCGTCATCCTGTGCGATGACATGACCGGCGAATGGGCTGCCCGCGTCGCGACTGCCGGTAAACGCGAACTCACGCTCGACATTGTCGAACGTTTGCGCGCGCGTGAGGCAGTGCCTGATTTCTGGCTATGTCCGGCACTGCTCAAGAAAGATCGCTTCGACCTGGTGCTGGAAAAAGCCGCAGAACTGGGCGCCGCACGCATCCAGCCGCTCGTGACTCACCGCTGCGTGGCAGACAAGCTCAACCTCGATCGCGCACGCACGCTGCTTACCGAAGCAGCAGAGCAATGCGCCCGTACCGCCTTGCCCGAACTGACCGCACCGACAAAGCTGGATCGACTGCTGAAGGATTGGCCCACCGGGCGCACCCTGTTCTTCGCGGACGAACTGGGCGGAGAACAGGCGGCTAAAGCTTTCACCAGGGCGAAGGGTCCTGCGGCCTTGCTGGTCGGGCCCGAAGGCGGCTTCGACGATGCCGAACGCGAAGCGATCCGCTCACTCGCAGATGCCTGCCCGATCACGCTCGGCCCGCGGATCCTCCGCGGCGAAACAGCCGCCATTGCCGCCACCTCCCTGTGGATGGGTCTGGCCGGGGATTGGTGAACGGGAATGCAATTAGTGCTTTCCTCCGGCCCCATGCTTGCCTAACGGCCAGAATATGAGCACGCGTACCGCGTCAGGCGGCGATGACCCCTTGATCGAAAGCCGCGACCAGTTGGTCGCCCCGATGGCGGCTGGCGAAAAACCCAGCGAAAACTGGCGGATCGGGACGGAGCATGAAAAGCTCGTCTATTGTACGAAGGACCATCACGCGCCTTCCTATGACGAGCCTTGCGGTATTCGCGCCATATTGATGGCGTTGACGGAATTCGGCTGGGAACCGATCGAAGAAGGTGGAAAAGTCATCGCCATGAAGGGCGCTGACGGGACCGTCAGCCTGGAACCGGCCGGTCAGCTCGAACTATCCGGCGCACCGCTGGAAAACCTGCACGACACCTGCTGCGAGACGAGCCGCCACCTTGAACAGGTCAAGGCCATCGGCCAGCGTTGCGGGGTAGGTTTCCTCGGGCTCGGCATGTGGCCGGACAAGACTCGCGAAGAACTGCCGATCATGCCCAAGGGCCGCTATGACATCATGCTGCGGCATATGCCCAGGGTCGGCAATCTTGGCCTCGACATGATGCTGCGAACCTGCACCATTCAGGTCAATCTCGACTATTCCAGTGAATCCGACATGGTGAAGAAATTCCGCGTCGGGCTCGCCCTGCAGCCATTAGCTACCGCGCTATTTGCCAATTCGCCGTTCACGGAAGGCAAGCCGAACGGCTACCTTTCCTACCGCAGCCATATCTGGTCGGATACCGACCCCGCGCGCACTGGCATGTTGCCATTCGTGTTCGAGGATGGCTTCGGATATGAACGCTATGTCGATTACATGCTCGACGTGCCGATGTATTTCGTCTTCCGCGACGGGAAATATATTGATGCCGCCGGTCAGAGCTTTCGCGATTTTCTCAAGGGTGAATTGCCCGCCTTGCCCGGTGAATTGCCGACCGAAGGCGACTGGCAAGACCATCTTTCCACTGCCTTCCCCGAAGTCCGGCTGAAGAGCTTCCTTGAAATGCGTGGGGCCGATGGTGGCCCGTGGGACCGCATCTGCGCCCTGCCCGCTTTCTGGGTGGGGCTGCTGTATGACGACACCGCGCTCAATGCGGCATGGGATCTGGTCAAGGATTGGTCGATGGATGAACGTGAAGCGCTGCGTAATGCCGTGCCCAAGCTCGCGCTGTCCGCTCCTCTGCCAGGTGGAGGGAAACTCGCAGACATTGCCGGGCAAGTGCTCGATATCGCCAGCGCGGGCCTGACGGCACGCAACCGCCTGAACAGCAGCGGCGACAATGAAACCGGCTTCCTCGTCCCACTGCGTGAAATTGTCGAAAAAGGCAGGGTTCCTGCCCAGAACCTGCTCGACAAGTATCATGGCGAATGGGGTGGCGATCTTTCCAGAATCTACGAAGCGAAAAGCTTCTGATTCATGTTGGTTGTGGCCGGACATTTCCGCATTCCTGCCGCGAGACTGGATGAAGCGCGGCCGGTCATGCAGGCGGTCGTCTCCGCTACGCTGGAAGAACCCGGTTGCCTTGCCTATTCATATGCCGAGGACGTGGCCGAACCGGGCCTGTTCCGCGTTAGCGAGATATGGGAAGATCAGGCCAGCCTTTCCCGTCACTTCGCAACGCCGCATATGCAGCACTGGACCAATGTCCGCGATCGGTTGGGCTTTTGCGACCGTGAAATCACCGTTTACAGCGTGAGCGATTTCGAACGACTTTGAAAGCCCGCTATTTCGCTGGCTGAAGCCGTGGCCCACGCGGCTTGAACAGGTTGCCGAGCTTGCCCAGCGATCTGGTGATGAACGCGTTTTCCGCCATCCAGGCGTGATATTCCCGATACTTCGCATCGGATGCCAGCAAGTGCTTTTCTTCAGTTCTGGCACGCCAATAATAGATCGCGCTGACAAGTCCGAGAATCACGGTATTGCGAACCATGTCGGGAAACGAGCCACTTGTGACGAAGAACGGCAGTGTGGCCATCCACCAGAAGATATTCTTCGACAAATAGGCCGGATGCCGGGTGAACCGATACGGTCCGTTGGTCAGAATCCCGCGATAAGTCAGGTTTGAAAAGCGAATCCCGAACGCAACTGTCGCCCAGGCATAGATGCCTGTGAGGACCACCAGTATCGCGCCCCAGAGCCACAGCAACGCGGTATGCCCCTGAAACCAGTAGGCCCAGTCGGCAGTGTTGACATGATAATCGAGCACGTCGCCGCTATTCATCAGAAGGAACGGCGGATAGCACATCAATGCCGAGAGCCAGCCGCCGAGATACGGATTAGCGGTACGAATTTGCGCATCGAGAGGCTTCAAGGTCAGCAGATAACCGACCATCGCGATCTGCACATCAACCATGAACATCATGTTGATCAGGAACATGCAGAAGGCCACCGGGCTGCTATCCACGTCGGCAAAGCTTGCCCCGGCCGCCATTTGCCATCCCGCTGGCAGGATGGAGAACATGAAGGCAATGAAAAAGCCCTTCACTGCCCATCCGCGCAAATGGTGCGCCACTTTTTCAGAATCGTAAGCCTCTCGCCCGATCAGCATCGCCCCGAAATGCCAGGACTGATCGCGCGGATTGACGAGATAACGATCGAGCCAAAGAACATAGGGGATCGACAACAGGAGCAGAGGCACGCTGAGCGTGCCCAGGACGTCTATCGCAAACAGATAATTGCCCCGCCAATACCAACGTCCCAGGCAATAAATCACGCCAATTACGGCCCAGGTGGCCCACAAACCCGCCAACTTGGTAACCGATGTTTCCAGTGCGACGGAAAGCGGCCGGGGGCTGTGCCAATCGATGCCTGTAGAAGCGCGACGATGGACCTTGTCCACACACAGCGACCAAAGCACCATCGGAATTCCGGAAAAGAGCATGGCCGCCAGCGCGGCGTTGGGGCCATTCAACGGCGCAGCCTCTCCCGCAAATCCCATCATCGGCGCAATCGAAGGCCAGTTGCGACAAATGGCAAGCCAGACGAACAGTCCCAGCACACCGGACAGCCCGACACCGGCGGACACGTCACTCTCCGGCGGCCTGCCGGGTGCGCTCACTATCCTGTCATTCGGCTTTCCCATCGGCCTGAGACCTAGGGAAAAAGGATTAAGGAGAGGGTAACGCTGGAGCATGAGAGAGCACTGCAGGCACTCTCTCATCTCCCGCTTTCCCGGCCATCTCAGCCGGGGACATCATGATCAACGAAAGGCGATGATCTTGCCGTCGTCGTTCAGTACGTAAAGCATCCGGTTGGCGACAATCGGCGGTAGGGACACAGAAGATCCGAGATCGCTGTATTCGCTTGCCGTGCCATCCGCGACATTGACTTTGAAAAGCTTGCCGCGTGAGTTCGCAACCCAGAGCTGGTTTCCGGCAAGGACAGGCCCGGTCCAGAAGATCTGGCCCTTGCGGTCTTTCTTATCCTTCCATTCACGCAGTTGCGTGATCCAGCGCACCTTGCCGCTGGAACGGGCAATCGCCAGAAGGCGCGCATCATCGGTCAGAGTGAAAATCCATTCACCCGCCACAGCCGGGGTGGAGATGCCCGCAAGGTTGAGTTCCCACAGCCGCTGACCGGTGACGAGTTCATACGCGGCCATGCGGCCACCCTGGCCCAAGGCATAGACCCGACCGGAATCAATGATCGGATCGGCATCGACATCGGTCAACGTGCCGACCTGAGTGGAAATCGATGTCCGGGCAAGCGCGTCGGACCAGAGCGTCCGGCCGTTTTCATAGCGATAGGCGACCAGTTCGCCTGTGCTGTAACCGGCAACCACCGTACCCTGACCAGCCGCAGGTGCCGCCATGCCGAACACGCCGGCCTGGGCTGTCGCGCCGGATTCTTCCCACAACGGCGATCCGTCGCTGGCATCCAGCGCGTGAATCTGGTTGTCCTGAGTCATTACGTAAACCGCGCCAAAGGCGATGGTCGGCGCGCCCCGCAGCGGACCCGCAGGCTTGGCCTTCCAGATCTCGAAGCCGGTGTTCGCATCCAGAGCAGTGACTTCGCCAATGCCATTGGTCGCATAGACCCGGCCGTCTGCATAACTGACGCCACCGCCGAAGGCGGACGCCTTGAGCCTGCCGGGCACTTCCAGTTGGCGGGTCCAGACCTTGTCGCCCGTCTGCGCATCGAAAGCATAGACTGCAGCGGAAGTGTCGATCGCATAGAGGCGGCCATTCCCAACGACCGGAGCTGCCGCCAGACGGCGCTTGTCACTCGCTCCCGCGATCGAAGCTGTCCACACCCGGACAGGCGTAGACGACAGCGCAAGATGGCCGGATGCCTTGGCAGCCGTTCCACCGGCCTGTGCCCACGCGTCATTGACCTGCTCGGTCGGCAGGACCACTGCCACCTGAGCGAGTGCCGGATCCACCTTAGCCCCGCTTTCGATCCGCGACAGGACCGGGATACGATTGCCGATGGTTGGCGTGTCAGGCTTGTCCTTGCCGCCGAGAACACCACAACCTGCCAGACCCGATGCCATCAATATGGCAAGGGGAAGAGCGAGATGGCGGCTTGCGGAAATCCGTTTCATGGCTTTACCAAATCCTCTCAAATCATTGTGCCGATGTGGCGGGCGGGCCGGCTTCGGCCCCCTTCACGAAGGTTTCGGCATCGGTAATGGCATCGAAGCCAAGCATCCCGGCCAACTGACGCGTGCGGCTCCGCAGGGAATCCGGCACATCCTCGTCCTTTGCAATTGCCGCGAAAAGCGGCCCGGCCAGCTCGGTCTTTCCTTGCTTGAGGTAAGCGACACCGACGAGTTCACCCGCACTGCCGAACCATGGATTTCCGGGGACCGCCAGAGGCTTCAGCTTCGCAATTACATCTTCGGGCTTCATCGCGTCGAAATTGGCTGCAACGCCACGGATTGTCGCGATGTCGCGATAAGGCGCCGGAACGCTCTTATCCTGCGCCACTTCCGTGTAGAGCTTCAGCGCATCTTCCTTGCGGCCGTCATGCACGGCTATCCCGGCGCGCAGGAGCTTCGCGGCGGCTTCCACACCCGGGGCGCTATTTTCCGCGACAGGCGCCAGGGCCTTGTCCGCCGTGTCGAAATGACCGGCGGAAATATTATCTACCGCCCGAACCAGTTCTTCGGAATTATTCTCCAGCGTGTCCTCGCGGCTTTCCTGCCACCAGAGATACCCGCCGAAAGCCAGCAATCCCGCCAGCACCACAGCAAGCAGCGGGATACCGAAACGCTTGGCAGCAACCAGCATCTGGTCCTGAAACACGGCCTCGTCGACTTCGCGCAGTAACGCGTTGTCCTCGGCCATTTTGCGTTCGGCCTGTTGTTCAGATCGGGAGCGGGAGCGGTTTGGTATGAGGGCCACGCGGGCGCTTTCGTTTTCGGTTGCCGTAAAACGGCGATTGGCACGGATGGGGCTGTTTAGCGGATAGACCGGTCAATTCAACGGGGAAAGGCATGCTGTCCCCTGGCCAGACAGACCATTTCCGGTGAACCGGCGCTGAAAGGGATCAACTGCGGGCGATTTATCAGGGAATCGCGTCCCGCCCGATCAATCCGGCATAGAGGGCCCGATAGGCGGCAATCATCCCCGCCTCGTCGAAATGCAGGCGCGCACGTTCGCGATTGGCCCGGCCTATGGTTTCGCGAAGAGCCGGGTCATCCGCGAGTTTCCATAACGCATCCGACAGGGCGCTTTCCTCTCCCGGAGCCACAATGAATGGGCGGTTTTCGCTCGCCACGATCTGCATGACATCTCCCACGGCAGGCGCCGCGACCGGCAAGCCGGTAGCCATCGCCTCCACCACAGAAAGGGGAAATTGCTCACTGTCGGAAGACAGCGCGAAAATGTCGAACAGACCGACGGCGTCGGCCGGATCCGCGAAACCCGGAAGATGGACACGATGGACGATGTTGCACCGGGTGGCCTCTTCCCGAATGACATCGCGTTCCGGCCCTTCACCGAGAATCACCAGATGCCAATGATCCGGCAACCCTGAAAAGGCCCGGACGAGACGCGGCAGGTTTTTCACCGGCCGCAATCCGGATAGTGTCCCTACCCAACGTTCGCCCCTGCGCTTTATCAACCTGGGCAGGGCATCCTTGCGCGGTTTCTTGTTGAAGCGCCCGGTCGCAATACCATTCGCAATGCGATGAATCTTTGCAGCTGGCTGAAACCAGACGTCCCGTGCGACCCGCTCCAGACCGGACGATGGCACGACCAACGCATCGGCACGTCCCAGTGCGAGCCGGCGATACCAGTTGCGAGACCGCTTGAGGCCGTTCACCTCATCAGCGTTGAAGCCATCCTCATGATGAACCAGTGGCGGGAGACCGAATGGGGCGGCAAAGATGGTGTGCGCCATTACGGCATCCATCGCCCCCCAGTTATAGGTCAGCACCAGATCGAACCCGCGCATGGCATCGGCAATCCGCCGCAAGCGCCACGGTGCCGGGAATCCTTCCAAAGCCGGGAAGTTTCCCGGATATACCACTGGAATAGAAGGTGAAATATGCCGCCCTGCCGACAGGGCCCGGGGCTCCGCCGAAACGATGGTATGCGTGATTTGAGAGCCGAAAGCGTTGATCAGGCGCGCGCAGCGCAATTCCTTGCCTCCAGCATCGAATGTCGAATGGAGATGGAGGAAGCGCAAGGGATGTTGCCCCTTGCTCATGCAGTCTGCGCCAGAAGACGGGCAATTGCATCGAGTGCCTCAGGCTCATCCAGCGTGGGGGCATGGCCCGTCCTTGCGATGGTCAGGCTTTGCATTGCCGGCAGTCGTGCGGCCATGATTTTCAAGGTCGCGTCCGAAAGTATATCCGACAATGCCCCCCGTATCGCCAGCACCGGACGACCGGCGAGTGCCTCGAACGCAGGCCACATATTGGGGCTGCCGACTTCTCCGCCAGGCTGTCGAAAAGGTTCCGCGATCTTCAGGTCATAATCGAAAGCAATTCTGCCATTCCCGGTATAGTCCATCATTCGTTTGGCGAGCCGCAGCCATTCGGAGATCGTGTAATCGGGATAGATATCGCTCTGATTTTCCTCCAGCGCGCGCGCCGCGTGCATCCAGGTCGGAAAGCTCCGCAGTTGACCGACGTATGATCGTATCCGCTCCAGTCCAGCCGGTTCGATCACCGGCCCGATGTCGTTGAGCACCGCCCCGGCAATACGGGAGGAATCCTTAGCCGCCAGCAGCATGGTCAGGATTCCACCCAAGGATGTGCCGACGGCCACGAAGCGTTCGATCTCCGCCTCTGCCAACAGCGCCTCGATGTCCGCGAGATAGGTCAGGGGATTGTAGCTTTCCCAATCCTTTGCATAATCGCTCTCTCCACGCCCGCGCAGTTCAGGGCATATCACGCGCCATTCCCCCGCAAAGGCATCGGCGATCGGCTCGAAATCGCGAGCATTGCGCGTCAGACCCGGCAAACAAAGCAGCGGAGGACGATCAGCCCTTCCCGCATAATCGCGGTAATGCAGTTGCAGCCCATCCGGACTCGCCCAGAAACGATCTTCGTATTGCGTACCAATCGGCGTGGTGGAGCCAGTCATCGACGCGCCTTATCCATGAAATTCGTTCGACCGGCTTGCGCCGAGTGCCTGTCGCCCCCACTATCGCGTCATGCGCGCAGAACCGCAAGCCGCCCCGTACTCACCGGATCCGCAAATCCTCCGTCTGGCCGAATGGCTGGGCGATCCCGTGCATTCAGCGGATTTCCCGGAAACAAAACTACGCTATCGCAATCGGCGATGGGACAAAGCTGTGGGCCTTGCCGATCTGACCGACGAACAGTGGGTTGCTCACTTCGCCCGCTTCCAACCTCTGCCCGACAATCTGCCCGAGCCGCTGGCCCTGCGGTATCATGGACATCAGTTCCGTGTGTTCAATCCGGAGATCGGGGACGGGCGCGGCTTTCTGTTCGGCCAGTTGCGCGACGGTTCTGGCCGCCTGCTCGATCTCGGCACCAAAGGCTCGGGCCAGACTCCCTATAGCCGGAGTGGCGACGGGCGATTGACTTTGAAAGGCGCCGTGCGGGAAATTCTCGCTACGGAAATGCTGGAAGCGCTGGGCTGCTATACCAGCAAGACCTTCTCAGTCGTTGAGACAGGGGAGGAGCTGTGGCGCAATGACGAACCGTCCCCGACGCGCTCGGCCGTTCTGGTGCGTCTGAGCCATGGCCATATCCGAATTGGGACATTCCAGCGCCTTGCCGCATTGGAGGAGACGGCTTCGCTGGAGCAACTGGTCAGCTACTGTCTTGAACAATATCCGGGGAATTTGCCACCTGATGATGCCCCTGGGAGGCACGAACCCGCCGTCATATTGCTGCATCAGGTCGTCGAACGGCTGGCAGATCTCGCGGCCGCATACGTGACGAGCGGCTTCGTCCACGGCGTGCTCAATACCGACAACATGAATATATCCGGCGAAAGCTTCGATTACGGGCCGTGGCGCTGGCTCCCCCAATGGGAAATGGATTTCACCGCGGCCTATTTCGATCATACCGGGCTCTACGCGTTTGGCCGGCAAGTGGAAGCTCTGTCATGGAATTGCGCGCAGTTGGGCATCGCACTGCGCCCGCTGGCGGATTCCGCCCCCCTGATTGCCGCGCTCGAACGCTTCGGGCCACTCTATCAGGAAAATCTTGTTCGCCGCTTTCTCTGGCGGCTGGGTATAACCCCTCTAACGCCGGACAAGGACGTCGGACTTGTGGCGACCGTCGAAGCAACCATGCGCGAGCGTAAAGCATCGCCCGATGCATTTTTCTTCGACCATCGCGGAGGCCGCAACGCGAACGGAGCACTCGCCAGCGCATTCCGGAATCATCACCCGTTGAAAAGCGATCATCCCTATTGGACAGGAAATCGCCCCGAGACGATGCTGATCGACGAAGTCGAGGAAATCTGGTCGCTGATCGACAGGCATGATGACTGGACAGGGCTGGAAGCCAAGGTTGCGGCAATTCGCCGCATGGGCGATGCCCTCGGCGAACCACCTGCCCCGGCAAGCCAGCCGACGGAACGTGTTGGCTCCGGCCGTTAAACTAATTAGTTATCGCGACAGGCAGCCGCCTTTAACAGTCGGATTATTTTGTCTAAGGGCAATGGAATCCCAGTTTCCAAGGGCTATTCTCCAGCCGTGAGCGACAATACTATCATTTCCCACGAACCCGCCACGGGGAAGAAGATGTGGCAGGGGGAATCCCGCAATATTGACGAAACCGTTGATCGCGCACGCCAGGCGTGGCCGGCATGGGCCGCACAGCCACTTGCCTCAAGAATTGAGCTGGTCCGCCGTTTCGCCAATGAGGTCCGTAAAGATTACGACGCCTTGGCCGATCTGGTCGCCCGCGAAACGGGCAAGCCGATGTGGGACGCGCACAACGAAATCGAAAATGTGATTTCGCAGGTCGAAGTTTCCGTGCGCGCTTATGCGGAACGGACGGCACGAAGAAAACTCGATTCCGCCTTGCAGGGCACTGCCGCGCTTCGTCATAAACCGCATGGCGTTCTGGCGGTCATAACCTCCTATTGCGCACCAGCGGAGATACCTTCCGGCCATATCGTTCCAGCATTGATCGCTGGAAATGCAGTGATTCTGAAGCCCAGCGAGCACACGCCCGCAACCGCGGAAAGGTTGCTGCAGTGCTTTGACAAGGCCGGTATTCCTTCGGCCCTCGTACAGTGTTTACAAGGGGGACCATCCGATGGCCGCGCATTGGCGCTCCACCCCGGGGTCGACGGAGTTCTGTTCACGGGTTCGGCCCAGAATGGCATTGGCCTGAATCGCAAGCTGGCGGCCAATCCCGGCAAGATTGTCTCCCTGCAATTGGGTGGCAACAACCCGATGATCGTCTGGGATACGCCAAAGATCTCCGACGCTGCGGTTCTGGTCGTGCAATCCGCATTCACCAGCGCCGGACAACGTTGCACCGCCGTCCGGCGGCTGATCGTCAAATCTTCTCTCTACACTCCCCTCATGGAGGAAGTGAAAAGGCTGGCCGACCGGATTATCTTCGGCGAACCGAGAGATGAACCCGCCCCTTTCATGGGCCCGATGATCACTGCGGAACACGCTGACCAGTTGACGGAGAGCTTTCTTTACCTGCTCAGCCATGGGGGCAAGGCGATAAAGCATATGGCCCGCCCGCGGGGCGAGTTACCATTCGTTTCTCCCGGCATAATCGATGTGACCGCCATGAAGGAGCGCCCCGACGTGGAGTTGTTCGGGCCGCTACTGCAGGTGGTTCAGGTGGACGATTTCGATCAGGCGATTGCCGAAGCCAATGCCACACGGTTTGGTCTGTGCGCGGCACTGGTCGGTGGCAGTCCACAAGACTACAACCGTTTCTGGGCAAACAGCCGTGCGGGAATGATCAACTGGAATCGCCCAACGATCAATCCGGCCCAGGCGGCGCCACTGGGCGGTACGGGTCTTTCCGGCAACCACCGGCCGACCGGCTATTACGCCGCGGATTATTGCGCCTATCCCGTGAGTTCAGCAGAGCTTGAACAACCGCGTGCCAGTGTGGGCGTCGGTTTCCGCGTCAGCTAGGCGGCGGCCCAAGGAGACGTTCAGCCGCTGGTGACGAGGTCCACTTCGGTCCTTCCGGAGGGCAAGCTCCGGGCATAAACCATGTAGGATGAAGGCCCCTTGGTTCCACCCAGCATATCTTCTCCATCCTGCAGGAAGCGGTCGACCTTGTAGCCTGCCCTTATGCCACGGGTATAATAGAAGGCCATGACGTCCTGAAGGCCAACGGGTGTCGTGAAGCTGACGACACGCAGCGCACACCCACCTTCATCGGTTCCCGCCGCCTCCTGCACATTACCGCGTGGATAGACCGGAAAGGTAGCAGGCAGTTTCGCAGCCCATGTCATTGTATAGCTCACCTTGTCCGCGCATTGCGCGCCCCTTTTCGAACTGGCCGCCGCTCTGGCGGCAGCCGTGAAGGCAGCGGCTTCAGGTATCTTTCCGGCTACCTTTCGCGCGGCGGGCGGCTGCTTCATGTTGTCTTCACCCCCAACCAGTTTCAACGCGGCACGGCGAGCGGCAGCTATCTCCTCCGGCGAATTGTTTTCGGTGGGTAATGCCCTGTCCGTTGCGCTTATCCTGACGCCGGCGGCGGCTTCGTTCTGCCCTGCCAGATCGGGGTCGACCATGATCTGATCCGCAAGCGCACCGGTCAACGCGGGATCGTTCCCGGCCGGATAGCTCGGTGCTTCTTCCTTGCTGCTCCCGCAACCAGCGAGCGCGAGAAGCGCAGGAATTGTCGCAAGAAAGATAGCGGATCGACCGGGATGCGACATTTTTCTGCCTTGTAAGGTTAAGACTGAATTTTCCAAAGCGAACGCTGGTTAAGAGTTTCCTGACTGGCACGCACAATTTCAACCTTGTCCCGTAACGGGATGGGACCGGGAATGGCATTCTCATGCACAGGCAGCGGCTGGCCATTGCGACGCGGCTGTTGGGAGATTACAGCGCCTTACACCGTTCAGGAGATCCAGTTTGCCTCCCACTTCAGATCCGGATCGCGCGGGAGGCGGGCTGCCCTATGCATTGGGCGCTTACCTCTTGTGGGGCTTGTTTCCCCTGTACATCCTGACCGTAAAGGCCGTTCCACCTTTGGAACTGGTGGGCTGGCGGATCCTGTTCACTGTGCCGGTATGCCTCCTGATCGTCACTCTGCGGCGGCAATGGTATGATCTGATGCGTGCCATGCTGACCCCCAGGACCGTCGCATGGCTAACGCTCAGTGCGTTGCTGATCGGCTCCAACTGGACGCTCTATCTCTTCGCGATTCTGACCGGTCACGTCTACGCGGCCAGTCTCGGATACTATATCAACCCGCTGATCAACGTGCTGATCGGCACGTTCTTTCTGGGTGAGAGGCTTTCACGCTGGCAATGGCTGGCCGTTGCGCTGGCCGCCATCGGCGTAGCGATTCTGGCGGCCGGGGCCCTCACCACCTTGTGGCTCAGCGTCATTCTGGCCACGAGTTTTTCGATTTACGGCGTGGTCCGTCGCACGCTGCCGGTCGGTTCTCTTCCCGGCCTGACTATCGAGTCTCTCGTGCTCACTATCCCCGCCACCGCGATCATGTTCTATGTCGCGTCCGGGCCCGATGGCATTTCACTGGGCAAGGACGTCACGCTCGATATTGCCGTGTCGTTCGCAGGCTTTGCGACTGCGATCCCGCTGCTGCTGTTCGCCATGGCGGCACGGCGCATGGACTATTCCGCGCTGGGTTTTGTCCAGTTCATCGTCCCTACCATGATCTTTATCCTGGGGCTGACGGTTTTCCATGAGCCGCTCCACCCAGCACAGATGTGGAGCTTCATCTTCATCTGGTGTGCGATCGCCGTTTTCGCGTGGGATATCCTGCAGCGCAGACCGTCAAAGGCAGCCAGCAAAGCGTAACGGCTCACCCACTGCCTGATTGCCGAGTTGCCCTTCCCACATGGCGAGTTGGCCGCGCACGACAGTGCCGATGACACGGCCCTCCAATTCCATCCCGGTGAACGGAGACCAACCGCAGCGGCTTTCGATCCAGTCTTCGGTCACTGTGAAAGTGCCCTTGCGGTCGATCACGGTGAAATCGCCGTCATACCCGGCTGCGATCCGCCCCTTGCCCACGAGGCCGAAGACCCGCTGTACACCGGCGCTGGTCATGTCGATCAGACGTTCGAGAGTCATGTGCCCTTTGGCCACGTGGTCGAGCATCAGGGGCAACAGGGTCTGCACCCCCGGCATGCCGCTCGGGCTTTGCGGGTAAGGCTTGTCCTTCTCCTCACGCGTATGCGGCGCATGGTCGGAGCCAAGCACATCCGGCACCCCTTGGCGCAGCCAGTGCCACAAACCGTCGCGATGGGCCGCACTGCGGATCGGAGGGTTCATCTGGGCAAAGCTCCCGAGGCGGGGATAGGCATCCTCTGCCGCCAGGGTCAGGTGTTGCGGCGTTACTTCGCAGGTTGCGATGTCACGATGGGCGGCGATGAGTTCCAGTTCCGCAGGCGTGGTGATGTGAAGGATATGAATGGGCCGCCGGGTTTCCCGCGCCAGACGCAGGATCCGCCGTGTGGCCAGCATCGCACTCTCGTCATCGCGCCAGACCGGATGGCTGGAAGCATCGCCTGCCACTCTGAGATCCTTGCGCGCATTCATCCGCGCCTCATCCTCGGCATGGATGGCGACCCGCCGCACACCGTTTTGCAGCACACGGCGCAGGTTTTCATCTTCGGCAACCAACAAGCTGCCAGTCGAAGCGCCCATGAAAATCTTCACCCCTGCCGTGCCTGGGATGCGTTCGAGTTCGGCCAGCTCTTCCGCGTTTTCGGCAGTGGCGCCGACATAGAAAGCATGATCGCACCACATGCGGTGGTGCGCCCGTTCCAGCTTGTCGTGCACCCGCATCGTCGAATCGGTATTGGGCGTGGTGTTGGGCATTTCGAACACGGCGGTCACGCCGCCCATGACAGCTGCCCGGCTCCCGGTTTCAAGATCTTCCTTGTGCTCCAGGCCCGGCTCACGGAAATGCACCTGGCTGTCGATCACTCCGGGCAAGACATCCAGCCCCGTGCAATCGATTCGCCGCCCGCCGTCCGGATAGCTGCCGATTCCGACGATCTTGCCCTCACGAACCGCGACATCGGCCTGTACCGGGCCGGAAGGTGTGTGAACGGTGCCGTTGGCAAGGACGAGTTCGGGGGCGGTGGTCATCGGGTGGCCTCTATCGGTTCAGCGGAGCAAAGTTGACACTGTTGACACAGTTCAAAGGCAGAACCCGCCAGCCCCCGGCACCCGCGGAAAATGCGGTAAAATGGCGGAAGGAAAACGGATTCGAGCCCATTCCCCTCCCTTGCCACAATGCAGCCGCGTAGGACAGGGCAGGTCACTGCCCTGTCCTGTCTTTACGACCGGAAATCAGTCGCGCTGAAGGAAACCCAGCACGACCTGTTCGAAGGCATCTTTCTGTTCGATCATCGCCCAGTGGCCGCAACGCGGGAACACGTGCAATTCGCAGTTGGGGATCAAACGCATCGGCAGAAGCGCGATGTCCAGCGGGTTCACCCGGTCGTCACGCCCCCAGGTCATCAGCGTGGGCGCCTGGATCTTAGGGAAGTGAGCGAAACCCTGCACTGCATCCGGCCCGCGCATCGCACCGGCGATGGCATCCAGCACCGCACGCGAATACATCCGCTTGTTGGTTTCCTGCGCCGCCGGTTCGCTGGCCGTGGCCAGACGCGTCTCGATCAGTTCCTCGGTCACGATCGCGGGATCGTAAACCATCGAACGCAACCAGGCGACGATCTGTTCACGCGTCGGATTCTCCACGAATTCCGACAGGCGCGCGATCCCCTCATAGGGGAAGGTCGAGAAAAGCGGCACGCCGATGCCGCCGATCGTCACCATCTTCCGAATCCGGTCCGGATAATCGGCGGCAAACCGCGCGGCGACCATCGCACCATATGAGTTGCCAAGGAGATAGGCACTTCCGATGCCCATCTGGTCCATCATGTGCAGCACGGCCTTTGCCGCCTCGCCGATGGGATCGCCCGGTATCCCGGTGCTGCCGCCGTAACCCGGCAGGTCAGGGGCGATACAATGGTAATGCTCCGCAAAAACCGGAAGGTTTCCGCCAAAGTTCATCCAGGCAGTTACGCCCGGCCCTGAACCGTGGAGCATGAAGAGTGGTTCACCCTCGCCCATCTCGTGATAGCTGATCTGGCCTTCGCCATAGGCCATGGTCTTTGGCTGTGCAGTCATGAAATCGCCTTTCTCTGCCTCTCTTGTCGGGTCCCGTTTTGCACCGGATGTGTCCGTCTGCAACGTTCATGGCCTATACTGCAACGAATATTGCGGTCGAAACAGTTTTAGGGGATTGATTCTCGCAGCAGGAAAGCCACTTTCCGCACATGGATGGTAATACCCCTTCCCCGTCGATCACATCCTCCGGATTGTCAGCCACGGGCGAATCCGCCCATGATCGGGTAATCGTGGAAACGCATGCAGGCAGCGAACGAATTGCCCTGATTGCCGACAGCTTCCGGCGCGTGACGGGAAACACTCTGTTGCCACCCGATGGAAATCTGGATCCGGCATCGGCCATATGGCGCGCTCCGATGGTGGTACTCGCCCATGGGACTGAGGCGGACCCGGTATTCTTCTATGGCAACCGCTTGGCGCTGGACTTGTTTGAAGCGTCTGCGGATGCGTTCATCAATCTGCCCTCGCGTTTCTCCGCCGAGCCGATGGAACGGCAGGAACGCGCGCGTTTTCTCGCGCAAGTGGCGGACCATAACTGCATCACCGACTATTCAGGGATTCGCATTTCGCAGACGGGGCAACGTTTCCGCATCGAACGGGCAACAGTCTGGAACCTGCTGGACGCCGACGGGGCAATCCATGGGCAGGCCGCCTGTTTCGACCGGTGGGCACCTGTCACGTAACCGGAACTGCCCCATCGCCCCATTGATTCTCCTGCAAGAAATGCCAAACCGCGCGGGAAAACAAAAAAGAGGATTTCACTCCATGCAAACCATTGGATATGCTGCCCAGTCGAAAGACAGCGTGCTCGCGCCATTCTCGTTCGAACGGCGCGATCTGCGCGCAGGAGATGTCGCGATCGACATTCTTTACTGCGGGGTTTGCCATTCCGACCTCCACCATGCTCACAACGACTGGGGAAACACTGTCTATCCCGCCGTTCCCGGCCACGAAATCGTCGGACGGGTCAGTGCGGTAGGCGAAGGCGTCACCCGCTATGCCGTGGGCGACAACGTTGCCGTCGGGTGCATGGTCGATTCCTGCCAGCACTGCGACCAGTGCGACAAGGGGGAAGAACAGCTCTGCCGCAATGGCTTCACCGGCACCTATGGAGGGCATGACCCGGTGTTCGACACCCCCACTCGTGGCGGTTACTCGAAACATATCGTCGTACGGGAGGAATTTGTCCTGCGGGTTCCCAACGGCCTTGACCTGTCACGCGTAGCCCCGCTGCTTTGCGCCGGCATTACGACCTATTCTCCGCTGAAGTCCTGGAACGTGCAGCCCGGCAGCCGGGTTGGCGTGGTCGGGCTGGGCGGTCTCGGACACATGGCGGTCAAGCTCGCCTCCGCCATGGGCGCCCACGTCACCGTGCTCAGCCGGTCAGATGCCAAGAAAGCCGACGCCATGGCTCTCGGCGCCGACGCACTGCTCGTTTCCAGCGATCCCGAAGCGATGGCCGCTGCCGCAAGCCAGTTCGATCTGATTATCGACACGGTTCCTGTCGAACATGACGTCCAGCCCTATGTTCCCCTGCTCGATGTCGACGGGACGATCGTGCTCGTCGGTCAGGTCGGCCCTGTAGGCGAAGTCAATTCCATCCCCCTGCTGTTCGGGCGGCGGCGCGTGGCTGGCTCTCTCATCGGCGGTATCGCTGAAACGCAGGAAATGCTGGATTTCTGTGGGGAGAAGAATGTTCTTCCCGACATCGAAATGATCCGCATGGATGAAATCAACGATGCATACGAACGTCTGGTAAAGGCTGATGTGCGCTATCGTTTCGTCATCGACATGGCTTCGCTGGACCTCGCGGCCTGAGCAATAGAGGACTTCAACCCGCATGACTGCAACTCGCCTGTTCAATCGCGCGGTTATCCGCCTCTCCTCCCAAGAACCGGGCGAGGATGTCGCGGCCTTCCTCCAGGGCCTCGTCACCAATGATGTGACGGGGCCCCTGCCCGTTTGGGCGGGCCTGCTGTCGCCGCAAGGCAAGGCCCTGTTCGATTTCCTCGTCTGGCCGGGGGCGGATGGATCGCTCCTGCTCGACTGTGAGGCCGAGCGGGCAGACGCTCTGGCCAAGCGGCTTTCACTCTATCGGTTGCGCCGCAAGATCACGATTGCGCGTGACGACACCCTGGGCGTCCATTGGCGGGACCATATCGGCGATGGCGCGGCCACGGATCCACGACTTTCGGCACTGGGCGAACGCTGGATCGCTCCTGCCGTGCCGGAAGATGAAAGCGCGGACAACGCATGGCTCAAGCAACGCCTCGAACTCGGCGTGACGGAAGGCATCGCCGAACTGGGCGATGGCGACATCCTCTGGCTGGAATGCAATGCCGTCGAGCTGCATGGGGTCAGCTTTTCCAAGGGCTGCTACGTCGGTCAGGAAAACACCGCGCGCATGAACTGGCGGCAGAAAGTCAATCGCCGGCTGGTGGTGGTTCCTTTGGGCCAGTCCGATCCGGCACGTCAGCGTGCCAGCTATCCCGCGCTGGGCCTTGCCGTCGATCATTTGCAAGTAGCGGATCTGGTTCCTGCGTCACTCCCACATTGGCTGGCATCGGCGATCGGCTGACACCTTACTTATTCCGCAGCTCTAACCTCCTGCTCAGGAAGCTGGGACGTTGCTTTCCAGCCAGTAGCGCGGGTCCAGTTTTCGATAATCGCCGTGACGATTTCACGCGGACGGCTCCGCTCCGTACCCAACATTCTCGTCATGGCTTCGCCCATCACCGAATCGCCAATGGCAACCAGATGGATGAGCATGGTCAGATCGACCACGCCATTCTCGATATCCTGCCGCGATGAAAATTCGTCGATGTGACCTTTGAGAGACTGCATCACCGGGTCGAGCATCGCCTCGTTCCGGGTCAGCGACAACCAGCTCATCAGGTGAAGGCCGCCATGTTCATTATTCGATTCGAACAGGCCCTCGACCATGTCGTGAACCGTCCCTCTGCCTTCATGTAAATTCCGGATGGCCTCCGCAATCTTCGCCGTGTGGCGATCCGCCATATGCCGCCCGAGGGCATCATGAAGTCCGGAAGCAGAACCGAAATGATGCAGGAGATTGGCATGTGTACGGCCGATTCGCGCCGCTACCGCTTTCAGGGTCAGAGCTTGCGGCCCTGATTCCAGAAGGATCGCTTCGGCCGCTTCGAGCGCCGCTCCACGCACTTCCCTGGGGGTCAGACGCTTCCTTATTGACATCCGTGTAAACTAAAATAGGTGTTCTGCCCAAGGCAAGAGCTCTTCGGATTCTTTCGGAAGAAGACCGTAGAAACGCTCCTGTATTGTGATGCCAATCCTTTTGTGGCGAACGGATATATCGCTCGTCATTTGCCGGGATAACAACGGCACAGGCGATGCGCCCCCGGAGACAGAATCTTCGGGTCGCAGCTCCTCCCTCCATCACCCCCCAAGGATGGAGGGAGGAGTTTTCCCGCCGATTCAGTATATTAAAGGACGCAGTTAAGCTGCCGCAGGCATTCTGGGTTCAGGATTATTGCCTGTTGCCTCCCCCAGTTCGAGCACATGGCAACGCACCGCGACCGTGCTGCGGCGTGCGGCACAGCTCCGCGCGCGAACCTCGCCCGTGGGGCGGAAACCGAGCTTTTCCAGAACCCGCGCCGATGCGTTGTTGTCCATGGCATGCCCGGCATGGATTCGCCGATGACCAAGCGCCCGTGCAGCTGCCATCAGCGCCTGCCCCGCTTCGGTAGCGTAGCCGCGTCCCCAATGCTTGCGGGCAATCCAGTAGCCAAGCTCGATGCCAGCAGTTCGCTTGTCCAGCCCGATGCATCCGATCACAGGCGCCCCGAGAGTTTCCGGCAATGTGATGAGGCAATGGGGGAACAGGGTATTCTGCGGCCTGCTCGCATACTCACGCGCATCGTTTTCACCATAAGGCCACGGAACCCCGGTCAGCATGCGCGTGACGGATTCGTCGCAGATGCCACTGTGGATTTCCTGCCAGTCCTCTGGGAACGCCGGGCGCAGGAAGAGCCTCTCGCTACGGATGAACATCGTTATCTCCTCTCGAGCGCCCCGAGCGGGCCCTTAAGCCCTTCTCATGACACTCTTATTGCGGCGGGCCGGGTATCCGGCCGGGATGAGGGAGACCAACGAAAAGAGGGAGACGGGACGGGCCCCTCTCCCTCTGTCAGCCGGACTATGAAAGCCCGGCGGGGGCCATCCCGTTGGATGGCCCTGAATATGCCATCCGATTATTCGGCTGCTGCTGCCACGTCCACAGAGACGTATTTGCGGCCAAGCTTGCCATCGTGGAAGCGCACGCGACCACCGGTCAGCGCGAACAGGGTGTGATCCTTGCCCATGCCGACATTGGCGCCGGGGTACACTTTGGTACCGCGCTGGCGCACGATGATGTTGCCGCCAATAACTTCCTGGCCACCGAACTTCTTCACGCCAAGGCGACGACCGATTGAATCGCGACCGTTGCGCGACGAACCGCCTGCTTTCTTATGTGCCATTTCGATCTACTCCGTCGGCTTGGGGTCAGTCGGCCTTCTTGGCCGGGGTCTTCTTGGCGGCCGGCTTGCTGCTGGTCGCAGCCTTCTTCACCGGTTCGGCAGCCTGCAGATGCTCGTCCGCGTTCGGAGCCGCACCCTTGGCAGGCTCTTCCGCTTTCTTCTTGGCAGGCGCCTTGCTGTCGCCGACCGCAAGAATGCGCAGCAGGGTAAGCTGCTGACGATGACCGTTCTTGCGGCGATAGTTATGACGGCGCCGCTTCTTGAAGACGACGACCTTCTCGCTCTTCGCCTGAGCGATGATTTCCGCCGAAACAGCCACCTTCGCGGTGTCCTTCAGCCCTTCGCCATCGCCGGCAAGCAGGACATCGCCCAGCGTAACCGTATCGCCGGCTTCACCAGCCAGCTTTTCGACCGCGATCTTGTCTCCGGCGGCAACCCGGTATTGCTTGCCGCCCGTGCGCACTACTGCGAACATGGTGCCTTATCCAATCAACTTGCTGTGCCACATCACCTTTGCTCCAACCATGACGACCGGATTTCGCGGGTGACGCGCCGACAGACCGCCCCGATGGCGGACGCCGGAAAGATGGGTGCCGTTAGGGAAAAGAGGGTTCCATGTCAACGGCGGAAAGCCTGAGGGCCACCCAAATCACCGCCCCGAGACCTTCCTGTCCACATCTGGACTGCCAGGTCCCCTCGCTAGGCGGCTGGCATGCCGTGCGGGTCGTGCTATGGCGAACATATGACCACGATCCCGGCCTTTGGCAAACCGGCACTCGGCCCGGCACTCGGCATTGCCCTGACTTTCGCTCTCAGTGCCTGCGCCAGCGCGCCGGACGGCTATCCGTCTCTGGCGATTCGCGATATCGAGCGGGTATATGGCAGCGCCGAGCCGGTGGCCCCTCCACCTCCCCCGCCGGTAATCGAGCCGAGCACCGAATTGGCTGAGCGACTCGTCCAGTTGCAGGATCAGGCATCCCAGGCGCACCAGGCGTTCCTTTCCGCCATGCCCCGGGCCAGCCAACTCGTTGCAGCGGCCAGACAGTCGGAAATCGCGGACGATCCCTGGGTTGCCGCCCAATCGGGTCTTTCCCATCTGGAAGCCAGCCGCAATCGCGCCATGCTGGTCATGGCGGATCTGGACCGAATGCTGGTCGCAGTCGAAATGGATGGTGGCGCGCGCGAAGCTATCGCACAAGCCCAGGCCAATGTGGACGCGCTGGTAAACGAAGAAAACACGTTGCTCGAAGGCCTGATCGCGCAACTTCCCGGTTAATCGGCAGTTGCCACCCCACTCGCTTTGCCGGAACAGTGTTTCCCAAAAAAATCGCGCGGGATGCCGAAGCATACCCGCGCCAGTTTGGGGAGAAACTGAATGGATCATAAGAGTGTCATTGCGATGACAAACTCACGAGAGGAATTTCAAACGATCTGAACTACTCCGTTCCGATGATTTACTTCTACGGCAGCGAATCGCTTCGCAACTTGACCGGAATCAAATCAGCAGCGGATTTTTCATTTCCAGCGGGCAAGATCGGAATAATCCGTCTCACGCGGTTCAATCCAATGCCAGCGATCGTCACGTTTCTCACGTTTCCAGAACCAGGCATCGCTTTTCAGATGGTCCATCAGGAAATCGGCCGCCAGGAACGCATCACGCCTGTGACGTGCCGCAGCAGCGACAAGAACGATGGTTTCGCCCGGCAGCATCGTTCCGCTGCGATGAAGCACCATGACTCCCTCAAGAGCCCAGCGCGACAGAGCCTCCTCTGCCAGCGCATCCATGCCGGGAAGCGTCAGCGGCGCATAATGCGACAGCTCAAGGGCTTCGCAGCCGTCGGAAGCCCGCACCTGCCCCGTGAAGCTCACTATACCGCCCGCATCGGGGTGTGAGGCGGTGAATCGCTCGATCACTTCTCCAGGCGAAAACGCCTGTTCCAGCAGGCTCACCTGCTTCATGTCTTCACCCTCCACTCACCGGAGGCAACAGGGCGACTTCATCACCTTCGGACGCGGCCAGCACAGCCTTATCAGGCAAAAGCGCGCCATTTACAGCCAACCGCACTTTCGCATCACTCACTGCGGATGCCAGTTCCCCTTCCAGTCCAGCAAGCAAGCCGAGCCAGTCGAGCGGTGCGGCCAGCTCGCGCTCAGACGCACCAGCAAGATCGGCCAATCGACCGAGAAAGACGATCCTGACAGCCAAGGCTAGCCCCCCGTAACCGACATATGGCGAGCCTGCGCCGGTTGCGCTCCCCGATGATCAATCCTGAAATGGTGACGTTCAGGCTTGATCCGCATGGCCGTATCCAGTGCAGCCGCCAAACGACCTTCGGGATCGGAGGAACGTAGGGCTGCACGCAGATCCACCTTCTCACTTCCCCCCAGGCAGGCATAAAGCTGTCCGGTGGTCGTCACGCGTATCCGATTGCATCCGTCGCAGAAATTGTTGGTCAGCGGCGTTATGAAACCCAGTCGCCCCCCCGTTTCCGCAATATCGACATAACGTGCTGGGCCGCCTGTCCGCAGGTCGCTGGGGACCAGGGTCCAACGGCGCTCCAGGTTTTCCCGAACTGCAGTCAAAGGCAGGTAATGGTCAATCCGGTCACCATCCACTTCGCCCAGCGGCATGACTTCGATCAGAGTCGCATCATGGCCCTGCCCATGCGCCCAGGCGATAATGTCGGGCAATTCATGTTCGTTGACGCCTTTCAGGGCCACCGTGTTGATCTTGACCTTCAAGCCCGCGTCGCGCGCTGCCGCGATCCCATCGAGAACAGCCCCTAGCTGGTCCCGGCGAGACACTTTCGCGAACAGACCCGGATCAAGCGTATCGAGAGACACATTCACGCGGCGAATGCCGGCAGCAACGAGGCTTTCCGCGTGTCGCGCCAACTGCGTCCCATTGGTTGTGAGAGTGAGTTCATCGAGACCGTTGCCCAGTTTGCGGCCCACGGCATGTATCAGCTCGATCACATCCCGCCGCACCAGCGGTTCACCCCCCGTGATGCGGATTTTCCTGATGCCCCTGTCAATGAACCCCAGCGCCAGCCTGTGCAATTCCTCAAGGCTCAGAACTTCCTTGCGCGGAAGGAATTCCATCCGTTCGGGCATGCAATAGGAACAGCGTAAATCGCATCGGTCCGTAACAGAAAGACGCAAATAAGTGATCCGCCGGTTAAATGCATCGACCAAGGGCAGCTGGGAACTCATTCACCTATTATGCCGGATTTTTGACCGGGTTGCCATCCACTGCCAACAATTGGCCCGTTACCCCTTCGGCAGACTCGCAATAGGCCAGCGCCCGCGACACTCCCGCCGGATCGCCATCTATCAATCCCAACACGCGAGTCGGTGCATGGGCCCGGGCCAGATCGGCGATCGCGGCGCGGCGCCAACCGCGATGATCGTGCGTGGCAGGGGGAAAAATCACTACAAGCGTATCTGGCCCATCTGCCAGCAATTCCGCAATGGCAACCAGATGCTCGGCGTAAAAGGCGGATGATGCCTCCAGCGCGTTCGCTGGCATGGGACCTGTGCGATAGATCGCCTGCATCGCTTCAGCGGCGCTCCCGATGCAGCGTGATACCGATCTTCTCGTTCTTTTCCGCAATCGCCAGTTTCACGATCTTCACTGTCACAGCCTCGACCCGCTTGTCTTGCAGGAACAAGGTCTCGCACACATGGTCGGCGACTGCCTCGATCAATTTGAAATGAACCCCTTGCGGCAGCGCATCGGACGCCGCGAATTTCAGGTCCATGTAATTCTTGCTCTCGCTCAGCGGAGTGTCCGCCGCGTAATGATCGGCCACCTTGAGCCGTGCCGAGATCGAAAATCGCAACGGCTGAGGCTTGCCGGTTTCTTCCGAATAGATGCCGGTGAGGACATCATGTTCGAAATCGGCAACTTCAAGGATCAGGCTATCGGGCATCGGAAGTCCTGTTTGAGGTTTCGCGCGCCATCGCATCTCACCCGGCGCAAGTCCAGAACGGCTTACTCGGCAGCCCAGCGGGCAAAAATTGCCGTGGGAAGCAACCGGCCCTGTTCGCCATCTTCACGCACGGCAAGGTCGCCATGCTCAATAATGCCAGGCAAGTCTGCGAACAGTTCAGCCAGCAAGCCGCCCAGTGCGAGGCTGGACATGCGCACGGCATAGACTGTGAGAAACAGAAACCGGCTGTCGGCATCCAGCAGCTTGCGGCAATCGCCAACCAGCGCCGTGAGGTTATCTTCCAGTCGCCAGACCTCACCATTCGGGCCACGCCCGAATTTCGGCGGATCCAGAATGATCCCGTCGTATCGCCGCTCGCGCCGGACCTCCCGCGCGGTAAACTTGGCAGCATCGTCGATCAGCCAGCGGATCGGGCGATCCTCCATTCCCGACAGCGCCGCATTCTGCCTGGCCTGGGCCACGGATTTCTTAGACGCATCGACATGGACAACCGGGCCATACCGGCTCAGCGCCAGTGTCCCGACACCGGTGTAGCCGAACAGATTAAGCGTGCTGGCATCGCGCTTTCCCGCCAGCTTGTCCCCCATCCACTGCCACACAGGCGCCATGTCCGGGAAGAAGCCGAGATGGCGAAAAGGGGTGCACTGCGCCGTGAAGCGCACGTGCTCCGGGCCGTTCGGCCAGCTCAGCGGCCAGCCCTCGGCAGGGACGCGATTAAAGAACTGCCATCTCCCGCCGCCATCTTCGTCCGCACCGGGAACGAATTCACCGTCGGCATCCCAGTCGGTACTTTTCGGTGTCCACAATGCCTGTGGCTCCGGGCGGATGAAACGATACGGACCATATCGCTCCAGCTTGCGTCCGTCTCCGCTATCGACCAGGCCGTAGTCCGACCAGCCTTCCCTGGCGAGAATCACGGGTTGGGTCGCGAGCTCCGCCATCTAATCAGCCGTTCGGTGTCGCGTTCTCCGCGACATAGGTCGCGATGGCATCATAATCGCCCGGCAACTCGACATACTTCTCTTCCCGCTCGAAGAGGTCGCCGACACGGGCCGGCAAGGCCGGACGAATCCCGGTCGCCCTCTCCACTGCATCGCGGAACTTGGCCGGATGCGCCGTGGCCAGAGTCACGACAGGCACGGCAGGGTCAATACCTGCGTAACGCGCGGCATGCAGACCAATCGCGGTGTGCGGATCGATCACTTCCCCGCAGTTCTCGTATGCCCAACGCATGGCCAAATTCATTTCATCAGCATCGGCACGAGCGCTGGAGAACAATGCCGCCGCGCCTTCGCGTTGTGCATTCGTGAGGCGCATGGCCTTGCTCGCTTCAAAACCGCGCATCTGTTCCGCCATGGCCAAACCGTCACGCCCGCCCAGATCGAACAGCAGTCGCTCGAAATTCGAACTTACCTGAATATCCATCGACGGCGCGGCTGTCGGGGTCACTGCACCCGCCGAATAATCGCCTTCCGACAGGGCGCGATGCAGGATGTCGTTGACATTGGTCGCCACGATCAACCGCTCGACCGGCAGGCCCATCTGTGCCGCGACATATCCGGCGAAGATATCGCCAAAGTTGCCGGTGGGCACACTGAACGCCACCTTGCGATGCGGCGCCCCCATCTGAACACCGACCGCGAAGTAGTAGACCACCTGCGCCATCAGACGCGCCCAGTTAATGGAATTGACCGCGCTGATCCGGAAACGCCCCGTCATGGCCGTGTCGCCGAACATGCGCTTCACCATTGCCTGGGCGTCGTCAAAGCTGCCGTCGATCGCGATGTTATAGACATTGGGCGCAAGGACAGTGGTCATCTGCCGGCGCTGCACATCGCTGACCCGCCCATTGGGATGGAGCATGAAAATGTCGACCCGGTCCCGTCCGGCAACCGCGTCAATCGCCGCCGAACCGGTATCCCCGCTGGTCGCGCCGACAATGGTCAACCGCTCGTCAGAACGCGAAAGGAATTCTTCGAACAGCAGGCCCAGCAATTGCAGGGCGACGTCCTTGAAGGCCAGAGTCGGGCCATGGAACAGTTCCAGCAGCCAGTTCTGTTCGTCCAGTTGCACCAGCGGTGTCACAGCTTTGTGTGCGAATCTGCCGTAGGCAGTCTCGCACAATTCCAGCAGCCGGTCCGGCTGCAAACTCGCGCCGACGAACGGCTGCATGACCCGCGCGGCGAGTTGCGCATAAGGCAACCCCGCGAAGCTGGCGATCTCCGCCTCTGTAAAGCGAGGCCATTCGGACGGGATATACAGCCCGCCATCGGATGCCAGGCCAGCGAGGGTCACGCCCTCGAAATCAAGCGCCGGGGCGCTACCGCGAGTGGAGACATATTGCATGGCCGCGCGGTTAGCCCCGCCACGCGCCGCTGGCAAGCATCGCCTGCTCTGCTTCAGCCTTCCCGCAGCTTCTTGCGCAGGGCCAAGAGGTAGATTGCCAACGCGGTTGCGGCGAAAAAGAACCACTGCACGGCGTAGGCGCGGTGGTTGTTCGGAATATCGTGTGGATCGGGCCGGGCGAGCGACGCAAGTCCGGCCTGAGGCGGCGATGCAACGAGCCTCACTCCATCTGCGCGCGGGGCAACCCATCCTGTGACTGTCCCGCCCGTCCATGTCGGCAAGGCAGGATCTTGAGACCAGCCAAGCGCGATTTCGGCTTCTCCTTCAGGTGTCCCGCAAAGGGCGGTTTGCGCCCAGCCCGTTTCATCCTTGTCATTGCGACCTGCAATCGCGCTGCGACTGATCACTCTCGTGCAATCGACCGAACTGCGGTGGTACAATCCGCCTTCCTGTTCCGCCTCCATATAGGGAAACGGCACAGCATCCGTACCATTCAGCGCGTTATCATAGCGGGCGATCAGCGCTTCCTTCCACTCGGCCCGCTGCAGTTGCCAGACACCGAGCGCGATCATGATCGCCACGGCAACTAAGACCAACGCTGTCGAAACGATAGGCAACCTACGCATGACGATCACTCGCCACGCAAGTTGTCACTGCCCGCTTCGCGAGCGTTTCGGGAATATTCTGCGTGCAACAGCGCGGCCTTGGCCGCGCGCAAACCGAAAATGACTGCCACGGCTGTCAGCGGAACCCACAATACGATGTGGACCCAGAAAGGCGGCGATACGCTGAGCTGCAACCACAAGGCCAGCCCGGTCACCAACCCGCCGATCAGCAGGGTCAGGAAGGCGGCCGGCCCATCCCCGACATTGAAACGGGAATAGTCCAGCCCGCACGCCGGGCAACGCGGCGCGAACCGAATCATACCGGAAAAGAGCGTCTTTTCCCCACACTGCGGGCAAAGACCAAAAAGGGCAGCCTCGCCAAGCGAAGGCTGCCCTTTTGTTTGAGGTTCCTGACCTGTCATCCGGCTCAGTGGATCGGAGCGCCCCAGCCGCCCCACACGTAGACCACGACGAACAGGAACAACCAGACGACGTCGACGAAGTGCCAATACCAGGCAGCAGCTTCGAAGCCGAAGTGATGGCGCGGTGTGAAATGGCCGAGATAGGTCCGGCGCAAGCAAACGATCAGGAAGATCGTGCCGACGAGCACGTGGAACCCGTGGAAACCGGTCGCCATATAGAAGGCCGAACCATAGGTGTTCTGGCCGAAAGCGAACGGTGCATGGGCATATTCGTATGCCTGGATCGAAGTGAACAGGATACCGAGAAGGATCGTCATCCACAGCCCCTTCTTCACACCATCGCGATCACCATGAATCAGGCAGTGATGGGCCCAGGTAAGAGTCGTGCCGGAGCAAAGCAGAATCAGCGTGTTGATCAGGGGAAGATCGAACGGATCCATGACCGCTTCGATCGCCTTCGGCGGGAACTGCCCGCCGACCACATCGGTCAGAGTGCTGGGGAACAGGGAAAAATCGAACCATGCCCAGAACCATCCGACGAAAAACATCACTTCCGAGGCGATGAACAGAATCATGCCGTAGCGCAGGTGAAGCTGCACGACCGGCGTGTGATCGCCCGCCTGGGCTTCGTTCACGATCTTGGAGAACCAGCTGAAGAAAGTCAGCGCCAGACCAAGCACGCCCAGCAGCAAGACCGGCTTGCCGAACGCCATCTCGTGCATGAACAGAACCATGCCCGAAGTGAAGATCAGCGCCGAAGCCGAACCGGCGAACGGCCAGATGTCGGGCGGAAGGATATGATAATCGTGGTTCTTCGTAGCGGCCATGAACGTGCTTCCTGATTGTTGGCGCTTCGCCTTTGTCAGCGCCCCTTATCGTCCTGTTTCCGAGTGGTCCAGAGGTTAAGAGGGCGAATCCTCTGCCTTGTGGAAGGTGTAGCTCAAAGTAATCTGCTCCACATCCTTGGCATTCTCGTCATCCAGCATCTTGGGATCGACGTAGAACAGTACCGGCATGCGGACTTCCTCACCCGGTTGCAATGTCTGCTCGGTAAAGCAGAAACACTGTATCTTGTTGAAATATTGCCCAGTTTGCTCTGGCTCGACATTGAAAGTCGCAGTGCCTGTCACCGGTTTGTCCGAATTGTTGCGGGCAACGAAGAACGCCAGGTCACGTTGCCCCAGTTCGATCGTGTCGGTCGAATGCTCGGGCTGAAAGCTCCACGGCACATCCGGGGCAACATTGCCATCGAACCGGACCGAAATCATCTTGCCCGCAGCAGTCACCCTGCTTGCTTCCGCAGCGCTAACCCGCTGGGTAGTGCCGTTGAAGCCCGTCACCTGACAGAATATGCGATAAAGCGGCACCGATGCGAATCCCAGGCCCAGCATGGCACCGGCGAACCCCAGAAAGACGAGGCCGACACGCCGATTCCTGTGGTTGAGTGCCGCAGTATTCACAAGGCGTCCTTCAATCGCACAATCGTAATGGCAAACAGCAATACGGCGAAGCCGACCAGCAGCAAGCCAACCACGATATTGCGGGAGCGCTGGCGACGCTTGTATTCGTCGTCCGGTTCGAATTGTCCGTTCATGATGCGGCTCCCTGCACCGAAATCCAGCGATCCGCAACCAATGCCGCAAAGATCGCAAAAAGATAAAGCACACTGTAACCGAAAAGGCGTTTTTCCGGCTTCATGGGATCTTCTTCGCCATTCGTCCGACGCAAGGCGACCGGCACTGACAACGCAAGGAAGGCAAGCGAGAGCACAAATGCCGCTATCGCATAGATCAGGCCTGTCCCCCCAATCCACCACGGTGTCATGGCGAGCGGCAGGAGAATAACACAGTACGCGAAGATCTGTTTACGAGTAGAGGCTTCCCCCGCCACCACAGGCATCATGGGAATGCCCACTTTCGCGTAGTCGGACCTCACGAACAGTGCCAGCGCCCAGAAATGCGGCGGGGTCCAGAAGAAAATGATCGCGAACAGCAGCACCGGCATGAGCGTCACATCGCCCGTCACGGCAACCCATCCGATCAAGGGAGGGAAAGCGCCAGCGCCACCCCCGATAACGATGTTCTGCGGTGTACGCGGCTTCAGCCAGATGGTGTACACAACCGCATAGTAAACGATCGAAATTGCGAGAATCACGGCGGATAGCGAGTTCACCGCCAATCCCATCAGCAAGATCGAGGCGGCAGAAAGACCGACCCCGAAATCCCTGGCACTGGTACGATCCATGCGCCCGGAAGGAAGCGGTCTGCTCGCTGTCCGCCGCATACCCGCATCGATATCCGCTTCCCACCATTGGTTGAGCGCTGCCGCCCCGCCCGCGCCGAGCGCAATGCACAGGATCGCGGTAAAACCAATCACGGGATGAATGGTGCCTGGTGCGGCGAGCATCCCGCAAAGGCCGGTAAACACGACCAGGCTAATCACACGCGGTTTGGTCAGGGCGAAGAAATCGCGCCAATCGGCCGGAAGCTGTACCGCGCTGTGGCTCGTGCTCATTGTATCAGTTCCTAAAGGCAAGGGCGCACCTGTTCGGCGCGCCCCAACCCCTTTTCATTCGCTTCCCGGAATATCCCGGGATTGCCGATTTCAATGCGCCGGAGCGTCCTCGATCACCGGCAGGGTTTCGAACTGGTGGAACGGCGGAGGGCTGGACAGCGTCCATTCCAGCGTCGTCGCGCCTTCGCCCCAGTAGTTCCCTTCAGCCTTCTTGCCTGCAACGAACGCATAGATGACGTTCAGGAAGAACAGGAACACCGATACGGCCATGATCTTGTAGCCGAATGTCGAGACTTCGTTCCAGTGCGTGTAAGCAAGCGCATAGTCAGGATAACGGCGCGGCATGCCCTGCAGACCGAGGAAGTGCATCGGGAAGAAGATCAGGTTCACGCCGACGAAGAACACCCAGAAGTGAACGTGCGCCAGAACTTCGGAGTACATCCGGCCGCTCATTTTCGGGAACCAGTAATAGAACCCGGCGAACAGAGCAGTCACAGCGCCCAGCGACAACACGTAGTGAAAGTGCGCAACCACGTAGTAGGTGTCATGCAAGTTGTCGTCGACACCGCCATTGGCAAGCACAACACCCGTCACGCCGCCAACGGTGAACAGGAAGATGAAACCAAGCGCCCAGACCATCGGGCTCTTGAATTCGAGCGAACCGCCCCACATCGTTGCGATCCAGCTGAAGATCTTCACGCCTGTCGGCACTGCGATGACCATCGTCGCCGCGGTGAAGTACATCTTCGTGTTTACGTCGAGACCGGTGGTATACATGTGGTGAGCCCACACGATGAAGCCGACCACGCCGATAGCGACCATGGCATAAGCCATCCCGAGATAACCGAAGACCGGCTTCTTGGAGAAAGTCGCCACGATCTGGCTGATGATGCCAAAGCCCGGCAAAATCATGATGTACACTTCAGGGTGACCGAAGAACCAGAACAGGTGCTGATAGAGAATCGGATCACCGCCACCGGCTGGATCGAAGAAGGTCGTGCCGAAATTGCGGTCCGTGAGCAGCATGGTGATCGCAGCGGCCAGAACCGGAAGCGCCAGCAGGAGCAGGAATGCAGTTACCAGCACCGACCACACGAACAGCGGCATCTTGTGCAGGGTCATGCCCGGTGCGCGCATGTTGAAAATGGTGGTGATGAAGTTGATCGCGCCCATGATCGATGCAGCGCCGGCAAGGTGGAGTGCGAAGATCGCGAAATCCATTGCCGGGCCCTGGGCACCGTAGGTCGAAAGCGGAGCATAGACCGTCCAGCCAACGCCCGCACCGTTACCCGTGCCACCCGGCACGAAGGGCGAAATCATCAGAGAACAGAAACCCGCCACCGTCAGCCAGAACGAGATATTGTTCATGCGAGGGAAGGCCATGTCCGGCGCACCGATCATGATCGGCACGAACCAGTTACCGAAGCCCCCGATCACAGCCGGCATCACCATGAAGAACACCATGATGAGACCGTGCGCGGTAATCAGAACGTTCCAAAGATGCAGCGCTTCGTTGAAGTCGGCACCATTACCGCCAAGAAATCCCGTCCACCACTGGAGGTACTGGATACCTGGCTCAGCCAGTTCGGCACGCATGATGCCCGAAATGGCACCACCCACGACCCCGGCGAAAATCGCGAAGATCAGGTACAGCGTACCGATGTCCTTGTGGTTGGTGGACATGAACCAACGGGCAAAGAAACCCGGCTTGTGATCATGGTCATGCGCATGATCGTGAGATTCTGCGTGACCCTGGAAGGTTTCGGCGGTGGTAGCCATGATTCAGCGTAACCTTATGCTTCTATAGCTAGTGTCAGGCCGCAGGGGCCGCGGCTTCTTGTTCGGCTTGTTCGGCAGGCGCGGCTTCCGCAGCTTCATCGCCTGCAGCAGCAGGCTCCGTCTTCGCCTTGGCATCGGCCTTTGCCAGCGTGCCACCTTGCGACAACAGCCAGGCGTCGAATTCCTTGCGAGGCAGCGCTTCTACCGCAATCGGCATATAACCATGCTTCACACCGCACAGTTCGGAACACTGGCCATAATAAACGCCCGGCTCCTTGATGAAGAGCATCTTCTCGTTGAGGCGGCCCGGCACAGCGTCCAGCTTGAACCACAGCGAGGGAACGGCGAACGAGTGGATCACGTCAGATGCAGTGACCTGCAGACGGATCGGCTCACCCACAGGCAACACCAGACGATTGTCGACTTCCAACTGCCCGGGGCCGTCGGAAGGGTCGGTACCAACCACACGAACACCCGCATTGATAATCGGACCGTTCGGCTCGTTAAGCATTTTCGAATCGAATTCGACTTCACCGTTGTCCGGATAACTATAAGTCCAGAACCACTGGTTGCCGGTAATCTTGACAGTCAGTGCATCCGCGGGAGGCGATTTGTACTGTTTGGCCAGCAGGTCGATGGAAGGCACCGCGATGCCGACGAGAATCAGCACCGGCACAAGCGTCCAGATGACTTCGATCAGCGTGTTGTGGCTCGTTTTCGACGGAGTCGGATTCGACCGGCGATTGAAGCGTACAATCACGAACAGCAGCAGCAAAAGAACCAGCAGCGTGATGACCGTAATAACCGGCATCAGAACCGCGTCATGCATCCAGATCGCATAGTCGCCGATTGGAGAATACTGATTCTGGAAGAAAATACCGCCATCCGTAGGCATCCCCTTGCCCGGGGTAGGTGCCATACGGGCCACTGCTTCCACAGCGGGAGCCGCCGCAGCGGCGGCATCACCTGCCTCAGCAGCATCCTGTGCCAGAACAGCCTGCGGCATTACCGCAAGGGCCAAAGCCAACGCACCAGTCTTCAAGGCCATCGCCCGATTGCGGGCCAACTCACCGAGATTCATATTGTTCGACGCTTTCCGCTCTTAGTTATCGGGCTGCCAGACAGCACCAAACTCCCCCCTGCGGGGCACGAATTGCGGGCCCTATACGCGCGCTTGCCCCATGCCTCAAGCGCTTCTAGGGATATTTTTGACCGTTATCCGGCAAACACTGTCGGTCCATTCACCATTCTTACCAGTGAGGCATCCGGGACACCCACAATGACAGAAGACGAGGTACTCTCCGAGTTCCGCGCAAGCGAAGCCCTGCTCGAAGGCCATTTCCTGCTTTCATCGGGCCGCCACAGCGCGCATTATCTGCAATGCGCCCGCGTGCTGATGAGCCCCGATCGCGCGGGCAGGTTGGCCGTCGCTCTCGCGCAGAAACTCCCGCGTGACCTGCGCGCCGAAATCACCAAAGTCGTCTCTCCGGCGATGGGCGGAATCATTATCGGGCAGGAAATGGGCCGCGCGCTCGGCAAGGATGCGATCTTTCTGGAGCGCCCGACCGGAACATTCGAATTGCGGCGCGGTTTTACGATCGAGCCGGGCGAGAAAGTGCTGATGGTAGAAGATGTCGTCACCACCGGGCTCTCTTCCAGAGAGGCGATAGCCGCGGTCAAAGAAGCTGGAGGCAAGGTGATCGCGGAAGCTGCTCTGGTCGACCGTTCGGGCGGTGAGGTCGATCTCGGGGTTCCATTTTACCCTCTGGTCCAGATCAACTTCCCCACTTTCTCGGATGAGGAAGTCCCCCCGGAACTGGCAGCCGTTCCGGTGACCAAGCCAGGGAGTCGCAAGGCTTGACCCCGCCCATCCCCTCTGACGCCGGCCCGACCGGGAAACTGAGGCTGGGCGTCAATATCGACCATGTGGCGACCATCCGGAATGCGCGCGGTGGGGACCATCCCGATCCTGTCCGGGCGGCTGAAATCGTCGCAGCAGTGGGTGGGGACGGTATTACGGCCCATTTGCGCGAAGATCGGCGCCATATCCGTGACGACGATCTGGCGCGGATCCAGACGGCGACCGATCTTCCGCTCAATCTCGAAATGGCTGCGACCGACGAGATGCTGGAAATCGCCCTCCGTCATAAGCCTCATGCGGCCTGCATCGTTCCTGAAAAGCGGGAGGAACGCACAACCGAAGGCGGCCTGGATGCGGCAGGTCAGCACAACAGGCTGGTGCCGATCGTATCGCGCCTGCTCGACGCGGGGATTCGGGTCAGCCTTTTCATTGCCCCCGAAGTCCGCCAGATCGAGGCCGCCATGCGGTTGAAGGTGCCGGTGGTGGAATTCCACACCGGCGAATATGCCCATGCAACTGGAGAAGACTGCGCAGCAGAGCTGAAACGCATTGCCGACATGGCGGCGCTGGCCGCGCGCAATGGTATAGAACCCCATGCCGGTCACGGCCTGACATATGAAAATGTCCAGCCGATTGCAGCAATCCCACAACTCGCCGAACTGAATATCGGCCATTATCTGGTGGGCGAGGCACTGTTCGTCGGACTGGAAGCGGCCGTCCGCCACATGCGCGAATTGATGGATGCCGCACGATGATTATCGGCATGGGCTCCGATCTCTGTAATATAGAACGCATACAGGCATCGCTCGATCGTTTCGGAGAACGGTTCGAATTGCGCGTATTTACGGAGTTGGAGAGAGCCAAGGCTGCGCGCCGCCCGTTTACGAAGGCAGGCACACTCGCCAAACGGTTCGCTGCGAAAGAGGCATTCTCCAAAGCCGTCGGCACCGGTTTCAAGGCTGGCGTCTTCATGAAAGACATCGGGGTAATCAATGCCGTCTCGGGCGCCCCTACGCTCGCTCTTACAGGCGGAGCGGCAAAGCGGCTTGCGGCTCTCACCCCCGATGGCCATGAAGCGGTCGTTCATCTTACTCTCACCGACGACCATCCATGGGCTCAGGCCTTCGTCGTCATAGAAGCACGGAAATTGTGACCGAAAGCACCGACAACATCGCTTCTTCCAATCCGGACAAAACCGCCGAACCGGCGATCCCTCCGCGAGAGAAGATCAATTGGGCAGTCGAGATTCGCGGCCTCGTGCTGATGCTGGCGGCTGTCGTCGCGTTCCACAGCCTTGTGGCAAAGCCCTTCTATATCCCTTCCCAGTCCATGATGCCGAACTTGCTGGTTGGCGACCGTCTGGTGGTGAGCAAGTATCCTTACGGGTGGAGCTGGGTTTCGGCGTCGTTTCACGTGCTCCCGCGTGAGGATTGGCGCATTGCCGGCAAATTGCCGGAATATGGGGACATCGTGATCGCCGTCCCGCCCGATCGCAATGAAGATTATATCAAACGCGTCGTGGCCCTGCCCGGAGACCGGATCGCAGTGGTCAACGGCCAGATCGTGCTGAATGGCAGACCTGTGCCGCAGGCGATCGAACCGCCGCTGGAACTTCCGGTCGAACCAAACGCCCCTTGCGCGGCAGAAGACTATCCGAATCTCAAGGTGCGCAAACCATCCGGCAAGCAGGTTTGCGAATTGCCTGTCCTGCGCGAGACCATGCCGAATGGTGCGACTTATCTTGTCATCGACCATATGCGCCAAAGGCTGGACAACATGCCTGAAATTACGGTGCCCAAGGATCACGTATTCCTGATGGGCGATAACCGGGACCATTCGGCAGACAGCCGGGCCGAAACCTGGGAGCGAGGCCTGGGGGGCCCGGTGCCGCTGGCGAATATCGGCGGACGGGCCGAATTTATCACGTTCTCCCTCAAGGGGACCGAAACATGGAATCCCCTGAGTTGGTGGGATGCCCTGCGCAAGGACCGCGCATGGCAAAGCCTTCGCCCTGCGATTGTGCAGCAGGATCAAAAGAGGCCGGCAACCGATGACCGCATCTGACCCAGCCGTCAGCGGCCGGTATTGAGGGGCCCATGGCACGCAAATTCCTTTATCTCGTCGCCATTCTGACCGTTCTGGTGATTGCGGCAATGTTCGCACTCAATATATGGTCGACCGAACTGACCCGGATCGCATTCGTGCCCAAGACCGCATTCGTGGAAGAACCGGCCCTGCCTGCAAATGCATATGACGATTCCGGTATGTGGCTATCCCGCCCCGGCGCGGGCACAAAAGATCCTGCCCAATGGCAGCCGGCCTATGCGGACGGAGGGAAGCCCCGGACATCGGCTTCGACTCCCCCGCCCGGTTCCCCCGAGCCGTTTGCCGTCTTCTTCGTCCATCCGACCAGCTACATGGGAACGGCATCGTGGAACGCGCCTCTCGATGATGCCGATTCGCAGGATCGCGCACGGCTATTCCTCCGGGCGATGGCCTCTCCCTTTGCCGATGGCGGCACAATCTGGGCTCCGCGCTACCGGCAGGCTGCGTTCGGCGCGTTCCTGACCGACGACCCCAGTGCACAGCAGGCGTTGAATACGGCCTATGACGATGTTGCGCAGGCTTTCGAAAAATTCCTGTCCGAAACACCTTCGGACACACCCATTATTCTCGCGGGGCATAGCCAGGGCGCTTTGCACCTCATGCGTCTGATGCAGGATCGGGTGGCCGGTACGCCATTGGCGCAGCGAATCGCGGCAGCCTACATCATCGGATGGCCCATTTCGCTGGACCATGACCTACCGCAGATGGGCCTTCCTGCTTGCGATGGCCCTGAACAGGCTGGATGCATTGTAAGCTGGTCAAGCTATGCCGAGCCGGCCGAGCCGTCGATGACTTTCGACGCGTGGCGCAAGGAACCCGGCCTTGACGGAAAACCCCACGGCAATGGGCCCATCCTGTGCACCAACCCGTTGACGGGCAAACGCGGCGGCGATGCCCCCGCTGGCCTGAACCTTGGAACGCTGGTGCCGGACAAGGACATGAAAAACGGGGAATTGGTGCCCGCCATGGTCCCCGCCCGGTGCGACGACCGCGGTTTGCTGCTGATCGGGGAACCACCCGATCTCGGGGCCTACGTTCTGCCCGGCAACAACTATCACGTGTACGACATTCCCTTGTTCTGGGCGAACCTCCAGGCAGATGTCGCCCGGCGGGTCGCTGGGTGGAATGCCGTGTCATGATTACGCAAATGGCGTTTGAATTCGCCGGCGCATTGCCAGACGGCGGGCCGCTGATCGGCCTTGATCCCGGCACCAAGACAATCGGCACCGCCTTTTGCGATGCAGGCTGGCGTTTCGCATCTCCTGGCAAAACTCTCCCCCGGGGGAAGTTTGCGCGCGACAAGGCAGCTCTTGAGGCACTGATTGCAGAACGATCGGTCAAAGGCATTGTGATCGGCCTGCCACTCAATATGGATGGCACCGAAGGCCCCCGTGCCCAGGCCTCGCGCGCATTTGCCCGCAATCTGGCCATACTGGGCCTGCCGATTCTCCTTTGGGATGAACGCTGGTCCACCGCTGGCGCCGAACGTGGGCTGATCGAACAGGACATGAGCCGCGCAAAACGTGCCGAGCGAATCGATTCGGCAGCTGCCGCCGTCATTCTCCAGGGGGCAATCGACGCATTGGCGGGTTCGGCCTTCTAAGCTGCGGCCACTTCACCTTCTGCGCAGAACAACTACCAGACCATCCGGCTCAGGGCCTGAAAACGGCAAAGTCACGCGTTCGGCATCGGCCCTTGCACGATCGAGAATCTCTGACGGGATCGCAGGGTCGTAAAGAAGCACATCCGCCGATCCGAGCAGTCGCAGTTGACGCAGGGTCATATCTTCCGGATCATCGCTGACCACACGGATTTCCTGCCGTCCTGCGGATAACCTCTCTTCCGGGCTGGCGAGCCAGTTTTCCACTGCATCGGCAGAGCCATCCCGCATGGGGTCGAGCGCGCCACCCTGCCCCAGTGCCAGATCCAATGCCCGACGACGATCGCCTGCATCGGGCCATCGCGCACGCAAAGCGCTGCGTGCCGATTGCAAAGCGACCGCCAACGCACCAAGCCGCTGCGGCAGCAGCCCTTCCAACCGCAGACGGATCGCCTTGGCCAAACCGGCGGAAGCCCCGTCAGTCCCGATCGCCAACAGCACCGGATCGCGATCAAGCACGCTGGGCACGGTAAAATCGCACAGGTCCGGACGGTCAGTCACATTCACCAGCAACCCTAGCGTCCTGAGACGCGCCGCGGCATGCCTTGCTTCCTGATCGTCCGAGAGCGCAACAAATGCCAGCCGCGCGCCGTGGGCCTCCGTCTCACTTACCGGCAGGCCACCTGCCCGCTCAACCAATCGCCGTTTCGCATCCGCCGCGGCACCATCACCGAGGACAACAACACGCTGTCCTGACACGCGATGGAAGAGCGGGAGGCTTCTCACTCCGCGAGCCACTCCGGAATCCGCTCTGCAGCAAGCACGGCAGAGGGTTCGATTCGATCAGCCACAATGGCCCAGCGGTCTCCATCGACCATCACTTCCGGCACGAGCGGCCTGCTGTTGTAAGTGTTGGCCATCGTCGCGCCATAGGCTCCGGCAGTCCGGAATATGCCCAAATCGCCTGCCTTCACCGCATCGATCGTCCGCCCCATGGCAAACGTGTCGGAACTTTCGCAGATCGGCCCGACGATGTTGGCAAGCATCGTCTCACCGGTCGGGCGGACTGCGGCGAAATCATGCCATGCGTCGTACATGGCAGGCCGTGCGAGATCGTTCATCGCAGCATCCACGACCACGAAAGGCGCGTTGACGCCCTGCTTGACCCGGACGACTTCCGTCACCAGCACGCCAGCGTTGCCGGTGATGACCCGGCCCGGCTCGAACATGATAGTCGCGTCCCAGTCCCGCGTTACATCGGCAACCACTGCGGCGTAATCGGCCGGCGTCGGAAGCTCTTCCCCGATCTTGTATGGGACCCCCAGGCCGCCACCCAGATCCATGTGGCTGACTACAAAGCCCTGCGTACGCAATTCGCGCATCAGAACGCCCATCTTGGTGAACGCCTGCCGCGAGGGTTCGAGATCGGTTATCTGGCTACCGATATGGACGGCCAACCCACGCATATCGAGGCCATCCAGCGCGGAAAGACGCGCATAGATCCCCGCCGCCCGGTCATAGGCAACGCCAAACTTGTTTTCAGCCTTGCCAGTGGAAATCTTGGCGTGAGTCCTGGCATCGACATTGGGATTCACACGCAGTGCGCAAACCGCGACCTTCCCCAGGGAAGCGGCGATTTGCGCCAGTTCGACACCTTCTTCCTCACTTTCGAGATTGAACTGGCCAATCCCGGCCGCAACCGCCGCATGCAATTCCCGCCGGGTTTTGCCAACACCCGAAAAGACGATGTCCGCAGCCGGCATACCTGCGGCCAGAGCGCGATTCATCTCTCCTTCGGAGACGACGTCAGCGCCGTATCCTTCAGCCTTCAGCACGCTGAGCACCGCGACATTGGGATTGGATTTCACGGCAAAGGCAAGATGAGTGCGCGGAAGAATGGCCAGAGCATCCCGAAAGACGCGCGCATGGCGGGTCAGCGTGGCACGCGAATAAACGTAAACCGGCGTGCCGACTTCAGCCGCAATCTGATCGAGCGGCACATCCTCTGCATGGAGGACGCCATTCTTTAATTGGAAATGATCCATGGGACAGTCTTAGCCTTCAGGCGGGAGGTCGAAGGGATCTTCCTCGCGTTCCTCGGAACGCTTGCGCAGTTCAACACTACGCCCAGGATCAGCCTGCACCCTTGGTTCCAGCAATTCGTCGGACGTCTTGGGTTCCGCCGCACCATAGGGCGCAGGCGGCAGGCTATCGCCCTTGGCCGGCTTGAGCGCCCCCTGCGTCCCGCAAGCGGCCAGAGCGGACAGGAGCAAAACGGCGATCAGCCTGCGCATTGTCAGCCCTCCATTCCAAGCGCACGACGCGCATCGGCCACTCGCAACCTTACCTGTTCTGGCGCAGTTCCGCCATGGCTGCTGCGTGCAGCGACGGATGCCTCGACCGAAAGCGCCGCATAGACCCGTTCGTCGATCCGGCTGTCAATCGCTTGCAATTCCGCCAGAGTGAGATCGTCCAGCGCCTTCCCCTGGCTTTCGGCCAATTTTACTGCCGCACCAGTGATGTGATGCGCCTCGCGGAACGGAATGTCAGCCTGCCGCACAAGCCAGTCGGCGAGATCCGTCGCCGTCGCGTACCCCAGTTCCGCCGCTTGCCGCATCCGCTCCGTTCGGAATGTGCTGTCGGCAACCATTCCCGTCATCGCGGCAATGGAGAGACCCAACAGCCCGGCAGCCTCGAACACGGGCGGCTTATCGTCCTGCATGTCTTTCGAATACGCGAGCGGCAATCCCTTCATGGTGATCGTCAGCGCTGTCAGGCACCCGACGATCCGCCCGGCATGCCCCCGCACCAGTTCAGCCGCATCGGGGTTTTTCTTTTGCGGCATGATCGAACTGCCAGTGCTGAGCGTATCCGGCAAAGTGACAAAGCCAAAAGGCTGGCTTGCCCAGATAATGAATTCTTCGGCCAGCCGCGAAAGGTGCAATGCACATTGCGCGGCAGCCTGCAGATAATCGAGCGCGAAATCCCGGTCAGACACGGAATCGAGGCTGTTATCCGTAGGCTTGGCAAACCCCAATGCGGTGGAGGTTGCCTCCCTGTCGATGGGGAAGCCTGTTCCGGCAAGTGCCGCACTGCCGAGCGGGCATTCGTTCATACGCGCCCGTGCATCCGAAAAGCGGGAACGGTCGCGCCGAGCCATCTCGTAATAGGCCATCAGATGATGCCCCAATGTCACCGGCTGCGCGGTCTGCAAATGGGTAAAGCCCGGCATGATGGAATCCGCATGTTCGCTCGCACGGCTCACCAATGCCTGCTGCAAGGCGGCGAGACCCTCATCTGCCTGATCCATGGCATCGCGTACCCACAGGCGGAAATCCGTCGCCACCTGATCGTTCCGGCTGCGTCCGGTGTGCAATCGCCCGGCTGCCGGACCAATCAATTCGGCCAGACGGCTTTCGGTCGTCATGTGAATATCTTCGAGATCCCAATCCTCCGGGACCCCGTTGGCCTCATATTCTGCCGCAACCCTGTCGAGCCCCTCAGAAATCGCTGTCATATCCTCCGCAGAGACGATGCCCTGGGCGCCAAGCATGGCGACATGCGCCTTCGAAGCGGCAATGTCCTGACGCCAAAGCGCCTTGTCGAACGGGATAGAAGCATTGATTTCGCGCATGATCGCGCTAGGCCCTTCGGCGAACCGCCCACCCCACATCTGGTTGGAGCCTGCTGCCGTGCCCCGATTGCCATCCCGCATATTGTCGCTGTCGCTCACACTCGCCATCCCGGGCCTCGCCCTATCACTGGGCGGCTGCGATAGGCAAAGCGAGCCTCCTGCGCAACCGGCGGCTGAAAGCGGAAACAAGCAACCATCCTCGGGCACTGCCGACCGCAGCCACGCCGGTAGCGGAATGCCCGATTTTACGGTTTCCGATCCGACCGGCAAAACGCTTCGCCTGCCCGATCTGAAAGGCACTCCCGTGCTGCTCAATCTCTGGGCAACCTGGTGCGCACCGTGCGTGACGGAAATGCCCTTGCTCGACAGCTTGGCCAACGACATGCAGGGCAAATTGCAGGTCGTAACCGTCAGCCAGGACATGCAGGGGGCCGACAAGGTCGCCCCGTTCTTTGCCGAAAAGAAGTTTTCCCACCTGCCCCCGTGGCTGGACCCTCAAAACGATCTCGCCTTTCATTTCGGAGGGACAAACCTGCCGCTTTCAATCCTTTATGACGCCGATGGGCACGAGGTTTGGCGGATCGCCGGTGATCTGGATTGGTCGAGCAAGGAAGCGCGAACGCTCGTCGATGAGGGACTGAGCGGTAAATCCTGACAGTACCCCCGCAACTGGGACCATCCTTCACCACGTATCAGGGAACGCCTGAACCGCCTTTCAACCAACGAACATAAAGGCGCACGAGATTGTGACCGCGCCACATAAGATAGCGAAACGAGCCACCTACCAGTATCAGGAACGCAGGCACCAGCAGCAACCAGGTCGCGGCAATCCAGATCCCACCACCTTGAAAGAAGATATCGCCGCTATCGAGAAACGCCGACTTGGTCGCGACGCAGGTCTCGACACGATCCGCTGAATCAAAAGGATAGAACGGCATCGGCATGCTCCATGCATTCTGCGGCCAATCGATTGAATACCTGTTCCCGTGCCTGCTGCATGAAATAGCCCGATCCAAAGCCATATCCCGCGATGGCGATCACCCAGATCACTGCCAGTGACAGGCAAACGCGGAATGACAGCGTATCCGCATTCCAAAGTGGGGGCTTTTTCAGGTCGTTATTCATGGCTGGCCTATGCCCGGTTCGAGCAGTGACGTCACCCTGTGCAATCCCGCGTAAGACACTTCCATGAACCGAAAGCGCGCTTCTACACCGGACGCAGCGGATAATTTTCGAACCAGGCTGAAATGGTGGGCGGTGACGGGCTCGAACCGCCGACCCTCTCGGTGTAAACGAGATGCTCTACCAACTGAGCTAACCGCCCTTGCGCAAACCAATGGCTGCGAAGGCGCGCTAATAAACGCTTTGCGGTTCGGGTCAATCCGGCTTGGAACAGGAAAACAGGCATGGGATATTTATTCGATGACGCATGACATACCCCACATGACCGCAATGGTCTGCCATGGGCCGGGTCAATCGCTCCACACGGAAACCCGCCCAGTTCCAACGCCTAGGCCAGGGGAATTGCTCGTTGAGGTCCTCGCATGTGGCGTTTGCCGCACGGATCTTCACGTGGTCGACGGAGACATTCCCGCTAGTTACCCCATCATACCGGGCCATGAAATCGTCGGGCGAATCATCGCACTGGGGCAAGGGTATGATGATTTTGCCTTGGGAACCCGAGTCGGAATTCCCTGGCTGGGCCATGCCTGCGGTACGTGCAGCTATTGCCGGGAAGGACGGGAAAACCTGTGTGACCACCCGGAATTTACCGGTGCGACGCGCGATGGCGGCTACGCAACGCACGCCGTTGCCGATGCCCGGTTCTGCTTCCCCATTCCTGACGGACTCGGCGATCTGGAAGCCGCGCCGCTGCTTTGCGCGGGGCTGATCGGATGGCGGGCCTACCGCATGGCGGGTGAAGGTGCGCGAATCGGCCTCTATGGTTTCGGTGCAGCAGCACACATCCTTGCTCAATTGGCAATCGCGCAAGGTCGCGAAATCTATGCCTTTACCAGTCCCGGCGATACGGCGGCACAGGCTTTCGCGCACCAGCTCGGTTGCACTTGGGCCGGTTCTTCCACGCAGCCACCACCTGAATTGCTCGATGCGGCAATCCTGTTTGCCCCTGTCGGTTCACTGGTGCCAGCAGCACTCAAGGCAGTCCGCAAAGGGGGTCGCGTAGTATGCGCAGGTATCCACATGAGCGATATTCCGCAATTTCCCTATGCCGACCTCTGGGGCGAACGTGAGATTGTCTCAGTCGCGAACCTGACGCGCGAAGACGGAACCAGTTTCCTGCGCCCCGACGTTGCAGGCAGAGTAAAGAGCCACGTGGTGCCTTTCCCTCTAGCCAAAGCCAACGAAGCGCTTGCCCGCCTGCGCGAAGGTAAAATCGAGGGTGCCGCAGTTCTAATTCCCTGAAACCCGCGCTGTGATCGTCAAAATCCTATGCGAGGTGCCCCGTATCGCCGCCCAATGCGGCAAAATAACCAGCCATGGCAGAGGCACTGCGTTCCGAAAGAACAATGAAGGCGCGCCGTCTGTCCGTTTCATCTTCCACACGCTCCAGAAGCCCCGCATCCGTCATTTGCGATATCCATCGCAATCCAGTGGTCGGCGGAACATTTGCGGCAATACAAAGCGAGGTCACGGACACACGCTTACCCTCCCCCTGCGCAGCGGTAAGGTCGAGCAGGATGTCCCATGCGGGATCGGCAAACAGTCCGGCATCGAAAAAGCGGGCACGCAATTGCCGCTGCCGAATGACCTGCCGGACAAGCTGAGGTTCTGGCAATGACAGCGCACCCGCATCACCCGCCTGTGTGAAATCATCATCCTGATCCGCACCACGGAAACGCGATGCAGGCGATTTCACCCGGAAATGTCTGTCATCTGGCCACGCCAGTTCTGCACCCGATGAGCCGAACCGGTCCAATCTTTCCGCGACTTGATCGACCTGCTCCGTCAATCGTAACAGCATCAACCGATCCTGCTGCGACATTTCCCGCACTTTGAGGTTCGGAACGCGCGCCAGCACCCGGCCCAACGCAATGACCCGTTCCGCGCGCGTTGGGTCGACGAGTATCTGGGGGCGAGATTGGTCGAGACAGGCAAAGACATCGTCCAGCGCATCGACGGTGGTCGAAACGATGAAATGCGCGCCGGAACGCGCAACCCGCATATCCAGGCGACACAAGGCTGCCAGGCTGGCCGCATCCACCTGCGGACAATCGAGCAACACGACTTCGCCGAGGACCCGTATATCCTCCCCGCCAAGCAGAGTGCCGACATCTTCACACACCGAAAGGCGAAAGCCGGCCGCTTCCGCATCTTCACCCATTTCCGCACGAACATGAGGACGATCGGCAAAGACAGATACCGTCAGCGGCAATCCGGCGCTGTCGTTCGCCGGTTCATAGAGAAAATTGGCCTGCGCCATGTTCGACTCCTTTAAGTTCGAACATGATGAGAACATAAAGGGATCATGGCAAGAATTTTTTTACGGCCTGATGACTATCGGCGTTCCATCGCTCACCATCCTCCAGATTTCCTCGATCTCCGCGTTGGCCATGGCAATGCAACCATCCGTCCAGTCACCGGGTAATCGCCCGACCCGGCCATTGGGCTGCCCATGAATGAAAATGTCTCCACCGGGTGACCGTCCGTGCGCCTGAGCAAATGCCCTGTCGCTTGCGTCAGGATAGGAGATGTGGAGAGACAGGTGATAGCGGCTGTCCGGATTGCGATAATCGATGACGTATCGTCCCTCAGGCGTTCTTTCGTCGCCTTCGAACCTCTTGTGCCCAATCGGTTCGTCACCGAATTGCAGATTGGGATAGCGCCGCAGCGGTTTCCCCTGCCCATACAGCGTCAACGTCCGGTCTGACTTGTCGACCAGGACGAAATCGACCGGGATGGGTTCCGGCGGCATCCGCGTGCCGTCCTGCATGGGCACATCCCCCACGCAGGCAGCAAGTCCAAGCAATGCCGGAAGAGCCAGGATGCGCCACATGGATGCACCCTAGCAGAGAAAATCAATCTTCGAAGGGATCCCGTACCAGAATGGTATCGTCCCGTTCCGGGCTGGTCGACACGCTCGCCACCGGGCAATCGATCAGTTCCTCGATCCGGCGGATATATTTTACCGCCTGCGCCGGCAGGTCGGCCCAGCTGCGCGCACCTGCGGTGGAGCCTTTCCACCCTTCCATTTCTTCGTAGACGGGTTCCACCTCTGCCTGATCGGCCGCGTGCGAGGGCAGATAATCGATCACTTCGCCGCGCAGCTTGTAGCCGGTGCAGATCTTCAGAGTATCGAAACCATCGAGCACGTCGAGTTTGGTGAGTGCGATCCCCGTAACACCCGAAATGGCGCAGCTCTGCCGAACAAGAACGGCATCGAACCACCCGCAGCGGCGTTGGCGGCCGGTTACCGTGCCAAATTCATGACCGCGTTCGCCCAGCCGCTGGCCAACCTCGTCCTGCAATTCCGTGGGAAACGGGCCGGACCCGACGCGGGTGGTATAGGCCTTGACGATACCCAGAACGAAACCCGCCGAGCCGGGGCCAACGCCCGAACCCGAAGCCACGGTTCCACTGACTGTGTTGGAACTCGTTACAAAGGGATACGTGCCATGATCGACATCCAGCAGCACGCCTTGTGCCCCTTCGAACAGGATGCGGGCGCCTTCCTTCCGCACATCACGCAGGCGTTTCCAGACAGGCTGGGCGAATTGCAGCACGAATGGCGCGATTTCCTTGAGGTCCGCAATCAGGCGCGCGCGGTCGACCGGCGGCTCGTTAAAGCCCGCCCGCAATGCGTCATGATGGGCGCAAAGACGATCGAGTTGAGGGTCGAGCGTATCAAGATGCGCAAGGTCGCACACGCGGATCGCACGACGGCCGACTTTGTCTTCATAAGCCGGGCCGATTCCTCGGCCGGTCGTCCCGATCTTGCCCTTGCCAGCGGCAGTTTCGCGTAGCTGATCGAGATCACGATGAATCGGCAGAATCAGCGGGCAATTGTCAGCTATGGCGAAATTGTCCGGCGTGATGGCGACGCCTTGCCCAATGAGCTTCTCGACCTCCGCCTTCAGCGCCCATGGATCGAGCACTACGCCATTGCCGACAATCGACAGTGTGCCAGTCACGATTCCGGAAGGCAGCAGGCTCAATTTGTAGGTGGTTCCGTCGATGACCAGGGTATGGCCGGCATTGTGCCCGCCTTGAAACCGGACCACAGCATCGGCTCGGCTCGCAAGCCAGTCGACAATCTTTCCCTTGCCCTCGTCACCCCATTGGGCGCCGATCACCGTCACATTCGCCATTGTTCAGAATCCCTCACCCTGCCAGGTGGACCGTACACGCCCTTCGACAGGACTCGGCGTGCGGATGGCCGAAATAGGCCTGCCACAGGCCCGTTTGCGCGGCGCGGGTTACCGGCACCTGACGGAACGTGTCAAGGCACCCGGCACCACAAAACGCCGCTCAAAGTCAGAGGCGCATTGGTTCCTTACCATTCAGCACATGCGTACACCCCAGCACCTTGGCGTCGTCTCCCTCGGAAAGGGCTGCGACAGTCCGCCAACCGATGACCCGCAAACGTGCCGCCACGTCCACGTCATGCCCAAGAGGCAGAAACAGAATGTCTCGCGCATCCGTATCGCACCGGTCATTATCGACCAGCGCATCGGGATAGAGCGAAAACCCGGTTGCCGGTTCGTCCAAGCCCAGAATACGGTATGTACCACCGCGGCCCAACGCACCACGCACGCCTTCGGCATATAGCGTGAAGCCGAACCAGCTCTGATATTCGAACCCATGCCGCTCGGTCGGGTCGAGCGTAATGCGCGCCTTGCCACTGATCCGTTCGGCAATCTGCCTGAGCCCCTCAATCCGCTTGGCCAGGACACCACCGGCATCAATCGCGGCAAGCTGTTCGATAGCGTCAGCGAAGGGCCCGGTTGCATAGAGCAGCGGAAGATAGGCCCCCCCTCCCCCGGCCTTCAGCGCACCGGCATCCTTCGCATCAAGCTCTCGCCTGACAGTTTCAATCTGGTCTGCGTCAAGCGGGAATGGCCCCTTGGCAAGCGTGTCGACCAGATCCGGCAAGGTGAAATCGACGGAGATATTACGCGCCCCGGCAGAAGCGAGCGCTTCAATAGCGATCGTGACAATCTCGCTGGCTGCGGCAACCGAATCGCTACCGATCAGTTCCGCACCAAGCTGCAGACGCTCCCGCGTAGGGTCGAGGCCGTCGCCCTTGATCGTCAGCACTTGTCCGCCGTAACAAAGGCGCAGCGGACGAGGCGCTCCCGCAAGGCTCGTCGCGGCAATCCGACCGACCTGCACTGTTATATCGCTGCGTAGCGCCAGTGTCCGGAGGCTGGAAGGGTCCACGAAACGGAACATACGGCGCGGCTGGACACCATCCATGCGCCCGGCCATGGATTTCTCGAATTCAATCAGCGGGGGACGCACTCTGTCATAGCCGTGGCTATCCATCACATCCGTGACAGCACGGTTGATACGGGTCACAGCCGCCGCTTCGCTTGGCAGCCAGTCCTCGAGCCCTTCGGGCAACAGATCGCGGGTCGGGTCGGTCATAATGAGATGCCCACTAGAGCATCGTACGGAAAAGTGGACCCGGTTTTTCGGAGAAAGATCCCTGAAATTGTCTCAGGAAACCCATTTACCGTTCAACGAACGATTCCCGTCCGCCCGCAACAAGCTGGCGACGGACGGGAAACGCGCGACATTTGGCAATCAGAACTTCAATGCCTTGACCGTCTTGACGCCCGGCAGAGCGCAAGCAGCCTGCAACACCGATTCCGGAATCTCCTGATCGACAGAGAGCAGCAATACGGCTTCCCCGCCCGTTTCCCGGCGGCCAAGATGGAACGTCCCGATATTGATCCCGTTCTCACCCAGCAGCGAGCCGACCGAACCAATGAACCCCGGTGCATCCTGGTTCACGATGTAAAGCATGTTCCCTTCGAGATCAGCCTCGATGCCAATGCCGAAAATTTCGACCAGCCGCGGTTGATCCTTCCCGAACAGCGTACCCGCAACCGAACGCGGCCCCTGGCTTGTCGCCACGGTGACACGCAGCAACGTGTGGTAAACGCCTTCGCGTTCATGCCGCACTGTTCGTACGTCCAGCCCCCGTTCCTTGGCCAGGAACGGCGCATTGACCATGTTCACGGAGTCGGAATAGTTGCTCATGAACCCGGCGAGCACTGCCGCCGTCAGCGGCTTTCCATTCAGTTCCGCAGCCGCGCCTTCGCGTTCGATGCTGATTTCCGTCAGATTGCCATGCGCCAGTTGGCCGACCAGCGAGCCGAGCTTTTCCGCAAGCCCCATGTAAGGCCGCAGCTTGGGCGCTTCCTCCGCGGACAGCGACGGCATGTTGAGCGCATTGGTGACGCCGCCATCGATGAGATAGTCGGACAGCTGTTCCGCCACCTGCAACGCGACGTTGACCTGCGCTTCCGTGGTCGAAGCACCAAGGTGCGGGGTGCAAATGAAGTTAGGCGTACCGAATAACGGCGATTCCTTGGCCGGTTCCGTCTCGAACACATCGAGCGCGGCCCCCGCTACCTGGCCACTGTCCAGTGCTTCCTTGAGCGCCGCTTCATCAATCAATCCGCCACGCGCGCAATTGACGATTCGCACGCCCTTCTTGGTCTTGGCCAGATTTTCCTTCGACAGGATATTGCGGGTCTGATCGGTCAGCGGCGTGTGCAGCGTAATGAAATCGGCACGCGTAAGGAGCTGGTCCAGTTCGACTTTTTCGACGCCAATTTCCAACGCCCGTTCTTCGGTCAGGAAGGGGTCGAAAGCCACCACTTTCATTTTCAGGCCCAGTGCCCGGCTGGCGACGATCGAACCGATGTTCCCCGCGCCGATCAGGCCCAGAGTCTTGCCGGTCACTTCGACCCCCATGAAGCGGTTCTTCTCCCACTTTCCAGCCTGGGTGGACGTGTTGGCTTCCGGGATTTGGCGGGCCAGCGCCATCATCATGGCAATCGCATGTTCGGCAGTGGTGATCGAGTTGCCGAACGGCGTGTTCATCACCACCACGCCCTTGGAACTGGCGTAGGGAATATCGACATTGTCGACACCGATTCCGGCGCGGCCAATCACCTTGAGGTTGGTTGCCGCGTCGAGAATTTCCTTGGTGACCTTGGTTGATGAACGGATCGCAAGGCCATCGTATTCACCGATGCGCGCAATCAACTGCTCCGGATTTTCACCGGTGATTACATCGACATCGCAGCCCCGAGCTTCGAAAATCTTCGCCGCGTTCGGGTCCATCTTGTCGGAAATGAGGACTTTGGGTTTGGTCATGTCAGTCACTCCGTTGGGAGTATCCCTGCCGGTGCAGGAACGTAATTTCGGGAGAAGAAGGCGCCGCCCTTCCAGAACAGGGCGGCAACCCTTCAATCAGGCTTTGAGCGAGGCGTATGCCCAATCCAGCCAGGGACCGAGCGCTTCGATGTCAGCCGTATCGACCGTGGCACCGCACCAGATGCGCAACCCGGCCGGCGCATCGCGATAACCCGCGATATCGTAGGCGGCACCTTCGGCTTCCAGCAGTCCCGCAAACTTCTTGATGAAGTCGGCATCGGCACCCTCCACCGTCAGGCAGACACTGGTAATCGAACGATTGGCCTTGTCCGCACAAAGATGGCCGAGCCAGTCGCGGCTTTCTACGATGGCATTCAGCGCATCGGCATTGGCCTGGGCGCGGGCCTTGAGCCCTTCCAGCCCCCCCAGCGACTTGCCCCATTCGAGCGCGGCGATGCAGTCTTCCACCGCCAGCATGGACGGAGTGTTGATCGTTTCGCCCTTGAATATCCCCTCGATCAGCTTGCCGCCCTTGGTCAGGCGGAAAACTTTCGGCAGCGGCCAGGACGGCGTATAGCTTTCCAGCCGCTCGACCGCACGCGGACCAAGGATCAGCACACCATGTGCGCCTTCACCGCCCAGCACCTTCTGCCAGGAGAAAGTGGCGACATCGATCTTGTCCCACGGAATATCGTAGGCAAACACACCGCTGGTCGCATCGGCAAAGGACAAGCCCTGCCGGTCATTGGGAATCCAGTCGCCATTGGGAACGCGAACGCCGGAGGTCGTACCGTTCCAGGTGAAGATCACGTCATTCGACCAGTCGACAGCACCCAGATCCGGCAAATGACCGTAATCGGCGCGAAGGACAGTCGGTTCGAGCTTAAGCTGCTTGAGCGCATCGGTGACCCAACCTTCACCGAAGCTTTCCCACGCCAGCGTCGTCACCGGACGTTCGCCCAGCATTGTCCACATCGCCATTTCAAATGCACCCGTATCCGAACCCGGTACGATGCCAATGCGATGGGTATCAGGCAGTTGCAGCACTTCGCGCATCAGGTCGATGCAATAGCCGAGGCGGCTCTTGCCGATTTTCGCGCGATGCGATCGGCCAAGCGAGTCGGTGGCTAGGTTTTCGAGGGAATATCCCGGCGGCTTGGCGCAGGGACCGGAAGAAAAAAACGGACGCGCAGGCTTGCGCACCGGAAGCGTATTCTCAGTCATGTAGACTCTCCTTGCAGAGAGCTCGCGCGGCGTTGGGACCGCGTGGCCCGAAGCCGCCAATAGGGTCGCGTCCGGGCATGTCAAGCCGAAGCTTGACGAAACGGTCGATATCGTTCGACAAGGCACTGCTTCGTCAACCGGATATTAACCATGGAGCTGGCAGAGGCAGAAACATGAGGCGGATCTTTGCTCTCCTGCCCGTTTTGGCAATGCTCGGCGCTTGCATGGACATTCCGCAAGCATCCAAAGGGCGCAGCGTGCGCCAATCCACGACTGTGACCTCTCCCAGGCCGGAAGCCCGACAATGCCTGGCAGAACTCGGTCACACCAGAGCCAATTTCACCCCCCTGCCGGATCGGTACTTCGGAGCAGGCTGCTCCAACCTCAACACGGTGGAATTGTCCGCCATAAGGGGGGACTATGAGGAGCTAGGCGTCTCCAACCTGGGGCCCGTCGCATGTCCCGTCGCCAACACTCTGGCTGGCTGGGCACGTTATGGCGTCGATCGCGCGGCTCGCCAGATGCTCGGCAGCGGGTTGGCCAGAATCGAAACCATGGGCAGCTACAATTGCCGCAATGTTGCCGGCACAGCACGTCGTTCGGCACATGCCACGGCCAATGCCGTGGATATTGCGGCCTTCATTCTCGAAGACGGTCGCCGGATCAGCGTTCTGGACGACTGGAATGGCGGCAGCACAAAGGAACGCCAGTTCTTGCGGGTAGTGCAGGACAGCGCATGCAAACGGTTCGGGACCGTTCTGGGCCCCGGCTACAACACCGCACATCGCGACCATCTTCATCTCGAAGTCAGTGACAGCGCGTTTTGCCGGTAAGATACGGCACGCACGGCCGAGCTTGCCTAGCCAAGGACACAAGTTATCCCGTCTTGCGCTCCCTATCGTCCAACCGTGCTTCCAACCGTAAGCGAACCGCTTCCGCGGCGTGGTGGGCACCCAGTTTCCTCATCATGCTGGCGCGATGAATTTCGACCGTTCGCGGGCTGATCTTCAGAGCCTGAGCGATCGCCTTGTTGCTGTTTCCTTCCGCCAGCCGATCGAGCACCTGGTGTTCTCTCCGGCTCAGCCCGGCCAGCCGATTGCGTGCGGCGACCATCCGGCGGCGGGCATCTGCGTGTCCTTCGATTTCGTGCGCAGCGGCATCAGCCAGTTCCGCCAGTCGTTCAGATGTAAGCGGCAGCGCCAGGTAATCGAGCGCGCCAGCCTTGATCGCTGCAACCGCGGATTCCACTTCCGGAGTTACATGGACGGCAACAACCGGCAACCAGATTCCGGCGGAACCAAGCTCTGCGAGCACTTCGGTAACCGCACTCGTTTCAACATCGTCATATGCGATGACGAACCCCTTGCGCGGGGGGCGCTCCAGAAGTTCCTCCACAGTCTCATAGACTTCAGCGTGATGACCAAGGAGGAAAGCGCTCTGCGCGCCCTCTGCCCGGAAACGATCCGTGCCTCCCAGAAAGTGAATGACAAGCCCCTGTTCCATATTTGTGACGATGGCGAGTCCAAACCCCTTAATATAGAACGATTTTATTCCAGATCGGACCCGTTATGTGCGCCCACTGGAACAAAGTGCAAACAACTCCGGCAAAAGCGTTCCGGAAATGACGGGATCAATCCGGGCAGAGGGTCGATCTTTACCACGAACCTTCACTCTGCACGCACAGATCTAAACCTCAAAATCGTTGAGTGATAAAACCAGATTATTCATGGATTTATATCCACATTTCGTCAACGATATGTAAATTCTCCGCCGATCAATTTTATCGGATATCCTCCTGATAACGCCGCACTCTTCAAGTTTAGAGATATACCTTAAGGCAGTAGTCGAGGGGACCTGCGCAGCGAGACACAGTTGCTTCACCAGCCGCTCCTCTCCTTTCAAAGCCGCTATGAATAGATCAAGCAGGATATCCCAAGATGGTTCCCCAAGAATTTCGGCAGGCAGGAAGTTTTGCCTGCTGCGCCGGAATTTGAACAATGATTCTGCAATGAAGAGAACTCTCTCCTTGCTTACTACAGCAGCCCTCTCGACCTCGACCACAGGTCGGACACTATCTGCCAGCTTCAGTATTTTCTCAGCAACTTCAACGAGTTCATCATAGTGCGAAACGGGATCTTCCGGCATATCTATAGCGACATCATCGGCCCTGTCCGCCCAGACAGAATTTTCGCCTTCAAATTCTTCAATCATAGTTCCGGAACGCCTTGACCCGATAGCATTGATATTTTTCAAATATTCTAAAAAGTTAATTCAATTAGTTTATTTCTTATATTTGTAATTATCTTATCATCATTGGCAAAAGTAGTTCGCACGCGCAATCATTCGCTTGATCACAAAAAGCTAGATGAGACCCACCACGGCAGGAGCGCAGCCGACCTTGCTCCACCATCTGCGGCTTGAAACAGTATAGAGTTGGGACTTTTCGGCGAAAAAAACCAAAAGAAGGTTAACTCAGACCGTTCCCGTCCACGCACCTTCCTCCACTATCCGCGCGCTCCAACCCCTTCGCTATCCACATTCCCACACTGTCTGGAATAGGAATGTTATACAGCATTGGTTAACCCCAATGCGGACCAAATCATGCGTCACAATCCGCAATCACGCATGATTTGACCGCCTCGGCCAATCCGAATCGGACTATTGGCTTGACGCGTCGCGCGAGATCAATCGCGTTGTGCGGCCTCTTCCATATCAAAGGTGTAATCCGGAAGAGAGTGGAAGGCGGCTTTCAGCGCATCACCCCAATTGGATGATATCACTTGAAAATATTCGTCATCCAACTGGATGCGCCGTTCATGCACAGGTTCGAATTTGTTCCGCTCAATCACCAGGAGATCAAGCGGCATGCCGACCGACAAATTGGCCTTGAGCGTCGAATCGAACGACACCATCAGCAGCTTCACGGCATCTTCGAAGCTCATGTCACGGTCATAGGCACGAATGATGATGGGGCGGCCGTATTTGGTCTCACCAATCTGGAAAAAAGGCGTATCGAAGCTTGCTTCGATGAAATTGCCTTCCGGGTAAATCATGAATACCCGCGGCTCCATGCCGTTAATCTGCCCGGCCAGGATCATCGACGCCGTAAAACGCCCTTCCCCGGACTGGCCGTTGTCACTTTGCGATTCCTGAATCGTTTCGCGCAGGAGTTTCCCGATCTCTACCGCCACCTGAAACATGGTCGGAGCTTCAAGCAGGGAATTCTGGCGTTCCGACGGGGCTTTGCTGCGTTCTTCCAACTGACTGATAACCGCCTGGGTCGTCGCGAGATTACCGGCGGTCATAACCGCAATGATACGCTCCCCTGGCACCGACCAGTGAAACATCTTGCGGAAGATCGAGATGTTATCGACACCGGAATTGGTCCGGGTATCGCTCATGAGCACAAGACCCTTGTCCAGCATCATTCCTACACAATAGGTCATGTGAATCCCCTGTTCGCGACGCTATCCCCTGCCGCCCACAAGGCGCTAGCGATCAAGTCCGTCGCGATCAATCGTTCAAATCACTGCTCACTGGTCTGTCGTTCCACGGCCAGTTGGACATGCAAATCTTCCTCGACCCCGCCAAAACTGATGCCTGTGATCGGCGCCGCTTCCTTGTAGTCGCGCCCTGTAGCCACTCGAATATAGCGCGCGTCGGGGCTGATTCCATTCGATACATCGAAGCCAACCCAACCCAACCCCTCGACGTGAGCCTCAGCCCAGGCGTGGGTAGCCTCCTGATTAACCCGATCATCCATCATCAGATAACCGCTGACATATCGCGCCGGAATTCCCAGCAGTCGCGCGCCCCCCACAAAAATGTGGGAATGGTCCTGACACACGCCCTTTCCGGCATCGAGCGCCTGTTCAGCGGTCGTATCGACACCAGTGTGCCCGGCCTCGTACACCACGTGCTCAAGAATCCCGGCGGACAATGCGTGAAGCTGCGCCAGAATATCGCTCTCCTCCCGGCGGATCGTCGCAACAAGCGAACGCATTTTCACGCCTGGCCGGGTGTAGGGAGTCTGACTGCAGAAGCTCCACAAAGGCAAATGACCAGCATGGCGGCCGATGATTCCCGCATGATCTTCCGTGTGGACAATACCCTCACACGTGATGACGACTTCTGTTGTCCCGGGTTCGACAGACACCAGTGTCACATGATTGCAGTTCTGATCGTCATACGACAGTTCTTCGGCGACGCCTTGATAATGCACTTTCCAATGGGCAATTCGTTGTCCGTGCGTTTCCTTGGGCGTCAGGCGCAGCCTCTGCAAAGCGTATGCGACCGGTTCGGCAAAACGGTAACGGGTCGTGTGTTCGATGGCGAGGTGCACAGGCAGGGTCCTTGGGCTTTTAGGCGATGAACCGGTAATCCTCCGCAATCGCATTCGCGACGGCTTGATTGCGGTCAATAAAGTCGATCAGGAATTCATGCAGACCGGTTTCGAAGATACTGTCGATGGTCCGTTCGGATAACCAGTGGGCGGTATTCCCTATCAGAACATGGACGTCGCTTTCCTGTCCGTATTCCAGAGCAAGCTCAGCCAGTTGCTGACGCAACTGTTCATAGCTGAAGGCAAGGCTGCGCGGGAAACGCCAATCAAGAATGAGAAACTCGGCAATACCCCGCGGGTCCATCTGCCCTGCATTGAGCCAGCTATAGACCCGATCACCCGCCAACGATCGCAAGACCTGATCCCACTGCGAAGAATCCAGACTGGAGCCAACATAGGAAAGCGACGGCAATAGCAGGTGATATTTGACGTCAAGAATGCGCGCGGTGTTGTCCGCCCGTTCGATGAACGTACCGGCACGGGCGAAGTGGTAGATGTCGTTCCGCAGCATCGTGCCGTAGGTCGCACCACGAAAGAGCGTCGACTCTCGCCGAATGGCTGAGAGAACCGTGCCGAGATTGCTCTCCCTGACCGGCCTGGCAAGGATGTCTTTCAAGGTCATCCAGCCCTCGTTCACTGCTTCCCATACCTCCATGGTCAGAGAAGAGCGGGCAACCCGCGCATTGGTCCGCGCCATTTCGAACATGGACAACACGCTACTGGGATTTTCCCTGTCACGCAGAACATAATTGCAGACCTGCGGCCCGCTGTAGCCATCGTAGAGCGAGTCATAATGTTCGAGTTGCCCCAAGGTCACGATGACGGAACGCCATTCCTCGCTCGCCGCATCCGACGCACGCGTAAGCGACATGCGAAAGCCGGCGTCGAGCAGACGGGCGGTATTTTCCGCCCGTTCAAGATAGCGGCACATCCAGAAGATGCTGTTGGCAGTGCGCCCTAGCATGCGAAAAGTCCGGTCATATGTCTTGCGGCGTCCATCAGTCGTCCAGCACCCAACTGTCCTTGGTCCCACCGCCCTGGCTGGAATTAACGACTAGCGAGCCCTTCTTCATAGCTACTCGCGTCAGCCCGCCAGGAGTGATTTCAATTCCCTTGGGCGAGACAAGAACGAAAGGCCGCAAATCGACGTGACGCGGGGCCAGTCCCTTGCGTGTGAAGATCGGCACCGTCGACAGCGCAAGAGTTGGCTGGGCGATATAGTTTTCCGGTTTCGCCTCCAGCTTCCGGCGAAAGGCTCTGATTTCCCGCTTGGATGAGGTCGGCCCGATCAACATGCCATAGCCACCCGACCCATGGACTTCCTTGACGACCAACTCTTCCAGATGATCGAGAACGTAGGCCAGGCTGTCCTTTTCCGCACAGCGCCAGGTCGGCACATTGGGCAGCAGAGGCTTCTCACCGGTATAGAATTCAACGATTTCCGGCATGAAGCTGTAGATGGCTTTATCATCCGCCACACCCGCCCCAGGCGCGTTTGCGATCGTGACCCGGCCGGCACGGTAAACATCCATGATCCCCGGCACGCCCAGCAAACTCGACGGATTGAAGCTCAACGGATCGAGGAAATCGTCGTCAATCCGGCGATATATCACGTCGACCGGTTGATAGCCGCGCGTCGTGCGCATGCACACTCGGCCATTTTCGACATGAAGATCGCTGCCTTCAATCAGTTCCGCACCCATCTGGTCGGCAAGGAAGGCATGTTCGAAATAGGCTGAATTATAGACCCCCGGTGTCAGCACCGCGACCACGGGACGACGCGAAGCACAATCGGGCGCACACGCGGCCAGGCTTTTTGCCAGTCGCCTGGGATAATCCGAAACCGGCCGCACACGCATCTTGGTGAAGAGTTCCGGAAACATCGCCATCATGGTTTCGCGGTTTTCCAGCATGTAGCTGACCCCGCTGGGCGTGCGGGCATTATCCTCCAGCACCATGAATTCGTCGGCTCCGGTCCGCACCAGATCAATCCCGACAATGTGGGTGTAAACCCCACCCGGCGGCGTGAAGCCGACCATTTCCGGCAACCAGGCATCGTTGTCTCGAAACAGTCTCTCGGGAAGACGACCCGAACGGATGATTTCCTGCCGATGATAGAGATCGTGGATCAGGGCATTGATCGCCCTCACTCGCTGCTCGATCCCGCGCGACAGTTTCCGCCATTCAGCACCGGTGATAATGCGCGGAACCATATCGAAGGGAATCAGCCGCTCTTCAGCATCCTGTTCGCCATAGACATTGAAGGTGATTCCGGTGCGGCGAAAAAATGCCTCTGCCTCCGCGCCCTTGTGAGTCATCCAATGCTGGTCCTGCACCTCAAGCCATTCATTGTAGCCGGCGTAGGCAGGGCGGATACCGCCATCGGCAGTAAACATTTCGTCGAAAGTCGGGCTGGTCGTGTTCATAAGCCTCTTATGCTGCATTGCAACAATGGCACGGGAAATCCGCGTGTCAATGGCCTCGGGAAGCCTCCCTCATCTTTTTCATATCTCCTCCAATTCGCGCAGAACGGCTCCGATTGCCTCGGGAGAATAGGCGAAGCCGAGGTGGGTGCAACGCAACGCGATTTCCTTGTCCCGCTCTCCCGGTCGGCCACGAGACGACCGGGCGGAAACGATCCCGTCACGAGGGCTCCACAAGGCAACTGTCGGCACGGGAGGCTTCTCCGCGAGATCACTGTCTATCGGTGGCGCCTCGACAGCATGGCCTGTCACAAGGTGGTATATGCGCCAGGCATTGTTTGCGCGGGGACTACCGGAAAAAGGCGATCCCATCGTAATCACCTTGGCGACAAGGTCCGGATGGCGACGAGCAAGTTCGCGAGCGAAGAGACCACCCAAACTCCAGCCCACCAACACGACTGGACGGCCATAGCGTTCGTGAAGTCCGATCAAACGGACTTCCAGTTGGGCAATGTTCTTTTCGGTAGGTCCAAAGTTGAAGCCGAGCCCCCAGCGTTTGACCTTGTGCCCGGCACGCTCCAACTGCTGCGCCATGTAGCGCATCCGGACGGGATGGGTCCCGAAACCCGGCAACAGCATCACAGTGCGCGGATGCTCCGCACGTCTGACCGGAAATGTCCGTCCCGCACGCCGGAACGGTTCAGCCAGTACATCGAGTTCGCCCAGCAAGTGCTTGAGCGGCGGCCCCTTGACACCTTTGGGTCTTGGCTCTCCGGCCAACGCCGCCCGCCGCGCCGCTTCCCTGTAAAACGACGCCATGCGCGAGGCGGTGTCGGCCCCGTTTCTTTTAGCCGTACCTGAAGCCATCACCGTCGCAATGCAACGGCAGCCGCGCGGCCTCGATCCGCCCGGTCAGCTGCATTCGCCAATCCGTTCATTCGTCACTTCCATCTTCGTATGCATTTCCCCGCCCGGAATTTGCGGGGCAGAATGATTGATATCCATGACCATGTTGGAGCCCGTGGCAGATGTTGTCCCGTTCATTGTCATGGAGGCCTTCGTCCCCTGCCCCATGTCACAGGTCATCTGTGCATCCAGCGTGTTCGAGCTCGCATCGAAACGATCAAAGGAACAATTACCCTCTGAAGATTTCTTGATCATTTCCTTATAGCCTTTCTCGACGTCATCGGCCGTAAGGCAAAACTCGTGCGTCTGTGTCTGTTGTGCTGACATCATCGCTTTCATCTGCTTCGCCTGTTCCGGAGGCAAGCCGGGCACGTCGAATTCGAGCACTTTCACGCTGGAACGATATTTCCCCGGCTCCGGCTTTTCCATTTTTGCCGCTTCGGCGACCGCCTGTTCCGGCGTTTTCGGGCCTTCGTCGGATTTGCCACAGCCCGCAAGAAGGAGTGCGGCAGCGAGAGGAGCAGCGAACGACAAGACAGATTTCATACGCATGGAATTCTCCGGAATGAGTTTCAGTTCCGCGACAGATTTATAGTTTGGCGCCTAGCTACCAAGCCAGGACGCCAATGCCAACGGATTGCGTGCCGGACCACTTGCTCCCATATTCCCGCCCATGGCCGAACTCATCATCCGCAGGGGGCTGGAAGAGCCCGACACCTCGGGCAGCTTCACTCCCCACAAACCCCAACGCCCCGACAAGACGGATGGTGGGAAACGCTTCGTGATCCAATCGGATTACGAGCCGGCCGGAGATCAACCGACCGCAATTACCGAGCTCGTCTCGGCGGCAAGGGAAGGTGAGAAGACGCAGGTTCTGCTGGGTGTTACCGGTTCAGGCAAGACATTCACGATGGCCAAGGTCATAGAGGAACTGCAACGCCCGGCCCTGATCCTGGCGCCAAACAAGATTCTTGCGGCGCAGCTCTATGGCGAGTTCAAGAGCTTTTTCCCCGACAACGCGGTGGAATATTTCGTCAGCTATTACGACTATTACCAGCCCGAAGCGTACGTCCCCCGGTCCGACACCTATATCGAGAAGGAAAGCTCGGTAAACGAAGCGATCGACCGGATGCGCCATTCCGCGACTCGCGCTCTGCTCGAACGGGACGATGTGATCATCGTCGCATCGGTTTCCTGCCTCTACGGTATCGGATCGGTCGAAACCTATTCGGCGATGATTTTCGATATCAAGACAGGCGACACTGTCGATCAGCGCGAAATCATCCGCAAACTCGTCGCCCTGCAGTACAAACGCAACGATGCCGCGTTTGCCCGCGGCATGTTCCGCGTACGGGGTGACAATCTCGAAATTTTCCCGAGCCACTACGAAGACATGGCCTGGCGGATCAGTTTCTTCGGCGACGAGATTGAGGAAATCGCCGAATTCGACCCCCTGACCGGCAAGAAAGGCGCCAGCCTGGACAAAGTGCGGGTCTATGCCAATTCGCACTACGTCACGCCCGGCCCGACGATGAAACAGGCGGCCGAGGCAATCAAGTTCGAGCTGGCCGAACGACTCAAGGAACTGAACGCCGAGGGCCGTCTGCTGGAAGCCCAGCGGCTGGAACAACGGACCAACTTCGATCTGGAGATGATTGCTGCCACGGGCAGTTGTGCGGGGATTGAGAATTACAGCCGCTTTCTCACCGGGCGTCTGCCTGGGGAACCACCGCCGACCCTGTTCGAATATCTGCCGGATAATGCCCTGTTGTTCGTCGATGAAAGCCACCAAACCGTGCCTCAGGTCGGGGCAATGGCGCGTGGGGACCATCGCCGTAAGCTGACACTGGCCGAATATGGCTTCCGCTTGCCTAGCTGCATCGACAACCGCCCGTTGCGCTTCAACGAATGGGATGCGATGCGGCCGCAGACTGTTGCCGTTTCGGCCACGCCGGGCCCTTGGGAACTGGAACAAACCGGCGGCGTGTTCGCCGAACAGGTGATCCGTCCGACCGGATTGATCGACCCACCGGTCGAAGTACGCCCGGTGGAGGACCAGGTTCAGGATTGCATCAATGAATGCCGCGAAACCGCAGCCAAAGGCTATCGGACCCTCGTCACCACGCTGACCAAGCGCATGGCTGAAGACCTCACGGAATTTATGCATGAGGCAGGCATCAGGGTCCGCTACATGCACTCCGACGTCGAAACGCTGGAGCGTATCGAACTGATCCGCGACCTGCGCATGGGCGTCTATGACGTGCTGGTTGGCATCAATCTGCTGCGCGAAGGCCTGGACATTCCGGAATGCGGGCTGGTGTGCATTCTCGATGCGGACAAGGAAGGCTTCCTGCGCAGCGAGACCTCACTGGTGCAGACGATTGGCCGCGCCGCACGCAACGTGGATGGCAAAGTCATTCTGTATGCCGACCGGATCACCGGCAGCATGGAACGTGCCATGGCGGAAACCGAGCGCCGCCGGGAAAAGCAACGCGCCTACAACGAAGAACACGGCATCACCCCACAGACGATCAAGCGCCAGATCGCGGACATTGTCGCTCACAGTGCGGCGGCGGACGGAGTAACGGTCGAGATCGAAACGGAAGACGGTCGAAACAATCTCGTTGGCCACAATTTGCGCGCTTACATCGAGGAACTCGAAGCGAAGATGCGCGCCGCAGCGGCTGACCTCGAATTTGAGGAAGCAGGTCGTCTGCGCGACGAAATCCGCAAGCTCGAAGCGGAAGAACTCGGGCTGCCGGAAGACGAACGCAAGGCCCCAATGGTTGGGCGTTCAAACGAAGGAAGACCCGGCACCCGCAAGATGCGCTACGGCAAGACACAACGGAAGTGGGGAAGATGATGACGCTTTGTGGTTCTGAGCATCACACATAGCGAACCTACACGTCACGGCGAATGTGACAATAATTGGAGGCTACCGATTCGAAATGAGGTAGCTATGACGCCTTACGAAGCCGTTGATTCCGTTCTCACCCTGCTCCTCGTGGTTATCGGAATAATCTCACTGCCAGGCAGGAAGAAATGAGACGTAAATCCCTCGCCCCAGTTATCACCCCTGTTCTTCTGCTCCTCGCCGCCTGTGGTGGGCAGACAAGCAACGCTGTCGAAAAGTTCTCTCTCGACGACATCGCACCCCACGTCTCCCATATCATTGCCACTTCGCCCGATACCAAGGGGGCCGTGTGGGAAGCCATGGATGGCGCTCGATCGCTACGTTTCGGGAAACCCGGTGCACCGCCGTTTCTCACGCTCAAATGTGAACTCACCGAAAATGCCGCACCCAAGATGCGCATCGTCCGCCTGACCCCTGCCGACCCCGGTGCAAAAGCGCTGTTTGCACTGATCGGCCGCAAGCAGATCACGCGCATAAACGCAGATGCCCATGCAGTGGGTGGCGACTGGCGATGGGAAAGCCTGGTTCCGGCAGAGGATCCTGCGCTGGATGTATTTCTGGATGGCGGGCCGATTGAAGCGACTTTACCGGGGGGGGGTTCTCTGAACCTTGCGGCCAGTGGCGAACCTGCCCGGCTCGTCAGTTGGTGCCGCCGCCACGGGACCGATCTGCCAGAGTGACGAGGCTTTCCGGCCCCAGAACCTGAGGCAGTTTCTGCGCATCACCATTTGCCGGATACCAGAGATAGAGCGGCACGCCCGCCGCGCCATTTTCGGTAAGAAAGTGCGTGATTGCAGGATCGCGCCGGGTCCAGTCGCCACGCATGGCAATAACACCGGCCTGGCCAAAGGCCTTCTTGGTCGCCTCGCGATCAATCGCAATGCTCTCATTAACCTTGCAGGTTACACACCAATCAGCCGTAAACCACAGGAAAACGGGTTTTCCGCTGGCCCGCGCCTCATTCAAGGCCGTATCGCTAAACACACGTGGAGCGAGCAAGCCCGCATCCGCAGCACTTGGCGCAGCGAAACTGGCTGGGAGGGCGACCACGGCGAACAATGCGAAAGGCGCAGCGATTGTCGCGAACGGTGCGAGCCCGGCCCTGCCCTGCCGCTGGCGGCGACCCAGCACCCACAAGGCAATCAACAGCCCAGACGTCGTCAACCCGGCAGCCAGTGCGAATCCCACCCCGCCAAGCCTGCTTGTCAACCACAGCAGGGCAAGGGCCGTCAGCCCCATCGGCACGGCCAGAATGTGGCGAAAGCGCACCATCCAGTTACCAGGGCGAGGCAGCATGGCCCGCAGCGCAGGCACCCAACCCAATGCCAGGAAAGGCAAGGCGAGCCCCAGCCCCAAAGTGGCAAACAGCAGCAAGGCTTGCGGAATGGGCAAAAGCAGGGCCGCGCCCATGGCTGCGGCCATGAATGGACCAGTGCAGGGTGTGGCAACGAAAGCTGCCAGCAAGCCAGTGGCGAAAGCCCCGCCAGGCTTGCCATCACGCGTAATCGACAGGCTGGGCAGTTCGAACAACCCCGCCAGATTGGCAGTGACGGCAACGGCCAGCAACAACAGGCCGATAACCACTCCAGGTTCCTGAAGCTGGAATGCCCATCCAACTTGCTCTCCCCCGGCGCGTAATACGAGCAACAGCGTACCGAGCGCGAGACAGGCGAGTACGACACCGGCAGTGTAAGCTACCCCCTCCCGCCGGGCCTCTGCTTCACTTTCACCAGCACGGGCGAGGCTCAACGCCTTGAGGCTGAGAATCGGGAAAACGCAGGGCATGACATTGAGCAGCAAACCGCCCGCCAACGCCCCCGCCAGAAGTATCCAGAGCGAAGGTCCACCTGCATCCGGCCCCATCGCAACCGGCGTTCCCCCCTTGGGAACAGCCCCTGGGCTTGCTTCGAAGCGAACCCCGTTTCCGGCATCGTCAAGCCGCAGTATTCCGGTAACCGCCGAGGGTTCCAGAGTTCCCTTGCGCGAAAGTTCTGCCACCAGCCAATCGCCCTTGCGCATGAAATGTTGCTGCGCCGCATAATCGACAAGTTCAGTAGTCTCGACAAAGACGTGCGGATCAGCAAGCCTGAGCGCTGCCGGAAGAGGGATCGCGATCCGTACCTTGCCTTCATTCAGGCCAAATCGCGCTGGCCTGTCCAGCATTGCCGGGATGGCGGCCCGCCATGCATCGAACCGATCATCGGCGAGGCCTGCACCAGGTGTCAGCACGACTGAGAGAACAGCCTGTTCCGGAACACAGATGGTATCTGTACAGGCAAGCCACTGGGCATCAACGCTGAGTATAACCGGTTTGCCTGCCTGAGCGTCAAATGGCACGCGCAGAGGCACCAACACCGCATAGTCGCCTTCGTAGACGTGATTCATCAACGAGCCGATTTTGAGCGTGTGCGGCACCGGATAATCCGGATCGCCTGCTGTCCAGCCCTGCGGAAGGTCCCAGTCCAGCGTCATCCCGTACCCGGCGTCGCCTGGATTGGTCCAATAGCCATGCCAGCCTTCCGCCGGACGGAAATGCAACGCCAGTTCGGCAGTCTGCCCTGGCGCAGCAGTGCCATTCGCAACCAATTCGGCCTGAATGTGATTCTCTGCCGCCCGAACCGGATGGACCAACAGCACGGCAAACAGCAACACTAGCAGAACCAGTGAGAGCCTGACGGCAAAAAGCGGCATTGTCCTTGCGCTCATGATGCCGGGGGCTTTAGGGCAGGCTATCTGAACCCGCAATGGAACGAGTCATGTCCGAAACGCGCGAATTGCTGATCCTTGGCGGCGGACTGGTAGGCATGACGCTGGCACTGGCCGCAGCCAGGCAGGGCATTGCCAGTCATGTGGTCGATATGGCCGATCCGGCATCGCTGACGGCGGACGGATTTGACGGACGCGCTTCCGCGATTTCCACGGCGAGCTGGAACCTTTTCTGCAACATCGGCCTGGGCGAACGACTGAAGGCACAAGGTTGCCCAATCGACGCCATTGCCGTGACCGATGCCATGAAGCCGGGGCGGATCGATTTCCGGCCGGAACCGCATGAAGGTTCCCTGGGGCACATGTTCGCCAACCGCACCTTGCGGCAAGCGCTCTTCGAAGCGGCGCGGGAAGAAGAGCTGATCGAATGGCACGCCCCCGCACGCGTGACAGAGCGGCAGCGCGACGCCTACGGCGTTTCCGCGACACTTGCCAATGGCGAGGTGCTCAAGGGCCGACTGATGGTCGCCGCCGAGGGGCGCCGTTCCCCTACCCGCGAAGAAGCCGGGCTCCAACTCGCGCGATGGGATTACAAACACCGGGCCATCATCGTCGGGCTGGATCATGAAAAGCCGCACGGCAATGTCGCGTGGGAGATTTTCTACCCTGCAGGGCCCTTCGCCTTGCTGCCCATGCTCGACGGGCCCGACGGCCAGCATCGCAGCGCACTGGTCTGGACGGTTGCGGAACGGGATGCCGCTGGCGTGCTCGCTCTTTCGGAACGGGCATTTGTCTCCGAAGTGGAGAAGCGGATGGAGGGGCTGTTCGGGGCGATAACGCTCAACAGCCAGCGTTCTTCCTATCCGCTGGGTTTCCAGCATACTGCCAGAATGACAGCGGAACGGCTTGTTCTGGCTGGCGATGCCGCGCACGGCATCCACCCGATCGCGGGACAGGGACTCAATCTCGGCCTGCGCGATGTCGGCGCGCTGGTGGAAGTGCTCGTCGACGGCATGCGTCTCGGCCTTGATCCAGGGGATGCGCAACTGCTCAAGCGGTACGAGCGTTGGCGCAGTCTGGACAATTTCACTGTCGCGCTCACTTGCGACAGTGTGACACGGCTGTTCGGCATTCCCGGACGACTTCCCTCCGCCATTCGTCGTTTCGGCATGGCCGGCGTTCAGCGGATCGGCCCTTTGAAAAAGCTCTTCATGGACGAAGCGAGAGGCGTGTCAGGCACCCTGCCGCGGTTGCTGAAAGCCTAGAAGCCTCCGCACCGGGTTGGCGATACCCGAAGCTATGATAGGGTCGGAGGCCCAAGCGTTGGCTGCAACTGCCTGGAGGTAGAGAAATGCGGGTCGCCGTATTCGGAACGCGTAAATATGATCGCGCCTATCTGTCCGCTGCCAATACCAGCCATCAGCATGAACTTGTTTTCTATGAGGCGGATATGGACTCCGGCACGGTACCGTTGGCCGCGAAGTGCGATGCAGTCTGTGTTTTCGTCAATGACGTACTGGATGCCACCGTTCTGAAAGAGCTGGCCGCTCTCGGCATAAAACTCGTCGCTCTGCGCTGTGCCGGGTTCAACAATGTCGATCTTGCCGCAGCGGCCAGTCTTGGCATCGACGTAGTCCGCGTGCCCGCCTATTCTCCCCATGCCGTTGCCGAATTTTCCATCGGGCTGCTGCTGGCGCTCGATCGGAAGATTCACCGTGCCTGGGCAAGGACGCGGGAAAACAACTTCTCTCTCGACGGCATGGTCGGGCGTAATCTGCATGGCCGCGTGGTCGGCGTGATCGGGACCGGAAGGATCGGCGCGATCGTTGCCCGAATCCTGCAAACAGGGTTCGGTTGCCGTGTTCTGGCGGCCGATCTCACGGAAAACCCCGAATTGAAAGCAGCGGGCGTCGAATATGTCTCTCGCGAAACCTTGTTGCGCGAGGCCGAGATCGTAACCCTGCATTGCCCCCTGACACCCGATAGCCGACACCTGATCGACAGTACGGCACTGGATATGGCCCGCCCCGGCCTCCTGCTGATCAATACCAGCCGCGGAGGGCTTATCGATACGATTGCCCTGATCGAGGCCCTCAAATCCGGCAAGGTCGGCGGTGTTGCCCTGGATGTGTATGAGCAGGAGGGTGATCTCTTTTTCCGCGACCTGTCAGACGAAATCGTTCAGGATGACATTTTCCAGCGGCTGCTGACTTTCCCCAACGTCCTGGTCACCGGCCACCAGGCATTCCTGACTCAAGAAGCCCTGGCCGCCATCGCCCAGACCACACTGGCCAATCTCTCGGACGCCGAAGCCGGCAGGGAACTGACAAATCGCGTCACACAGGAAATGGTGCGTTAAGCGCGCCTTACGCTCAATTTTCTACCGCAGGGCTTAGCTGCTCCACCGACTTGCCACGGGAATCCCGCAGGTCATGCGGGTCCAGCACGGCAGTCGTCTCGATCAGATCAAGTGCTGCTTGCGCAGCGGCATAGCGTTCCGCATCGCGCACCCAATCCTGCACATGATCCGCATCCGCCCCCGGCATGTTTTTCACTTCGGCCACGGCTGCTTCGACCCGGCCACTTTCGAGGAACATCTTGGCCCTTTCCAACCGGCGGCGCGGCGCGGGAGAAGGGGAGGTATCGCGGCGGATGACGAACAGGTTGTTGAGCTCACGCTGGGCACGCGTCCAGAAACCTTCACCCTCGGGCGACTTGACCAGCGCCGGAGAGATTCCCTCAAGCCGGGCAACCAACTGGTCCAGCGTAACCGGATCGCGAGCATCTTCGATAATGGTCCTCACGGCGTTGGGACACGCGTCACCAAATCTCAACCGCAACTGATCGGCAAGATAGCCAAGCGGCGCCCCTCGTTCCATCGCGCGGCGAGTAGCAAAGGCAATCAGCAATCCTTCAGCCCGCGCAGCATTACCCGATGCAGCCTGCGCTTGCAGGTCGAGGCGGGTGAGGCGCTGCTCCATAGCGGCAATCCGTTGATCGAAGCCGCCTTGCGCCTCGGCCACCCTCTCCACCTTTTCGGCAGCACCCACCGCTTCCGCGGCGGCGGCGGCAATGTCCGGACCCGGCTTCTCGAGTTTGATATCCTCATCTGCCGATGTTTGAGCGGCTGCGGCTTCCTCATCCACCTGTTCCGGAACAGGCGCGCCCAACGACCGGATGTCGAACCCATTCCGCCAGGCTACCCAGCCTACTGCCGCAGCCCCAAGTACAAAAGCCACCAGAACGCCCAGAATAAACGTCCTGATCCCCAGCTTCCGGCCAGAGATGCCACTTTCACTCGAATATGTCCGCTGCTCGTCAGCCATGCTGGTTGCCTAGGGTCATCATCCTGTCAGCGCAAGAGAATGCGTGCCGCCATGTCGAACCCGATCACTGACACATGTCCGTGGCGAGGGCCAGCAAGGCATCTTCCTGCGGAATATCTGCGGAGCGGCATGCGGCCCATCCCTCCCCCGCAGCCGCTGCGATGCGGGGACCAAGCGCGGCGAGCGCCAGCCCGTTGCGCTCGATACCAACACGCTGACATTCCGCTGCGAAATGGCATGCAGCGGCAGCGGAATGAAGCAGCACCACACCACCGCCCTGCAACCGCGCTGCGAAATCAGGCGAGATCGGACATGGTACGCTTTCATAGGCGATCCCGGTCAGAAGGGTGATCCCATCCGGCGGATTGAGCGGAACATGCTCTGCCCCCGCGATCCTCAAGAGAACCAGTTCTTGCCCCGCCAGTTCATCCAGAAGCCCCTGCAATCCACCGGATCCCACACCGCCAATAGTGAACCCGGCCATTCGCGCCGCATCGGCTGTCGCCTTGCCAACGACATAAGCGGGTTTCTCCCGCAAGCGTTCCAAAGCACTGCCGCCATGACGGAGAGCATTGGCGCTGCCGAGCAATATCCCGTCGAAACTGTCAGGATCCGGCATCTCCCAAGCCACCGGTCGAATCTGGGTGAGCGGTTCCCCAAAAATATCCAACCCTTGGCGCTGCCCTGCCGTAATCGTGGCGGAAAGGCCCGGTTCCGGCCGGATCGCAAACAAAGGCTTGCTCATGAAGCGCCATCAAAACAGGCAACTATGGCAGGCCCGGCGCGAGCGAGAAGATCTGCCGCGAGGCTGGCAGCTCGTTCAGGTGCCGTGACCGGGAAGTGAGCCTGCCCATCCACTCTGTCCACGCCATCCGGGCTGAACAGCGCAGCTTTCAGGAAGATTTGATCGTCTTGTACTTCACTCAAGACTGCAATCGGGCTGTGGCAATTGCCCCCCAGTGCCAGCAGCAGGGCTCGCTCCGCCATGACTCTTGCCCGGCTAGGCCCGTCGTCGACGACCGCGAGTAAAGCCTGTGTCGCCTGATCGCCCGCCTTGCATTCAATACCGATTGCCCCCTGCGCCGGCGCCGGGAGCCATTCATGCGGATCGAGCGGGGTCCCCACATCCAGTTGCCGCAATCTTTGAAGCCCGGCTGCAGCCAAAAGCGTCGCATCGGCTTCCCCGGCTTCCAGTTTACCCAGACGCGTCGCAACATTGCCGCGAAAAGAAACCACAGAGCAATCGGGCCGAGCATTCAGCATCTGAGCGGCGCGGCGCGGCGCGCTCGTACCGATCCGCGCACCTTGCGGCAGGGCCGCTATGCTCTCCGCTCCGACCAGAACATCGCGCACGTCCGCACGCGGCAGAATGGCAGCTATGGTCAGCCAGTCGGGCCGGATCGTCTCCACGTCCTTCATGGAATGAACCGCAGCGTCGATCCTCCCTTCATCCAGCCAAAGGTCCAGTTCCTTCGTCCAGAGCGCCTTGCCACCGATTTCAGCCAGCGGGCGATCGAGAACCTTGTCCCCGCTAGCGACAACAGGGACCAATTCGATCTCCGCTTCGTCCCATCCATGGGCAACGCAGAGGCGAGCACGGGCCTCTTCCGCCTGAGCCATGGCGAGGGGTGAGGATCGGGTTCCGAGGCGAAGTCTGTAGGGTCCATTCATTACGGCTGCTTGCCCTAATGGCCAATGTCGTTCAGGGGAAGCGCGATGGCGTTGATCCTCGGCATAGAATCGAGCTGCGACGAGACGGCGGCAGCACTTGTCACGTCGGAGCGGGAGATCCTGGCGCAGCGTATCGCTTCGCAGGATGACGCGCACCGGCCCTATGGCGGGGTCGTGCCGGAGATCGCCGCACGCGCACACGCAGAACGCCTCGCACCCTTGATCCAGGCGACACTGGCCGATGCCGGCCGCTCGCTGGACGATGTCGATGCCATTGCCGCAACGGCTGGCCCCGGCCTGATCGGCGGCGTGATGGTCGGCCTCGTCACTGGTAAGGCTCTGGCGATGGCCGGCAACAAACCGCTGATCGCCGTCAACCACCTGGAAGGCCACGCCCTGTCGCCACGCCTTGCCGATCCTGCACTGCAATTTCCCTATGCCTTGCTCCTGGTCTCCGGCGGGCATTGCCAGATCCTGCGAGTCGAAGGTGTGGGGCAATATCGCCGTCTGGCGACGACAATCGACGACGCACTGGGGGAGGCATTCGACAAGACTGCCAAAATCCTTGGCCTTGGCTATCCCGGAGGCCCCAAGGTCGAAAAGCTGGCTGCGACGGGCGATGCCAAGGCCGTACGCTTGCCCCGCCCCCTGCTTGGCTCCAGCGAACCGCACTTCTCGTTCGCCGGTCTGAAAAGCGCGGTTTTGCGGGCAAAGGAAAGCGGTGATCATCGCGACCAGGATATTGCCGCCAGCTTTCAGGAAGCCGCGATCGATTGCGTTATCGACCGGTTGAAACATTCCCTCCCTGAATTGGAAGGGGCCACGGCACTGGTGGTCGCAGGGGGTGTTGCGGCCAATCAGGCCATGCGCGGTGCTTTGGAACAATTCGCCGAAACGAACGGTATGCCGTTCACTGCCCCGCCGCTCCAACTCTGTACCGACAATGCCGCGATGATCGCCTGGGCCGGTGCGGAGCGTCATGCCGATGGTCAATCCGATCCGCTCGACTTCACGGCCCGCCCGCGCTGGCCGCTCGACCCGAATGCTGAGCCCGCCCGCGGCGCCGGAGTGAAAGCATGAAGCCCGCTGCGCCAAAGATCGGGGTGATCGGTGCCGGTGCATGGGGCACGGCCCTGGCCCAGATGCTGGCGTCAGACGGTCGCGATGTCCTGATCTGGGCTCTGGAGCCCGAAGTGGTCCAGGACGTCAACTCCCACCATCGCAACAGCTTGTACCTTCCTTCCGCACAACTGGCAGAAACAATCCACGCGACCGACGACCTGACTGAAGCGGCGCAATGTGCAACGCTCCTGCTGGTGACACCGGCACAACACCTTGCCAGAATACTTGGCCAGATGCCGCGCCTGCCACGCGATCTCGTCCTTTGCAGCAAAGGGATCGAAAATGGCACGGGCCGGTTAATGAGCAACGTCGCCAGCGATGCCGCACCCGATAGCGAGATCGCAGTCCTCTCGGGGCCGACGTTCGCCCACGAGGTTGCCGCCGGGCAACCCACAGCGGTAACACTGGCATGCGGCGGCGGCGACGCCCAATGGGAGCGGCTCGCCCCTGAGATCGCCCGTACGACTTTCCGCCCTTATTATTCGACCGATGTAATCGGAGCGGAAGTGGGAGGATCGGTGAAGAATGTCCTCGCGATCGCCTGCGGTGTCGTCGATGGGCTCGGCCTCGGGCAGAATGCCCGGGCTGCACTAATCGCGCGCGGCTATGCAGAGATGCTTCGTTTCGGTGAAGCCTTGGGCGGTCAGGCTGCAACTCTGGCCGGTCTATGCGGATTGGGCGATCTCGTGCTTACCTGTTCGTCCACCTCAAGCCGCAATTTCTCACTGGGCAAAGCGCTCGGCGAAGGAGCGCAGCCTGAGGCTCTGATGGCTGACCGCAGAACTGTCGCAGAAGGGGCCTTCACTGCCCCCGTACTCGTTGAACTTGCCCGCAAACACGAGGTTTCCATGCCGATTGTGGAGGCTGTTCATAGTTTGCTGAACGGCGCCCCGGCGCGTGAAGTCGTGCGGGGGATACTCGCCCGCCCCCTCAAACCCGAACAGGAAGAACCTGCGTGAGCGAGACTGCCGCGCAGGATGACATCGCCGCCCTGGCCAAAGGGGGGCGAACGAATTTTCTTGGCTTTCTGCTGCGCCTAGCCGCGCGTCTGCCGTTCCTGTTCATCGCAGGGCGCCTTTATGGCGCGGATGCACTGGGTCGTTTTGCCTACGCGCTGGTGGTTGTGGAATTGCTGGGGCAGCTCTGCGCGCTCGGCCAGAAACGGGGCCTTGCCCAATGGCTTTCCCATGCGGAAGACCGCAATCCCGCGAATATCGTCACTGACGGGCTGTTTCTCGCCACGCTGTTCTCCACTCTGGTCGCAGTTCTGCTCTACCTGTTTCCCATCCCCATGTTTCCCAGCGGGGAATATACAGCGATCGACCGGCTTCTTCCGCTCGGCATCGTATTCCTTTCATGGACGGAAGTCGCCCTTGCCGCGCAAGCCTATCGTTTCGATATCGGGACGACTGTGCGGGCCCGCGCAATCGTGGAACCCTGGACGATTTCGATCATGGCCGGGGTCATGTATTTTCTCGCGCCCGACAGCGGGTTGGCAATCGCCTATCTGCTGTCCGTCGCCGCGGCGGCCGTTACCGCTTTCTTCCCGCTGATACGCACATACGGCCTGCCGCATAAGTGGAAGCCCCATCCCTTGCTGATGTGGCAACTCGTGCGTCAAAGCCTGCCACTGGCGACTGCCGATGCTATCGAATGGGGCACGCGGCGGATCGACATTGCCATCCTGGGCCTGTTCGCCTCACCTGCCACCGTGGGTGTCTATTACGTCGCCCAACAGGTCGCCAGCCTGCCGCAGAAACTGAAGACCAGCTTCGAACCCATTTTGGGCCCGGTGATCACCCGCAACCTCAAGGAAAAGAATTACGCCGCGATTGCCAAACAGGTTTGCCAGGTCGGTTTCTGGATCACAGCCGCGCAGGCGGGGATTGCCCTGGCCCTGGGCATTCCAGGCGAAGGTGTCATGGGGCTGGTCGGCCCCAACTTCGTCGCCGGTACGGGGGCCATGGCCCTGTTGCTGGCTGCCGAGGTGGTAGCGGCCACAGCGGTCGTGTCCGAAGCCGCGCTTGTCTATGTCGCGCGTATTCGCAATCTGTGGATCTCGCTTTTGACCATCGGATTCCAGGCGCTTGTCAGTGTTGGCTTTATCCTGCTGGTGAAGAATCTTGGCCTCGGTGAGTTCTATTGGGCGGCTGCGGTGGCTGCGGCCCTCATCGTCGCGTTGGGCGCTTCTTCAGTGGTCAAGGCGTGGCTTCTGGCCCGCATTCTTGGGGAGCGGATCAACAACTGGCGCTGGGCGCTGGTTTGGGCCGCCGCCCCTGCTACGGTCATTGGCTGGATTGCGACACAGTTGCCCGAATGGATGGAATTGCTGTTCGGGATACCAGCCATCCTCTTCGCGTATGGATGGATGATCTGGCACAAGGGTTTCGGACCGGAGGACAGAGTTCTCTTCCGCCGCAAGATCGGTCCGCAGGCAAGCGAAACATAACGGATCATCGCTGGAAAAGAGCGTTCAGTCGCGGTTCACCGCCAAGACACGAGCCTGCCACGCAATCACCACGCCACCGGAGCGGACAGCCATGCGCCTTGCCCAATTTACCACCACAACCTGTCTGGCTTCATTGTTGGCTGGATGCGCCACACAGCCGGAAGGCAACGATATCGTCGTGACGGGGCAGCGCAACGAAACCACAACTGAAGGCGCGCCGCCCCCTTCACCGCCGCCCGTGAACATTGCCGGTGCTCCTCCCCTCATGGTCAAAGCCGCCCCAATGCGGGCAGCACCCGGATATTATGTCCCGCCGGTCATGGTCGCGACCGATCCCGGCCGCGAGCGCTACGACGGGGAGAAGATTTCTCCTGTCAAGCTGACAGTGACAGAGCCTGTTTCAACCTTTTCCGTCGATGTCGATACGGGCTCCTATGCCAACACGCGCCGGTTTCTGACTCAAGGCGCATTGCCCCCCAAAGATGCCGTCAGAACCGAAGAAATGGTGAATTACTTCCGCTATTCCTATCCTGTTCCCGAAATGCGCAGCGCGCCTTTCACCGTCTCCACCGATCTTGCCCGGACGCCGTGGAATCCGGAAACCCGCCTCCTCCGCATCGGCCTGCGGGGATACGACCTGCCTCGCAAGGATCGCCCACCCGCCAATCTGGTGTTTCTGGTCGATGTCTCCGGCTCGATGAACAGCCAGGACAAGTTGCCGCTGGTCAAGGCTGCCTTGTCCGGTCTGGCAGGCGAACTGGGCGAGAAGGACAAGGTTTCCATCGTCGTCTATGCCGGTGCGGCCGGAATGGTGCTGGAACCGACCAACGACACGCGCAAGATCCGCGATGCACTCGACCGGCTGCAGGCAGGCGGATCGACCGCGGGCGGCGCGGGGCTTCAACTCGCCTACCAGATTGCCGAGGACAATCGCATCCAGGGCGGCGTCAACCGCGTCATTCTCGCCACGGATGGTGATTTCAATGTCGGGATCAGCAATCGCGATGCGTTGATCGAAATGATCGAGAAAGAGCGCGACAGTGGGATCACGCTGACCACACTGGGTTTCGGCACCGGCAATTACAACGAAGCGATGATGGAACAGATCGCCGACCATGGGAACGGCAATTACGCGTATATTGACAGCGCTCTGGAAGCCAGGAAAGTGCTAACCGACGAAATGGCCTCGACGTTGTTCACCATCGCCAAGGACGTAAAAATACAGGTGGAGTTCAATCCGGCCTCCGTCAGCCAGTATCGCCTGCTCGGTTACGAGAACCGCGCCCTGCGCGAAGAGGACTTCGATAATGACAAGGTCGATGCCGGAGAAATCGGTGCCGGGCATCAGGTGACCGCGATTTATGAAATCGTGCCTGCCGGGGCAAAGGGCTGGATCGGACCGCGTCGCTACGGCGATAAACCCGCCCCGGCAGGAGCCACGAAACCCGGCGAACTGGCCTACGTCAAACTGCGCTACAAACTTCCCGATGGGGACACCTCACGCCTCATCGAACGGGTAGTGCCTGCAGCCGGTCTGCAAAATTCCGCTATGCCACATGGCGACATGGCCTTTGCCGCCGCCGTTGCCGCGTATGGGCAAAAGCTGCGCGGAGATCCATTGCTGGGCGATTTCTCCTATCGCGATATCGCCGCCCTGGCAGGCAAACAGTCGGATTTCTGGCGGCAGGAGTTTATCCGCCTTACTGCCGTGGCCGACGGGCTTTCCGGCAACTGAATTGCGCCTTTCCCATATCCTCTCCCCTCGTTAAGGGAGAGGATATGCAATTCGGCCCCGCAATCGCACTGTCTGCCGGAGCGTGCCTGACTGCTTTGTTTGCAGTGGGCGTCGCCCAAACCAGTGCGGATGACATCGCCGTAAAGCTGCAGGCACAATCCCGGCAGGCCATTGCCCAGGCCGGTGCCCGCGGTGTCACGGCCGATTTCTTCACTGCTGGCGGATGGCCTACCCGGCATCCGGTACTTCTGGGCAATGGGAAATTGAATGAATCTACCCGCGCGCATGCGGCAAAGGCCGTCGCCGCCATTCCTGGCGTCGGCAGTGTCCATTGGGCTGACGCGACAGGTTTTGGCACTGCCGCGGTGCCTCCTCCCAAGCCCCTTCATTGCCAACGCGATGTCGAGGCTCTGCTACGCGCCCGTACGATCCGCTTCGAAGAAGGGAGCGCTGCCATTGATCCGGCCAGCCGCGAACTGGTAGGTGAAGTGGCCGAAGCCCTCCGGCCATGCCTGGGTAGCGTGATCGCAATTACCGGCCATACCGACAGTTCCGGAAACGAGCCGGGCAATCTCACGCTTTCCCGCGAACGGGCGGAAGCTGTGCAACGCGCCTTGATCCGCCGTGGCATTCCTGCCGACGGACTACGCGCGATCGGCGTGGGATCGAGCAAGCCTGTCCCCGGCCTGGACCCGACTGACCCGGCCAACCGGCGGATCGAATTTTCCGTCATCGAAACCGTTCCGCTCAAGCCGACTCCGGTCGACCAGCCGGGCCCGCGATAGGAAACCGCATGCCGATCTGGATGGAACTCCTTGTGCTGTCTCTGATTGCTTATGGCCTTGGCATCGCGATAGGCTGGGGCATATGGGGTCGCTCACGCCCCGACATGGGAGGGAATGCGTAAATGACAGTACTGTTTGAACAATACTGGTGGCTATTCGTCATCGCCCTGCTGATCGGGGTAATCATCGCGTGGCGTGTGTTTGGCAAGGGAGGCAAGGCCCGGATAGACACATCATTGACCGCCGACGTGCTTCAGGAAGGTGCGGCCCCGGCAAAACGCAATCAGGCATTGATCGACGCTCCTCGCACTTCAGCCCAGCCTGAAATGCCGCCCCCTACTCCTCAAGGGATGTCCGGAGTTGGAACTGCCGTTGCCGCCGCCGTCCAGCATCAGGAACATGAACGCCACGAGGCAGAACACCGCAAGGATGAGGCAGAAGCGGAAGTCAGCACCACAGAGCGGGCCAGCGACGATCTGACCCGCATCAAAGGCCTCGGCCCGAAGCTGGCCAAATTGTTGCAATCCCTCGGCATTACCCGCTTCGAACAGATCGCTGGATGGAACGATGCCGACATCGATCAGATCGATGCCGAACTGGGCAATTTCCGGGGCCGTATCCGGCGCGACAACTGGGTTGAGCAAGCAGGCTATCTGGCAAATGGCGATACGGCAGGCTTCGAAGGCCGCTTCGGAAAGTTGTAAGCTCGTCGGGCTCACTTCCCTGCCACAAGCGACCGGCAGCAATGCTGCGACGCAGCATATGAACGATTGCAGCGAATCGCATTGTGATGTTAGGAAAAGGGCATGGCAGAGAAGAAGAGCCCGTTGAGCAACTTCATCCCGGTCAATCCGGCCGTATCGCAGGATTGGCTCGCCACCATGTGGATGATGCCGTTCCAGATGTCGATGGCCTGCTGGGAAAGCTGGATGGCCATGTCGGACAATTATTGCCGCACGGTTTTCCGTCCGGCATCATTCCACGGCCACGAACACCACAAGCAACTGGAAGTGCCGGACCCGATCATGGAAGACGGCGAACACGACCTGTTTGCCTGACCGGGCACATTCCGCCTTCCATTCCCGATACAATTGACAGCCCTGCTGCGTTAAGCTGGACGAAGTGTTCTGGCCCACGCTAGGGCTTTTGCTTTGTTTCATTCCAGCTTTGACGAGGCCCCATCAAGATGAGCGCCAATCCGGTTCATCCCGACCATGCCCTTTACGCCGGCGAGCGTCAGGCCCCGGTCATTCCAACAGTCGATCACTATGCCGGCGCCGAAAAAATGATCCGCAAGGCGCTTGTGTTGCAAGAAGAACTGGGCCCGGTGTTCGATGTCACCGGGGATTGCGAAGATGGGGCCGCTGCTGGCGAAGAAGAAACCCACGCCCGGATGGTAGCCGGTCTGATCGCTTCCGATGCCAACAAGTTCGGCCAGCTTGGCATGCGCGTTCATGCCCCGCACCATCCGGCCTGTCATGCCGATATCGACATCCTGCTCGACCGCGCAGGGGACCGGGTCGCGCATATCACCGTTCCCAAGGCAACTTCTGCGGGCGAGCTGGGTGCGGTAATCGATTATATCCGCGAAGGCTGTGCCCGGCGCGGTATCGAGCGTGAGATACCGATTCATGCGTTGGTGGAAACCCATGGTGCCGTGGCCGACGTGAAGGTGATGGCCGCTCTGCCGTGGATGCGCGTGCTGGATTTTGGCTTGATGGATTTCATCAGTGCCCACGATGGCGCGATCCCGGCCAGCGCCATGCGCAGCCCCGGCCAATTCGAACACAAGTTGCTGATCCGGGCCAAAACGGAAATGGTCGCGGCCGCTCTCGCCAACGGGCTAGTCGCGGCTCACAATGTCTGCCTCGATCTCAAGAATCCGGATGTGGTGCGCGGCGATGCCAGTCGGGCACGTCTGGAATTCGGCTTCCTGCGCATGTGGAGCATCTATCCGGCCCAGATCCAGCCCATCGTCGAAGCGATGCGCCCGGACTATAGCGAGGCAGAAGATGCCGCGGCCGTGTTGCTTACGGCTCAGGCAGCCGATTGGGGCCCGATTCAATACAAGGGCGAACTCTATGACCGGGCGAGCTATCGCTATTACTGGAAGACGCTGCAACGTGCGCGCATGTCCGGTATTCCCGTCGGTGCGGAAGCAGAGACAGCGTTTTTCAGTTAAGCGCGCGCCTTAAGTTTCGTCCACGACCGGATTTGCCAGAGTACCCAGCACCCCGATGGACACTTCGACCTCATCCCCGCCCTTCATATAGAGCGGGGGCGTACGTCCGGCACCGACCCCTCCCGGTGTGCCCGTAGCTATCACATCGCCCGGGACAAGCTCTGTAAAGGTCGAACAATAGGCAATGATGGCTGCGACGTCATGGATCATGTCCGAAACAGGCTGATCCTGCACAATCTCTCCATTCAACACTGTCCGCACTCTATGCGCCCCGAGATCCTGAATTTCATCAGGCGTCACCAGTGCCGGGCCGAAACCACCGGTGCCGGGAAAGTTCTTGCCCGGAGTGAACTGGCTGTTGTGCCTCTGCCAATCGCGGGCGGAGGCATCGTGAAAGATTGAATAACCGGCGATATGTTCCAGCGCATTCTCCCGTTGGATACGCCGCCCCGCCTTTCCGATCACGATGGCCAATTCGCCTTCGAAATCAAAGGCGGTGCTTTCACGCGGGCGAACGAGCGGGTGCCCGGCAGCGACCAGAGTGTTTGCCCAGCGTGTAAAGATCGCAGGGTACCCTTTTTGCTCACGCCCCATTTCCTCGACATGGCTCGCATAGTTCAGGCCCACGCAAAGTATCTTTCCGGGGTTTGGAATAACCGGGAGCAGGGATAATTCGGAAAGGGAAAACATTCTGCCCGAAGAGAGATCGGGCAATGTGCCAGCCGCAATTGCATCGACAAGATATGACGGCTCACCAGGCACACCGCAATCAGCGACCAATTCTCCCTCGAGCCTGCCGAAACTGGACACCCCGTCCGGCCGCTTGAAACTGACGTAACGCATAGTGCAACTCCCGGAGATGTGAATTCGGTTCGTTTCCGGAACCTTCCGCTCAACTCAGTGGCCAGGCAAAGTGCCGGAATTGCGACGACGCCAGGTTATCCGCACGAGATCGTCGCCCGTTTCCGCTTCCAGGAACAGCAAGTCCCCGTCGAAACCATAGCGCCGCGGCTGATCGACAGCGGCGAAATTGGGGTACCATGCGCCCTCGACATGGTGAGTCACGACACCTTCTGCGGCGTCCACGCTGTAGGTTCCAAAATACCCGGTATAGGCTCGCAACGAACGCCCGAGATCCTCATCCGACACATGGTAGATCGTCGGCGCGTCCAGCAACGGCCGGTTTGCCATCGACAGATGGCAGCTCATATGCCCGTCCGCACTGTACATGATGATGCCTATCGCATCTTTTCCGAACGGATGGCTGACAGTCCCATCGGGATGGAAGGTTTCCCAACAGACCAGTTCCCATCCACCGACCAGGGCGCGAACAATATCGGCATCTCCCGTTTTCGAAGCCATTTCAGGTATCGAAACAGAAGTGGGTTCGCTCATCGACTTATCTCCCGGCGACATCCCGGGCTACCGGGCATCACATGTGTTCCTCTACAGGGACGCTCGGGCCTGCAACCGTACCTGTCAAGCCAAAGCCGGACTGCAATCGGTATTCGGGCAAATCAGAACGTGCCCGGATAGGCCCCACCGTCCAGCAGGATGTTCTGCCCATTGATATAACCAGCCTGTTTGCTGGCGAGGAACGCACAGGTCGCGCCAAATTCTTCAGGATGCCCGATCCGGCCGGTTGGGTTGGCCGTTGCCAGTTCCTTCCATGCCTGTTCAAAGGAAACACCGCGTCTTTCAGCCGATGCCCTGGCAAGAGCACGCAACCGGTCGGTTTCGAATTGCCCCGGTAACAGGTTGTTGATCGTCACCCCGTTTTTCGCGACTTCTCGCGCAAGCCCTGCGACAAATCCCGTCAAGCCCGACCGCGCCCCGTTGGACAGGCCCAGCAAGGCAATCGGCGCTTTGACTGCTCCGGAAGTGATGTTGACAATCCGTCCCCAGCCTTTGCCCTGCATGGCCTCGATGACATCACGGATGAGAAGGATCGGTGCGATCATGTTGCTGGAAAGGGCCCTTTGCCAATCTTCCTCATCCCAATCCGTAAACTGCCCTGGCGGCGGACCGGCGGCATTGGTCACGAGGATATCCGGTTCAGGACAAGCTTCGAGCAATGCATAGCGGCCTGCTGATGTGGTTACATCGGCACAGATACTTGCCACCGGACGACCGATAGCTTCCGCCAGTTCATCGGCGGTGAGGCCAAGCGTTTCCGCTGTCCGCCCATTTATGGTTACATCGGCGCCAGCCTTGGCCAGCGCGAGGGCACAGGCCTTCCCTAACCCTTGCGAAGAGCCGCAAACCAGCGCCTTGCGCCCGGCAAGGCCATAATCGAGTTCGTGCATCCATGCCTCTCCTTCTCTGGACCTATCATGGCACAGGACATGGCGGAGGCCAGCCGGTTCATGCCCGAGGCCACAAAACCCCGGGCATCAAAACAATTTCAGCGCTTACTCCGCGTCGTCGCCAAGGATGACAAGCGCGTCGGCAGCAACAGCACGCCCATTGGCGATACGGATCGGATTGACGTCGATTTCGGATATTTCCGGCAGTTCAAGCGCCATCTGGCCCAGCCCCATGACAGCCGCCACGACAGCATCGATTTCGTCCGGTTCCAGACCACGGCGCGCCGAAGCAATCCGCCCGTCACACAGGCTTTCGACAACCTTGCGCGCCATTCCCGCATCGAACGGCGGGCGCAGCATCGCGACTTCGGCCAGCACTTCGACAAGTACGCCGCCCATGCCGACCACGACGATCGGTCCGAAGGAAAGGTCCCGCTTGATCCCGCAGGTCAATTCCATGCGGGCAGGCACCATTTCCTGCACGAGGATGCCGGAAAGCTCAACATGCGGGGCACCCCGCGCAACATCGTCCAGCATGGCTTCCGCCTCTGCCTTGACCGAACCGGCTTCCAGCCCGAGACGCAGGCCTCCAACATCGGATTTGTGCATGAGTTCAGGGCTCATGTACTTAATCGCGACCTTGCCGCCGATTTCCGCAGCCGCAGCATCGGCATCAGCCGGTGTCGCCACCAGTTTCTCACGCGTCACGGGTATTCCGTATTCAGCGAAGAGTTGCTTGCCCTCATGCTCCATCAGGACCTTGCGGCCATCGCAGGCCGCAAACAGAGCCCGTGCGCGTGCAATCCGCGCTTCGTCCTTGGCAGGAGCCTTTACGATGTTAGGCCGGTCGAGCGACTGACGCGCCAGTGCCCCCAGCGGCCGAACCGCACGTGAAGGGTCCAGATAAAGCGGTGTGCCCGCCTCGGACACCATCGGCACCGTGGCGGTACAAAGGATGGATACGGGCTTGTCAGTGCCAAGATCGCCATCGACCAGAGCCTTGATGAACTCTGTCGTATGATCCCAGGTCACACAGGTTATCATGTCGATAGACGGGCTCTTGCCCAGATAATCCATGATCCCGACTGCGGAATCCTGATGAGCAATGATCTGCGACGTCGTGTCGATCGGGTTGCCAACACTTCCGAAAAACGGCTGCGGCATGATCGCTTCCAGTTCTGCCTGCTCCTCCGCAGAGAACTCAGGCACGGTCAGCCCGACTTCGGCCGCTTCGTCCGTCAGCAGCACGCCTGCGCCACCGGAAGTGGTGAGCACGGCCATCCGACGGCCTTTCACCCGTTTGCCCGTCTCGAACATCAAGCCGAGATCGAGCATTTCCTGCATGGTTTCGGCGACATGGACGCCATACTGGGCGCAGACCGCATAGAGCACATCGGCCGACCCGGTGATCGATCCCGTATGGCTCATCGCCGCGCGGGCTGCCTCTTCCGAACGCCCTGCCTTCAACAGCACGACCGGCTTGTCCAGTTCCAGCGCCCGCTCTGCAGTTTCTATGAAAATGTCCGGATCGCGCAGTGTCTCAACACACGCGAGCAGCACTTTCACTTCCGGGCGTTCAATCAGATAGCGGCAAACCATCGCCACGTTGCAATCGACTTCGTTGCCCGTGCTGACGAACCAGCCCACGCCCAGACCAGCGCGCATCGCCATCAGCGAGATGTAGGAACCGAAGCCCCCGCTCTGCGAAACCAACGCGGTTCCGCCTGCAATCGGCAACGGCGAATCCGGTGTAATCGCGAAGTTCGCCATCACACCGCCGTGCATGTTCAGGTAGCCAATGCAGTTCGGGCCAAGAATGCGAATGCCCGTACGACGGGAAATATCCGCCAGGCGATCCTGCAATTCCACGCCTTCGCCGCCGACTTCGGCAAACCCGGAAGTCACGACAACCGCCCCGCCGATACCGGCCGCGGCAGCGGCTTCGACCATATCCGGCACCAGCTTGGCCGCGACAGCGACAACGGCGAGGTCGACAGTTTCCGGCAAATCGGCAAGCGAAGAATAAGCCTTCACCCCCATGATCTCCGGATCGGACGGGTGGATCGGGTAAAGTGGCCCCTTGAACGCGCGCTTCAGATTGGCGAATAGCAGGCCGCCGATGCGGTGGGCTGAATTCGAGGCGCCGATCAGCGCGATTGAGCGCGGCGACAGCAACCGGTCCATCGCGGACGGTGTCGTGCCCTGGGCGGCGTCATTCAGAGTCTGGCTGGCGGACATGGTCTCTCCTTAAACTTTTCCGTTCCGAAATCCCGACGCACGCAAGCCGGGCAGAATTTGCCTGCCTCCTGCATAGGTGCAACGGGCTTGGCAAGCCGCTTCGGCGAACGGAACCGGTCAGACTGATCTGGCCCAGCCCCATATTCAACCGCATGCCTCGGGGCAATCCCACTTCGCCTCGTCAACGCGCATGTTTCGGGTCAGCGGAATACCCTGGCACGCTCCATCGCCGCTGCACAGGCAAACACTATTTTCAGCCCTTGCCCCTGACCGGATAGATCCTGCAATGCTGGAAAACTGCCCATTTGTTTTGACAGCCTCCCGTCGCTATCTCACGCTGCAACCTCGATGCGGTCCGGGTGCGCCTGCGCGCGCCACGCATGGGAAGACAGGGAGAAATTGAATGCGCTGGAAACAAAGGCCTGAGGGATCGAACTGGGGCGATTTCGGGCCGGATGACCAGATCGGGCGAATGAATCTACTTACCCCCGAACGACGGCTTGGCGGGATACGGGAAGTAAAGGAAGGCATCGCCTTCACGCTTAGCCTGCCACTCGATTATCCCGGCCAGATGATCGAAATGCGCAAGCCGCCGAAACTGTTCGTGGAACAATTGGACGACGGGCCTGCGTACAATCAGGTCAGCGATCACTGCTCTGACGTGATGTGCGATGACGGCGTTGTGCTTTACACACAGTTTTCCACCCAGTGGGATTCGCTCGCGCACATGGGTCAGAAGTTCGACGCGGACGGCGATGGAGTCGCGGAAAAAGTCTATTACAATGGCTATCGGGCACACGAGCACTTGCTCGGCCCGGAAGACCCCGGCGGCCCGTTCGCCAAGGCGCTGGGAATTGAAAACATGGCCGCAGCCGGGATCCAGGGCCGTGGGGTCATGGTCAACCTGAAGGAAATGTTCGGGACCGAACAGAAATTCGTCGGGTACGACGACCTGATGCGCACGATCGACGCTCAGGACGTCGACGTACGAACGGGGGACTTCCTGCTGCTCCACACCGGCTATGACGAGGCGGTACTCGCAATGGGCAAGAAGCCCGACAAACCGAAACTGGATGTGACCGGTGCCGGTCTTGACGGCAAGGACGAGCGACTACTGCGCTGGATCGACGACAGCGGCATCGTGGCGATCTGTTCAGACAATCTCGCTGTCGAAAGCTACGATTGGTACAATCCACCGGGGGCGGGCCACGCGATCCTGCCACTCCACGAACTGTGCCTGTTCAAGCTCGGCATCCATCTGGGCGAACTGTGGCTGTTGCATGAACTGGCCGAATGGCTGCTTGCCAACAAACGCAGTGCATTTCTCCTCACCGCACCACCGCTTCGCCTACCCGGCTCCGTCGGGTCCCCCGCGACGCCGGTGGCAACTGTCTGAGAAATGTGAAAGGCCGCCCTCGTGTAAAGGAGGGCGGCCCTTGCAACGCCGGTCGCTATTGCGCGGTCTTGTCAGCCGCCGGCAGAGCATAGGCAACCAGAGAGTCCCCTACGGTAGTGCCGAGATACTTGTGGCCGCCAGCGGCGATGACGACATATTGCCGTCCATCCTTGTTCAGCCTGTAAGTCATCGGGGTCGCCTGCCCCCCGCCCGGCAAACGGGCACGCCACAGCACCTCACCGCTCTTGATATCGTAGGCACGCAGATAATCGTCAGTCGTAGCCCCGATGAACACCAGGCCCGACGCAGTGACGATCGAGCCGCCAAGGTTCGGCACCCCAAGCTTGAGCCAGATCGGGAACGGCGCCTGATCGCGAGTGGTGCCCAGCGGCACTTCCCACAGCCTCTTGCCCTTGGTCAGGTCGATAGCAACCAGCGTGCCCCACGGCGGCTCGTTGCAAGGTGCGCCGAACGGTGACAGCATCGGCTTCATGACCAGACCATAAGGCGATCCGGAAGCAGGGAGGATATGCTCTCCCTCCTCTGTGCGCTTCGCAATTTCGTCTCGCGGCACGAGTTGCATGATGGATGCAACCTGCTGCGTATTGGCGATCAGGATCGACCGTTCCGGATCAATCGTGATGCCGCCCCAGTTCGAAGCCCCCTGGAAGCTGGGATACTGGATCGAACCCTTGATCGACGGCGGCGTAAAAATGCCCTCGTTGTTCACTGAATTGTACAGGGCCCGGCATCTGCTCCGATCCCACGGGGTAAAGCCCCACATGTCTGCTTCGGTCAGATCGTGCGACCGGATAATGAAAGCGGGGTTGGCCGGGAATGGCTGGGTTGGCGAAAGCTTCTCCCCAGGTACGGCGCCCCCTTGCGGAACGGGGCGCTCTTCTACCGGGAACAGCGGTTTACCCGTCCGGCGGTCCAGAACGAAGATATGCCCTTGCTTGGTCGTCTGGGCGAGAGCCGGGACCACACCATCGGCAGTCGGCAGGTCGAAAACCACCGGCTGCGCGGGAATATCATAGTCCCAGACATCGTGATGGACGGTCTGGAAATGCCATCGGACAGCGCCCGTCGCAGCATCGAGCGCAACCACCGAACTTGCATAGTAATCGAGGCCATTGCGATTACCGCCAAAATGATCCGGTGCCGCATTGCCCATCGGCACGAACACCAGCCCCAGCTTCGGGTCGGCGGACATCGGAGCCCAGGAATTGGGTGTCGCGCGAACGAAGCTTTCCCCCTTGGGTGCATCTGCCTGATCGCTCATTCCCGGGGGCACGGCGTTCCAGGCCCATGCCAGCTTGCCGCTGTGCACATCGAAAGCGCGGATCACACCTGCGGGCATATCAACCCGCATATTGTCGGAAACCCGGCTGTTGATCACGATCGTCTCGCCGATCACCACCGGCGGAGAAGAGATGGAGAGATCGCCGCGCTCAACCTCGCCCAGCCCCGGCTTGAGATCGAGAATACCGCCCGCGCCGAACATTGCGCAAAGCTTACCCGTCTTGGCGTCGAGCGACACCAACCGGTTGTCGACCGTGCCTGCAAAGATACGCCCGGCGCATGCTTCGCCCTGGGGCACCTGGCTATCGCGCACATACGTCACGCCGCGACAGTTGATGAGGTAACTGCTGGTATAGTCTGATTTCGGATCGGCAGCCCAGATTTCCTTGCCTGTTTCCGGATCGAGCGCCGCGATACGCCCACTGCCCGAACAGACATAGAGGCGCCCTTCGGCAGTTATCGGCGTCGCCTCAAACGTGGGTGACAATCCGTCGGCGGCCTTGATCTCACCCACGTGATACGTCCACGCGGGTTTGAGCGCAGCGACGTTTTCCGGCGTGATCTGCGTCAGTGGGGAATAGCGTGTCCCGCCGTCGCCACCACCCCAACGCTCCCACCCCGCAACCGGGCCATTATAGTCAACGGTGACTGCCGGTTCGGGCCAGAACGCGTAAACGGCCGCGCCGACAGCAAGTACGGCCGCCAACGCCCCAACGCGCCTGAAACGGCGTTTTCCGCCAGACAGATTTGCTGCATTGTTCTCGTTATTCGCACTGCCCACCATAGTCAGGCTCCCCTCCCGTCTTCTTTTTGCTGCTGGGGCTCCAGCCCGTCGCCGCTTCCGTTTTCAAATTCCGCCGCGGCTTGCGCCGTCGCATTCTCAATCGCCTGCACCCTGCATTGCCCGCCTCTCAAAACGCCCAAGCAGGAAGAAGCATCCAGCGACTATGGCGCAGCTCAATACGATTGCGCCAACCATTATCCGATAGCTGCCCGTTATGTCATGCAGCAAGCCCGCCGCAGGCGGCAGAATGAAAGTCATCGGCAGCGTGAACAAGCCGAACAGCCCAAGCACATGGGCCAGCCGTTCCAGGCCGAAAATCCGCGTCGAAAGGACATTTACGGCGGGGAATACTCCTGCCCCGCAAACGCCGATTAGGAACACGGATAGCGCCATGAGAAACACGCCCGACATCGTGGCCAGAACCAGCCAGCCGCACGCAAACCCGGCCGAGGCAAAGGACAAGGCCCGCCCGCCTCCGAAACGGTCGCATAGCCAGCCGACACTGAATGCTCCGAGTACACTCGACCCGCCCATTAAAGACGCCAGGAATCCTGCTTCAGCGGGGGAGCGTCCCTGCTCGATCAGCAGCGCAACCATGTTCGCAACCCCGGTAATACCGACCGCGTTGAGCACGCCGCCGCACAAAACCATCAGCCAGAAAACCGGACTGGTCAGCAACTTGCCCGACTGCGCCTGTCCCCGTTTCGCACCATCCTGTCCCGCGGGGGGAAAGGGCGGAGCCGAATGAATGCCCGCGAGCACAGGCAACATCAGGAAATGAAGTGCAGCAAGAATGATATAGAAGCCGGACAGATCAAGCCGCTCGATCAGGAGCACCCCCAACATCGGCATGAAGCTGAGCAGAACCGGCATGGTCGCAAGGCCGACCGCACGGCCACGGGCTTCAGGATACCACCCCCCCACCAGCAAGCCGACCGGCAATGTTCCCGACAGGGCAACGCCCGGACCGATCAGAAACGCGAATGCGAGAAGGAATGCCGTCGTACTGGATGAGAGCGCCAGCACCGTATAGCCGCAACTGGCAAGGACAGCCCCGGTCATCATCGTCCACTTCAGGCCGAAGCGGTTTACCGAGGCGGCAATGAGCGGGCCGAGCAGCCCCATGCCGAGAATTACGCAGGAAAAGCCGAGCGAAATAACTCCCCGCCCGGCAGAATACCGTTCCTGAAGTGCGAGAAGGCTGACACCGAACGCCCCGTAAGAGCAGCCGATCGCAACATTCTGGGACAGAAATCCCCTGATCAGCATCAAGCCTCTTCGGGCGGCAGGCTGCCCCCCGGTCACGATCGACATATGGTAAAACTCATCGAAAAATTAGTAGTCATTGGCAACTATATCGGAAATTCGCCGCCTAATGCATGAGTGGGTTGTCAGTGTCCACACAGTTCGACTTGCAGCTGCGAGCCTTGGTGCAGCAGCCGGTCGCCATTTCACAGGGCAGGTTCATACCGCAATGGCAGGCTGTCCTTGCAGCCTGGGCGATAACTCGCACGGTCGAACTAAAAATACCGGCTGACGGACACATTAGGTTCATCATCCAGGTTCATTCTGCGCTTAGCGGTCGAATAACGGCCACAAGTACCACTGATCGGCAAACAGGTGCCAGAGGCTGAACATGCCTATTCCTAGTGAATGTGTCTTTAAATCCCGCAGGATCGATACACTGGTATCGAGCCTGGCAAGCGACGGCTGCGACCTTCGCGCTCCTTCAGACGCGATGGCGCTGGACGGGGAATTGTCCCTCTGGATCGGAGCTATAGGACCGATCGATGTCGCGGTGGCGCATCGGCACGATGACGTTCTGCATGTGCGGTTCCGTCAGCCGCTGGATCCGAGGATCATCGCCCACTTCAACGCTGCATGACCGGCAAGGCCAAAGCACTGCGACGGCACGCAGGAAATCGGTGATGATGAATGGCCACTATCACTGATATGGTCCCCCGCGTATCGCAAGACGAATGATTCTCAGGGTTCATCACCACCTGCCTGGCCGCACCAGATTGCGGCTCGATCCATGGCCCGATGCGGAGACTTTCAGCCATATCCAGCACACTCTGTCGCTGGTCGGGTGCATGATATCGGCAGCCAATCCTCTAACCGGCAGCCTGCTTGTCATTCACCCGAACGTGATGACGGCATCCGAATTGCGCGAACATGTCGCATCCGGTCTGGACGGCGGTCGAAGACCGGTCAGCCGCTCGCAGGCAACCACCAACCTGTTGAACACCGATCTCGACCGCATTGCCCTGGCCGAAGCAGGCAAGGTCGTCAGCCAGATGGAAACGAGCACATCGGGGCTGAGTGATCGGCAAGTGCAAGAGCGTCTGTCCACTTACGGCTACAACGCTGTCCCGATGCCGTCAGGCCGGTCCCGCGCAGAAATGGTGGCTGGGCAGTTCACCACCTTTCCGGTCGCCCTGTTGTTCGGATCGGCGGTATTGTCCATCGCCACCGGCGGACTTGTCGATGCCGCGGTGACACTGGGGGTTGTCTTCGCCAACGCCGGGATTGGATTTACTTCAGAGAATGCCGCCGAGCGCCTGATCCGCCGTCTGTCCCGCCCGGTAGAACACGAGGCCAGCGTTCTGCGGGGCGGTGCCCCCATCATCGTGACCTCACGCGAACTCGTCCCCGGAGACGTCATTTCGCTGCATCCCGGTAGCTTCATCCCCGCCGATGCCCGCGTTCTCGACGCGGACAATCTATCCGTCGATGAATCGAGCCTGACAGGCGAAAGCCTGCCGGTCCACAAGGCTCCCGGCGCACTGACCGAAACTCCGGCTTCCGTGGCCGAGCGAACAAATATTCTCCACGGAGGGACAGTGGTAACCGGTGGCAGCGGGCGCGCCATCGTCGTTGGCACGGGGAGCCGAACGGAAATGGCCCGCACCCAGGCAATGATTGGCCTCGCACGGCCACCCCGTCCCGATATAGAGGACGAACTGGCCCGGCTGGGTTCGCGCCTGTCGCTCGCCTGCCTCGGAGCATCCGGGGCCCTGTTCGCCATCGGCCTGCTTCGGGGCGAGCCGCTGTTTTCCATCGCGAAAAGCGCAATCGCTCTCGCGGTCGCTGCTATTCCCGAAGGTTTGCCCGCCGTCGCTACCTCTACCCTTGCCCTCGGCGCGCGCTCCATGGAACGCGAGAATGCCTATGTCCGCGCCCTTCCCGCGATCGAAGCGCTGGGCACGGTGGACACGATCTGCCTCGACAAGACCGGTACTCTGACGGAAAATCGCATGAGAGTGGTCGCCGCCTGCGTGAATGGGCGCTCACTAGACCTTTCCCCGGGCAAGGAATGGACGGCGCAGGACATGGCGGACCTGCAGCCGCTGGCAGAGGCCGTGACACTTTGCAACGAGGCCAGCCTTACGGATGGCAGCGGCTCCGCCACGGAACTGGCCCTGCTCCATTTCGCGCAACTGGCTGGTGCTGAGCCCGACAGGCTGCAAGGAGTGCACCCGATCCTCGCCATGCGCAGCCGGAATCATCACCGGCGCTGGATGGCAACGGAGCACCACGACGGCGACAGCCCTTTCCTGACATTGAAAGGTGCCCCGGACGAACTTCTGGCCATGGCATCGCAGGAACTTGCCAACGGCACCTCTGCCCCTCTCGACGAAGCCCGGCGGCGGGAAATTCTGTCGGCGAACGACCGCTTCGCAGCGCGGGGGCTTCGCGTGCTGGGCGTCGCGCGCAGCCAGGAAAAACTGGCCTCCGGCGATCCGGCCGGTCTGACATGGTTGGGTCTGGTTGCTCTTGCCGACCCCATTCGCGCCGAAGCACGCGAAGCCATAGCGACATTCCACCGTGCCGGTATCCGCACTATCATGCTGACAGGCGATCAGTCCGCGACGGCGCTGGCGGTAGCGGAGGAACTCACGCTTTCGCGCACGGGAATCATTCCGGTGTTGGAAACCAGCCGTCTCACTGGCCTGGACGATCGCCAGGTAGGGGAGATGGCGCTCAAGACTTCGGTATTCGCCCGGGTCAGCCCATCCGACAAGCTCCGCATTGTGCGTGGACTACAGGCCGTAGGCAAACGAGTGGCAATGATCGGGGACGGCATCAACGACGGTCCGGCGCTACGCGCTGCGGCAGTGGGCGTCGCGATGGGGGCCGGCGGAACGGACGTTGCCCGCGAAGTCGCCGATATCGTCATTGCCGACGACGATTTGCGCGCTCTGGCACGCGCAATCGCGCGAGGCCGGGCGACAGATGACAATGTCAGGAACGCAATCCGTTACTTCCTGTCGACAAATCTGGCGGAAGTTAGCCTGATGCTGGGTGAATCGCTGCATGGGCGAGGCGAACTGGAAACACCGATGGAGTTGTTCTGGCTCAATCTGGTGACCGATGTTCTTCCCGGTCTTGGCCTTACTCTCGCAGAGCCGAGAGGGGATGTCATGACACGTCCTCCGCGCTCCGCCGCTGGCGCCCTGTTCGCAAAGGACGAAATTCGTTCCATGGTGCTTGACGGCGGCGGGATCGCCGCTGCGTCGCTGGCCGCACACTTCCTCATGCAATCGCGTGCCGGTCTCGGCCCGCGCGCCAGAGGGACCACGTTCCTCACCATGGGCCTTGCCCAATATGCCCACGCCTGGGCACTGCGGGACCGCTCCCATGCCTCGCAAACCGCACGAAAAATCTCCGAGCGGCGTCTCGCGGGGGCTCTGGCCGCTTCCGGCGTGCTCCTGGCATTACCGTTTGCCTTTCCCGCGCTGGGCCGCCTGCTTGGCATTGCCCGCCCAACAGCCGGAGACATTGCACTGTCCGGAGCGCTTGCCGGAACCTCATTCCTGTTCGGAGAAGGACGGCGCCTCGCTATCCGAGGAACCGCCGCAAAGGCCGGGACATCGCCAGAGTCGCAGCCTGACCGAACAGCGTCAGCGCCGGACCAGCCACGCGGCCACGCGCAAGCTGGATAAAACCACCGGCAACCAATGCTGAAAATACGACATTCCAGATATCGGCCTTCCCGCCCGACCACTTCTTCAACACGGCATCCGCTTGGGAAAGCCGTTCGACCACCTGGCCTATCGGATCGGCGGCTGCATCGGTTACCAATGCGGTTTCGATAGTCAGGCCAGCGTCATCCAGTTTATCGACAAGCGTATCGTATTCCCCGACATGGTGGATAATGACGCTCCCGCTTCGCGGCCTGATTTCCACTTCCTGCACATTTTCGACAGTCGCCAGAGCCGAAGCCAACCATTGCAGATGGTCCCGTGCGGGTAACGGATGATCCAGAACGATCCGGATACGTCCGGGCATGGTATGGCGCAATGTTCCCCTTGCCGACATGGCTATTCGCCTTTGCCAGCGGCTCCGTCGCCGGAACGGATCACATCATCCTGAGTGTTGTTTGCCGCTTCCGTCATTTCGTGGGAAACCTCGGCAATCAGGTCCTCGACCTCCTCCGCCATCCGGGCAGCCGCCTGGCGCGCGACTATATAGCCTTCGAAACCGGCACGCATTGCCTTCTTCGCCGCAGGCCGTGCGGACCGCCAGAATGTCGGCCCTGCCAGAGCCGCGCCCGCACCGATTGCCAAACCCACCAGAAAGCCGCCACGCATGAATGCACCTTTTGCTGAAATCAAAGGGAGACGAGAGTCGTGGCCACTTTCTTAGCGGCAATCGGAATGAGGGGGAAACACTCAAGGCATGTGCCGTCGATTAAATGTCGGCGGCCCCATCCCGGCACTCTTGCAACAGAGACGGCCGCCCTTCAACGAAAGAAGCCCTGCCGACGGAGGAACAGATAAGTCGCCAGCGCCGCCCCTGCCGCAAGCAATGTCGCAAATGCTGTCCCACTGTCGCCCGTCAGCGGCAAACCGCCCGTATTCATGCCAAATATCCCTGTGACCAGCGTCGTGGGAAGCAACAAGGCCGTCATCACGGAGAGCAGATAGAGGTTCTCATTGATCCGCTGGTTCGACTGATGATTGATCTCATCCCGCAACAGACGCAATTGCCCGAGAACAGTGGAGGCATCGCCATCCACGCCCTGTACTCGCTGGGCCAGTTTCTCGACCGTTGGAAGCAAGGCAACGGGCAACTCTTCATCCTCCTCCAAACGGCGGAACAGGCTCTGCATATCAACAAGCAACCGGTGGAATTGTGACAGACGCCGCCTGATATCGAGAAGTTGCCGCCCACTGGGAGGCTGACGTTCGTCGATAAGGGCGTCTTCAGCCGCCTGCACTTCCACTGACAGGCGGCGGATCACGCCGCTGACATTCTGCAATATGGCGGAAACCAGCAAATCCAGCGCGCGTGCGGGCCCATCGACAATTTCGTGCTCGACCAGACGGCGTCTGGCAATGTCTGCCGATCCAATCGGATGAACGCGCGCCGAAACGACCAGACTAGGTGAAAGTGCCACTCTCAACGTCCCGATCCGACCTGTATCCTCCACATCGAAACCACGTTCGACATCGTGAAAGACGCAGGCAACCGCCTCGCCTTCGACGACCGCCTGCTGGTGGCTGTCTTCGGAAAGCAGGACTTCCTTCACTGCGGCGGGAAGCTCCGTCGTATGCTCGATCCACAATCTCGTGCCATGATCGGCAAGATTGAGATGGAGCCAACGGAAGCTGCCGCCATGCGGGCTGTCACAATCCCTGACATCACGCCGCTCTCCCTCGACGAAATCGAACCCCCAAATCAGCCCCGGGCTATCGCCGGGTGTCGATCCCGGCTTGTCGGAAGGCGACTCGACAGTGGACCCCATGATCTCTGCTCCTAAAAAACACTAACGCGCTGGCTGCGAGATAACCCGATACCCCGGCAACGCTGCCATTTGGAAAATGCAAATGCATTGGCACACATCATTCGTCATCATGCCCGATAGCCAAGGAGCGGGCTTAGCTATCACATATAGAAAGATCACAGAATAATTTAAAAATACCACCATATTAACGATATGGATCAGTGTAAAAATATCAAAATAATGACAGTAATTTTCCATTTTAAATTCTGTTCATTTGCAAAATACATCAATATGTCAAATTCACGACACAGCGTGTCATTTTAAAACCCCTCTTGTTAAGAATTTGACACGCACACGTAACAAGATGTGACTAGCCGCCGTCGCGGGATCAACACCCCCTATTGGAGACACGGCATGTTCAAGAAATTCGCTGTTGCTGTCGGCGCGGCCGCGGTGCTCGTCGGCGCTGCTCAGGCAGAAAACATCACTGGTGCGGGTGCGACCTTCCCCGCCCCCGTCTATTCCGCATGGGCGCAAACCTACCGTGCCAGCTCGGGCAACGAATTGAACTACCAGGCGATCGGTTCCGGCGGCGGTATCCGCCAGATCAAGGCGAAAACGGTGGACTTCGGCGCTTCGGACAAGCCGCTCAAGCCTGCTGACCTCGACGAAGCCGGCCTCATGCAGTTCCCGACCGTCATCGGCGGCGTCGTTCCTGTGCTGAACGTTCCGGGCGTCAACCCCGGCCGCCTGCGCCTGACCGGTTCACTGCTCGCTGAAATCTACATGGGACACATCACCCGCTGGAACGACGCGCAGATCGCCAAGATCAATCCGCAGATCAAGATGCCCGCCCTGCCCATCACAGTCGTCCACCGTTCGGATGGATCGGGCACCTCGTTCATCTTCACGTCCTATCTGTCGATGAAGAATGCCGATTGGGCGAAGAGTGTGGGAGCAAGCGACTCCGTTAGCTGGCCTGTCGGCCTCGGCGGCAAAGGCAACGACGGTGTCTCCGCCTTCGTCAAGCAGACCAAGGGCTCGATCGGCTATGTCGAATACGCCTATGCCAAGAAGAACGGCACGCCTTACATTCTCGTCCAAAACAAGGCCGGCGCCTATCCGCAACCCAATGGCGCTGCATTCGCAGCAGCCGCTGCCAGTGCCCCCTGGGGCAAGACGCCGGGCAACTACATCATGCTGCTCGATCAGCCGGGCGCGAAAGCCTGGCCGATCAGTGGTGCGACCTTCATTCTGATGTACAAGAACCCGTCCGATCCGGCCCGTTCGGCCAACGTGCTCAAGTTCTTCGACTGGGCGTACAAGAATGGCGACAAGACAGCCTCATCGCTCGATTACGTTCCCCTGCCGGCGTCAGTAAAGATGACTATCCGCAAGCAGTGGGCAAGCGAGATCACCGCTGGCGGCAAGCCCGTCTACGTCAGCAAGTAAGCGGCGATCACTCCAATGGCCGAGGCAGATTTGACTCTTCCCGGTAATCCGGCCCCGCGGAGCATGCCTCCGCGGGGTCTCCTTCCCACCCGGCGCAACGACACGCTGTTCCAGGTCGTGTGCTTCTCGGCAGCCATGGTTCTCATGGCCGCGTTGTTCGGACTGATCCTGTCGCTCGCATGGGGTGGCTGGCCTGCATTCGAACGATTTGGCATCGGCTTCCTGTTCTCCAGCGAATGGAATCCTGTCACTGACGAATATGGAGCTGCGGGGCCGATAGTCGGTACTCTCGTAACCGCGTTCCTGTCCCTCCTGCTGGCACTGCCGCTTGCAGTCGGGGTCGCGATCTTTCTCGTGGAATTCTGTCCGCAACGGATCGCCCATTGGCTGGCGATCGCGGTCGAACTTCTCGCAGGCATTCCATCAATCGTTTACGGCATGTGGGGCCTGTTCGTGCTCGCTCCATGGTTTGCCGACCACATACAATTGCCCCTGTTGATGAGCGTGGAACCGGGTTCCTGGCTCGACACGCTGTTCAGCGGCGTCCCCAACGGCGCCAACATCTTTACCGCCTCTCTCATTCTGGCGATCATGATCCTGCCTTACATGGCAACGGTCTTTCGCGAACTGTTGATCTCCGTCCCGCCCCAGATGCGCGAGGCAGCCTACGGCATCGGTTGCACCTCGTTCGAGGTGGTCGGTTCGATCATGCTGCCCTACATCCGCCGCAGCGCAGTCGGTGCTGTCATGCTCGGCCTTGGGCGCGCCCTTGGCGAAACAATGGCCGTCACATTCATCATTGGTAATTCGCACGGATTTCCGAAAAGCCTGTTCGCTTCCGGATCGACGATCGCCTCGACCATCGCCAACGAGTTCACCGAAGCGACCGGCGATCTGCATATAGCCGCCCTGATCGCGCTCGGCTTCGTGCTCTTCCTGATCACTTTCGCATCAATCGCCGGTGCGCGGTTGCTGCTTGGAGCGGAGCGTTACCGATGAGCGTCCCATTCTCGTTCGACCATCATGCAAGGCGCAAGCTGGTCAATTACCTGTTCGTCGCACTCACTTCAGGTGCAACCCTGTTCGCAATCGCAGCCCTGCTGCTGATCCTCTATTCCCTCGTCGTGAACGGGATCGGCGGCCTCGATGCGCAGGTATTCACTCTCGACCAGCCTCCACCAGGAGAAATGGGCGGATTGCGCAATGCCTGGGTCGGCTCCCTTATCATGTGCCTGTTCGCGATGATCATTGCCGTGGTGATCGGTATTCTCGCGGGGACCTGGCTCGCCGAATATGGGGACGGCAACAAGCTGGCGGTCGTAGTGCGCTTCCTGAATGACGTGCTGTTGTCCGCGCCATCCATTCTGGTCGGCCTGTTCGTTTACGAAATTCTCGTCAGGCCATTTCACGGCTTTTCGGCGCTGGCCGGGGCCGTTGCTCTGGCATTTCTGGCAACCCCTGTGGTTACCCGGACGACCGAGGACATCATGCGCCTGCAAAGCCACGCCCTGCGCGAAGCGGGCATGGCGCTTGGGGCTGGTAGAGGCCACGTCATCCGAAATGTGATCTGGCGCGCTTCACGCTCCGGCCTGGTCACCGGGGCGCTGCTCGGTTTCGCGCGGATCAGTGGCGAGACGGCACCGCTCCTGTTTACCTCGCTGGGCAATCCATTCCTCAGCTTCGACCTGACCCATCCGATGGCATCGCTGCCGACCACGATCTTCCAGTTTGCCCTCAGCGCCTATGACGACTGGCGCGAATTGGCCTGGGTCGGCGCTCTTTTGATCGCGATCGCGGTCCTATCCATCAACATCATCGGGCGCACCCTCACGCGCGGGAGTATCAGCAAGTGACATTCGATATCTCACAGGCCGACCAGCCGGCCATGATCATTGACCCGCCGCACGATCGCATCCTTGATGTCAAAGGCCTCGATTTCTTCTACGGCAAGACCCAGGCGCTGTTCGGCGTCGACCTGCCAGTCGCACGCGACAAGATTACCGCTCTGATCGGCCCCTCGGGCTGCGGCAAGTCCACTCTTCTGCGTTGTCTCAACCGGATCTATGATCTCTATCCCGGGCAACATGCCGAAGGACAAATCCTGTTCCATGGCGAAGACGTCCTCGGCACACGACGCGCACCAGGGGGATTGCGGGACAAAGTGCAACTCGCGGTGGAAAGCGCCCCTCCGATCGACCCTGTCGAAGCGGAGGGCGTCCTCCGTGTCGGTGGCGATCTCGCCCGCTTACGCGCACGCGTCGGCATGGTCTTCCAACGGCCGACACCGTTCCCCATGTCGATCTACGACAACATTGCCTTCGGCGTTAAACTCCACCGCCGCGTCTCGAAGTCGCAAATGGACGAAATAGTCGAAGACTCGCTCACCCGCGCGGCGCTGTGGGACGAAGTGAAGGACAAGTTGCACCAATCGGGCCTCGGCCTGTCAGGTGGCCAGCAGCAGCGTCTTTGCGTTGCCCGTGGCATCGCGGTGGAACCGGAAGTCCTGCTGCTCGATGAGCCTGCCTCCGCGCTCGATCCGCTTTCGACGGCCAAGCTCGAATCCGCACTGGTCGAACTGAAAGACAGCTTTTCAATCGTGATCGTTACTCACAATCTGCAGCAGGCCGCCCGGATTTCCGATTATACGGCTTTCATGCTCCTCGGCCGGCTGATCGAATTCCGTCCGTCGACCGACGCATTCGTTGCTCCCGAAACTGAAGCCATGCGGGATTACGTCACAGGCCGCTTTGGCTGAACAAGCCGAATGTTACACAAAATCAGACAGATGTTCGCCGGATATTTCCCTCACTGACCGCCTGCGTTTTGGCTCGTGCATTCTGGATCATCACATGCTCCAGCATGTTCTCCCAAGTTACGAAGCCAACCGGGCGGCCGGCGGGGTCGGCGACTACCACCATTGGGGCGCCTTGCTGAAGAAGGCGGACTAATGCATCGGCGCTGTGGCGCGCCGAGACGACCGGAACATCAGCCTGCATCGCCTCGCGCGCGGGCATGGCCGGGTTTTGATGGAGCGCCTTGATAATATCATCGCGCGCAAGAACTCCCTGCAACAGCCCCGCACTGTCAATCACGGGGAATTCCCTCTGGCTGGTGCGGATCAGGGCATCGGCCGCCGCAGAGACCGGTTCTTCGACCCGCAGGCTTTCAAAATCGGTTATCATCACATCTGCCGCAGTGAGGCCCAGCGTCGCATTGCGCATCTGCGCAAGGCCAGCCTCCCCGCCAGCCGCAAGAAAGACAAACAGGGCGATAAAGATCAGGATGACATTGCCCGACAGCAATCCAAGAAAGCCAAAGACGGCGGCAGCGATCTGCCCTGCACCGGCCGCGATGCGCGTTCCCCGGGCATAGCCAAGCCGGGCAGCCAGCAAAGCCCGCAGCACTCTGCCGCCATCCATCGGGAACGCAGGAAGCAGATTGAAGACGGCAAGAAACAGATTGATCCAGCCCAATTGCCCAAGCACCTGCGCAATGCCGCCTTCCGCGGCATCCGGGGAAAACGCCGGAAAACCGAACAGAAGCAGCAGGCCAAGGCCGATAGCGAGGCTCACGACCGGTCCGGCCAATGCGATGACCAGTTCCTGCCGTGGCTCTTCGGGAAATCGTTCCAGACGCGACACCCCGCCTATCGGGAGCAGCAACACTTCGGGCGTCTTCACTCCGAAGTGACGCGCGGCAAGAATGTGTCCGAATTCATGCAGAACGACGCAAAAGAACAGCAGGGTCAGAAAAACGATCCCGCCTATCGCCGCCCCTGCCCCTTCCCGCAGGAAGGCCATGACACCGATCCAGAACAGGAACAGTAGAAACGACCAGTGCAGGCGTACGGTGGTTTCCCCAAACTTTCCGAGCGCCAATGACCAGCCCATTTCCGCTTCATCCATGCAGCTTGCGACATCGAACCTTAAGCCAGGCCTGCATGCGTTGTCATTCGCAATTCTCCAAGGCCCGGCAGCCCCCCCTGAGATCCGGTCAAAAAAAGCGGAACGCTTCCACAGAAAGAGCTTGCCGCCCGCTCCCCCTCTCCCTCATGATCGCGATTGGACGACTCCCCATGAACGATCCGGTGCCAGAGCAAATCCTGCAGAAATCTTCCGGGCATCAGGCATTGCCCGGTCGGGTCGTGGCAGTCCGCGGCGCAGTGATCGATGTGCAATTCCCTGAAGATGCGTTGCCTGAGATCGAAGAGGCGCTGTCCGTTATCGTTGATGACGAACATACCATTATCGCGGAAGTTCAGGCCCATCTCGATGTAACGACAATTCGGGCCATCGCGATCGAGCCCACCACCGGACTGAGACGGGGCAGCACAGCCAACCGAACCAGCGCCCCCATCATGGTCCCTGTCGGCGACGCCGTTCTTGGGCGTTTATTGGGGGTCACGGGAAACATCGCGGATGGGGGTGCAGCGCTGCCTCCCGATACGCCCAGATGGCCGATCCACCGCAAGCCTTTGCCCTTTGCCGATCAACAGGGAGCAACCGACCTGTTCATGACCGGCATCAAGGCGATCGACCTCCTCACCCCTCTGGCACGCGGCGGCAAGGCCGCAATGTTCGGCGGGGCGGGTGTCGGCAAGACCGTACTGGTGATGGAACTGATCCATGCCATGGTTTCTGGGTATCAGGGCATATCGATATTCGCCGGCGTCGGCGAGCGATCCCGCGAGGGACACGAGTTGTTGCTCGACATGCGGCAATCCGGAGTGATCGACCGCACCGTTCTGGTGTACGGACAAATGAACGAGCCACCCGGCGCCCGTTGGCGTGTACCGATGACCGCATTGACCATGGCGGAATACTTTCGCGATGAAGACCATCGCAACGTCTTGCTGTTGATGGACAATGTCTTTCGCTTTGTACAAGCTGGCGCGGAAATTTCCGGCCTGCTTGGCCGTTTGCCGTCACGTGTCGGGTATCAGCCAACGCTCGCCAGTGAAGTCGCTGCCCTGCAGGAAAGAATTGCCTCTGTCGGTGATGCCGCAGTTACCTCGGTGCAGGCGGTCTATGTTCCGGCGGACGATTTCACCGATCCGGCGGTGACGACCATTGCCGCTCATGCAGACTCCATCGTCGTCCTGTCCCGAAACATGGCAGCCGAAGGAATGTACCCCGCGATTGATCCCATCGCTTCTTCCTCCGTCCTGCTCGACCCGCTGATCGTAGGCCAGGAACACACCGAAATCGCCATCGCGGTGAGAGGCGCGATAGAGCGTTATCGCGAACTGCAGGATGTCATCGCATTGCTTGGTGTGGAAGAACTGGGCGCAGAAGACCGACGCAACGTGACAAGGGCCCGCCTCCTGCAATCCTTCCTGACGCAGCCCTTTACAGTCACACAAGCGTTCACAGACACTCCGGGCCGCTCGGTCAGCCTGGCGGAAACGATTGCCGGATGCCGCGCGATTTTGGGCGGCGAATGTGATAAGTGGCAGCAGCGTTCGCTTTATATGGTGGGCAATCTCGACGAGGCTCGCGCGAAGGAGGCGGCATCGTGAACTCGCGATTACGGCTGACCATTGCAACACCGGCAAAGCTGGTCATCTCCTGCGACACCGTGAGTTCGCTCAGAGCCTCCGACGAAAGTGGCAGCTTTGGAATCCAACCGGGCCATGCCGACCTGCTGACTGTCCTGCCGGCATCGGTCGTTCATTGGCGCACAGACGACCAAAGCTGGCATCACTGCGCAGTTCGGGCCGGTGTGCTGAAAGTATCGAACGGAGGCCAGGTGGCCATTGCCGCGCGCGAGGCCATTGCCGGTGATGATCTCGAAACACTGGAAGCCACGGTGAGGAATGCGAGAGCCGACGAAACTGAGGCGGACCGCCGTGCTCGCGTCGAGCAGGCCCGCTTCCACACCTATGCCCTGCGCCAGTTGTTGTCGCACCTCATTCCCGAAAGGCACCCGGAAGGTTTCCCGCCTGCACGGGATGCTCGCGATGGGGGACTTGCTTGACTGGCGATCCTCCTCTCGACCGCATGGCAGACGCGGCCCGGCGGGCATCCCGGCGCGCGGAAGAAGGGCAGGCCGATCCTGAACCTTCACTCGGAACCAGGCTGGGCCAGATCGGTGTGCTTGGCTGGACCATGATACTCCCCACACTGCTGGGTGTCTTTGTCGGCCGCTGGCTCGATCGGATTCTGGGCACGGGGATTTTCTTTTCGGCGCCCCTCCTGATGCTGGGGGCAGCACTGGGTTTCTGGTTCTCGTGGAAATGGATGCACCGCCGCCTATGAGCATTCTGCCGCCGCCTGGCCAATTGCCCTACCTGGTGCTGTGGTTCGGCGCCGGGGCGCTGCTGGGCCTGGCGTTCTTCACTTCCCTGCGACGCAATGTCACACTTTATACGGAAGGGCGCCCGGTTGCCGCCGGACTGCTGCACGCCGGAAGGATCGCCATTCTCATCGCTGTGCTGGCCGGGGCGGTACATTTCGGCGCAGGCCCGCTTGTTGCCTGCACTATCGGGTTGCTGGCGGGGCGTTGGCTGATCATGCGGCGTATTCGCAGGGAAATGCCATGACCCGATCCCCTCTCATTCTCGAGCCCCTGTTCATGATCGGCCCCGTCCCGATCACCCGGCCGGTTGTCACGACCTGGGCCATCATGGCCGTGCTGACACTCTTTGGCCTGCTTTTGCGAGCGCATCTGGCGAACCGTCCGGGAAAGCTGCAATCCGCTGCGGAACTGGTTACGGAAGCGATCGATCATCAGATTTCGGAAGTGCTCCAGCGCGATCCGGCACCTTATCGCGCACTTGTAGGCACGGTATTCCTGTTTATCCTGGTCGCCAATTGGTCATCACTCATGCCTGGGACCGAGCCACCCACTGCCACGCTCGAAACCGATGCTGCTCTCGCTTTGATCGTTCTTGCCTCAACCATATGGTTCGGTATCCGGGTGCAAGGCGTTGCCGGCTACTTCGCCACTTTCGCACAGCCAAGCTGGGCAATGATCCCGCTCAACCTGCTCGAACAGATCACACGCGCATTTTCGATGATCGTCCGCCTGTTCGGCAACATCATGAGTGGGGTATTCGTCGTCGGCATCGTCCTGTCACTCGCCGGGCTGCTCGTGCCGATACCCTTGATGGCGCTCGACTTGCTCACAGGCGCGGTGCAAGCATACATCTTCGCCATTCTTTCATGCGTTTTCATCGGGGCCGCAGTGAACGGCGAAAACGATCCTCCGCAAGATGAGCACCGAAAATGGGATACGACATGACGACAGAGCAAATCAGTATCATCGCGGCGGCGTTGACCGTGTGCTTTGGCGCGATTGGCCCCGCCCTTGGCGAAGGCAGGGCTGTAGCAGCCGCGATGGATGCGATCGCGCGCCAGCCTGAGGCAGCAGGCACTTTGTCACGAACGCTTTTCGTTGGTCTGGCAATGATCGAAACGATGGCAATCTATTGCCTCGTCGTTTCGCTGCTGTTGCTCTTCGCCAATCCTTTCGTCGGATAAGGCGGCAACCACGCAATGCGTATCGATTGGTGGACTTTGGGATTGCAGGCGATCAACCTGCTTGTCCTCATGTGGATCCTGAGCAGGTTCCTGTTTCGGCCAATCGCCCAGATCATCGCGCAACGCCAGGCAGCAGCCGACAGCATCCTGAACGAGGCGAAATCGGCCCAGGAGAAAGCGGAAGCTGCCGAACAGCAGGCGCACAAGATGGCGGATGATGCCGCTGCCGCGCGCCAAGGCCTGATCGACGCCGCGACCGGCGAAGCGGAAAAGGAAAAGCAAGCCTTGCTTTCCGCCGCACGCGCCGAAGCGGATACCCTGCGCAACACGGCACGGAAGGAAGCGGAGCGCATCCGCCAAAGCGAAGCCGCATTGGCAGAAGATCGCGCGAGCCGCCTTGCGGTCGATATCACTGCCCGCCTGTTCGAACGGCTCCCTCCGGAAGCCCGTATCGATGGCTTTATCGATGGTTTGGCCGATGGCCTCGTCAAACTGCCACAAACAACCCGTGACGAATTGGGTGCTGCGGGATCAAGGGTGACGCTGAAGGCATCCCGCGCACTTTCCAAGGCAGAAGAGCAATCGATCCATACCGCTTTGACCAAGGCGCTTGGGCGAGACCTGGCGTTCACCGTTGCGATCGATCCCTCATTGATCGCAGGGCTCGAAATCGAAACCGAACATGCGGCAGTCCGCAACAGTTTCCGCAACGACCTGAACAGGGTCGTCCATACCCTGACTGAGCGAGGGGACAGCAAAGATGCCTGAGCACGGGGACTGGATCGCGCACAGCCGGCAACGGCTTGCCGCCCTGCCCTTGAATGCGACGGCGGAAACCGCAGGCAAAGTGACTCACATCGCCGACGGTATCGCAATGGTTTCCGGCCTGCCTGACGCCCGGCTCGGGGAACTGCTCAAATTCGACGGCGGCCAGACCGGTTTCGCCATGGCGCTGGACAGGGATATCATCGGGACCGTCCTGTTCGACAGCACGGGAGGAATAGACGCCGGTACACGGGTCACCGGCACCGGAGAGGTCCTCCGCGTCCCGGTCGGGCCGGGACTGCTGGGAAGGGTCGTCGATCCTCTCGGCCGGCCACTGGACGGCGGAGAGGCGATCCTTGCTGAACGCCATGATCCCACCGAACGCGACGCCCCGGCCATCATCGACCGGGATCTCGTACAGGACCCCGTCGAAACCGGCGTGCTCGTCGTCGATGCCCTGTTCGCCTTGGGACGCGGCCAGCGCGAGCTGATCATTGGCGACCGGGCAACGGGCAAGACCGCTCTCGCCGTCGAGGCGATGGTCGCCCAAAAAAATTCCGAAATGATCTGCATCTATATCGCGGTGGGGCAACGGATTTCGGCGATCGAGCGGACCATCGCGGCCATCAGGAAACACGGCGCGCCCGAACGAACGATTTTCGTCGTGGCATCCGCCGCATCTCCGCCTGGCCTGCAATGGATCGCACCAGCCGCGGGCATGACCATTGCCGAATATTTCCGCGACAATGGCGGGCATGCGCTCGTCGTGATCGATGACCTGTCAAAGCATGCGGCAACCCATCGCGAGCTTTCGCTGCTGACCCGTTCGCCCCCAGGGCGAGAAGCCTACCCCGGCGACATATTCTATCAACATGCCCATCTGCTTGAACGGGCAGCCCATCTTTCAGCGGAGCTCGGCGGAGGCTCGCTGTCTGCCTTGCCCATCATCGAGACGGATGCCGGCAACCTTTCCGCCTACATTCCGACAAATGTTATTTCGATCACAGATGGCCAGATCGTACTCGATTCCCGACTGTTCGCAGCCAATCAACGCCCCGCAGTCGATGTTGGCCTGAGTGTCAGCCGCGTTGGCGGAAAGACACAGAAAGCCGCGTTGCGTGACGTTTCGGGGAAAATCCGCCTTGATTACGCCCAGTTTCTCGAACTGGAAATATTCACTCGCTTCGGCGGAATTTCCGACAAACGCGTCATGGCGCAGATCCAACGCGGCGAACGCATCCGGGCACTGCTGGCCCAGCCGCGCTTCGAAAGCCTGCGCATGGTCGATCAGGTGGCGCTGCTCGCTGCGCTGAATGCCGGTGTTCTGGATGATTATTCCACCGCGACCATCGGCAAGATACGCTCCCGGATCACCCATTGGCTCGACTCTTCGGTTCCCGATCTGGTCGCAGCGATTTCGGATTCCGGTGAGGCGGACGAAACCGTCAGATCGAAACTTGCGGATGCCGTTCGCGCACTGGCAACCCTTGTCGACCGCGAAAGCGACGGAGCGGGCGATGTCTGACCAACTCGGCGAAGTCGAACATCGGCTCGAAGGCGTCGACCAGTTTTCATCCGTCGTTTCGGCTATCCGGGGCATTGCAGCGGTCCGTCTCAACGAAGCGCAGGAGCGACTAAAAGGTATCGCGAGCTACGCGGGAACGGTCGGTGAAGCGATCAGCGAGGCACTGGTCCTCATCCCCCCCCACGCCCCTGCCCCCGTCAGCTCCACCTCTGGCGAGGCTCACCTGTTTGTGATGATATGCAGCGAGCAGGGTTTCGTCGGAGGCTTCAACATGCGGATCCTCGATACCGTCGAAGAGCTGTTGGCAGCGGAAGCGAATGAGAGCGAGCTGTTCGTCATTGGTAATCGCGGTGGGGCCGCAGCAGCCGAGCGCAACCTTGCAATCAGCGGAACCTTGCCAATGGCTTCGCATGGCGACGAAGTCATGACTCAGGCCAACCGGTTGGCCGAAGAATTGTATCGTCGCCTGGAGAGCCGGAAAGTCGACCGTATTACCCTGGTCCATGCCGCGCCCGGACAGGCCGGACAGAACATTATTCAACGGCCGCTCATCCCCTTCGATTTCCAGCGCTTCCCTCCCGCTGCTCCCACCGAACCCCCTATTCTCAACCTGCCACCTCAGGATCTTCTCGAAGCATTGGCACAGGAGTATGTCTTCGCGGAAATCTGCGAAGCCATCATGCTTTCCTATGCCGCAGAAAATGAGGCTCGGATGTATGCCATGCTTTCGGCGCGCAGCAACATCGACCGCCGCCATGACGAACTGACTGCCCTCACCCGCCGTCTACGCCAGGAACAGATAACGTCCGAAGTCGTGGAACTGGCAGTGGGCGCGGAAGCGAGCTTCGGAGAACATCGCTGATCGCCGCCTCAAGCCAGATTTCCGGTCACCGGCCTGAGACAGTTCGCGACAATTTGCGACTGGACCTCATTCCAGCGGCCATCCATTGAACGGTCATGAGGCGCTATCGGATATTTGTGTTTGCTCCCCTGCTGATATCGGGATGCAGCGCCGGCCCTAACTATCATCCCCAAAGCGCTGCCAGTCTCGGCATCCCATCGCACTGGTCTGCATCGGCCGAGCCGGGTGCAGAAGACCTCGCCCTCTGGTGGAACAAGTTCGAAGATCCACAACTCGCCAGGTATGTCGACCGGGCGCTCAACGCCAATCTCGACATCGTTCAAGCAGCCGCGCGGCTGCGTCAGGCGCGCGCCGCCCTCGTTCAGGCCCGCGCAGGCTATGCTCCGTCAATCGGAGCTACGGCAGGCACCCGCGAAGGATATGATTTCGGCGACAATGTAATCGGTAGCCGATCTACAACGAGCTATTCAGCCGATGTGGATGCTTCATGGAGCATGGACTTGTTCGGGGGCACGAGCCGCGCCGTGGAGGCCAGCCGCGCCGAATTGGAGGCCGCTGGATATGATCTCGCCAGTGTTCGCACGGCGATCGCGGCAGAAGTCGCGCTCAATTACATCGATGCCCGCTCTGCCCAGGCGAGCCTTGCCATCGCCCGCGACACACTTGCGACGCAGGACGACAATCTGCAAATCGCGCAATGGCGGCGGCAAGCCGGGCTGGTTTCCTCACTCGATGTCGAACAGGCGCGAACGCAGAGAGCGCAAACGGCTGCCACGATCCCGACATTGGAAACCAGCTTCGCCAGCGCTGCAAACCGTATCGCCGTTTTGATGGGTGATGCGCCGGGGACCATCACCGCCGATCTCGCGTCGAACGCAACCATTCCCCAAGGCCCCGATGGCATAGCAGCGGGTATCCCGGCGGATACCCTGCGCCAGCGGCCAGACGTCCGTGCCGCCGAACGAACGCTGGCTGCCGCGACAGCCCGGATCGGGGTCGCCAAGGCGCGCTTGTATCCCTCACTAGCCATTAACGGCAATATCGGTGCATCCGCGCTGTCCGTCGGTGGTCTGGCCGATGCGATCACCGGATCGCTGTTCGGTAGCCTCTCTCAGCTTTTGTTCGACGGGGGTGCAACAGCCGCCGCTGTGCGCTCTCAGGAGGCCGGAGCAGACGCCGCCTTCGCCGCCTATCGCCAGACAGTGCTGACCGCACTGGAAGACGTCGAGAATGCTCTCGTTTCGTTCAAGGCCACCAATGAACGCAGGGAACAGCTCGTCATTGCACTCGACGCGGCGGAAACCACAGCGCTTCTCGCCCGCAGTCAGTACCAGTCCGGCCTGACGGACTTTCGCACGGTGCTTGACGCCGAACGCAGCCTGCTAAGCGCCCGTGACGGCCTTTCCAGCATTCAGGCGGCACATGCCCAGGCTCTCGTCCGGCTTTATCTTGCCTTGGGCGGAGGATGGGATCCACTCGCACCCCTTCCCGACGGGACAGATCAATGACCGACCAAACCTCCACGACTGAGGGACCTGCCGCCGCGACGGAGGCGGATCTCGACGCGTTCCTCGGCGCGACAGACGCGCCCCGCTGGCACCGCTGGGTGAAATGGGGCGGCGGGGGGGTTGCGCTCCTTCTGCTCTTACTGCTCCTTGCACGCTGCTTCGGCGGCGGTGAAACCGGAGGCTACATCACACAGGAGGTACGACGCGGAAACCTCGCCATTACCGTCTCCGCCACGGGGAATCTTGCGCCAACCAATCAGGTTGAAGTGGGTTCGGAATTGTCGGGAACGATCGATCAGGTCCTGGTCGACGTCAATGATCGCGTTGCCCGTGGGCAACCGCTGGCGGTTATCAATACCGACATCCTCGACGACCAGATTGCACAGGGACAGGCCGCACTCAACGCACGAAGGGCAGAGGTCCAACAAGCGAAAGCGACGTTGGCCGAAGCCCAGGCCCAGCTTAATCGCATGCAAGAGGTCTCACGCCTGTCCGATGGCCGTGTCCCTTCGCAGACGGAGATGGCGAGCGCCGAGGCCACTCGCGCCCGCGCGGTTGCTCAACTCCGCGCGGCAGAGGCGAATGCCGTATCGGCACAAGCCAGCCTGTCGTCGAGCATGACCAATCGCGGCAAGGCCGTGATCAGGGCCCCGGTGTCCGGAATCGTGCTGTCCCGCCAGATCGAGCCGGGTCAAACAGTCGCAGCCTCTTTCAGCACGCCGACATTGTTCGTCATCGCGGAAGACCTGTCTTCCATGCAACTCGAAATCGCCATCGACGAGGCGGACGTCGGCCAGGTCAAAGCCGGGCAAGAGGCCACGTTCACAGTCGATGCCTGGCCGGGAGAAACCTTTCCCGCAAAAATCCAGCGTGTGGATCTCGGCTCCAACAATCTTGCCTCCAGTTCCAGCTCTTCGTCGGTCAGTACAAGCTCACAGGTCATCGCCTATGATGCCATTCTCAGCGTCTCCAACCCGGACGGACGCCTGCGCCCCGGCATGACCGCAACTGCCGACATTGCAGTGCAATCCGCTGAAAACGTGCTGATCGTGCCCAATGCCGCACTTCGTTTCCGACCTGACAATGGCGACACCTCCGAAGAAACCCAAGGTGGTCTGATGACCCAGATGGGACCGCCCGGGCGCAGAATGAATGAAGGAAACGGGCAGCAGACAGAAATTGGCGCCGGTAGCCAGCAAACGGTCTATATTCTCGACGACAAGGAAAAGCTCCGCGCGATCCCGGTCGTCACCGGCGCAAGCGATGGGCGCGACACGGCTGTTACCAGCAGTGAGCTAAAGCCCGGGATGAAAGTCGTGACCAGTGTAAAGGCAGCGACCGAATGATGGCACAAGCCCCGCTGATCCGATTGCGTGGCATTACCAAGGTTTTCGGGTCGGGCCCCACTGCCTTTCAGGCGCTGAAGGGAATTGACCTCGATATCGAACAGGGGGACTTCGTTGCGGTCATGGGCCCATCCGGTTCCGGCAAGTCGACGATGATGAACATCCTTGGCTGTCTCGATGCGGCAACAGGCGGGCAATACCTGTTTCACGGCGTCCCGGTGGAAAGTCTCACAGGCGATCAGCGCGCATTGTTGCGACGGAAATATCTCGGCTTCGTATTTCAGGGCTTTAATCTGCTGCCCCGCACGACAGCGCTGGAAAATGTCGAATTGCCCCTGCTTTATCGGGGGGAACCGCGTGCCCGCCGCCATGATCTCGCCATGGCAACGCTCGAACAGGTGGGGCTCGCCCCCTGGGCGCATCACACACCGGCTGAGCTTTCCGGCGGACAGATGCAGCGCGTGGCGATCGCCCGCGCCATGGTGACAGAGCCGGATGTCTTGCTGGCGGACGAGCCAACCGGCAACCTCGACACCGAACGTTCGCTGGAGATCATGGAACTGCTGACCCGGCTGAATGTGGAACGAGGGCTGACTATTGCCCTTGTCACTCACGAAGAAGAAATGGCCGAATATGCGCACACGATCGTGCGTTTCCGCGATGGCCTGATCGAGCGGATAGAACGGAACGAAAAACGTGCTGGCAAGATCGGAGCACCCGCCTGATGTTCCTCACCACAATCATGCTCGCCTTCCGCGAGATTCGCCGCCATCTCATGCGGTCGTTCCTGACGATCCTCGGTATTGTCATCGGTGTGGCCGCCGTCATCACCATGGTCACTCTGGGCAACGGCGCCACGGCCGCCGTAGAACAGCAGATCAGTTCGCTTGGCTCCAACATCCTGATTGTCCGGCCAGGCCAACGTATGGGGCCTGGCGGCGGCGGCGAAGCCGTACCCAATTTCGAAGAGGACGATCTTGAGGCAATCCGGGAACAGATCCCGGGTGTGCGGGCAGTTGCCGGACAGGCACAGGCTTCCGCCACTGCGGTTCGCAACGAACAGAATTGGTCGACGACCATCAATGGAACAACCAACGACTATCTTGTCGCGCAGGATTGGGCGCTGGCTGAAGGCCGCACTTTCACAAATGCAGAGGAACAAGCGGGCAAGAGCGTCTGCATCCTCGGCGCGACATTAGTCAGTAACCTGTTTCGAGACGGCGATCCGGTTGGGCAACGCTTCCGGCTGGATAACGTCTCCTGCACGGTTGTGGGTGTCCTGGATGCCAGAGGCCAGGGCGGGTTCGGTGTCGATCAGGACGATGTTGTCATTATGCCGCTCAAGACCGTGCAGCGGCGCTTTACCGGCAATCAGGAGCTGCGTTCGATCATGATCGCAGTCGCAGACGGGTATGAGACGAGCAGCGTACAGGCATCTCTGGAGGGCCTGCTGCGTGAACGGCGAAATCTCACCGGCAATCAGGACAACAATTTCAACGTGCTCGACACAGCGCAAATTGCCTCCGCGGTTTCCGGCTCTACCCAAATCCTCACGGCCCTGCTCGGCGCAGTGGCAGCCGTCAGCCTGATTGTCGGAGGGATCGGTATTATGAACATCATGCTTGTTTCCGTAACCGAACGCACCCGTGAGATCGGCATCAGGCTGGCTATTGGCGCACTGGCACGGGACGTTCTGATGCAATTTCTGGTCGAAGCAGCTGCCCTTGCCTGTCTCGGCGGAGTCGTCGGCATTCTGCTTGCACTGGTCGTTACGCTCGCTCTTGCACCGGTGATGGGGGTCCCGTTTCTTTTCGATCCAACAATCAATCTGATCGCGTTCAGCTTTTCAGCGTTGATAGGCGTCGTCTTTGGCTATTTTCCAGCGCGGCGGGCAGCGAGCCTCAATCCGATAGAGGCATTACGGCACGAGTAGGGCACAGCCTCTGCCTGATCAGATGGGGATTCAGATTGTTCCATCCCATGCGTGATCGCGCCCGATAAGGCAGGAAAACCCAGCCCATACAGGCTCGCATTCTTCCAGCCTCATTCACACACTTGGGAGAGGCCACACTCCGTTGAACACAAAAGGGGCCGGGAGAAGTAATCTCCCGGCCCCCTTGTTTATTGCCTACGCTGGGTTGGGCTTAGTTGCCCGAGCCCGGCCCGT
>NZ_JRQQ01000019.1 GCF_001625325.1 Croceicoccus estronivorus
CCGACTTATCCCAGTCGAAGAACACGATGTACGGACCCTTGTTGCACACCACCTGCGGCGGCGGGGGCGGAGGGGGCGGCGGCGGCGGCGGCGGCGGCGGGGGTGGCGGCGGAGCCGGTTCGGCAGCGCCGAACAGGTAGCTCAGCGTGATCCCGCCGGCATGGCGTTCCACGTCGCTCGAGAAGCGGCCCTGATAACCGATGTGCGCATCGAGCGCCGGCGTCAGTGCTGCCGCGATCCCGACTTCGACCACTGCGGCGTCCGCAGCGAAGTCTTCCGAGATCACTTCGAACGAAGTACCCGTCGGACCATCTGCGAAGGCGCCCACGAAGTCAGCCGTGTCGTTGCTGAAGCGATGCTGCCAGCCTGCCTTGATGTAAGGCGCGACATTGCCCATCTGCGCTGCCAGTTCGAGGCCCAGTTCACCTGCGAAGAACTCATCCGAGCCGTCCACGGTCAGGTTTGCACCTGCCAGACCGGTTTCGGTGAACTTCTTCAGGTTCACAGAGGCATAGTCGAGGCCGAGGTAAGGCGTCAGCGTGGCATTCTCGCTCAGCGGGATACGATAGCCGGCTTCACCCGCAAGCGACCAGATCGTCGCATCCGGATCACCAACCAGCGTACCGGTCAGCGTCGAGCCATTCGCGTGCCACGGCGTCAGCGGGTTGCCGATCGAGATCGTGCGTGCCGAGTCGCCATCCAGGTCGGTGTAGCTCACCGAGCCCTTCAGGTAGTAGCTGCCCGCGTCGTAGTTGCCGTAGAGGCCAACCTGGAAGCCGTTCGCGTCGATCTTCCCGTTGTACAGGTCGAAGTCCGTGTTGCTTTCCACATAGGCACCAGCGACACCCAGCACGAAGTTCGGGCTGACCGCGAAGTCGATACCCATCGCGATGAACATCTGGTCGGCATCGAAGCCCGAGGCTTCAACGTCGCCGTCCGTATCGACATGGCCGATGTTGAACTCAGCCCAGATCCGGGGGTCGCCCGGGCTCCGGCACAGTTCCGTATCGACAATACCCTTACCGCACTCGCTCATGTCGTTCATGAGGCCGTTGAACCGCGTGCCCAGCCAGCCCAGCGAACGCAGGTAACCTGCGTACTGGTCAGCCGAGAGCGCATCCAGCGCGTTGGCGTATTCGGTCGCATCGTTGATCGTGAACAGCGAGGCCAGCATGCTGGCATAGGCACCGTTCGTCGCATCGAGGCCCGGATCGTACGTGCCTTCGATCGCCTGACCAACCGAGGTCTGGTTGATGTTCAGACCGGCAACCTGGTCGAAGTGCACGCGGGTCACGCCGAGGTCGACATTGCCGTCCCCGATGCCGTCACCGTTGTGATCCCCGTCATAGGTCGCTTCCGCCGTCAGCAGGACCGAAGAGGTCTGAGCCGTCAGCGTGCCGCCGTCCAGAACACCGCCCGTGCCGGTTTCGATGACATTGTCGTAGAAGTAGTCATCGTCATACAGGCCGTTGCTGCTCGACGGACGTGCTTCGATGACCGCGCCATCAGCAAGGCTGATGTCGTTGGCATAGACCGACGGATACGTACCGACTGTCTGAGCACCACCAACAGGGCCGCCTGCAAGCTCAAGCGCCAGAACGCCACCGGCGTCCACATTGAAGCTGTTCACGAACACATGCGAGGGACCAGCGTAATCGGCTACATCGTCGGCTTCGCCGCGATCGTCACGCAGGAACAGGACACCATCGCTGGCGATGTTCAGCGTACCGTCCGAAGACAGCGCCGGATCGGTCAGCGGATCGTTGTCCGACCACGCTGCATAGGCACCTGCATTCACGAGACCATCGAACCACGTTTCACCGGCTGACACGTTCACCGTGTCGTCCGCTGAAAGCTCGATGTTGCCGTAAATGTCGCCATGGGCAACCGGACCCGTCGGGTAAGCGCTCTGATACGTCGAGCCATCACCCAGCAGGTTGATCACAACCGGGCCGGAAGCTCCGGTCGTATCGATTGCATTACCCCAGGTCCACGTCGCGCCACCATCGGTGCTTTCGCTTGCATGGATCACGCCAGCAGCATTGTTGACCGTGGCACCCGTGTTGGTCACGAGAATGCCGGTCGCCGCAGCAGTGCCGGTGGTGCCGTCATTGACGATCGCATCGACATAAATCGCACCCGAGTTGGTGATCGTTGCCGAAGTGCTGCCACCGTTGAGGTGGATACCGGTCGCACCGGCAAAGTTTCCACTCGGAGCGGGGGCCGATGCACTGGCGACCACACTCATCGTGCCGGAGTTCACGATGCTGACCGAAGCCCCACCGTTGACCTCAAGCCCTTCAGCCAAGGCCACGGCATTACCGAGGCCTGTGCCCGAAGCGACAGCCGTTGCCGAGACAACAATGCTACCCGAGTTATCGAACGTACCCGAAGCCGTCGGAGACAGATTCTGCTGAATGCCTTCGGCGCTGGCGAAAGCGAAGCTTTCCGTTGCACCGACTGCGGTAGCAGCAGCCCCGACCGTGAAGTCACCAACATTGGTGAAAGCCGCAGTAGCGGTCACGCCAGTAACGTTCTGATCGACGCCGTAACCGAAGGCGAAGGCATCGGCGTCATCGGCGCTGGCGAAAGCCGACGCTTCGACATCGAACGTGCCGCCATCTTCATTATTGAAGGTCGCGACAGCCGCATCACCCACTGCACTTGCAGAAGCGTACTGATCAACCCCATCGGCAATCGCAAATCCGAAAGCTTCGGCATCAGCCGTCGCGCTCGCATCGGCAGTGAATGCCAGCGAACCGGAATTGTTGATTGTCGCAGTCGACCCGTTAGCTTCCTGGTAGATACCAGCGGCCGTGCCCGCACCGCCGACATTGGCCGCCGCGAAGGCAACGCCACCGGGTTCGGTGGTGTTCGCGGAAGCAACGGCAGCCATATCAATGGTGCCGGTGTTCGTCAGCGTTACCGTTGCGACATCGTCACTCTCAGCATTCGTGGCTGTCTGGTAGATACCATAATCGATGCCTGCGTCTGCACCGGCGAAATCGCCACCAGTCACATTCGCATTCGCCCCGAGAGAGATCGTGCCATCGTTGGACAATTCAACCGTGGCGCTGCCTTCATCGGAGTAGGCCTGCTGTCCGATCCCAGATGCCGTGGCTTCACCAAGCGCAACACCCGTACCCGTAGCAGTCGCGTTAGCCGCCACGCTGATGGTCGCCGAAGCGGCATTGACCAGGGTGACTTCCGCATCACCCGACGGATCGGTCAGATGATGGGTTTCTGCATTTTGGTAAATTCCACCAGCAGAAGCATTCGCCTCAACCGGCAGGAAGAACCCGAAGCCTGCACCACCATTGGCCTGCGCCGTGGCATCGACCGCAATCGAACCGGTGTTGTTGATGCTGGCCGAAGCGACATGATCGTTGTCATCATTCGCCATCGCATTCTGGGCACCGCCGAAAGCAGAAGCGGAAGCTTCTGCAACGTCATCCGCGTTGGCAACTGCCAAAGCCGATGCAGAAAGCGAACCCGAGTTGTCGAGGGTAACAGTAGCATTACCCTCGTCGAGAGCGATCGCACCCTGAGCGAACGCGCTGCCGGCCGCCGCTTCTGCCTGCGCATCACCACCGGAGGCAGTATCCGTCGCGTTGGCAGTTGCATTGACGCTGACAGTGCCACTGTTCGTCAGAGCAGCCGTCGCGTTGCCATTGTCATAGCTGACCGCCAATTGCCCGACGCCGATACCTGCATAAGCACCAGCCTGCGCCTCATAACCGGGGACGTTGCCGTCCGCGACAGCATTGGCGACCGCGTTGACATTAACGACACCGCTGGTCGAATTGACGAAGGAGACCGAAGCATCGGCCGTCGTGATGCCCGTAGTGCCGGCAAAGGCTGCCTGAAGCACGCCACCACCGATGCCGAACAACGAAGTACCCGCGGCAGCCAATGCAGCTGCGGATTCTCCCGTAGCACCGGCAGAAGCAGAGACATCGACAACACCGTCATTGGTCATCGCCGCGCTGGCGACCAAACCATCGCCTGAACCTGCTGCGACCTGGGCCACACCGACAACTGCATTAGCACTGGCGGAGGCATCCTCGCCTGCCGTCGCTTCAGCGATCGCGTTGACATCAATCACACCATCGGCGTCGTTGAGCAAGGTAAGCGAAGAAACCCCGCCGAGACCGATCTGAGCAACACCCGCTCCCGCAATGGCAGCAGCAGAAGCATCGGCAGATCCCGCGCCGGCAGCAACGGCCTCAGCCGAACCCGTCACAGCGATGGAACCGCTATTGCTCAACGAAAGCGTGTTGCTGCCCGCAAACAGGGAAGCCTGTACCGCACCAACGCCGGCAACAGCCGTCGCGCTCGCGTTCGCCACAACGCTCGCTTCGGCCGAAGCCTTGGCAAGCGCCTGAACCGAAATCGCGCCATCCACGCCATTGGCCATATCGAGGGTGGCAGCAGTCCCGCCAACAGCGATCTGTCCGGCACCCACACCTGCAAGAGCAAGGCCATGGGCCGTAGCAGTCGCCAGCGACACGTCCGTGCCCGCAACGCCGCTGCCGGTAGCAGCAACATTGATCGAGCCGTCGTTCGTCAAAGTAAGCGATGCCGTGTCAAAACCAAGCGCACCCTGCGCGACACCAGCCACAGCGATAGCCGTGCCATCAGCACTGTCGCCGGTTGCCGCGTTGCCGACCGCCTTTGCGGTCACATCAACGGAAGCACCTGCAGCGTTAGTGATCGCAAGATCAACCGAGGTTACGCCAACAGCAGCCTGACCAAGCCCGAGCCCGGCAAACGCATGACCAGCAGCATCATATGCCGCAGCCGTAGCCGTAGCAGCCACTTCAACGGAACCCGAGTTGTTCATCGCGAACGTCGCGGAGTCCGCACCGCCCACATATTGAGCAGCACCACCACCGGCAAAAGCAGTCGCCTCCGCCGTATCGGTCGCACCGCCACCACCAAGCGCGTTAGCCTTCGCCGTTACGGCAAAGCCACCATCGTTGGTGAAATTGAAAGTCGCATCTTCGCCCGAACCGGTCTGCACCAGGCCGCCGTAAATCGTAGCCCCCGCAATCGCATCTTCGGAAGCCGAAGCATTGGCATCGGCACCAGCAGCGAAGGTAGCTGCACTGTCATTCACAAAGCCAATGCTGATATCGCCAGTTGCCGCCGAAGCAGACTGCAGAACCGCAAGGTCGACGAACGCATTGATCGAGGTGGCCCCAACGCCCGCCTGATTGGCATCAGCAAGGACCGAGAACGAATCATTGTTCGCGAAATCAACAGAAGCCGCGCCAGTCGCCGCAACAGCAGTCAATTCGACTGCGATGTTCGGGATTGCAGCATCACCGGCAGTGCCTTCAGCAAGAATCGAGAACACCCCGCCGTTCGACACGTCCACCGAAGCAACGCCGCCAACATCGACCTGACCTTCCCCGGTGCCGGAAACGGTCGAAACAGCCTCCTCATGCTCACCAAGAGCGTCAGCGTTAGCGATCGCCGAAATGTCCACCATAATGGCACCGTCAGCCGCAGCCGTGGTGTCAAGCACATCACCATCGGCAATGCTGTCTCCGGGAACCGTTACGGCACCCGCAGGAACGAATGGCAAGGCGGCAAGCGCAATACCAGACACACCTGCCGTCAATAAACGACGCGTGTTGCGATTCATCAGAATAGCTCCCTCAT
>NZ_JRQQ01000020.1 GCF_001625325.1 Croceicoccus estronivorus
TCCTTGCGGAACTCCACATCGTTCAGGCTGCCGTCCAGCGCCGCATTCAGCAGCGCCCGCGTCTCCTTGATCGGCATACGCTGGCCAACCCCGTACTTGCCGCCCGTCCAACCGGTATTCACCAGCCAGCACGACACGCCGCCCTTCGCAATCCGTTCCTTCAGAAGATTGCCGTAAACGCTCGGATGACGCGGCATGAACGGTGCACCAAAGCACGTCGAGAACGTCGCTTCCGGCTCCGTCACGCCAATCTCCGTGCCCGCAACCTTCGCCGTGTAGCCAGACAGGAAGTGATACATCGCCTGATCCGGCGTCAGACGCGCAATCGGAGGCAGAACCCCGAACGCATCGGCCGTCAGCATGATCACGTTCGACGGAACCGGGCCCAGGTTCTCTTCCGACGTATTGGGAATGAACTCCAGCGGATAGGCGCCCCGCGTGTTCTCCGCCAGCGAGGCATCGTCGAGATCGAGCTGACGCGTCTCCTCGTCCATCACCACGTTCTCGAGCACTGTCCCGAAGCGCTTCGTCGTCGCGTAGATCTCCGGCTCCGCATCCGCGGACAGGCGGATCATCTTGGCGTAACAACCCCCTTCGAAGTTGAACACCGCCGTATCCGACCAGCCATGCTCGTCGTCCCCGATCAGCGTCCGGCTCGCATCGGCCGAAAGCGTCGTCTTGCCCGTGCCCGAAAGACCGAAGAACACCGCCGTCTTGCCATCCGGACCGATATTCGCCGAACAGTGCATCGGCATCACGCCCTTGGCCGGAAGAAGATAGTTCAGAATCCCGAACACGCTCTTCTTCATCTCGCCAGCGTACTTCGTCCCGCCGATCAGTATCAGCTTCTCCGACAGGTTCACTGCAATCACCGTCTGCGTCCGGCAGCCATGCCGTTCCGGATCGGCCCGGAAACTCGGCAGGTCGATGATCGTGTATTCCGGAAGAAAACCGTCCAGCTCCTGCGCCGTCGGGCGAACCAGCAGCGTGCGGATGAACAGGTTGTGCCATGCCAGCTCGTTGATCACCCGGACATTCACCCGGTGTTCCGCCTGCGAACCACCGAACAGGTCCGCCACATAGAGCTTGTCCTTCTCACCCAACGCGGCAAAGAAATCCGCCTTCAGCGCGGCAAACTGTTCCGGCGTCATCGGAACATTGCTCTTGCCCCACCACACCGAATGTTCCGTCACCCCATCGCGAACCGTGAACTTGTCCTTCGCCGAACGGCCCGTGTGCTCGCCCGTCTCAACCACAAGCGGCCCATCAGCCGCTAGCTTGCCTTCACCGTTCGAAAGCGAATGCTCAACCAAAGCTGCTGTGCCAAGGTTCGCGTAAATCATCGCGCCAGTGGCTATGCCCTGACGGTCAAGCGGATACGAAAGCGAAACTGTCAACGTCTTCTCCAGA
>NZ_JRQQ01000021.1 GCF_001625325.1 Croceicoccus estronivorus
TCGACACGTCCGCCTCGGTGCAGTGCGTCGCCACACGCACTGAACGCACACCCAGGTCATAAGCCCGCCTGAGTTCCTCAACCGTGCCCACACCCGGCAGGATCAGAGTCGTCAGAACGCACTTGTCCAGCACTTCGGCAACCGCACCGATCCATTCCCAGTCGGTATGGGCGCCAAAGCCGTAGTTGAAGCTCGCGCCTGACAGGCCGTCCCCATGGGCCACCTCGATGGCATCCACGCCCGCGGCATCGAGCGCCCTGGCAATCGCCTGAACATGATCGATCCCGTACATGTGACGGATGGCATGCATGCCATCGCGCAAGGTCACGTCCTGGATGTACAGCTTGTCGCCTGCTTCGACGTTGAACTTTCCGGTCATTTCCAGTCCTTTCCTCAGGCGGCGGCCGCAGCCATGCGGCGCTGGGCAAGCAGTTCGCCCGTCGCCTTGGCGGCAGCGGTCATGATGTCGAGATTGCCGGAATAGCTGGGCAGATAGTCGCCAGCCCCTTCGACCTCGAGCATGATCATCGTCTTGATGCCCGTGAACTCGCCCATGCCCGGGATCTTGAGCTTGTTGTTGTCGCCATAGCGTTCAAACTGCACTTCCTGCTTCAGGCGATAGCCCGGAACGTACTTCTGAACTTCGGCCGCCATCTCCTTCACCGACTGGCGGATCGTTTCCTCATCCGCCCCTTCCGACAGCGTGAAGACCGTATCGCGCATGATCATCGGCGGTTCCGCCGGGTTGAGAATGATGATCGCCTTGCCCCGGGTCGCCCCACCGACCTTCTCGATCGCATTCGCAGTGGTGCGCGTGAACTCGTCGATATTGGCCCGCGTGCCAGGCCCTGCCGAACGCGACGAGACCGATGCCACGATCTCCGCATAGTGAACCTTGGCCACCCGGCTGACCGCCGCGACCATCGGGATCGTCGCCTGACCGCCACACGTCACCATGTTCACGTTCGGCTCGTCCAGATGCTCGTTCATGTTCACCGGAGGAACCGTAAACGGACCAATCGCCGCAGGCGTCAGGTCCACAACCTGAATGCCATCGGCACGCAAAGCCTCGTCATGCACCTTGTGCGCATAAGCACTCGTCGCATCGAACGCGATCCCGATCTCAGGATAACACGCCAGCTTCTTCAGACCCTCGATACCCTCATGCGTCGTCGCAACACCATGTTCGCGCGCCATCGCAAGACCCTCGGAATTCGGATCAATCCCGACAACAGCCGCCAACTCCATGTTCTCTGGATGCTTCAGCATCTTCATCATCAAATCAGTCCCAATATTACCAGAACCAATTATCGCAGCCTTTATCC
>NZ_JRQQ01000022.1 GCF_001625325.1 Croceicoccus estronivorus
ATGAAGACGCGCGCAGCGGTAGCTTTTGAGGCTTGCCGTCCGTTGGAGATAGTGGAGCTTGATCTTGCGGGTCCGCGGGAGGGCGAGGTTCTGGTTGAGATCATGGCGACGGGGATTTGCCATACGGATGCCTATACGCTGGACGGACTGGACAGCGAGGGGATATTCCCCGCGGTTCTGGGACATGAGGGAGCCGGCGTCGTCCGGGAGGTCGGCGCCGGCGTAACCTCGGTCAAGCCTGACGATCACGTCATTCCGCTGTACACGCCGGAATGCCGCCAGTGTAAGTCGTGCCTGTCGGGCAAGACCAACCTGTGCACCGCGATCCGCGCGACGCAGGGACAGGGGCTGATGCCCGATGGGACCAGCCGCTTTTCCTACAAGGGGCAGACGATCTATCACTACATGGGCTGTTCGACGTTTTCGAACTTCACGGTCCTGCCCGAGATTGCGGTTGCCAGGATCCGCGAGGACGCACCGTTCGAGACGAGTTGCTATATCGGTTGCGGGGTGACGACCGGAGTTGGCGCGGTGGTCAATACGGCCAAGGTGCGTCCCGGGGACAATGTCGTCGTGTTCGGTCTGGGGGGGATCGGGCTGAACGTGATCCAGGGGGCGAAGCTGGCCGGGGCGGACCGGATCGTCGGGGTGGACATCAACAGCGACAAGGCGGAATGGGGCCGCCGGTTCGGGATGACCGACTTCGTCAATCCGAAGGATGTGGGCGATGTTGTTGCGACGCTGGTCAACATGCTGGACGGCGGGGCGGACTATTCGTTCGATTGCACGGGCAATACGGATGTGATGCGTCAGGCGCTGGAATGCTGCCATCGGGGCTGGGGGACCTCGATCATCATTGGGGTGGCCGAAGCGGGCAAGGAGATCAGCACGCGGCCGTTTCAGCTTGTCACCGGGCGCAACTGGCGGGGGACGGCGTTTGGCGGGGCGAAGGGGCGCACCGATGTGCCGCGGATCGTCGACTGGTACATGGACGGCAAGATCCAGATCGATCCCATGATAACCCACACCCTCGCACTCGAAGACATCAACAAGGGCTTCGAGCTCATGCACCAAGGCAAATCTATCCGAACCGTCGTCGTCTT
>NZ_JRQQ01000023.1 GCF_001625325.1 Croceicoccus estronivorus
ATTCTTTTTCTTTGATCATATCGAGTGCGACATCGACGATCATGTCTTCCTGACCGCCGACCATTTTTCTGCGTCCGAGTTCGACGAGGATCTCGCGGGTATCGATGCCGTAGTCTTCGCTGGCCTTCTCCGCATGGCGCAGGAAGCTCGAATAGACCCCGGCATACCCCAGGCTCAGCGTCTCGCGGTCCACCCGCACCGGGCGGTCCTGCAACGGACGAACCAGATCCTCCGCCGCATCCATCAGCGCCATAACGTCGCAACCGTGGTTCCAGCCCTTGCGATCCGCAGCCGCTATGAACACCTCCAGCGGCGCATTGCCCGCACCGGCACCCATCCCGGCAAGGCTCGCATCGATCCGCACCGCGCCTTCCTGCGCCGCAACGATCGAGTTCGCCACACCCAGAGACAGGTTGTGGTGCGCATGAATGCCGCGCTGCGTCTCCGGCTTCAGAACCTTGTCATAGGCCCGCAACCGCTCCCGCACCCCGTCCATGTCCAGCGCACCGCCGCTGTCCGTCACATAGACGCACTGCGCACCATAGCTTTCCATCAGCAGCGCCTGCTCCGCCAGCGCCTCGGCCCCGATCATATGACTCATCATCAGGAAGCCGGACACATCCATCCCGAGATCGCGTGCAATCCCGATATGCTGCTTCGACACGTCCGCCTCGGTGCAGTGCGTCG
>NZ_JRQQ01000024.1 GCF_001625325.1 Croceicoccus estronivorus
GGTTGGGCTTAGTTGCCCGAGCCCGGCCCGTAGGTGATTTCAACGCGGCGGTTCTGCAGTTCGCGGACACCGTCTGCGGTCGGAACCCGCGGGTTGGCTTCACCGAACGCCTGGCTCGTGATCCGCTCATCCGGGATGCCGTGGGTCGTCAGGTAACCACGCACCGAGGTGTTGCGGCGTGCCGACAGGCCCATGTTGTAGGCTTCGGTACCCGAACGGTCGGTGTAGCCCGCCAGCATGATCGGAACGACGTCACAGTTGCCATAGGCGGTAACCGCGCTGTCGAGGATCGTTGCTGCCTCCGGCGTGATGTCCGACTTATCCCAGTCGAAGAACACGATGTA
>NZ_JRQQ01000025.1 GCF_001625325.1 Croceicoccus estronivorus
GACCCAGTCACGTTGCCCAGAGGATAGCGCAGTCCCATCCGGCTACCGTGATGCCGTTATCGTAACCATAGGGGCAACCCGCTCGACGGCTAGTAGGAATTTTAAGATGGAAGGGAAGGCTAGTATGCAATTCAAGTTTCGCGGATTTCGGTCGCAGGCCAAGATTTCGGGAGTGCTAGAATTAGCATGCAAAAACGTGCCAATTTATTTTGGCGCGGCGCAGCAGTTTGCTTCTTACTAACTGTTGCGTGTTCGCCTCTGGCGATGCACACTAGGTCAGCCGAGATTATCGGTGTGGCGAGTGAG